>NZ_JAMYXK010000002.1:0-1347500 GCF_024160945.1 Legionella sp. 27cVA30
AGATTGAGGTAAACACAAGCGTCGTGGTATGCGTTTACGTGAGTAGATGTATATTGCGGTAATGGGCTATATGACTGAGGATACTGAGGTTATATGGTCAAGAAGAGAAGCGCAAACGGTGGATGCCTTGGCAGTAAGAGGCGAAGAAGGACGTGGAATCCTGCGAAAAGCTTTGGGGAGCTGGAAACGAGCGATGATCCGAAGATGTCCGAATGGGGGAACCCGGCACCATGTGAATGGTGTCACTTATGACTGAATACATAGGTTATGAGAGCGAACCTGGGGAACTGAAACATCTAAGTACCTAGAGGAAAAGAAATCAAACGAGATTCTCTTAGTAGCGGCGAGCGAAGGGGGAAGAGCCTGGTGTGATTTATCATGACATGAAGTGGAACGACTTGGGAAAGTTGACCGTAGGGGGTGATAGTCCCGTACACGTAGATGTTATGAAGAACTAAGCACACGAGCAAGTAGGTCGGGACACGTGAAATTCTGACTGAATATGGGTGGACCATCATCCAAGGCTAAATACTACTTACTGACCGATAGTGAACCAGTACCGTGAGGGAAAGGCGAAAAGAACCCCGGAGAGGGGAGTGAAATAGAACCTGAAACCGTTTGCGTACAAGCAGTGGGAGCTAGGCTTAGGCTTAGTGACTGCGTACCTTTTGTATAATGGGTCAGCGAGTTACTTTCAGTGGCGAGGTTAACTTTATAGGGGAGCCGTAGAGAAATCGAGTCTGAATAGGGCGTTAGTCGCTGGGAGTAGACCCGAAACCGGGCGATCTAGCCATGTCCAGGATGAAGGTTGGGTAACACCAACTGGAGGTCCGAACCGGGTAATGTTGAAAAATTATCGGATGAGGTGTGGCTAGGAGTGAAAGGCTAATCAAGCTCGGAGATAGCTGGTTCTCCCCGAAAGCTATTTAGGTAGCGCCTTGTGGATGATTGCCAGGGGTAGAGCACTGTTTCGGCTAGGGGGCTGTCATGGCTTACCAAACCGATGCAAACTCCGAATACTGGCTAATTGGACCACGGGAGACACACGGCGGGTGCTAACGTCCGTCGTGGAGAGGGCAACAACCCAGACCGTCGGCTAAGGTCCCGAAGTTATGGTTAAGTGGGAAACGATGTGGGAAGGCATAGACAGCCAGGAGGTTGGCTTAGAAGCAGCCACCCTTTAAAGAAAGCGTAATAGCTCACTGGTCGAGTCGGCCTGCGCGGAAGATGTAACGGGGCTAAAACCATACACCGAAGCTGCGGATGTCGCGAATGCGATGTGGTAGGGGAGCGTTCTGTAGGTCTGTGAAGGTGCATTGAGAAGTGTGCTGGAGATATCAGAAGTGCGAATGCTGACATGAGTAACGATAATGAAGGTGAAAAACCTTCACGCCGGAAGTCCAAGGTTTCCTGCACGACGTTAATCGGAGCAGGGTGAGTCGGCCCCTAAGGCGAGGCGGAGACGCGTAGTCGATGGGAACCAGGTTAATATTCCTGGACTTTTTATAAGTGCGAAGGGGGGACGGAGAAGGCTAGGTGAGCCGGGCGTTGGTAGTCCTGGTGCTTGCATGTAGGGGGATAGGATAGGTAAATCCGTTCTATCATACTCTGAGGTGCGAAGCGGTTCTGACACTTAGGTGTGCGGAGAAGTCATTGAAGCCACGCTTCCAGGAAAAGCCTCTAAGCGATAGCTTATAGAGAACCGTACCGGAAACCGACACAGGTGGACAAGTAGAGCATACTGAGGCGCTTGAGAGAACTCGGGTGAAGGAACTAGGCAAAATGGTACCGTAACTTCGGGAGAAGGTACGCCTTTGCTGGTTAGTTGCTTTACGCAATGAAGCTGGTGGAGGCCGCAGAGACCAGGTGGCTGCGACTGTTTAATAAAAACACAGCACTCTGCAAATTCGTAAGAAGACGTATAGGGTGTGACGCCTGCCCGGTGCCGGAAGGTTAATTGATGGGGTTATCTGAAAGGAGAAGCTCTTGATCGAAGCCCCGGTAAACGGCGGCCGTAACTATAACGGTCCTAAGGTAGCGAAATTCCTTGTCGGGTAAGTTCCGACCTGCACGAATGGCGTAACGATGGCCACACTGTCTCCACCCGAGACTCAGTGAAATTGAAATTGCGGTGAAGATGCCGTATACCCGCGGCTAGACGGAAAGACCCCGTGAACCTTTACTACAGCTTTGCACTGGACTTTGACAATAACTGTGTAGGATAGGTGGGAGGCTATGAAGTGCGAACGCTAGTTTGCATGGAGCCGACCTTGAAATACCACCCTGTTGTTGTTGAGGTTCTAACTTGGTTCCATTATCTGGGACGAGGACAGTGTATGGTGGGTAGTTTGACTGGGGCGGTCTCCTCCCAAAGAGTAACGGAGGAGCACAAAGGTACCCTCGGTACGGTCGGACATCGTACCAAGAGTGTAAAGGCAAAAGGGTGCTTGACTGCGAGAGCGACGGCTCGAGCAGGTACGAAAGTAGGTCTTAGTGATCCGGTGGTTCTGAGTGGAAGGGCCATCGCTCAACGGATAAAAGGTACTCCGGGGATAACAGGCTGATACCGCCCAAGAGTTCATATCGACGGCGGTGTTTGGCACCTCGATGTCGGCTCATCACATCCTGGGGCTGAAGCAGGTCCCAAGGGTATGGCTGTTCGCCATTTAAAGTGGTACGCGAGCTGGGTTTAGAACGTCGTGAGACAGTTCGGTCCCTATCTGCCGTGGGCGTAGGAAAATTGAGAGGAGCTGCTCCTAGTACGAGAGGACCGGAGTGGACAAACCTCTGGTGTACCGGTTGTGACGCCAGTTGCATTGCCGGGTAGCTAAGTTTGGACGGGATAACCGCTGAAAGCATCTAAGCGGGAAGCCTCCCTCGAGATGAGTTTTCCCATGAAGCCCGTTGAAGACTACGACGTTGATAGGCGAGGTGTGGAAGCGCAGTAATGTGTGAAGCTAACTCGTACTAATTGGCTGATTGTCTTGACCATATAACCTGAGTAGGTTCAGGTTTAGAGCCTAATGCTTGTGCAACCTCAATCTTTACCAGCAGGTAATTTGCCTGATAAAGTTTTTCCAGACACCTAAAATCACTTGGTCAGCTGATTTTATGTCTGATTCACTGATGACAGGCAAGCGCTTTCGAACATTCAAGGGGTCGTCTCAGAAAACGGAAAAAATCGTACGCTAAGACCCGGAGAGCGGACGTAGCGGCCTGAACTTCCCCGCGCCGATCTTGGCGCTGCTACGCCAGAGGTAATCGCCGGTCAGGTTGATGTGTTCCCAGCCGAGTGGCGACAGGTACTGCAACAGGCCGTCATCGACGGCTTGACCGTGGCCGCGCAGGGCGTTCGCCGCCCGCTCCAGATAGACCGTGTTCCACAATACGATGGCCGCCGTTACTAGGTTGAGGCCGCTGGCCCGGTAGCGCTGCTGCTCGAAACTGCGGTCGCGGATTTCGCCCAGGCGGTTGAAGAACACGGCACGGGCCAGCGCGTTGCGGGCTTCGCCCTTGTTCAACCCGGCATGCACGCGGCGACGCAGTTCCACGCTTTGTAGCCAGTCCAGAATGAACAGCGTGCGCTCGATGCGTCCCAGCTCGCGCAAGGCGACGGCCAAGCCGTTCTGGCGCGGATAGCTGCCGAGCTTGCGCAACATCAGCGAGGCCGTCACCGTGCCCTGCTTGATCGAGGTAGCCAGCCGCAGGATTTCTTCCCAATGGGCGCGGACGTGCTTGATGTTGAGCGTGCCGCCGATCATCGGCTTCAGCGCGTCATAGGCGGCTTCGCCCTTCGGAATGTAGAGCTTGGTGTCGCCCAGGTCGCGGATGCGCGGCGCGAAGCGGAAGCCCAAGAGGTGCATCAGGGCGAAGACGTGATCGGTGAAGCCCGCCGTATCGGTGTAGTGTTCCTCGATACGCAGGTCGGATTCGTGGTACAGCAGGCCGTCGAGCACATAGGTCGAGTCGCGCACGCCGACGTTGACCACCTTGGTGTGAAACGGCGCGTACTGGTCGGAGATGTGGGTGTAGAAAGTCCGCCCAGGGCTGCTGCCGTACTTCGGGTTGATATGCCCGGTGCTCTCGGCCTTGCTCCCGGTTCGGAAGTTCTGGCCGTCCGATGATGATGTAGTGCCGTCACCCCAATGCCCAGCGAAGGGATGCCGTAATTGGGCGTTGACCAGTTCAGCCAGCGCCGTCGAGTAGGTTTCGTCGCGGGTATGCCAGGCTTGCAGCCACGCCAGCTTGGCGTAGGTCGTGCCGGGACAGGACTCGGCCATCTTGGTCAGGCCAAGGTTGATTGCATCGGCAAGGATGGTGGTCAACAGCAGATTCTTGTCCTTGGCCAAGTCGCCGGATTTCAGGTGCGTGAAGTGCCGGGTGAAGCCCGTCCATTCATCGACTTCAAGCAGCAGTTCGGTGATCTTGACGTGCGGCAGGATCATCGCTGTCTGGTCAATCAGTGCCTGCGCGGTGTCGGGCACTGCCGCATCCAGCGGCGTGATCTTCAGGCCCGACTCGGTGATGATGGCATCCGGCAGGTCGTTGGCTGCCGCCATGCGGTTGACCGTGGCAAGCTGTGTTTCCAGTAACGTCAGCCGCTCATTCAGGTACTGGTCGCAATCGGTAGCCACGGCCAGCGGCAATTCGCTGGCCAGCTTGAGGCTGGCGAACTTCGCGGGCGGCACTAGGTAGTCCTCGAAGTCCTTGAACTGGCGCGACCCCTGTACCCAGATGTCGCCCGAGCGCAGCGAGTTCTTGAGTTCTGACAGTGCGCACAGCTCGTAGTAGCGCCGGTCGATACTGGCGTCGGCCATCACCAACTTCTGCCAGCGCGGCTTGATGAAGCCGGTCGGCGCATCAGCGGGCACCTTGCGAGCGTTATCGCTGTTCATGCCGCGCAGCACGTCGATGGCATCGAGCACGTCCTTGGCGGCGGGCGCGGCCCGCAGCTTGAGCACGGCAAGGAATTCTGGCGCGTAGCGGCGCAACGTGGCGTAGCTCTCGCCGATGCGGTGCAGGAAATCGAAGTCCTCGGGCTGCGCGAGCTTCTGAGCTTCGGTGACGCTCTCGGCGAAGGCGTCCCAGGACATGACGGCCTCGATGGCGGCGAACGGATCGCGGCCAGCTTGCTTGGCCTCGATCAGCGCCTGACCGATGCGGCCGAACAATCGCACCTTGGCATTGATCGCCTTGCCGGACGCTTGGAACTGCTGCTGATGCTTGTTCTTGGCGGCGTTGAACAGCTTGCCCAGGATGCGGTCGTGCAGGTCAATGATCTCGTCGGTGACGGTGGCCATGCCCTCGATGGCGAGCGCCACCAGGGTCGCGTAACGACGCTGCGGCTCGAACTTGGCCAGGTCGGCGGGCGTCATCTGGCCACCCTCGCGGGCGATCTTGAGCAGGCGGTTCTGGTGTACTGACCGCTCGATGCCGGAAGGCAGGTCGAGCGCCTGCCACGCCTTGAGCCGCTCAATGTGTTCGAGCATGTGACGGGAGTTCGGTTTGACAGGCGACTGGCGCAGCCAGGCCAGCCAAGTCGTCTTGCCGTTGTCACGACGTTTCAGCAGATCGTCGAGGCGATGCCGGTGCCCGCTCGACAGCAGCTCGGACAGGGCTTCATAGATGCGCCGGTTGGCGCGGGTGATGGCCTCGGCGCAGACGCGCTCGACGACATCCAGCGTCGGCAAGATGATGTGCCGGTGGCGCAGCGCGTCAAGGACGCTGGCAGCCAACACGATGCCCTTATCCGTCTGCAAGGCCAGCTCGGTCGTTGCTTTGACGGCCTGGCGGTAATGGGCCAAACCGAACGGCACCATGCCCAGGTATGCCCGCAGTTCGAGCAGGTGTTCGCGCCGGGTTTCATCGCGCTCGGCGTACAGCGGCCAGCATGCGGGATCAGTGCGCAGTTGCCGTCCGATCCATTGCAGCAAGGACACAGGCACTGTGGCATCGGGAAGCAGTCCCTGACCAGGAAAGCGCAGCAAGCACAACTGCACCCCTACACCGAGCCGGTTCGCGTCGCCGCGCCGCTGGCGAATCAACGACAGGTCGGCCTCGCTGAAGGTGTAGAGCCGGATCAACTCATCTTCGGTATCGGGTAAGGCCAACAGGCTGGCCCGCTCAGCGACGGACAGGATGGAGCGGCGGGGCATGGTCAGTCGTCCGTTCTTAAGTATTGGTACAAGGTCTCGCGGCTGATGCCGAACTCGCGGGCGAGGTGGGCCTTTTTCTCGCCAGCGGCTGCACGCTGCCGCAACTCGGCCACCCTATCCGGCGAAAGCGCCTTTTTGCGGCCTCGGTACGCTCCGCGTTTCTTGGCGAGCGCGATGCCTTCACGCTGACGCTCACGGATCAAGGCGCGTTCGAACTCGGCGAATGCACCCATCACTGACAGCATAAGGTTTGCCATCGGCGAGTCTTCCCCGGTGAAGGTCAAGTGTTCCTTCGCGAACGCGATGCGCACGCCGCGCTGGGTGAGGCCCTGCACCAAGCGGCGCAGATCGTCCAGGTTGCGTGCAAGACGATCCATGCTGTGCACCACTACGGTGTCGCCCTCACGCACGAAGGCGAGCAGACGGTCCAGCTCGGGACGTTGGGTGTCCTTGCCTGACGCCTTGTCGGTGAACACCTTGTCCACCTGGACGTGTTCAAGCTGCCGTTCCGGGTTCTGATCGAAGCTGCTGACGCGGATGTAACCGATGCGTTGACCGTGCAAGGTGTTTTCCTGATTGGATGTGTCAGGAATAACTCTATGACCTTTGCCGGCTTATGTCAAACAATTGGCAAGGCGACTCTATTCTGACGCTTATGGCTTGGATGGGTTGACGCCAAGTTAGGGTATAGCTTAACCGGACACCTCGGCCTCTGTGCCTTTACTGCTTTTCGGTACAACCGTCAAGAACAGGCAGAGCGCTCCGATAGTTATCGCCACATCAGCGAGGTTGAAGGCGGGCCAGTGCGCAAGTCGCCAATGGAAGTCAAGGAAATCAACAACCTGTCCACGCAGCACACGATCCGCGACATTGCCCAGCGCACCGCCGAGGATCAGGCTGTATCCCATCGCTTCGAGACGGGGCAATTGCTGGCACAGCATGCGTCCCAGCCAAGCAGAAACGACCAGGCCCAGCGTGATGAAAAAGTAACGTTGCCAGCCGCCAGCGTTCGCCAGAAAGCTGAATGCCGCGCCGGGATTCAGGACATGGACGAAGTTGAAGAAGGGCGTGACTTCGACCTGTTCACCGTAGGCAAACGTGCGGGTGATGGCGAACTTTGCGAGCTGATCGGTCATGACAGCACTGGCGGCCACTGCGAACCAGACCCAAGTCGATGTGCGGCGAGCCGATTGCCACACAGGGACGGCCAGCGGCATCAGCCACCCGGCGAGCGCCGTGCAACTCAATCCAAGTACCCACCCCGCCAGCACATCGGCAGGAAAGTGCATTCCGGCTGCGATGCGTGACCAACCGACCAATGCGGCGTACAACACCAAGCCGATGCGGCCACGACGGCCTATCAAAGGCCAGAGCGCGCCGACCACCAGCGCGGCATAGGTGGCATGCCCGCTGGGCAGGCTGTAGTGAAGCTCGATGTCCCCGATGACGCGCACCATGTCGCCAAGGACGGCAGGCGGGCGTGGAAAGTCGAGCCATAGCTTCAAGATGGTGGCGGCCAGTAACGCCAGCAAGAAGGCCGCGCTAAAACCAATAAGGCGATGCCGAACGGCCCTACCATGCGTCGGGTTGGTGGCCGACTTCGACCACCACCACAGACCCAGCAGCATCAGCGGCGCTGTCCAGTAACTTCCCACGAGGCTGAAGAACCACGCCAGCGGCCCCAGCGCGGCAGGCGTACCCGTGTTGATGGCTTGAAACATCGCGATGTTCAGACCACCCCAGTCATAGAGAAAGAATTTCCAGCTCATCGGCGCAACAGCCTCAAGCCATTGCCAACGACGAGCAAGCTGGCCCCCATGTCAGCAAACACAGCCATCCACATGGTCGCGTGACCCGTGAAGGTGAGCACCAGAAAGACTGCCTTGATGCCAAGGGCCAGCACAATGTTTTGCATCAGCACCTGCGCCGTCGCACGCGACAGGCGCACGAAGGTCGGAATTTTGCGCAGGTCATCGTCCATCAGCGCCACATCAGCCGTTTCGATGGCGGTGTCGGTGCCAGCGGCTCCCATGGCAAAGCCGATATCCGCACGCGCCAAGGCCGGTGCATCGTTGATGCCATCACCGACCATGCCAACCTTGCCGCTTCGGGCCAGTTGCTCCACTTCGCGCAATTTGTCATCTGGGAGTAGGTTGCCTTGCGCACGGTCGATTCCGGCTTGTGCGGCAATGGCCTGTGCCGTATGGGGGTTGTCGCCGGTCAGCATCACGGTGTTGATGCCCAGTGCGTGCAGCTCGGCGATAGCGCTCCTGCTGCTGTCCTTGATGGTGTCCGCTACGGCGAATAAGGCATGTACCCCTTTTGCGCCTACCAACATCACGACGGTCTTGCCAGCGGTTTCCAGCGCAGCGATGCGCTGCTCCAGCTCTGGTGTGCACTGCCCCAGCTCTTCAAGCATTCGGTGGTTGCCCAGATAGTAGGTCTCCCCGTCGATTTGGCCTTGCACACCCCGACCGGGCAGCGCGCTGAACTCGGCCACGTCGAGCAAGGCAACTCCATCCCGCTGCGCAGCCTGTGCCACCGCCTTGGATACAGGATGGTCTGAGCGGGCCGCCAGACTGGCAGCGATGCTGCGGCTATCGGAGGCGAGTGCATTGCCCCATGTGACAAAGTCGGTCTGTGCGGGCTTGCCGTGCGTGATCGTGCCGGTCTTGTCCAGAGCCAGCCAGCGCAGCTTGCGGCCTTCTTCCAGATAGACGCCACCTTTGATGAGAATGCCGTGGCGAGCGGCGGCGGCCAGGCCGCTGACGATGCTGACCGGTGTAGAGATCACCAGTGCGCACGGGCAGGCGACCACCAGCAGAACCAATGCACGGTAAATCCAGTCCATCCATGCCGCGCCCATGAGAAGCGGGGGCAGCAGTGCAACGGCGATGGCCAGGGCGAAAACGAGGGGCGTGTACCAGCGGGCGAACTGATCGACAAAACGCTGGGTCGGTGCACGGCTACCTTGCGCAGCCTCTACCGCGTGAATGATGCGGGCCAAAGTGGAACTGCTGGCCACGGCAGTGACGCGGTATTCGAACGAGCCGGATTCGTTGATCGTCCCAGCGAACACCGGATCACCGGGAGATTTCTCGACCGGGAGGCTTTCACCCGTGATCGGGGCTTGGTTGACCGTAGAGCGGCCCTCTAGCACCTCACCATCGAGCGCGATGCGCTCGCCCGGTTTGACCCGGACTCGGCTGCCAATGGCGATTTGCTTGGCGCTCACCTCGCGCCATGTGCCGTCAGCCTGTTGCACCGTGGCCTGTTCCGGGGTCAGGTCGAGCAGCCCACGGATGGCGTTACGGGCGCGATCCAATGACTTGGCCTCGATCACCTCGGCCAGCGCGAAGAGCACCATTACCATCGCAGCTTCGGGCCAGTGGCCGATGAACATAGCACCCGTGACGGCAATCGACATCAGGGCGTTCATGTTGAGGTTACGGTTCTTGAGCGCGATCCACCCCTTCTTGTAGGTGGACAGCCCCCCCGTCAAGACCGCGACAAGCGCCAGAATGACGACTGACCAATGATTGCCGTCGTGGAACCAGTAGACCGCTTCGGCCGCCGATGCAGCGATGAGGGAAATGCCGAGCGGCCACCAGTTGGTCGGCGTTGTCACAGGGGACGCGGATGGCGACGCGGCCACGGCCTTGTCCTCGACCTGCGCCTCGAATCCGAGTGCTTGTAGTGCCACAAGCACATCCGGCAGAACCCCGTCAGCATGGCGTACCGACAACGTGCGCTGCATCAGGTTGAAATCGAGATTGGCAACCCCGGCCACGGTGCCGAGCTTGTTGCGGATCAACGCCTCTTCGGTCGGGCAATCCATCTTGGCAATGGACAGCTTGGTCGTCTGCCCGGCCGACGCCTGATCCATGCGCACAGCTTGCATGCCGATGGCCTTCAGTGCCTGCTCAACGGGAGACAGCGAAGGCAATTCGTGCCGCACGGCCAAGGTACGCTGCATCAGGTTGAACTCAAGACCAACCACACCCGCCAGACCGGCCAGTTTGCTTCGGATCAGCGCCTCTTCGGTCGGGCAATCCATGTTCTCGATGCGGTACACCGCTTGAGCCGATCCGGTTGCCAGCGGGGCCGGTGCCGTGGGTTGGATGATCGGCTCAGTCGTGCAGCCACACCCCTTTGAAGCGCATTCGCTCATGGATAACTCCTTCAAATCGTCTATTCAGCCTCCATTAAAAACTCTATAGTCGCTATAGAGTCAAGTGAAAAATGGAGATTGAGGCATGGAAATCAGAATTGGCGACCTCGCCAAGCGCTCTGGGTGCGAGGTCGTGACCATCCGCTACTACGAAAAGGAAGGGCTGCTGCCGAAGCCAGCGCGAAGTGGTGGCAACTTTCGGTTGTACAGCGATGTGCACATCGAGCGTTTGCAGTTCATTCGTCATTGCCGTTCGCTCGACATGACGTTGAGCGAGATTCGCGCATTGCTGGGTCTGCGAGACAACCCGATGCAGGACTGTGGGGAGGTCAACACGCTGCTGGAGGCCCATATTCAACAGGTGGAAATGCGTGTGTCCGCGCTGTTGCAGTTAAAACGGCACTTGGTTGATTTGCGCGAGAAGTGTTCTGGCTCTCGATCTGTAGAGGCGTGCGGCATTTTGCAAGGGTTGGGCAATTGCAATTGCCATGGTGAAAGTGCCACGAACAGTCAAACATCTGGGTAAGTAAGGGCCTAGCGTGCTTTATTTTCCGTTTTCTGAGGCGACCCCTTAAACCGTAGTGACGTCAACATTCTCTGGCGCGATAACCAGTCGGGCTGTAAAGGCGTCTGTGATGGACTGCCCTTTGAAAACCTGTCTTCGGCAGGCCATCCCACACTGTGCCATGGCGAGCGCTGCCTGGATGAAATTCTGCTCGAAGGGTTGGCCGAGAAGATAACAACAAGCCGCAGCGATATGCTGATCGTTCTGCATATGCTGGGCAATCACGGCCCAGCGTATTTCCAGCGCTATCCCGCAAGCTACCGACGCTGGTCGCCAACCTGCGACACCACCGATCTGGCCAGCTGTTCGCATGAAGCCTTGGTGAACACCTACGACAACGCCGTGCTTTACACCGATCATGTGCTTGCCCGTACCATTGACCTGCTGTCCGGCATCCGCTCACACGACACGGCGCTGCTGTACGTTTCCGATCATGGGGAATCGCTCGGCGAGAAAGGCCTGTATCTCCATGGCATACCTTACGTCATCGCGCCGGATGAGCAGATCAAGGTGCCGATGATCTGGTGGCAGTCGAGTCAGGTTTATGCCGACCAAGCCTGTATGCAAACTCATGCCTCTCGGGCACCGGTAAGTCACGATCACCTGTTTCACACCTTGCTCGGGATGTTCGACGTGAAAACCGCTGCCTACACGCCAGAGTTGGACCTTCTGGCAACATGCAGAAAAGGACAACCACAATGACGACGTCAACGGATGATCCGCCGAAACGCTGGCTCAACCGCACCGTCGCAGGTGCGGGGATCACGAGCTCATTGGGGGATTTCTGCTACGAAACCACCACGGTCATCCTGCCTGGCTTTCTGGCCGTACTCGGCATTCCCGCCGCCGTGCTTGGCCTCATCGAAGGCATTGCCGACGCCATCGCCGCATTCACCAAGATGGTGTCTGGCTACATCGCCGACAAGCTGGGACACCGCAAGCTCTTTGTGATGGTCGGCTACGGACTGACCCCGTTGGGGCAGGTGCTGATCGCGCTGGCGGCTGGCTGGCCCCTCCTGCTGCTGGGGCGCATCGTGTCCTGGTTCGGCAAAGGGCTGCGCGGCCCGCTGCGTGATGCCATCGTTATCCAGGCCGTGTCGCCGGAAACGCGTGGCCGCGCCTTCGGCTTTCACCGGGCTGCCGACACCGTGGGTGCGGTGATCGGCCCCTTGCTGGGCGTCGCGCTGCTGGGTTGGGCGCAAGGCATTCATTGGAGCGACACGGCTGGACCCTTCCGGCTCGTATTATGGCTGTCGGTGATTCCGGGTGTCTTAGCCGTGCTGGCGTTTCTCACGCTGGTCAAAGACCCGGAGCATTCGCCCAACCCGGCCCTGAAGTTCTTCAGCTCGCTGCGTGGCCTGCCCGCCCGGTTCAAACGCTATCTCGGCGCGGTCGGCATCTTTGGCATCGGTGATTTCTCGCACAGCCTGTTGATCCTGGCGGCCACGACCTTGCTGACCCCCTCGCTGGGCGTTATCCAGGCGGCACAGGTGGCTGGCCTTCTCTATGTGTGGCGCAACCTCGTGCAGGTCGCTGTTTCCTACCCAGTGGGCGTGCTGGCGGATCGTGTCGGCCACTTGCCGGTGCTGATTGCCGGTTATGTGCTGGGCACACTGACGGCGGTGCTGACGGCGCTCGCATTCTGGCTGGGCATAGCCAGCGTGCCGCTGCTGGCCGGGGTGTTCTTCATTGCCGGTCTGTACGTGGCGGTCCAGGAAGCGCTGGAGTCCACCGTGACGGCCGAGATGGTGCAGCCGGACACGCTGGCGATGAGCTATGGCGCGCTGGGCACCGTCAATGGCGCTGCCAAGTTCATTTCCAGCGCCTCGGTCGGCGTGGTGTGGACGGCGGTCTCGCCTGTGGTCGGTTTCGGGCTGGCGGCCGTGTTGATGGCTGCCGGTACGCTGACACTGTTGCGCGTCAAGGGCAACTGAGCAATGGGCAGGCACGACCCGCGACCGTAGCGTGCCTGTCCATCACGAGTTTCTTTGCGGTGCTTAGCGTACGATTTTTTCCGTTTTCTGAGACGACCCCTTCAATGTTGTCGACGATTTTAATCGGGAATTGTTGGGAATAGCCATCGATTTGAATCTTCCTTCTTTACTTAACGGAGGTGAGAGAGATCACAGAAGCATGGATCAAAGAATATAACGAGGAACGACCGCATCAAGCTTTAAACAGCATGACGCCTGTTCAATACCGATTAAACAGAAACCCGGAAACCTCTAGTTTAGCTTGGCACTAAAAAAGGAGGGTTTACACATCAAGCTTTAAACAGCATGACGCCTGTTCAATACCGATTAAACAGAAACCCGGAAACCTCTAGTTTAGCTTGGCACTAAAAAAGGAGGGTTTACAGTATTAATTATAGGGTTCACCAAAAGATAAGATAGCCTGCACTAATCTCCCTAAAATTTGTTCATTACTTGTTAAAACTAACCTGTCAAATTTTGGATTGTGTGCCTGTAAATATAAAATTCCCCCGGCAATTAATAGCTGTCGAAAAATTGGGTTGGGAAATTCTTTAAACCTTACAAGCACAAAATCCCCATCTTTTGCCTCACATTCGTCGAATATTATAAGACAACCCTTAGGAAATCTGGGTGACATAGCTTCTGAGTCTAAAGAAATTCCAAAAAAAGGTCCCTCATGGGGTAATGAACATTTTAGCGTTCCAACGACTTGTGTATTATGTAGAAAACTATCAACGTCATAAATATTTACCTCAATTTCGTAAGAATGATGTAATTTATTTGCAGACTGCCTAGAGATATACATTGAGCCCTCGCCAGTTCGAAGCCAATGTTCTGAGACATTGAGTTTCTTAGCAAGAGCCGTATATTTTTTCCTGGGAGGAACGCTTTCCCCATTTATCCATTTACTGGCTCCTCTATGGGAAAGCCCCACCATTTCTGCAAGTAATTGGATGCGTCCCTTATTTTTTGGGGGAAAGCCTTCCTTATCAAGACAAAGATTTAAACGATCAGCAAAATTATTTTTTTTCATTTCTACATTTTTATCCTCAGCTGACCTAAGCATTATATCTTAATTGGCTTCGATTTCATCAATATACCTATAAATTTTAAAACATAAATTGAACTATTTAATTTTTTTTAAAAAATAGTTCAATTTATGTTGATTTTACCACACAAAAGTTTTATTATTCTGAACTATTAGGTGTTGTTAAGCTTTAAAGAACACGGAGTGGAAGCATAGTCCAACCATAAGCAAGTCCACTCTTGTTGCATGAAAGACCGGGGGTGATGTTACAGCCCTCGGCTAGCATGTACTTAAATCAAATTTTCTTAACATACTAACTTGTTACATTAAGTAGAATTCAAAGCACTAGCCATCATATTTTCTTAAGCGATTTGAAGTGCTAGACACTTTCGACGGTAAGATTGAGATAATTAAGAAATTCGCAACAGACCCGCTGTCACTGTAAAGCATCCAGAACCCTTACCAAATATAACCATCACGAATGCGGTGCATGACGATTTTTTCTTATCCTCATCTGATAGCAGATTAATAACAGCAGAGTTAACAATAATAAGCCGCTCAAGATGCTTAAGAAACCATAAAATGGATTGGCAGAAAGATAGCCCATCACTACCACGCTTAATGTTGCTACACTCATGCTGAGGAAGCTCATCATGGAAGAGGCGCTGGCTTTATCTTCAATGGCGTTGGAAGCTATATAAGAACCCCCGATATATAAATAAGAACTAAAGCAATAAAGCAGGGAAGTCGATGTAAAAAACCAAAGGCTGGTGCAATGATTGAGATAAAGCATGAAGCCTAAACTCAGCAATGCGAGGGAACAAGCAATATAACCCATGGCAATTACCTGCATGGTTCGAAAACGCTGCATCAGAAAGCGAGCCGATATCCCGCCGCTTAACATACCGATAATGTTGATTATATTCCAGTACCCGTATTCGGATGCGGTTAAGTTTAAGTAGTGATGGGCAATCTGCGGGGCCGCTGCTGAATAGCAATAGCCTACGGCGGAACAAACGCCCCAAATCAAAGAAAAAACCAGGAGTTTAAAGGAGAATAATGCTTGTCCATAATCGCGAAGCAGGGTGGGAATATGAAACGATTTGGCTTCTATCAATGTTTCATCAAAAACACGAATGCCTACTCGCATGAGTAATCCTTGCAGCAGGAGGAAAATAAAACAACCTTGCCAGTGCGAATATTGAGTAATAATGCCGCCTAGTAATACGGCAAAGCCAATGCCTAACGCAAAAGATAAGATGGAGTAAGCTGTTGCTGTTTTACGTTGCTCTTCCGGCAGCCATTCATTGATCAGCATAAAAGTGCAGGTAAGCCCTGCAGCAGATCCTAAACCCGTAATGAGGCGTCCTATCAACAGTAATGGGTAGTTTGCATAAAAACTGGCAAATAAACAAAACAGCACGCCAAGGATATTGATATTAAGACCCCATTGCAGCGCTTTTAAGCGGCCATAAACATTAGCCAAAGGGCCATAAATTAATTGGCCTAAGACATAACCGATTAAAAAAGCCGATACAACCCACTCAATAGCAGCCGTATTTAAGGCAAATGCATGTTCAATCTCAGGTAAGGCTGGCGTGATGATTACCGCAGAAACCGATGCAATAGAAATGTAGCTTAGCAACCAGGGAATGCTTAATTTTGACGTTATTGTCCTCACAGCCTCTCCATTGTTTTATGCATATAACGTCGCTCAGTGGCTCTATAAGGAGCACTGCTAAGCATAGCCATAGAACTGAATTATTTATAACTTTTACCAATGGATCAACATAAAAATGATGCCAACCAAGCTATCACGCCGAAATGTTAATTGCAGACGCCTTATTTGGAAAAATATTTGCGTTTAGTTTTGTTTCCTCCGGAAGCTATTTTTTTCCTCAATGTCACATTCTTTTTAGGCTGGGTTGGAAGTGTTGAATTGGGCAAGTTATGATTGGGCTCAAAGTCTTCAATTTCAATTCGTTCCAATTTACGTTGAATCAGTTTTTCAATTGCACTCAATTGGCCAATTTCATCGGCGCTTACTAACGATACGGCAAGTCCGTCGGCGCCAGCCCGGCCTGTTCTACCAATTCGATGCACATAATCTTCGGCGACTTGCGGTAAATCAAAATTGACGACACAAGGCAGTTGTTCAATATCGATGCCGCGGGCTGCAATGTCGGTGGCTACTAAAACATGCAGCTCGCCTGATTTAAAATCTGCCAATGCCTTGGTGCGTTGCGATTGCGATTTATTGCCATGAATGGCTGCCGCATAAATACGTTCTTCAGCCAGCTGTTTAACCAGCTTATTTGCCCCATGTTTAGTGCGTGAAAATACCAGGGTTTGCCCCCATTTATTTTTATGAATTAAATGACTGAGCAGTGCGGATTTGCGGCTTTTATCTACTGGGTGGATTTTTTGTTTAATGGCAGCGACTGTCGTATTGCGCGGGGTAACATCTATTTCGACGGGTTGAGTCAGGATATCTTTTACCAAAGTTCTGATTTCTTCGGAAAAAGTAGCTGAGAATAATAAATTTTGCCGATTTTTAGGCAATAGCCTAATGATGCGTTTAATGTCATGGATAAAACCCATGTCCAACATGCGGTCAGCTTCATCCAAAACCAACGCATCAATTTCATCAAACTGTATGGCACGTTGCTGGTGTAAATCCAACAAGCGGCCTGGCGTTGCCACCAGAAGTTCAACGCCGCTGCGTAATTTCATCATTTGCGGGTTAATTTTAACACCGCCGAACACCACAGCAGAGCGCAAGGAAAGATGACGCCCATATTGCAAAATGCTTTGATGCACCTGTGCTGCCAATTCTCGCGTCGGCGCCATGATTAGCGCGCGCACACGATTATTTTTGGCGCGCGGCTTGCTCTGCAGTAATTGTAATAAAGGGAGTACAAAACTTGCCGTTTTCCCTGTGCCGGTTTGCGCCGAAGCTAATACATCTTTTCCATTTAAAATTGCGGGAATTGCTTGCGATTGTATGGGGGATGGTTTTTGATAGCCTGATTCACTAAGAGATAGAAGTAAGGGTTCTATTAAACCCAATGTTTTAAAACTCATGTATTTCCTTGTAGGATGCTCATTCCGATAAAGTCAGTATGATTATTTTTAATGCAATTATAACACGAATTCCTGTTAAAGGGTTGCTTTAAAATTTTTTTACTTTGATACTGCGCGCATCTCATACTCGATTAATTCAGGCTTATGAAATCTATATGCGTCTATTTAGGGGCAAAACCTAGCAATAACCTCAAGTTTAGAAACGCTGTTGTATTACTGGGAAAACAAATTGCCGATGCTGACTTATGTTTGATTTACGGAGGCTCTGGTTCAGGGTTAATGGGGCTTTTGGCGAAAACTATACAGCAGTATGGAGGCAAGGTAACCGGTATCACCATGCCTCACCTCATAGAACAGGAGCCACCATTAATCTCCCTGGAGGAGTTGCTAATCGTAGAAACCATCCAGGAAAGAAAGTTGCTGATGCAGCAAAAAGCGGATGCCTTTCTTGTTATGCCCGGTGGCATAGGTACTTTGGATGAAGCATTTGAAACCTGGAATGCAATAAAAATAGGTCTTCTGAAAAAACCGCTTGGGTTTTTGAATGTTGACGGGTATTTTGATGCGTTATTCGCGTTTACAGCTCATGCGCTGGCAGCGGGTTTTATATCCGAAGCACAAGCAAAAATCCCTAAAATAAACGAAGATTCAGGAAAATTGCTGGCAGAATTACTCGGTAAGCATCCAGCTGCGGCAGCAGTTTAAACTTTGCAGCAGCAGATCTTTAAATAATCTTTGCGAGCTGTGTGGCATCAAATGCCAATATATTTTTCCATTAGATAATTTAAAAGTGTGATGCCATCCACATTTTTGTTTTGGGCATTAAGCACTCGGTACCCGCAGTGCTCGAAAAATGGTTTGGCAGTAATGCTTGCTTCTGTTGTAATTCTTTTAATTCATGGGCCATGGCTTGCTGTTCCAGCTGCTTCACTAATCGGGCGGCAATTCCCTGGCGCAGGTAATTTTTATGGACAAACAAGCGATCAAGATAACCATGGTGCGTTAAATCAGCAAATCCAACCAATAGGCCATCGATTTCAGCAGCCAAAGCAATATTGCCTAAGAGACTTTGCCAGCGGGCCTGAGTATGGTGTATATGTTGTGGTGCCCAGGCTGCTAATTGCTCTAAAGTATAATCGTTTGCGTTAACGCCGTGCACCGTATCTTTGAATAACTCCACTATGGATTCAAGATCAGCTGCACGCAGGGTAAAATGAGGATGTCTAGCCATTATAACAAATCTGCCAATGCATTTTTGTTGCCATCCATAATTGCCAATACGTGTTGCCTTATCTTTTCAATCGGCCAATCCCACCATTGCAACTGGAGTAAAAAATCGATGGTTTCATCGTCAAATCGCTTGCGGATCACTTGCGCCGGGTTGCCGCCTACTATTTCATAAGGGGCAACATCTTTTGTCACTACTGCCCGTGTTCCAATAATTGCACCATCGCCGATATTCACCCCCGGCATAATGGTTGCATCATATCCAATCCACACATCATTCCCAATTACGGTATCTTTTTTTCGATTAGGGATAAATGGGATTTCAGGCCAATAGGATTGAAAAATAATAAATGGGAATGAAGAAAATCCGTCCAAATAATGGTTGCCGCCATTCATCATAAATTTAACATTGGCAGCGATTTGGCAAAACTTGCCGATGATTAATTTGTCGCCAATAAAATCAAAATGATATAAAACGTTTTTTTCAAAATTGTAAATGTCGACCGGATCATCGTAATAAGTATAATCGCCGATAATAATATTAGGATTTTTAACGATATTTTTCAAAAAAATGGTTCGTTCAGAGCCTGGTATAGGATAGAGGGTGTCGGGGGCGGGATGCATTCACTTATTCCTTATTTTTTTATAAAGAATTACGCATGATACTAAAATTGGATTTAATTAACCATGCGTACAACATGCGTATAAACCGGCAAGATGAAATGTTATCTGGTCTGGGAATTTTCCTGTATATATTCATAAAAATCACGGAAAATTTCCGTGATTTAGGCTTTTTATAGAAAATCATACGGTTTATTCCGGCAAGTTTTCGGAGTGGTATAAAGCTTAAACATTGCAAAGAAGTTACAAGTTTGCTAGAAGACTCTGCCATATAACGCTGCACTATAAATGGGGGAGCCAATCATTGTGAAGGAACTATACGCCGTGGGAAAAACTAGCTGTTATTGTATCTTTATTATAAGCTCAGGGAGTTGTTATTTTTTTCTTCAACGGAGTGCACCGCTTCTTTAGTGGCTTGTTGATACTTTAATTTAAAATCATCATTCAATTTCACCGTAATTTTTTCTATAAATCCTTGCTCCTTTGCATCAGAGTTCGGTTTGCATTGTTCAATAACGGTTCGTATCCTTGTTTTATCTTCATTGGTTAATTGGTTATCCTTAATCTGCTCGTGTAGAGCCGCAACGCGATTATAGTTATCGATAAGACGTTGGTGTTGCGGTGCAGTGGCTGTAGAGGCGATGAACTTTCCTTCCTCATTCATCAACCCTTCCTTTTTAAGCATGCCAGCAAGATATTCTTTATACATGCTTAAGGTTTCAGGAAGATTCAAATTTTTGGCCGCTTTGTCGCGCGATTCCTCCAACAAGGTTTCCGAAGTGGTTTTAGTACCCAGTTTTTCGCGAATAATTTTTACCAATTTTGCAAGGAAGGTAAAAACCCAATTATCACTCAATGAATGTTCTTTAAGTGCACTTTTTCTCTCATCCATGCCCGTCATGCCCATAGTCGAGTCGATGATTTTGCTGCGCTCAACGACCGATGCATTGACAATTTCCTCCGTACTTTTCATAAAATTGCCAAGAATAACACCAGCTTGTTGCTCTGGTAGTAAGTTAATACGGTTTTGTATTAAAGCAATTTTTTGCTCTTGGTTAAAATTAACAGGAAAAAAATCAGGTTTTTCATTTTCCGTTAATTTAAAAATTTCTGAATGAATGGGCTTAAAAATTTCATCCACAACAGCCTGCCTGGCACGAATCCTGTGTACATCTGCATTGGAAACGAACCATGAGGAATAGAAGTTAATATTGTTAGTATGAGTGCTTATTTTTTCCAATTTTTCCAATTCAATCAGAAAGTTTTTGGTAATTTCCTTTAGGCAATCTTTTTTAGGAGAAGTTGGCATTTAGCGCCCCATGTTTAAAAAATATCATACTGTTAGTTTATAGTATAAAGCTTAATATAATATTAACATATAGGAATTAAATTGACATATTTGCTCAAATAATATACATAATTATTATTGCCACCTGCTATTGTGAATTCCTATGGTAACCAAAATCATGGGTTACACCATCAATAAGACCTTGAAGAAGGAGAGTTTGTTAAAACCAGACGAATTTAAGAAAAAAGCCACCGAAGCAGAGCGGGTGGAATATGCCTGGATGGTATATAACAGTAATCTTTCCAAATACAAACCAAAACATAAGGATGCTGCTTTTTCTTATTTGCAGGAAGTGTTTCAGACAGATTCTGTTAAGGATATGGCCGCCTTAATGGCGTTAAAGCATAAAAATCCCGATAAAGGATATGTGCCGGCTTTGTCTGACTTATCCAAAACGCCGGTTGCTACTCTTTCGGCGGGTAAGATATCTTCCCCGCCAAAAGTTGCCAAATCTGAGGTTGCTGCGAAGGTAGCCGAGGGGTTTACCCAAGGTAATGTCATCGATGTGGTCGATTCATTTAAGCAACTTAATAATAAGGTTGCCTATTTGCCAGAAATGGGGCCCTTGCCTAAATCAAAATACACGTATGAATACGAGGAACTAACACGGCGGTTAATCGCTGGCGAAAAATTTGATTACAAACAAGATGCAAACCACCACATTCTTGAATTTCGTAATAAACGCTATGATCTGACAGAAATTGTAGCCCATGCCAATTTGGATCACTTGACCTTTAACCAATTTGATTTAAACCGGTATGAAACTTATTGCCGCAATGATTCACAAGTCAAGCCGGAAAATGAGGATGAGGAATTTCCTGAAGATGCGTATTTTAAGCAACAGGATAAAAATAATATTTTTAAAGATACCAGTTATGCGGAAAAACTGGCGCTTAACATATACACCACGGATTACTATGAAAAAATGAATCCTTTTTTACGCGGCTATTACGATTTTTCGACTAAAACGAACGCGGAAATACGCGACGTGATTGTGCATAGTGCCTTATGCGGATTTGCATTAGGAAAAGCCCCCAATGTCGCGATAGATGGTGCATTCCGCTATGAGGGTATATATAGTCAGGATGTATTGGCAAATCGCATTAAAATAAGTGAAGAAGGTGGTGCTGAAGTGTTGCGCGGGTTTATCAGCACTGCCGAAGAGCCGGCCCATACGTTTAAAGATCAGGTGGCCATTACCTATACTGATCTGAAAGGTAAGTATGTAGCTCCTTTATCCCGTTACCCAGAAGAAAGAGAATTTTTAATCCCTCCCACACAAATGACTTACGAAGGCCATGTTAAAAAAGATGGGGTGCATTATTTCCATGCAAAACCTGTAATTGATATTGCTTTGGTGGATGAAAAAACAAAAAGTCTGGCTTCAAAAAATGATATTAATACAGCAAAAATTCAGGAGCTGTTGCTGCAATTAAGCCATTTGGATGCGCTGATTAAACAAAATTGCTCGAAAAGCGATTATCAAATTCATCGAGGGGAAATTGCCAGCATAAAAAATTGGGCTATTCAGGAAGGTGACAAACTGCAAAAGGGTGTTGCCTCAGCAAATCTCAGCGAACATTTGGCCAACATGTGGGAAAAACTCAGCAATTTAAGCCAACATGCTGCCGAATCCAGCCTCGAGCAGCAACTGCAACAGCGGGCCATAGCAGAGCGCCAAGTCGCACAATATGAAAAATTTAATGACGCATTAGCAGTTTGTAATCTACGCATCGATGAGTTTAAGGCGGCCTTGCAAAATCCAGAGACAAACCAACACCTCATTTCTGCGGCTAAAAAAATGAGTGAAGCGGTACAAAATCAGGATGCAGAAGGGCTTGTTAACATTGCAAAAGATTTGGAGAAAAAGCTGACGGATTATGCAGCAATGGTTTACTTGCAGGAAGCAGGGAAAGAATTGGAGAAATTTGCTCCTGATAAAATTCAGCGCGATGTTATTTTACAAGAGATGCAAACAAAATTTAAAGCCATAAGCACTCGGGAAGAATTGGCACAGCAAAAAGAAGAAATCAAGCTAGCCGCAGTTAAAAATGATTGCAATAAGAGCCTGCAGAGAATTGAGGAATATGAAACGTCTGGCAATAAAGACAAAATAACCTCGCTCATGCAGCAAATGGAAGAAAAATTAAATAAAGCAAATTCCATTGCCTCGGTATTCGCAGTAAAAGACGAAATGGAGAAAGAACTCTCGCCCATTAAGAGTGAATTTAAAATTAATGAATTAAAAGCTATTTCCACTCGGGTTCTTGCAGAAATTGACCAGCAACATCGCATAGGAAAAGACAAGAATGTGGATGTGGTGATGAATAATTTTGTCAAAGAATATGAAGGCAAAATCAAGCAGGCAAAAAGTGAGGATGAAATCGTACAAATTGTGCAGACACTGCATGACACGCGGAAAATATTAGAGCAAAATAAGCCTGTTGTTGAGCAAGTCAAAACCATTATAGAAGAATTGCCCAAAAAACAAACATTATTTACCTTTGGCTTAAAAGAAAAAGCCAGCGCCATTGAACATGCGATGGTAAACGTGCCTTTGACAGAAAGGGGCGACATACTCACAAGTCAAAGTCCTGAGGCTTTGGAAGTGCGTAAGGCAATGGCAACCCAGCGTACTATTTTTTCCAATAAAACCCATTTAAATCATAACGAAGTCGATGAGAAAAAAGCTGCGACAACCTTTAAAAATTTTAAGGCGCAAGTTTCCCAAATGAAACAAGAGGGTAAGGCGTCGCTTAAAGAAGAAAAAGAAGCAGAGCAGCAATCCATTCCAAAAATGATCTCCCCGCATTAACTGGCAGGTTTAATACAGCCTGCCAGTTGGCTAGGAAAGGGTATGGCTGAAATAAGCTATTAATCCAGCTGTGACAAAAAAACCTGCTATAAAGCTCCACTTAACACGCGCTAATTTATTAGGCAAGAGATGCGTTAAGTAAAGGGTCAGCAACGTGACAAACACGATACCAATTTGAAATAAAAATCGTCCCGTTAAGGGTAAAAAATTAACAATGATGATCTGCAGGCCGGTAAATAATAAAAACCAGACAATATAAATTAACCCTATAAATTTAGCAGTACTAAAGCCGAGGTTACCCGTTTCAGTAGCAGAATTCGCCAGCATTTTTTCAAAAATAAAAATAGCAGCGAGGAGGATAACTGCAATTATGCCAAGCATGGAAATTATAAAAAAATTGAATTTTACAAATCGCAAGGTAATGAGTAAGAGTATGCCCTGGATTAATGCGAAACAAACGTGAAGATTGATGAAAAAAGTGAGCTTCTTGCCTGCATTCACCAAGCCTTGCTCTTCTATTTTCCTTAGCCATTTATGGCGAAATTCTGTAAAATCATTTTTTGCAAGGACAAGCGGGGTCAAGAAATAGCAGAGGAACCAGCTTAGCGTAAAGGATAAACCCACTCCTAAATTGTTAAGCAATAGTTGATGATAGAGGCTGCCAAAAATGAATAAAGACAGCAGCAGGTAAATTATGCCGAGGTGTAAAAGTCCGAAAATGCCTTTTCCTTGAGCTTCTTGTATATAATTTTGTTTTTTCATGCTTAGCACATCCCTGAACGATAGATTATTTTAAATAGCACACTTAACGTGTCAATTCTATGGCACTCATAATAAAGAGAGATAAAAAAATGTTTTTTAAAAAATTATTATCGCAAAAAAGATTAGAAGAAAGCAGACAGGCAGGGAAAGAGCTGGTGGGCGCGCCTAAATTATTTCAAAGCCTGTCGGCCCATTCTTTATTGGAGCTGGTAAGGCGGAGCCGAACGCTGGCGCATGGCAAGAATACTGAAAGCGATTATCTGGTTTTTCTTGATCTTTGGCGTAAGGAAGTAGAGTGTAAAGAAAAATATGAGCTGGCAATAGAATGGTTAAAGAATCATGTCACTTATTACATAAGCAAATTGGCCACTTATGACCAGCCTGCTTTTCCTTATGAACCTCTAGATACCATAACACGTGCAATTGAAAGCCTGGAAGATAAAAGCTTGCAACAAATACTGGCAACCAGTTTGCAGGAGGAAGTTTTAAATGCAGCCATTCAATACAAACCTAAATTAGCCATGCGGTATAAGAATTCCCTGTTTGATAACAACCAGGAATCGCGAGCAAATAGCCCTGCATAATACTGTATTCTGCGCCGCTTAAGCGGACAAAATCAATTGACTTTGCCTTAAAAAAGCGCAAGTATGCGCAGTTTATTGATTGGAGAAATTTATGAAACGCCGCGTGGTTATTAATGATGATGTGCTAAAAGTGCAGAGCGCTGCATATACTTTAACGACATTTGCTCCCAGCTGGGCAACAGCAATTACAGTTAAGCGTACTAATGAGAATGAATTTGTTGCAACACTTGTCCCAGAAGCACAAAAACATTGGGAAGTAGCGCCACACGTGACTTCGAAAGAATTGTTATTCGCCTTGGTTAATTTCTTTACCCGCACCGGAGTAAAGCAAAAGACAGATATGCATCAGATTATAGAAAGTTTTTTACAGGGGCAAACAATGAATGGGAAGTATCTGTTTAATGATAATGGAGATGCCATTAATAGGAATGTTTCCCAAGCTAATAACGTGCCTGCCGGCAGCACTGAAAAAACATTTAGCATGTAATTTATTCTGCCTCGCAGTGAACTGCTTACATTGTTGCTTGCGAGGAGGTTTTAAGATAGCTATGCTATAGCTATCTTACTATTAGAAGATCATGTTTAAAGGGATTTTAATATGCTAAAAAAAGGATTTGTTACTTTACTTTTTTCTGCCTCTTTGATTTCCTCTGCCCATGCTGTCGTCTCAAGTTATTTGCCAGTAGACATCAAAGAAAGTTTCCAAACCATCATGCAACGCATGGAAGCTGCCAGGCAGGCTTTAAATGACAGGCAGAAGGAATTATTAAATCAACGCTATGATTTAAGCAATAAGCCTTCCCCCGATGCAAAAATGTCCAATGGTAAGCCTGTACAAGAAGGTGTGCGGGTGAGATTGCCGGCCAATGTCACTTGGGATGATTTAGCCAAAATGACTCCTGAGGAAATCCGGGAAAAAGACTTATTCCCGGCAGGCTTCCTGCCTTTGCCACACCCTAACCAGGCTGAGGGGGGCATGTTATTTCCCAAATTTGCAATTGATGAAATTAACAAGCAGGAGGGTCGGGATTTAACTCGCTTTGATTTGGATTTTGACTTGCCTGATCACTTCCTTCCGCCTTTTCCTGCGCCAATTTTCCTGACGACGCACCCTGAACTGGGGGACGTATCGCAAGGTAAGTTAGTAACGATAGAAAATTTTTTCGAATTATTTAATGGGATTTTAAACCCTAAGCAAATTGAAGGCTTGCGGTTGCTGGTAACGCCGTTCCCGCAACAACAATTTAACCAGACCGATGATCGTCGCTCCAAGAAACCCAGCCGTGGAGTCGCCTGTTTTGATTGCCATCAAAATGGCCATACCAATGGTGCCACGCATTTGGTGGGGGATATCCGCCCGCAAGAGCTGCGCCATCGTATTGATACGCCAACTTTGCGCGGGCTTAATATCCAGCGTTTATTCGGGTCGCAACGTGCCCTGAAAACGGTCGAGGATTTTACTGAATTTGAACAACGGGCAGCTTATTTTGACGGCGATCCTGTAATTGCCACTAAAAAAGGTGTCAATATTTTAGAGCGTGGCAGCCAAGTGCATTTTATGGCTGAATTCCAAGCTTTGCTGGATTTTCCACCTGCACCGAAATTGGATATAGATGGCACACTGATTCCCAGCAAAGCCACCGAGGCAGAATTGCGCGGACAAGCTTTGTTTTTTGGTAAAGCCAAATGTTCCACGTGTCACGTGCCGCCATATTATACTGATAACACCATGCACAATCTAAGAACCGAGCGTTTCTTCAAGCCCCAAGTAGTGAATGGCATTAAAGCAGTAGGGGATGGGCCAATAAAAACATTCCCATTGCGAGGCATTAAAGATTCCCCACCTTATTTGCACGATGGCCGCCTGCTGACATTGGCTGACACCGTAGAATTTTTTAACCTTGTGATGCAACTCAAATTGACGGAACAAGAAAAGCAAGATTTAACTGCTTTCCTGAAAGTCCTCTAAACATCCCTACCACAAAAAGCCTCCGCCCGGAGGCTTTTTACTGTGAGTGTTTTTATGCCACTGATTAATTCATCGCATGTGAGCCTGCTTATGGGAATTTTAAGGATAAATGGCATTTTTCCGGTTGCGGATGAGCGCATCAATCACCGCGGGCTCGGCCAGGGTAGATGTATCACCCAAGTCTTCAGTTTCATCGCAGGCAATTTTGCGCAAAAGCCGTCGCATGATTTTGCCGGAACGGGTTTTCGGTAATTGCTCAGCCCATTGCATGGCTTCCGGGGCTGCAATAGCGCCAATAGTTTTGCGTATATGTTGGAATAATTGCCGTGCCAACTCTTCGTCAGCTTCTATCCCTTCCTTCAAGGTTATATAGACATAAATTCCCTGGCCTTTAATTTCATGCGGGATGGCGACTGCAGCCGCTTCTGATACGGCGCTGTGCCTTAGGAAAGCGCTTTCAATTTCTGCCGTTCCCAACCGGTGCCCGGAAACTTTAATCACATCGTCATTGCGCCCACTGATCCAATAATAGCCATCTTCATCACGGTGCGCGCCATCCCCAGTTAAGTAGGCGCCTGGAACTTCTTTAAAATATCCGGCCATATAGCGCTCCTGATTGCCATGAATTGTTGTTGCAAGTCCCGGCCATGGCTGCCTGATAACCAGGCTGCCAGCTTGCTCATCCTTAATAAATTCCCCAGATTCATTTACAATAGCTGGCTCAATGCCGAAAAATGGTTGTGCAGCGGAGCCTGGTTTAAGCGGCGTAACTCCGGGAATTGGGGCAATAAGAATCCCGCCGGTTTCTGTTTGCCACCACGTGTCAATCACAGGGCAGCGTCCCTCGCCAACAATATCATGGTACCATTCCCAAACATCCGGATTGATTGGTTCACCGACTGTGCCTAGTAAATTAAGGCTTTGCCGCTTTGTGCGTTTAACCCAGATATCGCCCTCGCGCCTTAAGGCACGTATAGCCGTGGGGGCTGTGTATAAAATATTAACCTGGTGGCGATCAACAATTTCCCAAAAGCGCGAATGATTCGGATAATTTGGAGTCCCTTCAAACATAAAGGTCGTGGCCCCATTCATTAAAGGACCGTAAATAGCATAAGTGTGGCCGGTGATCCAACCTACATCAGCTGTGCACCAAAATACATCCGGGGCATGGTAATTAAAAACATAATGATGGGTCATTGCTGCATACACAAGATATCCACCTAAGGCATGCACGATCCCTTTCGGTTTTCCCGTTGAGCCAGAAGTGTAAAGGATAAACATGGGGGAATTGGCATCCATACTGATGGGGGGATGAGTCACTGGCATTGCTGCCAATGATTCGTGATACCAAAGATCGCGTTTTTTATGCCAGGGAATTGGGTTGCCGGTGCGGCGGACGACGATGACTTTATTTACGTTGGGGCAAGCGGCAAGTGCTGTATCAACATTATTTTTAAGCGGTATAACCTTGCCGCCGCGTAACCCTTCGTCTGCAGTAATGATCAAGCGTGCATCCGCATCTAAAATACGTGCACTTAAAGCGTCTGGTGAAAAGCCGGCAAATACCACGGAATGTACCGCGCCAATGCGGGTACAAGCGAGCATGGCGACGGCAACCTCTGGGATCATCGGCATATAAATACACACCCGATCCCCTTGCTTTATACCTTGGGCTGTTAATGCATGCGCGAAACGGCAGACTTCTTCATGGAGTTGTTGGTAAGTTATGCGGCGGATTTCCTGTGCCTCGTCCCCCTCCCAAAGGATAGCGACTTGTTGCTCACGGGCAGGGAGATGGCGGTCGATGCAGTTATAACTGGCATTTAATGCCCCCCCTACAAACCAGCGTATGTTGCCGTCGACAAAACCCCCAGTTTGCACGCTTTGCCATTTGCTAAACCAGGAAATGAAGTGTTCCGCCTGTTCGTGCCAAAAGTGCATGGGCGCACGAATAGATTGCTCATACATGGCATGGTATTGCTCTTGGCTTAAGTAAGGATTCTTAATATGGTTTGTAATGAACTTTGATGTAGTCATGTCCTTCCTTGCTGTCCGATGGCGTTAAGTTAACTGTTTACTGGCTATTTTAATTTTAGGATCGGCGACACTCATGACGGTAAAACCCAGATTTTCTACCAAATCCAACATGGGTTTGTTTTCGGCGAGAATTTCCCCTCTCATCATTTTCACGCCGCGGTGTTTGGCAGCATCTTGTAAAACCTTCATAAGCCGCGTACCAAGGCCCTTATTTTGCCAGGCATCTGCAATGACCAAACCAAATTCACAGGTATCGCCTGCATCATTCGCCATGTAGTAGCGGGCAACCCCGATTGCAATTTCTTTATCAATCTTTTTGCAAGTCGCAATGAACGCCATTTCGCGATCGTAGTCAATTTGGGTGAAACGGATCAGGGTGCTTAATGTCAATTCCTGCAAATGCTCCATAAAACGAAAATATCTGGATTGGGGGGAAAGATTTTTCACGAATTCTTGTTCAATTTGTGCATCTTCCGGACGTATGGGCCGTATGGTGATGTGGGTGCTATCTGTCATCTGCCAAGTCGAACTCAAATGGCTCGGATAAGGACAGATTGCCATGTGCTGGTAGGGTACAGTGGAGGTGACTGGTGCATCGACTACGATTCTGACATCCACAGCGATGGCTTCCTTGTCATTGACCAGTAAAGGATTAATATCCATTTCTCGAATGTAGGGCAATTCACATACCATTGCTGACACATTAAGCAAGACATTGAGCAACGCGTCGGTGTTCGCGGGTAGCATATTGCGAAATTTACCCAATAATTTGGCAATCCGGGTTCTATCGATCAAATGGTTGGCAAGGTAAGGATTCAGCGGGGGGAGAGCCACAGCACGGTCGCGGATAATTTCAACAAACGTACCGCCGGCGCCAAAAGTAATCACTGGACCAAATACTTTGTCCCGGACCACTCCGATCATTACTTCACGGTTATTAGGATCCTTATACATTTTTTCCACAGTGACGCCGGTAATGTTGGCATCAGGACGATATTGCTTGGCATTTTCAATAAGCTGGTGATACGTGTCGCGCACAGCGCCTGCATGTTCAATATTTAATTTTACGCCGCCTGCATCTTGTTTATGAGTAATATCCGGGGAATTAATTTTCATGACTACAGGAAATTGCAGCGTTTCTGCAGCGATTAATGCTTCGTTGGCAGAATGCGTGGCAATAGCCGATGTGATCGGGATTGCGAAAGCTTTAAGGATGGCTTTAGATTCCATGGTGCTCAGCAAGTTACGGCGTTCGCCTAGCACGGATTCAATAATCAACCTCGCCCCTTGTACATCGTGCTTGGGACGGTGCAGCCTCGGTTCTGGAACTTGCAATAATAATTGCTGATTATGGTGATACTCGGCAAGATAGGAAAATGCCTCAATGGCTTCTTCCGGCGTAGAGAAACAGGGGATATTATGTTGTGCGAATAACTCCCAGGAAGATTTGACATGGTGCTCGCCCATCCAGCAGGCAATAATGGGTTTTGTACTTTCTTTTGCATCGAGAAGCAATTGTTTGGCTACTTTTAAAGGATTCGACATAGCTACTGGAATAAGTATATTTAAAAGCCCGTCAATGTTCTCATCTTTTGCGCAGATCTTCACGGTATGGTGATAGCGCTCAGGTGTTGCATCACCCAGTATGTCTATGGGGTTTTGATGTGACCAGGCGCGCGGTAAAATTTGATTTAATTGGGTAATGGTGTGTTCGTTTAAAGGCGCCAGGGGAATATTTAATTCCGAAGCACGATCCGCTGCCATCACGCCTGCTCCGCCGCCGTTTGTGATAATAGCCAAACGGTTGCCCTGGGTGCGATAATTACTGGAGAGGATTTCGGCGGCGGAAAATAATTGTTTGATTGTCATGACCCGCACAGCTCCTGCTTGCCTTAATGCCGCATCAAAGGCGTCATCATCCCCGACTAAGGCGCCGGTATGGGAATAGGCAGCCCTGGAGCCTTGCGCCAAGCGCCCTCCCTTGATGACTATTACAGGTTTCATGCGGGCGGCAGCGCGAAGTCCACTCATAAAGCGGCGTGCATTGTGAATGCCTTCAATGTAAAGGAGAATGCTCTTCGTTTCTGCATCGACAGCCAAAAAATCAAGGATTTCCCCAAAGTCCAAATCAACCGCATTACCCAACGATACCATTGCCGATAAACCAATGCGTTTATCGATAGCCCAATCCAAAATCGCAGCACAAATTGCGCCTGATTGCGAAACCAAGGCAATAGAGCCCGACATGGCAAAGGTGTTATTAAACGTGGCGTTAAGACCACAAGCGGGGCGCATCAGCCCCAAACAATTGGGGCCAATCAGCCGCATGTTATAATGATGGGCTAAATTCAGGGCTGATTGTTCCCATTCTTTTCCCTCATTCCCTGATTCACTGAAGCCTGCAGAAATAATTACGGCGGCTTTTATATTCTTCTTGCCGCATTGATCAAGGATGATGGGAACAGTTTGCGCAGGAGTAGTGATAATGGCTAAATCAATAGCATGTGGAATATCTAAAACATTGGGAAAAGCATGGTAGCCTTGTATTTTGGTATGCTTTGGGTTTACTGGGTACAATTGCCCTGCAAAATTCGCGCCCAGCAGATTTGCAAAAACTTTCATGCCGACCGAATTGGTGCGGCTGCTTGCCCCAATTACAGCAATAGCGGATGGGTTAAAAAATTTATCCAGATAGTGCGCGCTCATTTTTTTCCTTATCCGCATGGCATCTGCACTTAAAGCTACTGAGAGCAGTGCATTCGTTGGTGCTTTGCTAGTGAATAACTATGCGGCAGTTAATGTACCAAGTGCTTAATAAACCAGTTTTTGGCAAGCCGCGCAACTTCTTCCAGGGTCCCTGGCTCTTCAAATAAGTGCGTTGCCCCGGGGATGATATCAAGGTGGGTAAGGCAATGCATTTTTGCTTGTGCGGATTGGTTCATCATGATGACGCTTTCATCACGTTCACCCACTAATAATAAAGTTGGTGCTTTAACCAAGGGAAGAAAATCGCCGGTTAAATCCGGGCGCCCGCCGCGTGATACAACAGCTTTTATGTTTTCATTTTGCGCCGCAGCGATTAATGCGGCTCCACCGCCTGTACTGGAGCCAAAATAACCCATATTAAAATTTGGAAATAGAGCACTGCTCCATTGGGTCGCTGCCTTGAGCCGCATGGCAAGAAAATTTAAATCAAAGCGTAAAGCACGTGTTTGTACATCAAAATCTTCTTCGTCAGGGGTGAATAAATCAAACAATAGTGTTGCCAAATTAGCTTGATTTAATACGTCGGCCACGTATTGATTTCGTGGGCTAAAGCGGCTGCTGCCGCTTCCATGCACGAATAAAACCAGGGCAAAGGCATGCTCAGGAATATATAAAAACCCTTTAAGCGGTGTTGTGCCCATGGGGATAATTACTTCATGACGAAAGTCTTTCGTAAATTCAAGCATACATTAACCCTGTTTTGCATGTAGATTATGAAACTTAAAATCAGTGCACAGAATGGCGCACGCTATTGGTTTTCCTGAGCAATTGGGAGACTTCTTCATCAGTGGTTTGGGAGAAATCGTCGTACCACAACCCTACAGCATAAAAATCAACAGGCTGCAGAGGGCAAATTATGCCTTCCACTTCACGAGCCAGTTCGCGGCAAGTGGAGAGGGCTGCAACCGGCACGGCAAGGATAATTTGTTCTGGTTTTAGTTTGCGTAAGGCTTTGATGGCGGCATGTATCGTCGCACCTGTGGCAATGCCATCGTCTACTAAAATAACTGTTTTTCCTGTGAGGGAGGGAAAAGGCTTGCCTTGGCGATACAGTGCCTCGCGTCTGGCCAGTTCTTTCTGCTCCGAGTCAATCACTGCCTGGATCCGCCTTTGCGGGATATCCATGGAGTGGACGATGTCTTCATTGAAAAAAAGAGTGCCCCCTGAAGCAATAGCTCCCATGGCCAATTCTTCATGGCCAGGTACGCCGAGCTTGCGTACAATGAATACATCCAGTGGCAGGGAAAGCGCCTGCGCTATTTCATAGGCTACTGGCACACCGCCACGAGGTAATGCAAGCACAATACCATTGGATTTTCTCTCATACTCATGCAAGCGTTTGGCAAGAATTGTGCCGGCTTGGTGGCGATCAGCAAACTTTTCCATTTGTTTATCTCGGCAAAAGCATCGTTGGCGGTTGGCCGCCAACGAGTTTTGAAATTATGGGGTTACTTCAAAGTAAGTGGCATCGTAATCGTAGCATGTCCACGTTTGCGGGGTGCCATTAACATCCACCGTTACTGTACTCATGTTTAATGAAGCCAAATTGGGTTGAGCTTCTGCATAACACACACGATTGGTGCCATCCAAGGTTACATAATGATAGGGCGTTGCTGCTGTGTAGGCGCTTGGTACAACATACACATCACCGCGTTTTTCTAAAACAACAGGTTCGCCGGTAATGACTACTTTTTCCGCGTGTGATGAGAAGCTGAATAATGCTAAAAGCAGGAAAGAAATTTTTATTACGATTGTTTTCATAGCAAATCTCCATTTTAAAATGAATTTAAATCCTAAACTAAACAAAAAAGCTAAGCTTATTACAATCTTTTCATATACCTCCTTTCCCTGAGGTTAACAGCAACTTAGTGTAGCACTTTTAAAATTTTATTGTTAATGGCCGGCCAGGTGATAAGACTTTTGCTTCTTTTTGCTTGCTACGGTCTTTCATAGAGGCGGTGGCGGGCGTCTTCCGCCAATCAAGCTAATGATAAGCAAGACCACGAAGATGATAATAAAAAGATAAAAAAGAAGCTGTGCTATATTGGCTGCTGCTGTGGCAATACCGCCAAAGCCGAAAACCGCAGCGATAATTGCAATGATAAAAAAGAAAATCGCCCAGCTTAACATGATTGCTCTCCTTAAATTTCAATCGTTTCCATTCTTTTTGCGTTACCTTATAGCGCTTGTTTAATGAGTCATTGGGCAGTAAATACACCCCTATCTTTAATCATAGTAGAGCATTGAAAATTTTGCATAAACACGCATCTCTGCCTATGCTTATCCATCATTGTTCTGATTTGTAAGATAAGATGGTTGCCAGCAATTAACAAGAAAAAGGAAGAAATACCATGGATAAATTTATAAAAAAGAAAGTAGTTGCCGTGCTCGTTTGCAGTAGCCTTGCCAGTTATGCCATGGCGGCTAATCATAAAGCAAATGGCAATAATAAAATGCAGAATGGGCAAACCATGCAAACCAGCGCCCAGCCTAATGATGCCACCTTAACAAAGAGCGTTGCTGCGATTTTGTCTGAATACAATGGTAAAGTTAATGTTTCCGTACGCGGAGGTATTGTTTATTTATCAGGCGAGCTGCCTTCCGATACCGATTATGACAAAGTCATCATGAATGCCGAATCCACCAAAGGGGTGAGCGATGTCAATGTGGATAATTTGACGGTGAAAGATAGCCAATACCCTTTGAATGACACGTATATCACTGCCAAAATTAAAGGTGCTTTGATTCGCGAAGACATCATGGGCAAAGACGTTCCGAGCTGGACGGTTAGCGTCGAAACCAAAGATGGTCAAGTGTATTTATCCGGAAACATTGGCACGGAACAAGAAAAACAAAACGTATTGCGGGTAGCCAAATCAATCAAAGGCGTAAATACTGTCCATGATAAGATGGTGGTGGGGACACCTGAGGCAGGTGCGGCTAAAGGCAACAGCAATGGCACGACCGATGCTTCCACAAACAATACCAATACTTCAGCCGGTGTGAATGATTTCCCCGATAATTATTAATATCGCTAAAGCACCTATTATTTGATTGAGCTTTTGCATTTACGGGATTTTTATGTGTCGGTTAATTGCCTATTTAGGCCATGAAATTCTCTTGCAGGACGTGTTGGTAAAGCCGGCAAATTCGATCATCATGCAGAGTTTGCATGCTCGTGAATCAAATATCCCGACCAATGGAGATGGGTTTGGCTTGGGCTGGTATGCTCCTGCTATCAGTCCAGACCCCGCTTTATTTACGTCTGTATTTCCTGCCTGGAATGATCGGAATTTATTGAGTCTCACTGCAAAAATTAAATCGCCTGCATTCTTTGCACATGTGCGGGCGGCCAGTGCCGGCGGCGTAACTAATTATAATTGCCATCCGTTTGTATTTAAGCGGTGGATGTTGATGCACAATGGCGGGATCCCGGATTTTATTGCAATCAAACGCCATTTACGGCATTTATTGGATGATGATGTGTATCATTGGATTCAAGGCGACACCGACTCTGAACATTTATTTGCCTTGTTTTTGCAGTTGGCAAAAGGGAAGGATTTAACGCAATTAACGGTCGTGGCTGATGTATTGCAGGCGACATTTACGGCAATAGAGCGAATAAGAAAAGAATTTGGAAAATCTGGCGCTGCTTTTTATAATGTTTGTCTAACCGATGGCGAGCGTCTGCTGGCCTGTCGTTATAGTACGGCAAAAAAGATAATGCCGGAAACGATGCATTATTCACTGGGCAGCCGATTTGTCGCGAAAAAAGGCCATTATCATATGCTGCAAGAAGGGAATGAAAAAAATTGCATTTTAGTCGTGTCTGAAAAACTTACCGATTTTGACACAGAATGGCTGGAGGTGCCGGCCAATCATTTATTGCTAGTGGACAAGGATTTATCCATTGAATTGCGGCCGTTAGGGACACACGAAGCCATGTAAACCTATAAACCAATTGCTATAATGCTTAATTTTTACGAGGATCCATAAATTATGCCTTCATTTGATGTAGTTTCAGAAGTAAACGAAATGGAGCTGCGCCATGCTGTCGATAATGCCAATCGCGAAATCGGCAATCGCTTTGATTTTCGTGGCGTAGAAGCCAATATTAGCCTCGAGGAACTCAAGGTTACCTTAAAATCCGAATCTGATTTTCAGGTCCGTCAATTGGAAGATGTGTTCCGTACGCATTGCAGCAAGCGTAGTGTCAGTACTTCCGGCGTGGAAATAGAAGATGAGCCGGTGCATAGCGGCAAGACATTTTCGCTTACCATGCTGTTTAAACAAGGTATTGAACAGCCTACAGCCAAAAAAATAGTGAAACTGATGAAAGACAGTAAGATTAAGGTACAAGCATCCATTCAAGGCGATAAAGTCCGCGTGACTGGGAAAAATCGCGATGATTTGCAAGAAGCCATCGCTTTATTAAAGAAAGCGGAGATCGAGCAACCTTTGCAGTTTAATAATTTTAGAGATTAATCAGCGCCGATGGCATAATAATTTCATGCCGAGTATCGCATCTTTGCAACGCTTAAGATGCGATACTTTTTGTTAGAGAAAAGCCAAGTGACGGCTTGATCACAGTTTAACTGCCAACGAATTATCGGCAGGGAAAGTTGCAGCTGACGCGGGTTTTACCTCATTTGGTGAAACTTTTCGAATAAAATCCACGGCTTTTGTAAAGTCGGCAAATAAATTTTCTTTTCCTAATAAATTTATAATACCGGCTTTTTGCAATTTCTTTTCAACATTAGGCCTTGCTCCCGTTAACAAGATGCGTATGCCGCGTTTTTGCAAGCGGGTGATCACTTCTTCCAAAGCGTGCAAGGCAGTAATATCGATAAAAGGTACCCAACCTAAACGCAGAATCAAAATGCGAGGATCCGCGTGGGTACTGGCAAGAGCTTGTGCAAACATTTCTGCAGCGCCAAAGAAAAATGGACCTTGTATGGCATAAATTAAAACATCGGACGGTAAAGCTGATGAGCCTTGTGGTGCCATTTCCTGCGCAAGTTGTTCCTGCGTCTGTTGCTGTATTTCTACACTGGCTGACATGCGCAGCAAGAAGTGAAGAATGGCAAGGATCACCCCGATATTTACTGCCACCACCAAGTCGACCAATACCGTCAACAAGAAGGTGATCAAAAGAATCGCCACATCGGCGCGCGGGGCTCTTTTTAAAAGCTTAATAAAATGGCGCGCTTCACTCATATTCCAGGCGACAACGAATAAAATGGCAGCAAGTACTGCAAGTGGAACATCGGCAGCCAGGGGTGCTAAAAACAGCAAAACTAAAACTAAAGTCAAAGCATGGACAATGCCGGATAAAGGACTATTGCCGCCATTGCGGATGTTGGTGGCTGTGCGGGCAATAGCACCAGTAGCTGCAAACCCGCCAAAAAAAGGAGTGGCAATATTGGCAATGCCCTGGCCGATTAATTCGCGGTTTGAATCATGGCGCGTGTCCGCCATGCCGTCGGCCACTACTGCAGATAATAAGGATTCGATTGCGCCCAGCATGGCTACGGTGAAGGCAGGGCCTATCAATTCCAGAATGCGGTTGACGCTCAATTCAGGGAGGTGGAAGGAGGGTAAGCCTTGCGGGATGCCACCAAAGGCTTTGCCAATCGTTGCCACATCCGAAAATTTAAAAACAGCTTGCAAGAGCGTAGCAACAATCAAGGCTAGCAATGGTCCCGGAATTCGTCTTAACCATGAGATGCGGTTTGAGTAGAGGACAATCGTCAGGGATAGCAAGGCAAGCATGGTGGTACTTATGCTCATTGCCGGCAGGGCTGTGAGGGTATGCCAAAATTTCTCGTGAAAATGAGAGCCCTGGATATGGGGGAGGCCAAAAAAATATTGCCATTGCCCTACCCAAATGACAACGGCAATTCCTGCGGTAAACCCCAGAATAACTGGATCAGGAATGAATTTTAAGATTGCCCCCAGGCGCAATAAACCAAATAGCACCAACATGATTCCGGCCAGTAAAGTTGCTATCTGCAAGCCGTCAATCCCATACTGGGAGGTAATTCCTGCGAGCACCACAATAAAAGCGCCCGTAGGCCCTGCGATTTGCAAGCGGCTGCCGCCAAAAATACTGACCAAAAGACCTGCCACAATGGCTGTATACAAACCCTGTTCTGGCTTTGCGCCGGAAGCGATGGCAAATGCCATGGCTAGCGGTAAGGCTACGACTCCGACAATGATGCCGGAAATAATATTGGGCAAGATGAATTTTTTTTGAAATAAGCCGGCACGGTAGGATTCAATGATTGTTTTCATTACTGGGAATAATTAAATTGCTAAAACAGACGACGATTATAATTCATTATTAACAATTTGTGCACTGCGTTAGCTTTTTGCCTATTTTATTAAAAATATAACTTGGTTATGGGAGAAGATCAAGTGGACAAGAGCAAGTTGTTAACAAAAGATAATTTGTCTATTATTAATGCATATAGGCAATGATTTGTCCTGGCTGAACCAATCCGGCTATAGATAAGGAGATTGTTTTGAAGTGTTGTGTGTATGCCTGTCCTGTCAGGAAACCTAATGCATTTCATAGATCGCCACTTTATTGAAGTTATTTGCGGCTCAGAATACAGGGATTATTGCCTATTTTTTATTCGATATAATATCTTGCTGGTAGCTGCGCTTACGGGGAACTTATCTCCACCGCATTCTTCAATAGCATCTGGCCATAAGATATGTCCTCACTATCCCTAGATAACCCATTTTTTCAACGATGCCATGGCATTTTTTAGATTGAATTTAGTATCGTAATAAGATAATATGCTACAAAATTATACTTTATGGTAAATCTTAGACAATGAAATATTGGCTAATTCTTTGTTGTATTTTTTTTCACGCCATTGCTTTTGCAGCCAATTATCCAGTAAAAATGGGGGATACGCTCATTATTGTCAAAGTGGAGAAAAAAGGTTCTGGTAAAATGTTTGTTCATTTGCATCAGAATGAGACGACTGCCTTGCATGCAGCACGGGCGATGGTTGCTGCAAAAGGCGGAAGCATTTTGACTCTGGTACACCCAGGAGGTAGAAACATCATATTTCGTTTGCAGGGGCAGCGATACGAATTTGACCCTAACCGCATCTACAGCGATGCAGGGATTAAAAAAACATTAAGACAATTTGGTCCTTACACACCTGCTGCACATCGGACTGTGCAAAAATTGGCAACTAAAATTAAGCAGCTTTTACCTAAAAGCGGTAAAATTATTGCTGTGCATAACAATCAATGTTACTCGCTCAAGGATTATTTACCTGGGCATAGCTTGTCGGCCGAAGCCAAAAAACTTCATTTCCATAATAAACATCAGTACCGAAATTTTTATTTGGTGACGCGTGATCATGATTTTTTGCGGCTGCGCGATTTAAAATTTAATAGTGTTTTACAGGCAAGGCAGGCTACTGATGACGGCTCTTTGTCAGTCTATTTAGCCAACAGGCAATACGTCAATGTGGAGGCAGGTTTTGATCAATTAAAAGCACAGATTAAAATGTTGCAATACGCTTAATCCCTTGCTCGTTTGTGAAATATAATTTCGTATAGTATAATATTTATACAAATTAAGTTCATGCAAGGAAGCGATTATGAAGAAATTAATTCTTGCTTTGTTTGTCCTGTCTTCGGCGGCAACACTCAGTAGTTGCACGGCTGTAGCCACCACTGAGGCGGGTACTGAAACCACTTATGTTGGTTTGGGATATCCGGGTTATATTACGGGTGGTTATTATCCCGGTTACTATAATTATCGAGCTCCAATCATAGGCGGTATCTATCGTTCTTACACGCCACGCTATTATTATGGACCGCGGTTTTATCGCCCTGCTTGGTACCGATGGTAAATTTTTGGGCATTAAATGCCCAAAAATTATTCTTTCGCGCGGGAAACGTACTCACCTTTGCGCGTGTCTACTTTAATCAATTCACCAATTTGTACGAACAAGGGAACGCGCACGACAGCGCCTGTTTCCAATACTGCAGGTTTACCGCCACCACCTGAAGTATCGCCTTTTAAACCGGGATCAGTTTCTGTAATTTCGAGAATGACGAAATTAGGGGGGGTTACTTGTAACGGTTCATTGTTCCAAAGGGTAACGACGCATAAGTCTTGTTCTTTCAACCACTTGGCAGCTTCCTCAAGGGCTTCCGCACCTGCAGCATATTGCTCAAACGTATCTGGGACCATGAAATGCCAATGTTCACCATCATTATACAAATATTGCATTTCCACATCGACTACATCAGCAGAAGGCAAGGTTTCACCTGACTTATAGGTACGCTCCACGACACGGCCTGTTTTGAGGTTGCGAATTTTAACGCGTGTAAATGCCTGTCCTTTCCCGGGTTTTACGAATTCACAGTCGACAATGCTGCAAGGCGCGTTGTCTATCATAACTTTCAGGCCATTTTTAAATTCATTGGTACTATAAATTGCCATGGATGCTCCGCTATATTAGGATTGAGATTTTATTTCAATTTCGTTAAAGTGCACGCAGTTTACCAAGTCTATACTATGAATGCGAGATTCCAAACCCAGTTGGCAGAAAATCCTGGCACAAGGATTTAATTCTGCAGCCGAATTATTGTCTTTTTTACAATTGCCGCCTGAGTTAGGCAGCACTGTAGCCGAACAGCAATTCAAAACCCGGGTACCGCGCCGTTTTGCAGGATTAATGGAGCGTGGGAATCCTGCGGATCCTCTTTTATTGCAGGTACTAGCGCAAGCGCAAGAAACAGAAGCCCATGCAGGCTTTGTAAAAGATCCCTTGCAAGAACGTGATACAAATCCAGTTGCAGGACTTATTCATAAGTATGACGGACGGGTTTTGCTTACGTTAAGTAGCGCTTGCGCCATCAATTGTCGATATTGCTTCCGCAGGCATTTTCCCTATGAAGAAAATAATCCCGGCCAACATGGCTGGCAGCAGGCGCTAGAATATATCGCGAACAATGATTCTATTTTTGAAATTATTTTAAGTGGAGGCGATCCCCTTTTAGTAAAAAACCCCATGTTGCAAATATTTTTAGACAAATTGGCAGCGGTTTCGCATGTGCGTATTTTACGCATTCACTCCCGTGTGCCCATTGTCTTGCCGGAACGCATCGACGCGGATTTTATCGATTTATTGGCAGCCAGCCGCTTGCAAAAAGTGATTGTTGTGCATAGCAATCATCCTAACGAATTGGATGAGCACGTCGCTCAGGCGTGTTTTGCTTTAAAACGCGCCGGTTGCCATTTACTGAATCAATCCGTACTTTTGGCCGGGGTGAATGATGATGCGGCAACGCTTGCAAAACTAAGTAAACGTTTATTTGAAATTGGGATTTTACCGTATTACCTGCATTTATTAGACAAGGTGGAAGGTGCTGCGCATTTCGATACACCTTCGCAGGTTGCCGAAACCACCTTTAAAGAATTGCAAGCGCAATTGCCGGGATATCTCGTGCCGAGGTTAACGCGCGAGGTAGCCGGTGAAAGGAATAAAATTCTTGTGAATATCTCTTAAGAATAAAGCTCCAATAATTTTTCCTGCGCACTGTAAGCTCCATGGTGAAGAGGCTTGTAAGTCCCGTCGCTTTGCATTTCCCACGCATTGCTGTTGTCTTTTAAATAATTTTTTAGGATTTCCTGCCTGATACGCTTTTTACATTCTTCGTCAAGAATCGGGAACATGACTTCAATGCGATAATATAAATTGCGCTCCATAAGATCAGCACTGCCGCAATAATATTTTTCTTCTTGCCCGTAACGGAAATAATAAACGCGATGATGTTCCAGGAATCTACCTACAATGGAAATGACCCTGATGTTTTCTGATACGCCAGGGAGTCCAGGGCGAAGACAACAGACCCCGCGCACAATCAGATTGATTTTTACCCCTGCTTGCGAGGCGGCATAAAGTGCTTGAATCATGATAAGGTCGGTAAGTCCGTTGACCTTAATCATTATTTCTGCATCAACCCCTTTTTGCGCAGCTAAAGAACATTGTTCAATCAGTTGCAGCAGATTTTTTTGCAAGGTAAATGGCGAATGGCACAATTCTTTCAGTTTTACTGTTTTCCCAAGCCCCGTTAGTTGTTGAAAAATAATTTGCGTATCAGCTGTGATATCCGGGTGGGATGTCAATAATCCTAAATCCGTGTAGCGTTTTGCAGTTTCTTCATGATAATTGCCGGTGCCTAAATGCACATAGCGTTTCAACTTGCCATGGACGCGGCGCACTACCAAAGTCATTTTGGCATGGGTTTTAAATCCGACTACGCCATATAAAACCAGTACGCCTGCTTCGTGTAGACGGTTTGCTAACCGCAAGTTGGATTCTTCATCGAAACGGGCGCGTAATTCAATGACTGCCGTGACTTCTTTGCCAGAGCGGGCTGCTTCCACCAAAGCATTCACCATCACCGAATCATAACGCGTCCGATAAAGCGTTTGTTTGATCGCCAAAACATTGGCATCGGATGCTGCCTGGCGCACAAAATCAATGACTACTTCGAAGCTTTGGAAGGGATGATGCAATAAGATATCTTGTTCATCCAATACATTAAACAAGTTTTGTTTGTGTTTTGGAAAACTTGGATATTGCGAGGCAAATGGCGGATAGTTTAAATCTGGTCTTGGTATGCTGTTAATCGCCCGTAAGAAGCGCTGGATGTTGACTGGCCCATCGCAATAGTAAACATCTTCATGACGTAAATGATATTTTTGCAGTAAAAAATCGGTCATGTTATCCGGGCAGTTTTTCTCAATTTCCAGGCGCACTACATGCCCGTAATGGCGTGAAAATAATTCGCGTTGCACCGCTGCTGCCAAATCTTCAGCTTCTTCTTCACGCAATGACAAATCGCTGTTACGGGTTAAACGGAATGCATAACAGCCGCTAATTTCCATGCCTGGAAAAAAACTATGGATGTGGGTTTTTATGATGGAAGTAAGGTATACAAAATGGCTGCCTTCACCGCAAAGTTCGGAGGGTAAGTGAATGAGCCGCGGTAAGGAGCGCGGGGCATGAACTACGGCATAATTGATGTTGCGATCAAATGCATCTTTGCCGCTCAAGGTGATGATGAAGTTGAGGCTTTTATTGAATAACCGTGGCAGGGGGTGTGCCAAGTCCAAGGCAATCGGGCTGACGATAGGCAAGACTTCGTTTTTAAAATAATGTTTGGCCCACAAATGAATATCGTCAGTCCAATCTTGAATGTTATAGAAATGAATATTTTCTTTTTTTAAGGCAGGTAATAATTGCTTGTTGAAAATGGAATACAATTCATCGATAAGTTTGTGCGTTTTTTTGCTAAGATGGCTTAAAATTTCATCGGGACGCAAGCCATCAATACTCAGTTTAACGGAGGAAATGGCGATCTTTTCCTTTAAACCAGCAACGCGTATTTCAAAAAACTCATCCAAGTTACCGCTGCATATACAAAGGTAGCGCATCCGTTCCAGTAAAGGGACATGTTCATCACGGGCTAACTTCAATACGCGTTCATTAAATGCCAATGCAGTAAATTCGCGGTTGATATAATACTCAGGATTATCAAATGGATTATCCAAGTGGTTCTCCACGACATTCGGGGCTAGTTCAAGTGTATGCTGCAACATGGCTCCTTAAAAATCAACACGTTGATCATTAGCATTAATTCACCAGGAAAAAACAAACTCCAATAAATGCAATAAAGCCCCAAAAAGGGGATAGATTCAAAAAAGCTAGAGCTAAAAAGAATAAAATGCAAGCCATTACCATCGACAGCGAATAATATACAGCCAGCACGCCCTGGGCGATGGAAAAAGTGGCGGCAGCCAATAGCGCAAAAGCCCCATATTGCACGGCAATCATAATTTTGCGCATAATAGGACCGTTATGGCTTGTCAGCCAAAAATAACCGAAAATGGCTAAAATTAATCCTGGTAAATTCAAACAAGCTACCGCTAGGAGCAATCCGGCAGTTCCGCCTGCCTTATAGCCGATAAGTGCCGCAAGTTTGACTGCAGTCAAGCCTGGAAATAAAAAAGTACTGCCAACCATTTGGATAAATTCTTCCTGCCCTATCCAATGGCGATAATTGACTGCTTCATATTCCAGCAACTTAAGCATGGAATTCCCGCCGCCAAGGGAAATCAGTCCGATTTTTCCAAAGCTTATGGTTATGGCAAGCAAGGTTTTAATCATACCAATATACTTTTGAGGAAAGTCACATAGTCGCAAGAAATCCAAGTTGCAAGCAAGTGTTGCGCAAATGTTTCCACTAAAGATAAAGCACGTGACTCAATGCTCAAGCTAAAATAAATTTTATCCTGAACGCGCAAGCGCGCTAACTCAAGCTTGGTGGCGGGCTCAGTAGAAAACTTATAAACGAATGCATCCTTGCTGACTGCAATTTTTTTCCCGGATGCTTTAATTTGTCCTAAAAGTTCTTCTACCGTTATATTTTCCGCCCCGGGCAATGTTGCAGCCGCGCCTTGTTCGTCCAGGATAATTTTACGCCCATAAGCCATGGCATGCTCTTTTTTTGCAAGCAATGGTTTATAAACGATTTGTCCCCGGCGCATTTTAATGTTTAAGGGGGCATTATCGAGGAGGTAATAGGTATCCTCCCGTTTTTTTAATTGAAATTGGCTTAATTCGAGAAAGTGTTCAGTCAATCCTTTAAGGCAGATAATTGCGTCTTCCGGCCAAAAACAGCGCATTTCCCAGCGCATTTCAGCCGCACAAGCCAGTGCATTAGCGGGGATATGCAAGGAAGTGGTTGGCTCAAGCTCGAAATTCCATACCAAGCGTTTATTCATATTTAGCCCGTGATGAATAAAAAGATTACGCTAGGATATTCCATTATGTTATGCAAGCGATGATTTTATTTCATTGAATTTACAAATGTTTTTTATATATACTCATTGACTTCAATCAGCTCTTTGCTTCACTTGCATGGATTTACAAGGAAAAGGAAAATGGCCGTCACATTATTTGTCTTGTATTTATTGTTTACTCTTATTGCGCTTTATCATGCCTGGCATCCGCAAGTCTGGATTGGGGCTAGCATCGTATATCTAGTGGTTACCACGTTTTTTATAGGTTTGCCCTGGATAGCAGGAATCTTTTTGTGGGCAATAATTATCGCTATTATGTTAACCCTGCAAGTGCAAAGCGTACGGGCGGCAATCAGTGCTTTTTTATATGCACGTGCCGGCAAGTCTTTGCCCAAACTTTCCAAAACTGAAGAAGACGCTTTAAATGCAGGCGATACCTGGTTGGAGGAAGATATTTTTACCGGGATGCCTGTCTGGGAAAAGTTATCACAACTTGCAACGCAACTGACTGCTGAAGAACAAGCATTTCTACAGCACGAAACCGAAGAATTATGCGCAATGATTAATGACTGGGATTTTTCCCAGCAGCGTGACCTTCCCGAACACGTGTGGACTTATTTGAAAGAAAAGGGTTTTTTTGGCTTAGTGATCAGTAAGGAGTATGGCGGGAAAGGATTTTCTGCACGTGCTCACTCAGATGTGGTGATGAAGATTGCCAGTCGTTCCGGCGCTGCAGCCGTCACGGTCATGGTTCCTAATTCTTTAGGCCCGGGTGAATTATTGCAGCACTATGGTACTGCAGAACAAAAATCTTATTACTTGCCACGTTTGGCAAAAGGCATCGACATTCCTTGTTTTGCCCTGACCGAACCTGAAGCGGGAAGCGATGCAACTTCCATTCAGTCTGAAGCCATTGTCGTGCAAAAAGAAATGAATGGCCAGCAAGTCTTGGGATTAAGCATCACGCTTAACAAGCGCTGGATTACATTGTCTCCCGTAGCGACATTAATTGGTTTGGCTGTTAATTTAAAAGATCCAAATGGTTTGCTGCAAGGTAAAGGCGAGGAAGGAATCACTTGCTTGCTCATCTCCCGCGAAGCGGAGCATTTAGAGATAGGCAACCGCCATTTGCCAGCGGATCAGTGGTTTATGAATGGCACGATTCGTGGTGAAAATATCTTTGCTCCCATTACCAGTATCATTGGTGGGCAGGAGCAAGCCGGGCACGGTTGGCAAATGCTGGTAGAGTGCCTGTCAATTGGCCGCTCGATTTCATTGCCGGCATTGGGTGCAGCTTCTTCAAGCGTTTCTTATATAGCAACGGGTGCCTATGCACGCGTGCGTCGCCAATTTAATGTGGAATTAGCGCAATTTGAAGGCATTGAAGAAAAATTGGCCGAAATTGCAGGTTTGAATTATTTGGTGAATGCCACCCGCTTAATGACTGTTGCTGCAGTGAATCAAGGCAAAAAACCCTCTGTGGCATCTGCAATTACCAAATATTTCAATACAGAATTGGCACGCATTGCCGTGAATGCTGCCATGGATGTTCACGGCGGTCGTACCGTAGTGATCGGACCGCGTAATTACCTTGCAAGTTTTTACCAAAGTATCCCGATATCCGTCACCGTTGAAGGTGCAAATATCATGTCGAGAAATTTATTAATTTTTGGACAGGGTTCCATGGCATGTCATCCTTTTATTCGTAAAGAATTTTACGCATTGTCCAGCAACGATAAAGAACAGTTTGCTGAAATTATTTGGCAGCATATCAGTTATTTTATGCGAAATTTTGCCAAGGCAACGCTTTCGGCGTGGACAGGTGGTTTTTTGATAGCAGCCCCAAAGAGCCCTATGCGCCGTGAATATCAACGTTTAGCCAGGCTCAGTTATGCTTATGCCTGGATTGCCGATCTTGCGCTAATTTATTTAGGCGGCAATTTAAAGCGCAAAGAACGTTTGTCCGCCCGTTTGGCAGATGGGATGTCGTATCTTTACATGGCGATGGCAGCTCTTACCTATTTCGAGCAACATCGCAGTAAAGATCATGAATTGCATGCCAAATGGGCTGTTACTTATTGCTTTTATCATGCGCAAAAAACGATGATCGATTTTTGCGAAAATTTCCCATCGCGCATGCTTGGTTGGTTGATCCGCTTTTTCGTATTTCCCGGCGGGCAAAGCATGCTTGCGCCACGGGATAAATTAGATCACCAGTTAGCACGGTTGATGACCCAAAACAATGCATATCGCCAGGAAATCTGTAGCTTTATTTACATGAGTGGGGATAAGAAAGAGCCGTTGGACAAAGTCGAGCAAGCTTTGCAAGCATTGATTGCGCACGATAATCTTTATAAAAAAATCCGCAGTTTCGGGCGCATTAAGTTAACTGCATTGAGAGAAAAATTGGAAAGCCTGGTCAAGCATAATGAATTGAGTATACAGGAAATGGAGCAGGTCATTGAAATTGAAAAATTACGCTGGGATGCAATCCAAGTGGATGAGTTTTCTTTTGCAGATGTGAAGGAAAAAAGATTAGCTTCATTAACAGATTCCATAAAAGGCCCTTTGGATTAATTTTTTACAGTTTTTTAACATCGATTAAAGATAAAGCAGGTTTAGTGCTAAACCGGCATTTGCTATAATTTATAAAAATTCAACCAAGGTAACGAAATGGCATTAGAATCGGCTCGCTTGCAAGGCGGTACACTACCCAGTACGGCTTCCTTATATAAAATAATGGAAATTGCAACGACTTCGGAAGCTTCCGGGTATTTTTATACCCAGTTTAATGAAGTATTGAGTAAAGCAGGATTAGGCAAGAACATGCCTGCAATTGCCAGCGAAATAGGCAACTTTGCCGAAAATATTGCATGGCAGAAAGAGTCCGCTACTTCCCCCTGGAGTGGTGATACGCGCATGCCTTCCAGTTTCCAGAATTTGCATCAAAATCTGGCAGCAGATGCAGCCAAAACCATTGAAAAGACGGAGATTGCTTTCCATTTTGCCATCAGCCAGGATTCGCAAATTATCCGCGGTTATACCAGTGATGGTGTGGATGCTGATGAAAGCACAGTTGCGGCCATGGATAAATTATTTAATGCATGGTTAGCCGGCAATAATTTAATCAGTAAAGGTGGCGTTATTTATCATGTTGATGAAGCAGGGGAACTTCGCCAAGAGCAGGGGCAACCATTAAAAATATCTTCTGCTGAATTTGGTGATTTACTTGAAGATGCAAATAAAGGATTCGCACAATTTATCCATAAAAATAATGATTCTATCAATTTTTCTTTACAGCGCCATGCGTATCCGGAACCAACGCAAGAAGCCAGGGAAGAAGAAGCACCGACTCCCGGTTAAGGCAAATTTAGTATGCCGGCTAAGGAGTGATGATACCCGGCATACCTCAAGATATCTGCAATAATGTTTTACTGCATAACCCATTGGCAGCCAACAAACGCTCAGGAGAACCAATATCAAACCAGCGTCCACTATAAACCTCTCCCGTCGCCTGCTGTTGTCTGGCTGCTTCACGCCATAATGGGGCCACGGAATATCGTCCAATGGGCGCAGCCCGGAAAAAATCAGGGTGATAGCAGGCAATGCCAGTAAACGTATAATGTTTATCTTCGTTGATAAGCCGCGAGCCAAGCAAACCAAAATCCCCTTGCCGGCTATAGGCAGGTTTATCGACTAGAACGAGATGGACTAAGCTGTGTTCAGGCAAGCTCAAATCTGCAAACTTATAATCTGTGTGAATGTCTGCATTGACAGTCAAAAAGGGTTCTGTTCCTAGTAAATGCAAGGCTTGGGCAATGCCGCCACCTGTCTCAAGTCCGCCAGGAGGTTCTGGCGAGTAATGAATTTCAATACCCCAACGTCCACCATTGCCTACGTATTGGCGAATTTGTCCACCCAGATAGGCGTGATTAATTATCAATTTGTTAAATCCTGCACGCACGAGATTTGTAATATGATGTGCAAGCAAAGGGATGCCATGCACTGTACACAAAGCTTTGGGTTTTTGCTCGGTGATAGGTCTTAAGCGTTCGCCGCGGCCAGCCGCTAAAATCATAGCTGTTTTCATTGTGGTTGTTTCTCAATGAATGATGGAAAAATTTTTTGCTGCATCAGGTGATAAAAAGGTAAAAATTGCGGGTAACTTTCCAAGCATGCCATTACATAGTTAAATGTTAAGGGTAAGTCTTGCAGATATCCGGACTTATGGTCGCGCAAATGCAGGCGGCTAAATACGCCAAGTACTTTTAAATGGCGTTGCAAGCCGCAGAAATCAAATGCTTTAATAAATTCAGCAAGAGTCCAGGTCTGGACTTCAGGGAGCTTTTGATAAAAAAATTGTACCCAGTTGAGAATTTGTTCACGCGGCCACTGGATATAGCAATCTTTCAGCAAAGACACCAAATCATAAGTAAATGGCCCTTGCATTGCATCCTGGAAGTCAATGACGCCTAAATCTGGATTTTTAATATCGCCGGTTAAAATCAAATTTCGCGAATGATAATCACGATGGATAAACACGCGTGGCTGTTTTGCAATGTCTTCACTAAGCGTTGCAAAGCACGCTGTGATGATTTCTTCTTCAGCAAGGGTTAAGTGCAAATCTAGATACAAAGATAAAAACCACTGCCGAAATAGATGCAATTCTTGTAACATAAACGATTTATCGAATGAGGGTAATTGAGGAGTAGCAACGGGGCATTGTTGCAGACGAAGCAGGAGTTGCATAGCGGATTGATATAAGGCATTTACAGAGTCTGCAGTCAAAACGCTTAACAGTAACTGATCGCCTAAATCTTCCAATAAAATAAAACCTTGTTCAGAATCCGCTGCGTACTGATAAGGCGTATGAATCCCTTGATTACGCAATGCATTGCCAATTTGCATAAAAGGCAGGATGTTTTCTTTTTCAGGGGGAGCATCCATTACTACATAGGAACGATTTTCATGAAAGAGTCGATAATAGCGGCGGAAACTGGCATCTCCTGCCAAGGTTGTTAACGTGAAAGTCCCTGTGCCTAAAATGCGTTTAAGCCAATTGTTAAGTGCGCTTTGCCTTGCGTGCATGGTATACTTCCTGCCCTCACTGGGCTTGATGATGGTGAAAACTATAAAGCTTTATTATACGCTAACCGTCTTTAGCTTTGTATTAGTGGTCATGCTCTTGGGTACAACATTACTTGCAGCCAAAATAAAAGCAAGGTTTGGACGCTTGGGTTCAGTTTTTTTAATAAATTGGACGGCTATATGCGCTTATTTAAGCCTTACCGGCGTGGCTTTGTGGCTGCACACGGGATTAAGAGCGCAGGTAAACATTGGTTCAACCATGGCAAGGGAAGCGGTACAAGCTTGCGTTGTCACCCGTGATGCTCCGTTGGATTCTTCTTTGCGGGCACGTTTTGCGCAATGCCTGGGTTGGCAAATTACTCAGGAATCCAATGTTTGCGAAGGTTATTATGAGTCGCTGCCTATAACGCCACTACCCGAAAACGAAATTTACATTTTGGCGGATGAAGCATCATTTCATGCCGAGGGGCGCTCGCAGTTAACAGGCCGCGTGGAGATACAAGAAACACAGCGCATTGTTAATGCTAAAACAGCTTATATTTTTCGTGATCCAAAAACAAATAAAATACAGCAAATTGAATTAATCGGTGAGGTACGCTATCGCGAGCCGGATCGATTGATGATTGCAAGGCGTGCTGTCATTAACCCGCAAGATAATTCCGGACGCATAGAAGATGTGCTATATCGTTTTAGCAGCAGCCAGGCGGGAGCAGTATTGCCGGCTTGGGGTAGAGCAAGCTTAATTGAACGTTTTGCCAACCGGGATTATTTATTACGGCAAGCCACTTATACGACGTGTGCCCCACAAGACAGAGCTTGGCAGATTGAAGCTCAGGAAATCACTTTGGATGATGCAAACGCTACCGGGGTTGCGCGTAATGCCGTATTGAGAGTTAATGATTGGCCACTTTTATACACGCCTTATTTAACTTTTCCAACTTCAAAACAACGTAAGTCCGGTTTTTTATTGCCAATATATGGCTATACCAATGTGGGTGGGTTTGATTTCGGTCTTCCTTATTATTGGAATATTGCTCCGAATTATGATGCAACGATTATTCCGCATGTATATGGCCGGCGCGGGTTGATGATGGGAGGCGATTTCCGCTTTCTCACTGCCAACTCAATCGGTACTTTAAGTGCTCATTTTTTGCCACATGATCGGGCTTTCGCCGATTTTTTGCATGAAAACAGCAGTCAATTTCCAAGCTTGCGCGGGCAATCCACCGATCGCTGGACATTTATGGTGCATGAAAGCACGCAATTTACACCCAATTTAAGCCTGGGGGTTAATTATCAACAAGTTTCAGATGATTATTATTTGCAGGATTTCAGCACCAACTTGGCAATTTTGACGCAAAATCAATTGCTGCGGCAGGGAAATTTAACGTATACCACGGATCATTGGTTATTTTACGGGATGTTGCAAAGTTATCAAACCTTGCATCCTGTTAATCAATCCGTTATTTCAGACGTCTATGAACGTTTGCCGCAATTGCGTGCCCAAGGTATTTATAATGAATTGCCTCTGAATGCAGAAGTTAATTTGCTAGGGCAATTTGATTATTTTAATTGGCCGGCCAAAAACCTACCACAGCCTGAGGGACCGCGTTTTCACTTAAATCCGACGATTGCATTCCCGCATTTTAAATCATGGGGGTATGTGACTCCTGAAGCGCAGTTAGTGGAAAATTATTACGATGTGCATTATGGGGCATATAATACCACCTTTAATCCTTATAGCCTGTCTTACCGCTCTTATGATTCACCCTATGCCTATGACACCACTTATGGTGCATTCATGCCTTCCCAAAATTTTAATCGCACGATTCCCCGCTATGACGTGGATGGCGGTTTATTTTTTGAACGCTTTACGCGGGTAATGGGGCAAAATTATACGCAAACCTTAGAACCCAGGTTATTTTACTTATACGTGCCTTATCATGATCAAACTCCCATCCCTGTATATGATTCCGCATATATGATTTTTAATTATGATCAATTATTCCGCACCAACCGTTTTTCTGGTTTTGATAGGATTGGCGATGCCAACCAACTTTCCTATGCCTTAACCAGCCGTTGGCTAGCCGAGGATACGGGTAAGGAAAAAGCCAGTTTTTCCATTGGGCAAATCCGTTATTTTTCCGATCGGCGTGTACAACTTTGCTATAACAAACAAGGAAATTGCGCAGATAATCCGTTAACTTTGGGGTATTTATCGCCTGTGGCAAAATCTTCGCCCATTGCCTCACGCGCCGTTTATCGGGTCAATCCGGCATGGATGGTCAGCGGTGATTATGTGTGGGATGTTTACACGCATGCGACTAATAATGGCAATTTGAATTTTCATTATCAGCCGGCAGCAAACCAGATCCTTAATTTTGGTTATTCTTATTTGGTTAACGGAGATGTGACTCAAGTCGCGAACAGTGGCATTCAAGATAATGCATTGCATCAAGCCAATATTTCTGCGGCATTACCGTTTACCGAGAAATGGAGCGGGCTGGGTGCCTATAGTTATAACATCAGCAAACATTACAGCATGATGGGCTTTGCCGGATTGCAATATGATACCTGCTGTTGGGCTATCCGTTTACTGGGAGGACGCACGTTTAGAAGCCTGACTCCCAATACCTTGACCCCGCAATACACGAACAACGTATATTTGCAGATTTTGCTTAAAGGTTTGGGTTCTGCAGCCAGCGGCGATCCTACTACCATTATCCGCAGTTATTTGCCTACTTATGCGGATATATTCCGCCACTGACAGGCAAGCCGTTAAACTTTGCGAACCCTCATGCAAGTGCTTATTCCTTTGCATTGAACTCTTTGGATTTAAATTAAGCAAATTTGCTTGTAATTTGCGATTGAATACCCTAAATTGCAGCATCAAAAATTTGCCTGAGTCTGGATTAGTTCAGAAATCAGTGATAATGGTATATTTTGTACCCATTTGACGAAGTTGCTATGAAGTACAAAATTAAACTTAATCAAGTTCTTATAATTTCTTTGGAATACAGACGCTGAAGTTATAATAATGAGGACATGACATGCGAAAGCACATCCTAATTCTATTTATGCTGTTATCCGCCTTAGTCTTTGCCGAACCTTTGGACAAGGTCGTGGCTGTTGTCAATGACGATGTAATTACTGCAAGCGAATTGGCCGCTCAGCTCAGCATATTAAAAAAACAAATGATGGCTAAGAATATGGCCATGCCAGACGAGCAAGTACTTCGCAAGCAGGTATTACAGCATTTGATTGATATTAACTTACAATTGCAGATTGCTAAAAATAATAATTTAACCATCGATAATGTTGAATTAAATGAAGCGATAGGAAAAATTGCTGCCACGAATGATTTGACACTGACGCAGCTACGCCAGGAAGTGGAGCGACAAGGCATGGATTGGAAAACTTATAGGGAAAATATTCGGAAGGAAATGTTAATTGCCCGCGTGCAGCAAAAAGCCATAGGCCAGGATATTGTAGTCTCATCCCAGCAAGTTGAGGATTACATTAAAACATCCTTGAACAACAAGAAAAATCAAGTTTACCATTTGCAAAATATTGTTATTCCCTTGCCGGAAGAACCCACCACTGACCAATTGAAAAAAGCACGCGATAAGGCACAAGCTTTATTGAAAAAAATTAAACAGGGCGAAGATTTCACGCGTTTGGCGATTGCCGAATCAAGTGGCGAATATGCGCTGGAAGGGGGTGATCTTGGTGAGCGCAATTTAGCTGAATTGCCGGAAGTTTTTGCAGATAAGGTGGTGAATATGAAAGTCGGCCAAGTGGCAGGGCCTATTCGCACCGGCAACGGCTTCCAATTGATCAAATTGGTGGCTCTAGGCGGTAAACAAGATCATCATGAAGTGGTTAAGACGCACGTCCGCCATATTTTATTGAAACAAGATGCCAACATGACGGAAGCAGAAGCAATTAGGCAGATCAACAATATTTATGAGCAATTGAAGTCGGGAAAAGATTTTGCCGTCATGGCTAAGCAATATTCCTTGGATGCCGCCAGCGCTGTGAAAGGAGGCGATTTGGGTTGGGTTACCGCGGAAGAATTGGTTCCACAATTTGCCAAGGCAATGAATGCCTTACCTTTACACAAAGTGAGCAAGCCGGTGAAGTCATTGTTTGGCTGGCACTTGATTGAAGTGCTGGAGCGCAAAACAGTCGATGATTCTCAAGCCTTTCAAAGGCAGCAAGTTCACCAATTTTTGCAACAGCGCAAGTTTACTGAAGCAGTCCAAAATTGGCAGCAACATTTACGTGCTGACGCTTACTTGAATATTTTGGATAAGGAATTGGCATGAAACCGCTGCTGGTCAGCAGCGGAGAACCTGCCGGTATAGGCCCGGACTTATGCTTGAGTTTGGCCGGGCATGAATTACCGATTGTAGTTATAGGCGATAAGGCTTTATTGGCAGCACGTGCTCGCCAATTAGGTTTAGCCCTTGAGTTTTTTGACTATCAAGAGGGCATATTGCCTGAAAAAAAACCAAATAGCTTAACGGTTTGGTCATTTCCCTGCAAAGAGACGCCAAGCGCTGGTGTACTCAATTCGCAAAATGCTCCCTATGTCCTGGATATGCTGGGCATTGCCGTGCAGCAATGTTTAAAGAATGAATTTTCCGCATTGATTACTGCTCCCGTGCATAAGGGGATCATTAATCAAGCCGGTTATTCTTTCACGGGGCATACTGAATTTTTGGCCGCACAATGCCAAGCCAAAGCTGTGGTGATGATGCTTGCATGTCCAGTCATGCGTGTGGCATTGGCAACTACCCACCTGCCCTTAAAAGATGTCGCAGCCAGTATTACTATGGAATCGTTAATCGAAATCATTTCTTGTTTGCATACTGCATTGAAAAGAGATTTTGCCATAGAAAATCCTAAAATTTATGTGGCAGGCCTTAACCCACACGCTGGCGAAGGTGGTTATTTAGGTAATGAAGAAATTAAAGTCATTGTTCCCGCTCTGCGGTTTTTGCAAGAAAAAGGGTTGGCTGTATTTGGGCCATTCCCAGCCGATACCTTGTTTACTACAAACAATATAAAAGAATGCGATGCCTTTCTTACCATGTATCATGATCAAGGATTACCCGTGTTGAAATATGCTGGATTTGGTTGCGCGGTAAATATCACCTTGGGTTTACCCATCATCCGTACCTCGGTTGATCATGGAACCGCCTTAGAATTAGCAGGGACAGGGAAGGCGGATGATGGCAGTCTGAAAGCTGCGGTCGAAACTGCAGCCTATATGGCAAAGCAACGCACCCATCTCTAGCCTTAAGCACTTAACCTCCTTTTAATTCATTCCGGTCCACGCAATAATAGATTTTTTGCCTGTGGAGTCGGATATGGGGTTGGTGAGCTTGATTGCTGCAATGGATGAAAATAGAGGGTTGGGCTGTGAAAATAAATTGCTTTGTCATTTGCCTGCCGATCTTAACTACTTCAAAACCATGACGATGGGCAAACCCATTATCATGGGGAGAAAAACGTTTGCATCCATCGGTGTTCCTCTGCCTGGCCGCCAAAATATAGTCATTAGTTCTCAATCCTTGCAAATTGCAGGCATTACATTGGTGCATTCATTGCAAGAAGCGCTGCAGCTAACACAATACGAACCGGAAACGATGATTATCGGTGGTGCCAAGGTATTTTCAGAAGCAATGCCGCTTGCCCGGCGCATTTATTTAACTCAAATTCACCATCGCTTCGAGCGCGCCGATGTGTTTTTTCCAAAGATAGAAAAAAGTATTTGGAAATGTGTGCATGAAACCCATAGACCCCGCGATGACAAGAACGCTTATGACTTAACTTTTTTCGTATACGAGCGTATTTAAAGCGATTTAAAATTTTTTGCACAAATTCTACACAATTTGCAATGCTGTGCTATACTAACGTTTGTGTCTATTTTAGAAGCAAATTAGAATAAGATTGACTCAAATACTCATTTATTTCTCAATATGCTTATTCGTTGATATTGCTCAAAAAAAATTTTCAAATTGTTTGCAAAAAACATTTGACAAAGAACTTTGGATGAGTAGAATACGCACCACTGCCTGAGATTGGCGAGTTCCTTAAGAAGATAGAAGACAAACTGTGTGGGCGCTTTGAATAGCGAAGTACATAGAGAAATTGCTAGTAGAGATACTGGCGCCTGAGATTGAACTGAAGAGTTTGATCCTGGCTCAGAAGGTTCAGGTTTAGAGCCTAATGCTTGTGCAACCTCAATCTTTACCAGCAGGTAATTTGCCTGCTAACGTTTTTCCTGGCGACTATAGCCGTTTGGAACCACCTGATACCATCTCGAACTCAGAAGTGAAACAAACTCGCGCCGATGATAGTGTGGGGTCTCCCCATGTGAAAGTAGGTCATCGCCAGGGCTTTTTTTAAATGAAATAGTCAAAAATCTAGAAGTTGGCTAAAAGAGCATGCTAACAAATGATTGACAAAGAGATAATAAATGCTTCTTAAATAGAAGCATTTTTATTACCTGAAATTTGTTAACAGCTTATTGTTTTTGCTGGCATAGCTCAGCAGGTAGAGCAACTGATTTGTAATCAGTAGGTCCCGGGTTCGACTCCTGGTGCCAGCACCATCTAGATAATACCTCAGATCAAGCTATTGACTTTAGTTGTTCCATGAAAGAAAATGGCGTTTTTTTGGAGGGGTTCCCGAGCGGTCAAAGGGATCAGACTGTAAATCTGACGGCTCAGCCTTCGAAGGTTCGAATCCTTCCCCCTCCACCAATGTTTGTGGATAGGAGTTTTGTAGCGAAAAGCATGGCTTGAAGCTGTATAAACACCATGTAGCGGGTGTAGTTCAATGGTAGAACCTCAGCCTTCCAAGCTGATGGTGTGGGTTCGATTCCCATCACCCGCTCCAATTTATAAGCAAAGGATAGTTTTAAAACGATAATACATAGTCTGCTGTGTAACTGCCCACATAGCTCAGGCGGTAGAGCACTTCCTTGGTAAGGAAGAGGTCGCTGGTTCGAGTCCAGTTGTGGGCACCATAAAATGATTAACTAATGAAACGGGGGAGATTTTCCGATGGCGAAGGAAAAGTTTGAACGTACGAAGCCGCACGTGAACGTGGGAACGATTGGTCACGTAGACCATGGCAAGACGACACTGACGGCGGCGATCACTACGGTTATGGCGAAGAAATTTGGTGGTACTGCCAAAGCATATGATCAAATTGATGCGGCACCGGAAGAGAGAGAGCGTGGTATTACAATTTCTACTGCCCACGTTGAATATGAATCATCCAACCGACACTATGCTCATGTGGATTTTACCGGAAGGTATTGAGATGGTGATGCCAGGTGATAACGTTCAAATGACTGTTAGCTTGCATTCTCCAATTGCTATGGACGAAGGTTTGCGTTTCGCTATCCGCGAAGGTGGTCGTACCGTAGGCGCTGGTGTTGTTGCTAAAATTATTGAATAAAACAACACTATTTGTTTTCATACTTCCTGCCCAACAGGAAGTATGAATGATTGTTAGGCCAGTAGCTCAATTGGCAGAGCGGCGGTCTCCAAAACCGCAGGTTGGGGGTTCGATTCCCTCCTGGCCTGCCAACTAACCATACAAATATGAAAGAAATAAATAAGTCTAGAATACAGCCTCATGAAATAGCTTCCTGGATTGGCATTGTTTTAGTGACAGTAGCTGCCTTTTTTGGCACCTACTATTTTCATTTTTCTGGTCCGATTAAAGCATTGATTTGGGTGGGTTGGTTGGTCTTGATATTTGCCTTGGCTTTTTTTACATCGCAGGGGCAAAAAGTATTTTCTTTTTCTAAAGAAGCAAAAACTGAATTACAAAAAGTAGTGTGGCCTACTCGGCAAGAAACAGTGCAAACCACATCGATAGTAATGATCATGGTGGCAGTTACAGGGTTCATCCTTTGGGGTATTGACACCGGGATGATGTGGGTAATTGGAAAAATAACACATTTGGGTTGATAATGGTGGAAGAGCAAAAAACAAAACAATGGTACGTTGTGCATGCTCAATCTGGGAGAGAAAGATATGTTATGGACGAGATTAAATCTCGTGCTGCACACCATCATCTAGAACATAAGATCGGCGAAGTCGTAGTTCCCTCTGAAGAAGTAGTAGAAATGCGCGCTGGCCAAAAGCGAAAGAGTACAAGAAAATTTTTTCCAGGTTACGTGTTAGTCAATATGGTGATGGATGATGAAACCTGGCATATGATCCGTGCAATCCCGCGCGTTCTTGGTTTTATCGGCGGAACCAGTCAAACACCTACTCCAATTTCAGATAAAGAAGCCAATGCAATTTTACAACGCGTTGAAGAAGGAGTAACCAAACCCAAACCTAAAGTACTGTTCGAACCAGGTGAAGTGGTGCGCGTTAAAGAAGGTCCGTTTGTTGATTTCAACGGAGTAGTCGAAGAAGTAAATTACGAGAAAAACCGCTTGCGGGTTGCTGTCCTTATTTTTGGACGTTCTACACCTGTAGAACTTGAATTCAGTCAAGTTGAAAAGACTTAAAATTGTGTGTGGGACTTAATGAGTCCTGATTAACCGGGGAGCCAAAGTAAACTTTGTTGAAATGGCGTTAAACCCAAATTGAGGTGTAATATGGCTAAAAAAGTAGAAGCATATATTAAGTTACAAATTCCTGCCGGTAAAGCAAACCCAAGTCCACCAGTTGGACCTGCATTGGGTCAGCGCGGTGTTAATATTATGGAATTTTGTAAAGCGTTTAACGCAGCTACCCAATCTATGGAACAAGGATTACCAACTCCAGTTGTAATTACTGTTTATAGTGATCGTAGTTTTACATTCGTTACCAAAACTCCACCTGCTTCTGTATTGCTCAGAAAAGCAGCTGGAATTCAAAAAGGCAGTGGCAGACCCAATACCAATAAAGTCGCTAAGCTTAATCGCGAACAGCTTGAAGCAATCGCAAAGACTAAAGAGCCTGATTTGAGCGCTGCTAGCTTGGCAGCTGCTGTTCGTTGCATTGCTGGTACAGCACGCAGCATGGGTATCGAAGTAGAAGGTTTGGAGTAAGCATTATGCCTAAGATAAGTAAAAAGCGACAAAAAATTAGAGAAAAAATACAGACAAACCGTTTGTATAAAGCTGATGAAGCCATTCAATTATTACAAGAATTTGCGAGTAAAAAATTTGTTGAAGGCTTGGATATCGCCGTTAATTTAGGTGTTGATCCACGTAAATCTGATCAGGTTGTGCGTGCATCCACCACGCTTCCTAAAGGTACCGGAAAAACCGTGCGCGTCGCAGTTTTTGCTCAGGGTGACAATGCCAAGAAAGCAAAAGACGCTGGAGCAGATATCGTTGGTTTTGAAGATTTGGCTGAGCAAATCAAAGCAGGTGAAATGAACTTTGATGTTGTCATCGCTACGCCTGATGCAATGCGCATCGTGGGGCAACTCGGTCAAATTCTTGGCCCACGTGGTTTAATGCCAAACCCTAAAGTAGGCACGGTTACTACCAACGTTGAAGCTGCAGTAAAAGATGCCAAGGGCGGTCAGGTTCGTTATCGAACCGATAAGATGGGTATAATTCATTGCACCGTCGGCAAAATTAATTTTTCTGCTGCTGACTTAATTGAAAACATACAGACATTAATTGCTGATTTGAAAAAAGCAAAGCCCGCTTCATCAAAAGGTATTTACATTAAGAAAATTACCTTGTCTTCGACCATGGGTCCAGGCTTGCCTATTGATCCAGCATCAATTGCTGTGTAGAATATTCACCCACTTTAAAGATTTCACGGCATAGACTTCGGTTCATGCCGTCGAAGACCGCAGGTGCTAACGCTTAATATCCTGCGCAGACGGTGAACCGGCTCTGGGATCCATGACTCTGAGACGGCCACCATAACTGGCAAATCCTCGATTTGCGCATTTAGGAGGTCAGTAACGTGACATTAAACTTAGCTGGAAAAAAAGCTGTAGTTGAAGAAGTAACCGCTGTTGCTTCCAAAGCTATTTCAGCAGTTGTTGCTGATTATCGCGGTTTGACTGTTAATCAAATGACCCAACTACGTGCTGAAGCGCGTAAGGCAGGGGTATATCTTCGCGTAGTGAGGAACACCTTAACCCGCAGGGCATTTGAAAATACAGAATTTGCTTGTCTGAGCGACATGTTGGTTGGTCCTTTATTTATCGCCTTGTCACTGGATGCACCCAGTGACGCTGCAAGATTATTAAAGGAATTTAACAAAACATTCGAAAAGCTTGAAGTCAAAGCCTTATCAGTCGGTGGTAGAGTGTATGGTGCTGAACAGCTCGATGCTGTCGCTAGCTTGCCAACCAAAGATGAAGCGATTGCTAAGCTGATGTATGTAATGAAAGCACCAATCGAGAAATTCGTTCGCACGCTGGCAGAGCCACATGCCAAATTGGTCAGGCTGCTTGCTGCGGTTAAAGACAAAAAAGCAAGTTAATCGCTAATCTTAACTAATTATTAAACTTAGGAGCTAGAAATGGCTGTAAACAAAAATGAGATCCTAGAAGCTATATCCAACATGTCTGTTATGGAAGTAGTAGATTTAATCGAAGCAATGGAAGAGAAATTTAACGTTTCTGCTGCAGCTGCTGCTGTTGCCGTTGCTGCACCTGCTGCTGCCGCTACTGCTGCTGAAGAGAAAACAGAGTTTGACGTTGTTATGACAAGCTTTGGCGATAACAAAGTTGGTGTTATTAAAACTATCCGTACCATCACTGGTCTTGGTTTGAAAGAAGCTAAGGATTTAGTAGAAGGTACTCCATCAACTGTCAAGGAAGGCGTATCTAAAGCAGAAGCTGCTGACATTAAGAAACAACTTGAAGAAGCTGGTGCTTCTGTCGAAGTTAAGTAACTCCGATAAGTCAAAAATTGATGACCCAGCCATGATTCATGGCTGGGTTTACTTGTTTAAAGATTTCAATATTTTATAGAGGAACCACCATGGCCGAAGCAGTTGCTAACAATCAATATTCGCATGCTGAGAAAAAACGATTTCGCAAGAGCTTTGGTAGACAAACTGAAAGGATGGCAATCCCTAACCTCCTGGAGATTCAGTTAAAGTCGTATAATGATTTCCTGCACCCCAATCCATCAGAACAATATAAAACAGGATTGCATGCAGCATTCTCATCCGTATTTCCAATTCACAGCTTTTCAGGTAACGCCAGACTTGAATACGTAAGTTACAGCTTAGGCGAGCCAGCTTTTGATGTGCGTGAATGCAAATTGCGTGGATTAACTTATTCTGCGCCGCTGCGCGTCAAGATTCGTTTGGTTGTTTTAGATAAAGATGCGACGGGTGAGCCAAAACCAATTAAAGACATTCGTGAACAAGATGTGTTCATGGGCGAAATCCCCTTGATGACCGATGTAGGTACTTTCGTAGTAAATGGTACAGAACGCGTTGTCGTATCGCAGTTGCATCGCTCCCCAGGTGTTATATTTGAGCATGATCGCGGTAAAACTCACTCATCTGGAAAATTATTATATTCCGCACGAATTATTCCTTACCGTGGTTCATGGCTAGATTTTGAATTTGATCCAAAAGATGCCGTGTTTGTACGAATCGATCGACGTCGCAAATTGCCGGTAAGCATTTTATTGCGCGCACTTGGTTTGGATGCTGAAGCCATTTTGGCCGAATTTTTTGAAACCACTGGTTGCCATATTAAAAATGGTGAATTCCACATTGATTTGGTTCCTTCCCGTTTACGTGGCGAAATAGCTTCATTTACCATTACAGTTCCTGAAACTGGTGAAGTCATCGTGGAAGAAGGCCGTCGCATCACGGCGCGCCATATCAAAATGATGGAAAAAAGCAATATGACCGTTCTTGTAGTTCCCCGCGATTACTTGATCGGCAAGGTATTGGCTAAAAATATTGTAGATACATCTACCGGTGAATCCATTGCGCAAGCAAACGATGAAATTACCAGCGAATTATTGGATTCCATCATTGATCATGGCATTCATGATTTTGAATTGATTTATACCAATGACTTGGATCATGGTTCTTATATATCAGACACGCTTCGCATTGATCCCACTTCTTGCCAATTGGAAGCGCTGGTCGAAATTTATCGCATGATGCGTCCTGGCGAACCACCGACTAAAGAAGCTGCAGAAGCTTTATTTAAAAATTTGTTCTTCACTGAAGAGCGTTATGATTTATCTGCCGTCGGTCGTATGAAATTTAATCGCCGCGTTGGCCGGAAGGATGATCATGGCCCTGGCACGTTAACAAAAGAAGACATTCTGGCTGTTATCAAGACTTTAATCGATATCCGCAATGGTATTGGCATGGTTGATGATATTGACCACTTGGGTAACCGTCGGGTACGCAGCGTTGGTGAAATGGCAGAAAACCAATTCCGCGTTGGTTTAGTGCGCGTCGAGCGAGCTGTAAAAGAACGTTTAAGCCTGGCCGAATCCGAAAATTTAATGCCGCAGGATTTGATTAATGCCAAGCCAGTTTCGGCAGCAGTAAAAGAATTCTTTGGCTCAAGCCAATTGTCCCAATTTATGGACCAAGTTAATCCATTGTCTGGAGTAACGCATAAGCGCCGTGTATCGGCTTTAGGGCCCGGTGGTTTAACCCGTGAGCGTGCCGGTTTTGAAGTACGCGACGTACATACGACTCATTATGGCCGTGTCTGTCCAATTGAAACTCCGGAAGGTCCAAACATCGGACTTATCAACTCATTGTCTGTATATGCACGTACAAATGAATATGGTTTCATTGAAACACCTTGCCGGAAAGTCATAGATGGACGGGTAACTGATGAAATTGAATACATATCTGCCATCGAAGAAGTAGACATGTATATTGCTCAATCTACGGTTCCTGTCGATAAAGAAGGGAATATTCTGGCTGATTTGGTGCCATGTCGTCACCAAAATGAGTTTTCATTAACAACGCCGGATAAAATCAATTATATGGACGTGTCGCCAAAACAGATCGTGTCCGTAGCTGCCTCATTAATCCCATTCTTAGAGCATGATGATGCGAACCGTGCACTGATGGGTTCAAACATGCAGCGCCAAGCCGTTCCTACCTTGCGTGCTGAAAAGCCACTAGTTGGAACTGGTATGGAGCGCACGGTGGCTTCTGATTCCGGCGTGTGCGTCGTTGCTAAGCGTGGTGGTGTGATTGATTTGGTCGATGCTGCACGTATTGTGGTTCGCGTTAATGATGATGAAACTTCCGCCGGTGAAACAGGTGTGGATATTTACAACTTAACTAAGTATTTCCGCTCAAACCAAGATACTTGCATCAACCAAATTCCGATTGTTGCAAAAGGCGATCGCATTAACCGCGGCGATATATTAGCTGATGGCCCTTGTACTGATATGGGTGAACTGGCTTTAGGCCAAAATATGCTAGTGGCTTTCATGCCTTGGAATGGCTACAACTTTGAGGATTCCATCCTCATCTCTGAGCGTGTCGTACAGGAAGATCGATTTACTACCATTCACATCGAAGAATTGACTTGTATTGCTCGCGATACCAAATTAGGCACAGAAGAAATTACCGCTGATATTCCCAATGTAGGTGAGTCGGCTCTTGCTAATCTGGATGAGTCCGGTGTGGTTTACATCGGTGCGGAAGTAAGCGCTGGCGATATTCTGGTGGGTAAAGTTACTCCTAAAGGCGAGACACAGCTTACCCCGGAAGAAAAATTATTACGCGCTATTTTCGGCGAAAAAGCTTCTGACGTTAAGGATACGTCGTTGCGCGTGCCTTCAGGTATGAATGGTACCGTAATTGACGTACAAATTTTTACCCGTGATGGTCTTGAAAAAGATGAGCGCGCGAAGAGCATTGAAGAAGAATATCTGGCTCGGGTTCGTAAGGATTTAATTGATGAGCGCCGCATCCGGGAAGAAGATATCTATCACCGTGTTTATAACTTGCTTATTGATAAAGTGGCGACTGGTGGTCCTAGCAGTTTAAAGCCAGGATCGAAAGTGACTGCAAGCTATCTTGAAAAAACTGATCGTGAAAAGTGGTTTGATGTGCGCTTGGAAGACGATGCTGGCAGTCAACAGCTAGAGCAACTGTCCAAACAAATGGAATCCTTGGCACAGGAAATAGAAAAACGTTTCAATGACAATCGCAAAAAAATCACCCAGGGCGATGATTTAGCGCCAGGCGTTTTAAAAATTGTAAAAGTTTATCTGGCGGTGAAACGACGTATCCAGCCCGGTGATAAAATGGCGGGTCGCCATGGAAACAAAGGGGTAATTTCAATTGTAGTACCAGTGGAAGATATGCCTTATATGGAAGATGGGACTCCAGTCGATATCGTATTGAACCCATTAGGCGTGCCTTCGCGAATGAACATTGGTCAAGTACTTGAAACCCACTTGGGGCTTGCTGCCAAAGGCTTGGGCCACCGTATTGGTGAGTTACTGGACAGCAGACGTTCTATTGCAGAAGTCAAAGAATATTTGCACACCATCTACAACCATGATGAACAAAAGCGAGTCGAACTGGATCGATTGAGTGATGAAGAACTTCTCTTGCTGGCAAATAACTTGCGGGCAGGGGTTCCCATGGCTACCCCAGTATTCGACGGTGCAAGTGAAGCTGAAATTAAGTCCATGCTTAAGCTGGCTGGCTTGCCTTTAGACGGCAAAACAACATTGATTGATGGTCGAACTGGTAGGAAATTCGACAACCCGGTTACTGTTGGATACATGTATATGCTGAAGTTGAACCACTTGGTGGATGACAAGATGCATGCCCGTTCCACGGGTTCATACAGTTTGGTTACCCAACAACCATTAGGGGGTAAAGCCCAGTTCGGAGGCCAGCGTTTCGGGGAGATGGAAGTTTGGGCCTTGGAAGCTTATGGTGCTGCTTATACTCTGCAGGAAATGTTAACTGTTAAATCGGATGACGTGAGCGGTCGAACCAAGATATACAAAAATATTGTGGATGGCGACCACCGTATGGATGCCGGCATGCCTGAATCCTTTAACGTGTTGTTAAAGGAAATCCGCGCATTGGGCATTGATATTGAGTTAGAACACGACTAACTGTATTTATTCGACTGTAACGAGCACGGCAATCGCTTGTCTGTGCTCAATGATGTTACTTCTGACTGACCATTTTTGGAGGCATTAACTTGGCTAATCTAGGCAACGAATCGATGAAGAAAACACCTGTAATGAGTGATTTGCTAGGCATGCTCAAACAACAAGGCCAAAGTGAAGAATTTGATGCAATTAAAATTGCGTTAGCTTCTCCTGAATTAATTCGTTCATGGTCTTATGGTGAAGTCAAAAAACCTGAAACCATTAATTACCGCACGTTTAAACCAGAACGCGATGGATTATTTTGCGCCAAAATTTTTGGCCCTATCAAAGATTATGAATGCTTATGCGGAAAATATAAGCGTTTAAAACACCGTGGTGTAATTTGTGAAAAGTGTGGTGTTGAGCTTGCGCTGACCAAAGTAAGACGTGAGCGCATGGGGCATATTGAATTGGCAAGTCCTGTAGCCCACATTTGGTTTTTAAAGTCTCTGCCTTCCCGCATCGGTCTGTTATTGGATATGACTTTAAGAGATATTGAGCGTGTACTTTACTTTGAAGCATTCGTAGTGGTTGACCCAGGAATGACTGAGCTTGAGCGCGGGCAACTGCTCAATGATGAAGCATATCTCGAAGCGATGGAAGAATATGGCGATGAGTTTGACGCACGCATGGGTGCTGAAGCAATCCGTGACTTGTTACGTCAAATCGATTTGGAAGAGGAAATTAAATCGCTACGTGAGGAATTGCCGACTACCAATTCTGAGACAAAAATTAAAAAAATCACCAAACGTCTCAAATTACTTGAGGCATTTTATGATTCAGGAAATAAACCGGAATGGATGATTATGAATGTCCTTCCTGTTTTGCCACCGGATTTAAGACCTTTGGTTCCTTTGGATGGCGGTCGCTTTGCTACCTCTGATCTCAATGACTTGTACCGTCGCGTTATTAACCGTAATAATCGTTTGAAACGCCTGTTGGATTTAAATGCTCCGGATATTATTGTCCGTAATGAAAAGCGCATGCTGCAAGAATCGGTAGATGCTTTATTGGACAATGGTCGCAGGGGTCGTGCCATTACAGGAACGAATAAGCGTCCATTAAAATCTTTGGCTGACATGATCAAAGGTAAGCAAGGTCGCTTCCGCCAAAACTTATTGGGTAAGCGTGTCGATTATTCAGGCCGTTCGGTTATTGTAGTAGGTCCTACACTACGTTTGCATCAATGCGGGTTACCTAAAAAGATGGCTTTGGAATTGTTTAAGCCATTCATATTCAGCAAGCTGGAATTTCGTGGTTTAGCGACTACGATTAAAGCGGCTAAAAAAATGGTAGAACGTGAAGAGCCCGTGGTTTGGGATATTCTTGAAGACGTAATACGTGAACATCCGATTCTCTTAAACCGTGCTCCAACACTCCACCGTTTGGGGATTCAGGCATTCGAACCCGTTCTCATCGAAGGCAAGGCAATTCAATTGCACCCGCTGGTGTGTACAGCATACAACGCAGACTTTGATGGTGACCAAATGGCTGTGCACGTGCCACTGACCATTGAAGCGCAGTTGGAAGCTCGTTCATTAATGATGTCTACCAATAATATCTTGTCGCCAGCAAACGGCGAACCCATTATTGTTCCTAGCCAGGATGTGGTACTGGGCTTGTATTATTTAACCCGCGAACGCGTAAATGCTTTAGGCGAAGGTAAAATATTTGCCAATATTCAAGAAGCACAGAATTTTTATGAAGATGGTTATGTTGATATCCATGCCAAGGTAAAAATTCGCATGCCCGTAGACAAATCGGTTCATCCTTCTGGTTATCAGTTGGTTGATACCACGGTTGGAAGAGCAATTCTTGCTGACATCCTTCCTAAAGGCATGCCGTTTTCCAACATCAACAAGCCGATGACTAAAAAAGCCATATCCAGGGTCGTCGATAGCTGTTACCGAAACTTTGGCTTAAAGGAAACCGTCATATTTGCAGACCAATTGATGTATATGGGCTTTAAATATGCCACCCGTGCCGGTGCATCCATCGGTATTGAAGATATGGAAATTCCGGATGATAAAGCAGATATTATCGAGCAAGCTGACAATGAAGTTCGGGAAATTGAATCACAATATCGTTCTGGTCTGGTAACCAATGGTGAGCGTTATAACAAAGTCATCGACATTTGGTCGCGTACCAATGAGATGGTCGCCAAATCGATGATGACCAAAATTGCGACCGAAGAAATAGTCAATGCCGAAGGAAAAGCAGTTCGGCAGGATTCATTTAACCCAATCTTTATGATGGCTGACTCAGGAGCGCGGGGTTCGGCGGCCCAGATCAGACAGTTAGCCGGGATGCGCGGATTGATGGCGGCTCCGGACGGCTCTATTATTGAAACCCCGATTACTGCGAATTTCCGCGAGGGATTAAATGTATTCCAGTACTTTATTTCGACCCACGGTGCGCGCAAAGGTCTTGCTGATACAGCATTGAAGACAGCAAACTCCGGTTATTTGACCCGGCGCCTCGTAGACGTAGCGCAGGATGTCGTGATTACTGAAGATGATTGCGGTACGGAAAAAGGCATTTTAATGCAGCCGTTAATTGAGGGTGGTGACGTAGTAGAGCCTTTGCAAGAGCGCGTTTTAGGGCGCGTGGTAGCTACCGACGTGTATGTGCCTCACCAAAGTGAACCCATCGTCACGGCAGGAACATTGCTGGATGAAGAATGGGTTGAGCGTTTGGAAAAGATAGGTGTTGACCAAGTTTATGTCCGTTCACCTATCACTTGTGAAACGCGTTTTGGCTTGTGTGCTAAATGCTATGGTCGCGATTTGGCACGTGGGCATTTGGTAAACACTGGGGAAGCAGTAGGGATTATTGCTGCGCAATCCATTGGTGAACCGGGTACACAGTTAACCATGCGTACTTTCCACATTGGAGGTGCTGCATCACGGGCCACTGCTGCTAATAATATCCAAGTTAAAAACAAGGGTATAATCAGGCTGCATAATATTAAGACCGTAACCCATGAAAATAATAATTTAGTTGCTGTATCCCGCTCTGGGGAAGTAACCATTGCTGATGAGTTTGGCCGTGAGCGTGAGCGTTACAAGCTGCCATATGGTGCCGTATTATCTGTGCGTGATAACTCACCGGTTGAAGCAGGGCAAGTCATTGCCACTTGGGATCCGCACACCCATCCAGTCATTTCAGAAGTAGCCGGAAAATTGAAGTTCGTCGATTTGATTGAAGGTTTGACCATGAATCGTCAAACCGATGAGCTGACCGGGCTTAGCAACATTGTTGTCATTGATGCCAAACAGCGTGGTATCGCCGGGCGTGATTTACGTCCTATGGTTAAGCTGGTATCTGATGAGGGTGATGATATTTTCTTGGCAGGTACCAATGTTCCTGCTCAATACTACCTGCCTGTTGATGCCATCATCAACTTTGAAGATGGCAGTCGCGTTGGCGTGGGTGATGTTATTGCCCGTATTCCGCAAGAGCGCTCGAAGACCCGTGATATCACCGGGGGCTTGCCGCGTGTAGCAGACTTGTTTGAAGCCCGCAAGCCAAAAGATTCGGCAGTCATGGCGGAAATATCTGGAATTGTTAGCTTTGGTAAAGAAACCAAGGGTAAACGCCGCCTGATCATTACAGGAGCCGATAATCAAATTCATGAAGAATTGATACCAAAATGGCGACATATTTCTGTGTTTGAAGGTGAGCATGTAGAAAAAGGGGAAATCATTGCCGATGGTCCTCCAAATCCGCATGATATTTTACGTCTTTTGGGAGTCGGTGCATTAGCGAATTACATCGTCAATGAAGTTCAGGATGTGTACAGACTGCAAGGCGTAAAAATTAACGATAAGCACATTGAAACCATCGTGCGGCAAATGTTGCGGAAAAGAACCATTGCATTCGCTGGCGACTCCAAATTCTTGGTGGGTGAGCAAGTGGAAGAGACGGCTATGCTCCAGGAAAACGATAAACTGGTTGCAGACAATAAAATGCCTGCAGATGGTACGCCGATACTCCTTGGAATCACTAAAGCTTCATTGGCTACCGAGTCGTTTATTTCAGCGGCGTCATTCCAGGAAACGACACGTGTATTGACTGAAGCGGCGGTAAGCGGAAAAGTTGACGATTTGCGTGGTCTTAAAGAAAACGTCATGGTGGGACGATTGATTCCAGCAGGTACTGGATATGCTTATCATCAAGGACGTAAAGCCAAGCGCAGGTCGCTTATGGAACAATCTTCGCACACAGTTACTGCAAGCGATGTTGAGCATGCATTAAGCGAAGCATTGAATGCAGATAATCGCGATGAGGGAACAGGGTTCTAAGATTGATAATTTTGGGAGTTTTTAATTAAATTTTCGTGAGCGGTTTTGCTGCCTTACATGCAAATGTCAGGCAGCAAAGTATCATGTGTATCCATGCAATAAACAGCGAGCTCAAAATTTAGCTTTGCTTTAGCGATTAAGGCAAAGTTGAAACTCAAAATTTAATAATCTGAAACCAGGTGCATACAGGTTAGGCTTGACAAACCGGCTGGAGCTATATAGAATCCGGCCTCCTTATGCATACGAAAATAATCTAAAGATAAAGTTCGGAGTTAACAATAAATGGCTACTATTAATCAGCTGGTGAGAAAGCCACGTCGGGATGTTAAAAGAAAAAGTAACGTTCCAGCGTTAGAATCTTGCCCACAACGCAGAGGGGTATGTACCCGCGTTTATACAACAACACCTAAAAAGCCTAACTCAGCTATGCGTAAGGTGGCGCGTGTACGGTTAACAAATGGCTATGAAGTAACCTCCTATATCGGCGGCGAAGGTCATAACCTTCAAGAGCATTCTGTTGTTCTCATCCGTGGGGGCCGGGTTAAAGACTTGCCTGGTGTGCGCTATCACACGGTTCGCGGTAGCTTGGATACGTCAGGTGTTAATGATCGTAAACAAGGCCGCTCTAAATATGGAACCAAAAAACCAAAAGATAAGAAATAATCTTAGATTAGGAATTTAGACATGCCAAGAAGAAGAGAAGTCCCCAAAAGAGAAATTTTGCCTGATCCAAAATATCATAGTGAATTGTTGGCAAAATTTATTAACGTTTTAATGATCAGCGGTAAGAAATCAACTGCTGAAAAAATCATTTATGGTGCCTTATCCATCCTGGAAGAGCGCCTGAAGAAAGTTAAAAAATCGGATGAAGACGAAGGCGATGCTGGCAGCAGTTCTGCTACAGGCGTTTTACGTTATTTTGAACAAGCATTGGATAACGTTCGCCCTACCGTTGAAGTTCGTTCACGCCGTGTTGGTGGTGCAACTTATCAAGTTCCGGTGGAAGTCCGATTGGATCGCAGCATTGCATTAGGTATGCGCTGGATTGTTCAAGCTGCACGTTCACGCGGTGAGAAGGGCATGATGTTGCGCCTGGCGGGTGAACTGCTTGATGCATTTGAAAGCAAAGGTTCAGCCGTGAAAAAACGTGAAGAGACCCACAGAATGGCAAAAGCTAACCAAGCCTTTGCGCATTTCAGATGGAATTAATGAGAGAGGTTATCCGTGTCAACTACACCTTTAGAATTATATAGAAATATTGGCATCGCCGCACACGTTGATGCGGGAAAGACCACCACCACAGAACGCGTTCTTTTTTATACTGGTCGTTCTCATAAGCTGGGTGAAGTGCATGAGGGTGCTGCGACTATGGATTGGATGCCCCAAGAACAAGAGCGGGGAATCACCATTACATCAGCAGCAACTACTTGCTACTGGTCTGGCATGGATAACCAATTCAAGCGCCATCGCGTTAACATCATTGATACCCCTGGACACGTTGACTTCATGATTGAGGTAGAGCGTTCTCTACGCGTTTTGGACGGTGCGGTTGTCGTATTCGACTCAGTATCTGGCGTAGAGCCGCAATCCGAAACCGTGTGGCGGCAAGCAGACAAATATGGTGTGCCACGCATTGTTTTCGTAAATAAAATGGATCGCATGGGTGCTAATTTCATTCGTGTGGTCAAGCAAATTAAAGAACGTCTGGGCTCTAATCCGGTGGTTGTGCAATTACCTATTGGTGCTGAAGAAACCTTCAAAGGGGTAATTGACCTCGTAAAAATGAAAGCAATTCACTGGGATGAAGAAAGCAAGGGTATGAAATTTGAATACCATGAAATCCCTGCTGAATTAAGAGCACAGTGCGAAGAATTGCGTAGTCAAATAGTTGAAGCTGCTGCCGAAGATTCTGAAGCGTTGATGGAAAAATACCTCGAAGGCGAAGAACTTTCCGAAGAAGAAATTAAGGCTGCATTACGCCGCAGAACGATCAATAATGAAATCGTCCCCGTTTTTTGTGGCTCTGCCTTCAAAAACAAAGGCGTACAAGCCGTGTTGGACGGCGTGGTTGATTATTTACCTTCTCCACTCGATATTCCTCCTGTACGGGGTGTTGATGAAGATGGTGAAGAAGCTTTCCGTAAAACATCTTATGATGAGCCTTTTTCGGCATTGGCGTTTAAAATTGCTACCGATCCATTTGTAGGTACGTTAACTTATTTCCGTGTTTACTCTGGGGTATTGAAGTCAGGTGATACGGTTTATAACCCAGTTAAAGACAAAAAAGAACGAATTGGCCGCTTGTTGCAAATGCATGCTAACTCTCGCGAAGAAATCAAAGAAGTTAGGGCAGGAGACATAGCCGCAGCCGTTGGATTGAAAACAGTAACCACAGGGGACACTTTGTGTGATACTAATTCAATCATCACCTTAGAGCGTATGGACTTTCCAGATCCAGTAATTGCTGTTGCCGTTGAACCTAAGACAAAAGCTGACCAGGAAAAAATGTCGATTGCATTAGGTAAGCTGGCACAGGAAGACCCTTCGTTCCGAGTGCATACCGATGAAGAGTCAGGACAAACAATCATTCAAGGTATGGGTGAATTACACCTTGAAATTATCATCGATAGAATGCGCCGCGAATTTTTGGTTGAAGCAAATGTAGGTAAGCCGCAGGTTGCTTATCGTGAAACTTTAAAATCCGCTGTGGAACAAGAGGGCAAATTCGTACGTCAGTCAGGCGGTCGTGGTCAATATGGTCACGTTTGGCTTAAAATCGAGCCTAAGGCGCGTGGTGAAGGTTACGAATTCGTTAATGCAATTGTCGGCGGTGTTATTCCAAAAGAATATATTCCTGCTGTTGATAAAGGTGTACAAGAGCAATTGCAAAACGGTGTTATTGCTGGTTATCCAGTGGTAGACGTGAAGGTAACATTGTTTGACGGTTCTTTCCACGAAGTTGACTCAAGTGAAATGGCATTTAAAATTGCCGGTTCGCAATGTTTCAAACAAGGTGCATTAAAGGCAACCCCTATATTGCTTGAGCCAATTATGAAAGTGGAAGTAGTTACCCCTGAAGATTACATGGGTGATGTAATGGGTGACTTAAGCCGCCGCAGAGGTGTATTACAAGGTATGGATGAGTCTCCAGCTGGTCGTGTTATTCGTGCAGAAGTACCACTTGCTGAGATGTTTGGTTATTCCACTGATTTACGCTCTGCAACCCAAGGACGAGCTACGTATACCATGGAATTTGCTAAGTACGCAGAAGCGCCAGCAAATATTGCTGAAGCGATCATCAAGAAACAATAAAAGTTAACGAGGTACAAGATGGCGAAGGAAAAGTTTGAACGTACGAAGCCGCACGTGAACGTGGGAACGATTGGTCACGTAGACCATGGCAAGACGACACTGACGGCGGCGATCACTACGGTTATGGCGAAGAAATTTGGTGGTACTGCCAAAGCATATGATAAGCTGGTTGACACGATGGATTCTTACATACCTGAGCCAGTTCGTAACATTGACAAGAGCTTCTTGTTGCCGATTGAAGACGTATTTTCTATTTCTGGACGTGGTACTGTGGTTACCGGCCGTGTTGAGAGTGGAATTGTCAAAGTTGGTGAAGAAGTTGAGATTGTTGGTATACGTGACACAGTTAAGACGACTTGTACTGGTGTTGAAATGTTCCGCAAGCTTCTGGATGAAGGTCGAGCTGGGGACAACGTAGGTGTGTTGCTGCGTGGTACGAAGCGTGATGAAGTTGAGCGTGGCCAGGTATTAGCTAAGCCAGGCACCATCAAGCCACATACGAAGTTTGAAGCGGAAGTTTATGTGTTGTCTAAAGATGAAGGTGGTCGCCATACACCATTTTTCAATGGTTATCGCCCACAGTTTTACTTTAGGACAACCGACGTAACAGGCACCTGTGATTTACCGGAAGGTATTGAGATGGTGATGCCAGGTGATAACGTTCAAATGACTGTTAGCTTGCATTCTCCAATTGCTATGGACGAAGGTTTGCGTTTCGCTATCCGCGAAGGTGGCCGTACCGTAGGCGCTGGTGTTGTCGCTAAAATTATTGAGTAAGAGAAAATGAGCAATAATCAAAACATTAAAATTCGTCTCAAATCATTCGACCACCGAATGATTGATGCCTCAACACGTGAAATTGTTGATACTGCCAAGCGTACAGGCGCACAAATTCGTGGTCCTATTCCTCTTCCCATGAAGAAGGAAAAATTTACTGTGCTCACTTCTCCGCATGTGAATAAAGATGCACGGGATCAATACGAGTTGCGTACCCACAAGCGTTTAGTCGTTATTGTTAATCCAACTGAAAAAACAGTGGATGCATTAATGAAGCTAGATTTGGCTGCCGGTGTGGATGTTCAAATTAGTCTTGATGATTAGCTAAGTGGACACAGGATATTTAAAGAGGTGTTAAAATGACGACGATCGGTTTATTAGGCCGTAAAATCGGTATGACGCGAGTTTTTACAACAGAAGGAAAATCTATTCCTGTGTCTGTAGTGGAAGTTTACGCCAATCGCGTTTCACAATTGAAAAATGTCGATGTTGATGGGTATACAGCTGTACAGTTAGTAGCTGGCACAAAAAAAACGAGCCGAGTTAACAAAGCTATGGCAGGTCACTTTGCAAAGGCACAAGTTGAAGCAGGAGATATGCTGTGCGAGTTCCGCTTGGATGATATTGACCAGTACACACTGGGACAAAGCTTGACTGTTGCCGATGTATTTAACGAAGGTCAATTCGTAGATGTGTCTGCAATTTCCAAAGGTAAAGGATTTGCCGGTACGGTTAAGCGTCATAACTTCCGCACACAAGACGCTACGCATGGTAATTCACGTTCACACCGTGTCCCAGGTTCAATTGGACAAAACCAGACCCCTGGCCGTGTATTCAAAGGCAAAAAGATGGCTGGGCAAATGGGTAACAAACGCTGCACCATACAATCGCTGGAAGTAGTAAAAGTTGATAACGAGCGTAATTTGCTTTTAATTAAAGGCGCTATTCCTGGTGCTCCGGGAGCCCGAGTCGAAGTTAAGCCCGCAACTAAAAAGCAAGTAAGGGGCCAATGATGCAATTAGAAACAAGAGATACAAACGCAAAGTTTGACGTTAGTGAGGCAATATTTGCCTATGACTACAATGAAAGTTTGGTTCACCAAGCTGTTGTAACGTTCATGAATAATGCACGTAGTGGTAATAGTGCGCAAAAAACCCGTTCAGAAGTTCGTGGCGGCGGTAAAAAACCTTGGAATCAAAAAGGCACTGGCCGCGCTCGTGCCGGGACGATCCGCAGCCCTTTGTGGCGTAGTGGTGGTGTTACCTTCGCTTCCAAAAAGCGTGATTATTCACAGAAATTAAACCGCAAAATGTATAAGCGTGCCATGCGCAGTATCCTTTCTGAGCTGCAGCGTACAGAAAATTTAATAGTGGTTAGCGATTTTCAGTGCCCTTCATTGAAAACTAAAGATTTTATGCAAAAAATGAAGGAACTTAATTTAGAAAATGCGTTAATTGTCATGGATGAAATCGGTGAAAATGAATACTTGGCTTCACGTAATCTCATTCAATATGAAGTATGTGATGTTGTCGGATTAGATCCGGTAAACTTACTGCGCTTTGAAAAGGTTTTAATTACTAAAGATGCCATCAAGAAATTAGAGGAGCAGTTACAATGAATGCTGAACGATTAATGATGGTTCTAAGAGAGCCGCATACCTCTGAGAAAACAACTGTTATGGCTGAGCATTTTAAGCAGTTTACTTTTAAAGTGCTTAAAAATGCTACTAAGAATGAAATTAAACAAGCTGTTGAACATATTTTTAACGTAAAAGTTAAAAACGTATCTGTGGTGAATGTGAAAGGCAAACAAAAACGCTTCAGACAGATGCTCGGTAAGCGTAGTGACTGGAAAAAAGCGTTTGTTACTTTACAGTCAGGCTACGATATCGACTTCAGCGTAACAGAATAAAAGGCAGATTAAGATGGCATTATTAAAATCAAAACCTACGTCACCTGGAAAGCGCAGTGAGCTGCGGGTTGTTCACCATCATATCCATAAAGGCAAACCGCACGCAGCATTGACAGAAAAGCTGAATAAAACCGGTGGGCGCAACAACCAAGGTCGAATTACGGTACGCCATATTGGCGGCGGTATTCGCGGACAATACCGTTTAATCGACTTTAAGCGCAATAAAGATGGGATTGAAGCCAAGGTTGAACGAATAGAATATGATCCAAATCGTTCTGCATTAATTGCTTTAGTTGTTTACAAAGATGGCGAACGGCGGTACATTATTGCCCCATCCCATTTGAAGCAAGGGGATGTGATTGTAAGTGGGGATGATTCTCCGATCAGCAATGGAAATTGCCTGCCTTTAAAAAATATTCCGGTAGGTACAACCATTCACTGTGTTGAACTCAAGCCTGGCAAAGGTGCACAAATGTTACGCAGTGCTGGTTGCAGTGGACAGATCGTTGCAAAAGAAGGTGCTTACGCAACTATTAAACTTCGCTCTGGCGAAATGAGGAAAGTTCTAATTGCTTGTCGCGCTACTGTTGGTGAAGTAAGCAATAGTGAACACAGTCTTCGCTCTTTGGGTAAAGCCGGCGCAAAGAGATGGCGTGGTGTACGACCGACCGTCCGTGGCGTTGCAATGAACCCAGTTGACCATCCTCATGGAGGTGGTGAGGGAAGAACTTCTGGTGGCCGTCATCCTGTGACTCCTTGGGGTGTACCAACCAAAGGTTATAAAACAAGAAGTAATAAACGGACTGACAAGTTTATTGTAAGAAGACGCAAGAAAAAATAATTCGTTAAGAGGATATAAAAGTGGCACGTTCTGTTAGAAAAGGTCCATTTGTTGATCATCACCTGCTTACCAAAGTGGAGGCGGCTGTTGAGTCTAAATCTAAAAAGCCGATTAAGACTTGGTCAAGACGTTCTACAATCATTCCAGAAATGATTGATTTAACCATAGCCGTCCATAACGGCAAAGATCATGTTCCTGTGTTCATTACGGATAACATGGTTGGTCATAAGTTAGGCGAATTTGCCATGACTCGCACATTCAAGGGCCATGCTGGTGACAGAAAGGCCAAAGGTAAGTAAAGAGGGCAATGATGGAAGTTACAGCTAGATTAAAAAATGCACCATTATCTGCTCAGAAAGGCAGATTGGTTGCTGACATGATTCGTAATATGAACGTTTCAGGGGCAGTGGAAGTACTAAGGTTTACCCCTAAAAAAGGGGCGCAGTTAATGCTGAAATTATTAGAATCTGCTATTGCTAATGCAGAAAATAATAATGGCGCGGATATTGACGAACTGAAAGTAGGTATGGTGTGCGTAGACGAAGGGGTTACATTAAAACGTATTAGCCCTCGTGCAAAAGGCCGCGCAAATCGTATAAGCAAGCGTACTTGCCACATCACCATTAAAGTGTCTGACGAGGAATAGCAATGGGACAAAAAGTAAATCCAATCGGTATACGCCTTGGCATTATTAAAGATTGGAACTCAAAATGGTACGCAAGCAAAAATTATGCACAGTTATTGAATCAAGATATCAATTTGCGTAAACAATTAAAAAAGAAATTGATGGCAGCTGCTATCAGCCGCATCCAGATTGAGCGTCCTGCTAATAATGCAGTAGTAACCATCCATAGCGCTCGTCCTGGTGTTTTAATTGGTAAAAAAGGTGGCGGTATTGAGTCTTTACGCAGTGAAATTTCTGCTGAGCTTGGTGTGCCGGTACATTTAAACATCGAAGAAGTTCGCAAACCCGAACTGGATTCGACGCTTGTTGCTGAGAGCATTGCTCAACAGTTGGAACAACGTGTTATGTTCCGCCGTGCAATGAAGCGTGCTGTTACGTCTGCGTTAAAAGCTGGTGCCAAAGGCATTAAAATTTGCGTAAGCGGTCGTTTGGGTGGTGCAGAGATTGCGCGAAGTGAATGGTATCGAGAAGGCCGAGTTCCTTTGCATACTTTCCGTGCTGATATTGATTATGGCACTGCTGAGTCTAAAACAACCTACGGTATTATTGGCGTCAAAGTTTGGATCTTTAAGGGTGAGACTGTTACACAAAAAACCCGTAGTGCTGACAGCGATAAGAAGTGAGGATTTGAATTATGTTACAGCCAAAACGAACAAAATATCGTAAGCAAATGAAAGGCCGAAATCGTGGTCTGGCACTAAGAGGTTCCAAGATCAGCTTTGGCGAATTTGGTTTGAAAGCGGTAGAACGAGGCCGTTTGACGGCAAGACAAATTGAAGCAGCACGTCGTGCCATGACTCGTCATGTCAAGCGTGGTGGTAAAATTTGGATCCGCGTTTTCCCTGACAAACCAATTACACAAAAACCTTTAGAAGTCCGGCAAGGTAAAGGTAAAGGTAACGTTGAGTACTGGGTTGCTCAAATTCAGCCTGGCAAAGTTCTTTTTGAAATGGAAGGTGTGAGTAAAGAACTTGCAATGGAAGCATTTGATTTAGCTAAAGCAAAGCTACCATTCAAAGTTGTATTTGAAGAGCGCAAGGTGATGTGATGAAAAGTATAAATGAACTGAAAAACATGACGATTGATGAATTGCAGACTGAGTTGCTCTCTTTACGTAAAGAACAGTTTAACTTACGCATGAAAAAGGCTAATGGCACACTGGATAAGACACATTTAGTTTCCAAAGTAAGAAGATTGATTGCCAGAATTAAAACACTTATGACTGAAAAGGCAGGTAATTAATATGTCAAACAGTGAATCAAATGCCAGAACAATGATTGGTAAAGTAGTTAGTGACAAGATGCAAAAAACCATAGTTGTCATGGTTGAACGTACGGTTAAGCATCCAAAATATGGAAAAATCATGAAGCGTAGAACCAAATTACACGCTCATGATGAAAATCAAATATGTAAAATTGGTAATATTGTGAAAATTCGTGAATCCAGACCTCTGTCAAAACTGAAAAGCTGGGTCCTAGTCGAAGTAATTTCTTAATATTCATAATTTGATTACTTTTAAAAAACCAAGAAGGCTGATATAATCAGCAGCCTTTTTCTGGTCGAATTTAGAGCTGGAGAATAGAATGATACAAATGCAGACCGTGCTCGATGTCGCAGATAATAGTGGCGCGCGCAAAGTAATGTGTATCAAAGTGCTTGGCGGATCGCATAGGCGTTATGCACGCATTGGTGATATTATCAAAGTCAGTGTTAAAGAAGCCATTCCACGCAGCAAAGTTAAAAAAGGTGCTGTGATGAATGCAGTTGTAGTGCGTACAAGCCAAGGTGTGCGTCGCGATGACGGATCTTTAATCCGCTTTGACGGAAATGCTGCCGTACTTTTAAACAACCAGTATGAGCCTATTGGTACCCGTATTTTCGGGCCAGTAACTCGCGAGCTAAGAGAGCGATTCATGAAAATTATTTCTCTTGCCGCTGAAGTATTGTGAGGATTGTTTATGAAACGCATTAAAAAAGGCGATACAGTCATTGTGACAGCCGGAAAAAGTAAGAATCACGTAGGCAAGGTACTGCGTGTGGTTGGGGAAAAGCTGGTAGTTGAAGGCGCTAATGTCGTTAAGAAACACGTCAAGCCAAATCCTCAAATAAACCAAAAGGGTGGAATTATAGCAAAAGAAGCTCCATTAGACGCTTCAAATGTAGCTTTATATAATCCTGCCACGAAAAAAGCCGATAAAGTTGGGTTCAAGTTTCTTGAGAAAGACGGTAATCGATACAAGGTAAGATACTTCAAATCAAATGATGAAGTAATCGACCTTGTTTAATTAGGTGATGGAAATGGCTAGACTGAAAGAATTTTATAAAAAAGATGTAGTCGAAATGATGATGAAAAAATTTGGCTACAAAAGTGTCATGCAAGTCCCCAAAATTGAAAAAATCACCCTGAATATGGGGGTTGGTGAAGCAGTGGGCGACAAAAAAGTAATGAACTTTGCAATCGAAGACATGACAAGAATCTCTGGTCAAAAGCCAGTTGTTACGCGTGCAAAAAAATCCATCGCCGGTTTTAAAATTCGCGAAGGCTGGCCTATTGGATGTAAAGTTACTCTGCGTAAAGACCGCATGTATGAATTTTTAGATAGATTGATTACTGTAGCTTTGCCACGGGTGCGTGATTTTAGGGGTTTAAATCCTAAATCATTTGACGGAACCGGCAATTACAGCATGGGGATACAAGAGCAAATCGTATTCCCTGAAATCGATTTTGATAAAATTGATGGTATTCGTGGGCTTGATATTTGCATCACGACCAGCGCAAAAACGAATGAAGAAGCTAAAGCTTTATTAGAGGCCTTTAATCTTCCATTAAAAGATAAAGATAGAAAATAAGAAGGGTATAACTGTGGCTAAAAAATCTATAATAGAACGTGAGAATCAAAAAGCTCATCTAGTAGAAAAATATAGAGCTCGACGAGCTGAATTAAAAGACCTCATTAAGTCATCTACTGATTTTGATGAAATCATGTCAGCTCAGGCGAAGCTAGCCAAGTTACCGGTTAACTCGAATCCTGTTCGTCTTAGTACACGTTGTCAACAATGTGGCCGTCCTCATGCTGTATACCGTAAATTTGGACTCTGCAGAATTTGCCTACGCCAGCAGTTGATGAGTGGAAACGTTACTGGCGGCAGAAAGTCCAGCTGGTAAGAACATTTATTCATTGGAGAAAGATTGTGAGTATGCATGATCCCGTTGCTGATATGCTGACCCGAATTAGGAATGGCCAGCAAGCAAAGCATCAGTATGTGACGTTAGTTTCGTCAAACTTAAAGGAAGCAATTGCAAAAGTGCTAAAAGATGAAGGATACATAGCAGACTACGCTGTTGAGTCCTTGGATAATAACCTTAAGAAAATTACTTTGCAGCTTAAGTATTATCACGGGCGCCCGGTTATTGAGCGAATTAAGCGTATCAGCCGACCTGGATTGCGGATTTATAAATCAGCAAAACAATTGTCTGCTGTACCAGGGTTCGGTATCGCTATTTTATCAACCTCTGAAGGCGTGATGTCGCACATTAAGGCAAAAAAGAGTGGTGTAGGCGGCGAAGTTATTTGTGAAGTCGCGTAATAAAGAACGAGGATAGATATGTCTAGAGTAGCAAAAGCCCCTATTGTTCTGCCGGCCAATGTTGAATTGACAGTCGATAAAGATACAGTAACAGTAAAAGGGCCCAAAGGTTCATTAACCCAGCATCGCAATCGACTGGTTGATGTACAAACGACTGAAGAAAATGGTAAAAAAGTTATTTTTAAACCTGCTTCAAATGACCCAAATGCTTGGGCACAAGCTGGAACAGCACGTGCTTTAGTAAATAATATGGTAAAAGGTGTTACCGACGGTTTCGAAATGACTCTTGAACTGGTAGGCGTAGGTTATCGTGCGCAAGCTAAAGGCAAATCTGTTTCATTATCGCTTGGTTATTCTCATAACATTGATTACAACCTGCCTGAAGGTGTGGTTGTAGAGACGCCTAACAACACGACCGTCATCCTGAAAGGTATTAATAACCAGCTTTTAGGACAAGTTGCAGCCGAGATTCGTGCTTTCCGTCCACCTGAGCCATATAAAGGGAAAGGTGTTAAATACGCTGGTGAAGTGATTATTCGCAAAGAAGCGAAAAAGAAATAAGGTGTAAATCATGACAAAATTGAAAGCCCGTGAACGGAGAGCTGCTAAAGCAAAAGCTGTTATTAAAAGCTCCCGCTCTAACCGTCCTAGACTGGTAGTTCGTCGCAGTGCATCGCATATTTATGCACTCATTGTAGAAAAAGGCTTAAATGGCGATCAAGTGCTTGCATCTTCATCTACTGTAGATAAAGAATTGAAAGCCACTTTGAAAGGCAATAAGTGCGAGCAAGCACAGCAGGTTGGCAAATTATTGGCGCAGCGTGCCAAAGAGAAAAACATATCTCAAGTAGCGTTTGACCGAGCAGGTTATAAATATCATGGCCGAGTTAAAGCGCTGGCAGATGGTGCTCGTGAAGCGGGCTTGGATTTTTAAGGAACGGTTATGGCATTAGATGAATCAACAAAAACTGATGGCTACCAAGAGAAATTAGTATCCGTAACGCGTACTGCTAAAGTAGTAAAAGGCGGTCGGGTTTTTGGATTTGCAGTTTTGGTAGTAATTGGTGATGGTAAGGGTAAGGTTGGCTTTGGTCGTGGTAAAGCTCGTGAAGTTCCGATTGCTATTCAAAAGGCAATGGATCAAGCACGTAAAAACATGGTGTATGTCCCTCTTGCAGGTACAACCATTCATCATGAAATCACTTGGAACTATGGTGCCTCTAAAGTATTTATGAAGCCTGCCAGTGAAGGTACAGGAATTATTGCCGGTGGTGCAATGCGGGCTGTTCTTGAAGTTTTGGGCGTACAAAACATTTTAGCTAAAAGCATTGGTTCCACCAATCCAAGCAATATTGTCCGTGCAACAGTTGGTGCGCTGACCAATATTGGTACACCGGATTACGTCGCTGCCAAGCGCGGTAAGACCGTTGAAGAAATTACGGCAGGTTAATCATGAACAATAACAAAATTAAAATCACACTCGTTAAAAGTTTGATTGGCCGACTGCCCAAACATATTGAAATTGCTCGGCAGCTAGGCTTACGTAAAATGAACCATTCAGCTATACATCAAGATATTCCACAAATTAGAGGTTTAGTGAATGTAATTAGCTACTTGGTTAAGGTTGAGGAGAGCGCATAATGAAGTTAAATACACTTTCTCCTGCACCAGGCGCACGCACTAGCCGTAAGCGTTTAGGGCGCGGTATAGGCTCCGGACTTGGTAAAACAAGCGGAAAAGGTCACAAAGGACAAAAAGCCAGAGCTGGTGGCTATCACAAAATCAATTTCGAAGGCGGTCAGATGCCTATCCAACGCCGTTTGCCCAAAATGGGGTTTAAATCGCGCGTTGCTAAGACAATTGATGAAGTTACTTTAGGCGAACTGGCTAAGTTGGATGCAGAAGTAATTGATTTGGCTGCCTTAAAAGCTGCTGGATTAATTAATAAGTCCATATTGGATGTTAAAGTCATTTTGTCTGGTGAATTAACCACTGCTATCAAGCTTAGAGGCCTTCGTGTAACCCAGGGTGCACGTAAAGCAATTACTGATCTGGGTGGAAGCATAGAAGAGTGACTATGAAAAACCAGAAACAAGCAACATCCGGTCTAGCTCGTGGTGGCTTGGCTGAGCTAAAGTCAAGATTGCTATTTGTGGTTATTGGGATTTTGGTATACAGACTTGGAGCGCATATACCTGTTCCAGGTCTGGATCCGCAAAAGCTAGCAAATTTCTTTAACGAACAACAAAATACTATTTTTGGCTTGTTCAATATGTTTTCTGGTGGCGCATTATCACGAGTCACTGTATTTGCTATCGGGATCATGCCATATATTTCTGCTTCCATCATGATTCAGTTATTTTCAGTTGTCGTTCCATCGTTGGAACAATTGAAAAAAGAAGGCGAATCGGGCCGGCGGAAATTAAATCAGTACACGCGCTATTTAACCTTATTCTTGGCTATATTCCAGTCATTGGGAATGGCAAGATGGTTAGCCAGCCAGCAGATTGCATTGCAACCGGATTTATTTTTTTATTTTACGGCTGTAGTCACTTTAGTTACTGGTACAATGTTTCTTATGTGGCTTGGTGAGCAAATTACCGAAAAAGGGATAGGAAATGGCATTTCTCTTATCATTTTTTCTGGGATTGTATCAAGCATGCCTAGTGCAATTGCTTCTGTTTTGCAACAAGTAAAAGAAGGGCAAATGCAGGCATTAACCTTGATATTAATAGCAGTAATCGTTGTGTTGGTAACTGGGTTTGTTGTGTTTATAGAGCGCGCACAACGGCGAATTCGTGTAAACTATGCGCAAAGAACGCAAGGGCGCAAAGTTTATGCAGCACAATCAAGCCATTTACCTTTGAAAATTAATATGGCTGGAGTTATTCCACCTATATTTGCATCAAGTATTATTTTGTTGCCTGCAACTTTGGCTCAATTTTTTGCTCGCGGCAAGGGAATGGATTGGTTGGCTGACATTGGCATGGCTTTATCACCCGGACAACCATTGTACTTAATTGTATATGCTGTTGCGATTTTGTTTTTTGCATTTTTCTATACAGCGTTGGTATTTAATCCGAAAGATACAGCTGACAATTTAAAGAAGTCTGGTGCTTATATTCCTGGAATTAGACCAGGAGAACAAACGTCAAGATACATTGATCAGGTCATGACACGCTTGACATTAGTTGGTGCAATATACTTGGTTTTAGTTTGTTTGTTGCCCCAGCTGCTAATGTATACATGGCATGTTCCTTTTTATTTTGGTGGTACTTCATTATTGATTATTGTTGTCGTAATTATGGATTTTGTTGCACAAATACAAGCCCATTTGATGACCCAGCAATATGATTCATTAATGAAAAAAGCCAATTTTAAAGGCACGAAATTGCCGGGTCTGTTATGATTTTTTTTGGAGTTAATAAGAATGAAAGTTAGAGCGTCAGTAAAGCGAATTTGCCGCAACTGTAAAATTATTAAGCGCAGTGGATCTGTGCGAGTAATCTGTAAAGATGCCCGGCATAAGCAAAAGCAAGGCTAACAAGCTTGATTTTAATTAATGAAACTAGTATTCTTCTGTCCCTTTCGGCAGAGCAAATAACGATCGGAGAAATTAATGGCTCGTATTGCAGGTGTGAACATACCGGATAATAAACACATAGTAATTGCACTTACATCGATCTACGGTATTGGAAAGCCAACATCTCTTAAATTATGCCAACAAGTTGGTATTGATCCTGCGACAAAAGTGTCGCAATTGAGTGATGACCAACTGGAATTGTTCAGAAATGAGATTGCAAAAATAACAGTTGAGGGCGATTTACGCCGTGTAATTAGCATGAATATTAAGCGTCTGATGGATCTTGGTTGTTACCGAGGTTTACGTCACCGTAGAGGTTTGCCACTGAGAGGCCAGCGTACGAAGACAAATGCTAGAACACGAAAAGGTCGACGTAAAGGCACTGTGGTTTGATTTTTCACGTAGGAAATTAAGATGGCTAAGGCAAAACAACAAAGGGTAAGAAAAAAGGTTAAACGTGTAGTATCAGATGGTATTGTTCACGTACATGCCTCCTTTAACAATACAATCATTACTTTTACTGATCGCCAGGGTAATGCGCTGTGTTGGGCTACCGCGGGTGGTTCGGGCTTCCGTGGCTCACGTAAAAGTACACCTTATGCAGCCCAGGTTGCTACTGAAAGAGCAGCAGCTACTGCCAAAGAATATGGCATGAAGTCTGTAGCTGTTTTTGTACATGGTCCGGGACCTGGCCGTGAATCAACTATTCGTGAATTGATAGCGCAGGATTTTAAAATCGTAGAAATAACCGATGTAACGGGTATACCTCATAATGGTTGTAAACCGCCTAAAAAACGTCGTGTATAAAGACTCAGGAGTATTCAATGGCTAAATATCTTGGTCCAAAGTGTAAATTGTCACGTAGAGAAGGGACCGATTTATTCCTTAAAAGTGGTGTTCGTGATTATAAATCAAAATGCAAAGCTGAGAAGTTGCCTGGTCAACACGGTGATAAGCGCCCACGTTTAAGCGATTATGGTTTGCAATTACGTGAAAAGCAAAAAATTAGACGTTTGTATGGCGTGCTAGAAAAGCAATTCCGTAACTATTATAAGCTGGCTAGCCGGCAAAAAGGTGCCACGGGCGAAAACCTGATGATTGCTTTGGAGCGACGTCTAGATAACGTTGTGTACCGTATGGGATTTGCCAGCACACGTGCTGAGGCAAGACAATTGGTTTCACACCGAGCTATTTTGGTCAATGACAAAATTGTTGATATAGCGTCATATTTAGTTAAGGCAGGCGATGTTGTGTCAATTCGGCAAAGAGCAAAAGATCAGGGCCGTATTCAAGCTGCAATCGCATTGTCTGAACAGCGTGCACCTTGTGCCTGGTTGAATGTAGATGCAAATTCTTTGAAAGGTACATTTACGTCATTGCCAACATTGAATGATCTACCTGCTGATTTTAACGTTAACTTGGTGGTAGAACTTTACTCTAAGTAAAACTGGAGGCATAGCCGAATGTATACTGATATTAATGAAATGCTGACCCCTAAGGTTTTAAAAGTGCAGTCTGAGACGCCTAATCACTCAAGAATTGTACTCGAACCCTTAGAGCGTGGGTTTGGGCATACTCTTGGTAATGCATTGAGACGAATTTTAATTTCTTCCATGCCAGGCAGTGCTATCACCGAAGCTACAATTGAAGGCGTGCTGCATGAATACAGCACGATTGAAGGCGTACAAGAAGACGTAGTGAATATTCTTCTAAATCTGAAGGAAGTTGCTGTTAAAATTTCCGTCGGACATGAAGCTACCTTGACTTTGAACAAGCAAGGTCCTTGCCAAGTTACTGCCGGTGATATTCAGCTGACTCACGGTGTTGAAATATTAAATCCAGACTTTGTCATTGCTAACTTGAATGAGAATGGAAAACTCAATATGACTTTAAAGGTCGAAAAAGGAGTAGGTTTCCGCTCTACTGAAACATTCGCTCACTATGCTCTGGATGAAGAAGTACAAAAGAAATCTGTAGGCAAGTTAAAAATTGACAGTATTTTTTCACCTGTACGTAAAGTTGCTTATTTTGTCGATAATGCGCGTGTGGAAAATCGTACTGACTTGGACAAGTTAACTATTGATTTACAAACGAACGGTACTCTGGATCCGGAAGAAGCCATTCGAATTTCAGCCAGCATCCTGCAACGTCAGTTGCATGCGTTTGTTGATATGAAGTTTGAAGAGTCACGCCTTGATCATAAAGAGCGTAATGAATTCGACCCCATACTGTTACGCCCTGTGGATGATCTGGAGCTAACTGTACGTTCAGCAAACTGCTTAAAAGCTGAAAATATTTACTACATCGGTGATTTGGTGCAGAAAACAGAAAATGAATTGTTGAAGACACCAAATTTGGGTAAAAAATCACTGACCGAAATCAAGGATGTTCTGGCTTCCCGCTCTTTATCATTAGGGATGAAACTTGAGAATTGGCCGCCAGAGAACCTTGGCGAATAAATTTAGGAGTTTTTGTTATGCGTCATCGTAATATCGGACGTAAATTAAGTCGTACAAGCAGCCATAGAGAAGCGATGTTTTCAAACATGTGCTGTTCTTTAATCAAGCATGAGTTGATTAAGACGACATTGCCGAAAGCAAAAGAATTACGTCGTTATATTGAGCCATTGATTACTACTGGAAAATCCGATTCAGTAGCAAGCCGAAGACAAGCTTTTGCTTCTTTACGTTGCAAAGAATCAGTTGGCAAATTGTTTACAACCCTAGGGCCAAGATATGCAAAGCGTCCCGGTGGTTATGTTCGTGTGTTAAAATGCGGTTTTCGTCCAGGCGACAATGCCCCTATGGCAATTGTTGAATTGGTAGACAGACCAGAAGCTACTGAGGAATAAAAATCAGTAGTAAAAAGCCAGGCTTGTCCTGGCTTTTTTGTTTTTTTATAAATCGTTTTAAGTTTCTTTTGTAAAGCCTGCGTTCAGAAGCTGGTACAGCAACATTGGAACATGCCGCTTCTGTCACCCAAGTAAGTTCAACTGTTATCTCCTTGCCTTTTATTATGATTGCGATGTGGTGTAGCCAAAGGAATATGCTTAACATCATCCATTGAAAAGTTGCTTAGACTAAAGCTTATTATGTGAGGCGTATCGGGTTGGATCTGCTATGCCTGCTTCGGCAAAACCTTTCTTGCGATACGTGCAGCTGTCGCAATACCCGCATGCCGAAAAATCAGAAGGATTGGCATTGTAGCATGATACGGTGAAAGCATAATCCACACCATTTGCAATCCCGAGCTTGATGGTTTCTGCTTTGCTTAAATAGAGCAAAGGAGCATGCACAGTTATTTTTTTACCTTCCACCGCATCTTTGGTAGCCAGGTTGGCTAGTTTTTCAAAGGCTTGTAGGTATTCAGGTCTGCAATCTGGATAACCCGAATAATCAACATGGCTGATGCCCAGAAAAATATCCTGAGCACCGATGCTTTCCGCATAGCCCAAAGCGATAGAGAGGAAAATGGTATTTCTCGCGGGCACATAAGTAATAGGAATGCTGGATGCACGGTCTTCTTTGTAGGCAGGTACAGTAATTGTATCTTCTGTCAATGCCGATGCGCCGAACATGTTTGGTGAAAGTTCAATGATTTTATGCTGCTTGATGTCAAAATGCCGGATAATATTTTTAGCTGCTTGTAACTCAATCGAATGCTTTTGCCCATAATTAAAACTGATGGGATAACAATCAAAATTCTGATTTTTAGCGAAAGCCAGAACTGTGGTTGAATCGAGTCCTCCAGAGAAAAGAATAACCGCTTTTTTCATAAATAAATGCTCTCGTGTTTACTGTGCGTACCTAATGACAGGCATGCATGTTTGCATAGGTATTGATGATTTTTTGAATGCATTCCACCCAACGGCAAAAATCATTCATAACATCTGGCCATGCAATGATTGAAAATTAAATGAAAGTTTACCCAGAAATCATATTCTAGCGAAAATAATCATTTTTATAAAATTTCATCATTGTAAATAAATGCGTTGGCGATTGTGTAATAAATTCTATAAAAGTCGAATTAATAGAGATTGTTTACTGCTCATATGTGGCTTTCTTGTCATGTTTTGATAGCAAATACCTGCAAGCTTATATTTGTAATTTTATACTATTTTTAAAATAAAAAGCCCAAATCCATGGGCTTATAAAATAATTAAACTTTACTCAGGCTTTTAGAATGGGATATCGTCATCCAGCTCATCAAATGCTTCTTGTGCGGTTTTTTGTGACGGTTTTACCGGGGTGTGAGAATTTTCATGGTGCATGGGAGGTGCTTCACTATAATTGTTTGCTCCCGCACCTGGACTCTTGCTGTCCAGCATTTGGATATCAGCAGCTACGATTTCAGTAGTGTAGCGATCCTGGCCTTGCTGATCTTGCCATTTTCGTGTGCGCAAGCTGCCTTCCACATAGAGTTTGGCGCCTTTGCGAATGTATTCGCCTGCTATTTCACCCAGACGATTAAAGCATACTACCCGGTGCCATTCGGTGCGTTCTTGTTTTTCCCCAGTTTGTTTATCTTTCCATGCTTCACTGGTTGCAACCGATAAAGTAGCGACCGCATTGCCGTTTGGCATGTAGCGGATTTCAGGATCCGTGCCGACATTGCCTACCAATATAACTTTGTTAATCCCGCGAGCCATTGAATTCTCCATTATGCGATAGTTAGCAAGCCATTATACTGAATATTTATGCCCTTGCGTAGAGTAAGAAGACACAGGATAACGACTAAATCAAGCCTTAAATAAGTTTTCTGCGCTGCCTGGTTTATAGCGGGATTTATCAATTCGCAAATAAATGATGCGTTCATCTGACGCCAAGGTAACCTGGTGCACACCTGGAATTTTGCCTAGCTTTGCGATTAAATCATTGCTTATTTTTTCATCAGGGAAAGGAACAAGTAAGGTAGTTTGATACAAGTTAGGCTGCATGGGCAATGCCACGATAAACCAGATGCAAGCCAGCAAAGTATTAATGAAGAATATGCCATTAATGCCTGCCCATTGAAATATGAAACCGGCCAGGGCACCACCAACAAAAATTCCCAGAAACTGACTGCTGGAGTAAATACCCATGGCGGTGCCTTTGCTTTCGGGATTCGCTTGTTTGGAAACGAGCGAAGGCAGGCTGGCTTCAAGCAAATTGAATACGACAAAGTATAAAAAAATTACCGTACAGAAGGCAAACCATGAGGTATGCAATGGAATGAGTATGCTTTGACATAATGCCGTTAATATCACAGCAGCTAAAAAAATCATTTTAAATTTATGTTTGCGTTCAGCAAAAACAATAAATGGGATCATGGCGATGAATGAGAATAGCATCAGCGGTAAATAAAAATGCCAGGATTGTGTTAAGTGGCCTTGCGCAATATGTTCTTGCAACAGCAAAGGGAGTACGAAAAAAGTAGAGGTTAAAATAAAATGTTGGGAAAAAATGCCTACGTTTAAACGTTGTAAGTGCGGGTTACTGATAACGGTTTTGAATAATTTAGGATTAGTTTCACTGTCGATATGAAACGGTTCCTTCTTGGGAGTTGGTATGACGAAATGCAACAAGAATAAGCCTAGAAAAGCCAGGATTGCTGTGAAATAAAATATGCCCGATAAGCCAAAATAACGCGTGATGGCGGGGCTTATGACCATGGCGAGCGTAAATGATAAACCGATGGTCGCACCGATTACCGCCATCGCTTTGGTGCGTTCTTCATCCGGTGTCAAATCAGCCAGCAGCGCCACCAGTACACTGCCAATTGCTCCCATTCCTTGTAAAATACGTGCCGCAATCATGCCGTAGATGGAAGTAGTTAATGCGCCCCATAAGCTTCCTAAAATAAAGAGTGTCAGGCCCAGGGTTAGCATAGGTTTTCTTCCCAAGCGATCGGACAACAAGCCAAAAGGTATTTGTAAAATGCCCTGGCTTAGACCATAACTTCCCAATGCTATACCAATTAAAGCGGGGGTTGCCGCTTGCAAAGTCGGGGCGTAGATAGTAAATACTGGAATTAGCATGAATAAGCCAAGCATGCGGAAGGAAAATATAGCCGCAATGGGGAAAACGCTTCGGGACCAAGTTTGTTTCATTACCGCGGTTCACACTAGCAAAACATGGCATGATGGTACAAAGATAGGTATGTAGAAACAAGCATAATCTTAAGGTTACCCAATAGTGAGCCACGTGTGAATAGTTTAATTGCAACGCTTGCAATGATAATAAATTATTCAATTTTGTGCAGATGATGAAAAATTACAGCTAAATAAATCGCTTGCAAAATATATTGCATAAATAAAATCTAGCTTGCATTTAATTCAAGGAATTGATTCTTAATTTTTCTTCATTCTCGTTTGAGGCTATTTTCTTCTCACTCTTTGTTTTTCACGTTCAGCTTTAAGTGAGTTATTGCTTTTTTCATGCGTTGTGACGTGCTGTTTGACAAAATTTTTACTGCTGCTGGAGTCCAGCCATAAGATCCATAGCTTCAGTTTTGCTAAATGCGCTCATGATTATGCTCAGATAATGCAAAGAATACATTAATTATAGGCAAACGCGCAGCAGCTAAAATCGAAAAATTACTGTAAGAACAAACTTTATTGACAGATGCATTGAATCGCGTTAGCTTGTGCATTTTTCTTGCAGAGATTGACTGATGAACCAGCTATTTGCCGATAGGGTTGCTTTAATTACCGGTGGGGCACGGGGTATAGGCCGGGCAACTGCCTTAAAATTAGCTAAAGCAGGCTGCGACATAGCCATTGTGTATTACAATAGCTCCGATAGTGCGCAAGCCTTAGTGGGCGAAATTCAGGCATTAGGCCGGCGGGCATTAGCCATTCAAGGCAATGTGGCGGATCATGCTTCCGTAAAGGAATTGATGGGGCAATTTCGCCAACATTTTTCCCGGCTGGATTTCTTAATCAGCAATGCGGCTAGCGGCGTGTTAAAGCCCGCCATGAAAATGTCCACCAAACATTGGCGCTGGTGCCTGGAAACCAATGCTTTGGCATTGAACCATTTAGCAAGCGAAGCGCGCGCCATGATGCCGCGCGGTGGACGTATTATTGCCTTATCAAGCTTGGGTGCGTCGCGTGCTATCCCCAATTATGCCTTTATCGGTGCTTCAAAAGCTGCGCTGGAAGCTTTGGTGCGCTCGCTTAGCCTTGAACTGGCGGAAGATGGCATCAGCGTCAATACCGTTTCTGCTGGCGTAGTCGATACGGATGCGTTAAAGCATTTTCCAAACCGTGAGCAATTACTGGATGAATACCAAGCGCATTCATTGGCAGGCCGCCCTTTATTGCCGGAAGACGTGGCCAATACCATTTATTTATTGTGTTTGCCGGAAGCGGAAATGATTAAAGGACAAATCATTTATGTGGATGCTGGATACAATATCATAGGCTAGACTTATTTCTTGCGTTATGATAGCTGCACTCATGAAACTTATGATATACTCCCGAGATTTGAAGATTAGTAAGCTCAGAGGTATAACATGAATGTAGAAAGCGTTTATCCCAAAGTTCGGGAAATTATCGCTGATGTATTAGTCATTGACGAAGATGAAATTTCCTTAACCAGCCGCTTAATTGGTGATTTAGGGGCAGAGTCTATTGATTTCCTTGATTTGGTCTTTCAATTAGAAAAAGAATTTGACATTAAGATCCCTCGCGGTCAATTGGAAAAAAATGCCCGTGGTGATTTGGCGGAAGACGAATTTGAGAAAGGCGGTGTCCTCACCGAGCCCGGTATGAATGCTTTAAAAAATTATTTAAGCGAAGTTCCGGCTGATCATTTTAAACCCAACATGAAAGTCAGTGAAATTCCTCTGCTGTTTACCGTGGAAACTTTTTGTAAATTAATCGTGGTTGCGGTGCAAGAGCAAAAAACTCGTGAACATGTGGCCTAATGCGTTTCTTATTTGTTGACAGAATATTGCAATTATCCCCTGCTGAATATGTATGTGGAATAAAGCATGTTACCTTTGACGACCATTACCTTTGCCAAGACGGTGAGGGTAAATGGTGTTTTATCCCATCCCTGATTGGCGAAACTTTGGGGCAGTTGGCGGCATGGAATGTCATGCTGCACAACGATTTTACCTCACGGCCTGTGGCAGGCGTAGTGGCGAGCGCTCATTTGCATCGTTCTGTGTACGTCGGGGAAACCCTGCTGCTGGAATCCTTTATCGATGCTTTGGATGATGCTGCGGTGCGCTACCATAGCGTGGCACGCGTGGGTGATGAAATCGTATTTCGTATCGAAAATGCCTTAGGCCCGTTGCTGCCGATGGAGGATTTTATTGCTCCGGAGTGCGTTCGCAGGCAGTTTGCGGAAATCAACAGGCCTGGCCACTGGCCCCTTGTTGCGCCGGCGGGGATTGAAATATTGCCTGCGGCGCCTGCACAAATTTCGTGCGCGAACATGTCTTTTGACCGCATTGTTAGCAGCACGCCTGGCGAGCAATTATGTGCCGAGAAATTCATTAACCGCGCCGCCTCTTATTTTCCTGATCATTTTCCCAATAAGCCGGTGCTGCCCATGACGGTATTGCTTGAGTGCAAGCTAAACCTGGCCCGCGAATTCCTTGCACGTGCCCAATTTACACAAGGCTATCAGGTTCGGGAAATGCGCAAGATCAAAATGAATGATTTCGTTCAGCCAGGTGATGTTATTGCTTGTCAGCTGAGCGTGAAGCAACGTGATGAAGAAGAACTCATCCTTGCGTTTCGCAGCGAAGTGGCAGGCAAGCGAGTTTGCGTTTTGGAAATGGTATTGACTGCAGAGGTGTAGTATGAAAAAAAGACGAGTTGCGATTACGGGCCTCGGCGTGGTATCCCCTTTAGGTAATGATGTCGTTTCTACCTGGAACAATTTAATGGCTAGGCAATCCGGCATCGCTGAAATAAAGCAATTTGATGCTTCTTGTTTTCCTGCCCGCATTGCCGCGGAAGTAAAAAATTTTTCTCCATCGCCCGAGTTAACCGGTAAGCACACACGTTTTGCCATGTCGTTTACCCATTTTGCTTTGGATGCAGCATTGCAGGCATTCAACGACGCGGGTGTTTTACCTACCGAACAAACGGCTTGCCGCTGGGGAGTAGTAACTGGCAGTGGCATGATGACGGCAGAATACGATTATCTGCATCGTTTCCAAGAAGCATGTGCAGCAACCGGTGAAATCGATTGGCAGCGCTTGCATCAAGAATCCCGGGAATTCCATAAGCTCACCGATTTTGGCAAAACCACGTCCAATTCAGGGTTGTCACTCTTGATCCAGCAGTTTGGTATCAAGGGTTATGCAAGTTCCGTGCATACGGCATGCGCTTCTGGCGGGCAAGCGTTAGGTCTTGCCATGCAAGTTATCCGGCGTGGCGATGCTGATTTTATGTTGGCCGGCGGCTTTGACTCCATGATAAATCCCTTAGGCTTATCCAGTTTCTGCTTATTGGGTGCCTTGTCTACGTTTAATGATACACCGCAAACGGCAAGCCGCCCCTTCGATGGCACACGCAATGGATTTGTTTTGGGTGAGGGAGCTGCCTTTTTAATCCTGGAAGCGTGGGAAAAAGCAAAAGCGCGTGGGGCACATATTTACGCGGAATTAGCCGGAGAGGGCAATACGCTCAGTTCCTACCGCATTACAGATTCCCATCCCAATGGCGATGGCGCCAGACAAGCAATAGAGCAAGCGTTGCGGGATGGCGGGGTTCGCCCGGCGGATGTGGATTACATTAACGCGCACGGTACTTCTACCAAAATGAATGATTTAAGTGAAACCAATGCAATAAAAGCAGTATTTGGCGAAACGGCATATCGCTTGCCGGTTAGTTCAACTAAAAGCCAGACAGGGCATTTAATTGCAGCAGCAGGAGCTCTTGAAGCCGTTTTATCCGTCTTAGCGATTAAACATGCACACGTGCCTATGACAGCAAATTTAACCACGCCTGATGCTGAATGCGATTTGGATTATGTTACAGAAGGCCCCCGTGAAAAATCCTTGGGCGTGGTATTGTCCAACTCCTTTGGTTTTGGCGGCTCCAACAGCTGTCTGTTGTTTAAGCATCCTGAATTTGAGGGAGCGTCCCATGAATAATACGCGACGTGTCTTTATTACAGGGTTGGGTGCGCTTACCGCTTCAGGGGCGACCTTGGAGCAAACCTGGAATGCCATTTTGACAGGCAAGCAAGGCATCGGTGACATCAAACAATGGGATTTATCTTCCTGGACCCATCGCATTGGTGGTGAGCTACAGAATTTCCAACCGGCAAAGATGCTTCCTGATCGTAAATTAATAAAAGTCATTTCCCGGCAGGATGTCATCGGCTTGAATGCTGCCATCCAAGCTGTGGAACATAGCGGTTTATTAACTTATCGCGACAGCCTGGAGGATGCGGAGCAATTTAATGATGAAACAGGAATTTATGTAGGTTCCCCAGGTAATAAATATTGCCAGCAATATGATTTCTTATCGTTAGTGAGTAAGTCTGGCAAGGACATGCAAAAATTTGCAAGCCAACTTTTCGGGGAAGTGCATCCCATGTGGTTATTGCGCATTTTACCGAATAATGTCTTGGCTTATACCGGTATCACCTATGGTTTTAAAGGCCCCAACCATAACATCACCAATCATGCGGTCGGCGGCATGCAAGCTATTCTGGAAGCATATCATGCAATCAAAAGCGGGCAGGCGGAACGCGCTGTAGTTGTTGCTTATGATTTGGGAACCGAACCCCAGGGCTTATTTTATTATGAAAAATTAGGCTTATTAAGCGCACGTCATTTAAAGCCTTTTGATAGCGATCATGATGGGACCTTGCTATCAGAAGGCGCCGCTGCATTAGTTTTGGAAAGCGAGCAAAGTGCTCGTGCGCGTTCGGCATCTTGCTATGCCGAGATCATGGGCGGCAAAGGGGCAACCGAGGCATCCGGATTATTTGCCCTGGAAGCGGAAGGCAAGCATTTGGCGGCCATGATGGAAGCTGCACTCGCCGAACAGGAAATCCGTAAAGAAGAGGTTGGCCTTTTGATTGCTCACGGTAATGGCAATAAACAATCCGATGTTAGCGAAGCGCATGCGCTCCAAAATGTTTTTGCTGATTACCATATTCCATTGACTTCTTTTAAATGGTCCATGGGGCATACTCTCAGTGCTGCCGGCGTATTGGATACTGCATTGGCAACGTATGCTTTGCACACCCAATGTATCCCCGGTATAGCGAATTTTGCCTCGCCCGCAAAAGGCTGTGAAGGCCTCAACATTTGCAAAGAACACCGTACCTTGGCGCCCACAAAACCCTATGCTGTGGTAGTCAACAGAGGGTTTGCAAGCATTAATACTTGTTTGGTGATAAAAGCTTGTGTCTGAATTAGTAAATTATATTAATCACTTGCCGGTCTCTTGGGCCGGCAGGCTAATTTATCATTGTTTACCTTATCGCCGGCAAGTGATTTTAAACAATATCAATCAGGCATTTGGCAAGATTTTAGACGAGCAGCAGCGAATTCATCTGGCAAAGGCGTTCTATTCACACCTTGCAACATCCCTTAAAGAAATGTGTGTGCTTCGCTTTATGTCTGAGGAAAAATTACGTGAAAAAGTTGAAGTGCGTGGCCATGAGCGTGTATTGAGCATTGCTGAAGCGGGGAAAGGCGTTTTAATTCTAACCGGGCATTTTGGTAATTGGGAATTTGCTCCATTGGGCGGAATTTTAAACTTTAAGCAGTTTAAAGGACAGTTCCATTTCATCCGTCGTACGTTAGGCAGCAAGACCATAGAAAGAATTTTGTTCAGGCGGTATTACCGCGCTGGCCTTCATGTCATTCCTAAAAAAAATTCTCTGCAGCAAGTCTGTACTGCCCTGGAAGAAAAGCATGCTGTCGTTTTCGTGCTCGATCAGCATGCTTCGCTGGCAAACCGTGACGGTATCGCAGTGGAATTTTTTGGTAAAAAAGCGGGCACTTATCGCAGCCTTGCCAGTCTCGCACGACATACCAATTTGCCTATCATTCCTGCGGCAAGTTACCGCTTACCCGATGGCCGCCACGTATTGGAATTTTTTGAACCCATTCCCTGGCAGGATTATGCAACCACCCAAGAATCCATTTACCGTAACACGCTGGCTTACAATCAAGCTTTGGAGCGCATGATTTTAGCCCATCCTGAGCAATGGATGTGGCTACATAAGCGTTGGAAATTAAAAGAACCGCATTAAGTTTTTACTGGCATTCGCTGGTAGATTACAGTTATAAATGTTAAACCTTACCCCGATAAAGCCGCGAAGCATCAAGCTATGCCAGCCTGGCTTCCCTAATTCCCTTATTTTTGCCAGAATGCCCGAGTAAATAAAATGAGTAAAGAAAATATCTCCAGCCGACCCGCCAGCATAGCAAAAATCAACAGCCACTTGCTCTGGAGGTTCAAATCGGTAAATGTAACGCTTAATGCTCCAATGCCTGCGCCCGCATTAGCAAGGCTTGCGACTATTGCAGAAAAAGCAGTGGTGAAATCATTTCCAAACGCCATAAAAACAATCATTAAGAATAAAAACAAGGCGATAAACACGGAAAGAAATCCCCACATGGATTGTAGAACGGGTTCTGCCAGTTGATGTTTGCCGAATTTTATCGGAATGATGGCGTGCGGATGCACCAAACGGATCATTTCACGACGGCTTTGTTTAAAAAGTAACAAGGTTCGCAATATTTTCACACCGCCACTCGTCGACGCAGCACAGCCCCCAATGATGGCAAGGAGGAGTATGAAAATGGGCAGGAAAGAGGGCCATGTACTAAAAGGTGCCGAGATAAACCCGGTAGTAGTTGCCAGGGAAATGACATTAAACAAACTGGTTATGAAGGCATGATGATCCGCTTTATAAAATTTGTAGGCAATGAGGCTTACCATTACTACAAGGCTTGAGATGAATAAAATAAGTATATACCAGCGGAATTCTTCGTCTTCCCAATAATGCTTAAGGTTGCGTTTCTTAAATGCCATAAAATGCAAGGCAAAATTGGTTCCGCCAAGCAACATGAATACGCAGGCGATCAATTCAATTGTATCGCTTTGATAAAATGCAAAACTAGCATCGTGCACAGAGAACCCCCCGGTGGATACTGTGGCGAAGCTTTCTCCTAAAGCATCAAACCAGTGCATGCCGGCGGCCCAATAGCACAGCATGCACAATAAAGTGAGTAAAAAATAAATAAACCACAAGGCTTTTGCCGTTTGCGCGATGCGAGGGGTAAGCTTCGTTTCTTTCATAGGACCTGGGGTTTCAGCCTGAAATAGTTGCATGCCCCCGACGCCCAGCATCGGCAGGATCGCTACAGCTAATACTACAATTCCCATACCACCCAAAAATTGCAATTGTTGTCGGTAAAATAACAGTGCATGCGGCAAACCCTCCAATTGGGTGATAATGGTGGCGCCGGTTGTCGTAAACCCTGAAACCGATTCAAACAAGGCATCTGTTAAGCCATGCGTATGGTCATCAATAGCAAATAAAAATGGCAGCGCGGCAAAGAAACATAAAACAAACCAAAATAATACAACGATGAGGAAGCCATCGCGTATTTTTAATTCCTGATGGTGTTTGCGGCAGCAAAACCAAAGCAATGTTCCTGTTCCCCAAGTAACAGTAAACGCTGCAACAAAAGGCATCCAAAATGCCTCATGAAAGATAAAATTAAAAATTAAAGGGGTAAGCATGCTCAAGCTGAAAATCATCAGCAGTAAGCCGATTAAGCGCAGAATGGTTTTAATTTGCATACAATTATAAACTTTTGTTGCTGCAGCTAAACCCAGTGTTAGCTGACAAAGCTTAAATTTACCTGAAAAAGTGCTTCTACATGGCGGACATAACGTTTTTTTAATAGCAGCAAAATAACATGATCCCCTGTTTCGAGCACCAATTCTTTGCTGGCAATGTACACTTTTTCCTCACGTACGATCGCGGCCAGGATGCAGGTAGGCGGCAATGCAATTTCATCAAGCCGGCGGCCAATGACTTGCGAAGTCTGCTTATCGCCGTGCACGACCAGCTCAATGGCTTCCGCCTCATCATGCAGGCGGTGGACTTTAATCATATTACCGCGCCGCAGCTTGGTAAGAATGCTGCCGATAGTAATGAGTTGCGGCGATATGGCATGGTCAATCGTGCTGTCGTCAATCAAATCAACATAAGCATTCCGGTTTACCAAAGCCATTGCGTGGCGTGTTCCCAACCTTTTGGCCTGCAGACAAGACATGATATTTGCTTCATCATCATTAGTAACCGCGCAAAACACATCGGTAAATTCAATATTTTCATTAACCAATAAATCCCGATCGGCGATGTCTCCTTGCAAAATGGTGGATTTATGCAAATGTGAAGCCAGGAAATTTGCCCGTTCAGCATTGTGTTCGATGATTTTAATACGATAGCGCGTCTCCAATGTCTGAGCGAGTTTTGTGCCTATATGGCCGCCTCCGGCAATAATAATTCTGCGATTAGGGTGTATGTAACGGCCAAAAGCAATCAAGGTTTGTTGAATGGCCTGGGGCGATGCGACAAATAAGACATCGTCTCCTTTCATTATCATACAGTCCGTTTCTATAGGAATTGCGGCGTTATTGCGAAATATTCCCACCACGCCCGCTTCTATGGCGCTTAGATATTGATCCAGTTCGCCTATGGTTTTGCCAACCATCATACTTTCTGCTTGTGTTTTAATGGTGACCAGTAAGACGCGTCCTTCGGAAAAATCAATGACCTGCGAGGCACCTGGATATTCAATTAAATTTACTATGTGCTCGGTAACCAATTGCTCAGGGCTAATGCAAGCATCCACCGGGATGTGATCATTGTGAAAAATTTCCGGGTATTGATAATATTGGTGTGAGCGGATGCGGGCGATTTTATTTGGGGTGCGGAATAAACTGTAGGCAATTTGGCAGCCCATCATATTAATTTCATCACTGTCGGTGACAGCAATCAACATGTCGGCTTGTTCGATACCGGCCTCAATTAATACGTTGGGATGCGAAGCACTGCCTTGTACTGTTTTTATGTCGAGGCGGTGCTGTAAATCGCGCAAGCGCTCGCCATTGATATCCACCAAGGTAATATCATTATCTTCATGTACCAGATTGTAAGCCAGGGTGCCTCCCACTTGTCCGGCGCCTAAGATCACGATACGCATGAGCATTCCTTTCCTAATGTCAGCATAATATCTTACCTTCATAAACGAATGCGGCCGGGCCAGTCAAAAAGATGTCTTTTTGCACATCAGGCCAAAAGACAAGCAGACTGCCTCCAGGTAGGTCCACTTTGACGGTTTCACCCAAACCATGGTAGAGCCGGCCCACAGCGGCGGCAGCTACTGCACCGCTACCGCAAGCACGCGTCTCCCCGCACCCGCGTTCATAAACCCGCAATGCGATCGATTCCGCGTTTTGGATTTGCATGAAGCCGACATTGGTTTGTTCAGGAAACAAGGGATGTTCACAAATAAATCGCCCCAAATCAGTTACCGGTGCTTCGGCAATGTGGTCGGTTATAAGCACAGCATGTGGATTGCCAACATTGATTGCATGAAATTCACATGTGCTTTCATTATCCAGAGGGAGAGAATAAACTGGTTGCAGGGCCATCCTGTTTAAAGGGATTTTTTCAGGAAGTAACTGCGGCTTTCCCATGTTTACTGTGACCGTATCATCGGGATTAATATGAAGTTGCATACGGGTAGTTTTGGTAGCAACTGTAATGGCTTTTTTATCAGTCAGTTGATAATAATGAACAAAGCGTGCCAGACAGCGAGCCCCATTTCCACATTGCCCCACTTCTTGCCCGTCTGCATTGAATATACGGTAAAAAAAATCGCAATCTGCAGCGCGACTCGCTTCAATCAACAAACATTGATCAAATCCGATACCAGTATCTCGCTTGCTAAGCATGGCGATGCGTGCTCGGGTCAGGTTAACGGACTGGCGGATGGCGTCAATCACGATGAAGTCATTCCCCAGTCCATGCATTTTTGTAAAATATAAAGTCATTGCTGTTTAGCTTCATGGTTAGTTTGGGAGTCAGGCAAATACAATGGGCCTTTTTGTCCACATGCAGTCAAAAAAATAAACAATAATACACTTAGAAATAAGACGGGCTTGTTTTTTTTCATCTTCGCTCTCTGGCGTCACAGCAGGGATTAGAGTTTCGAAACTTTATGCATCATTGAGCAAGAAGTATATACCATAATTCAAATAGCTCCCAATGCCTTACCTGTATATCGAGAAATGCCTATGGCTGCATGGTTATTGCCTTGCTATGCGAGCATCTATTAGCGATAATTTGAGCTTTTGTCGGAGAGATGGTTGGACGCATACATAAAAGAGCAGGCAAATCCCAAAGCTTGTGTAATTTGGATGCATGGGTTGGGTGCTGATGCACAAGATATGGCGGGATTGACCGAGCAATTATCGATAAATATTCCTGTACGGCATATATGTGTGAATGCCGCGGTACGGCCGGTCACGATGAATAATAATTTTCCCATGCGCGCCTGGTTTGACATTGCCAATTTGGATTTTAATGAATTTGGTGAGCCAGCAGGAATATTCGATTCCGAACGCATGATCCAAGAAATCATTGCAAACCAAATTGGGCAAGGGTTAACTCACGAGCAAATTTTCTTAGCAGGGTTTTCCCAAGGGGGGGCCATGGCTTTATTTGCCGGATTGCGCAGCTCAACCCCTTTGGGAGGAATCATCGCGCTGTCAAGTTTTTTACCCAATGTATTGCAGGTGCAGCAAATGCATAAAAACATACCTGTTTTTATGGCGGCCGGCATTTACGATCAAATCGTTTTACCTGTGTGGACGAAAGCCAGTATGAATTGGCTGCAAGCGCAAGGATTTGCCAATATTACTTACCGCGAATATCCGCTTGAACATTCGATTTCAATGCAGGAAATACAAGATTTATCCCATTGGTTTAATCAACAATTGCCAGTAGTAAGTGGAGGAGCCCGATGACCATAGTAAAGAAATCCCGGGTAGTGTCTTATTCATGCGAACAAATGTATGATTTAGTGAATGATGTAGAGCGTTATGCTGAATTTCTACCTTATTTTTCCAAGACCTTGGTTCACCATCGTGATGCAGACGAGGTACAAGCGACTCTGGTGATTGCGGCGGCGGGCATGAGTAAATCATTTACAACTCGCAACCGTCTGCAAGCAAATAAAATGATTGAAATTCGTTTAGTGGATGGGCCCTTTAGCCACTTGGAGGGATTTTGGCGTTTTGACGAGGTTCCGGAAGGCTGCCACGTTTCATTTGACCTGGAGTTTGATTTTGCCGGCCGTATGCTTTCCATGTTATTGGGCCCTATTTTTGAGCAAATTACTGACAAAATGGTAGACGCTTTCTGTAACCGTGCCCAGGTTTTATATGGAAACGGTTGAATTGGTATACATTCCTCTTAATGGCGAGCCTGTACACCTGCATTTGCAGGTGCCAACCGGCACCACCGCCAAAGAGGCAATTCATAGAACGGGTTTGCAGGAAAAATATCCTGAAGTTGCCTCTTTGCCAATTGGAATTTTTTCCAAACCGATATCGCCCGATACGGTGCTAAAAACCGGGGACCGGATTGAAATCTACCGGCCACTGTTGGTTGATCCTAAAGAAAAAAGACGGCAACGAGCACGCCGCAAAATGTAGGTGCAAATTATTGTCGTTGCTGAAATTTACAAGTGTTTTACCTTAAGAACACTGGGGCGAAGTTAAGAGCCTGGCAATACAGGAGGATAATATGGCTTATACGGATATATTGCTCACAACTTATCCAGCGCATAAATCGCGTAATGTAGGTGATGCTCTTATCGCTCATTCGGCAATGCGTTTAATCAAGGCGCGTAATCCGCAGTTTGCGCCCTTGACATTATTTCGTGAAGCATCGCTGGAAAATTATGATCAGGGGCAAATCAAAAATATTATCGCCCCTGGATTTTCTATTTCCCCAAGCACTTACCCTGATTTATATCGTTTATACAATAACCTTGAAAACATGCCGGCGTTTTTTCCAATAGGATGTTCTTTTCAAAATGTCTCTCCAACCGCGTTTACAACAGTGGAATACGATAAAAAAACCCTTGAGGTATTAAATTTTTTGACGGCTAAATTCGGTCCTTTGCCTTGCCGCGATCAGCTGATTGTAAACATGTTAAATCGTTTCAATGTCCCAGCTGTTTATAGTGGTGACCTTGCCCTTTTTGATGAAGAATATTTACATAAACCATTCATTCCCCCTAGTCCAATACGCTCCATCGTGATGACTCTGCAGCATCATCCCAAATATCAGGAGCAATCGTTACGTTTGTTACACCTTATTAGGCAAATTTTTCCGCAGGCGGACTTATTTGTTTCTATGCACAGTAAACCCAATCCAATGATGAATTTTATTGCAGAAGAGGCGGAAAAAATTGGTTACTCAACTCTTCGTTTGTCGGGTAACGTGGACAACCTAGACCAATATAATCCCATGGATCTTCATATAGGTTATCGGTTACACGGCCACATAGCTTTTTTGCGAAAACGTAAGGCTTCCATATTATTAGTAGAAGATGCAAGGGGATTTGGTTTTGCCCGTACGGCAGGTACTAGCCATGGTTGTTTTCCTGCATTTTTATTTGATAGCTTTGCAGCTGATTATTCGATATTAGATTGTGTTAAAAATTTCCTTGCAAGACAAATTGAAGAAAATTTCGAGGGCTATAAATCTTTATTTAACTTTTTAGATAAGACCTATAAAGAATTTATAGACCCCTATTTTGCAAAAATTGCGCATAGAGTGGGCATGGGCAATTGCTAGCCAACTGTAAAATAATTTAGCGAGCCTTGCGGAAAATCACTTCAGTATAGTCATGAAATACCGGCTCATCATTTGCATGCCATTTCGGGATGGTTTCATAATTTTTTCCCGGTAAGATAATAGGGTCATAATTAGCGCCAACTTTTGTTTCCAAAAAACGATAATTGGTATTATGAAGCACCAAAATTCCACCAGGACGTACGCGAGTATCTAATAAGGTCACTATATTTTCAAATTCTGAAAATGGGAATTTGAGCTTGAGATTTTTAATTACGAGTTCGTATGCTAATAATTTTTTTTGCGGGTCTTCGTTTTCCACCAAGGTATGCCAATGAGGTTTTTTCATAAATTGATACTGCAATTCTAGCAATACAGACATACAGCAAACTAAGTCATATTGGTCATTATCTTGCCAAAACGTCTCGTAGGGTAAAATGTTAATATTCGCCTCAAGAGCACAAAACTCGGTGGCTTTGCCTACCATCTCAGATAAAATATCTGTGCCAAAAATTTTTGCGTTTGGAAAAAGCTCTTTCAAAGTGAGGCATTCTTCGCCACTTGAGCAACCAAAAGAGAGAATATGACGAAAATTTAAATCAAAAGCTTTGTGTATTTGCTGTAAAAACAGGAATAGTTCTCGATAACGATGCATACAAGTGTATGTTTTGTGAACTAAAGGTCGCAAGGTGCTAACATTATCCAATTAAAACTCCTTGTTATTAGTGTATCCACGCTCTACCTAATTTTTATAGTAAATTTTAAATGCATAAATTACTATTAATTCTTTTATTTAAACATAATCAATTCCCTGCTCTCCCTTAATTACTGAAGCAGCAACTATTCCTATAATAGATAGCTTTATCACATACTAATTAATAATTAACAGGAAGTTAACTGATGAACCCATATCAAGATCTTGACGAGACAAAATTTTGGCGTACTGGAGTGGTTGATTCTCTGGCAACGGGTGAGATATTTAAGATATGGCAGCCTAAGTTTCCTGTGAGTAAAGATTCTACATTCCTTACCGTAGGTTCGTGCTTCGCCCAGCATATTAGCAGGTGGCTTATAAAAAATGGGTATGTGTGGTTAGATTCTGAACCAGGTCCTCAGGATGTTAGTCCCGAGGAATTAAAAAACAACGGTTATGGGGTATTTTCTTTCAGGACCGGGAATATATATACAGTATCTCTGTTAAAGCAATGGCTCGCCCAAGCTACAAATTCCATGCCAATAATAACGGAATACTATCATGAGAATGGAGTTTATTACGATCCTTTCCGGCCTCTTATTCCCACACATGGATTCTCAAGTAAAGAAGAGTTACAAGAAGCTCGCATACAAACATTTGTGAATATGATTGGCGCGATTGCAAAGGCTGATGTTTTTATTTTTACTCTTGGATTAACAGAAGCGTGGGTTAGTACGGCAGGAGCTGTTTATCCTGTCTGCCCTGGAACCATTAAGGGCGTTTTTGATAAGCAAAAACATATTTTTGTAAATTATTCTTACATGGAGGTATTGGAAGATTTGCTTTGGGTAATCGATACGCTCAATAATATTAACCCGCACTTAAATTTTTTACTCACTGTCTCGCCAGTCCCTTTAACAGCCACTGCTTCAAATCAGCATGTTCTTGCCGCGACTATGTATTCAAAATCGGTATTGAGAAGTGTGGCCGGGTATCTTTCTAACTGCAAAAATAATGTCGATTACTTTCCATCCTATGAATTGATAGCTTCATTTCCGTTAAGAGGCAAATATTTTGATTCCAACTTAAGGACGGTGACTCAGGAAGGCGTTGATTTTGTAATGCGGCACTTTGAAAAAGGTATTACTCCCAGTCATGAGAGAAAATTTGCAGATAGGTTAGAAGAATTAGTCGACCAACAAGACGTAATTTGCGAAGACGTCCTACTGGAGGCATGGCAAAGAAAAGATATTAAGTGTGTAAATAGCAAAATTTGTTTGCTTGGTGATAGTCATATGGAAAAGCTCTCGAGGAGCTTTGACAAATTAAAAATAGAACATATAGGTGGTATGGTGATGGCTGGTAAGCGTTGGGCTTCCAATGAAATTGAACTCGATGATGATAAGGTTTTTGCGCCCATGGTAATTTCTCCTGTTTGGGAGGAAATTATCCCATTTCTTAAGACGATTAGTGGGAATGAAGAAAAAATTGTCATCACAAATATAGGCATGCAGTCTCATAAAAATGTTTTAGCATTCAGGAAATTTCTCGATAAGAAAAATGTTCAACATTTAACTCCGTCTCAATTTGAAGCTTGGTATAAATCAAAAAATCTTAAAAATATAGAAGTGATTAGGCGATTGCGTGAAAAATGTAAGTTTAAGGTCATTGTTTTAACGGACCCTCCTACTCAGGCAATAAACGAAGCACTATCTGGCATTTTAAATTTTTGGGAATTATACGATGAAATGACAGAAAGTCTTTTTACCTCTATGGGTTGTCAGGTTTTAAATGCCAGAAAATATATTTTTTCCATCGGATTTGATAATTCTTACTATGCTGTAAATGCCGAAGTCCAAGACTGGATACATGGCAGTGAGCAATATTACGATGCAATTGCTGAGAAACTTTTCAGAATGATAAATGCTAAAAGCCCAGTTAACCAAAACGATAGTCTCTGTGGTACAGAATAGCAGAGACTATCGTGCACGGATTTAATTAGGGGTTATGCTGTATACGCACTAATTGTCCATGTCTGAAATATAAAACAAGGTTGCGCTGTTGCATTGGGCCGTTGCCCCGCCGCCAAGTATACGCATAATCCCAGCGGTCTTGCGTGAATAATGGGCTGATTAAACTTGTGCCCATCAAGATGGCAACGTCTTCTTTGCTCATGCCAACATGCAGGCGTTCTATTTTAGATTGGGGCAACAAATTTCCTTGTTGCACCGCCCGTCGTGAAAAATCATAAGAGGCACAGCTGGGTAGGGTCAATACAAAAGCAACACTGATGAGAATGGTTTTAATCCGCATTTTTTTGCCTAGGAGAAAAATCCGCCATCATACCATGGCAGATTGGGAAAGACACTAGGACTATAAATTGCAAGCGTTTCCGCGCTTTGTTAAAGTTAGCCAACTTGTTTGGATAAGTTTTGTCATGAGTAGTATGACTAGGAGTGTTTGTGGAAGAAAGCCAGCAATTGAAAGATGCCGGACTTAAAATTACCATCCCGCGTTTGAAAATTTTACAAATTTTGGAGCGTTCTTCTCAACATCATTTAAGTGCTGAAGACGTCTATAAAACGTTAAAAGAAATGGGAGAAGAAGTTGGCTTGGCCACGGTTTATCGGGTGCTTGCACAATTTGAAACAGCGGGTTTGATTAATCGTCATAATTTCGAAGGCGGATATTCCGTGTTTGAGTTAAGGCAAGATGAACATCATGACCATTTAGTTTGTATTAAATGTGGCCGAGTGGAAGAATTTTTCGATGAAATTATTGAAAAAAGGCAGAAGCTTATCGCTGAAAAAGCACAATTTGAAATGACGGATCATGCTTTAAATATCTATGGAATATGCCCGGAATGCCAAGCGCTTGCACTGCGAGAATTAAAATAAATCGCGTTCAACTAAGGCGGGTAAATTCTTGGCTTGTTCGATCCAGGATTCTAGATGTGTTACATTGGGCAGCTTTTTTACCAAATTATTTTGCTCATTAATTTGTTGCATATGGCTAAGCAGCTTCTTGGAGTTGCTTTGTGCCAGGGCTGGCACGGAATCAATGCGAACTTGCAGCAGTAATTCAGCATAATCGTCGCCAATGCCGCTAATCCTTGCTAAATCGGCTTGTTGTGTCCATTTTAATAATAATTTTGCATTGATGCCTAATTGTTTTGCCAATGCCTGACGCTCTTTGCGTGGACCGCAGCGGGCTAATAATTGCTCCTGATGTTCAATGCCAACCTGCTTTAACAATTCCGTAAATTTGACACCGATACTCTCCAGATTGGCTATTTTTTGCATGTACTGCTCCATCTTTTGATGCGGGCAATTAAAGTATAGTTGAGCTTCAAAAGATTATTCATAAAACTTGTAGCAAATCTTTTAAGCTTGCCGACAAAACATGGAGCAATTGTGAGAATAAATATTCATGGTCTATCAAGGCTTGATTGCTTTCCACTTCAATTCCTAGGTATTCTTTTTCAGAATATTGTTTACGCAAAGCGCTGGTGAAGCCATCGCTGTCGCCGCGATAGGGATAATTCATGCGGATTCTGTAAGCAGGGGTTTGTTCTAGCAATAATCCTCGCCAGATGCGGGCCACTTCTTTTTCTGCATGCCGCTGATAATCGTACAATAGGGAAATGGCAGCATTACGGATGACTCCTTTAAGTTCGGGCACAAAAGAGTGGATGGATAAATGCAATACTTGATGCCCTAGAGCAATATGTTGTTGGATTAAACTTTCCAATTTCCGACGGTAAGGTAAATAGTAAGCGTCAATTAAGACTTGTTTTTCAGCTCTGCTTAGTTTTTTAGTAAATTCTGAAAAGCATTTAGGGTGATTTAAACTACGGTTGCAATCAATTAACAGGCGGGTAATGGTCGTGTACACAAAGTCACAGGAAAATTTTTGTTGTAAATACTCAGCAATGGCCAGTGAGCCTGCATCATAGGCTCGGTGCGTTGCTAGGATTTCCGCATTATCTTTGAATAATAGTGCGTATTGGGGGGGCACATCATTGCCCCCATGCTCACAGCTTATGACGAGGATAGTTGGTTTCATAAAGCACTGAATAATCGGTTTTCTAATAAACAATCGCCCAATTGGCGGTATACGTGCATTAACGTTTTTCGGCTGGTATCATCACCGCAAGCGCGTATGATGCGCTCGCTCAGATTGCCATGCCGCAGCATGTGTTCCAGTGTTATTTGCGTGGTGGCATCCAATTGGCTGCTGATCCGCTCAAGCAATTGCGACCAGGCTTCACGCATTTTCATAGTGCGTTTTGGCAATTGCCATTGCTCAAGTACCTGTGAATCGGTTATCTCAACATCTAAGCCTTCCTTAATGCTTGCATCGTAAAGAGCTTTAAGACATGAAGTTTCACAACGCTTATCGATGCGCAATGGGGATTTTTCATGCCAGTCCTTGAGGATGGCATGGATGGCATAAGCGATGGCAAGATCCGCGCTGACGCATTCCTGGGAATCAAGAATACGAATTTCAATGGCATTGTATGCAAATTTTGCAATGGCGGCCCGTGAATTAAGCCATTCATGTTGCAAGATGCCTTTAGGGTCCAGCGGACTTATTTCTTTATACATGGGGTTTAGTATTTTTTGCTCGTATTCTGCCCGAGAACAGATGAATTCAGGAATAATATCGCCGCTTATGGATGGGATACGCTGCTGATTTTTGCCATAAAAAAACAAGCGTGAATCTAAAAGTCCTGTTTTTTTCCCCTCCAGAAAAGGCGTGCTGGCTGCTAAAGCAGGCAAAAGTGGCAGGAGCAGGCGTATGGAATTATGTAATTGGCAGAATTCATCGTCGTTCGCAAAAGGTAAATTGACGTGCATGCTTTGTAAATTTGACCATCCATGGCCTTGGCAATTAAAAATCTCGTCATACTGCTGGTAAATTTCCCGATTGCCATGTGGCCAGCGTCTGGTTTCTTGGTGTGGATTCATCCAAGGATGTGCGCCAGTGGGCAATAATTGCAGGTTATGTTGTTCCAGCACAGGTTGTATCTGCAGGATGGCTTGTTGGAACTGCGCAAGCACGTGCGGGGAGGGTGGTTTCGGCCCATGGTTTTTAAATTCCAAAACGTGCAGCACCAATTCATTGCTGATGGCTATTTCACCTAAAACGGTTTCATTGGTGAGCTCGCCTGCCAGCAATTTAAGAAGCAAGTCGCTTTGCGGTTGCACATCGAGAGTGGTTTTATTAACCAGCATATATTCAATTTCAATACCAAGAACAGATAACAGCGGATAATTAGACATAACCATGCTTCCTGCGAATGCGTTGTAGGAAAATCCCCATGATTTGCTGATACAACGTTTCGCCAAGAATTTCATCTTCTATGCCGAAATCAATGTTGGGGTTATCGTTTACCTCGATTACGTAATGCTTGTCTCCATGGCTTTTGATGTCGACCCCATAAAGGCTGTCACCGATTAGGCGTGTGGCTTTCAAAGCAGTCTTGATAATTGCTTCAGGAACTTGGGATAACGGAACGGATTCGCAACGCCCCTCGCGCTCGAATTTAGAATCCCAGTTATAAATTTGCCAGTGGTTTTTAGCCATAAAATAGCGGCAAGCATATAAAGGTTTGTTGTCGAGAACACCAATTCGCCAGTCAAAATCAGTTGGAATAAATGGTTGGATGAGAATCAAATCGGATGTTTTAAAAAATTGTGCCAAGGATTTTTGTAAATCTTTTTCATCATCTAATTTTATTACCCCATGCGAAAAAGCACTATCCGGTTTTTTTAGCACGCAAGGGAATTTGATATCAGGGAGCGCTGTATCGTATTTGCTGATGAATAATGTTTCGGGAGTTAGGATTTGATGGCTTTGCAAAAGTTCTGCCAAATACACTTTATTTGTACATTTCACAATGGATTGCGGGTCATCAATCACGACTATATTTTCCTGGGCGGCACGGCGGGCAAAACGGTAGGTATAATGATCAACGGCTGTGGTGGCACGAATAAACAGTGCATCATATTCAGCAATTGAGCGGCTATCATTTTTATCAATAAAATCAATGTTAAGCCCCATTTCTTCCCCAGCATTGACAAAAGAATCCAATGCTTTTTTATTAGAAGGAGGATTTGGTTCTTGAGCATCGATTAAGATGGCTAAGTCATGGAAGCGTTGTTTTTTCCGCCACTGATGAAATCTTTTTTTGGAAAAATAACTTTCAGCGGCTTGTCGCATAAATTCATCATGGTGTGCCGGAATATCGCCTAGCGATAGGGTTTGTAATTTTTTTATACTCCAATGCTTTTTTTTCTCCAGGGTAAAACGAAGCAGCGGTAAAGGAAATAATCCATGCAATTTTTTTGCTAAAACTGCATGCCGTTTGGCCATGTTTTGCCCAAAATACAAACTTAAAACGAATTCATTCCCTTTGATGTCATGCAAGCTGTGCTGGATTTCTTCATCAATTTCTTGCGAGATTTGCTTGGATAAACTGGCATTAAGGACATCTTGAATGCTTAAGACGGAAGGGATGGCTTTATGATCGCGTGCATGCGCAAGCAGGGAAACATAATACCCAATAGTTTGATAATTGTAAGATTGGCATAAGTTGATGATGCGCATGGATTTGCTTTGATGGTAATTTTCATTGGACAAGTAATCGAAAGCATGAACCACTGGAGCTAAATGACTTAAAAATTCCCAACTTTGTACATTATCAGTTACTAATATCGTTTGCATGCAAATCCCTTTTCGGTCGTATGATTAATAAATTGGCATCATAAGTCAGCACCCCTAACATAATGGCATTGATTAGATTGGTGCTTCCTACCTTGTAGTAGTTATCATGCGATAGAGGATTCTCGCGGTGCGGATCGGCGACGACAATATGTCTTTTTTTATCGTCATAGCCGCACAACACTACAAAATGGCCGCAAGGCGTACCCCGAATATCATCATAGTAAGCTATCCCCTCAGTGGTATAAATTTCCCGTGCACTGCGATAAAGATAAGTAGCACTCAACCCGGTCAAAATAGGAATTTTTTGCTGGAAATACTCTTTTAGCAGGGAAACGCTTAACGTACTGAAACGTACTTTGCCGCCCAATTCCAGATATTCTTGATAAGCCGTGCTGGATTGCACAATGCCAATGTCGATTTTGTGCTTTAATTGCGCGTCGAGTTTCGCCATGAGCACCTCGCGCTCGGATTCGCCGTCCGGTGCAAACCAGGTGGGATCAAATACATCCAAATTATTCACATAAATGGTGGTTTCAAAGCCATGGGTTAATGCATGTTTCCCAAGCATAGGCGCCAAGGTCCCGCCGGATAAAGAGCGTTCGACGTCGCGTACCACATCTTCCAGCTTAATCATGAGCCCATAATAAGTATAAATTGCATGCAAACACGTGGGACCGCAGCTCTCATCATCGGGTTGTGTGTGCATGTGAAGATTAATCATGGGCGTTGTATTTTCAAAAGAAAAGCAATGAGTGTGACTACTAATACTAAAATTAGAATTGTATGCCGGGTTTGTCAATTACGGTTTTTTTTACTTGTACAACTTTTATGGAGAGTTCCAGGATAAAGGATGCTACTTCTGTTGCGGAGGCGGGATAATTTACATAAGCTTTGACTGGAAGTTTTTCGTGCAGACGCAAGCCGTTTTTCCGAGATTGCTGAATCATGTTTTTTACGGTTTTACCTTTGTCGCAGATGAAATATACATCTGATTCAGGTCTTTGCAGAAATTCTGCCTGGAAGGATTTAAATGCCAGTGAAATTTTTACCCCTTCCTGTTCTGCATGATAGAAACCATGCAAGCCTCCTGCGATGTCGGCGCCCACCGCCAAGGCTCCGAAGTACATTGAATGCAAATGATTACGGGTGCGGCGGTGCAGCGGAATTTTAACTACTATTTTTTCTGCATCAAGTTCTACTAATCGTGGCCTTACATACCCAATCATCGGGACTTTATAGTGGCTAAAATACCACAGGAAAAATCTAAATCGGGTTAAGGCTTTCATTAAGCATCATCCTTCTTGATTTCCAGATGAGAAATGATTTTCCTAACCCCGCGAATGGCGCTTACCCGCTTTAAGATAGCTGCAATAGCTTTATCATTTTGGATAGAGCCTGATAAGGTAACTATGCCATTGGTCGTTGATGCTTTAACCCCGACTAAAGGAATGGATTCGTCATCCAAAACCTTGGCTTTAAATATGGCCGCTTCTACCCGGGCCGTAATATAAGCATCGGTTAAGGCTAAATTTACAACTTTAATATCCAAGCCTTCTGCATCAACGTTTTTAACACCTTTAGTGTTTCTTGCCAGTTTTAATGCCTCCATGAAGGCTTGTTGATCCTTAACGTGGCCATGCAAAGTGACCAAGCCATTTTCAGTTGAGACGGAAATTTTTAAAGGATTTAAGTTCCTGTTTTTAGTGAATTTGGCTTTTATTTTTGCAGTGATGACGGAATCACTAATTTCTTGCTCGATTTCTTTTATATCCTTACCTAAAGCGGTCGCATGTAAAGGAGCGAAGAAACAGCAGAAAACTGCAATTAGGATGAGATGCTTGCTACGCTGCATATACCCCTCCAAATATAAATAAAAACAAGTATATCCATCTATTATGGATATACAAGAATTTTGGCAGGGAATACACAGAGATATCCACAGATTTTGTGGATATCTTTCGCGTAAGTTAGATTGGCGTTAAGCTCAGAACTTAATATTCAATGATAAGGGAAATTCTCCTGCAGTAATTCGCTCAAGAATATTATCGATGACTTCAACTTTTACATGCTGCGGATTGCCGGCCCCATATACTCTAAAAATGGAGTAAGGTTTGCTTTTTTGCTGGTAGCGAATTATTTTTTGAAATTCGCCATTGGAAATAGTGGCATAATGCTCTGCATGAGCGGTAGTGGTTTTAACTTCCAGGCGCTGTTTCTCGGTAATGGCTCCGTTTATGGTAATTTCAACTCCGAAATCCTTGCTTTTATAACTCTCAGCGTCTTTATTGTACCAAATGATTTCAATTTTATTTTTATTGTTACTGGCATCGGTCAATGCAAAGCCGCGGGTTGTGAGAGTAAAGACGTGATTAGGATATACTGTTTGATAATATTTTTGTAAAAGATGGAATACATGTTCTTCTCCCCAACGCCCTATTTTTTTAAGCGCTTCCTCACTAAACGAAGTTTGCTCAATTTCTGTTTGTGAAGATTTTTCCTCGTTGTGTTCAATATTGCTTTTCCTCGGGGATTGTTTGCTTGCTGCAGGGGAGTCTCGCCGTTGCCTTTCTTTTTTAAAAAATTGAATACTCTGATAATCCATGTCGCGCGGTTCGATGGCAGGTATAAATTCACGTAATTTGGTCCGGATCACTTGCTCTGGGGGTTGTGCTGGCGTGGGTGGCTCATTGGCAGTTTGTAAAAAAACTTTGGCATTGGATTCTTCGGCAGGAAAATCACGCTTGCGCTTATGGGTTAGGGGATGAGGCCCGCTGAAATGTGGAGATAGGCTTTCTGATATCTCCAGCGATTGTTCTTGCCTTAAAGACACTTGTTGCAGAGGCGGCGTTACCTGGGCTTGAGCTTTTGTATTTGCATCGGTAGCATTATCATCAGTGGATGTTTCGGGTGAATCCGTTACCAGATATTTATGCCGCCTGGCATTGGATTTTACAGGCACAGCCAATTTAATCGGACTCGCGTTCTTGCTTGTCCCTGCGGATTGTTTGTGTTCTTCAAGAAGCCGATCAGCGTATTCCTTGGCTAAGCTGTAATGAGGGTTCGCCATAAAAGCCGCCAAGTATTTGGCGCATGCGTTTTTTTTCTTTAAATCAACCTCAACAGGTTTGTCTAGTGGCGCTAGACCATGCTCATAGGCTAAGCCTAAATTGAACAAATCAGACGCAGCCTTCTCGCGCGCGCGCATTTCCAAATCTTTAAAAGCGTCTTCTTTCATAGTTGAAAGAAGGGAAGATTTTGGATCATAAACAAGAGTATCCAGGGTCAAATCATGCAGATCGCGGACGCTATCTGCCTCCATCGGAGTTAATTCCTGATTGGCAATGTAGCTTTTAAATGTTTTGATTTCAAAGCCAGTATATTGTACAGATTCTTGAATATCTTCATCGGTAATCGCAATACTTCCATGTTTTTGGTGCATCATAATCAAGTGTAAGATGGCTAGCGAATCTTTAAGTGCCGCACCGTCAGCCAATAATATTTTCGCAATTTTAAGATGAGGTGCGTGTGGATCGCCATGGAGATTTTCTTTGTAAATAATCCCTAAAGCATTGATGGCAGCGCGATCCATTCGAGACGCTGCAAGCCGTAAGAAAGACAGGGCTAGGGGAATATCCTTTTTAAGGTATGTTCCAAAGAAAAGCATTAATCCTACCAGGTATAGGCGGCTATTTTTTAGATTGGCATTATGTAACACCCATTTCGTGGTTAATATTTTTTGTAAAGCTTCTGGCGAATGATGTGTTGCTAAAAGATCCAGTTCTTTTTTATCGGACTTGCTGAGGGCTTCATCAATTAATGTGCTATTTATCATGATTTTTATTGGTGTTTTTTCACTAGCTTATAACATGGTTTTACCGATATGTGCAATTTTATTGCATTTTTGCCCGCATTTATTAAATTTAAGGCTATACTAAGCGTTAGTTCCAGACCATATCTAGGCTGGTAATAACAAATTTATTTTCTGTAGTTCGAATAATAAGCAATGTAAATATAATGTTCTTGTCTACTTCAGGAATTGCTACGGCTTGTTGCACGCGCCAGAATCGGATGCCTGTAAAAAAATTGCTGTGTTGTACTGTCCCTGATTGCACAAGGTTGCCAGGACCATCTAAAAGCGGATGCAGTGTTAAATTTTGCGCACGGGTTTGTCGTATGAGGCTGTTTAAGAAGGTATTGAGGGCATTCCAAGCGTTCAAGGAATAATTTGATGTCAATTTTGGATCAATTTTTCCATCGATGGATAGTGTTTCAACCAAAGTTTGTCGTGCCCAACTCATCACTTCATCATCATTTGCATGGCTTGGCAGGGGGAAAATAAAAATTGCGGTCAGAATAATTAAAAAGAGGGTTGAAACCACTTTTTGTTTCATAACAGGTCCTTCTGTGATCTTTTGTATGGCAATTTGTTTTATCAGTATAGCAAAGATATAATTTGTATTTTTTTAATTCAAGGCATTTAAATCCTTATGATTAGCATACGCGGGGCTAGAACCCACAATTTAAAGAATATCAATATAGATTTACCACGGGATCAATTAATTGTGATTACCGGGCTTTCCGGTTCGGGTAAATCATCGCTTGCATTTGATACGCTGTATGCGGAAGGACAGCGCCGATATGTTGAATCGCTATCTGCTTATGCTCGTCAATTCTTATCGATGATGGAGAAACCTGATGTTGACTCTATTGATGGCTTATCTCCTGCCATTTCTATCGAGCAGAAAGCCACTTCCCATAATCCCCGCTCTACCGTGGGTACTATCACTGAAATTTATGATTATTTAAGGTTATTATTTGCACGCGTGGGGGAGCCACGCTGTCCTACGCACGGGGTCAGCCTGCATGCACAAACCATAAGCCAAATGGTCGATCAGGTGCTAGCACTTCCTGACGAAAGCAAAGCCATGATTCTGGCGCCTGTTGTTCGCGAGCGAAAGGGGGAGCATGTGCAGCTTTTGCAGCAGTTGCAAGCGCAAGGGTATGTGCGCGCCCGTATTAATGGGGAAATTTATGAATTGGACGATCCGCCTAAATTGGAGTTGCGTAAAAAACACACCATTGAGGTGGTCGTTGACCGCTTTAAAGTACGTCCCGATATGGCACAGCGTTTGAGCGAATCGTTTGAAAATGCTTTAAACCTGGCGGATGGGGTTGCAATGGTAGCTTCTGTAGATGACGCATTTGTGGAAATAACATTTTCTTCAAAATTTGCTTGCACAGAATGCGGCTACAGTTTGAGTGAACTCGAGCCCCGGCTTTTTTCGTTTAATAATCCCATGGGAGCTTGCCCTTCCTGTGATGGATTGGGGGTGGATCAATTTTTCGATCCAGAGCGGATCATCCATGATGAAAGCTTAAGTTTAGCAGAAGGCGCTATCCGTGGCTGGGATAAACGTACAGTTTATTACCACACGTTACTGGAATCCTTGGCACAACATTATGATTTTGACATCAATACACCCTTTTGTGATTTACCGCCATCTATACGCAATTTGGTTTTATATGGTAGTGGCAACGACATCATCGAATTCCGTTATCAACGCCCGCACGGTGGTTTTTTATTAAAAAAACATGCGTTTGAAGGGATCATTCCAAATATGCAGCGCCGTTATCGCGAATCAGATTCGGATATGGTGCGTGAGGAATTGTCAAAATATTTATCATCACGCCCATGCCCAGCTTGCCAAGGTACGCGTTTGCGGGAGGCTGCGCGCCATGTATTCGTTGCCGATACAAATTTGCCGGAAATAGCCGCCTATTCGATTGAAGAAGCGTATGCTTTTTTCAAGGCATTGCAACTGCCGGGCTATCGCGGCGAGATTGCCAAAAAGATAAATAAAGAAATTGTCGAACGCCTTGGCTTTCTGGTGAATGTGGGTTTGGATTATTTGTCTTTGGCCCGCAGTGCGGAAACACTTTCGGGAGGAGAGGCACAACGCATTCGCTTGGCCAGCCAAATTGGTTCCGGTCTCGTCGGGGTGATGTATATTTTGGATGAACCTTCAATTGGTTTGCATCAGCGCGATAATGATCGTTTGTTGAAAACATTGCTGCATTTACGTGATCTGGGAAATACCGTCATCGTCGTGGAACATGATGAAGATGCGATACGTACCGCCAATTATGTATTGGATATTGGTCCGGGCGCTGGCGTGCACGGTGGAGAGATTGTCGCTTTTGGCCCGCCGGAAGCCATAATGACTAATCCCAACTCCTTAACCGGCCAGTATCTTTCCGGAAAAAAATGCATTGCAGTGCCGCAAGAGCGGTTGCCAATGGATAAAGCACGCGTCATTTCCTTAAAAGGAGTTAACTGCAACAATTTACAAAATGTTGAGGTAACCATCCCTTTAGGTGTAATGACTTGCATTACCGGCGTTTCAGGCTCGGGAAAATCGAGCCTGATTAATGATACCTTGTTTCCGCTTGCGGCAAACAAACTAAACCGCGCCAGTATGCAAATGGTCGGGAAAGTTCAAGAAATTCAAGGTTTGGAGTTATGTGATAAAGTCATCGATATTGATCAAAGCCCGATAGGGCGTACTCCCCGCTCAAATCCTGCAACCTATACCGGATTGTTTACACCTATCCGTGAATTATTTGCCAACACGCCAGAGGCACGATCGCGCGGCTATCAGCCCGGGCGGTTTAGTTTTAATGTGCGTGGGGGGCGTTGTGAAGCTTGCCAGGGCGACGGGCTTATCAAAGTCGAGATGCATTTTCTGCCGGACATTTATGTCACTTGTGACGCGTGTAAAGGTAAGCGCTACAATCGCGAGACATTAGAAATTCTCTATAAAGGAAAAAATATTCACGAAGTGTTGGATATGACGGTAGAAGATGCGTGTTCATTCTTTGCCGCTATTCCCGTGTTAGCGCGCAAATGCCAGACGTTAATTGACGTGGGATTGTCTTATATTCGTTTAGGGCAGAGTGCCACGACTTTATCAGGCGGCGAGGCGCAACGAATAAAACTGGCACGTGAATTATCCAAACGTGGTACTGGCAATACCCTATACATCCTGGATGAACCCACGACCGGTTTGCATTTTCATGACACCCAGCAATTGTTAAACGTATTGACTTGCTTACGCGATCAGGGAAATACGATCGTCGTCATCGAGCACAACCTTGATGTCATTAAAACGGCCGACTGGATCATCGATTTGGGTCCAGAAGGCGGCAATAAGGGAGGAAAAATTATTGCCGTGGGCACGCCTGAAGATATTGCTGCCTGCCAGCATTCTTATACTGGCCAATTTTTGCGCCCTTTGCTTGCGTTTGCCGATGACTTATGCTTATAACTTAACTAAGGTACACTCTTTTTAAAGGATTAGATATGGGAACTTTTCTCATAGTATTATTAATTATTGTGGTACTGGGTTTTGTGTGGGGTATCGGTACCTATAACAAGTTAATCGGCCTAATTGAGGCAATTAATAATAACAAGCGGCAGATTGACATCCAGCTTGATCGCCGTTTCAAAGTATTTCAGTCCTTGATTGAAGCTGTAAAAAAATACATGGATTACGAACAGACTACATTAAAGGATGTAGTCGCTTTGCGCAATCAAGCACAGGCAGCCAAAGAAGCGGGTGATGAAAAAGCAAGAATTGCTGCTGAAGAAGGGATTTCTCGCATTGCTTCCGGTCTGAACGTCGTGTTTGAGCAGTATCCTGATTTAAAAGCCAGCCAAAATGTGGTGCAACTGCAGGAAGAAATTGTCAATACAGAAAACAAATTATCTTATGCCAAACAAGCATATAATGATGGCGTTGAGCGTTATTATGCCAAGAAAAAATCGTTTTTTGAGGCCATGCTGGTGGGGTTATTTCCAGATAAATTGGATAAACAATTTGAGTATTGGGCTTTGCCTGAAGGACAAATCCAGGCTCATGAGGATTATACAGTTAAATTTTAAGGTCTGTACCCATGAGCTTATCCGATTATCATGCAAGTACTGGCAACTGGCGAGAGCAGCTTAAACGAAATGAGCGCCGTACCCGCTGGGTTATTTTTAGCTTCATTTTTATTTATGCTTGCATCGGGTTGCTGGTGGATGTCTTTATGCTTGCGTCAGCTTATCCGAATGCAGACTTGGGCCAATACCTGTATGCTTTATTGACCTTCAAAGCAGTGCCCTATGCTACCTTGCTCTTAGGGGGAATTGCCGTAATATCCATTTTGATCACTTATTCGATGTACGATCGCCTCATGTTATTAGGGACTGAATACCGGGAAATCACGCCAGAAACGGCGCAAAATTTGCAGGAAAGGCAATTATATAATGTTGTTGAAGAAATGAAGGTAGCGGCCGGATTGCAATATATGCCGAAGGTATATCTTATCGAGGCCGATTATATGAATGCTTTTGCAAGCGGTTATAGTGAGAAGTCCGCCATGGTCGCCATCACTCGTGGTTTAATGGAAAAATTAGACCGAGCCGAGATGCAGGCGGTGATGGCCCATGAATTGAGCCATATACGCCATAAAGACATTAAGCTCACCCTCATGGTGGCGATTCTTAGCAATATTCTATTGATTGTAATTGATATATTGTTTTATGCAGCTTTGTACAAGCGCGATCGCCGCCAGGATAACCGCTTACTCAGCATTATTATCCTCTTGCGCTATATCCTACCTTTCATAACGCTGATTTTGGCTTTATTTTTAAGCCGTACGCGCGAATACATGGCAGATGCTGGTTCCGTTGAACTCATGCGTGATAATGAACCCATGGCGCGTGCCTTGTTAAAAATCCATCGCGACCATGAGCAGCATGCTGAAGAGTATGCTGCTGCGTATGGGCGAACTGCTCATGAAGAAGTTCGGCAAGCTTCTTATTTATTTGACCCTTCCATCCTCGATCCGATTAAGTCATTAAACAATGCTTTTTCTACACATCCTAGTATTGAAAAGCGATTGGAAGCTTTGGGATTTAGGGAAAAAACGAAATCCTGAGCAGTAATTTGGATGTAGCCTTATAGCCACAGGCGTTGGTAATGGGGTTTCTATGCATATTGAACGTTTTGAACACATTAAAAACCAATTAAAATCCAATTTTCTTTTCTCTGGTCTGACGGAGCAAGAATTGGAAACCTTAGCTTCTCTAGCAAAAGAATATGAGTTTTCTGCTGCCGAATTTATCATTGAAGAAGATGAAGCAATCCCCGAAAAACTTTATTTGATTGAAGCAGGTGTTGTTGAAATCTTAAAAAAATCGGCCAAGGATGAACAAGGTGATTTTTATCGTATTACCACGCTTGCCAGTGGAGAAATTATAGGAGAAGTGGCTTTATTGGAAGATGCAAAGCGCACAGCTTCAGCTCGTGCGGTGACTCCGACTAAAGTGATTGCCTTACCTTTGCAAGAGCTTAAAAATCTCTCCACATTGGGAAATAAAACGTCTTTTAAACGCTTTCTTAAGCCGTTGCGAAGACAAGTCACTGAGCCATCGGTGCATACCAAGCTCATTCAAAACCTTGCTAAAAATTTAAGCCGGCGCCTAGCGAATACCAATGCCGTGACGGCGGAGAGCTTAAGAGCGGAATTAAAATTATCACAAATGCGAATTAGTATGGGGCGGTTTTTAATTGGCACCCTCAGTGCGCTTTCCATTTATACGTATTGCCTATCGTTTATTGCTACCTACAGCAACACCTTGCCATCCACTACCATCGTGGCAGTGCCTTTGATGCTGTTTTTTAGTGGAGTAATATTTTATTTTATGATGAAAAGCGGCTATCCATTGGCTTTTTTTGGTTTAACGCTGCAATACTGGCGGGGAGCAGTGCTTGAAAGCATGGGGTGGACTTTTCCAGTAATGGGATTGATTGTTCTTGCCAAATGGTTATTTATAGAATTTGCACAGCTGCATATCCCCTTATTTGAGGGGTACCATGCCAGTTTTCGCGGAGCCAATACGGCATTGATAATTGCTTCAATTATTACTTATCTTATCATGGTGCCATTGCAGGAATTAATTATGCGTGGTGCAGTCCAAGGCTCATTGCAACACTTTTTTACCGGGAAGCATGCTAAGCTGAGTGCTATTTTGGTTTCTAATCTTATTTTTGGCGCTACCCACTTGCACATTTCTTTAATCATGGGAGTGCTGGTAATGATATTTGGTATATTTTGGGGGATTATGTATGCTCGGCAAGGGAATTTGGTTGGCGTGTCAGTATCTCACTTGATGATTGGTTACTGGGCTTTTTTTGTAGTAGGTATAGAAAATATTCTTGACTAATTGTGTGCATTATTCTTAAGTGCGCAGCCCCTTACAGCTTTAACGGAATTTTTGCTTTTTAAAAGTGGCATGATGGTTTCCTTTGTTCTAGTATTAGACTATAGACAGTAGTCATTGTACAGCCAACACCACGGTATGCGGAAACCAGATAGCGAGTGTGGTGAGCAAGCTTAGTCAAACTAAGAAGCCAAAAGCATTCCTGAGGTATCCACTTTTTTAGAACCGACTGTTGCAATATTACTGTCTATTTTCATATACAACTGCAAAGACCCGCCGCGACACAGTAAATTGCCCAGAAAATTTTTCCAATGCTTGGGCACGCATGTATTCTGCATGTTGAGACAAGTATTGTTCCAAAGCATGCAGCGATTCAACATAATAATGAACAGTAAAATAATGCAGATTTTTTACGTCTGATTTTATTTCTTTGAGGATGCTGACTTTTTTAAAGCCTGAAAAACTCAACATTTGTTGCGTATGTTCCCTAAGCCATGAATAATATTCATCGGCAATATCCGCATGAGTACATATATTCACTTCATAAATTATGTTGTCTTGATTAATCACGTATACCTGTCCCTTTCTTTAGAAGAATGAGATTAAATAAAAGCAATAAGGCCAAAATGGCGCAGATGATGCTCATCGCCAGCGTCATGTTGACATCACGCTGTCCTGTCATCGCGTGCCGAAGAGCATTGACCATGTATAAAATAGGATTGAAATAACTAACTTTTTGCCAAAATGGTGGCAGCATGGTAGTTAAATAAAATATCCCGCCCAAATAAGTCAATGGGGTGAGAATGAAGGTAGGGACGATGGCCACGTCATCAAAATTGCGAGCCAGTATACCGTTAGTGAAACCTGCCAGAGAAAATAAAGCGGCAACCAAGACAATGATGATGATGGTCAAAGGCAAATTTACAATGGGAATATAAATGAAGAAGGAAGCTACTGAGTAAACCAGAATGGCTACCAAGACTCCGCGCAGCATCCCTCCTAAAATAAATCCCAGCAACATTAGTCCGGGATAGATGGGGCTTATTAATTTTTCTTCAATATTTTTTTGAAAGCGTTCGGTGAATACCGAGGTGGATACATTGGAATAAGCATTAATAATCACACTCATCATGATAAGGCCTGGCGCTATAAACAGCGTATAAGGCATGTCTTGGATGGGGCCAATGCGTTGGCCGATAATTGAGCCAAAAATCAGGAAATACAACATGGTGGTAATGACTGGCGGGAAGAAGACTTGGCTAAAAATGCGGAACATACGTACCAGTTCGCGGCGAACTAAAGTGTACAGTGCGATAAGCTGTTGTTTAATGGTCATGGTTGATGAGATCCAGGAAAAGTTCTTCCAAGCGGTTGGTTTTATTACGCATACTATGCACTCTTATGTGGTTGCGGGTGAGTACCGCAAACACATCGTTTAACGACCATTTGTTATCAATACGGATCTCCAAAGTATATGGGTCAATTTTCATGCCTGTAAATGGCTCAAGGGATGGGAGGGTATCAATAGGATCAAGCGTATTTAAAATAAACGTTTGATGCCGCAAGGTTTTTAACAAGGATTTAATGGATGTGTTTTCAATGATTTCGCCTTTATGAATAATGGCAATGTTCTTACATAATTGTTCCGCTTCTTCAAGGTAATGGGTAGTAAGAATGATGGTTGTGCCTTGCTGATTGATGGCAGTTAAAAAATCCCACATGCTACGGCGTATTTCAATATCCACTCCTGCGGTGGGTTCGTCCAAAATTAACACTTTGGGGTTGTGGATAAGGGCGCGCGCGATCATCAAGCGCCGTTTCATCCCGCCTGACAAATGGCGGACGATAGCGTCTTTCTTTTCCCATAATCCAAGCTGTCGCAAAAGTTCATGGGCACGTGATTTGGCTTGCCGGCGCATAACTCCATAGTATCCTGCCTGATTTAAAATAATTTGCTCGCAAGTTTCAAAAATATTTAAATTGAATTCTTGCGGCACTAATCCTAGATAGGTTTTGGCATGTTCAGGCTGTTTATCCAAATCATAGCCATAAATTGAAATGCTTCCGGCAGTTTTAGTGAGCAGGGTGGTAATAAGGCCAATGGTAGTGGATTTGCCTGCACCATTTGCTCCTAATAAAGCAAAAAAATCGCCGGTTTCAACGGTTAAATCGATGCCTTTCAGTGCTTCCACCCCATTCGGGTAGGTTTTTCGTAATTGATGAATTTCTAGAGCATGCATGTTGTAGTCTTTTTAAAAATTCTTAATTAGAATAGCAAGTCTTGCGGCTATGCAAAAGAATTCTCAAAATATTAAACCATTGCAGGATAGTGGGGGCAGCTTAAAAAAGGTCTTGCGGACGAGTTTTTAACCAACCGGTAATACTATAGCGCATTTGCTGTGTAGTATTCACCTCATGGGGTAAGTCGCTCTGAAAACAAACAAAGCGGTTGTGTAGAGGGGGAATAATTGCAAGAATTTGTTCGTTGCGATCGTATAATGTTAATTCTCCTCCATGTGCAGGCTGCCAATCCGGGTTCAAATAATAAACACATGAAACCAGCCGGTTTTTGGTATTTTTAAACTGATCTACATGTTTTTTATAAGAAGTGCCGGGTTGATACACTGCAAAATGAGCTTCAAATTCTGAGAGATTGAGGAAAAGAGATTCATTTAAATGATTGCAAATTGCAGTAATGGTTTTTAAGTAGGCTTGTAAGGGGAGATTAGAGGGTTCAAAGTCCAACCAGCAAAGCTCATCGCTGCGTATCGTCGTATGGCGCATCGCGTGTTGTATATTGCCGATTTTGGCAGGCCTGAAATCGCCGCGCGCAAAGCGTTCTTGTGCTTGTATTAACAGTTGAGAATAATCTTGGTGTCCCAAAAAATTGTCAACGACAGAAAACCCGTGGCTATAAATTTCATTGACAATGTTTTCCGTTGCGTATGCCATATCGCTGCTTGCTAAAAAGCTATATTATAGCGATTTTCATGCCCGGGTAATATATTTTTACCGTCCTATTATTCATGTCCCAGCGAAGGCATTCCAAATCGGGTTAAGATGCGGCTACACATGCTTTTGGCCAATTCTTCTTCATCCAGGAAAAAAAGTCCGTCACTTTCCTGTCTTAATAAAATTTTTTCTTCCTCATTTTGCACCCGGATAATAATTTCAATTTTAGGATTTAATTTTCGTGCCGTGTTGAGCATTTGCCGGATGTCGAATGCGTCGGCTGAGGCAATAACCAACATGCCAGCCTGTGCTATATGCGCTTGGATGAGCGTAGTTGCTTCTGCACCATTACCATATACCGACGCTTTTTTATGTTGTCTTAAGTGTTCAATCAATTCACGGTTTTGGTCGACGACCACGTATGGGATGCCATATTCGTTTAAAATTTTTCCAATATGCTTCCCTACTTGCCCGTAGCCCACTAAAACAACATGCCCAGACAAATATTTTTCTTCAGTTGTCATTGGCAATTCTACGAGTGGATCTTCTAAGTGAGCGGTTTGCATCCAGGAAGGTTGGCTGCGGGCCCAATTTTGAAAGCGATTGATTAATTTGAATATAAACGGATTGATGGCTATGGATAAAATGGCCCCGGCCAGGATTAAAGCTTGTCCTTCCACTGGTAATAATTTTAAATGCACGCCAAGACTGGCCAAGATAAACGAAAATTCGCCAATTTGTGCCAAGCTGGCGGATACAGTCAGCGCCGTATTTAAAGAATAACGGAAAGCGAGGACCAGCAAAGCTGCGGCAATCGACTTGCCAATTACGATAATCCCAAGCACTACAAGCACGCGGAAAGGTTGTTCAATAAAAATGTAAGGATTAAACAACATGCCTACGGACACAAAAAATAAAACGGCGAAAGCATCGCGAAAGGGCAAGGATTCTTCCGCGGCGCGGCGACTGAATTTAGATTCGCGCAGAATCATACCCGCAAAAAAAGCGCCGAGCGCTAGAGAAATTCCGAACAATTTTGAGGCGCCAAATGCAATGCTTACTGCCACTGCAATGACGCATAAAGTAAATAATTCGCGGGAGCCGGTGCGCGTAATATGCCATAAAAGTTTAGGCAATGCCCAACGGCCAAGCACCAACATGACGGCAAGGAATGCAGAAAGTTTCAGGAAGGTAAATCCCAATGTAAGCCACAGGTTTTTACCTGGATCTCCTGTTTCTGCTCCTTCCAGCCACTGGGATAAAAAAGGTAAAAACACCAGGGCAATTACCATGGCTATGTCTTCAACAATCAACCAACCGACAGCAATTTGCCCGTTAATCGATGTGAGTAAACCTTGGGTTTCAAGTGCTCTAATCAATACAACGGTGCTGGCTACCGATAAGGCTAAGCCGAATACCAGGGCATTGCTAACCCCCCAACCCCAGGCAATGGCAACACCGGCTCCCATTGCCGTGGCAACCAAAATTTGCAAGACTGCACCTGGTAAAGCAATTTTACGGGTAGCAAGCAAATTATCCAAGGAAAAGTGAAGTCCTACGCCAAACATCAGCAGCATCACTCCTATTTCTGCAAGTTCAGCAGCAATGCCTGTATGCGCGACAAAGCCTGGAGTAAATGGTCCGATAATAATACCGGCCAAAAGATAACCGACAATGGTCGGAAGCTTGAGTTTTATCGCAAAAAAACCAAAAATGAGGGCAAGGCCCAGTGCTGTGGCAAGCGTAGTGATCAAAGGCAAACCGTGTGACATCCATTACTCCAGGTTTTGTGGTTTAAATCCAAGCCCTGCGCAAACATTATCCATCACCCTGACGCACGCAGGGCTAATTAGGTCCGTGTCGGCCAGCAGGGATGCACGGGCTATCAATGTATTCGCCATTGATCGTTAAAATCATATTAACATTAGCGCGTTGATACCGTGCTAATTGATTATATTGTTGTATTGTCATATATCCATAAGTATTTCCACAATAAACAAGAGAATGCGCAGTTGAGGAAGGTTTTGCCTGCAGCGGGAGGTCGCATTCCCAATGAAACCGAGATAAATCACAATTTGCCATGGCATTGGATATAGAGCATACGGTTAAAGTTAAACCAAGATGCCAAGCTTTCATCATAAACTCTCCTGCTCTGATTTTTTAATACGTCGGCATTATTATGAAAAACTTTACCCGCTGTTTCGGCAAAATGAGTTAAACAGTTTTGTCTATAATTTATGTAAGATGGTTATAAAAATTCTATTGTGCTTGGAAGGCTTGATTAAGGATTAATTAAGCGATTACACGGGTAGTATGTATGTCGACGTCACCAACGGGTTTATCATCAAGCAAGGATGTGTCATTGAATGCTTCAATATCCTCTCCTGCTTGGTATATTTCAGCTATGGAGCATCTTGTGCATGTGGTGCAGATGTTGTCGCAAGCCCATGAAATGAATGAATTAAGCGAAATTATCCGCCATGCAGCGCGTGAACTTACGGGGGCGGACGGAGCAACTTTCGTGCTGCGCGATGGGAATCAATGTTTTTACGCAGAAGAAAATGCCATTAGCCCGCTTTGGAAAGGGAAACGCTTCCCTTTGCATGCATGCATCAGCGGTTGGGTAATGCTTAATAGAGAGGCGGCTGTAATTGAAGACATCTATTGCGATCCGCGCATCCCGCAGGATGCTTATCGACCTACATTTGTAAAAAGCTTAGTCATGGTGCCTATTCGCCGCAATTCACCCATTGGTGCTATTGGGAATTATTGGGCTTTGAAAAGAAAACCGTCGGTAGAGGAAGTTCGTATTTTACAAGCCCTGGCTGATACGGCTTCGGTGGCTCTGGAAAACGTCAAATTGTACACGCACTTAAAAACAAGCATGGAAATTATAAAAAAAAGAGAAGCCCGCATCCGGACACAACACAGTACGCTTGAAATTTTTACACGTGCTCTCGCGCATGATCTGAAAGAACCGGTGCGCACCATTAATTCTTTTACGGATATCATCAAGGAGGAGAGCAAACTTACAGGCAAAACTCGTGAATATTTTCAGCTGATTTCAAACGCCAGCCATCGTATGCTGACCTTGATTAATACAGTTTTCCTTTACATACAATTAGACAGCAAGAGTGAGACACCGAAAGAAAACTGCGACATGAATCAAATTGTTCATGAAGTTATTGAAAATTTAGATAATTTAATTAAAGAAAGGGAGGCGCAAATAATTTTCAGCAAATTGCCTTTGGTTAAAGCAAATCATGTTCATATGACTCAGCTTATGCAAAATCTGATAAGCAATGCTATTAGTCACAATGACAGTGAACCCAAAATAGAAATTTTTGCCAAAAAACAATCTCACTATTGGTTATTTCAAGTGAGCGATAACGGGATAGGAATTGATAAAAAAGAAGTTGACAAAATTTTCTTGCCCTTTAAGCGTAATAACCAAAACAGCAAGGGGATTGGCTTGGGTTTATCCATTTGCGAAAAAATTATTGAAGCTCATAATGGAAAAATTTGGTGCTCATCCGAACCCGGGCAGGGCTCGACTTTTTTCTTTACTCTTCCGGCTCTTGCAAAAATTAAGCCCCAAAGTAAAAAAAACGCAATCACTTCCAAGGTATATAAAGCAAGTCGTGATCCGCTTCTGGCTACGATTTTGCTGGTGGATGATTTGCCGGCCGATTTGGAGTTAACGCAACTCATTTTAAAACGCGCAAAAATAAGTTGCAATTTGTTGTTTGCGCAAAGCGGGAAAGAAGCTTTGGATATTATTCGAAAAATACGTGAAAAACACGAGCAGATTGATTTGGTATTATTGGATATCAATATGCCTGGAATGGATGGTTTCGAAGCATTTGCACAAATGCAATTGGATGATGCACTTAAAGATATTGCCGTGGTCATGTGCAGTGGCTCGACTTATGAAAAAGACAAGGAAAGAGCCAAAGCCATGGGAGCTGCAGGCTATGTATTAAAACCTATAGAAAAAGAAAGCCTGGAACAAGTGATTGCCGGCATCCCCAAGCTCAGGTTTTCTGCGACCGAAGATGGTTATCGCATTTATCGGCTTCGTAAATGAACCAGGTCGTGCCAAGTGCCCAACTAAATGCAGATCCCTTCGTGTTTTAATAAAGCCAATTTTAAGGATAAAGCATCTTTATCGCCCATGTAGCCGCCAAAATTATCTTTGCCGATTACGCGATGGCAAGGAATAAAGAGGGTAATAGGGTTTTTTTTGCAAGCTTGTCCCACGGCGCGCGGACTGCTTTGCAAGCTTTGGGCCAGTGCACCATAGCTAAGCGTGCGGCCTACCGGAATGACCAATAAAGCATTCCAAACTCGCTGTTGGTAAGCCGTTCCATGAGGTTTTAGCGTGATTTGGAAGCGATGGTTCGGTTGGTGGAAATAAGCATCCAATTCTTGGGCAATGAGTTCACAGAAGGGGGAGGTGGGGCCGGATTGTATGGTAATTCCTGCCAAGGATGCAGTACGATCTGCCGTTGCGGGATTAATTTCAACAAATACAGCACTATGGATAGCTTGCCCATCGTGCATTATTTCCAAGTTACCAAGAGGTGTATTGAATAGGGAAACGATGGGCATTGTCATATTAATTGTCTTTTTTACCTGATAATTTTTCTTTAATGCGGGCAGCACGACCAGCTAAATTACGCAGATAATAGAGTTTTGCACGACGCACATCACCGCGGCGCTTGACTTGAATGCTGTCGACCAAAGGACTGTAGGTTTGGAAAACACGCTCAACCCCGACATTATGGGAAATTTTGCGCACCGTAAAGGCTGAATTCAAACCACGGTTACGTTTCGCTATTACTACGCCCTCGAAGGCTTGTAAACGCTCGCGGTTACCTTCTTTTACTTTTACCTGAACAACGACGGTATCGCCCGGTCCGAAATCAGGAATGTCTTTGCCTTGCATTTGCTCAGCATTAATTTGGTCAATGATATTGGTCATGATCGCTCCTAAAATTGGCATCCCGCATAACCTAGACGGAATAACCGTGTTCGCGTTGAAATTCTATAAGTAATTGCTTATCCACATCGTTTAAATTTAACTGGTCCAATAAGTCCGGACGTTTTAACCAAGTTCTCCCTAAAGCTTGTTTTTTACGCCATCGTGCAATTTCGTGATGATTGCCGCTTAATAACACATCGGGCACCTTGGCATGATTAACCACTGGGGGCCGAGTATAATGCGGGTAATCCAGCAACCCATGCATGAACGAATCTTGCTGGGCTGAGCCATGGTGTCCCAGACTCCCTGGCAGTAAGCGGGTAATGGCGTCAATAAAAACCATCGCCGCCATCTCGCCGCCGCTCAATACGAAATCGCCTAATGACCATTCTTCCTCGACGCATTCTGTCATGATGCGTTCATCAATGCCTTCATACCGGCCGGCAATAAAAAGAAGAGGCCGTTTTTGAGCTGCCGCTTCATTTAAATCTTTTTGTACAATGCGCCTGCCTTGAGGGCTTAAATAAATTGCTCTACAAGCCGCAGGCATTTGCTGGCGTGCATGTACAATGGCCGCATGCAATGGTTCATACATCATAACCATTCCAGGCCCCCCGCCATATGGCTTGTCATCGACTTGCCGGTAAGGCAATTTAGCCCAATCACGGGGATTCCAAACATCAATGTTTACCAACCCATGCTTAATAGCCCGTCCGGTAATCCCATACTGCAGGCTGGCAAACATTTCAGGCAGCAAACTAATAATACCGAAGTGAAACATCTGTTAGAAATCCACGTCCCAATCAACGGTAATGGTTTGCTGCCCTACATCCACGCTAAGCACGAATACATCGAGAACATAAGGAATCAGATATTTTTTTTCACCGACAACGACCAGTACATCATTTGCGCCAGTAGGTAAAATATCAGTAACCTTGCCTAATGAAGCTCCTGCCTGATTTGTAACTTGCATGCCCATTAACTGATGCCAGTAATATTCACCTGGCTTAAGTTCAGGGAGCTGGGCGCGCTTTACAGCAATTTCGGCATTGGTCAACTGTGCCACTTGCTCGCGATCTTCATATCCTTCAATCTTGGCTAGCACCCCATTATGAGTTGTTTCAACCTTTTGCAGTTTCAACATCTGCCATTGATGGTGAATCGATGCATACCATGGCATATAGCTTATAATATTGTCGCGAGGTTCTGTAAACGAGTTGACTCTAACCAACCCTTTCACCCCGTGGGGGCGGCCAAAGCGACCAATGATTACCCAGTCAGCGTCATTCACAATTAAGCTGCAACGTCCGCTTGCCCTTTTTTATTGTATTCTTTGGCCAAAGAGCGCACGCGATCAGACAGTTGCGCACCTACTTTTTGCCAGTATTCTAATTTATCCAGATCCAGATGTAAGCGTACTTCTTGGCCCCGTGCTACGGGATTGAAATAACCAATACGCTCAATGTAATTTCCATCACGGCGTCTGCGGCTGTCCGTTACAACAATATGGTAAAAGGGACGCTTTTTGGCGCCGGCTCGAGATAAACGTATAACGACCATTATTTTCCTCTACTTAGAGTGGTTACGTAAAAATGCCGTGTATTGTACGAAAATTAACTCGGCATGGGAAGGCTTTGCGACATTTATTTAAAATCATCCGGCAATAACCCCTTAAGTCCCGCCATTCCACCCATGCCGCGCATTAATGACTTAATACCGCCAGGCTTAGTGAATTTTTTCATCATTTTTTGCATTTGCTCATATTGCTTTAATAAGCGGTTGACGTCCTGAATTTGTGTGCCTGACCCTTGGGCGATGCGTTTTTTACGTGAACCCACGATAATTTTAGGAATACGCCGCTCCTTCAAAGTCATTGAGTTGATGATGGCAATGGTTTGCGCCATAGCTTTATCATTTACAGCCCCCATTGCCTGCTGCGGGAGTTGGCCAATCCCTGGTAATTTGCTCATCATGGCTGTAACACCACCCATTTGATTCATTTGTAATAATTGTTGTTTAAAATCCTCAAGGTCAAATCCTTTGCCCTTTTTTATTTTTTTAGCAAGTTTTTCACTCGCGGCTTTATCCGTTTTCTTTTGCACTTCCTCAATCAGGCTAAGAATATCTCCCATGCCCAAAATGCGGGAAGCAACACGCTCCGGATGAAAGGGTTCCAGCGCTTCAATTTTTTCACCGCTGCCCATAAATTTAATGGGCTGTCCGGTAATTTGCCGCACAGAAAGCGCTGCTCCGCCGCGAGCATCGCCATCCGTCTTGGTTAAGATAACACCAGTTAAGGGAAGTGCTTCATGAAAAGCCTTTGCTGTATTTGCAGCGTCCTGACCAGTCATGCTGTCTACAACAAATAACGTCTCTGTTGGTTGTACTCCTTGATGCAATGCCTTGATTTCCGACATCATGTCGGCATCGATATGCAAGCGCCCGGCTGTGTCAATGATTAACACATCCATGAATTGCTTCTTCGCATTTTCTAAAGCTCTTGTAGCGATCGCTAGGGGTTGCTCTTTGGGGTCTGCATCCGAAAAGGCCACATCCAATTGTTTTGCAAGCAACTGTAATTGATGAATGGCAGCAGGGCGATAGACGTCGGTACTTGCCAACATCACTTTTTTCTTTTCGGACTCTTTTAAATACAAAGCCAGTTTAGCCGCGCTGGTGGTTTTTCCTGAACCTTGCAAGCCTGCCAGCAAAAAAACAGCAGGGGGTTGGGTTTTGAAATTTAATTCAGCGCGCGTGTCACCCATAGTATGCAGCAACTCGTCATTCACAATTTTAACCAGGGCTTGTTCTGGTTTTAAGCTGGTCATGACCTCTTGCCCAAGAGCTTTTTGCTTCACATGTTCGATAAAATCTTTGACGACTGGAAGCGCAACATCGGCTTCAAGCAGCGACATGCGTACTTCGCGTAAAGCCTGCTGCATATTTTCTTCAGTTAAACGTCCTTGGCCGCTTAAATTTTTAAACGTGCGTGTTAATCGTTCCGTTAAGTTCTCAAACATGTCCGCTCTCTATGGTGAAATTGAAGAATTATAACACAGACTCATAGGCTGCACAGCTTAGCATGTGAACAGCAACCGAGTCGCTCGTGTCTTCCTGACATAGCCAATCTTTATTAAAAACTTGCAGCACCTCATTATTCCTATGATAAGCTTTTTTAATTTCGCTTTACCTAAAGGATAATTGTGCAGCTTTCTTTGGTGGTATTGTTATTAATTTTAGTCTTACTGGTGATTTTTTCCGCTTTTTTTTCGGCATCTGAAATCGGCATGATGTCGTTAAATCGTTATCGCTTGCGCCATTTGGTTAAAAAAAAGCATAAACAAGCTATCCGCGTAAACCAGCTTCTTGCCCACCCAGATCGCTTGCTTAGTGTAGTTTTGATTGGCAATACAGTGGCAAATATTATTGCTTCCGTGGTTGCTACTATGATCGGACAACGCTTGTATGGAGAAGCAGGAGTGGCTGCAGCCGCAGTCTTGCTGACTTTAATTATTCTCGTGTTGGCGGAAATGACCCCGAAAACTTTGGCAGCGATTTATCCACAACAAGTGGCTTTTTTATGCTCTCTTCCCTTAATGATCTTGCAAATTTTGCTGGCCCCATTGGTGAATTTAATCAGTTGGATCGCTAACGGCATTTTACGTTTATTTGGTATTTCAATGAACCGGGTGCAAAAAGAAGCACTTTCTGGGGAAGAATTGCGTTCAGTTGTGCATGAGGCAGGCGGATTGCTTCCTATTGAACATAAGAGCATGCTGATAAGTTTGCTGGATTTAGAGCAAGCCCGGGTTGAAGACATTATGGTACCCAAAGCCGATATCGTAGGGATTGATTTAGAACAGCCTTGGTATGAATTACTAGAACAGCTGGAAACTGCTCAACATACACGCTTGCCTATTTACCGCGGGTCTATTGATAATCTTGTTGGCATGATTCACTTACGCAGTGTACTCAACCTGGTTTTGGAAGAGCGGCTGGATATGGAAAGCTTGTTGAAACTGGCGGAGCCGCCTTATTTTATTCCGGAAGCGACGCCATTAAACGTGCAAATTTTAAATTTCCGTAAAATGAAACGGCGCAGTTGTTTTGTGGTGGATGAATATGGTGATTTACAGGGTTTGGTGACAATGGAAGACATCCTTGAAGAAGTCGTTGGCGAATTTACTACGGATATCGCTGCATTAAGCAAAGACATCACACCGCAAAGTGATGGTTCAGTAATCATCGATGCCAGCATAACATTACGTAATTTGCATCGATTGCTGGGCTGGCAATTACCCCCTCTAGGTCCAAGGACACTAAGCGGTTTAATCATTGAACATTTGGGTTACATCCCACCTGCTGACTGTTGTCTCATGATAGAAAATTTCCAAATTGAAGTGTTAAAAGTGGGTGAAAACACCATTAAAAGCGTGCGCATGCAAAAAATTGCGAAGAAGCGCAAATAAAGCATGCTCTAAGTTTTGCCGATTGCTTTATTGTTAATTATTGTGAGCAAGTGCTGCTATTTTCCCCATGCATTTATATCTAAAAATAGATTTAAAATGCATGCAATTCCCCGCCTTGATGAAATTAATATATGCTCATAGAGATTGCATTATATTTTTGCTGAATAAACATCAAAAGGACGACCAATATGAACTTATTTGATTCCAATTGGTTAGTTACTGATGCATCTCGTGCTAAAGCATCGCTTAAATTTGAAATCCGGTGTCTTGAAGTGCGTTTTCATTCATTATTTTTAAACGCAGGCAAAAAAATTGGCAATGAAGAATTGATTTTACTATGCAATACATTGAGCGATTGTTATCAGCGCTATGCACAACTTATTGTCACGAGCAAAGAATTTAGACAATACGCCATACCTATTCCTGCTTGCAATGAATTAGATTGTTACGGGCATATCACGGCACTTAAAACCCAATGGTCTACTATGCAAGAGCTTGCTGCAGAAAAAAAAATTGTGTGGGAGCTGCATAAACAATACCAATGCCTTTTCCTTCTTTTAAAGACGGATGAACGCGCTACTACCCAAAAAGAAGCTGCGGATATGACAGTACTCATCAAGCCTCTGCTGCACGCAAAATCTCCTGACGAATGGTTAAGTGTCATGGTGTATTTAGCTCAGCACCAACATCAACAATTTTTTCCTGATTTCAACTCTTTGTGCAAATTGACTAATCGGCAATTACTGCATATTGCCAATGCATTTAGCCAGCAAGAATATGTAGATGTCATAAATGCAATTTTTTTCTTTAAAATTCAGCCGCAAAAATTATTTGTCTCCAATGTGCACCTGGAAAAATTAGTTTCCATTAAAACCCGGTTATCTTTCCTGTATGAATTTATCGAAAAGCTGCACTTTGGAATTCAGGAAGAGTTTAACAAACGCAAGCTCGGGATAATGCAGGATTATTTGTTTCATAGTGAAGAATTACCGCAAGGCATTGCCATTGAAATTAATGATGCATGCCGGGATTTGATCATTGCAACGGTGAAATCCTGGCATATGAATATGAAAATCGCGGCTGAGCATCGAAACCCGGAACAATTAAACGAAATAATTCGTGCTTATAAATTTTGGTTTAACCCAAATCGGCTTATCGATGCCGTGATGCTTTTGAAACAAAATTCGACATCTTTGCATGAAACAAGCTTTGCAGAATTCCACCAGCATATGCTCTCGCTTTATCATGAGTTAACCACTACCGATTGTTTGGACTTATATGGTTATTTTGCCAATAAGGACAGCTGTTATTTGATGCGTACCTTATTATCCCTCACGCAAAATACGGAAATTTCCTGGCTGCCTGCGTTAAATGTGGCAGAAAGAAATGCATTACACAGCGTTTATTCTGCTTTGGATTGTGCTATGAACGCTTTACGTGATGAATTGGCAGCGCGCCACATCAGCACCGCACCCTACAAGCGGAATTTGCATGGTAAAAAAATCAATCCTGGCCAGCGCAACCGCAATGCTGTGATTCGAATTATTACTTTATACAGTAAGGATACGGCAGAACCGAATGCAAAGATTGAATTGTTATTTAGCGAACTTGAAAAATTATATTTAACTTCAAGCAGTAATTGCAGTACTGTTTAAATGCCAGTTATACACATAGCTGTTAATTTGCTGGATGGATTGCAATTGTTGGGATAATGCTGAATGCGCATAATGAGTTAAATGCTGCAATACTCCTTCTTCATCCCCGCCAAAATCTTCGAGGAACCACTCATAAATTTTTGACAAAATAATTTTTCCTTCAATCACTTGTACCCCGCGTAGAGAATTAATGTAGCGAAACGCTGCATCATTTAATTGTTTCTCCAGCAGGTTGGCTTGAAACGCTTGTTTACTCAGGTTGGGGGCGCCAATGGTGCCATTGTTAATGGCATAATGGGTGCGGGGATCATTCCATACAGGGCGTATGATGCGGTTATGGATGTCTTCCAAAGATAATTGCGTGTCATTGATGGTAATTAAATTGGCCCCCCATGGCCCTACACTGAATAAGCCTGGGGAGATATTGATTTCCTGAATACTCGCCACGGGATAATAATGAGCTACGGTTTGTACGGTGAGCGCATTATAAAGGTTTAGCCAGAAAGCCAGTTGTTCATTGCGGTTATAATCAAAAATATCAACTTCCGACATGTGTTTAATGTAGCGTTTTAACAAATCATGATCTGCTTTGGTAAGTTTGGAGTAATTGACTAAATTGATGCCTTCCTGATTGGTGATTACACAGCAATTCAAGAAATCTTGCCATTCTTTATGGGAAATCGTTTTTTGCGACAAAGGATTATTCATCCCCCACTTGACCCATAAATTTTTATGAAAAGAAGCCATGGCTGTGTGAGTGATTAACAGACAAAAAGCCAAACAAATAAAGCGCATATAGGTAGCCATATATTCCATCATTATGTTACTTATAGGGAGTTAAGCCTAAAGATGTTCAATCATAGCCCGATTGCGTAAAGCACTGCCAATGGTGTTGCCGTCAAGGAATTCCAATTCCCCACCGGAGGGGATACCATGAGCCAGCTGGCTAATTTTAACATCTAGTGGACGCAGTAATTCATTAATAAAATGAATTGTCGTTTGCCCTTCAATCGTAGGACTTAATGCAAAAATAATTTCCTGAATTCGCTCAGCAATAATAAGTTGTTTTAATTTTGGCAAATTAATATCCTCAGGACCTATGCCGTCCAGAGGAGAAATCTTGTTCATCAATACGTAATAATGGCCGTTATAAGCATGGCTTTGTTCAATAGCTAGCACATCGGCAGGAGTTTCTACAATGCAGAGAAGGGACGTATCCCGTTTTGAATCCTGGCATAAAGAACAATGCACCTCGCTGGTATAATTATTGCACCGTTCGCAATTGCGGATATTCTGCATGGCATCTTGCAAGCAAGCTGCCAAATGCAAACCGCGCTGGCGTTGATGTTGCAATAAATAAAATACCATGCGCTGTGCCGATTTGGGTCCCAAACCGGGTAAACAACGCAAGGCATCTACCAGACGAGTTAAAGCATCCATAAGAAATTATTTCTCTTCCTCACCCATAAAATTAGGGGGAATCTGCAAGCCCTGGGTTAACCTGGCAATTTCTTCTTTCGATTTAACTTCAATCTTACGTACTGCATCGTTGATCGCGGCTGCCAGCAGATCTTCCAACATTTCCGGATCTTCTTCCAATAATGAAGGATTGATTTTGACTTCAAGAACATCATGACGGCCATTCATTTTAATTTTTACCATGCCGCCACCCGCTTCTCCCAGCACCGTTAATGCACTTAATTTTTGTTGAGCATCTTGCATGCGCTGTTGCATTTTTTGTGCTTCTTTCATCAGATTGTTTAGATTTTGATTAATATCCATTAAAACCCCTTAGTTTATTACGTAAGTTATTGGCAATAACCGCCTTGGTTATTTTCATGTTTTATAATTATAGGTCATCTTGCAGTGGAGCAATAGAATTTTTAACCAATTCAGCGGAAAATTCTTGTTGCAATTGGTTAAAAAAAGGATCGTTTTGTAGTGCAGTTTCCGCTTCTTGATATTGTTTCTGCTTTGAAAGCTGTTTTTGTTGTGCAGGCGATGAGTTTACTGCAGCATCGCTGCGCAAATTTAATTTTATTTTTCCCTTATAATACGTGCTTAATGCTTCTTCAATGCGTTTTACCACACTGCCTGTAAATAAAGATTGGTGATTGCTGTCGATGCGCAAAGTAATTCCCTGCTCGGTTTTGCCGATGAATTCAGCATTTTCGGCGGCATTTAACGCAAGACCGGATAGCGCCAATTTAGACAAAACTTCACTCCAGTTTTCGCTTTCGCATGAAGCTACTTCCTTGGTGCCAACAGGGTGAGATTCTTTATTATCATTTACTGCGTAAATTGATGCGGCTGGCTCACGTTCTTCGGTAGACTTTTGCCGCATTTCGGAATGAAAATTCGCCAATTCAACTTCTCTTGCTGGATGTTTCTCTTGAACTTGGTAGGCAAGTGGAGGCGGAGTTGTCAGTTTGCGTGCAGGTTTAAACGTAAACATGCGCAGGAGGGTCATTTCAAACCCGATGGCTGGGGTTGGAGCCAAATGAAGTTCTTCCAAGCCTTTCACTGCAATTTGATAAAGCAATTGCGTGTCTTCTGGTGTCAGAGTTTGTCCTAAATGTGCAATTTCGCTGCTCGGGGAAATAAATTCATTACCTTGAATATGCTGGGTAAGACAAATTTGATGTAAATAGCTTAATAATTCATGCAATACATATTGGAAATTACCACCTTCATCGACAATTTGTTTGCTAATGGCTAAAAGATTTTGTGGGCTCATGTTGACCAGGGCTTTTAATAACTGCAAGGCATAATCATGTTGAGTGTGGCCAAGGATGCTTTTGACGATAGAGGCATCCAAACCACGTTCGCTCGCAGCAATTGCCTGATCAAGCAAGCTAAGCGCATCCCTCATGCTGCCGCGCGCGGCTTTTGCTAAAATGTCCAATGCAGCTTTCTCGAAAGCAATATTTTCATCTTCTAAAATTTGTTGCAAATGTGTACTTATAATGTTTTCTTGCAATGGTTTTAGGTTGAATTGTAAGCAGCGAGACAAGACGGTGATGGGTAATTTTTGCGGATCGGTTGTTGCTAATAAGAATTTTACGTGCGAAGGCGGTTCCTCCAGAGTCTTTAAAAGCGCGTTAAAGCTATGTTGCGATAGCATGTGCACTTCATCGATGAGATAGATTTTAAAGCGACCGCTAGTTGGGGCGTATTGAACATTTTCCAGAATCTCGCGCGTATCTTCAACGCGTGTTTTGGATGCACCGTCAATTTCAATCAAGTCTATGAAGCGGCCTTGCTCAACTGCTGTGCATGCTGCACATTCCAGGCATGGTTCGGCGCTGATTCCTTGCTCGCAGTTTAGAGCTTTGGCAAGCAGGCGGGCCACACTGGTTTTTCCCACGCCGCGAGTTCCGGTAAATAAATAAGCATGATGCAATCGCTGTTGTTTGAGCGATTTAATTAGCGATTTATTGATGTGCTCCTGGCCAACCAATTGTGCAAAAGTACGTGGTCGCCATTTACGCGCCAGCGCAATATAGCTCATAGGGATCTACAAATTTGGAGGCAGCCCTAGAAGCCTTACCTTCGCGCACGAATCGATTGCTACCGCTGCTCCCTTCCGGGCCTGACGGGGTTCACAGTCTATCATCGCGAGGGGACCAATAGGGCCACCATAGATGAAAGCGAAGGTTAGCAAAAAAAAAAAAAAATAGCTAGTAGCTATAAGCATAAAGGCAATATGTACCGCCATTTCATGCGTTTGACTTAATTTGTGCTATAAATGAATTTTAGCATATTTAAGGTAGCAAGCAGAATTTAAAAAAACTTTATGAAAATTAACTGCAAATTTTTTCAAAAAGTGTTTGACAAAGGGCGTTAGATGAGTAGAATACGCACCACTGCCTGAGATTGGCGAGTTCCTTAAGAAGATAGAAGACAAACTGTGTGGGCGCTTTGAATAGCGAAGTACATAGAGAAATTGCTAGTAGAGATACTGGCGCCTGAGATTGAACTGAAGAGTTTGATCCTGGCTCAGATTTAAGCGGGAAGCCTCCCTCGAGATGAGTTTTCCCATGAAGCCCGTTGAAGACTACGACGTTGATAGGCGAGGTGTGGAAGCGCAGTAATGTGTGAAGCTAACTCGTACTAATTGGCTGATTGTCTTGACCATATAACCTGAGTAGGTTCAGGTTTAGAGCCTAATGCTTGTGCAACCTCAATCTTTACCAGCAGGTAATTTGCCTGCTAACGTTTTTCCTGGCGACTATAGCCGTTTGGAACCACCTGATACCATCTCGAACTCAGAAGTGAAACAAACTCGCGCCGATGATAGTGTGGGGTCTCCCCATGTGAAAGTAGGTCATCGCCAGGGCTTTTTACCTAAAAGCGGCTTCAATAGCCGCTTTTTTTTCGCCTAAAATTTGCTCTGCCATTTTTTGCATCACTGAATTTACATAAAATTTACAAAAAACTTATTTATTTTTATGCAGCGTTCGCTAAAATAAATCCTCTTTATAGCAAGGCTTGTTTGCGGATGTTTAAAAAAGAGCTTTGTTAGGAAATAGTCAATAGAATAAAGCAACAAGGAAGTAGTATGTTAGTCCAAGAAGTAAAGGATTTTATAAGTAATCTTGATTCAGCCAAAACAAAAATCAAATGTGATCAGAAATTTTTGCAACTCTTCAAAGTATATTTCTCGACCCAAAGCGCAGAGAAAGAATTAGATTCTCTGCAACTTCAATGGATTGAAGATATTTTTAAAAAGCGTGCAAAGAAAATATTTGATTCAGAAAATGATTATACGATTGATTCCAAGCAAAATAATACCTACTGGATTAAGCTGGCGCAGTCAGTAGGGAAAGCAACTAAAAAAAATTACTTGCATATTTTGATTCCTGACACGCTTAATCATTTTGACGCCATTTTGTTAAACAAGCTTACTGAGTGCTCAGAATTAATGGGGTTTTATATAGGAGAAGACGGTAAAACTCTGCATCGCGTACGCGGCCTCTTCGAAATGATACTCCGTAAGCAGCCGTTAGCAACTTTTAATGATTACACTTCATATCAATTGCGCCCCTTAACGCTCAGGGAATTAAAAAGGCTGCGCTCTAAAAAAAAGGAAGGCTTAGAGTTTGAAATTAATAATCAAACTTATGTTTATTTTTGGGATTATTTACAGCGTGCTGTCATGCCGCAATGGCTTGGCAAAGGTGAGTGTCCCCAATCCTTATTAACTTCTTTACGCAGTATTTTGGATATTTTTGCATGCGATGATACTGAAAACTTAAGCAAATTTCGTCGTGAATTACTTGCCTGGTCCGAAAAGATAAAAGAATATCCACCCAATGATATAAATAATTTATATGGGCAAATCATTTGCGTACGGGATAAAAAGCGTTATTTAGTTGATGTATTGCTGGATTGTCTGGAATATCCCAAAAAACACTTAAGGAATCACATTCATGGCATAAATCAACTGTTGGACAAGCACCAAATTAAAAAACGCAATGATTTGTCCAAGCTGTATAGCGAATTGCAAGGCGATACTACGTTTACTCTGGAATTATTTCAAAATTTGTTAAGCCAACTACACGATCCTTCCAATAATCTGGATAAGGCAACTTCTGCCCTAAATAAGAAAATTTCTGCTTTATTAAATAGCTTACAGGCTAAAACAACTTTTCAGTATGAGGATTTAATTTGTTTAAACGAAATTTATCACGATAGATGGTTGCAAGTGTGTGATACAGAACAGGATTATATGCGCTCTTTAGAGGGTGTGAATGCTCCCTGGTTTAAACTTGCGCAAACAATATGTGGCAAACGGTACAACACATACCGTTTTTTAATGCCTACTTTGCTGCAGGATATTGATTCAGTCACTTTGGAGCAGACTTGTGAAGAAGATTTGTCGAATTATATATTGGCGGAGGGTAACACGGAATTAATCCGATTGAGCAGTTGTGAGGGGCACTATCTTAGCGAAGGTACTTTTTATAATTGTAATGACTACGTTGCCAAGCCGCTTAGTGAGCTTGAAATACAAAGAATGCAATATGCGGATAAGCAGTATTATAAATACATCGAGCTTTCGCGTGCAAATCATCCCAGCAATAATCCGCCTATTAGTATAGCCACAGTGATGGCTGTAAAGGAATTGGTAGAAAAAAGTCTTTTTCCCATCGGTCTTTTGCATGGACGTACCTATAATGAAGCGCAAATGGAGGAAGCAGTGCAAGCTTATGCTGCTTTTTATAAGTTTGTACATCGTTTACCGCTTGATGAAAAAAAAGCCTTATACAGCCAGCGAATAATATTTCATAACAAAAATAAAAGCTTTACCGAGATAATTGATTTGATAGGTCAATACGATAATCCAAAAAGTTGTATTGCCACATTGGCACAATATTTTATGCAATTAGTCATGGATTATGCGCCTAATGTTCACTTTAGCAAAGCGATAGAAGAAGCAATATCAATGGATGAGATGCGCGAAGCTTCTTGCAGGAATGTCTTTTTGGAATACAAAGATGTAGATGAAAAAGAAGCGTTGCGTAGATTGCAAATATTGTTTGTTTCGTTGATGACTTGTTCATTTAGCTTGCGTTTTTTAGACGGCACGGCTGTTTCATTTGCAGAACGTAAAAATACTATACCCAATGAGTGTATGGAAATTTTTAAATTACTGTATGCTTTTTTTCAGGAAAAAAATAATCATTCGGCTTGTCATACTTATTCGATCTTGATAGGAACAATCATTAAGCCTGCCTGTTCCACACAAAGTTTTATTCATAGTTTTAAACAAAGTTCAAAAACAAAAAACTGGCTAAATTCCATCCTTTCCGAAACGCTATTTCAAGAAAATATATTGTTTGATCCCGCATTGATCCTCACAACATGCATGAGCTTGGTGCAAAAACAAATTAATTTATCGCCCATCATGCAAAATTTCCTGGAATCCATGATCACGACCTACCTTACGGCAGAACCTGAGGCAGTAAAACAAATGCAAGTGAACATCAAGTTTACGGAATTGTTAAACACGATCGCAGAGAAAGAAAACGAGAAAAAAAATTTATTGCAAACTTTACATCATTTCAACGTGGGAAACCATGTAGAATTATATGCAGAGTGTACGGCTTTCCTTGCCGCTCCGCAGCGGCAAATGCAAGCCCAGGAAATTAGTTTTTTTAAGTCGAATCAAGCGGTTGCTGATGCTAAAGAGCTTTTACGCAGGTTTAGTAAAAGAGTAGCAATGATGCCTAAAATCAGCCCCCAAAAAGCGCCGCCTATACCAAACAAGGAAATGCCTGATGCTGAAACTAAAATGGTTATAAGTGCTGGTTCGCGTTGATTTTCTTCTTCTAGGGCTACTTTTAAGGCATTGCCTATCGTCGAGAGTAAGGCAAGACCGGCTATGGTTAGAACCAATTCTTTAGGAAAATCAGAAAACAAAGCAACAACAGTTGCGCCGAATAAACCTATTAAAATCCAGCAAAGACCGGCAAAAACGGTCGCTTTATAGCGGGTTAGAGGGTTGCTATCTGCTTCGCTCCCGGTGCAAATGGCAGCGGTAATGGCGGCTAAATTTATAGAGTAGCAGCCAAAAGGAGCAAAAAATAAAGTAGTGACGCCAATCCAGCTGATAACCGGGGATAAGGGTGGCTGGTAACCGTTTGCTTTCATCACCGCAGTCCCAGGCACATTTTGGGAAGTCATTGTCACGATAAAAAGCGGCAAACCAATGCTGATTAAAGTGGAAATATTAAAGACTGGCACTGTAAAAATAGGGTAAGACAGAGCCAGATGAAAATTGGTAAAATGAAATAAATCTTCCTGCCAGGCGATGGCTATTCCCAAAATTAATACCAGTAGGATGACGTAACGCGGGAACAAGCGTTTGCCGATTAAATAAGCGATCAACAGCGTGCATACTAATGCAAATTCATGCTGCATCGAGGTAAAAATACTTATGCCAAATTGCAGCAAGATTCCGGCTAACATCGCGGATGCCAGAGAACGCGGGATATGCGCCATCATTTTTTCAAAAACACCGGTAACTCCTGCCAAAATGGTTAATATTGCAGAAAAAATAAAGGCGCCAACCGCTTCTGCCATGGATATACCCGTCAGGCTTGTGGCCAGCAAGGCTGCTCCCGGAGTTGACCAACCAACCAGAATTGGAATGCGGTAGCGTAATGATAAACCAATGCAGGTGAGGGCAAGGCTCAGACCCAATGCCAGCAGCCAGGAGCTTATTTCCGCTTGGTTAGCGCCTGCAGCCGTGGCAGCTTGAAAAACCAACACGGCAGAACTGGTAAAGCCTACCATAACGCCCACAAAACCTGCCGTCATATTGGGAATTGAAAAATATTTAAACATGAGAAACCTTAATGTTTAGATGACACGATTATTTTGCAAATTGGCTGCTGATTTTAACATAGTTGTGATAACGATCGCGCTGAATTTCTCCCTGTTTCACTGCTTCGATTAAAGCGCAATCAGGAGTATTTTGATGGTTGCAATTCCTAAATTTGCATTGGGATAAATAGGGGCGAAATTCACGGTAACCTTTTGCTATTTCTGCAGCTGGCATATGCCACAATCCAAATTCCCTAACTCCCGGGGAGTCAATTAAAGCGCCACCGCTCGGTAAATGATAAAAATAAGAATTGCTGGTGGTATGACGGCCTAATTCTACTTGAGAAATACTTGCAGTCTGGATATTGGTTTCCTCTGGAAGTATTTTAGCAATAAGCGAGGATTTACCAACCCCTGATTGTCCTACGAAAACGCTGGTTTCATGGTTTAAAGCAGCGAGCAACGCCTTATAACTTTGCGGTTTTGAAAAACTGGTGTGCAGCACGGTATAGCCTAAAGACTGATAGTGACTTAATGGCATTTCTATGTCTGCAATACCTAAATCCGTCTTATTCAATACAATACAGGCATTTAAATTTAAATGCTCCGCGATGATTAAGTAACTGTCCAGCAATGGCCAGGAAATTAAAGGCTTGGGTGCGACCACGATCATGAGTTGAGTAATATTGGCAGCTACAGGCCGGATGCTACCGTGTTTATCTGGCCTTCCCAACACCGATGTTCTGGGAGAGAGGCTGACAATAACCCCTTGCTGCGCCCCTTCCGCTTGCCAAAGCACCCGATCCCCGGCCACTAAAGTAGCTAGATTGGCACGAATTGAACAATGCATAGTATGTTTATTGGCATCTTCTACCAAGGCATGACGCCCAAAGCAAGTGAGCACCAATCCTTCGTTTATGGAGGTATTATATTCACTCGCGGGCTCGTGATAGGATTGTTGCTTTTTTTCAATCCGGTCCGATTGCTGTTTGTTAATTCGTCTTTTACTCATGGTTAAGTAATATACTATAATCGTAGCGATTCAAATAGGGCATCCAAAAAATTACTGGACTAAATCGGAATGAATGTTTATTTGGTAGGAGGCGCGGTTCGCGATCGGTTGCTAAACTCTCCCATTAAAGAGCGGGATTGGGTCGTGGTCGGAGCTACTCCAAACGAAATGCAGCGGCAAGGGTTTCAACAAGTGGGGCGTGATTTTCCAGTGTTTCTCCATCCCCAAAGCAAGGAAGAATATGCCCTGGCTAGAAAAGAGCGCAAGCAAGCGCCCGGTTATTATGGATTTGCCTGTGATTTTAGCCCTGAGGTCACATTGGAGGAAGATTTAGCTCGACGTGATTTAACCATCAATGCCATGGCACAAGATTTAACTACCGGAAAAATCATCGATCCTTACGGCGGTCAGGATGATTTAAAAAACAAAATCCTAAGGCATGTATCGCCTGCTTTTGTTGAAGATCCAGTGCGGGTGTTGCGCGTAGCACGTTTTGCTGCACGTTACCATCATTTAGGGTTTCGCGTAGCTAATGAAACCCGTTTTCTTATGTATACCATGGTAAAACAAGGCGAGTTAAACCACCTCGTGCCCGAGCGAGTTTGGCAAGAATGGCAGCGGAGTTTGCAAGAGAAAAATCCCGAAGTGTTCATTGAGACGTTGAGAGCTTGCGGAGCGCTGCCTATTGTATTTCCTGAATTACATGCGCTTTTTGGAGTTCCAAATCCGCAACGCTATCACGCCGAAATTGACAGTGGCATTCATACCTTAATGGTGTTGCAGGCATGTGCTTCTTTAGCCAGCGAGCCCGAAGTTCGTTTTGCTGCCTGCGTACACGATCTTGGCAAAGCACGTACTCCCATGCAAAACTGGCCGGCTCAACATGGTCATGAAAAATTGGGCGTACCAATTATTAAATCCCTGTGCCAACGGCTGCGCATCCCTGTCAATTATCGGGATTTGGCTTTACTGGCTGCCCGATACCACTTACACATACACCGTTTTTTTGAATTGCGTGCAAATACTATTGTTTTAGTGTTAGAACGGGCTGATGCTTTTCGTCGGCCAGAATTATTTAAAAAATTACTGAAAGTTTGCGAGGCAGACGCGAAAGGGAAAGGTCACCCCGACCTGCAATATCCGCAAGCTGAAAATTGGTTGTATGTACTGGCAGAATGCATGAAGATTACAGCGAAAGAATTCGTGGCCCAAGGTTATCAAGGTCAGGCAATAAAATCCGCCATCCATGAGCAGCGTGTAAGGCGCACACAAGAGTTGCTTGCTCATTTGTCTAGGAAAAAATATGAAAAATAATCACAATTTAATTTGGATCGATTTGGAAATGACCGGGCTTGAGCCGGAGCGTGATCGCATCATAGAACTAGCTACCCTGGTGACCGATGCTCATTTAAATATTCTGGCCGAAGGCCCGGTCTTTGCAATCCATCAAGATAATGCTTTGCTCGATAGCATGGATGATTGGAATACTAAACAACATAATCAATCGGGATTGGTTAAACGGGTGCAAGAAAGTCAAGTGACCGAGAAAGAAGCCGAGTCATTGACTATTGCGTTTTTAAGTCAATATGTCGATAAGGGCAAATCGCCCATGTGCGGCAACAGCATATGCCAGGATCGACGTTTTTTATATAAATACATGCCAGAACTTGCTGCTTTTTTCCATTATAGGAATTTGGATGTCAGCACTTTAAAGGAATTGGCTGCCCGTTGGCACCCCAAAGTTTTAAGCGGCATTAGCAAACAATCCAAGCATTTAGCTTTGGAAGATATTAAAGATTCCATTAATGAGTTAAGACATTATCGTGAGCATTTTATTCACTTGCCGGATACTGCCAATACGTCATCGGCAGCAAACCCGCAGCAATCTTCTTGAAAGAATTGGAGTGCTATGCAGTATAATATCGTCCCCCTTGAATCATAAGGAAGCAAAATGGTAAATCGAGAACAATTGTTTCTCCCTAATGGCGCCGATAAGTTGCTGCTGCACTCTTGCTGTGCTCCTTGCTCGGGAGAAGTCATGGAAGCTTTGCTTTTTTCAGGCATTAATTTTTCAATTTTCTTCTACAATCCCAACATTCACCCAGCGCAAGAGTATGAAATCAGGAAGCAGGAAAACATCGAGTTTGCCCGGAAACATGATATTCCTTTTATCGATGCAGATTATGATAAAGATAACTGGTTTGCGCGGGTGAAGGGTTTGGAATGGGAGCCTGAACGCGGCAAGCGTTGCACTGCATGTTTTGATATGCGTTTTGAGCGTACTGCTTTATATGCCTCTGAGCATGGGTTTCCTGTGATCAGCAGTTCGCTTGGTATCTCACGCTGGAAGGATATGAATCAAATTAATGAGTCAGGCATGCGTGCAGCAAGTCGTTATCCAAATTTGGAATACTGGACTTATAACTGGCGTAAAAATGGCGGCTCTGAGCGTATGTATGAAATTGCCAAGCGCGAAAATTTTTATAAACAGGAATATTGCGGCTGTGTTTACTCATTGCGGGATACCAATCTTTGGCGTAAGAAAAATGAGCGTGAGCGCATTAAGATTGGCATCAATTATTATGGCTGTGAATCCGGATGCGAAGAAATTAAAAAATAATAGCGATAGGGGAGTCCATGGACGATTCCGCAACTCATCATCATGCGGTGCCTAGGTTCAATTTGGCGTTTCTCATTGCCATTACCGCCAATGGCCTTTTTGTAATTTGTCAGATTTTTTTCGCTTACGTCGCGAATTCAACCAGCTTATTTGCCGATGCAATTCATAATCTGGGTGACGTATTAAGCCTCATGGTGGCATGGGTAGGAAACAGTTCATTAAAGCGTCAGCCCACCGATCGCTCCACGTATGGGATGAAAAAAATTTCCATTTTGGCTGCACTGGCTAATGGCGTGTTATTGATTTTTACTTGCGGGATTATTGTCTCAGAAGCCATGTATAAATTTTTTTCGCCCGCTGCCATCGATGCATTCACTGTAATGAGCGTGGCAGCTGTTGGCATCGGGGTAAACGGCGCGACTGCTCTATTGTTTTTGCGTGGCATGAATGATTTGAATATTCGTGCTGCTTTCATGCATTTAGTAGCCGATGCTTTAATTTCCATAGGCGTTGTATTTTCTGCCATTCTTCTTTATTGGACTGGATGGTTATGGATTGATCCGGCCGTTGGCTTAATCATTGCCGCGATTATTCTGAAAAGCACCTGGTCTTTATTTGCAGACAGCTTTCGCTTGATCATTGATGGCGTGCCGCGTGGGATTTCCCTAATTGAGGTGCGGGAATTGTTAAAAAATCAAGCGGGCGTGCGCGATGTCCATGATTTGCATATTTGGGCCTTAAGCACGCAGGAAAATGCATTGTCAGTACATCTTTGGATGCCTGAAGAACCTCTGAGCGACTTAAAGCGTCAAGAGCTGATAAAAAAATTGCGGAAAGAATACCATATCCAGCATGTCACCATTCAAATTGAACGAAATCGCACGCATTGCGAAGATACATGTTTACCTTATCTTTAAAAAAGCAAGAATTAGGCAACAACCCTATAGTTTTTTTTGAATGCGCTATCTAAGGTTTGTGGGAGCACAATTTTAAATTCACCTCGATCTGCCCTCTATCTCGCCAGGAGTTATAGTCATGGAGTTACGACCCAAAGGTGGAAAGAACTTGAAAAAAAATATCATTATGTATAATTATAAAACATAAAATAATGAAGTATTCCAATGCCCTACGCTCAATGGCCACCATCAGTAGCAACGAGAACTTATCACGACAAACATGGAAATAAGATTTCTGGCAAAGAAAAAGGCGAGAGCCTACCGTCATGTTCTTTTGTCAAACAGAAAGAGGCTGCTGCCTTAACCGCTTTATCAGATACTTTTGTTTCTACAAGCCTTTTTACAGACTTGCCGCCAAAATTTTTTCAAGATTTTCTAAAGATTCAAAATGGTAGTAATCCCATCGTTTTCCCAGCAATGGGCAAAGATAAGGGTGGTTCTGTCCGTTCTTACATGCAAGCTCATCCTGCCTTTCAAAAAGGCTCTCTTAATCCTAATAATTGGGAAGAATTAGGATGGTCTACAAAAAAGGAGTATGAACAGTGGTTAGACACAAGCATGCTCTTTGCTTTTTCCCACTGCAATCATTATTGCTCAGCGCTCAGGATTTTTGAGGCAGACAGGGATAGAAATAATAGCAATAATGGTTCGCATTTTTATTTCAAACAATCTGACAACATTGAAAAACGAACCAATATTCTTAGCGTATCTGGATTTGAGTTCCGCGGTTTCCCTACAAGGAACGTAACCCAAGCGGTGCTCTCTGAAGTGGAAAAACATTCTAAGTTAACTATGCAACAGATTTTATCTGCTGCGGAATCAACACAGACTACTGATATCGTTTTAATTCCTTTTGGAATGGGGGTGTTTATTAAAGGTCACCCTAATGAAGCTGCTATTCGTAATAAAATGATGGCCGGAATGGTTGAAGCATTAAAAGAATATAAAGACCGTCCAGTTTCCATTCATAGTTGCGGGTGGACTTCTTTCAATTCTCAATTAAAAGAAGCTTGTGCAAGTAATCCCAGAATTTCTCTAATATCTCATGAAGGTGAAGATGCTTACACTATTGCCAATGACATACAGGATCGTGGTAATGACAATAATGAAATGGAAGATATTCCGGCTAATTTTGCTGACGAGTTTACGCGCAGGCAAAAAAAATCATTGCTTATTAATGCTGGAGATTCTGATTGGTTAGCAATGCTTGATAATAAAAGGGGACCCGGACAATGCTGGAAAGGGCACACCTTGTACCACAATACTTCCGACGAGTATTTTGCATTAGTCACAGACCTTGCATTGCATTCTGTACAAAATTTGATTAAATGCTTTGCTGATTCTCTCGACAGCAAAATCTTTAGTTTCGCGAATATGAGCGATGATTCTAAAAAATATGAGAAAAAGTTCTTCTCAGCATTAGACGTTCTCAAACTCAAGACGGATGAGTTGATTGAACGAGGTAAAGAAAATGCAAAATATAAGGAGGTTGCTTTAAAAGCGGGTGCCTTATTTAATACACTAAAATCCGCTGGAGAAGTATTCTTTAACCCAACCACTCCGCCTACCATCGAATCACTGAAAAATTTTAGAGAGGAATGTAAACAAGCCATAGAGCTTGTCGAAGGAGAGTTTAAAAAGCATCGTGGGATATGGGGCGATTTGCACCCTGTTCTAAAAGCGATTCTCGGCATTCTTGCAGCCATCACCATTGCTCCTGCGATCATCGTGCAAGCAACAACAGAAGCCGGGTTTGTCGGCACCTTCTTTAAAACTCCCACTACGGATTCAATGAAAAAATTGGGGCGGTTTGCAGAAAATCTGGATGAAATTCACAGTGCACTTGAAAAAAAGTTAGGGCCAAGTTAAAAAGAGCTCTGGGTATGGATTAAAATTACCCGGGAACTCTCTCCCCAGCTACTACCAATAAAAGTCCTTTACGGTAAGCAGAACAAGCAGCGAGACTGTCGTTTAAATTTTCAAGAAGTTTGCCAAGTTCCGCATAGGCTGCAGGAGTAGCGCCGTAAGCAATACTTTCTTCAAGATAAGCCCTGGCTTTCCCCCACAATTGCTTGTTTATGCATAAACGCCCGAGGCATAAATACAGGCAAGCAGAATGCGGATGAGTTTTGATTAATGATTCGGCAAAATTTAAATTGGCATCTTCGCTCTTTATTTGTCCATATAAATTAATTAATTCATCATTAAAATGTTTTTGTAAAACGCGGCGCAGTAAATTTTCTGCCTGGGCGTATTCTGCAATGGATAATAAATAACGGCTGTATTCAGCTACTAATTCTGGATCATGACTCAAACGTTTGGGGAGATTATTGAATGTATCATTCAGTAGCTGCGTTTGATTTTGTTTGGCCAAATCGGCAATAAAATGCAGATAAGCATGTTGTTGCAAGCGTTTATAACTAGCCAGGGAAATGACGTGATTTTTTTGCAATTCGGGCAATAATGCAAGTAATTGCGGCCAATCGCGTACTTCCTCATAAAGATGCATCAATAATTTCAATACATAAGGATGGTTCGGCACTAAGTCTTGCAAATGTTTCAGAGTAGCGAGTGCCTGTTCCCATTGTTTGTTCGCCAATTGCAGTTGTGCTTGTGTCAGTTCGACTGCAATTTTGGCGTCAGGTACCGATTGTTGCGCTTGGCGTAAATATTCATCGCGCAGTTTGGAATCGCCCATTTCCTGGGCAGCTCTTGCGGCGGTAAGGTAATTAAGCAGTGGTGTATCGGTATCAGGCAAGGCTTTAATCAAATGATTCTTGGCTCGCTGCCAATACCCTTCGCTAAACTCAATTAAACCCTGGCGAGTTTTTGCTTGTGCTTTTTGCATGCGCCGCCTGTTGCTCCAATTTCTCCATGCTGCCGGGAAGTGCACCATCCAACTGCACAACAGCATAAAAAAATGCAGGAACAGGAAGAGCAATAGTAAACTGATAATCGCTACCCATAATGTGGTTTCCACCGTCCATTTATTAATAGCAATTAACAGATACCCAGGATCATGGTGCAGTTGAATTCCTAACCAAACGGCAGCCAGCAGGAGCAGAAAAATGCTTAAAATTCGTATCATGGTGATGGTTCTCCACTTTCTGCAGCATTTCTTTTAGCTTGGTTTGCCTGAATAAGCTGATTCAACAGGGCGAGCGAATGGGTCAGTTCCGGTTTTTGCTGCGTCAGGGTAGTTTTTTGTAAGGAGTGTAAACTTTTTAGAATAGCTTTTGTTTTTGCAGCATCCAGGTTAAAAGTGCGTTTAATATTTTTTATGGCTTGCGAAAGAGCCAGTCGAAAGACTTTTGTATTTTTTTGCAATACAGCCCATTGAGCTTCCTGCAGGTTAAGATAAATAATTTCGCGGATGGATGACGCTTGCGCGTCCGTAAGCAATGGTTGTATCGCATCGTCATGACGACGAATAACGACAAGTTTTTCCAGTAATTTAATATTGTCGTGCAGGCGCGCTCGCCAGCCGGATGTATTTTTTGCAGGGATTGTAAATGGCTTGGTGGCGGCAAGAACCTGGTGGTAAGGCAGCTTTAAAATTGCATCCTGCAATGCATCAAGGCGACTTAACACGCCGGCATTGTCTAGCGCGGGAATGCTTTTAATCTGCAGTAATTCTTTTGCGATGGCTTGCCGTATTGCATAGATTTGTTCATCAGAGCTATTAGCAAGCAATTTATCAGCTTGTTCTAACAAGGCGGATGCGGTATCGAGATTGTCATCCCAATGGGCGTGCAATTGCGCTAACTCCAGATAATAGCGCGTTTTCAAAAGCAGCCAATCCTGTTCCTGGTAATGAGCTTGCTCAAGCTTTAATTGCAGATTTTTATCAAGTTTGACAATTTTATCTTGCAGCCTGGTTTCAATGCTGGAGAGGGCATGTGCGAGTTCGCTCGACAATTTGTTCTGTTGCTGTTGCAGGACATTTATTTCACGCTGTAAGCTGTTTTTTTCCCGTTGCAGCAATACACCGTTATAGAGTGCAAATGCAGCGATCGAACAGGCGGCAATCCCCAGAATGAGACTTGCGGGCAAGTAAAACTTGAATCGCTGCTTGTTGGTGTCAGGTGGCAGAGGCGTATCGGCTTTTGGCTGAGCCGCCAACGCTGTATCATTCTCACTGCTAGTGGTCATGGATAAGTCCTTTTTAATATCAGGTTCAATGATTAGGGCTTTTTACATAGGCGCAGAGGGTTTCTAACAAGGCATCATATTCACTGAGCAGAACAGTTTTGATGCCGAGGGCAGAGGCTTCTTTCGCTATGCGTTCACTAATAACAAGACAAGGTTTACTGCAAAGCCAAGAATGCCCATCACTGCCGAATAACGTAAATATATTTTGCATCGTTTGTTGACTTGAAAACAGTATAATATCCACAGCATCTTCCTGCCATAGGTATGTTATTTGTTTGCGCGAGTATTCAGGTAAAATGCGCCGATATACAGGCAAGGAGATTAAATTTGCTCGACGGCTTAGCAAGGTATCAGCAATTAAAGTCCTGCCACCTTCCCCCTTTACGAGTAAAATATTTTGCCCATACACTTCATGTAAAGCATCGATGCGTAAAAGATGCTCGCTGTCGGCGACTGCAGGAATGCAATCAATTTTGATATTCCATTGCCGTAAAGCAGCCGCGCTGCCTTGCCCGATGGCAATGACGTGAATCATACCCGCCCAGGCAATACTGCGCTGTTTTAATCCTGCAAAAAAATAATGTACTGCGTTCGCACTGGTAAAAATCGCGTGCTGTATTTTAGTCAGATCCGGAATGGGCGGCCACTCATAAACTGCAACTATCTCCAGCGCGGGCAATTCAATGCATACACCGCCTGCATGTTTAATGGCTGTGCTTAATGCTTTACCCTGTTCTGCCGGGCGTGTATTTAAAATCCGCAAGCCGTTTAACATATTTTCCGGGCTCATGAAACAGATGGATTAAGGAGTTCTGCTGCGCCATCAGCCAACAGGATTTGCGCGCAATTATCGGCCATAATGCGGGCATCGGTACGGTGCCCGCGTTGCGTATTGCTCAATAAAATTCTACCGTCTGCACTGGCAACTTTTGCATGCAAGGATAAGTATTCTTCGCCTTCTGGCTTGCACAAAACAGCCAGCGGTACATGGCAATTGCCGCCAAGCAAGGCATTCACCTGCCGCTCGGCTCGTACGCAAAGAGAAGAGAGCGGGTCATTTAATGGCGCAATAATTTTCTTTACTTCTGCATCATTGTCCCGGCATTCAATGCCAAGCGCTCCTTGCCCGCAGGCGGGAAGCATGACTTTTTGGCTTAAGGTTTGTTTTAGTAGGTGTTCCATTCCCATACGCTCAAGCCCTGCTACCGCTAATATGATGGCGTGATAAGATTCTTCCCGCATTTTATGGATACGGGTATGGATATTGCCGCGCAATGGTTTAATCATCAAATCCGGCCGCAAAGCCAGAAGCTGGGCTTGTCTGCGTAAACTGGAAGTGCCTACAATCGCGCCTTTAGGCAGACTGTCCAAGCTTGGATAAATATCGCTGACAAAAGCATCCCACGGGTTGTGACGTTGGCAGATGACTGGTAAGCATAAGCCGTCTGGAAAAATGGCAGGCACGTCTTTCATGGAGTGAACTGCTATATCAGCTTGATGACTGAGCAGGGCTTCTTCCAATTCTTTAACAAATAAGCCCTTGCCGCCAATTTTTAACAATTTGTCTTTAAGAAATTTATCCCCAGACGTTTTCATGGGTAAAAGTTCAATTTGTAGGGAAGGCCAATATTGAGCCAACAATTCTTTAACATGGTTTGCTTGCCATAAAGCAAGAGGACTTTCGCGGGTTGCGATACGCAGTATGTTGTTTGGCATCATGTGAATTATTTAAAGCAGCGTAATGCATCATAACATTTTTAATGAATTTGTTAAAAAGACAAATATCCGTTATACCTTAACATACTTACTTGAAGCTTCTTGGTGGGATATGACTACTGCAAGCACTTTAAGCAAAGCAAGCAAAATGGATATTAAGAAAAAATTTGCGGATTTTTCCTCTGTGTTGGAGCGCCATGTGGCTGGCTCGGCACATCAATTTGTGGTCGTAGGTGCGATCATTTTTATTGTCTTTCCTGCCTTCTACTGGATTTGGACTCAATGGTATCTGCAACCCTATGAAAGTTTAACTTTAAGGATAGTCGGCAGCTTCTTAGGGTTGGGATTAATGTTAACGCCCTATTGGCCGGCTGCCTGGAAGCGATACGTAAATTGGTATTGGTTTTTGACTTTAATGTACGTACTTCCTTTTTTTTCCACTTATTCATTTTTAATGAGCCGGGCTGACGATGTTTCTTCCATGGCGTTATTATGCAGTATTTTTCTATTGGTGCTGCTGGTCGATGTAGTCAGTTTAATTGTTTTATTGATTTTAGGCTGCGGTTTAGCTGTTTTGACTTATTTTTTAGGTTTCCCGGAATTTTATTTTAGCCAAGAGCATGCTGAAGTAGTGGTGATTCTTTTGTTCGTGGTTATTGCGGGTTCCACGGTCAGTTATAAGACTTCAGTCATCCAGCGGCAAAGAATGGCGGGTATGGCTGCTGCGGCAGGCATGATTGCCCATGAATTGCGCACGCCCTTACTGGGCATTAAAAGTGGCGCGCAAGCGCTTAAAAATTATTTACCTGCCTTGTTTGAAGCTTATCAACTCGCCAAAGCCAATGGCTTGCTGACCTCTCCATTAAGGGAAAGCCGCATGAAACAACTGGCAGGCGTTAATGAGCGGATGATTAGTGAAATTGATTTTGCAAACACCATCATTGATATGTTGCTGATTAAAGCCGGGCGCGAAAATACGTTGCAAAATTGTCACCTGGAATTATGCTCCATGCATGAATGTTTACAAGAGGCGCTTACACGCTACCCTTTCCCATCGCACGAAGCACGCAATTTAGTCACTTGGGATGGCGATTTTGAATTTATGGGTTCAAAGCTGCTCATGCATCATGTTTTATTCAATTTATTAAAAAATGCGTTGCATGTGATTGCGACGGTGCAGCGGGGAGAAATCAAGATTTGGACAGGCAAGGGCGATAAATTTAATTATTTATATGTGCAAGATACCGCAAAAGGCATGTCTGCAAAGCAATTGGCTCGTTTGTTCGATCACTTCTATACCACCACATTCATGGGAACTGGAATCGGATTATCCTTTTGTAAATTGGTGATGAAGCGTTTCGGTGGAGATATCCACTGTGAATCGGAGGAGGGGGTTTACACCAAATTTATTTTATCTTTTCCTACAGTGTAAATGTACGTATACTAAAATGTATTGCATTGGATAATAAGCAAAATTGGTGTATCTAGGTTATACTGAAAGGCAGTGTTTTTCAGTTCGGTTTATTTAGTAACGGTGTCTGCTCAGGAGGAGCTATGCAATCTTTTTCAATCCCTACCTGTTATTTTCCCAGTACCGCTATATTCCTTGATGACAGTCGTGATTTTTTGCTGAATTTTGTTTTACAGCTCGACGAAGGAGTCGCTTATCGAATTTTTGATAACCCGCAACGGGCCCTGGATTATATCCATAATAAAAGTTGCGAAATAGAATTACTCAATCATTCGTGCCTGCAAGAATATAAAGAAGCAAAAAAGTGGCCGCAGACTCATCTTGCAGACAATTTGGATTTGGCTGCTGTGCATGCCGAAGTTTATAACCCGCACCGGTTTTCAGAAATTTCTGTGGTGGTGGTGGATTATGCAATGCCTGGAATGAATGGTTTGGAGTTTTGTCGACGGATTGAAAATCCTAATATCAAAAAGATTCTGTTAACCGGACAAGCAGATGAAAAATTAGCCATTGCAGCTTTTAATGAAGGATTAATCCACCGCTACATCAAAAAAAGTGATATCGATGCTGCCGAGCTGATTACGCGCAGCATTTATGATTTGCAGTTGCAATATTTTCAAACGATGTCAGACATCATTGTCCGTATGTTGCCAATAACTTCTCCAAGTTGTTTGCAAGATAAAAAATTTGTCTTATTTTTCAAAGAACTGTGTGCGGAGAAAAAAATAATCGAATATTATCTAACGGATGAGTCAGGTAGTTTTTTTATGTTAGATGAGGATGCAAATACCAGTTTTTTAATTGTTAAAACAGATGCGGATCTGCAAACTTATTATGAATTAGGGGCAAGCGCTGGAGCAGATGAGGCGGTTCTTGCAGAAATTGTAAACGGTAGAAAGATCCCTGGCCTATGGTCGATAAAACCTAATGGTTCCTCTAACCCTTGGCTAAATACCTTAATCCCCGCGAAACGAATAGTGGGTAATAAAAATTATTATTATGCTTTCTTATCGGGTAATTCTCTCTTTGATATACGCCAACAAAAAATCCTGTCTTACCAGCGTTATTTAGAAGAGTTGGATGCCGAGGAACTCTTATTAAGCTAATGGAATACACCCCATTCAAATTTGAGTGGGGATTGTATTGTAAGTTATCGTAGGAGCTAAAAAAGGTTATATTGGCTTTCTACTTTGTGTAAAGATTCCGGGGCTGAATTGCTGCGTGGTATTTCCCCAGTTTTACGTAAAGAAAAGAAATTGGCAGCGGATAGTTTAGAGGAATTTTTTTCCTGTGTTTGCAGGAATTCAGCAATTTCATTATGCAAAGTCGAGAGCAGTAATTCTTGTGATACTACAAAACCTTGCGGGTGGATGATGAGATTGGTCGCAGCCGGTTCAAGGATATTTTCTTTGATAAATACGTTAATTCGATTGTTAGAGTTTTCTGCCTGCAAATCTTGTTCCTGAAAAGAGACTGCAATTTCCTTTTTATCATGTAAAGTTGGAATATAGTTTATAGAATGTATAATGCCTTGGTTTTGTGCATTTAAAAATTTTGCAATGGACTTTGTATGCTTATTTTCGCTTAAGTTAATATAATGCTGGGTTGGCTCATCTTCCATCACACCAATGCGCATGGTAAATTCTTCGCTTAACTTATGGGATCTTGAAAATAAAAATTGTCCCACTACGATGGCAATATTCAAAGTTTTTTTATTAGGACCTTGCAGCAATTCCATTTGTTGCAAGCGTTTAATTTTCTGAAACTCTTGCAGGAATGTTTCTTTAACGGTCATTTCCTTGTTATTTTGGTTATATTCTTGGTGTTCTGCCTCGGACAAAAACATGATGTTTACACAGTTTTTTGCATGTTTAGACAGGCCATCACACAATGATTTGTGCAGATTTTGAGCAAAAAATTCCGCCTGTGATCCAAATGGTCCACAAATTCCAATGATATGCATGAGCGCTCCAGAAAAAAGAACACATTATAAAAGACGTAAAAAATTCCGCAATGAGCTCATCGATTGAACCTTATGTATTTTTAATCAATTGCTTACTGGAAATAACAAGCTCTTGCCGGTATGATTTTTAGATTATTGCTTCGGGATTTTATTATGCGGCCAATTTTAACCGGATTGATTTTAGTATCCATGAATGGGTATGCAGCTGATGATTATGAGCGGCAGCAAATCGAGCAGCGCATCGCTCCGATAGGCCAAGTACGTATACAAGGGGAAACGACAGCACCAGCAGTCGCTCAGCCCGTCCAGCCTGCACCGGCTGAGACAGCAAAAAAAGAACCCGGACAAGAAATTTATGAAAAATATTGCCAGACGTGCCACCGTGATGGCGTGGCAGGCGCACCTAAATTCCGCGCAGAAGCAGAATGGAAATCCCGCTTGGCTAAAGGTATAGATGGCTTAACTACTTCTGCTATTAAAGGCTTGAATGCCATGCCCCCGAAAGGAACTTGCAGTGAGTGTACGGATGCAGACATCAAGGCAGCTGTTGAATACATGGTACCAAAATCATGAGCAAACGTACTTATCGCAGCATTCAATCGTTATTGCTTCTGCTGACTGTGTTCGTGGTAGGGGCTACATTTTATTTTCAATACGCACGTAACTTAGAACCTTGTCCGCTATGCCTAATGCAGCGCATTAGCGCTTTTCTGTTCGGGGCGTTTTGCATTATGGGTTTGTGTTTAACTACGTTGCGCCGCGGTCGGCTTGTTTCTATATTGCAAATGTTTTTTGCATTTGCAGGACTATTTTTTGCAAGCCGGCAGCTTTGGCTGCAATCTTTGCCGAGCGAGCAAATACCGGCTTGCATGCCGGGATTGGATACTTTGCTGCGTTACTTTCCTTTAAATGAAATCATGCATGCCCTGTTTTGGGGAGCTGGTGATTGCGCTGAAGTGGATTGGTCATTCATGGGATTATCCATGGCAGCATGGGCTTTATTTTATTTTTTATTTTGTTTTATTGCCAGTGGTGTTATCTTTTATCGACTTGGTAAAACCTTGCATGCAATCCATTAATCCTTGCATATGGTAAAGGCCGCACGTCTTGGTTATGATCACGTTTTTGACGTTAAACCATCCCATGAATACCTTTAGTTGTAAAGTTCTGCATCAACATCGCCACAGCAAAGCACGCGTAACGCGGGTAGCAACACCTCACGGGGAATTTATCACCCCAGTATTTATGCCCGTGGGAACGCGTGCGGGTGTAAATAATATGACACCACAAGAGCTGCATGCTGCCGGCAGTCAAATTATTCTTGGCGGAAATACCTACCATATGCTTTGTGCTCCAGGCATGGAGGTGATAGAGCAGGCAGGCGGCATGCATCCATTCATGGGGTGGCATGGGCCGATGTTGACCGATAGCGGTGGATTTCAAGTTTTTAGCTTATCTAAACAGAAAGAAATTTGTACTATTGATGAAGAAGGTGCCCATTTTTCTTTGCCCAATTCCCAGCGTTTGATCCATATGACCCCAACGATGTCTTTAGAGACGCAAAAAATAATTGGGGCAGACATTATCATGGCTTTCGATCAATGCACCCCTGATGCATGTACACATACTGAAGTTCAGCGCATCATGGCACGTACACACCGTTGGCTGCGGCAATCCATTGCTTATCATGAACAACATCCCACTTCCCGTTATGGAGCATATCAGGCTTTGTTCGGCATTATTCAGGGAGGGGTTTATGAAGATTTGCGGCGGGAAAGTGCACAATTTGTAGTTTCCATGCATACAGACGGCATTGCTCTGGGAGGGGAAACAGTAGGCTTTGATATGGCAAAGACCGTTGAAATTATCCGCTGGGTGCATGAATTTCTACCCGATAATAAGCCCAGATACACCATGGGGGTGGGCATGTCGCCGCAGGACTTGTTGGATGTGGTGGCTGAGGGAATCGACATGTTTGACTGCGTAGCGCCAACCCGCAATGCAAGGCATGGGGCTTTATATTGTGGAGAAATAATACGCAGCGGTAATTGGCTAAAATTTGAAAGCGAGCATGAGAATGCGCGCATACAAATAAAAAAATCCTGCTATGCAGATGATTTGTCCCCTATTATGCCATCTTGTACTTGTTATACATGCCAGAATTATTCACGCGCCTTCTTGCATCATGCGTGCAAACAAAAAGCCAATTTGTTTACGGCACTGGCAAGCATCCATAATATCCATGTGCTGCACGATGTATGTGCTAAAATGCGCGCACTTATTGCAACCAATGCTTTATAAAAGGAGAAATAATGTTTTTAATTAATACTTCCAAGGGCAATATTTATGTGCAACTGGACGAAGAAAATACCCCGAATACGGCAGCCAATTTTAGCAATTACGTGAAAAGTGGTTTTTATGATAATACAATTTTTCATCGCGTCATTGATGGGTTTATGATTCAGGGAGGGGGGTTGACTGCCGATATGCAGAGCAAAACCACTGGGACTCCGATTAAGAATGAAGCCAAAACAGCAAAACCCAACAAGCGAGGCACCATTGCCATGGCGCGTACCATGGATCCTCATTCAGCTACTGTACAATTTTTTATTAATGTAGCCGATAATAATTTTTTAAACCATAGCAGTGAACAAGCGCAAAATTTTGGCTATTGTGTGTTTGGCGAAGTAGTGGAAGGAATGGATGTAGTTGACGCCATTGCAAAAGTGAAGACAGGTCAGAAACAAGGGCATGCGGACGTTCCCCTTGAAGATGTTGTTATTCACACAATTTCTGAAGTCGATGCGATTGCAGGTGAATAAAATTTAAACCAACTATAATTTTAGATATCTTAATATAAGCAAACGCAGAGCGTGCGTTTGTGGCATCGTGAGGATGCAGCGATGAGAACATGGATGCTTGTGATTCTTTTATTGGTTGGTTTGCATGTATCTGCAGCAAGAATCCTAATTCAGGGAGATCCCGTTGAGTTGGAAGTGCATGAAGGCTTTTTTACTTTTCCTAAAGAGTATACATTTACAACTCAACGCTATCATTATATTTTGTTATCCGGCATAGAACGTGTTTGTTTTCTGCAAGAACAACCAGCATTGGCTCATACGGATATGGTTTCCATTTTAATCGAACAAAATGATGGCGATCAGATTCGTTGGTATTGTTACCGCTATAGCGTTCGTTTTTTTGAGATAGATTTTTAAATGGCTATCATCACTGATTTTAATGAAGCACATGCTTTGCTTGAGGCGGGCAAAATCCTTGCCTATCCCACCGAAGCGGTTTATGGGCTTGGCTGCGATCCGTATAATCGAGAAGCGGTGGAAAAAATTTTGGCTTTAAAAAAAAGGCCGGCTAATAAAGGGTTGATTTTGTTAATTGCTCAGTGGCAGCATTTACTGTCTCTAATCAAGCCTCTTTCCGCTGAATTGTTAGCTCCTGTGCAACAGAGCTGGCCTGGGCCTGTAACCTGGATTTTTCCAAAAGCTGCACAGGTTCCGGATTGGTTGAGCAGTGATGGGGAAACCATTGCCATTCGTTTAAGCGCGCATCCGGTTGCCCGTCAGCTCTGCAAAGAAAAACCCATTGTTTCGACCAGTGCCAATTTAAGCGGCGCACCACCTGCCAGGACTTTAGCCGAACTCTTATCACAATTTCCCGCTGGGCTTGATGCCATCATGGCAGGGGAACTTGGGGGAGAAAAGCAACCCAGTGCAATTTATGAAGTCTTGAGCGGAAAGCGTTTACGCTAGCTTATGCATTCAATGGTTGTGCTCATCCTTGCAACGGTTTGTCATCTTGCTCCGCATGATTTGTTGCATCATTTCGTGGCTTGTGGCAAGAATGGCGACAAACGAAGCAGTTACAATTTCTCAAATTTATGATAGGTTAACTAGTCTGCAATGGTATTAGAGCGCGCATTTTTATATTCTGGCTTTGAGCCACCCAGCTAGTTAATTTTATAATCTGGAATATTAATTGACACCATTTGGGTTCATTGATACTATCTGGTTCTTTTTTGTACGATTATTAAGGTTGCCTTAAGCAAAACCCAATATAATGTGGATTCCGAGTATCGGTTGTAAGTGATAACCTTTGGCTGTGCTCCCGTATTAAACGAGAAGGAATGCAATGAGCAATAAAAAACATGCATTGACTGTGTTTAGTTTGACCATGATCACAGTAGGTTCTGTAGACAGTATCCGCAATTTGCCGGCTACGGCATTATTTGGCAGCCAACTTATTTCCTTTTTTATTTTGGGAGCCATATTCTTCCTCATCCCGACGGCACTAGTTTCTGCGGAATTGGCTTCAGGCTGGGCCAAGCAAGGTGGGATTTACATTTGGGTTAAGGAAGCATTTGGCAGAAAAACCGGATTCCTGGCTATATGGCTTCAATGGATTGAAAATGTCATTTGGTATCCCACCCTCCTTTCCTTTGTAGCAGGTACGGTCGGTTATTTAATTAATCCTGCACTGGCGAGCAACCCTTATTTTTTATGGTTAATCATTGTAATTTCCTTCTGGGGGGCGACATTGGTTAATTTACGTGGCATGCGTTCTTCTGCTTTATTCAGTAATATTTGCGCCATCTCCGGCTTGCTTATCCCAATGGCCCTAATCATCGGTTTGGGGGCGGCCTGGATCGTGGGCGGCAACCCAATGCAAATTCAATTTGCTGCACCAGACATTGCTCCGCACTGGCAAGATCGTTCTATATGGGTTTCATTAACGGCTATTATGATGTCGTTTTGCGGTATTGAAATTGCTACCGTACATGCCAATGACGTAAATAATCCGCAGCGTGCTTTTCCGCAGGCACTTCTTTATTCCGTACTCATTATACTAAGCACATTGATTTTAGGCTCTTTGGCTATTGCAGTAGTATTGCCTCATAACGATATCAATCTGGTTGCCGGCATCATGCAGGCATTTGATGCTTTTTTTGGCCGTTACCATTTAACCTGGTTTATGCCGATCATCGCCGTCATGCTGGTATTGGGTGGGCTTGGCGGTGTGAGCAATTGGATTATTGCTCCTACAAAAGGGTTACTGGTTGCAGCGCAAGATGGTAATTTGCCTCCCTTGTTCCAACGTACGAATCACAATCAGGCGCCTTGGGTTATGTTAATCAGCCAAGCGGCTATTGTCACCGTGCTTTCCACCCTGTTTTTATTCATGCCAAGTGTCAATGGTTCTTATTGGCTGCTAACGGCTTTAGCTGCGCAGCTCTACATGCTGATGTATTTAATCATGTTTGCAGCAGCGATCAAGTTGCGTATTAAAGTGCCTCATCATCCCCGGGCATTTCGAATTCCTGGCGGGGTATTTGGCTTGGTTGCGGTAGCCGGTATTGGCATCATTGGAGCGCTTACTACGCTGGTAGTAAGTTTTATGCCGCCTGAAGGAATCAATGTCGGTAGTGTGGCTCGCTATGAAGCTGCTTTGATAGGTGGCTTAATTCTTATGTGTCTGCCTCCTTTCATTAGTACGCACTTGCAAAGCAAGCGTTTGCAAATACAAGAAACAGCAGCCCCTTTTGGATAAGATGATTCAGCATTTGCTTTGCGATAACCAGTAATTGGCAATATCGATGCGCCTTGTGATCCAAATGTCAGGGAATTGCTGGATGTGCCCTATAAAGCGCTTTAAGGCCATACAGCGTCCCGGGTGCCCGCTAAACCGTGGATGCAAGCCAATGCTCAGCATCACCGGACGATTTTCAGCGTACAAATAATCAAATGAATCCTTTAAATAATCAAAGAAATCCGTGCCTGTCCTAAAACCTGGGGAAGTGCTAAAGCGAAAGTCATTGCAATCCAGCGCGTAAGGGATGATTAAATGCTCTTGCTCGAAATAAGGTAAATCGTCAGCATAACTGTCAGAATCATAAATAAAGCCGCCAATTTCTCTTAATAAATTGCGTGTGTGTAAACTCCGTCTGCCGGTATACCAACCTTGGGGGCGTTTTCCGGTGAGTGCCGCGATGGTATCTATACAGATTTGCATATGTTCTTTTTCTTCCTTTTTTGCCAGCCGCGCATAATCTATCCAGCGCCATCCATGCCCGGCTATTTCATGTTTGCTATGTGTGAGGTAGACGCAAAATTCGGGATTTAGCGTCAAGGCAAACCCCGTTACAAAAAAAGTAAGCGGTATGCCGGCGGCATCAAATAAACGTAGCAAACGCCAAATACCGGCGCGGCTGCCGTACTCAAATAACGATTCCATGCTTAAATTACGCATGCCTTCAGGTTTGGCAGCAAGCGGAAATTCCCCGCCATATGTTTCTGCGCAAAGATCGCCATTTACAGGCGTCAGTTCGGCACCTTCCTCATAATTGATGACAAAATTAACAGCCATGCGAGCTTTTTGTGGCCATTGTACACCACTTTGCTTCTTCCCATAGCCAGACATATCGCGCATGCTTACCCCAATTCAAATGTGGTAATTCCATAAATATTTTTCTTTTCAAGAGTCGGTTCTTCTTTTAGATACATCCTGGCTGTAGCAAAAACTTTAGTGAGTTGGAAACGTTTTACCAGTGCCAATGCATGCGGATTGTTTTCCGGGATATCGAGAAAAACATCTTGTCCTTGCGCGTGAGAAGCCAGATTTAAAAATAAAGTTTCCGCTATTGCAGGATGGTCAGCAAACAAAGGACCAATTTTAAATCCTCGTTGACATGGGCGGATGACGCCATACCCCTGGAGAGCGGCATCTTTAAAATAGCCCATGCTTTTTGCGCCGGCTTGCTTTATCCAACATTGTAAAAATGCAGGCCGGTAAGCCGGGAAATGGCGGCGGTCATATTCTTGCAATAAAGCAAAATCAATATGCGCCAAAGGTAATGTATATTCATCATCTGTAGCGGCATAAAATGCTTTCCCAGTGTAACGGGCATTGTAGTGCGCGAGTTGGTAACCCAGGCGAGCATATTTATCAAGCATGTGGATGACTCCATCAATCCCGGCGTTACGGTTTCCAACATAAGCTAACCGGGCACGCGTCAGTGCTAATCCATATCCTTTGCCGCGCTGCGATTGGTTGACAATATAAAAGCCGCAAAAAGCAAATTCTTCGTCATAATTTACAGCAGAACCCACGGCAATAATCTTTCCATTCAGCTTACCGGCAAAGAAACCATGCGGATCCGCTTGGTAAAAACATTCTGCATCATTAAGGCCTGGATTCCAGCCTTCTTCTGCAGCCCAGGCAATGGCAAGTTGTACTTCATCTTTGCTCATCCGTTCAACTGCATAGTGCTCGTTCATTTTAATCCTTAAAATTAACGCGGAGCTATATAAACGCCGTCGACGCCTTTGGACAATACAATTTGCCATAATTGCATTTCACGTGCGCGAAAATAGCCGGCACAAGATAAAAGATAATATGCCCACATTCGATAAAATGTTTCATCGTAAAATGACCTTAGTTCACCCCAATGGCGAGTGAAATTTTCATGCCAAGCCAGCAGCGTTTTATCGTAATACGCACCAAAATTTTGCCAATCTTCCATCACGAAAAATGGTTCTATGGCTTGTCCTATTTGCTGGATTGATGGAAGCATCCCATTTGGAAAAATATATTTTCGTATCCAGGGATCCGCGAGCATGTTGGTTTGATTGTTGCCTATGGTATGCAGCAAAAATAAGCCGTTATCTTTAAGAGAGCGTGCAACAAGTTGCATGAAAGTACGGTAATTCATGAAACCCACGTGTTCAAACATGCCTACGGAAACAATGCGGTCAAATGTTTGTTCGATCTCTCGATAATCTTGTAATTTAATTTCAATATCCAAACCCTTGCAGCTTGCTTTTGCCCATTCATACTGTTGCTTGGCAATGGTTATACCTGTCACTTTAACGCCGTAATGTATCGCTGCATATTTTGCAAGGCCGCCCCAACCGCAGCCAATGTCCAATAGATGCATGCCTGCTTGCAAGTTTAATTTTTTACAAATTAGTTCCAATTTTGCCATTTGCGCTGCGGCTAAATCAGCAGTGTCTTTAAAGTAGGCACAACTGTAAATCATCTGCTCATCAAGCATTGCTTTAAATAAATTGTTTCCAAGGTTGTAATGGCTGCCTACTTGTTTTGCACGGCGTTTACTTTGCAAATTAATTATCTTAGCCAGCAGGTTTTTGAATATTACCCGCCATGGGATATTTATTTTTTCTTCTAAATGCGCACGTGCTATCCGTTCGAATAAGAGGTCCAGCCGTTCGCAATCCCACCATTGCTGCATATACGCCTCACCAGCTCCCAAGCTCCCGTCTTTAAGGCAGCGAGCATAAAATTTTGGATTATGTACGCTAATATCCCAAGGTCTTGTGCCATTAATGGCTATCCCTGCTGCTTCAAGCAGGGTGGTCAGTGCCTTTTCTTCCGGTTTTTTCATCGTCAAGAGATCCAACGCTAAAGCAATATTCACTATATAGATTAGAAGTGGTTTGCACTTTTTGCAGATAGGATGCCAATGTTGTTGCAGGCAGGGTTTCATTTTAACCTTGTGCTTAAATGCATTTACAGTTATGTTTCCAAGTTTGCAGATGTTGTTATTCACTGAATGAACGATTTTATTAAATCCTTGCAGGCGCGTTTGCCAGAGCTTGAATGGAAGTTGCATGGTGTTATTTCCATAAAACCGGAGCAGCTTCCCAGAGGTTTGTTTAGACAAACGACGCCACAAGCTTGCGTTCGGGAAATTAGAGAAGATTTGACTCATTTGATAACCATGCAAAAGGATGGAAAGAGTGCCCAATATTTGGCAAAGCGCATCGAGCAAAAAATAAATGTATTGGTGCAGATTTGCAAAAATAATAGGGAGAAAAAAGAAACAGACGCGCAACCGCCATTTGGATTTAAATCGTTTGTTACGAGGCAGCAATGGTTGCAAGCTCTTGAACAAGAAATTGCGACATTATCAGCACAGCAACAGGCTCTCCTTGCAAGCCTGAAACAATTACAGAAAAAAAATGATGCGCAAGCTGTACTTGGCTTACGATCAGAATTAGGACAGTTGGAGCGCCAGTTAACGTTGGCCAAAGAAAAGTTTGCTCAAGTGCTTGCATAATACAGGCTTAATCAATGGAGCAGGGATGTTCAACAAAATTCTTGTCAGTAACCGTGGAGAAATTGCGTTACGCATCATTCGCGCCTGTAAAGAAATGGGCATTGCAACTGTAGCCATCTACAGTGAAGTTGATCGTTATGCAATGCATGTGAAGCGTGCTTCTCATGCCCATTGTCTAAGCAAAAATCCTCTGGATGCTTATTTAAACTGTAGACGCATCATCGAATGCGCAAAAGCCACGGGTTGCGAAGCCATTCATCCTGGCTATGGGTTTTTATCGGAGAATCCTGAATTTGCAAACCAATGCGAACAGGCTGGCATCGCTTTCATCGGCCCTGCAGCACCCGTGATTGCCACCATGGGTTCAAAAGTAGCTGCCAGGGATGCCATGCGCAAAGCAGGATTACCGATTATTCCAGGAAGCGTTGGGAATCTGGAAGATGTCACCGAGGCGATAGGCTGTGCTGAAAGCTTAGGTTATCCGGTCATGCTAAAGGCTACTTTTGGCGGAGGCGGCCGCGGTGTGCGTATTTGTCATGACCGCGAGGATGTCCGGCAACAATTTGCCAGAGTGCAATCGGAGGCGGGCAAAGCATTTGGTGATACGCATGTGTATATGGAAAAATTGCTGCATAAACCAAGACACATTGAAGTGCAAATATTGGCTGATCATTATGGCAAGGTATTAAATTTATTCGAGCGTGATTGTTCTATCCAACGCCGCCACCAAAAATTGGTTGAAATTGCCCCAGCACCCCGACTTGATGAAGTCACGCGTGGCAAGTTGTACGATTATGCGGTGCAAGCCGTTAAAGCCGTAGGGTATACCAATGCTGGCACCGTGGAATTCATGGTGGATGAAGAAAATAAGATTTATTTTTTAGAAATGAATACTCGTTTGCAAGTCGAGCATCCGATTACCGAACAAATCACAGGCATTGATATCGTGCAAGAGCAAATTCGCATTGCGGCAGGTGAACCATTGCGTTTTAGTCAAGAACAGATAACCAGGCGCGGGTTTGCCATGGAATTTCGCATCAATGCGGAAGATCCGCAAAATGATTTTCTCCCAAGTTTCGGGCGTATCACTCGTTATTACCCGCCGGGAGGTCCCGGGGTAAGAATGGACAGCGCCATTTATACCGGTTATGTAATCCCTCCGGATTACGATTCGCTATGCGCAAAATTAGTCGTATGGAGTTTGGATTGGGACTCTGTTTTACATCGCGCCCAGCGAGCGTTATCTGAGATGCGCTTATTTGGTGTAAAAACCACCATACCTTATTATCTGGAGATGCTTAATTCTGCGGAATTGCAGCAAGCTCAGTTTGACACCGGAATCATTGAAGCGCATCCTGAGTGGCTGAAATATTCCAATAAGTCCATACCACAGCACAAAGCTGCCATTATTGCTGCAGCCATTGCCATTTCCAATCAATCTGTTGAATTATAAGCTATAGCAATAGCGGTGTCCTATACTTGTTATATGGGGCATTTATATGTTTAAGATGAACTTACCTCTAAAGCAAATTCTTTCTACTCAAGCTTCGCCGCAAGATTTGTATTCCTTTTTTAAAAATGCAGGCGCTTTCGATAAAAGCGTTGAACGAATTGCTAGAGAGGCATTCGTCATCGTGGGTGAAAACAGCAAAAAGCCAAAATGTTTCATTAAAGATGCCAAGCGGTTAGTCGATCTTTATAAAAGCCATCAAGTTTTTGGAGAGGCTGATCCGGCAGATTATCGTTCAATTTTAAAAATGGTGACGAGTTTATCGCAAGATTTCACTTCGGAAAATTTAAAAACATTTGTTTTAAATCTTAATAATCAAAGTGGGATAATATTTCCTAATGATTTAGGAAAAAATGCTCTCCGACAATTTGTGGTATATGGTGATGATACGGTAGTCATCAAGCCAGGCATGGAAGCCGCTTTTAAACATTATTTAGAAAATCTGCAAAAATATTTAATAGCAGAAGAAAAAAGCTTAGAAGAAAAGAGGGCTTTTTATCGCGAAGAAATGCAACCACTATGCCTTGCCGCCTTAGTAGTTGCCGGCTCACCCAAATATGCACCTCCTGCGGAATCAAAAAATAATAGAGAGCAAACGAAAAATGTGGATTACAGCCTGCAATACAGAGCTTTGCTAAGCTTAGCGGAACTTGCCAACGACGATGCCGAGCTCTCTGATTTATTAGAGCAACGCCAGCAATTTTTGGCAGCTGTTCATGATACCCAAGTTGCTAAAAGCACCATACAAAATGTAGCGAAGACATTGGCTGACAAAGGGATCAATGCCACCTCGCTAACTACAGCAGATGACGAGCTTTATGTGCAAAAGATGAATACATGGCAGCATACCTATAAGTCTGATTTGGAAGTTTTTGCTGGGAAATTATACAGTTTAGTGCTGGGGCCGTTTCAACCTGATGTAAAAAAAATTATGGATACAAGTTCTCTTTTTTCCCATGAAAGAGGAGACGGGAATTTATCGTCAGGCATTCTTTCCTCATACAAAGAATCATTTCAATCTTGGAAAAGCATGGAAAAACAAGGAGTTTTTTCCATAAAAGAAGACCAATATGCAGAGCTTGCCAACTTGGTTGTGGCGTCCCTTCTCTTTAGAGAAAGAGATTTACATTATGGAAATCTTGGTTACATAGAAGATGAAACCGGCAAGCATTTGATAAAAATTGATCATGATCAAAGTTTATTTGACTTGCAGGAACCTAACCACGAAATAGCAGATATTTCAGCCAAAATTATTAATGAATTACCCATTATCAATGAGAAAAATTACGATTCACCTCTTGATGATGCACCTTTCAATTTTTTGGCAAAAAGCATTGGACGACTTGAACATACCATTATCAAAAATGAAATGGTCAGATTACAAACTGATCCTAAATTTAAGGATGCATTACATCATGCCTTATTAAAATGCAGCTTGGCTCCAAACAAGTTGATGAAAGATTTGGCGGATGAGCATATTCTTAATGCAAGCCATCGAGCTGCTGTTATGGAGAATGTGCAGGCAAGACAGGATAAATTATTTACGGAAGCTTTAAAGCTTGAGTCATTTCAGCAATTTCTGAATAATTTGCAACCTGAACAACTTACAGCAATTATTTCGGAGTACGGGGAGTTTCAACAGCAACAACCGGTTGCGAAGGGGGGTAATCCACTGTTTAAAGAAAAATATTTTTACCAGAGTTTGGTAAACCGGTTTGAGCATCTTAAAGAACAATGCAAGGAAAATAGCATTGAAACGCCAGCTTTTGCTGCTAAGATAAAAATTCTTAATGAAAAAATTGCCTCTATTGATGCGAAACTCATGGAAAATTTTCAAGATAAATTTGGTGCGCATACTCCCTCTGCTGAAATCGAAAAGGCTACGCCGCAGGCAAACGCCTTCAACCGTGCTTGGGAGTCTATAAAATTATTTTTTACTGCTGTGATGAGTTTTTTTTCTGTAAGCTCACCTTCAAGTGTCGATGAGGTTGAATTACAAGAGGCGACGCCTCCAACCGTTTCTCATGAGCGTTCAGGCAAGGGTGAGGAAGAAATTTCAGTACCTGAGGAAATACCTTCTTTGGAAGCAGTTGAGGCAGTTGACGAGCTTTCAATCGATGATATTGATCCTTCTCCTTTGCCTATCGAGCAAAACGCTATTTCTTTTTCTGGCGCGCAAGAAACGACGTTGGAATTATCTAACTGGCGAGAAATCAAGCCTGTGCCAATCATAGAAAATTCAACAGGAACCGAGACGGGAGAAGGCATGGAAGCAACTCGAATTTTCAAAGTAAAACTTAAGCAGCTCCAGCCAACACCTTCATTGCCTGCAGAGCAAGAAAAATCCTCCAATTTAAAGGTAGGAAGCCCTTGATTCAGGTTAAGTTTGCACCGTTATTAAATAATTGTCGATTAAACGTATTTCATCGATTTTTACCGCAGCAAACCGTCTGTTTGCGTGCTCCTCCACATAGTCAACCTGGATGGCATTTTCCTTAAGTTTGGTAAGGATGGCCTCACATGATGAACCGTGCAGAAAAATTTGTGCAAATTTTTCTGCACGCGCTCGCTGCTCCGAGTTTAAGCGGTTATTGCGGGAACTGAAGGCAAGACCGCTTTTTTCGCGTATCGTTGGGCAAGCTTTTATTTCAATGTCCATAAAAAAAGCGGCAACCATATCTTGAATTAACTGCAACTGCTGAAAATCTTTTTCGCCAAAATAAGCACGGCTGGGTTTGACTAGATTAAATAGCTTCATCACCACTGTGAGCACCCCGGTAAAGTGTCCTGGTCTTTGTCGTCCTTCCATTAACCCGCACAGCTCGTTTTCATGAATTTGATAACGATAGCCATCGGCATACAGGGTTTGTTCATCAGGCAGCAGACAATAATCCACTCCCAACGAAGTCAGCAACGACAAGTCAGCCTCCAAACTGCGAGGATAATGTATGAAATCCCCGCGTTGATTAAATTGCGTAGGATTAACAAAGATACTGGCTATCGTAATATCGTTCTCCTGGCGGCAGCAGTCATACAAGGAAGCATGTCCTGCATGTAAGTTTCCCATGGTGGGCACAAAACCTATGGTGTTGGTATGCGGCAGAGTGGCGCGTATGCGCACCCATTCTGCCAGGTCGTTTATTATGTGCATTGGCAATCCTTGTTAAAAAGTATGTTCGGCAGCGGGAAATTCGGTTTTTTGGACCTGCTGCACATAAGCATCAATAGCCTGTAGCATCAATTCCTTCGCCTGCGAGAAATGTTTGACGAATCGTGGCTTAAAAGCTGTTTGCAAGCCTAACATGTCATGCCAAACTAATATTTGTCCATCTGTTTCTGCGCCTGCGCCAATTCCGATGGTTGGGATTGCAAGGGATGCGGTGATGGATTTGGCTACCTGACTGGGGACACACTCAATGACTAGCGCAAAGCATCCAGCCGCTTCAAGCTGTTTTGCCTGTTCCAGCAAAAGCTTCGCCTCGTCATTTTTTTTGCCTTGCACAACATACCCGCCTAATTGATGTACAGATTGTGGGACTAGGCCAATATGGCCCATGACTGGAATCCCCGAAGTCACCAGGTAAGAAATCGTTTCACAAATATCGGGATCCGCTCCCTCCAGTTTGATGGCGTTAGCCCCCGCTTGCATTAATCGCTGGGCATTTTTCATCGTTTCAGCCCGGGAGATCCGGTAGGAAAGGAAAGGTAAATCGCTGACTAAAAATTTTCCACGCAAGCCCCGCGCTACGGCCGCCGTATGCATTTCCATCATGCCCATCGTGGCCATAATGGTGCTTTCATGGCCGTGAACCGTCATGGCAAGGGAGTCGCCTACCAACACGCAATCCACTTTTGATTCAGTGATCATGCAAGCAGAAGGATAATCGTAACACGTGAGCATGCTAATTTTAGCATTCAACTCTTTTTTACGTTTGAAATCGTGAATTTTCATAACCCCCCCTGAAGTGGAGGCATGCAGGCGAGTTGAAAAACATCAGGTACCTGTCGCATTGGATCAAGTCCTCCATTAATTAAATAATAACGTCACCGCTTAAGACAAGTCGGTGCGACAATCATCATCTTCCAAGTTGCAAAAGATGCTGCTTAATCATAATGAATAGGCATTAAAATGCAAGATGAGTTATAATTTAGGCCACAACGAAAATATATTTTTCATATGCCTGGCCTTATCACTTTAATAAAAGCAGGCTTTGAGAATACTATACGCCTTAACGTAATAACCAGCAGGTTTTTATATGCAACTTTCTGATTTATTAAGCCATCCAGGTGAACATTCCCTCTTTCTGCAAGGCGAAGCCGGCTCGATAGAAACCATGGTTACTGTGCCTGAGCAACCCCATGGAAAATTTATTGCATTATTAGGCCATCCCCACTCCCTGCAGGGAGGCACAATGAATAATAAGGTCGTAACCACCTTGGCTCGTACGTTTAAAGATATCGCAATACCAAGCATTCGCTTTAATTTCCGCGGCGTGGGAGAGTCGGCAGGTACGTATGATGGTGGCATAGGTGAGAGTGCAGATATGCGTCAAATTGCAGAACTTGCATTGCAAGCCATGCCCAAGGCCCAATGTATTTTTGCCGGATTTTCTTTCGGTTCTTATGTTGCGTATCGTGCTGCAGCGCATTTTGCTTCAAGAGTATTAATTACGGTGGCCCCGCCGGTTCATCATTTCGATTATCACGAATTTTTACCCCCACACCCCTGGATCATACTGCAAGGGAATGACGATGATGTTGTGCCAGCTTCATTAGTACTGGATTTTTGCAAAACCATTTCCCCAGAGCCTTACTTGTTGCAGTTTGAGGAAACAGGGCATTTTTTTCATGGCAAGTTAATTGAACTTAAAACGCGTTTAATTGAAGCTTTGCGCTCTGAGGCTGGGATCCCATGACTATTCTTGCCCGCTATGATTTAGCCATCGAGCAAGGGGAAATTACAAATGATCCCTTACAAAGACAAATCTTACCCCACCTACAACGCATAGCCGATGAATTAAGCAATGATAAACGTTCATGGTTGAGACGAGGGCAGAAAAAACTGATTCCTGGCATTTACTTGTATGGGCCTGTAGGCGCTGGGAAAACGTATTTAATCGATTTGTTTTATGATGCCATTGGCGAGCGGCGCAAGGCGCGTTTTCACTTCCACCATTTCATGCAACAAGTGGATGCAGAGCTGCGGCGCCTGCAAGGTCAGCAAGATCCGTTGCGTAAAATTGCTGCCAACCTGGCCAAAACCACGCGGGTTTTGTGTTTGGATGAATTTTTAGTCCATGATATTGCAGACGCGATGATTTTAGGTGAGTTATTGCAGAATTTAATCGCTCAGGGCGTTATTTTGGTTGCCACGTCCAATACCCGTCCCGATGATTTATATCTTAATGGTTTGCAAAGGATTCGCTTTTTACCGGCTATTGATTTGCTGAAACGCCATTGTGAAGTGTTGGTTCTAGCAGACAACCGCGATTATCGATTGGGGCGAACGCCTTTACTCAAAGCGTACCTAACGCCTTTGAGTGAAGAAAATGAGCAAATATTAAATCAACAATTCCATGCAATTTCAGCAAATGTCAGCGAGCAAACAAAAATTTGCATACAAAATCGGGAGATTCCCTGTATAAAATACAGCGAGCGTGCGATTTGGTTTAATTTTGATGTCTTATGCAATATTCCACGCAGCCAATTGGATTATCTGGAAATAGCAGGGCGGTTTGAGACAGTTTTTGTCAGCAAGGTTCCTGTTTTAAGCCGTGATGATACCACCAAGGCTTTGTTGTTTATGCATTTTATTGACGTCATGTATGATAAGGGGGTACGGGTTATCCTTTCTGCAGCGGTAGGAATCGAGCAATTATACAGTGAAGGTGCTGTTTCAGTTTCTTTCCAGCGTACATTAAGCCGTTTGCATGAAATGCAATCCATTGATTATTTGCGCAGGCATAAGCGTCGGGAAGACGTGCAGATGCCGGTTAATTGAGAATGATTATCATTTATGTTAAAATGAATTTTTTTCCCTTCCGTGCTTTATATCATGATGACAATTAATGATTTAATTCCAGGTGAGCGCGTGCGTTTGGTTGATTTTGGTGGGACACCTGCGCCTTATCGTAGACGCTTATTGGCGATGGGCGTTACCCGTGGCGCGGAAGTGTTAATAAAACGCGTGGCTCCATTGGGTTGTCCTGTACAAATCGAAGTACGCGGTACTTCCTTGACTCTGCGTAAAGAAGAAGCGAATTGCTTGTTTTGGGAGCGGGTATGACGCATGTTGTTTTGATAGGAAATCCGAATTGCGGGAAGACTACCGTATTTAATGCATTGACTGGGGACAAGCAGCGGGTAGGAAACTGGCCTGGAGTGACGGTTGAAAAGAAAACGGGTGTATTTTCATGCGCCGGGCAATGCATTGCAGTGACCGATTTACCCGGTATTTATTCCTTGGTGTGCACGCGTGAAGGCTCAAGCCAGGATGAACAAATTGCGGCACAAGCATTACTTGATTTAAATCCCGATATCTTAATCAACATCATCGATGCCTGTCATTTGGAGCGCCACCTTTACTTAACCAGCCAATTATTGGAATTAGGCAAGCCCGTTATCGTGGCTCTAAATATGACGGATATCGCAAAACAGCGCGGTATTGCAATTGATAACCAATTGCTTGCCTGTCAATTACAATGTCCGGTTGTGGAGCTACAAGCACACAAGCAAATGGGTATGGATGAATTAAAGCAAATGGTTTTGACCCATGCTGCACCCGCAATACCCATGGCTTTGGCATTACCCAAAACGGTGCGCCAAGCCTTAGTGATGTTGGAAGAAAGCTTGGCACAATCCGCCTATCCTGTTGCAGCGCATTATTTGGCGCATCGTATGTTAGAAGGGGATACCTTGATTGCCAAAAAATCTGCTCTCGCAGTAGGCGATGCAGATGTGGATATCGTATTGGCTGATGCCCGTTATAAAGCAGTGCATCAAATAATTTCCATAGTACAAAAAAAGAAAACGGATGCGAGCGATCATTTAACCGCAAAAATTGACAAGGTGGTGTTGCATCGATTTTGGGCATTTCCCATTTTTTTTGCGGTTATGTATTTGATGTTTTTATTTGCCATCCATGTGGGCGGTATTTTTCAGGATTTCTTTGATATCGCCACAGATGCAATTTTTGTGCAGGGTTTTGCCTCGGTTTTGCAGCGGTTTCATGCTCCTGGCTGGCTCCTTGCCATAGGGGCAGAGGGTGTAGGGAAGGGCATCAATACGACCTTAACGTTTATTCCAGTCATTGCTTCGATGTTTTTTTTCTTGTCTTTATTGGAGAGTTCCGGGTATATGGCAAGAGCAGCTTTTGTCATTGACAAAGCGATGCGGCTCTTAGGATTGCCTGGAAAATCATTTGTGCCGATGATTGTCGGATTTGGATGCAATGTTCCTGCCATCATGGCAGCGCGTACCTTGGATTCCGAGCGCGATCGTTTGCTGACTGTATTGATGAGTCCTTTTATGTCTTGTAGCGCGCGCTTGGCTATTTATGCCGTCTTTGTAGCAGCATTCTTTCCAAGCGGCGGGCAAAATGTAGTTTTTTCATTATATCTTTTCGGCATTTTTATGGCCGTGTTGACCGGGTTTCTTTTAAGGAAAACCCTGTTGCGTGGGCAGGCTTCCCCTTTGATTTTAGAACTTCCGGCTTATCATAGGCCCTCTCTGCGGCGATTATGCCAAGAAACTGGCTTGCGTTTGCGTTATTTCATTCTCCGTGCCGGAAAAATAATCATTCCGGCATGTGTGGTATTGGGTGGATTAAATGCTTGGTTCATTCCTGCTGGCGAAGGGTCTTCCCTCAGTATTTTAGCTTGGCTAGGTCAATGCATTACCTCTATCTTTTCTCCCATGGGTTTGCATGCTGATAATTGGCCAGCTACGGTAAGTTTATTAACGGGTTTATTGGCAAAAGAGGTGGTTGTCGGCTCTCTTAATACTTTGTATGCACAAATGGGTGGGCTCGCGCTCACGCCAGCAAGCTTTGACTTGTGGGGGAGTTTACAAGCTGCTTTCCTTTCAATCCCGCAAAACATTGCAGCCCTTGGGCAGGCTTTCTTTCATCCGCTGGCTGAAAGTGCGGCTGTAACGCAATTACCACAGACTGTATACGGAATTATGTACCAACAGTTTGACGGAAAAATAGGGGCTTATGCCTACCTCTTGTTTATTTTGTTATACATTCCTTGCGTTTCCACCATGGCAGCTATCCGCCAGGAGGCAACGCGCAAATTGATGTGGTTTTCGGTGGCTTGGTCGTTACTGGTTGCTTATGCTGCTGCCGTATCTTTTTATCAATTGGCTACCTGCATGAGGCACCCACAGCAAACGCTGATTTGGCTTGCGGTGATTTTTTCAGCTATTGTCATTACTGTACTGACTTTGCGTGCGGTAACTTCAGGAGGAAGTCATGCTGTTACAAATTCGTGAGTTTATCCGCCGTGAACGCGTGGTTAGCATGCAGCAACTGGTGCGTGAATTTGGCATGGATGAGCAGGCGTTGCAACCGCTGTTAACCCTTTGGAAAAATAAGGGGGTAATCAAAGAATGCGAGGATAAAGCAGGTTGTCAAAGCAGTTGTCTTCGCTGTATGAAAAAGCCGCCTGCTTTTTACCAATATCTTGGCTAAGCATGATTTTACTATTATTTTTCAAATAATATGGATAGCAATCGGGTAAATTTAGGCTAAAATTAGCTTATACGAACTTAAGCTATCCGATGTAATAATGGCCGATCCTAAAGACTTTCTACCAGAAGATTTTGAGCAGTTGGCTGAGGAACAGCGCAAGCTTTTACGAGAAGATGAAGAATATGACCCAATTGCTCAAATAGAAAAAGTCTATCAAATTTGGTGGCATTGGGCTGACTTTCATCTATTCATCGTAAGCCCCAGTATTTTTGATACCATTGCACCGCCAAAGATTATCCCTCCGGAAATTTTAGAAGATGGTACCCGCGAATTTGTCTATACCATTCATGACCACGGTTATAAGTTAAGTGCTTCTAAAGGTGAAGATATGTATATAGCGGGCATGTCCATGTGCAAGCTTTATTATACAATCGAAAAAATGATTTATCTTTTAGTGGAAAAACTAAAAGCAGGCGAGATAGGCACGGAAACCGAAGTGCAAGTTGCATTCGGCGGCCATGAGCTTGCGCAGCGTAAGGCATTTGAGTCCATTATTAATTTGCTTTATAACGTCGTGGTGACTAATTTTGATCCCGGTATTTGGGGCGAGCGTTATTTACAGACTGTTAAACGTTTATCTGATCAAGGTTATGGTTATCCGACGGAAGCCCCAAGAACCCCTTATCGTACCCCACGTATTTCAAGTTCTCCTTCTAAACGCTGATTATTTGGCTTTTAGTCCATTTCTGCAACAGCAAATCAGGCTTCTTAAAACCGATTATCCTCAGAGAAAATGCGGGTATGATTAAGAGCAGTCGGGTGATGAGTTGCCTGTGCGTGAATCGCCCATGCAAAAATATGAGCTTGATGTTCCAGGCACGCATGCCAATAGTTTGGCCGCCAAAGCGGCATGATAAAGCATAATAGGAATATGCCAGGATAAGAAGAGCGGTTTGATACCATAAAGTGGCTGGAGGAATACCATGACCGTTTCGTAAGAAAATGCAGCAAAGGGTAAATATGAAAAACAGGGCAGAAAGGATAATGAAATCATAAAACAAAGACGCAAAATAACGAAAGACAAACATGTTTTATCCTTTTTTTAAGATGCGTGTACTCATTTAATTGCAATTATCGATTAAAATCAATTTTTGCTGTATTCAGTAATTTTACCAGTATAAGGTCAAGAAAGACCGCCTTATTTATGCGCGCCATGCCTTTTTCCAGGTTAAACTTTGCGTGAAAAAAACAGAGTGGTATACTTCCCAAGTTTTTATATAGGGCTTGTTATACTTGGACTCAAAGTAAACATACCAATAAGGATGAAATGCACTGTGAACCAAAAAAGACCAGTTAATCTTGATTTGACCAGCTTAAAATACCCGCCGATGGCCATTGTTTCTATTCTGCATCGGATTTCGGGCCTGATTTTATTTATATTGTTGCCAGTAATGTTATACCTGCTGGGTATGTCCCTGCGTTCAACCGCTTCATTCCAATTGTTGCAGAATTTATTGGTGCATCCTTTTTATAAACTCATGTTGTGGGGCTTTAGTGCAGCGCTTGGCTATCATCTATTGGCCGGGATCAGGCATTTAGCCATGGACATGGGGTGGGGAGAAGGGCTTTGTGCGGGACGGCGCAGTGCTGTTACTGTTATTGTTCTGGCTGTAATTTTAACCATCGCACTAGGAATTTGGATATGGTAACGAATGTCACGAGTTTAACCGGCAACGGTCTAAGAGATTGGTTGATTCAACGTTTTACTGCCGTTTATCTGGCTATTTATTTTTTATTTTTATGCGGTTTTATCCTGTTTCACCCGCACATGCAATTTAATCAATGGTTTGTTTTATTCCATTCTCCAGTAATGCAAGTCGCCACGGTGGTGGCTTTGCTGAGTTTCCTTCTGCATACCTGGATTGGGGTATGGACGGTGACCACGGATTACGTCAAATGCAAAGCAATACGCTTGTCATTGCAATTTTTTGTGATGTTATTTCTGTTGGGTCAATTCATCTGGGGCTTAATGATTGTTTGGGGATAATAAATGGCTTTTGTACGTAATAAGTTTGATGCAGTAATCATTGGCGCCGGGGGAGCAGGCATGCGTGCTGCTCTGCAGCTGGCCAATTCTGGTATGAAAGTCGCATTGCTGTCTAAGGTTTTCCCTACACGCTCACACACAGTTTCTGCGCAAGGCGGAATTACTGCGGCCCTAGGCAATGCCGATACTGATGACTGGCGTTGGCATATGTACGATACGGTGAAAGGCGCAGATTATATAGGCGATCAAGATTGTATCGAGTATTTATGTAAAACCGGCCCGGAAGCCGTTTATGAACTTGAACACATGGGATTACCGTTTTCGCGTATGGAAAACGGGAAAATTTATCAGCGGCCTTTTGGCGGTCAATCCAAAAACTTTGGCGGCGAACAAGCCACGCGTACTTGCGCTGCCGCTGATCGCACCGGGCATGCTCTGTTGCATACGCTTTATCAGCAAAATTTAAAAGCCAAGACACATATTTACAGCGAGTGGTTGGCTTTGGATTTTGTTAAAGACGCTGCAGACAATATTGCCGGCGTTACCGCGCTTTGTATTGAAACAGGCGAAGTCGTTTTCTTTCAAAGCCGGATTTGTATTTTAGCAACTGGGGGAGCCGGGCGTATTTACCAGTCCACTACCAATGCATACATCAATACCGGCGATGGTTTTGGTATGGCATTACGCGCAGGCATTCCCTTGCAAGACATGGAAATGTGGCAATTCCACCCCACTGGTATTGCCGGCGCCGGTACGCTGGTCACTGAAGGTTGCCGGGGAGAGGGTGGTTATCTCATTAATAAGGATGGTGAACGCTTCATGGAGCGTTATGCCCCGCACGTGAAAGATTTGGCATCCCGTGACGTAGTTGCCCGTGCGATTGCGCTGGAGCTACGCGCCGGCAAAGGTTTTGATCCGCAAGGCGTGGATTACGTGAAATTAAAGCTGGATCATCTAGGTGCGGATTTGATTAAATCCCGCTTGCCTGGCATTCGCGAATTGTCCTTGCAATTTGCCGGAGTTGATCCAATTGTTGAGCCTATACCCGTGGTTCCTACCTGCCACTACAGCATGGGTGGTATCCCAACGAACATTCATGGCCAGGTGATAACGAAAAAACATGGCCGTGAGGAAATCGTACAAGGCCTTTATGCAGTGGGAGAATGCGCGTGCGTCTCGGTACATGGCGCGAATCGCTTAGGTGGAAATTCTTTGCTGGACTTGGTCGTTTTCGGCCGTGCTGCCGGCCTGCATGTGGAAGATTTGTGGCTATCGCAGCAAATGCCGGCCATGCCTTATGTGACTGATGAAGATGTTGCTGCCGGTTTGGCACGTTATCAACGCTGGGAAAATTCCAAAGATGGTGAAAATCCAGCGATAATCCGTGAGGAAATGCAACGAGTAATGCAAGAGGATTTCGGCGTGTTCCGTACTGGGGAATTTATGCAACAAGGATTGCATAAACTGCAAACCTTACGCGAACGCCTGGCGCATGCAAAATTACTGGACAAAAGTGAAGTCTTTAACACGGAACGCGTAACGGCTCTAGAATTGGATAACTTGATGGCTACTGCTTATGCGACGGCAAAATCGGCTCTGGCGCGTACGGAAAGCCGCGGTGCGCACAGCCGCGAAGATTATCCTAAACGCGATGATGAAAACTGGATAAAACATACACTGTATTTTGCTGCAGATGATCATATTGATTATCGTCCAGTAAATACCACACCTAAATACGTCGCGCCGTTTGAGCCGAAAGAACGAGTTTATTAAGAGGATATGCCATGGCTGATATTAGAAATCTGACCTTATCCATTTATCGCTATAATCCAGAGGTCGATACCAAGCCTTACATGCAAGATTATGACATCGCAGTCCCTGCCAAAAGCGACCCGATGCTGCTTACCTTGCTAGAACGCATTAAAATGGAACAAGATCCAACCCTAAGCTTTCGCCGTTCTTGCCGCGAAGGGGTATGTGGTTCCGACGGTATGAACATTAATGGGACGAATGGCTTGGCATGCATTACCCATTTATCTACCTTAAACACGGATAAGATCATCATCAGGCCGCTTCCTGGTTTCCCGGTAATTCGGGATTTGGTTGTTGATATGACACAATTTTACCAGCAATATGAGCGCATCGAGCCTTATTTACAAAATGATAGCAGTGCTATCCCTGCGCAAGAATATTTGCAAACTCCTGAGGAGCGCGCCAAATTAGATGGTTTATATGAGTGCATACTATGTGCCTGCTGCACGAGCTCGTGTCCTTCTTACTGGTGGAATCCAGATAAATTCGTAGGACCCGCCGGCTTATTGCAGGCTAGGCGGTTTTTGGCAGACAGTCGAGATACCGCTACGATTCATCGTTTAAACAAATTGCAAGATCCATTTAGTGTGTTTCGTTGTCGCACCATTATGAATTGCGCAAATGTTTGCCCGAAGGGACTCAATCCATCCAAAGCTATTGGTGAGATACGGCAGCAAATGTTGACCGAAGAAACTTGATTGTGATTTCCGCTGTCCCTGGTTGGGACACGCCCTTTGGAGAAAAGTAATGAGCAGCGATCTGCAAAAAGAATGGGCCACTTCCTATTTATCAGGCGGAAGCATGGCTTATGTTGATGCTTTGTATGAAGATTATCTGAACGATCCGCAATCAGTGCCTGAGGATTGGCGTGAGGCTTTTCATGCACTGCCTAAAGTAAACGGACAGGTTGACGAAATTTCCCACCGCGATATCCGTAATTATTTTTTGCAGAATGCCGAGAGAAAAAATATAAACGGCGTGAGTGCAGACATCAAGCAAGCAGAAGTAGCCCACCTGATTAATGCTTACCGCACGTATGGTCATTTATTGGCAAGACTCGATCCTTTGGAAATGGCTGAGCGGCACCCGGTGCAAACCCTTGAGCTTTCTTACCACAATCTTTCCGAAAAGGATTTGCCGAAGACTTTTTTTGCCGGCAAGACATTTGCAAAAGAGCGCATGCCCTTATCTGAAATCCTGCAAGCTTTGCGCGACACGTATTGCGGCAGTATCGGCATTGAGTATATGCACATTGCAAATACGGCTGAAGTGGAATGGTTGCAAGAAAAACTTGAATCGGTGCAAGGTCAGCCAGGTTTTGCTCCTGAAAGAAAGTTGGAAATTCTTAAAGAATTAATTGCTGCGGATGGCCTGGAGCGCTATTTGGGCACTCGCTATGTCGGACAAAAGCGTTTTTCTCTGGAGGGAGGAGATTCTTTAGTTCCGATGATGAAAGAAATCATTCGTCAAGGTGGAAAATATAAGGTTAAGGAAATAGTCATCGGCATGGCGCATCGCGGCCGCTTGAATGTGCTCATCAATGTTCTTGGCAAGGAACCCGATCAGTTATTCCAAGAGTTTGAAGGGAAAGTCGACTCTAAACGTACCGGCGATGTGAAATACCACATGGGTTTTTCTTCCGATTTAAAAACAGAATCCAACAACGTGGTGCATGTAGCGTTGGCATTTAACCCCTCGCATCTGGAAATCATTGACCCGGTGGTGCAAGGTTCTGCCAGATCGCGCCTGCGCCGTTACCTGGATTTGGATGAAAAAAATACCGTGGTACCGGTTATCATTCATGGTGATGCCGCCTTCGCCGGGCAAGGCGTTGTGATGGAAACGTTCAATTTTTCCCAAGCCCGCGGTTATGCTACCGGCGGTACTGTACACATCGTCGTCAATAATCAAATCGGTTTTACCACCAGCAATCCATTAGATGCACGCTCCACATTGTATTGCACAGACGTGGCGAAAATGGTGCAAGCTCCTGTTTTGCATGTCAATGGCGATGATCCGGAGGCGGTAGTCTTCGCTACCCAGATTGCATTTGAGTTCCGCATGAAATTCAAGCGTGATGTAGTCTTGGATTTAGTTTGCTATCGTCGTCACGGCCATAATGAAGCAGATGAACCATCAGTAACTCAGCCCTTGATGTACAAAAAAATCAAATCCATGCAGCCGCTGCCGGAAATTTATGCTAAGCAGCTGGAGCAGGCTGGTATCGTCAGTAGCGATAAGATAGCGGAATTTGCTGAGACTTATCGGAACAAACTTGATCAGGGCAAATCCGTAGTCGAAACGTTTAAAGGCAATTATGACGGGAAGAAAGCAGTAGATTGGACGCCTTATGTTGATGCGAAATGGACGGATAAAGTCGATACGACGATAGACGAAGCGACTATACGCATGTTATCTGATAAACTGCACAAGCTCCCTGCAGGCTTTCATCTTCATCCCGTGGTGAAACGTTTACTGGGCGAGCGTGAAAAAATGGCTGCTGGCGAATTGCCCATGAACTGGGGGTTTGCTGAAACACTGGCTTATGCAACTCTGTTACACGAAGGACATCCTGTGCGAATTTCCGGGCAGGATTCAAGCCGGGGCACGTTCGCGCACCGCCATGCGGTATTGCACGACATGGAAACAGGCCATACCTACACGCCGCTTGAAACTATTTCAAATGCGCCCGGACGCCCATTTGTGGTCATTGATTCCGTCTTATCTGAAGAAGCCGTATTGGCATTTGAATATGGTTATGCATCTTCTGAACCGAATTCGCTTGTTATTTGGGAAGCGCAATTTGGCGATTTTGTAAACGGTGCACAAGTTGTAATAGACCAATTTATTAGTTCAGGCGAGCAAAAGTGGGGACGGCTCTGCGGTTTGGTTATGTGTTTGCCTCATGGTTATGAAGGGCAAGGCCCGGAGCATTCTTCTGCCCGTCTGGAGCGCTTCATGCAATTGTGCGCTCAGCAAAATATCCAAGTGTGTACGCCGACCACCCCTGCGCAAATATTTCATTTATTGCGCCGTCAAATGTTACGCAACTTCCGTAAGCCACTGATCATTATGACGCCTAAGAGTTTATTGCGGCATAAATTAGCGGTGTCGTCATTGCAGGAATTGACGCAAGGCGGTTTCCAGAACGTGATTCCAGAAATCGATGAATTGCATGCTGAAAGCATTACAAAAGTGGTGTTGTGCTGTGGAAAAGTTTACTATGATTTGTTGCAGAAACGTCGTGAAGCAGAATTAAACCATGTGGCTATTATCCGCATTGAACAACTCTATCCATTCCCGAAAAAGGCTTTGGTAAAAGAGTTGGCCAAATACCCGAATGCCAAGAAAATAATATGGTGTCAAGAAGAGCCACAAAATCAAGGCGTATGGTTTTCTTCCCAGCATAACATTGTGGATTGCCTGCAATCTTATCAAACACTTTCTTATGCGGGTCGTGGTTTTGCTGCATCCCCGGCGGTAGGCAGCCCCAAGCTTCACGCCCAGCAACAGCAACAATTAGTAGAAGAAGCTTTACTGGATTAGCCGGCATGAGGCTCCTTGCGGGCCACCCGGCTTTAGGGTTTTTAAAATTACGCATAGAAAAGAAGGTAAAATTATGTCTATTGAAGTGAAAGTACCTGCCTTACCTGAGTCAGTGGCAGATGCCACTATTGCAACTTGGCACAAAAAAGTTGGGGACAAAGTCACTCGCGATGAAAATATACTGGATTTAGAAACGGACAAAGTAGTTTTGGAAGTACCAGCCCCTGCCGATGGCGTATTGCAGGAAATTTTATTTAAAGAAGGTGATACAGTCCAAGCCGGAGAACTTTTGGCGCGCATCACGCAAGGCGATGCCACTGCAGAAGCTGCCCCACAAAAATCTGAGCAGAAAACAGAAGCTGTTGAAGACAAGCAAGCTCATGAAGATAAAGCAACCAGCCCAGCTGTGCGGCGAATGCTGGCTGAGCATGATTTGCAACCTAGCCAAATTAAAGGGACAGGCAAAGAAGGGCGCATCACCAAAGAAGATGTGGTTTCTTTCATTGAAACCAATCGCGATAAAGCCGGCAAATCTGCCGAAGTGCAAACCCAGCAAAAAGAATTGCCTGCTGCTGATGGGGTGCGCGAGGAGCGCCGTGTTCCCATGTCAAGATTGCGCGCTAAAATTGCTGAACGTTTGCTGCAGGCGCAACATAATGCGGCAATGTTGACTACTTTTAATGAAGTCAATTTAAAAGCAGTCATGGAGTTACGCACTCAATATAAAGATAATTTTGAGAAAAAACATGGCGTGAAACTGGGTTTTATGTCTTTTTTCACTAAAGCTGTTGTGGAAGCTTTGAAACGTTTCCCTGCAGTAAATGCATCCATCGACGGGCAAGATATTGTCTATCACGGCTATTATGACATTGGCATTGCCGTTTCTACCGAAAGAGGTTTGGTTGTGCCTGTATTGAGAAACGCCGATCAAATGAGCATGGCGGAAATGGAGCAAAACATTGGTGATTTTGCTACGCGGGCGCGTCAAGGCCGGCTTACCATGGAAGAAATGCAAGGTGGTACGTTTACTATTACCAATGGCGGGGTTTTTGGCTCTTTATTAGCCACTCCGATTATTAACCCGCCACAAACTGGAATTCTTGGCATGCATAAAATTGAAGAGCGCCCGGTGGTGGAAAAAGGTCAAATCGTAATTCGCCCCATGATGTATGTGGCTTTATCTTACGATCATCGCCTGATTGACGGCAAAGAATCCGTACAATTTCTAGTTACCGTCAAGGAATTGCTGGAAGATCCAGCCCGCTTGTTGTTAAACATTTAAAAATTGATTACTAACGGCAAGACACATCAGGTGTCTTGCTTTTTTTATAGGGTGTGAACCATGAATTTACATGAATATCAAGCCAAACAATTGTTTGCCAGCTACGGGTTGCCAGTACCGCAAGGCGCAGTTGCTTACAATGTAGAGGATGCACTGCAAGTGGCGAGTCAGCTTCCCACGACAAAATGTGTAGTAAAAGCGCAGGTGCATGCAGGCGGACGTGGTAAAGCGGGTGGTGTTAAAGTTGTAGCCAATAAGGATGAGTTGGCTGCGTTTACCAAATCTTTATTAGGTACGCGCTTGGTAACTTATCAAACCGATGCGCACGGACAGCCAGTCCATGCGGTTTTGGTTGAGGAAATCAGTGACATTGACCGGGAATTGTATTTAGGGGCAGTGGTTGATCGCGCCACCCGACGTGTTGTCATCATGGCTTCCACTGAAGGTGGGGTCGAGATTGAAAAAGTGGCGGAAGAAACTCCGGAAAAAATCTTTAAAGTTATTATGGATCCATTGGTTGGGGTAATGCCTTTTCAATGTCGTGAAATAGCATTCAAGCTAGGCTTGCAAGATGACCAGATTAAACAATTTACCCAGCTTATGATGGGGCTTGGTAAAATGTTTGTCGAATGCGACTTAAGCCTTCTGGAAATCAATCCTTTGGTCGTTAACCGTGCCGGACAATTAATATGCCTGGACGGTAAAGTGAATATTGATGACAATGCATTGTATCGCCATCCTAAACTGAAAGGAATGCGCGATACTACCCAGGAAAATGAGCGCGAAAACAGAGCGCACGATTGGGAATTAAATTATATACCACTTGATGGTGAAATTGGTTGCATGGTAAATGGCGCCGGGTTGGCCATGGCTACTATGGATGTCATCAAACTGCATGGTGGTGAGCCTGCAAACTTTCTGGATGTAGGTGGTGGCGCGACACAAGAGCGCGTACGCGAGGCATTTAAGATTATTTTATCGGATGAAAAAGTAAAAGGCATTCTGATTAATATATTCGGCGGTATTGTGCGCTGTGATTTAATTGCCGAAGGTATTCTTGCAGCGTTAGAAGAAGTCCAGGTTAACATTCCGGTAGTAGTAAGGCTTGAAGGCAATAATGCGGAGTTAGGCGCTGAGATTTTGGATAAAAGCAATTTAAACGTGATTGCCGCAAACAGCTTAACCGACGCAGCTAAAAAAATCGTGGCAGCGATTGCCTAAAACCAACAAGGCATCCATCATGCATAGGCAGGACAGTCCTGGATGCCCTAAATTATTTGAGGCGAGTAATGAGTATATTAGTTAATAAAGAAACCAAAGTGATTTGCCAAGGTTTTACTGGAAAGCAAGGCACATTTCATTCCGAGCAAGCCATTCAATATGGTACAAAAATGGTTGGGGGAGTGACTCCAGGCAAGGGCGGACAGTTGCATCTTGGTTTACCGGTATTTAACACTGTACGCGAAGCGGTTGAGGAAACCGGTGCAGAAGCCAGTGTGATTTATGTTCCGGCTCCTTTCTGTAAGGATTCTATCCTTGAAGCAGCCGATGCTGGTATTAAATTAATTGTTTGCATCACAGAAGGTGTCCCTGTTCTGGATATGCTGCAAGTGAAAGTTTACCTGGAAAACAATACTCACAGCCGTTTGATAGGCCCCAATTGTCCGGGAATCATTACCCCTGGCGAATGCAAGATTGGCATCATGCCAGGCTCTATCCATTTACCCGGAAAAGTGGGTATTGTTTCTCGTTCCGGTACGTTAACCTATGAAGCGGTTAAGCAAACTACGGATAAAGGATTTGGGCAAAGCACTTGCGTGGGGATTGGGGGCGATCCTATTCCTGGGACTAACTTCATTGACGCGCTTGCATTGTTTGAAAAAGATGAGCAGACGGAAGCGATTATTCTGGTCGGTGAAATTGGCGGCACGGCAGAGGAGGAAGCTGCAGAATTTATTAAATCGCATGTGAAAAAGCCAGTTGTTTCTTATATTGCAGGGGTTACTGCTCCTCCCGGCCGCCGCATGGGCCATGCTGGAGCCATTATTTCTGGAGGAAAAGGCACTGCAGCGGATAAATTTGCGGCTCTTGAAGCAGCTGGCGTAAAAACCGTACGCTCTCCGGCTGAGTTGGGAGATGCCATTGCTGAAGTAACCGGCTGGTAAACATGAATAAATGGAAAACCTTGGCTGAGATCCGCAGGGATTATGGGACATTAAGTTTGAGTGAAGAACATCTTCCTGAATCCCCTGTTGCTCAATTTGAAATCTGGTTTGCTGAGGTATTGCAGGTTGAAAAAAGCGATCCTACGGCTATGGTTCTCTCCACCGTGGACGAGCAAGGTTTTCCTGATTCACGCGTCGTACTCTTAAAAGGATTGGAAGACGGTGCTTTTATTTTTTATACCAACTACCAGAGTTCTAAAGCTCAGCAGATGAATAAAACGCCGTATGCCGCGCTTAATTTTTATTGGCCGGAAATGGCAAGGCAAGTGCGTGTACGTGGTCGAGTCAAGCAAGTGAGTGCATCCGAATCGGATGCGTATTTTGCAAAAAGACCCCATATCAACCAATTGAGTGCGATGGCTTCCCCGCAAAGCCAGCAAATTGAAAGTCGTGCCGAGCTCGAACAGCGACTCAATGAACTCATCACCAAATACCAACAAGAGCCTGTGCTACGGCCTGCTTACTGGGGTGGTTACAAAGTCATCCCAGATGAAATAGAATTTTGGCAGGGTCGCGACAACCGCATGCATGATCGCATTCATTATTTTCAACAACATGGAAGATGGCATCATCGCAGGCTTGCTCCTTAATCCTTTTTTTGCCCTCAAAATGAGAATTGTCAAAAAATTGTAAAAATTATTTTGCTTTTCGCACAGGCTTTATTGAAGTCGTAGAATGAAATCTAAGGAAAAGTAAGTGGCAATTCCAATAATTAATCGTTAAAAATGAGGGTATCAACATGAGCGATATCAACAAAGTTTTACCAGATATTAAATTACGCTTCAACATCGAGCATCCCAACTTGGAAGAATGTTATGCATTCGGCTATGAATGTGCACTGGCAGAAATTGCCGAAAAAGAAAATCCATACCGTCCTGACACCATTGAGAGCGAATATTGGTTAGAAGGATGGTGGGCTGGTTTTTATGGTGAACAGCCTATATACGAGTTGTCAGCTTATGTGCGTGAGAAAACCGAAGCGGTTTTGCATGCGGCAAATGATGAAGAATATCAAGCTGGTAAAGTAGGATTTTTCACCAAGGTGCTTGAAATTTCAGGTATCATAGCAATTTCAACTCTGCTGGGTTACCAAGTTATTGATTTGGTGGCTTAACGAAGGGAGGGTTTGCCTCCCTCTTTTGTTTCTAGCTGAAAATTTTAAGTACCATGCTGCGCATCCTTGCCAATTCGGAAGGATTAAATTCTTTGTAATGCGGAGTTCCTATATTTAAACTGACGGTGACTTTTTCGCCTATTCCTTTTAATAAATCCACACCAGTCAATTTTAGTAATTGTATTTCATCATGAATTTCTGCTGCCCATTGCCCGAAATAATCCAGATTGGTAAACACAGGTAAAAAAACATTTTCTCCTGCAAGCAGATACAATACTTCAGGTTCTTTCCCCTCCGGCTTTTTTTCGATGGGAATAATAAAATTTGCTTTTATAAATTCAAGATAAGCTTTATTAGCTTCTTTGCTGCCGCCGTCTGCAGCAAATGCCGCAGCAATGGCTTTTTCTAATTCGGTTTCACTCATAAATTCTTTTAAACAATTGGCAAAGCCGCGATCTTAGCAGAAGTATAGGCACAAAATAAGAAGTATTGAAATTATTAACGGCGACAGTATAATGTCATGTTGGGTTTGTGTATTTGTTGAGCAAATTGTATGTTGGCTCAAAAAATAAAGGACGCAAAATTGCCAAAGGTATTGAAACATGAGTAGTGAATTTATGAATGCAGTTGCTCTATCTCAAGCGCAAAAAAAACAGCTTAGTTATGCCTGGCTTATCTGGGGCCTTGCTGCTGCTTTTTATTTTACGGATTATATGGCTCGAGTGGCACCAGGAGTTATGCATCGCCACTTACAAATTGATTTCGGCATCAATGAAGCCGGGTTTGGTATTCTCACCGCTTCATTTTATGTGCCTTATATTATGATGCAGATCCCGGTAGGCCTTGCGGTTGATCGAATCAGCATACGCTGGATTTTAACCGTGATGTCTCTCATCACAGCATTTGGCTGTTGTGTGTTTGGTTTATCAGGAGGACTTTTTACCGCTTCAATCGGCCGTATGCTCATTGGATTTAGCGCAGCTTTCGCGTTTGTTAGTGCATTAAGGCTCGCCACTTCGTGGTTTCCCCCAGCCATGTTGGGATTATTGTCTGGATTAACCCAGGCTCTAGGCATGTTGGGTGCCGCTGCCGGTGAAGCCCCTGTGTCTTTTCTGGTGGGTTCTGTAGGTTGGCGCCACAGCATGCTCATCATTGCATTCTTGTTTATTGCCTTAGCGGCTTTGTTATACCAGTATGTACAAGATAAACCCGGTTCAAAGATAAAAGAAATAAAACCTGAAAATAAAATCAGCATCTTGGAAAGCTTGCGTATTATTTTATCCCACCGTCAAGCGTGGTTGAATGCATTATATGCCGGTTTCCTGTTTGGTCCGACTGCTGTCATTGGTGAAGCGATTGGGCCTGCTTATTTGCAATATGGACGCGGCTTGTCGGCTCATTCTGCAGCATTTGCGACAGGTTTGATTTTTATTGGTTGGGGTATAGGCGGCCCATTATCCGGCTGGTTATCGGATAGAATCGGACGGCGCAAGCCCATCATGATTGTCTCGGCTTTGTGCGGCGTCATTTTGACTACCCTATTTGTATTTTATCCTTCCATGGATAAAACGACTGCTTATATTCTCTTTTTCCTTTTTGGATTGACCAATACAGGAGTGGCTATCGCCTATGCGGTATCCACCGAGTTGCATGAAAGAAATGTATTGGGTACGTCTATAGCATTTACCAACATGACTTCAATTTTCGTCGGAGCTTTAATGCAGCCCCTGGTAGGGCGGTTGGTGGATCTTATTTCCGGAGCCAGAGCATATAATTTAGAAACATTAACGCTCATGGATTTCCAGTTTGGCTTGAGAATTTTACCTCTCTGTTCATTGGTCGCACTAATTCTTGCTTTTACGGTGAAAGAAACGTTTTGCCGTCCTGTTAAATAATAAGCTAGTAGCTAGCTAACAAATCAAGGCCGCAGTTTGTATCAGGTATAGATTGACACGCTTGCGGCCAACGTTCTCAACCATATCCTCTTTGCTAGAAATCTGCCTTAAGGCAGAATTTTTGTTCATTCTTATTTCTTATCTTCCTTGAAGCTTATTATCATGTTTTAATAGCAATCTGTTTCCTCACGCAGGGATTTTGCGCTAGGATAACGTTTGGAATATTAACAGTCCGGATCGGAAAAGGTTTAATTTCCAAGATTTATCTTTTGGACAAAGCCTAAAGCTTGCACAAATTCGTTAAGAAAGAGCAAAAGCAGATTATGTTGGCATGCAATGGGAAATTTGCTTTGTATCATGGCAGGTAACCTGGTCTTTAATGGATTATGATGGCTTCCTGTGCAGAGGACTATTACTAAACACGGAGATAAGAATGAATAAAATTATAGGATTAGTGGTTATTTTAGCTGCTCTAGTCCTCGGCAGTTATTATGGCACCGGATTGATTACCGAACGCACCCTCAAGAAAAATGTTGCCATGATCAATCAGTCAAACGGTGGAGTATACATTGATTTGCAGGAATATAAGCGTGGCTGGTTTACTTCTACGGCACAATTAAAATGGCGCTTGCAGATCCCTGAAAGAGTGAGTAAGGATGATGCAGGCCAATCCGTGGTAATTCCTGCAAAGGATTATACAGTGGATATGCCGCTTACTGTATATCATGGACCCGTCATTTTTGCTGATAAAGGCGTACGATTTGGACTGGGTTATGCCTATACCAATTTAAATATGCCAGCTGAATACATGGATCAGTTCAATAGCAATTTCACTGCTGAATCCACCAAGCCGCAAGTGGATCTGAGCGTTTTGGTCAATTACCTGAATAGAAGCCGTTTACGCGTAGAAATTCCAAAATTTGTATTAATCCCCAAAGACGCCGGTGGGCGTTTTGAGTGGATGGGTATGACCAACGATGTGACCATATCTTCCAACATGAAGTCTGTAGATGGGGATTTAGTGATAGATGGTATGTCGTTTACTAAAGATAATACCAAAGCGGTTTTGGAAAAAATCAACAGCGATTATGAGTTTGAACAAACCAAAGAAGGGTTGTACGTGGGTGAAGCTGATCTCTCCGTGCCTTCTTTGCTTGTTACCGAAAACCAAAAACCAGTGTTTGAGCTGAAGGAGTTTTATGCAAATTCCAGCAGCGATATTGATGATGGTTTATTTAATACATATTTTAAAATGACTCTGGACAAAATAGTGTCTAATGGCAAAACCTATGGTCCAGGTGTTTTGAATATGTCTTTGAAAAATTTGGATGCTGAAGTGCTTGGGCGCATCAATACGCAAGTTAACAAGATGCAGCAAGGTACTCCGGAACAGCAGCAGCAAGCCTTAATGGCATTGATTCCAGAATTGCCGAAATTATTTAGCAAAGGTGCTGAATTCAGGATTTCTGAATTAAATTTTGCGATCCCAGAGGGCAAGCTGGAAGGTACATTAGTTATTTCTTTACCTAAAGCGGATACGGATAATCCTTTCCAGCTTATCCAAAAAACGGAAGGCGATGGCAAAATCAAATTGCCGGTTATGTTGGTCAAAAATCTGATGAAGCAATCTATCAGTCAACAATTAAAAGGTCAGCAAAGCTTGCCACAACCGCAACCTAGCAATTCTTCCCAGAATGATGGGTCAACTGATGCAGCAGCTGCAACCACCACTCAATCTCAGCAGCAAGCACAAACGGAGCAACCGCAGCAAACCACAGCCCAACAACCAACGCAGTTGACTCCTGCGCAAATAGATGAACAAGCGGAAGTGCAAACTGAAAAAAAATTGGCTGACTTGGTGCAAGCCGGTGTTTTATCCATGCAGGGCGATTATTACGTAGTCGAACTTAAACTTGCGAATGGCCAATTAACAGTAAATGGCCAGCCGTTTAATCCTGCGGTTATGAAAATCTAAATAAATGGCGGGATATTTCCCGCCACTCTCAAAATAACTCTATACTTGTTGAGTTTTGTTCAGTTAGTTAAAATAATGCTTTTAAAAGAAGGAGTTAATAATAATGACAGCAATCAGCAATGAAGCTGGGGATACAACTGCATCATTGGCAGCAAGCGTCACTCAATCGGTACAAAAATACTTTTCAGAACTTAAGGGAACTGATCCAGTCGATCTTTATCAATTTGTATTAGAAGAAGTAGAAGCTCCTTTGTTTCGAGCAGTTATGGAACATTGCAAATACAATCAATCCCGTGCTGCATTGATGTTAGGGATCAGCAGAGGAACGTTAAGAACTAAATTACGACGTTATTTTGATGATAAATACGTTGGAACACGCGGCTAGCAGAATACTTTGGTTTAAATTTCTATTAGAGGATTGCTTGTTACCTGGATATCGAAAACGAGATCCAGGTAATGATTAAACGATGGCTATGTTACATTTTATCCACAAACATTGAGCTTACAGATTCTTCTTCGTTAACGCGTTTTATAGCTTGTGCCAGCATTTCTGCAAGGCTGACGACTCGGATTTTTTTGCAATGCGCCGCTTGCTCAGAGAGCGGGATGGTATCGGTGACAACAACTTCATCTAAAACCGAATGGCTGATGTTTTCAATGGCAGGTCCGGAAAGCACGGGATGGGTAACATAAGCCCGCACGCTGGCAGCCCCGTTTTTCTTAAGTTCATGCGCTGCGGAGCATAAGGTGCCGGCTGTATCCACTATATCATCGATGATGAGGCAATTGCGGCCTTTGGGTTCGCCGATGATATGCATGACTTCTGATTTATTGGGACCGCTGCGCCGTTTGTCAATTATGGATAATTCGGCATCATTAAGCCTTTTAGCCATTGCGCGTGCGCGTACCACGCCGCCCACGTCAGGAGAGATGACCATGATATTGTCTAATTGTTGCTGCTTGATGTCTTCAAGCAAGATGGGTGTAGAATAAACATTATCGACAGGCATGCAGAAAAAGCCCTGGATCTGATCGGCATGTAAATCAACAGTTAATACCCGGCAAATTCCAACGGAAGTCATCATATCCGCCACTACCTTAGCAGTAATGGGTACACGGGCTGAACGTACGCGTCTGTCTTGTCTGGCATAGCCAAAATAAGGGACTACAGCAGTAATGCGGCCTGCAGATGAACGGCGTAAAGCATCTGCCATTACCAGCAATTCCATCAGATTATTGTTTGAAGGTGCGCAGGTAGGCTGAATGATAAAGACGTCCCGACCTCGAACATTTTCAAGTATCTCGACCATGGTTTCACCGTCACTGAATGTACCAACGGTAGCTTGGCCAATAGGTAAGTTGAGATAAGAAGCAATTTTTTGCGCTAGAGCTGGATTGGCGTTTCCAGCAAAAATCATCATTGTTGACATGTGTATAAACCTTCGATTAGTGAATCGGCTAGCATAAACACATAGCAGAAGACAGCCAGAAAGATATTATTATTATTTTAGCGGTCCGGTGAACGCATCCTTCCCGGGTATCTTCTGCCGTCTGTTTACTTGAATCAACAAGAGCGTGGCTGGGGTGCTAGGATTCGAACCTAGGTATGCAGGGATCAAAACCCTGTGCCTTACCGCTTGGCGACACCCCAATAAGTTGTAGATTCCTAATAAATCCTTGATCGAACGCGGCATCTCGCTGCGAACTGGTGCGTATTTTGCAGTTATTTAAGAAGCTTGTCAATGCAGCAAATTAAAAAAATAAGAGAAAAATATCTGCCCGCTCTTATTTGTTAAATCCATTTTTCAGTGAGTAAAGTATAGTTTGAAACTAATATTATTCAACTCGTTACTTGGGCTTTGCCATAGATGCCAATTAGACATTTTCACGGACTCGTTAACCGCATCGCGGCTGGGCTTTGAGCCTAGCCGCAGAAACACCAGGTTACCCAACAGACCATTGCTTGATGATTAATTTAATAGATACTCCGTTTCCTTGCAGGCGTATCTTACTGGGCAAGTCGATTTTATTAACAGAAGTGTAACTCTCATAATTGATGTGATAGCCTGCTTGCTGTAAAGAAATCAAATGATTGTATTCATCATATTTGCTGGCTTGTACTGGGCCTGGAGCAGGGAGGCCACGAACCCAATAATATAAATTATTTACAGGCAAACGGATCCCGGTCTGTTGCTGCAGTAAATCATCGGCATTTTGTGATGTGATGGTTTTTGGACCATCCTTGTAGGTGATGGCGCCGCCCTCTTTTTCAATAATGACGGTACCGCCACCTAAAGGACCGAATAAACGTATTTGATATTTATTCATCCCTTGCTGACGCCAGTTTAAAGAGGCACTCCAGGCTTTATTTTTGTTTTTAGCAGCCATAGCGCCTGAAATAACCCATGAGGAAACAGTATCCGTTTGCGTTTTCCGTTCCGCCACAGGCATGGTGACATTAACCGGTGGTTCTTCTGCCGGTTTGGGCGGGGCGCAAGCGCTAAGAAGGGCAATGGAAAAAATACAAGTGCGTTTAAGGGCATTCATGTGCATTATTTAACTCCATGTTATAGGTAAAACTGCAGATGATAAAGTTTATAAGCAACGTCTTGAAGTATTGGCTTGCTGTACGTATAGCAATAGTTTTTCGTTTAACAATACGCTAGACTCCCGAAATATGCAATTAATCAGTACCTCTTATGCAAGATAAAGCAATTTACCCAGGCACATTTGATCCCGTAACGAATGGGCATCTGGATATTATTACAAGAGCTGCCAAAATTTTCCCTGAAGTAATTGTAGCGGTAGCAAGTAACCGCGTTAAGCAACCGTTTTTCCCTTTGCAAACCCGCATAGATTTGATACGAAGAGCCATAGGAGACATACCGGGCGTTCAAGTCATGGGGTTTGATAATTTACTGATTCATTTTGTTCATGAGCAAAATGCCAAAGTAATTTTGCGAGGGCTAAGAGCGGTTTCCGATTTCGAATATGAGTTCCAATTAGCAGGTATGAACCGCAAGTTGTCCAAACAGGTTGAAACCCTTTTCCTTACCCCTTCTGAGGAGCATATGTTTATTTCCTCAAGCTTGGTAAGGGAAATTGCTTCTTTAGGCGGGGATATCTCAAAATTTGTGCCGCAAGTCGTAGTAGAAGCGTTAGGCGCAATTGATAAAACAACATGATAACAATATATCGTATAAAACAATTGGCTGCAGCTTTATGCTTTTTTGTTTATTTTATAAGTCTGCTGCATGCCGAACCCGTTAAACCGTCAGGGTATGCAGTAGCCAGCGCTCATCCTCTGGCTACCAACGCAGGCCTTGAAATTTTGGCCAAGGGCGGAAATGCTTTCGATGCGGCTGTGGCCGTCAGCGCAGTTCTTGCGGTTGTTGCTCCTTATCATTCAGGATTGGGCGGTGGCGGGTTTTGGTTGTTGCATGACGCCAAACAGCATAAAAATCTATTCATCGATGGCCGCGAAGTTGCCCCTAAAGCTGCGACAAGAGACATGTTCCTGGACAAGGATGGAAATCCTGTCACCGATTTATCTCTGAATGGCGGGTTGGCGGCCGCTATTCCTGGTGAACCTGCTGCTTTAGTGTTCATTGCCAAGCATTTCGGCCGCTTACCCTTGCGTGATTCTTTGGCGCCTGCCATTCATCTTGCGGAAGAAGGGTTTCCCGTGGATCCTTTATTTCATTCGTTTTCGACCATGGGGGATAGAAGGCAACAATTATTACGGTTTCCCGCATCGGCCCAAGTTTTTTTACAAAACGGCAAGCCTTACCCGATAGGAGCACGTTTAATACAGCGGGATTTGGCGCATACGTTGCGTTTGTTGGCCAGTAAAGGACATGATGGGTTTTATCGCGGCAAGGTAGCTGAACAATTGGTGACTGGCGTCAATTCTTTTGGTGGCATTTGGACCTTGGATGATTTGGCCTCTTATCGGGTTAAGGTGCGCGAGCCACTAGAAGGCAATTATCACAACATGCATATCGTGACAGCACCCTTACCTTCTGCAGGCGGCATAGGTTTGCTAACCATGCTAAATATCCTTAAGGTTTATCCTTTGGGAACTTATACCAAAGTGCAGCGCATTCATTATATAGTAGAAGCCATGCGGCTTGCCTATTGGCAGCGTGCCACGCATTTAGGTGACGCAGATTTTTCTTCCATACCAGTCCAACAATTATTATCCGCTGACAATGCAAAATTTTTGCGCTCACTCATTAAGGCTGATGCGGCAATACCAAGCTCATCTTTACCAGCCAGTAATATACCGACCAATCCTAAACCCAATACCACGCATTTTTCCATCCTTGATCAGGAAGGAAACCGGGTGGCGGCTACGTTAACGGTTAATTTTATTTTTGGCTCAAGCATAGTTGCCGCAGGCACAGGGGTATTGTTAAACGATGAAATGGATGATTTTGCAGTTAAACCCAATGCCCGCAACGTGTTTGGGTTAATTGGGAACGAAAAAAACTCTATTGAGCCTGGCAAGCGGCCTTTGTCCAGCATGACGCCTACTTTCCTGGAAATGCCTGATCGCATAGCAATTTTGGGTACTCCTGGCGGCAGTAGGATTCCAACCATGATTTTACTTGCGGCACTGGCTTTCCATGACTCATTCGGGGCAATCACCATGGTTTCAAAAATGCGTTTCCATCACCAATATGTGCCCGATCAATTGGTATTTGAACCTGATACATTCTCTGCCAAGATGCGCAAGCAACTCATACAAATGGGATATAATTTGCTTGAATTACCGCAGTATTTTGGTGATATGCAGGCAATATCCTGGGATATGGGTACGCAATTCATCGCTGCGGCTTCTGATCCAAGACATATTGGCCTTGCCGCCATTGTGATGAATGAAAATAAGAACAATTATGGTGTTGGGCATTAAAAATTTATTTGTCAGCTGCACCGGTTAATTGCTCCATTACCTGGTGTACCTTTTCGATTAATTCTTCTTTATTCTCCAAAGTATATTGTGCTGCATCAATGGGTTTACCTATATGAATTTCAGCATCTTGGTTTATATTAAATTGATAGGTACGTGCGGGTAAGATATCGTAAGCGCCACGAATTCCAATCGGTATAATAGTGGCTTTAGCTTGGATGGCGGTAATAAAGCCTCCTTTTTTAAAAGGGCCAAGCTTACCGTCTTTTGAGCGTGTTCCTTCAGGCGCTATCCACATCACGATGCCACTTTCCAGTAGTTGGTGCACGAATTCTAAGTCTTTAATGGCTTGGTGCCTGTTTTTACGATCAATGAATGGAAATTCAGATGCCTGCATCCCTTTGCCCATGAGGGGGATTTTTGCCAATTCTTTTTTAGCTAGCATGCGTATGGAATGGCGTGGGAATGCTTTCAAGCTCAGTGGAATATCATAAAGGCTGCTGTGGTTACACATAATAATGGTTGGAATGCCAGGCTCAGGCTCTACTTGATGCGGATTAATGACTTTATAACGAACGCCAACGGCATTTAAAATCCGGTCTACCCAAATCCTCATGGTTTCATCAACCCATTGGCGATTGATAGTACCCATTAAACGTTTGCTAATGGCTTGCGCGCACGCATTTGCTGTGTAGAGGGCGGACAATACCATAATCCAGACGGTACGTAATTTACTGGCTTTCATAATACACCCAAAAGATTAATCAGGGGCTTGATGATAAAGGAAGTCAGCATGCTTGCACAGAGCTTTTCTCATCCGGCTGACACTGCGGGCAAAAGGCAGAACTCCGCCCGGCTATGGTGATGGATTGGATTAATGTGTTGCAGGTGGCACATGGTTTGCCTGCCCGGCCATATACTTTAAGGATGGTGGCAAAATAACCTGGTTTACCCTCAAAAGAATAAAAATCGCGCAAGGTCGTGCCCCCTTGTTGAATGGCTTGTGCAAGCGTGGATTTGATATGGCCGCACAAATGGAAAAATTGTGACTTACTTAAGGAGCCTGTGGCGATTTTTGGATGAATGCCTGCAAGAAACAAGCTTTCCGTAGCATAAATATTGCCAACGCCCACCACGGTTTCATTACTCATGATGAATGCTTTAATCGATTGAGTTTTATTTTTAGCGCGGTTAAATAAATATTCTTCGTTAAAATCTGTGGATAAAGGTTCCGGACCCAAATGGGCAAGCAATTTATGCTGTGCTGGATTGGTTGCTATATATATCCAGAAACCGAAACGGCGTGGATCATTGTAACGCAGTGCTAAACCATTTGTCAGGATTAAATCAATGTGATCGTGTTTCCCCGGCATGGTTGTTTCCTGCACAGGGCGCAAATGGCCGGACATGCCCAAATGAAGCAACAAGAAGCCTTGCGATAATTGCAAAATTAAGTATTTGGCACGTCGGGAAATCCCAATGATTTGTTTGCCCTCACATAAGCAATTCATATTATCGGCTACTGGAAAACGGAGTTTGGGTTGACGCACTTCAATGCGCTTTATAGTTTGGTTTAAAAGAAAAGGTTGGACTCCACGCTTAACGGTTTCAACTTCAGGTAATTCTGGCATTTATTTCTCAATGGTTATCGTGTTCGTGTTCAATAATTCTTCCCTGAGGTTTTGTCGTGATGGGTGTTTTCTTTGGGAAAAAATAATTTTTTAGCAAAACCGCTGCCCAAATCACGGTGCCAATTAAAATTCCCCAGATTAATACATAGGAAAACATAATGAGTACACCAACGGCAAACGCAATTGCCATTCCCAATAATATGAATGGGAGTAATTGCTCCAACGCTTTCTGGACTTTTTTATTCATACTAGAACCTTAACGTTACAAAGAGGATGCTTTGCAATTTTTGTATGTCTATAAAAAATTATCGTCCACATTTAGCCTGGATGCAACGCTGATTGTTTAAAATATGATATAATGTTGTGATGGCCCTATAACAGGCCATTGCAATTGTTGCATTTTATTTTTGCTAGGAGTTCCTATGCTTTTTGGTATTTTAAATCTCTCGTTTTGGGGATACGTAATCGCCGCACTCATTCTCACCCAAATTACCATCGCGTCGGTGACCTTGTACTTACATCGTTGTCAAACGCATCGAGCGTTGACTTTACATCCCATCGTGAGTCATTTTTTTCGTTTTTGGTTGTGGCTTACTACCGGTATGGTAACCGGAGAATGGGTCGCCATCCATAGAAAACACCACGCGACGACCGATATTGCAGGCGATCCGCACAGCCCTCAAGTTTTGGGTTTAAAGAAAGTTTTTTGGCAAGGCGCTGAGCTTTATCGCGAAGCGACAAAAGATAAAGCGATGATCGCTAAATATTCCCATGGCACGCCTACCGATTGGATTGAGCGCAATCTTTATGCCCGCCATTCCGGTAAAGGCATTTTCCTGATGTTTTTATTGGATATTTTGTTATTTGGTATCCCGGGAATAACCATTTGGGCTATGCAAATGATCTGGATTCCTCTCTGGGCTGCGGGAGTGGTCAATGGCGTGGGGCATTTTTGGGGATACCGCAACTTTGAATGTGCTGATGCCGCCACCAATGTATTTCCCTGGGGTTTTTGGATAGGTGGAGAAGAATTACATAATAATCATCATACGTTTGCTTCTTCCGCTAAGTTTTCCGTGAAATGGTGGGAGTTTGACATAGGTTGGTTATACATCCGTATTTTAGCTTTCTTCGGCTTGGCTAAAATTAAAAAATTACCGCCAAAATTGGCGCGACAGGAAGGGAAACTGCATGTCGATCTGGATACGGTTAAAGCGGTGGTAGCCAACCGTTTTCAAGTCATGGCTTATTATTATAAGCACGTAGTGCGTCCTATTCTCCGCCATGAGAAACGCAATAACGTTGCAAATAAAGTAGACAAGCGTTTATTCCAGCGCGCCGGGCGTTTGTTACGCCGCCAGGAAGAATTATTATCTCCGCGGGCGCATTCTCGCTTGCAAGCTTTATTGAATCGATATGAGCAATTGCGTCTGGTTTATAATTACCGCCTATCATTACAAAATGTCTGGACAAAAACTGCTGTATCGCAAAAAGAGTTGATTGAATCATTACAGCAATGGTGCAAGCAAGCTGAAGAATCGGGATTAGAGGTTCTTCGTCAATTTGCGCAACAATTGAAAGGTTTTGTTCCGAAAGCAATCACGCATTGATAGGAAAATATTGCTGACGGTATAACCGCCAGCAATATCCTTGTTTATGCACTATAGTCTTGTTTGCTCGGATTGTTTTTCGTTTGTTTGACAGCAGTAAATTTTTGTTTTTTTGGACAATATCCATCAGGAACAACAGGGAGGTAAAGGATGGAACGACGTGTTGCTATAGTGACTGGCGGTACGGGAGGGATTGGTTCTGCCATCTCTCGGCGTTTGGCAGCCGATTATCAAGTTATCGCTTGTTATTTTAAGAATGGGCATCATGAAGAAGCGAAGCGCTGGCAGGTTGCTCAAAAAGAAGCAGGCTTTGACATAGACATTCTCTATGCTGATTTGGCTAATTTTTCCGATTGTGAAAAACTGGTCGCACTTGTCATGGAACGTTATGGCCAAATTGATGTTTTGGTCAACAATGCAGGGATCACCTGCGATACTTCTTTTAAGAAGATGACGCAACAACAATGGCAGCAAGTGATTGATGCCAATCTCAACAGTGCGTTTAACATGACGAGAAATGTATTGCCAGCCATGCTGGAGCACAATTATGGACGAATCATCAGTATCTCCTCAATTAACGGCCGCAAGGGACAATTTGGGCAGTGCAATTATGCTGCAACCAAAGCGGCTTTATTTGGGTTTAGTAAGAGCTTGGCGCAGGAAGTGGCAAGCAAGGGTATTACTGTGAATACCGTTTCACCCGGTTATATTGAAACCCCCATGCTATCTTCTCTGAAACCTGAAATTTTAAGTTCCATTATTGCGCAAATTCCTGTTGGCAGATTAGGCAGGACAGAAGAAGTAGCTGCCGCCGTAGCATTTCTGGCGCATCCTGAATCCGGCTTTATTACGGGTGCCAATCTGGATGTAAATGGCGGTCAATACATGTAATCTGTGGATAAGCTGTTGCCGAGATGCTCTCTCTTTTAAGGAAGATTATGACTGAAAAAGTGGTGTTAATTACGGGTGGTATGGGGGATATTGCTACGGCTATCGCCAAACAATTAAATAAAGCCTATGGCCCGGTAGTTGCTTTGGATGTGGCTTCTCAGGAAGAGGGGGAGCATTGGCGGGCTAATTTAAATGAACAAGGTTTTCACAAAGTTCATTACCGTAAAATGGATGTGACAAATTTTGAAGAGTGTGGAGAAGTCATTGCAGCCATTGCAGCGCAATTTGGCCGGATCGATGTATTGATTAACAATGCAGGGATTACGCGGGACGCTGTATTTCATAAAATGACTAAGCAGCAATGGGACGATGTGTTACGTGTAAATTTGGATGGGATGTTTAATGTGACACGGCATGTGGTTGAATACATGCGTGCACAAGAAAGCGGGCGCATTGTCAATATTTCTTCAGTTAATGGACAACGCGGCCAATTTTCGCAAGCCAATTATGCGGCATCCAAAGCGGGAGTGTACGGATTTACCAAGAGTTTGGCGCAAGAATTAATGGCTAAAAATATTACCGTGAATAGTCTGTCGCCTGGCTATGTGAATACCCACTTAATGGAAGGCATCCGCCAAGATATTCTTGAAAAAATAGTGGAACAAATCCCCGCCAAACGCTTAGCAAAACCCGAGGAAATCGCTTGGGCTGTCGATTTTTTGCTTGATGATAGGAGCATTTACATTACAGGTTCCAATTTAAGCATCAACGGTGGTTTGCATATGTACTAGGCTTGCAGCAATGAGACTTATAAAAAAATATAAAAACCGTCGTCTATACGATACGGAAACCAGCAAATACATTACGATTGAAGAACTTGAGCGATATACCGTCGAGGGAATTTTATTTCGTGTGGAAGATGCTGCTTCGGGGAAAGACATTACAAACAATACTCTTTTACAAATTTTGGTAGAAATGGAGGCGGGGCCTACGCAATTTTTGTCAACTGACTTACTTAGGCAGCTGATTAATTTGGCCCGCCATCCTATGCATGAAACGTTTAAAAGCATGCTGGAACAAACCATGGCGCTCATGGAAAAGCAATTTCGGGAAAATCCTTATTTTAATTCGGAAGCAACGAAAGCCTGGAATGAACAAATGCAGCAATTTATTTCTCAATGGCAGAACTTCTTCCGTAATTAATGGTGCAGCGCAACGTAATTTGTCTTGACAAAAAAGTCAGGCAGTCTACAATTTCATTGTGCACTGCAACATAAAAGGAACAGATTATGAACCGTGAATACTTTGAAAAATTGTCTGATATGGCAAAGAAGGCACAAGCTCCTTTTCAAGCCTGGGCTGAATTAAATGTGAAAACATTGCAAAGTTTTTCGTATGTAAAACCTGATGAATTTGCAAATATTAAAAAGCCTGAAGAGCTTTTTGAAAAACAAATGCAAATGTGGGTAGAAAATGGGCATAAAGCATTAGATTACATGCAGAAATCGTTTCAAATTTATGAAAAAGCAATGCTTTCCTTAATGCAGGAAACAAAACAGCAGTCTGAAACTAAAAATTGATACTCATTATCCTAGCTGTAGCGTCATGCACAGCTAGGATTTTTCTCTATTGCGATTACTGGCTTCGCACTCTTATACACATATTCTCCAGGTGCTTTTTCTATACTTTTATATGGTAATTCATCAATATTGGGGGTATTTCGCAGACGGCCTGATTTTTTATTCAGCCATTGAAACCAGGTTGCCCACCAGGAACCTCGATGATGTGTGGCTTGCTTCAACCAATCATCCGCTGCCTCAGGTGCTTTAGAATTCGTATAAAAGCCATATTTTTCACCGCCGGGAGGAATAATGATTCCTGCAATATGGCCAGAGCCTCCCAATAAAAAATGTTTTTCTCCCTTAAAAAGTTTGAACCCCTCATAAATGGTTTTCCATGGGGCAATATGGTCTTTTTGCGTTGCAACGAAAAAAGTGGCGACGGTAATTTGCGTCATATCCAGCGGGGTATGATTCAAATGGATTTTGCCGGGTTTAATTAAATCATTACAGAGATACATCCAGCGCAAATACTGCGAATGCATTTTGGCGGGCATATTCGTTGAATCTGCATTCCAAAATAAAATATCAAACGGTACGGGCGCTCTTCCACGCAAATAGTTTTTAATGAAAAATGACCATATCAAATCACTAGCGCGCAACGAATTAAATGCATTCGCCATAAAATGGCCATCAAGATAACCTTGCCGATTCATTTTTTCTTCGAGTTTGCAAAGTTGCTCCTCATCAATAAATACGGCAATGTCTCCCGGATCACTGAAATCTATCATGGATGCAAGAAATGTTGCTGAGCGGATAAAATCATCTTGATGTGCCTTAAGATAAGCTAATAACATTGCCAATAGCGTACCGCCGATGCAAAAACCCAATGCATTGACTTGCTTAACGTTTAATTGCTGCTGGATAATGCGGATTGCGGTAAGAGGGCCTTCATGCAAGTATTCGTTTAAACCCTTATGGGCAAAACGCCTGTCTGGGTTAACCCAAGAGATAACGAATACAGTAATTCCCTGACTGACCAGCCATCGGATCAGGGAGTTTTCCTGGCTTAAATCCAAGATGTAATATTTATTAATCCAGGGTGGGATGATGAGAAGCGGAATAGATTTTACCTGTCTCGTATGGGCAGTGTATTGAATTAATTCCATTAATTCATTTTTATAAATTACGTTTCCCGGAGTAACAGCAAGATTTTCTCCAATTTTAAAGGCGCTCGTATCCGTCATTTTAATAGAGAGCCGAGAGGAGCCGGCTTCCAAATCATCCAGGAAATTTTGCAAGCCTCGCAGCAGATTTTTACCTTGGCTTTGCATGGTTTCAGCCAAAAGTTGCGGATTTGTGTGTAAAAAATTATCCGGGGAGAGTGCATCTAAATATTGGCGCGCAAAAAATCTAACGCGTTTGGATTGCACGGGGCCTGAGTATTCTAATTGTTCCAACAATGCCTTTAAATGCTCAGCAGCAAGTAAATATTGTTGGCTTAATAAATTAAAAAAAGGATTATTGACCCATTCTTCACTACTGAAGCGCTTATCTTGAATAGGCATGGGTTGACCTTTCTGCCAGGATTCAAGATGTTGGTATAAAAGCGTCGCTGCATCATGACAGTAGGCAATTTGCATTTGCCAGAGGCTTTGCGGATTTTTGTTTAAAGCCATGGCGGTTGCTTGCACGTCTTTAAATAAGTCCATGATTTTTTCAAAAAACATGGATAGGTGTTGTGGTTGTTCCTTAAAGGAAGCTAATAAACGCAAGCTTTTTTCTGCAATGGATTGCATCAGTTCACTCAGTTCTTTGTCTTGAAACACGAATAACTCCTTTTAAGATTGTGCTTCCCGTTTGCAGTCTGCAAAGGCGCGTTTTATTTTCCTGCGACTTGCATGAAATTAGCAAGCCGGATAAATAGCATAGCCTAAGGAACAGCATGTGTTTGCAAATGCGCAAACGGTTATGGCTTGGGCGTCTTTATGATATAAGATACAATGATTTATTTGCCCTCAAAGTTCCCATGCGCCTTAAGCAATTAAAATTAGCAGGCTTTAAATCGTTTGTGGATCCCACGGTCGTTCCCTTTTCCAGTGAATTGGTAGCAATTGTTGGCCCAAACGGCTGCGGCAAATCTAATATCATTGATGCCGTGCGCTGGGTGATGGGAGAAAGTTCTGCCAAAAGCTTGCGCGGCGAGTCCATGACGGATGTTATTTTTAATGGTTCTGCAAACCGCAAGCCAGTCGGACAAGCGTCTGTTGAATTAATTTTTGATAATAGCCTTGGCCGCTTGACAGGACAATATGCGGCTTATCAGGAAATTTCAGTTAAACGTTTGGTGACCCGTGACGGGGATTCGGCTTATTTTTTAAATGGCAGCCGTTGCCGACGCCGCGACATCAGTGATATTTTTCTAGGAACCGGCGCAGGTGCCAAGGGGTATGCCATCATAGGGCAAGATATGATTTCACGCCTTGTCGAAGCACGTCCGGATGATTTAAAAGCATATATTGAGGAAGCGGCCGGCGTATCCAAATATAAAGAGCGCCGCCGTGAAACGCTGCAAAGGATAAGCCACACACGTGAAAACCTGGATAGAGTGGCGGATATCCGTGAAGAGCTCGGTAAACAACTTTTGCGTTTGGAGCGGCAGGCAAAAACGGCGCAGCGTTTTAAGGCATTAAAAGAAAAAGAGCGTTTATACAAGGCAGAAATACTAGCCTTAAAATGGCGGATTTTAGCTGACGAACAAAGCGTATTGCATACAAAGCTTAAGCATCTTTCCCTGCAATACGAGCAGCAGCAGACCCAACTTATTGGTCATAAGAAAGGTGAAGTTGCAGTTAAAGACACGTTAAATACAACACAAGAGCAATTTCAGAAAATTCAAAAAAATTTTTACGAATTGGGACATGAAATTGCCCGTCTTGAAGAAGCGATTCATAATCAGCAGCGCGAAAGGCTTAGACTAGCCGAATACATTGAGCAATTGAAGCAAGAATCGCTGGTTTCAAAAGAGAAACAAAATTATCTAGAAAGTGAGATTAAGCTTGCACAAAAAAGCGTGGAAGAGTTAAGTGTAAATTTGATAAAGCTTGAGGGAGAATTATCCATCCAACAGCGCATGCTACAAGAAAAACAAGAAGCAGAGCTTGAGTGGAATAAAAAATGGCAGCAAATGCTTGCTGAGCAAAATACCGCCCGGCAAAAAATTGAAATCACCAAACTTAATTTACAACACCTAGAGCAGCGGCGTGCGCAAACTTTAGTACGCCTGGAAAAAATTAAACAAGAACATGCTTCTTTTTCGTTCGAAGCGCTTGCGGCAGAGATAAATGCTTTGCAAGACACGAGTAAGAACATAGAAGAAGAACAAGACGAAATCATTATAAAAGCCAAGCACATAACAGAAACTTGTACGAAATTGCAGACGAAGCTGCAGGAAACCGAGCAATTATTGCGTGCCACGCAAACCAAGGTACAAAAGCTAACCACAGAAAGAGCGGCATTACAAGCAGCACAAAATGCAGCATTTAAAGTCAAAAATGATCTTCATGCTTTGCCGCAGTGGCAAAATAACCCACGGTTAATAGATGCCATTCATGTCTCTGAACCCTGGCGCCCCGTGTGTGAATTTATCTTTGCTGAAAGCTTACATGCCATTTTATTGGATTCACTGCAGCCAGTCTTGGAAAAAGCCATGGAGGCACAGGGGAAGACGGCGGCATGGGTTACCCCTGTACAAAAAATAGAGGCAGGGGCACCCTACCCACGTTTATGCGATAAAGTTTCCGGCACGATACCAAATTGGGTTTATGCGTTTGAGCATATTTTTGCTGCTGAAACTTTACAGGAAGCATGGTTGTGGTTATCCGATTTAAAACCGCATCAATCCATAGTCACCCTCGATGGGTATTGGTTAGGCCCAGGCTGGATGCGCACGATTAATTTAGCGGAACAAAATAAGAACAGCCTTCTTCTTTGTAAAGAAACCTTGCTTAAGGTTAATGAGGAATTGGTTGCAGCCGAGGCAGAATTCCAAAATTTATTACTAAGACGTGAAGAAATACATGAAAGTTTGGCAAAAAATACGCAATTGGAACATGTCATACAAAAAAATATGGCAGGAGGGCGAGAAGCCCTGCAACAAAATAGGCTGGCACTACAACACAAAGAGCAATTGCTGCAACAGGCACGGTCGCGCAGTGCCGGCATAAAAGAAGAAATTGACGAATTGCAAGAATTGCTGGAATCGTTGGCGTTTGAATCACTGCAAACCGAACATGCCTTGGCTGCAACTAGGCAAGCTTATGCCCAAAGTGAAGAGCAACTGCAAAGCGTTATGGCGGTTAAAGATTTACAGCTCAATGAGCTTGAGCAATGCCGGCATTTAGTAGATAAAACCCGCGCGCAATTGCATCAGGCAGAGTTGCAATGTAATCGCGAAAAGATGAAAGCCGAACAGCTTCAGCAGGGGTTGCAGCAGGAATTGCTCCGTAGTGAACAACTGGAGTTGCGGTTGAATAAATTGCTGCAGCAGCATCATGAATTGGATGCGCCCGATGCAGAATGCAAGGGCAAACTTGAAGAAAAAATAAACCTGCACCAACAAGCTGATGCACAATTGCAAAAAATACAGCAACAGATCGATGCATTGCAAGCCCAGTGGCAAGAATTGGAATGTGTTTTAAAACAGGAAGAGGAACAAGTTTCCCTGCTGCGCGAGCAAATCCAGAATCTGCATTTGCATGAGCAAACATTAAAAATTCGCATTGCGGATGTGCTTGCAGCCTTAAAAGAATTTAATACTCAGCCCCTCCCTTTGCTGGAAGCTATTCCTGATGACGTAACCTTGGCCTTACGCGAGCAAGAACTGTTGGAAATCAATCAAAAAATTAAAACGCTTGGACCTGTCAATTTAGTCGCTATTGACGAATACCAGGTGGAGTTGGAGCGGAAACAGAATTTGGATGAACAGCATCGTGACTTGAGTGAGGCATTAGTCATTCTTGAAGCTGCCATCGCCAAAATGGATCAAGAAACCGAACGGCGTTTAGAAGAAACATTCATGCAAATCAACACCTCGTTTCAAGCACTTTTTCCTCGTCTTTTTGGAGGCGGTCATGCCAAGTTGACATTAACTTGTGATAATCTTCTGGAAGCAGGAATTCAAGTGATGGCTAACCCTCCTGGGAAACGGAATAGCACTATCCATATGTTGTCGGGTGGCGAAAAAGCCATGACCGCAGTGGCCCTTGTTTTTGCAATTTTCCAGCTTAACCCAGCGCCTTTTTGTATGTTGGATGAAGTGGATGCACCGCTAGACGATGCTAATGTAAGGCGTTTTTGCGATCTGATTAAAGAAATGTCACAATTCGTACAATTTTTGTTTATTACACATAATAAAGTTACCATGGAGTTGGCAGATCACTTAATGGGGGTAACGATGCGTGAACCTGGGGTTTCGCGCATCGTTGCAGTAGACGTGCAATCTGTTGTTAATTCGTTAGAATGAGGAGCTTATGATGCAGGCAAACTGGAGTTTGATGCTAAACATCCTATTGTTAATTGCAGTGATTATTGCCATAGGACGCATGTTAAAGGCGCGACGTCAAAGTTCGGCTGTAATAAATCATCAGCCGTCTGTGGGGCAAATCGATTCTCCTGCTTTTGAGGACATCATTGCTGTACGTAAAGTCGATCAGGAGCCTAAAGTACAGGCAATCCCTGAGCCGGTTTATGTCGTTCATGAAAAACCGCTGGCATATAGCGCGCCGCCGCCCTCTGCAAAACCTTCCCTACATGAAAAACAAGCCATCTCACCTAAGCTTTCCCCGCAAGAAAAAATAATGGTTAAAGAGGAACCGGCGGCGCGTAACTTAAGCCATGCGTTTATGGTATTTTTATTAGCCAAGGAAAATCGTCAATTCGCAGGCTATGAATTGCTGCAAACCGTATTGGCTGCAGGTTTGCGCTTTGGCGAAGGCAATTTATTCCATCGCCACCAATATCCAAATGGTCAGGGTCCTGTACTCTGCAGTCTGGCTGCAGCTACGTCAACTGGCGTATTTGATTTGCAAAACATCGGTGCATTCAGTGTGCGTGGTTTATGCTTGTTTATGCAAACATCAGGAAATTCGACTATAGATAGCGAGCGTTTTTCCATCATGCTGGAAACTGCAAAACAATTGAGCGAAGGCTTAGATGCCCATCTTCTCGATGAGCAGAGAAAGCCTTTAACTGATGCTGCCTTGCAGCGTTATTATCAGCGTTTGCAGCTGGAAGAAGTGGCTGATTAACCGCTCGTGGAAAACAATGAGCCACCATCCTGGTTAAAACATTATCCTGACTATTGTTCATTGGAAATTAAAGTCAAACCAGGCAGTAAAAAAAATCAGCTTCTCTTGGATGGAAATGGCGGGGTGCTTCTTTGCCTGCAGGCACCCGCCAAGGAAGGGGAGGCCAATCGGCAGCTCATTAAATATCTAGCCAAGTTATTACGGGTTAAACAAAAAGATATAACGATTCAACAGGGTGCTGTGAGCCGAAAAAAACGCTTGCAAATTCAGGCAAAGCCGGAAGAGCAAGAGAAAATTATAAAAACAATCACCGAACTAAACGAGTAATGCATCATGATGAGACTTCAGGAAATCGCCGCCTTATTAAATACAACATGTACACAAGACGCAGAATTGAGCAGTATATCGATTGATAGCCGTCAAGTGCAGCCACGCAGTTTATTTGTCGCCATCAAAGGGGAGCGCTTCGACGGGCACGACTTTATTGCCGAAGCAGTCAGCAGGGGGGCTATAGCGGTTCTTTGTGAAAAAGAAATACCGCATATGCAGGCAGTGCAATTTGTGATCCCGGATGCTCTGCACGCATTGGCGCTTATTGCGGCGCAGCATCGACAAAAGCATGCTTGCAATGTCATTGCTTTAACCGGAAGCAATGGTAAAACGACGGTGAAAGAAATGATTGCGGCCATACTTCCGCAGCCATCCCATGCTACCCGTGGTAATTTAAATAATCATATCGGTGTGCCGTTGAGCGTTTTACACCTTAAGCCGGAACATCGTTATGCCGTTTTTGAATTAGGTGCAAATCATCCCGGAGAAATTGCGCATAGCGTGGCTATCGTAAAACCGCAAGTCACGTTAATTAATAACATTGCCCCGGCTCATGTAGAGGGATTTGGTTCCATCGATGGCGTGGCCAAGGCGAAAGGTGAAATTCATCAGGGTTTGCCGAAAGATGGTACGGCAATTATCAATGCCGATGATGCATATGCGCATTTTTGGGATGACTGCTTGCAAGGGAAGAAAAAGGTCCAATTCTCTGCCGCGAAATCAACCGATATCCATGCGCGCGACATTATTTTTGATGAGAAAGGTCATGCCCAATTCGTTTTAGTGACGCCAGCAGCAGAAGCGCAAATTAGTCTGCGGGTGCCAGGTTACCATAACGTCTGCAATGCCTTGGCAGCTGCTGCATGTACCTGGGCGCTGGGCATCGACACTGTGCGAATTGCCTCTTCTCTATCAGAGTTTGCCGGGGTAGCGGGCAGGATGACACCACGCATTGGAAAAAATCAATCTTTAGTTTTGGATGATACCTATAATGCAAACCTTCGCTCCGTATTAGCGGCGTTGGAAGTTTTAGCAAAATATAAAGGCAAGCGCATTTTTGTATTTGGGGATATGGGGGAATTGGGGGAATGGGCCAGGCAACACCATGAGGAAGTGGGTGAAGCTGCGCGTCAGCATGGCATTGACATGCTGATGACATGCGGCGCCCACAGCCAGTTTACTGCGCATGCTTATGGTGCTCGCGGTAAGCATTATCCCAGCCAGGCTGCTTTAATACAGGATTTGTTGCCATGCCTGGATGAGGAAACCATTGTTTTAGTTAAAGGTTCACGTTCGGCTGCTATGGAGAATATCGTTCAGCAATTAATAAATTAATGGCAACAATATTGCATATGAGCCGCTCATGGTGAATAGTTGAAGTTAGAGGAATATGATATGCTTTGCTGTTTTTTTATTAGGGCTTGTTAACAACTCTTGCTAAAAGTATAAAAATCTATCGATTTGTGGCTAAGCTGTGCTTTTCAGAGCGGTGCACAGCAATGTCTGCAATCGAACAGCTTGTCCTCTTTTAGTGACTGATTAACCAAGCTATTCGCCTCCCACATAGAATTAAGAACGATAGAGGTAACATACATGTTGTATTGGTTAACGCAACTATTGCAAGGACAATATCACGCATTTCGAGTCTTTCAATATTTAACATTCCGCTCTATTCTGGCAGCATTGACTGCTTTGTTGGTAGGGCTTTTTTGTGGTCCGGCCATGATCCGCTGGTTGCGCGGTTTGCAGATTGGACAAATGGTTCGCGACGACGGTCCCAAAACGCATCTCTCGAAAGCCGGTACTCCAACGATGGGCGGAGTATTGATTTTATTAGCCGTGACCGTAAGTACCTTGCTTTGGGGAGACTTACGCCAAGCAAGCCTGTGGCTGGTATTATTGGTCACCCTGGGGTTTGGATTGGTGGGCTGGGTCGATGACTATCGCAAATTGGTCCTTAAAAACAGTAAAGGGTTGCCGGCGCGCTGGAAATATTTTTGGCAATCATTAATTGCTATCGTGGCAGTTGTTTATTTGTATTGGCATGCTGACATGCCGATCCAGACGCAGTTGACGATCCCGTTTTTCAAGAATTTATTAATCGATTTGGGTCCTGTTTTTCTGGTTTTAGCTTATTTTGCAATTGTTGGAAGCAGCAATGCGGTTAATCTTACCGACGGGCTGGATGGTTTGGCGATCATGCCTATCGTCATGGTAGCGGGTGCCTTAGGCGTATTTGCTTATGCTGCCAGCAATGCAGTATATGCTCATTATCTTGCCATTCCATATGTACCGAATACTGGTGAGTTGACTATTTTTTGTTCTGCAATGGTTGGCGCAGGCTTGGGTTTTCTTTGGTACAACAGTTATCCTGCCCAAGTATTCATGGGGGATGTCGGTTCGCTTGCATTAGGGGCGGCTCTAGGTAGTGTTGCTGTGGTGGTAAGGCAAGAACTGGTTTTGTTGATCATGGGCGGGTTATTTGTACTTGAAACCTTGTCCGTCATTTTGCAAGTAGGTTATTTTAAGTATTCGGGCGGCAAACGTTTATTCCGTATGGCGCCTTTGCATCACCATTTCGAGTTAAAAGGATGGTCGGAGCCGAAAGTTATTGTGCGTTTTTGGATTATGACCGTTATTTTTGTGCTTTGCGGTCTTGCCACATTAAAACTGCGGTAATTGATTCAAAATTAAAGGTTGGCACTATCAACCATTTTATGAGAGGTATCTATATGCACCCGTCGTTGCATCTAGTAGTTGGTTTGGGTAAAACCGGGCTGTCGATTGCTCGTTACATGCATCGAAGAAACATGCCTTTTGTGATGTTTGATACGCGTGAAAACCCGACGGGATTAGCTGAGTTTCAGGCTCAATTTCCGGATGTAGACGTTTTTTTGCAAACATTGCCGGAAAGTTTGTATCCGCAGCTGAGCGAAATCATTTGCAGTCCAGGTGTGTCTTTGGATGAACCCTTTCTTAAGAAAGCCATGCAGCAGGGCATTTCTGTATTGGGCGACATTGAGTGTTTGGCGCGTGAAGTTGATGTTCCTATCGTCGCTATTACTGGCACCAATGGTAAATCCACTGTCACCACGTTAGTAGGTGAAATGGCCAAAGCTTCAGGATTGACCGTGGCAGTAGCCGGGAATATTGGCTTGCCTGTATTAGATATTTTGGATGTTGGCGTGCGTTACGATTTGTGGGTATTAGAATTATCGAGTTTTCAATTAGACCTCACGCACTCATTAGCTCCTGTGGCTGCCACCATTTTAAATGTCACGCCTGACCATTTGGACAGGCACCACACGTTTGATGCTTATGTTCAGTCAAAGCACCGGGTTTATCAGCAAGCCAAGACATTGATTTATAACCGTGCGGACGAATATACGCATCCTGATGCTAGTAAAGTTCAGGCTGCCAAAGTATTAAGTTATGGCCTCGATGCACCACGCGCCGGAAATTGGGGATTAATCACCACCGATGCCATTACTTACCTTTCCCACGGAGAGGAGCGCTTGTTGCCCACCGATGCTTTGCGTATAAAAGGAAAACACAATTGGTTAAACGCTCTGGCTGCCTGTGCTTTGGCAGATGCAGTAGGTATCGCTCCAGTTTTTATGACTGAAGTGTTAACGCGTTTTTCAGGTTTGCCGCATCGTAGCCAATGGGTGAGAACATTGGACGGCGTGGATTGGATTAATGATTCGAAGGGCACGAACGTAGGTGCGACGATGTCTGCAATTTCAGGGATAGGAGGCTCTATGCAAGGCAAAATCGTATTAATCGCCGGGGGACAGGGAAAGGGCGCTGATTTTTCAGAGCTTCATCAACCGGTGGCTGATTATGTCCGTTCAGTTGTTTTAATTGGTGAAGATGCTGATAAAATCGAAAAAGCAATCGGAAATGCCGTACCCGTATTACGTGCACCTTCACTGGATGAAGCAGTCCATGTGGCGAAATCTCACGCAAAACCGGGTGATGTCGTGTTGTTGTCGCCTGCATGTGCAAGTTTTGATATGTTTCGGGATTTTAATCATCGCGGAGATGATTTTATTGCTGCGGTGAACGCTTTGTGAGTACCATGCGACCTCGCCATTATACACAACGTGGAAAACCGACGAATAAACCATTGGCTTTGTATGATAAATGGTTGATTGCTGCAGTCATGGGGCTAATCATCATTGGCTTAATGATGGTTGCCTCAAGCTCGGTGATGATATCAGCCAGAAATTATCACCAGCCATTTCATTTTTTAATCCGGCAAGCCTGTTACCTTGCGCTGGGTTTTAGTGCAGCCATCATTATTATCCGCACCGACAGCAGCGTTTGGGAAAAAGCCAGCATTCCGTTGCTGTTGATTTGTTTGTTAATGCTTCTTTTGGTACTGATTCCAGGTATCGGACGCATGGTCAATGGTAGCCGTCGCTGGCTTTCTCTGGGGCCTATCGGGATTCAGGTTTCAGAGCTTGCAAAAGTGACCATGATTTTTTATTTGTCGGGATATTTGGTTCGCCAGCAGCAAATGATGAATCAAAGTCTCATGGGCTTTATCAAGCCCATGATCATATTGGGGATTTTTTCTTTTTTATTACTTTCGGAGCCAGATTTTGGAGCCACGGTGGTGATTGCAGGAACTGCGATGGCCATGTTGTTTTTAACGGGCGTGAAATTGCGTTATTACGTGGGTTTATTATTGTTGGTAAGTGCGAGTTTTGCTTTTCTGGCAATTTCATCCCCTTATCGTTTAAAGCGGTTAACCGGTTTTTTAAACCCATGGGCTGATCAGTACAATACAGGTTATCAATTGACTCAATCCCTCATTGCCTTCGGACGGGGGGGATGGTTTGGCGAAGGGTTGGGTGATAGTGTGCAAAAATTATTTTATTTGCCCGAAGCACACACAGATTTTTTATTTGCAGTACTGGCGGAAGAATTAGGGCTGGTCGGAATTCTGCTTGTTTTAACTTTGTATAGTATACTGGTTTTTAGGGGTTTATTAATTGGTTTGAATGCTTATGCCCAGAATCGTTTATTTGCCGCATACACGGCTTATGGAATTACGTTCTGGTTGGGGTTGCAAGCGGCGATTAATATGGGTGTCAATGCTGGCTTGCTGCCAACAAAAGGATTGACGCTGCCGTTAATGAGCTACGGTGGTGCCAGCATGGTCGTCTGCATTTGTGTTATCGCTTTATTGTTACGAATTGATCATGAAAATCGTTGGCAGTCTCTTGGTTTATAAAGAGGCAATGCAATCGACTACACAAGGGGGAATGCTGTGGACAGCAGAGGAAACTTTCTATCACCAAGGATGGGGCGGGTAGAACATATACATTTTGTGGGTATCGGCGGTTCCGGCATGTGTGGTATTGCCGAGGTATTACACAATGAGGGTTATCGCATCACAGGTTCTGATTTAGGTGAAACCCGTTCTGTGCAACATTTGCGATCCTTAGGCATTCCAATACATATCGGGCATCGAACTGAAAATATTTCTGGGGCAGATGTGGTGGTCCGCTCTACGGCAGTTGCCGATCACAATCCGGAAATTATAGCTGCTCGCGAACAAATGATCCCGGTAATCCCGCGCGCTATGATGCTGGCCGAACTGATGCGGTTTCGCCAAGGCATTGCAATAGCAGGGACTCATGGTAAAACTACAACCACAAGTTTGGTTAGCAGTTTATTGGCTGAAGGCGGGCTTGATCCAAGTTTTGTCATTGGTGGTAAGTTAAACAGTTGTGGCAGCAATGCCCAGCTCGGTAAATCGGCTTATTTTGTAGCCGAAGCCGATGAAAGCGATGCGTCATTTCTGTTTTTAAAGCCGACGATGGCTGTAGTGACTAATATTGATGCGGATCACATGGGCACATATGGAAATGATTTTAATGTCTTGCGCAATACATTTATTGAATTTCTGCATCATTTGCCATTTTACGGCGTTGCCGTGGTTTGTATAGAAGATGAAGAAATCCGCCATATTTTGCCTGCCATTCAACGGCCTACGTTAACCTATGGTTTTCGCGAGGGAGCACATTATCGTGCCTTGGACTGGACGCAGCAGGGGTTGCTTAGCCGCTTTCATGTGGAAAGGCCAGCCCCGCATAAACCTTTAACCATACAATTTCAGTGGCCTGGTCGCCACAATGTATTAAATGCACTGGCGGCTATTGCCATTGCCACCGAGTTAGAGGTGGACGATGACTCCATTGTCCGGGGCTTAGTCAAGTTTGAGGGTGTTGGCAGGCGTTTTCAAATGTTGGGGGAACGTGATTTTCCCAAGGGTAAGGCTTTAATTGTTGATGATTATGGTCACCACCCCAGTGAAATTTCCTCCACTATTGATGCGTTTCGTGCCGTTTGGCCGGATAAGCGGCTCATCCATGTATTCCAACCGCATCGTTATACGCGCACGCAATCCCTTTTTCCGCAATTTGTTCAGGCTTTAAGCCTTTCGGATGAATTGTTGCTGCTGGATATTTATTCAGCCGGTGAACCGGCAATTCCTGGCATCTCCAGTGAAAAACTGGCACAGCAAATCCGTGCTCATTTTCCTAATGTATCATTAGTGAACGATCAAAACCTTGAGCAAACGTTGGATCAGCTTGTTGCCGATGGGGATGTGATTCTCATGCAGGGGGCCGGTAATATCGGTCAATTGGCCAATAACTTGGTGCAAAAATTGCGAGAAACAGCGTGAACACTTCGGTTGCGGAATTAAACGACGTCATTTATAAAGGGCAGTTATTGTTTAACGAACCCTTGGCTGATTATACAACCTGGCGTGTTGGCGGTTCTGCCAAAAGGATGTATAAACCGGCAAATCTTGCTGATTTAGTCGTCTTTTTAAAGCAATTGCCTGATGAAGAGCCTTTGCTTTGGCTAGGTTTGGGCAGCAATACGTTAATTAAAGATGGCGGTTTTGCAGGTACGGTTATCCTGACCCAGGGTTGTTTAAATGCCATAGAGTTGGTTAAAGCGGAGGAAGTCCGTGTTGAGGCAGGCGTTTCTTGCGCTAAAATGGCTAGGTTTTGCGCCCGCAATCAATTGGCAGGCGGCGAGTTTTGGGCCGGGATTCCTGGGACGATGGGTGGTGCGTTGCGTATGAATGCAGGCTGTTTTAATGGCGAAACCTGGAAATACGTCGTTGAGGTAGAAACCATTACCCGCCACGGGGAAATCCGTCGTCGTGCCCCGGCAGAATTTGAAATTGCCTATCGTCACATGGCCGGATTGGCTGAAAATGAATGGTTTATTGCTGCCACTTGTCGTTTAATTCCTGGCGATAAAGAGAAATCGTTACAATTGATAAAAGAATTATTAGCGCGGCGCGCTGAAACTCAGCCCACGAATGAATATAATTGCGGTTCGGTTTTCAGGAATCCTCCCAATCATTATGCAGCCAAGCTAATTGAATCATGCGGTTTAAAAGGCAAGCGTCTTGGCGGCGCTATGGTTTCTGAAAAACATGCTAATTTTATTATTAATCATGAAGGTATGGCTTCAGCAAGCGACATCGAGTCTTTAATTCACTTTGTGCAAAAAACAGTGTATGAGCAGACAGGAATCGAATTAGTCCGCGAAGTGCATATTGTTGGAGACGAACATGTCAAATCGAATTAATTTGGTATTGCTCTATGGAGGCAAATCCGGAGAGCATGAAATTTCATTAATATCAGCCGCTTCAGTCTTATCCAATTTAGAAACCTCTCGTTATAACATCATTCCCATTGGCATAGACAAAGAAGGACGATATTTTTTAAACCAATATGAAGAATTATTGGCTTACCCACATTCCCTGCCCATAGTAACCGCAAATTCCACACCCCTGGATTCCATTGTTATCGACGGCCGTTTTGCGGTAAAAGCCGATGTCGTATTTCCTGTAACCCATGGGCCACTTTATGAAGATGGATGCCTGCAAGGTTTGTTAGAGTTAGTTGGTGTGGCTTATGTAGGTTGTACGGTATTATCTTCCGCAGTTGGCATGGATAAAGACATTGCAAGGCGCTTGGCTTGTGTAAACGGGATAAAATCCGCACGCTATCGCCTGCTTTCTTGGCATTCTTCCACAGAGGAGATTGAACAATTTTGCCATGAAGTCGCGGCGGAATTCGGTTGGCCTTTATTTGTGAAGCCCTGTTGCATGGGCTCAAGCGTCGGCATTCATAAGGCTAAAAATAAGTCGGAACTCATGGCTGCCATAGCCGATGCAAAGCAATATGATGAAGAAATTTTGGTGGAAGAATACATCAAGGGCCGCGAAATTGAATTGGCGGTGCTTGAAAATTCATCACCTGCGCATCCCCCAAAAGTAACTTTGGCTGGCGAAATTTGTGTCAATCATGCGGATGGGTTTTATTCTTATACTGCCAAATATCTGGAAAGTGAACAAACTGAGCTGCACGTGCCGGCAAAAATAAATGAAGAATTATTAAATCGCTTACAAAAGAGCGCCGCTGAAATTTTTGTTAATTTAAAATGCAAGGGGTTGGCTAGAGTTGATTTTTTTGTAAATGATGAAACGGGCGATATTTATTTTAATGAAATTAATACCTTGCCTGGGTTCACTCCAATCAGCATGTATCCCAAATTATGGCAGGCAAGCGGTTTACCTTATCAAGCATTGCTGGATGAGCTTATTAATCTGGCGTTATTTCATCATGAGTGCCGCCAGCGTTTGGTAACGCATTATCAGTAACATTAACAGGTGGTGGATGTGGACAGAGGGCGATTACGTTACGTAACTTTTTTGACGCTGCTTTTCGCCTGTGCATTTTTATTAACAGCGCGTCTGGTTTATTTGTTTCTCGCTGATGCGCAACGTTTCCCCATCACCACGGTTAAAATCACTGCAAGTTTCCAGCACATCACGCGTAAACAACTTGAAGAAGTTTTGACCAATTATCTTAATTCGAGTTTTTTTTCCTTACCAGTCAGACGCTTGCATGCTGACTTGGTTTCTTTGGATTGGGCTGAACAAGTAAATATTGAACGCATTTGGCCTGACACGCTTAAGATCACTTTGGTGGAAAAAGCCCCGATTGCAAGTTGGAATGATGCATTGGTTACTGCAGAAGGGCAATTGTTCAGTATTGGCCAAGAACAGGCAGAGACGAACTTGCCACAATTATTAGGACCTGCAAATCAACAAGCGGACGTCTTACAAATTTATCAAAAATTGAGTAAGCTATTAGCAACATATGGGTTACATGCAGCTTCTTTGCAACTGAGAAATAACCAGGCTTGGGAACTATCCTTGACCAATGGTATCCAGCTGCATTTAGGCAAGCGAGATTTAGAAAAGCGTGTCGAGCGGTTTTGTAAGGCGTATCTCGCTGTTTTTGCAGATAAATCAGAACAACTGTCTAGTGTTGATTTACGTTATGCACGCGGTATGGCGGTGCGATGGAAACAACAAACGGGAAGATAATGGCTAAAAAATCCGAAAAAAACATCATCACCGGCTTGGATATAGGTACATCCAAAGTCGTGGCCTTGGTAGGCGAAGTAACGCCTAGTGGCACTATAGAAATCATTGGTATAGGCCGTCACTCCTCCCGCGGTCTTAAACGAGGCGTAGTGGTTGATATCGAGGCAACCGTTAATTCTATCCAGCGAGCTGTTCAGGAAGCTGAACTCATGGCAGGATGTGAAGTAAGAAACGTATACACGGGTATTGCCGGGAGCCATATCCGTAGTTTAAATTCGCACGGTATTGTAGCAATACGCGATCAGGAAGTTTCTCCAGCGGATATTGAGCGGGTCATTGATGCCGCCAAAGCCGTTGTGATTCCGGCTGATCAAAAAATTCTTCACATTTTGCCGCAAGAATTTATTATTGATAACCAGGGTAATATCCGCGAACCCGTCGGCATGGCGGGTGTGCGTTTGGAAGCACGCGTGCATATCGTGACCGGAGCGGTCAGTGCTGCGCAAAATATTGCCAAATGCGTACGGCGTTGCGGGTTAGACGTAAATGATATTATTTTGGAGCAATTGGCTTCCAGTCATGCCGTGTTGACGGATGATGAGAAAGAATTGGGCGTTTGCCTCATCGACATTGGCGGGGGTACCACCGATGTAGCCATTTTCCTGGGCGGTGCTATCCAGCACACAGCCGTGATCCCTATTGCTGGCGATCAAGTAACCAATGACATTGCCGTTGCTTTGCGTACCCCAACCAAAGCGGCTGAAGTCATCAAATTAAACCATGGCTGCGTCATGTCAGAGCTTGCAAATGCTAGCCAAATGATAGAAGTATTAAGTGTTAATGAACGTCCCGGCCGGAAAATTTCTGCTAAAGCCCTCTCAGATGTTGTTTCAGCGCGTTATGAAGAATTATTTATGTTGGTACGCAATGAATTACGACGCAGCGGTTTTGAAGAATTGATCGCAGCAGGCATTGTGCTAACCGGGGGAGCATCCAACGTACATGGTGCGATCGAGCTGGCGGAGATGTGTTTTGAAATGCCTGTTCGCCACGGTTGTGCGCAACCAATTGCCGGATTGGGTGAAGCTTCAACTAATCCTTCATTGGCGACTGGCGTGGGATTGTTATTACACGGCTTTCAACAGCAGTATGAAGGTGGTTATAATGTTCCTGTACTGAACGATACAAGCAGTAGCATTTGGACGCGGATGAAACAATGGTTTCATGGTAATTTTTAAGATAGCTGCGTTTAGTAAGTTTTAAGTCTTAAGAGCTGTTTACGAATTTACTCCAAGGCGGAGTCAGTTTGTAAGCAGCTCTGTGCCGTATAAGGCATTCTCTCAAGAATGCTACAAATCAACCTGAATCACGAGAGGTACACGAATGTTTGAATTAATGGAGAGCAGCCAGCAAGACAATGCCGTGATTAAAGTCGTTGGAGTCGGCGGTGGCGGTGGTAATGCCGTAGAACACATGGTTTCTGAAAATATTGATGGTGTAGAGTTTATTTGTGCGAATACCGATGCACAAGCGTTGAAAAAATCCAATGCAAAAATTCTTATTCAATTGGGTGATCAATTGACGAAAGGATTAGGAGCTGGCGCAAACCCAAAAATCGGGCGTGAAGCAGCAGAAGAAGATCGCGAACGCATTAAAGAAATTTTGCATGGTGCGGACATGATTTTCATAACCGCTGGGATGGGAGGCGGAACAGGCACGGGTGCCGCGCCGGTATTTGCTGAAATTGCAAAAGAATTAGGCATTCTAACAGTCGCTATTGTTACGAAACCGTTTTCTTTTGAAGGGAAACAGCGTGCCTTGGCAGCTGAAGAAGGTATAAGACAGTTAGCCGAGCATGTGGATTCATTGATCACGATTCCAAACAATAAATTATTGAGTGTCTTGGGCAAAAACATCAGTTTATTGAATGCATTCAAAGCCGCAAATAATGTATTGCTGGGTGCGGTAAAAGGTATTTCCGATTTAATTACCCGTCCTGGTCTGATTAACGTCGATTTTGCTGACGTGCGTACCGTTATGTCTGAAATGGGCATGGCCATGATGGGCACAGGCAGCGCCAAAGGCGAGCAAAGAGCACGGCAAGCTGCTGAAGCTGCAATTGCTTCTCCCCTCTTGGAAGACGTCAATTTCTCTGGTGCGCGTGGCATTTTGGTCAACATTACTGCTGGCTTGGATATGTCAATTGGCGAGTTCGAAGAGGTGGGTGATGTAATTAAAGGCTTTATTTCTGATGATGCAACGGTAGTCGTCGGCACAGTAATTGATCCCGATATGACGGAAGAAATGCGAGTTACGGTTATTGTAACCGGACTCGGCGATTCCAGGCAGCGGCAGGGTAGTGTCCAGCAAAATGCAGGACGTGCACGCCTGGTTGAATCAAGACGTGGCGATGGCTCCCTTGATTATGAGCAGTTGGAGCGGCCTGCAGTGATTCGCAAACAAGCGGCAACTCCAGCCGTTAAACAAGGTAGCGAGGCTGTGCCGGATGTGGATTATTTGGATATTCCAGCCTTTTTACGCAGACAGGAAGAAGCATAAAATCTTCGAAAAACGGCCTAAAAAGGCCGTTTTTCATAGGATAAATTGAAAAAATTAGACTAATCAATAAATTGTTGCTAAGATTCCGGGGGTTTCCATATTTAAAAAGGCTTAGCTTAAAGGTGCGCGCTGAATGATAAAACAACGAACTCCTAAGAAGGTGATTCAAGCAACGGGTGTTGGCTTGCATTCCGGTGATAAAGTGCTTCTCACCTTACGTCCGGCGCCGATTAACACGGGTATTGTCTTTAGACGAATCGATCTTTCCCCAGTGGTAGAAATTCCAGCTTCTTATGAATACGTTTGCGATACGATGCTGTGTACTTCCCTGCAACGCGATGGTGTTAAGGTAGCAACAGTTGAGCATCTGCTCTCTGCATTTGCAGGTTTAGGCATTGATAACGCCTATGTTGATATAAATGCGCCTGAAATTCCAATTATGGATGGAAGTGCGGCTCCTTTTGTATTTCTCATTCAATCGGCAGGGATCCGTGAGCAAAGTGCCGCAAAACGCTTTATTCGCATCTTAAAGCCAATACGGATTGAAGAAAAAGACAAATACGTACAATTTCTTCCCTATAATGGCTATAAAGTTTCATTTACAATTGATTTTGAGCATCCTGTTTTTAATGATCGACCGCAAACGGCTCAATTTGATTTTTCCACTACTTCTTATGTAAAAGAAGTATGCCGGGCAAGAACCTTTGGTTTCCTTTCTGATTATGAGAAATTGCGCGAAAATGATTTAGCCAAGGGTGGTAGCTTGGATAATGCTATTGTCGTTGACGATTATCGCGTCCTCAATGAAGATGGTTTACGGTTTGAAGACGAATTCGTCAAACACAAAGTTCTTGACGCAATTGGTGATCTTTATTTATTAGGTTCGGGTTTAATTGGTGCATTTGAAGGTTATAAATCAGGTCATGAATTAAACAACAAGCTATTGCGCGAATTGATGGTACGACAAGAGGCATGGGAATATACCTATTTCGATGCGGAAACTTATCTACCTTCTATCCAGTCTGTCTTACTTCCCATAGAAGCTTAGACCAAACGTCTTCTCTTAAACAAGAAAATGATTAAATACATGGCTGTGGCTCGTCTGTGTCGTTGCGGTTAGCGTAGAGCTAACCCGCTACAGATTACGATTAGCTTTCGGATTTACCGCAGGCATTCAGGCGTGGCACCTCTTGAGTTGTTTCAGCATCATGGTTGCTGTGTTTTGCCAATTTATATAATGCATTTTTTAAAGGTAAAAAGCTGCATTGTTCGGCAGCATGCATGATTGCCATTTTGTTTGGTAGGGACAGCATGTGCGGAACGGGGGTTTTGGTTTTGATTTGTATTTGCTCTGCAGGGTTAAGTAGTAATTTAATAGAAGCCAATTGATAAATTCCCGCTTCCTGCCGCAATTTATCGCGCAGTTCAGGAAGCAAAAAACGTAATTGGGTAGCCCAAATGGCATCGTCTACCAGCAAAATCAGGCAACCTTTATTAAATCCTGCAATGCTGCAATGTTTTTGAAAAAGTGGAGGGAGATGTTGGCTTACCTTATCTTTTAACGATTCAGAGCGCAGTGCTTGTTGACATAATTCAGCAAGCTTTGGATTTAAGCATTGATTGATTGGCCGCATAAACATCCAGTATAAATAGAAAAATAAGCGTGTCTGCAATATGATATTGCAATGCATCACCTTCGATTCAAAGAGTTGCTACGATCATATCGTTTTGCAGTTTGAAATCAATGGTAAGGATAATAATGACCGATAATAATGTAATCCATCAAGCCCGACTGCATTGGGTTTTATTTGTTTGGCCACTGGTGCTATTCACGGCAGCTGTGTATGTGGCTATGAATTTTGAGCTTTTTTATGAGGTTTCCTTGGTGGTTGCGTTTTTTGCGTTAATTTGGTTACTGATGATGTGGGTAACGTATCAGTTTTCCTCCCTCACAATAAACAAAAAACATGTCATTTTACGTAGCGGGGTTTTGGTGCGGCAAACCATTGATATCCCATTGAACAAAATAGAAAGCATTGATATCCGCCAAACCATTCTGGGTAGTATACTGCGTTATGGATCCTTGGTAATTACAGGCACAGGAGGTACACGGCAAGTGGTTAATTATATTAACAAGCCTTTGACCTGCAGGCGCTATATAGAACAATTAATGAATGCAGAATGAGATAGCAATTTACGAGGATCTTTTTAAACAAAAAATCCTGAGTATACAGGTGCAACAAAGCCCTTATGGCAGCAGTATTCACTTTTTAGTTTTGCCAGATGGCAGTGAATGGGTGGTTAAAATTATTCCTGCGCAAAATTGGCTAGGGGATTTTGATGAAAAATATTTGAATTTTACCGAGAGCATTGCGGCTCAAGTGGCTGTCAGCCTGCAGCTTACCAAGTCAGCAAAATTGTGGGAAACAGGTAATTTTGCAGTGCAAGTGGCAGGTACGTGGCGGTTGTTTATCCCCTATTGTCCCGGTAAGGTTTTAGTAACTTGCTCTAAAGAGCAGGCATTTAAACTCGGCTCCATACTTGCCTCCTTGCATCAATTGGATTTACCTAAAGAAGGCAGCAAGCCTTTCCCACAGCCAACTGCCGCCCGCTCTCCTTTTCTATTACAAATGGTTGAGGAATGCTGTCACCATCATCTGCATGCTTATGAAGATTGGGTTACCAGCCACCGCGATATTCACTTGGGTAATGTAATATGGAAAAAAAATATCCCCTATTTAATTGATTGGAACAGCGCAGGTTTAATCCATCCATTTGTAGAACTAATTGGGCTTGCTGTTAACTGTGCCGGAATAGCAGCAGGGCGGTTCAATCCACATTCTTTCAGCGCTGCCTTATGCGGATATAGGAAACAAGCGGGCCGGTTACCTGCAAGCGATAAACCGCTATGGTCTCTTTGTTACCAAAGCTGGTTGCTGTGGCTTGAGTTTAAAACAAAACAGAATGAAGAAAATGAAATAAAGAACACGCTGCGAGCTATTGCCCTACTCAAAGAAAAAATGGAGGTCATAAAAAATATATATTATGCAGCATGAGCGCTTGGCCGCAACAGCAATGCTTTATGGCGAGTTTGACATGGCCATGAGACCATATCAAACAGGCACGCCATTTAGCTTTGATTATATATGAGGCGGGGCAATTGTATCATCGTTTTCATCACCTTCCGGCTGCATGATTTGATTATAATTTGCCTTATACGCTTGGAATTGCTGGGGAGTGGGGCCATAGCGTAGATTCAAATCATACTGCACAACTTTGTCGACAAACTCTTGGATTATTTCTTTGGCTTTTGGATCTGCTTTTTTAAGGAAAGAGACGTTTTTAACTTGTAAAATCTCTTCTTTATAATTGCTATCCGCACTATTTAACAAAATAGGAATATTTTGAATCTCGCCTTTTGCCTTGCGCACCGTGTTAATTGCGAGAGTACCACTCCAATCATCCCTCATATCGTGATCAGTAATAATGCCGTTAATTTGCCCGCTCCTAAGATCGTGGCGAAATTGGTCGAGATTCCTGTCATGTTCAGGGTGGTTGGACAGTTCATATTTCTTGCACTCGATTTCATATCCGCGTGATTTTGCTGCTTTTACCATCTGTTGATTCGCAAGAAGAGTAAATGCGTCATCATCGAGAATTGCAATGCACAATTTCCGGTTTTTTGCAGGGACATTGCTTGGTTCCGGGGGAACTTTCCGTAATTTCTGAACCCCTCCGGCAGTGGTTTCGTCGGGAGCCTCGGGCATGCTGTCTAAGCGCTCGACGTCTTCATCAATCTGCTTGCGTACATCCTTTTCTTTTTCCATAATCGCCTCCTGGCAAATGAACTCCTTAGAATTTTAGTATAATAAATCGCCATGCGTGCGAAGCAATCAGCTATGCCTCCAAATACAGTGGGCAGTGCCGGGTTTAAGCATCCATGCAAGCATCTTGTTAATTTATGCAGCAGGGATTTGTTGTGCGCTAAGCTCACAATTTTCCTGATAACGCCCGCCTGTCCCTTTAGCAAAGAATGACATCGAGTGTGAAGTGGCTGCTGCATAAATTCCCATGACAATTAACCCTGGAATAATTCCGGTAAAAATAATGGCTATGGCCAGCAAGCAGCGATTGCGGAATCTACTCCAATCGACGTTATCGGTTAAATTAAGATTTTTCTCCATTTTCATTAAAGATGCATGGAAGGCTTTTATTTTCTCGCTGGGTAATACATTGGGATTGCTTAATTCCTCATACAATTGTCTAACACCTTGATGGGTATCACGGATTTGTTTGTAATTTGCCGTAGATTTAGCATCTGTAACATGCAACCATTCGGTTAATAAATCCAAATGGCTTCCTTGGATATCTTTATATTTTTGCGCTTCCTGAAACAAATGTTGCAAATGTTGTTCAGTATAAACAAGCAGCTTGGTTTGGATGATATGAGCGCATTCTACTTCCTTCTTGGAAGCCAGGGTTTCAATGAATTCCTGCTTAATCTTAAATTCTTCCTGGTGTTTTTTGATGCTTGTCTCATGTTGGCTTATAGTCTTATCTTTCTCATTAAGAGTTTGTTGTTGTTTTTCGATTTCTTCGGTTTTAGCCGTAAGCTTTTCTTCTTGCTGTTTGGCTTCTTCAACCATTTTCTGCAGCGCTTGCTCTTTTTGTACCAGATTTTCTTGCAGGCTTCTTTTTTCAGGATCAATTGCACCTAAAGAAATCGCTCTTTTTTTGACGGTTTCAAAAAAAGCATGGCTGATGAGCTCGGGCTGCAGCTGCAAGTCATGTTGTTTTTCCAGTAATAAGCGGGCGGAGGCTTTTACCAAGGTGTCGCTATGCTGGCAAAGTTCATCGCGGTTGATTTCAATGGTTTGCTCGCCACCTTTGGAAACTAACCCGGATAAAGTGTCATAACCGCCATCCAGTACTTGTGCCGCTTCATTAATTTGTTCCAATTCTTGCAGGTATTGTTCGTAAGTTCGTTGCTGTGCCTCAATATGGGCATTTAAATTTGTAGCGGTTGCCAGTTCAACGATTTGTTTAAAAACTTTCTCTCTATCTTGAAATTCAGAATTATTTATTGCTTCAAGTTCTTTTTTTAAGGCTTCTTTAACGGTTGTTACGTTCACCGGGTCAAGTTCCTCCATGCATTTGCGAATGGAAGTTAACGCTTCTGATTCGCCAAGCTTATTTAAGCCTGATTTAAAGCATGTGAGGGTTTGCTGAAAATCTTGCTCTGGTGCCAGGAACAAGTGCAATTGTTTTTGCATGCTCTTAGCCCGCTGGGTGATTAGGCTCGCATGTTCTTCTACGGTTTTTTTCAAGCCTGACTGTAAAATCTTTTCGAAACCGTCCAATATATTAATATAGGTGTTGATACTAATTGTTCCTGACTCAGCAAATGTTTCAAGTCGTCGTCTTGCCAGAGACAATACATTAAACGGCTCTTTTATTGCCTGCATCAATTGTTGCTTTTCCTGCGAAGACAAATTATTGCGAAGGTAAGTTTGGCTTACGGCGTCAATCAGCATGGAGAAGCCGGAAAAAAATACTTTCCTGCCCTGCTCATTCTCAAATAATTTACGCAAGCGTTGGGTTTTTTCATCTTCATTTTCTGCAGGTAGACTGAGAAGAATTTTTAAAACGTCTGCCAGGGCAGTCGTGATATGCTGCAATTGCTCTACCGGCTTGGCTGAAATAATTTCATCAAACTGAATGTATTGGCGTAAATAAAGCAAGGCATGCTCGGTATTGACAAATTCCCCCTGCAGGGATGGCGCAATGTCTCCCATGCTGAAATCATTATGGGCACGGTAATGCACATAACGCTGACCTTTAATATCTTCTATCCCGACGACGATATAACCATCTTGAGCGAGGGATAAGAACGCTTGGTCGTTTTGCTTAACGCTAAGGTAATGATTAAGGAGAAGGTTATACCTTGCCTTTTGATCCCTTTTCATGAATTCATTGGCAATTTGTTGCAAGTCAGGATGAGCGCAATCAATATCTTCATTTAATGAGGTAAAAAGGGTTTGTCCTGCATTTGCTGTGACTGTATGGCTGAAGTGCAAAAATTTGCAAATCATCAATTTCATTATCGTGGACGTATCGCCGTTCACAGGAGCTCGGTTGAGCTTTTGCGTATATAAATTTCCACTCGTGGTGCCATGATGTCCGGGAATGACGATCGGTTGCATATCTTTAGCGACTATGGGTCTGAAACAACCGCTTCGCTCGTCGCGGCATAAATATAATTCCAGGGAATTGCATTTTTCGGAAAGCGAATCATAAAAACGCGGATCATCCCATCGAGTATAAGGCAGCCCATATAAGCGTCCGCCGGGAACGGGGTCAAGTAAAAAAGCATTAAGGTTAAGTTTGTTCAATCGCTCCAGTAATAATTTTCTATTTTGTGGCTTATCCTGAACACTTTTGGAAAGCTTTTGCATCGCAGCTTTTGTGTATGGGCATGTGGAATTGCATAAAATTTCATGAAGGCTTTTTGGGGTGTCTTCCGATGCCAGTTCTTCTTTGATCCGGTGAATTTCATGTAGTGCCAGCATGGTTTCTACAGCGCCACGGCTGTGGGCGCCTAAAATTAAAGTTTCTTTGCCACTGGCTGCAAATCCGAGGGTTTGTAAAACAAGTTTTGAAATGCGATCGCCTACCAGGGTGCCGGCTGTATCAGGGCCATCAATTACCGTGACGCTTTCCGAAACATAGGAAATAGCACCTTTATGTTTTTCTCCTTTCTCACCCAATAAATGCGTGATGTATTGCATTAGGAAAGAGTAAAACTCACCAAGTTCGTAGGGCGAGTTTGCAGGTTTTTGTACGACAACAGGTTTTTCCGTGAATTGCGTATCGGTGCCTAAGGCAATGAGAAAAGCGGAAGGTTGCTTGGGTTTTTCTTTAGTAAGGGACTCAAAAACATCATCTAGGCAAGTCATTTTAGGCATCTATAAGCTCTCCAATGGGTTAACAAAGCCATTCCATTGAATTACGCTCACATCCCCGTAAAGCGTTCATTGATTAATCAAAAACTGCTCAATTTTAAATCAATTTGCCTGTATTCGTCAAGTGATGGTGTAATAAATTTGCTTTTTTTGCTACAAGAAAGCAAATTGTTAAAAATATTATAAATTAATGCAGGTATGCAAAAACTGGAACGATGAAATTCACGATAAACAATAAAAAACTAAAGGCAAAAATAAATAATGTGACAGGTTGCAAATAGGGTTGCAATAGGATGGCTCTGGTGCAGGAGTTAAGCTTTAAATTATAAATAAGACTCGTTAATAATAACATGCCATAAAAATGAAAAGAATACACTCCAATTGCGTTTAGCGTGGATTCCATCCTGGCCGCCATAACATATCCTGTAGGGAAGGTGAGGAAGAAGAACGCCAAAAGCCAGAGAAATAGATACCGGGGCGGTTTAGGGGTGCTGCTAATTTCAAACCAAGACAATAGGAGGGGAAATAATAGTAAAGAAAAATAATACATCCAGCCAAATGGGCTCATAAAGAGCATCATGACCAAGGTTAGGCAAAATCCTTTGTGCTTTAGCGAACTATCCTTTTGTTTCCCGAGTTGATAAAGATAAAAAATTAAAAAAAGAAAAAACAAAATTACATAACTTAATTTTACCCAATGCCAACTTTTTTGGTAATGAGAAACATCAACCCATAAACGGAAAAGATAGCCATAGAAGGAAGCGTTCCAACTGTCGCCATACCAGAGTACCCTGCTCATCATGGAAACATAGTGTTTGTAGATGATAATTCCATAGCAAAGCCATGGAATTAAAAGAAGCAAAGCGATGGTTGCTACCATGACAATAAACGTGCGGTATTTTTTTTGAGATAATGAATAGAGTAACAATAATCCTGGGAAAAATTTTATGGAAACTAAAATTCCCCAGAGCAACCCTGCACGCACTTCTTTCTTTTCTACCAAAGCGTCATAGCCATACATGGTTAAAAAAAATAATATTCCCCCAAATTGTCCAATGATGGTATTAATGGCTACCGGAAAAAAAGCAAAATAAAGTAAATAGAGATAAAACTGGTTTTTACGATAGAATTCAGCAGGGAATGCATATTTAAACACAATGCGTACGCCTAGCACTCCTAAAGTTAAGCTTGCGAAAGACCATAACCAAAGCGCTGCATCAAAGCCTAGCCAAATTAAGGGGGTGGCCAGCCAGAGAATTATGGGGGGATTTAAATTAGCCGGTAACAATGCTATGTCAGGAAAATAGCCGCGAAACAAGACTTGATAAGGATTTTCTCCCGCATGCAACACATAGGAAGCGGTGTACAACGATGAGAAATCCATGCGGTATTGGCCTGTAAAGACAAAATAAAAAATCACTAAATAAGCACTGCTTATGGCGATGAAACTTGCAGTTGCCAAAGGCGGGATTGATTTTTCTTTGAAAAAAGCTGGCACTAACCTCATGGTTTGCTCCTTGCTGTTTTTCCTGTAGCATTATGGGCAATATGAAGTAAGGTATGATACCGGGTTTCATTGAGCCTGCAAATGACATGCAAGTCACGATAAGATGTATAAATTCAATTATATAGTTTCTCGCCCGTTGTCTTTATCTTTAGGCGCATAGGCAAGTGCCTCAAAATTGTCTGCTGTTAGCGGCTTGCTTAAGTAAAAACCTTGGCCAAAATAACATTTTCTTGCGATTAAATAGTTTAATTGCGCCTCCGTTTCAATACCTTCCGCGACGATGTTCATTTCCAATTCTTGGGCTAATTTGATGATGGTATCAATAACGATTACCTTATCCTGCTCATTTTGGATATCCGAAACAAATAATTTATCAATTTTTAATGTATCAATGGGTAAAGATTTCAAGCGGCTTAAGGAAGAATAGCCCATTCCGAAATCATCGATGGAAATATGCACGCCCAACTTATCAATTTGCCTTAAACCTTCCGTGATGAAAACATCATTTCTCATTACCAGGCTTTCCGTAACTTCTAAGTCAAGAAAAGCAGCAGGATAGTTATAATTTCTTAATGTTTTTTCAAGGTTTGGGAAAAAGTCTCTGTTTTCAAATTGCACGGGTGATACATTAATTGAAAACAGTAAATTTCGCTTATATTTTTCTGCCCAGGTTTGGGCTTTTTCGCAGGTTTTCTTCAACACCCATACGCCAATATTCACAATCAATCCTGTGTTTTCTGCCACAGGGATGAATTCATCGGGGGCAATTTCCCCCAAGGTCGCATTGTGCCAGCGCAGCAGGATTTCTGCGCCAATAATTTCTCGCGAAATTAAATTATATTTGGGTTGAAAATATAAACTGAATTCATCATTTTTAAGAGCTGTACGTAAATAAGATTCAATTTCAGCTTCTCTGGTTTGCAGGTGGCTTAACTTTTCAGTATAGAAACGATACGTATTTTTCCCTGACTTTTTAGCACTGTACATGGCGATATCTGCATTTTTTAAAAGTTCTTCCGCCGTTTTGCCATCGCCTGGAAAGATGGCTATGCCGATGCTGACGCTGCTGGTCAATAACTTACCATATACAGGGTATGCCGTGTGCAATCCCTGAATGATGCGTTCTGCAAGTTTTCTGGCCGCAGAAGGGGTCTTTAATCCCCTGCTGATTAAAGTAAATTCATCGCCGCCGATACGCGATAAAATATCGCCTTTGCGCGTTAATGAACTTAATTGCGCCGAAAATTGCTTGAGAAAATGATCGCCATGAGTATGCCCTAGAGAATCATTGATGGATTTAAAATTGTCCACATCGATGACAAATAAAACGAATGCTTGATCATGTCTGGCAGCATGCGCCACGGTTTTTGCCAATAAATTTTCAAATTCGCGTCGATTAAAGAGGTTTGTTAATGGATCGTGTGCTGCCAGATATTTTAATTGACCTTCACTGATTTTTAAATTTTTTTGTGCCTCAAGAACCGCATTATAAGAAAAAACATAATTGATAATTAAACAGGAAAAAGGGATGAAATAAACAATAATTTTTAAAAAATAGGCAATGTTGTAAGCACTATCGTATTGTGTGCTGGATAATAGCATCAGATATATGGCAGTAACAATTTGAGTTACCGCCATATAAAAAATACAGTTTGTTAAGATATAAGGGTATTTTTTATAAGCAGCAGGATAGATAAAAAGTATAATGGATAAATAAATAAACAGATAAATTAATTCATAAGGCCGCGATAAGATAGCGGATTCAAACCACATTTCCGGCAGTTTTGTACTTGCAGCAGCGTAATAAATGGATGAAAAAGCAATAAGAAATAAAAGAATGCTTAAAAGAATAAAGGTAAATGAACGGAAGCGCTTACCTTTTTCAAATTTAAGCAATAATAAAAAACCAATAATAAAGATAATGCCGCTTATTGAATTTGAAAAAGTCCAAATGACTGCATCCAGATTTTTTTTATCGATATAATCAGGTGTTAGGCCATCGATAACCAAGGTATGCAATGCTTCAACTGACCCTGAGAATAAAACGGCTAAGCCAATAATCAGGGCAACCTTATCATTGGCAAGACGGTATTGGGTAAAGGCTAATAAAACAGTGATTGCGGCCAGGGAAAAGGCTGACCATTGCAGTAAAGTTTGTCGGAAATAGCCTCTTATTTGCGCTTCGATAATGGAAGAGCCCAACACGTGATCATAATTAATATTTTTTACAATAAAATCAAAGCCGAAGTAATTTAAAGCAACAGCGGGCAAACCCAAAACCAAAATAAGAATAAAAACAAATAGAGGCGGGATTCGCCTTAGTGTTTTTGTGTCCAGGATTAAAGAATTGTTCATTGTTAGTCCATTAAAGACTTGTTCTGTTCCATGTTTCTCTTCCAGAGCAATTTTACTGAGCAATACTTCAATTATAGATAAAATCATGATAACTATGAGGAATTATATATCTAACCTTTGGGAAAAGATAATTTGTCGCATCGCCAATACTCTCTGCTTCTGCTACGCTTTAACAAGATTTAATTCTTTGCGGCGAGCGTTTCGCTGACCGCTTGACCATCAAGGACGAGTCGATATGGAGCCATCCCAAAATAAAGATTCTAATGATGAGAAAAAATTTTTGCCGCAAGTGCGCTGTTTGGGCTCGGATATGCCTAGACAAAGTTGCGAGACGATTGATTCCAAGGAACCTGAAGAATTTTTTAATTTCATGGATAGACTGTTCCAGGCTTACTTAGCAAAGGGCACGGCTGGCATTAGTCCTGCCGCTATTGCTACTGCTTATTTTTCATGGTTAGCGCAACTGGCTCAGTCGCCTGGCCGTATGCTTGAATTAGGCCTTTACCCTTTTTTACACGCAAGCGACGTCCTTAAGCGCATTTGTTGTGAAGCGCAACCTGCCAATGGTTGCGATGTTCGCTTTCATACAGAAACCTGGCAGCTCTTCCCCTGGCGCTGGTGGGCTGAGTCTTTTTTACAAACGGAAGACTGGTGGCGACGAGCAACGCTAAATATTTCCGGGGTTCCCGATCATGTAGAGCGCACCGTTTCTTTTACAGTCCGGCAAGTTTTGGATGCTCTCTCACCCGCAAATTTTGTTTTAACGAATCCTGACCTGTTTTGGGAAACGCTGCGCTCAGGCGGCAAAAATTTGCTTCGTGGCATGGAAATTGGTTTGGAAGACTTTTTAGTCCGCTTAAGTGGGCTGCCTCCGCCGGGAGCAGAGCATTTTATTCCAGGAAAAGACGTAGCCGTTACGCCGGGGCGTGTCGTATTTAGCAATGATCTTATTGAGTTAATTCAATACGAGGCAACAACTAAAACGGTATATAAAGAGCCATTGCTCATCATACCGGCTTGGATTATGAAATATTACATCCTGGACCTATCACCACATAATTCATTAGTGAAATGGTTAGTGGAGCAGGGGCATACCGTTTTTATTATTTCTTGGAAGAACCCCGACAGTTCCGATCGTAACTTGAGCTTGCATGATTATTATAACTTGGGGGCGATGGCCGCGATTAATGCAGTTTCACGTATTTTTCCTAAAATAAAAATTCATCTCATGGGATATTGCCTAGGCGGCACGTTGGCATTGATTACTGCCGCTGCGATGGCGAGAGAAGGAGATAAACGCTTAAAGAGCTTAACTTTACTTGCAGCGCAAGGTGATTTCACGGAAGCAGGGGAATTGATGTTATTCATCACCGAAAGTGAAGTGGCTTTCTTAGAAAATATGATGTGGGAGCAAGGGTATTTGGATACAAAGCAAATGGCAGGTTCTTTCCAAATGCTGCGTACTTACGATTTAATTTGGTCTAAAATGGTTCAGGATTACATGCATGGTACTCGCCGCGGCATGATTGATCTATTGGCATGGAATGCAGACGCCACCAGAATGCCTTATAAGATGCACAGCGAATACCTTGAAAAACTATTTTTAAACAATGACTTTGCCGCAGGCCGTTTTATGTTGGAAGGCAATCCTGTCGTGCCGGAAAATATTCATGTGCCCGCATTTGTAGTGAGTACTGAAAAAGATCACGTGGCGCCCTGGCCATCTGTTTACAAAATTCATTTGATGCTCAATGATGATATAACCTTTGTCCTGGCCAGTGGCGGACATAATGCCGGGATTGTCAGTGAACCAGGTCATCAAGGCCGTTCCTACCGCATACGCGAGCATAAACATCGGGCTGCATACATGGGGCCGGAACAATGGTTAAAAAGTGCAGCAAATCATGATGGCTCATGGTGGCTTGCCTGGAATCAGTGGCTTGTGAAACATTCTTCTTCCCAGCAAGTCACAGCGCCAGTATTTGACGAGTCCTTGCCCAAAGCCCCAGGAACTTACGTTTTGCAAAAATAATGCAACTACAGATTAAGTTAAAAATCGCTAATAAGAGATAAGGGAAAAGCGGCTATGAGTTATAAAGATTATTATAAAATAATGGGATTAAATCGGGACGCAACAGCAAATGATATTAAAACAGCTTATAGAAAACTGGCGCGCAAATACCATCCAGACATCAGTAAAGATCCCCAGGGCGAAGAAAAATTCAAGGAATTGGGTGAGGCTTATGAAGTATTAAGAGATCCTGAAAAAAGAAAAGTATATGACCAATACGTTAGAGACTGGGATTTAAACCAAAAAGCACAATATTCTTCCCAACAAAGCAGCTGGGATTTCGGTGGTAAAGAAGGTTTTCAGTTTGACGCTGATTTTTTTGAATCCTTGTTCGGGGCAAGGCCATCCGGGGAGCAACGATACGCCGGTGCCGATTATCGAAGCAATCTCGTTATCAGTTTAGAGGAAGCATACAAAGGGACGGTAAAAGATATCCTCTTGCCAACCGCGCAAGGCCAGGAAACCCTGCGAGTTAAAATTCCGGCTGGCATACGCAGCGGGCAACAGATCCGTGTACCAGGCAAAGGCGCCAGCGGCGATAAAAGCGGCATTCGCGGCGATTTATATCTAACCGTACACATCGGCAAGCACCCTTTATTTGAAGTGAAGGATAATGATATTTACATGACTCTTCCTATTGCACCATGGGAAGCCGCTCTTGGAGCAACGGTTGTTGTCCCTACTCTGGGTGGCAAGGTGGATTTAAAAATTCCACCGGGCTCGCAAGGCGGGCAAACACTGCGCCTGAAAAAACGTGGTTTGCAAGGGAGTGTGCCTGGCGATCAATATGTGATTTTAAAAATCATGATCCCGCAGCCGACAACGGATGCAGCGCGTAATGTTTATAAAAAGATGGCTGAGGAAATGCCGTTTAACCCACGTGAACGATTGAGGATTTAGTATGGGAAACAAGCAAGTCATAACAGGCTTACTCGTGGATGAAAATCATACGGTTTCATTTATTGAAGTATGCGAAAAATATGATATATCCGAAGAATTGCTGCAGGGAATGCTAGAGCAAGGATTGTTTAGCCATCCCCCTAAAGATGTAAAAAACTTGCAAATTGATTATGCAATGGTGCGTAGGATTCAATCAGCCAAACGCTTGCAGCAGGATCTGGGGGTCAATATTCCCGGAGTGGTTTTGGTATTGGAATTACTTGAGGAGTTGGAGCAACTCAGAAGCGAATTGAGTATTTTGCAGCGTCATATGGAAATGCCTGAGTAATTATTTGAACTCAAGCTTGGCTTGGTTCTCGCGCTCGTCTGCAATCTCACTGGTCAAGTGAAAGAGTCCCAAAGTAACCAACCCGGCAGCTAAACCCGCCCCTGCAGTAATGCCTAGAGCAGCCACGGGGGCGGCGGGCGTACTCAACAGCATAACCAGAGCAGTGATGGCCACGGCAAAGGCGATGATGCTGCACACGCCGCTTAGCACACAAAAGGCACCTAATAAAAAACTATAATTGTTGCGATGGGATGATTTTTCTTCAGTTTCTGGGGATGTCAGAGTTGGAGTAGCGGGCAATATAATTTCACTGTCATTCGCATTGTTTGGTGTGGAAATAGGATCTGTGTTGGCTGGTGGAGAGATGGGGGGCTGCTGCTCTTTAAACTCATCGGATTCCTGAATTCCCCCTCCTTGGAGTGAAGACTGTTCGGCTGTTTCCATGGGGATGGTTTCATTGCTTGCTTGTTGGTTTTGTATCATATCCTGCTGTTCACGGGCATCATTTCCCTGGATAAATTTTTTCATGTTTTCCATTTGTTGCAGAAAAAGCGGAAAGGGCGAGGCCTGTTCATCCAAAAGACCTTTTGGGCAAATTGCGGGTAACAGTAAAGAATAGGGTAAGGCGTCTTCCAGTTTCATTTCCTGGCTTAAGACTGCTGTCCGATTTTTTAAATACTGATCATAGCTGTGCTGATATTCAGAGAGCAATTTCTCAGTCTTGGAATCTTTAATTAAATAATAATGGCCAACTGCACTATCCAGAATGACTTCAAATGGAACGCTGTCGTCTTGTTCTGGGTTTATGTGTTCAACAAGAATTCCGCTTAAATTATATATTCTAAAGGAGTAGTTTAAGCGTCGTAAAACCGGAAGTAAGTCATCCGGAGCCAATTTGGTATTCAATTTGCCAATTTCTTTGGCATAAGCCACGCGTCCATTATTAGCCCAATGAGCGTGAAGACATGCATCATTGATATCTTCTTTTGCAGCGCGAATGACACAAGATTCCAAAAAATCCTGATTGGCTTGACATAACACACCTTCTGGGCCGGAGAGTAAATCTTCAGGTTGTATTCCTTCCTTACGGGCATCAATATAAGCCTTAAACGCGTTTAAAATAACAGGGGGGGTCTCACTCGAATGTTCAAAAAGCTTTGCCGTTTCCGTAGCAAACCATTCGCGTAACAAGATACCAAGCACCAAGGTTTTTTCCACCATAAAATTTGGAAAGGTGGTTTGATTTTTATCTGAAACTTTTGCATAGGCAGCGAAGAAATCCAAGGAGGCTGCATCAGGAAACAATTTTTGTAATTCTTTAGCTGGGCTATCAGGCTCGAGTATGGATTTAAACGTAAAAAGATCGGCAGGCAAAGGCAGGCCATTTGCTAAAAGAAATGCTCCATAGCAGTGAAAGAAGCAATTTTCAAATGCACCGGAAACATCTACTGCCTGTGTTTGCAGAAATTGCTGCACGTTTTCAGAGGTAAACCGCATTATCTCAGCAAAATTAATGATCTTTATTTATCATAGCGCAAATTAATTAAGGTTTTATTAAATTCTCTAACTCAATGCCTCTCGTATTGTCCAGGTGCGTAATCCTTGGGCGTTAACGCCAGGTCTTGGTTTTATCCACAATAATAGCGGAGTAGTCGAATCTCTGTTTGGGGGAGTTGGGCTATTAAGGGCTACGGCAAAAGCGTATCTTTTTCTAAGTTGTTGCAAAGTTGACCAAACTTGCCCCACATTTACATTGTAATCTTGCAAAATTAATTCATTATTTCGAAACAGTACGGTAACTGCCTGCCCTTTCACTGCCTGTTTTATTGCTGTTTCAAGCTGGCGCCATTTCGCTTTTCTATTGCGCTGCAAATCGGCTTGAGTTGGATGTTGCTGATAAGCCACGCGTGCATGGGCGTTTTTAGGCCCAAGAAACCGGTTATAATTAGGTTTTTGTTGTAAAAAGAAATCACATAAAGCATCAACCAGAGAACGGTAACGGCCAGAAACAGCAGGTTTCGTTCCAGGGAGTACATTCACGAAAATGGCAAATGCCAGCGTATGCGCATTGGCCGTATATAAATAACCTGAAAGGCCAATGACACCAGTCATGGTGCCTGTTTTAGCCCGGATTAATCCTTGCTGGGTGGGCTTGCGGAAACGCTTTTGCAACGTTCCATCCTGACCTGCAACAGGTAAAGCCGCGATGTATTCATATGCAAGCGGGAAACGCTCGTGCAGAAAACGCAACAAGCCTACTGTTTGTTGCGGAGTTAATTGATCATAGCGCGATAAACCCGAGCCATCCGTGAGCACTGCATTTTGCATATTAATCCCGGTTTGCTGCTGGATAAAATTCTTAAGAACTACTTGCGCTTGCTGCCAATCTACAGGAGCGCCATGGAGTTTTGCAGCAGTATGTAGATAAAGGCTGTCAGCATATAAATTATCAGAGGGCTTTAGCGTATCAGCCATTAATTGCGCAATAGGTTTTGAATCATGGCTGGCTAAAAGCAGTGTACCGGGAGGCGCATTGCCGAGTAAGACTTGACCATCCAGACCAATTTGTAAATCAGTCAATTGTGATTTAATCGATTCTTGCGTATAGCGCAGAGGATTGGTAATGGCAATGCGTTGTTGCACAGCCCATTGGCCCACGCCCACGCACCCGCGCACAGTCAAGCGATTGTCTTCATCCATGCTAAAGCCGATGCCGCATCCTTTTGTTTGTGGCTTGGTTTCAACCTGATTGTTAATTAATAAGTTTGCACTGTGATCACTAATTTCTACCAGTGCTGGCTTGCCTGCCTGGTGAGCAGGGTTTATGGTAATGGTTAAGCGGTTTTCATCGAGCACGACCGGTGCAATGGGAGCACCATAACCGTATTTAAAGTCTTGTACCACCCATCCTGGTGCGTGACTGGCAACAAAACGATGGTTGCTGACTAATACGACGTCTCCCTGGATGCGTTTTACTCCCCATTCACTCAGCTTTAACAGTAAATCAGATAAATGATCCTGCATAAAGGACGGATCGCCAGGCAAATGTAAAAAAACCGAGCCTTTTAACGTGCCATTTTCAAGAAGCGTGGCATTGGTGCTTAATTGCGTTTTAAAACGGTAATCGGGCCCTAAGACCATAAGTGCTGCAGCATCTGAAAACAATTTCATATTGCTTGCCGGGATAAAAAGACGGGTGGCATTGCGCTGGTATAAATTTTCTCCTGTATTTAAATCGATTATTGAGACGCCCATATTGATGGAAGGATCCACCTGGTTAATCAAGTGATCCACTGTCCTTTTTAACGTAGTGGCATGTGCGCTTAAACATACGATTCCAAACAACAAGGCAGGCAGAATCCTTTTCATCAATTGGGAGCTCCAAAAATAAATGATTAGAAATTGGTGCAAAAGAAAGATTGCGTTGAAGTATTAATCATAGCGCAAGCCCATGCGTTCCAGAAGTCCCGAAAGGGTGTCGTTATCATAAAATTTTATTTTTAGCCATCCGCCACCATCTTCCGGAACAATTTGCACCGGAGCTCCTATTTGCTCGGCTAATTGCATTTCCAAAAAAACCTTATCAGGAGTTTCCGCACCATTGGGCGAGGCTGAGTTTCGGGCTTTTAAATCTTGAACTTTTTTTTCAAGATGACGCACTGACCAGCCATGTGCTTCTATTTTTCCAGCCAGCATTTCCTGCTCGGCAATGGTAAGTCCAACCAAGGCGCGGGCATGCCCTAAAGAAAGTTGCTTGTTTGCAATTCTTTCCTGAAGGGATGGAGCTAAAGTCAAAAGGCGTAAAATATTTGCAATGTGGCTGCGTGATTTCCCAACCAAGGTGGCAATTTCTTCTTGATTGAAATGAAATTCCTGGGATAAACGGCGATAACCATGAGCTTCTTCCATTAAATTCAAGTCTTGCCGCTGGATATTTTCAATTAAGGTAATTGCAGCTGCTTGCTCTTCCCCGTATTCGCCTATTAAACAAGGCACTTCTGTTAATCCAGCCAACATGGCCGCCCGCCAACGGCGTTCGCCTGCGATGATTTCATAACAATCAGGCGTATTTTGCCGAACGATGAGTGGCTCAATCAAGCCTTGCGATAAAATGGATTGCGCCAGTTCCTGTAAGGCATCCTCAGCAAATGCTTTTCTTGGCTGATAGCGTCCTCGTTGTAAAAATTCAATTGGCAGCCATTTCAGCGTTTGCATGAAACATTCTCTGGCAGTGATTCTGGCTTATCATAAATCCACCAGCCAGCGTGAAATAACATATGGGCAATGATGGTTGCCAAAATTCCAAATTGCCAAAAGATAAAACCAAACAAAATTCCTTGCCAACCATACAAAAGTAGGAATGAATAAAGAAAGCGCCTGTCGCGGGTACATCCTGCAGCCAAATAAAGCGGTAATTGGCTTAATGCATAAAGAATGGCTTGCATGAAAATAGCGCTACAGATAATGATGGCATGTCGCTGCTGTGAAAAAAGAATGGCAAAAAAAGCACAAACATTCAGTAAGCCCCAACGCGCTAGTATTTCTTCAGCGACGCTGTAAAGCATGCTGCCGTCTAAGCCGATGGCTGCACGAATTTTTTGCAGTTGCAGTAAAGCAGTTGCATCAAGAAAGCAGGAAACCACACCATAATACAAGACAAGGAAAACCAGTAAACCGCCGGCAGTGTAAAGAAACATAAACAAAGCCGTGTCTTGCCAGAAATCCAGGTGCGGGTGTGCAGACAGCAGCATGGCTAAGGCTTTTGCTCCTAAGCCGGTGGGAATGGATAATACACTGCCTGCCATGCTCATCACAAACACCATGAGCAGGGTTTGCCCAACGGCGATTTTGCTGATTCGCCTCTTAAGTTCTTCCGAGCTCGTTTTTAGTAAAAAACGGATTAAGCGGGGTACCGCAATCAGTATTCCCGGAATGGAAAGAACAAATAAAACCCCAACGAAAGGCCAATTAATCATGATTGTTTACTAAGAACGCTATAAAAAAAACCATCCATATTGTTTTCACCCGGTAGAATTTGCCAACCATGCCCTGTTGCATGTGCCCATGCATGCGGGTGCATGAGGGGTTTACAATCCAGATGCCTATCGATGAAACGAGCAATTTGTTGTTCGTTTTCTTCTGGCAATATCGAACAGGTAGCGTAAACCATGAGCCCGCCTGGAGCAAGAAGCGGCCATAATGCGTCCAATATTTTTTCCTGCAATTTGGCGGCATTCGTAACTTCATTTTTTGTGCGCAACAATTTAATGTCTGGATGGCGGCGAATCACGCCTGTAGCAGAGCAAGGTGCGTCAACTAAAATACGGTCGAAGGGTTTGCCATCCCACCAGGCATCCGGAACAGAAGCATCTCCGGCTACGAGAGTTGCTTGCAAATGCAAACGTTGTAAATTTTCTTGTACCCGCTCCAAGCGCTTAAGATCGGCGTCGACGGCTACACAACATGCCAAATCAGGTTCACTTTCCAGAATATGGCAGGTTTTGCCTCCAGGGGCGCAACAGGCATCCAAGAGCCGAAGTCCTGGTTTTAACTGTAGCAGTAAAGCAGCCATCTGAGCCGCAGCATCTTGCACCGATACATCACCCGCGGCAAAACCTGGAAGCTTTTCCACAGGACAAGGCTCAGCAAGAACGAGGCATGCTGGTGCATGGGGATGCTTGTGTGCCGCAATATGCGCTTCCTGCAGCCGGTTTAAATAAGCGTCAGTACTGATGCGTGCATTATTGACGCGCAAGCTCATGGGCGGGTGCGCATCATTCGCACTAAGTATCGCTTCCCATTTTGCAGGCCAGGTTGTTTTTATCTCTTGCAGCAGCCAGCGAGGGTGGTTGTGTTTATAGGCTGGCGAATCGTATATCTTACTTATAATGGTTTCTTTTTGCCGGCAAAAATTGCGTAAAACGGCATTGATTAAACCCTTAGCCCATGGTTTTTTCAATTGTTCCAGCAAGGCGACGGTTTCTTTAACAACGGCATAATCCGGGGTATGCAGATAATGCAATTGATAAATACCGAGCAATAGGCTGAGCCAGATTTCTAATTCTTTTGGCCTTTTTTTTAATAACGGAGTAACCAATGCTTCTAAAGCAAAATAAAAACGGCAAACACCAAAGCAAAGTTCTTTGGTAAAAGGGGGGGCGGTTTGCAGCAAATGCGATAATGGTTTTTTTTCCTGCAGCAACTGGGTCAAAATGCGAACAGCAAGCAAGCGTTCATTTGGTTTCATCATCGTAAAACCAAGCCAAGATACAGCTGGTTACGTGCGGCATTTAACCAGTCAGCGACCGACATGGCCTTCCCGCCTGCAAATTGCAAGCGCTGGACCAGTAAGGCATGCTTGCCGGTTGCAACCAGCATGCCTTTTTTATTTAAAGCGACAATGGTGCCAGGAGAACCCTCATAGGTTTGCGGTATGATGTGAGCTTGATGAATACGTACAGGCTCCTCATTAGCATGGGTGTAAGCAATAGGCCAGGGGTTAAAGGCACGGATTTGCCGGTCGATTTCCTCGGCCGGTTTATGCCAATCAATTAATGCATCTTCCTTGTTTATTTTAGGGGCATAAGTGGCTTGAGAAGAATCTTGTTGCTCACCTATTATGCTTCCCTGACTCAATGCATGTAAAGCTGCAAGCAAAGGTGCGACCGCTAATTGCGCCAAGCGATCATGCAATTGTCCGGCTGTTTCTTCTGGATGAATGAAGCAAGATGCTTTGGCTAACATATTGCCGGTATCCATGCCAACATCCATTTGCATGATGGTAACGCCAGTTTCTTTATCTCCATGCAAAACAGCATGCTGGATGGGGGACGCGCCACGCCAACGGGGTAATAGCGAAGCATGGACATTGATGCAACCATGAGGCGGGATTTCAAGTACCGCTCGCGGTAAAATGAGCCCGTAAGCAATCACTACCATAAGATCAGGTTTTAAAGTCGCTAACTCGGTTACGGTTTGCGGCTCTTTAAAATTAACAGGTTGATAGACAGGCACATGCTGACTTTCCGCCCATTCTTTTACTGGCGAGGCTTGCAAGCGCCGGCCTCTTCCAGCGGGGCGGTCCGGTTGCGTGTATATTGCTGCCAGATTATGGCCGGATAGCGCAATGGCTTGTAAAGAAGGTAGGGCAAATTCCGGTGTGCCCGCAAAAACAATATTTAACTTTTTCATGTTTTGCGTGTTTTTTGCCGTAGGAATTTCTCGAGCCTTCTTCTCGCCAATGCTCTTTTTAGCGGGGATAGTAAGTCTACGAATAATTTTCCATTCAAGTGATCAATTTCATGCTGGAAGCATTCAGCCAATAATCCCTCAGCACTCATTTCATATGGTTTACCGTAACGATCCTGAGCGCGGATTGTTACCTTGCCTGCTCGGACAACGGTATCGTAGGCTCCAGGAACTGAGAGACAGCCTTCCTGATATTCAATCGGATTTTCTGAGGCAATTATTTCAGGATTAACCAACACGAGTTGCTGCGTTTTATCGCCTATTACATCAATTACCGAAAGACGCAGATCAATGCCAATTTGCGGCGCAGCAAGCCCTACGCCTTTTGCAGCATACATCGTATCAAACATGTCTTCGATTAAAATTTGCAGTTCTTCATCAAATACTTCAATTTTTTTTGCAACCCGTCGTAATCTTGGATCGGGTAAATAGATAATTTTACGTATGGCCATTTTGCACTGTTTAACAACAATCATTGCATGGTATTATCGCCCAATACACTATCGGGTAGCAAGTAGCGTAACTTGCGTTAGTATTGAGTTAAATAGCGGAAGCGGCATGGCAAATCCGTGCCAGGGAATTTTTGCGATAAACCAGCCAAGACAAGGATTGTTGCATGCGATATAAGCTCCTTTTTATTTGTCTCATTTTATTTGTAACCGCCTCGCATTCGTTAACTTTGCGCTCCAATGCTCCTGCGCGTTACGTCGTGCAGCCTGGTGATACTTTATGGGATATTGCCAATCGTTATCTTGCTTATCCCTGGGAGTGGAAAGCTCTTTGGCATGCGAATCCGCAAATAAAAAATCCTGACCGCCTTTATCCAGGAGCAGTTCTTGAGTTACGTTATCATCAACGCAATCCTTATTTAAGGGTATTGTCAAATGGTACGGTAAAATTATCACCCTACATGCGCCCCATGCCGCTTGAAGAAGCTATCCCACCGATTCCGCTGAGCGATATTAAGCCCTTCCTGGATGCTTCTTTGGTGCTCGATCGCGATACGCTCACCAATGCACCTTTTGTGCTTGCCTTTACTACGGAACATATGTTGGGAAGCCAGGGAGATAATGTTTATGTGAAGAACCTCTGTCCGCCTTGTCCACTTCCAGGAGCCACCTTTTCTTATGCTTTGTACAGACCTTGCGGTGAATACCGAAACCCGGTTACCAAGTGTTTTCTGGGTTATAAAGCCAACCTCGTGGCTTATGCCGAACTCGTAAGAGGCGGGGATCCGGCCACTATTTTGTTGACGGACATCATTCAGGCAGTTGAATTGAAGGATCGTGTGATGCCCCGCAATTACCCGGAATTTGACTTAACCTTTGAACCTAAGACCCCATCTTGCCAAGTGCGTGGCATGATCATTGATTTGCCCGGCGATTATTCGCAAGGTGCAGTAGGGCTTGTGGTCGTTATTGATAAAGGCAAGGATGCAGGGTTGCAGGCCGGGGATGTTTTGGGGGTGTACAGTGAAGGGGGTGGCGCTCCAAATCCTCGTTGCACAGGGGAATGTGTAAAACTGCCTCCGGAACGTATTGGCGAAGTCATGGTATTTCGCACGTTTACCCGCACGAGCTTTGCTTTGGTGGTACGCTCAATCCGTGCCATAAACATAATGGATACGGTGACTAATCCATGAACAACAAGCATTATTTGTTAGCCTTGAACCGGATGCCGCTGGTTGGGCCGCGTACGGTAAGCAAGCTGGTACAACGTTGGCCTGAACTTGGCGAGTTGTTTGCTTTATCTATGGCTGAATTAGAAGCGGCAGGCTTACCTTACAAGCTTGCCTATGCTATTAAGACATTTGACTTTACACAAGTGGATAAAGACTGGCAGTGGCAAGATGCTGCCAGCAATCATCATGTGTTAACTTTAGATGATATTGCCTACCCACGCTTGTTAAAAGAAATTTATGACCCTCCTCCTGTATTGTACGCCATAGGGGATTTATCCGTATTACACGCGCCAACTGTAGCCATTGTAGGCACGCGCAAGCCCACTATACCCGGACAAGAAACAGCGAGACGGTTTGCATTTGAACTGGCAGCGCATGGTGTAGCCATCGTCAGCGGCTTGGCCCTGGGTATTGATGGGGAAGCTCATGCGGGTTGCCTTGATGCCGATGGGCAAACCATTGCTGTGCTGGGGACCGGAGTGGATTGCATATATCCACGTCGGCATCAAGAGCTGGCTCGCAAGATAACGCAACAAGGTCTTTTACTGTCGGAGTTTCCTTTAGGTACACCCCCGGTTGCTGGACATTTCCCCCGCAGAAATCGTATAATAAGCGGTTTGTCATTAGCCACATTGGTTGTTGAAGCAGCAATAAAAAGCGGTTCCTTAATTACAGCCCGGTTAGCACTTGACCAAAATCGCGATGTGTTAGCAATCCCGGGTTCTATTTATAATTCTCAAACACAAGGATGCCATTATTTATTACAGCAAGGGGCTAAGTTGGTCACTTCAAGTGAAGATGTTTTAAATGAATTGCGTCTTGATTCCGCAGGATTAGATGAGAGTAAACCGGTTCTTCTTGCAACCGGGGATGAAAAACTAGTAAAGTGCATTGGTTTTGAAACGACCTCTGTCGATCTAATTGCGATGCGCAGTGGCTTAAGTATTGAAGACGTGGCTTGTGGCTTGGCCGGGCTAGAATTGCAAGGTATTGTAAAAGCGGTGCCTGGCGGTTATATAAGGTGTGTATTATGAAAGACAGCTTGTTCGAATTGTTGTTAAATTTATTTGAGAAAACGCTAAGCAAGTTAAAAGAAAATTATTTAGCCGACAGCGAAAGAAATTCTGCCGAAGACAGCCAAGTTGATATTTATTCCTCCCTCGCTTCTGAAAAAGGGGCGATCGTTTCCGAATTCATCAAGCCGGCGCACACGAACTCCATGCGTGTTTTTACTTATGACGAGCAGATGAAATTTACTAAGGCAAGTTACCAATTTTTAATGCGCATGTTAACTTGGGAAATTATTGACGCAACGACCCTGGAATTAATTATTAATCAACTTGTTTTTTCAGATTCCAGCATGGTGACCCTGGAAGAAACCAAGTGGGCGATCCGTAATACGCTTGCAGAAAATTTGGATGAGAAACAACTTGCTTTTCTTGATCTTGTGCTATATCAAAAGAAAGATAACTCTATATTGCATTAAGATCAATTCAAGAGGTTTTACTTTCCATGAGCAAGCATTTAGTTATTGTAGAGTCGCCTGCAAAAGCCAAAACCATTCAGAAATACTTAGGTGATCATTACGATGTGCTTGCCTCTTATGGACATGTACGCGATTTGCCTCCTAAGAAAGGTTCTGTCGACCCGCAACGTCATTTTGCAATGACGTATGCTCCTATTGAAAAAAATTCCCGTCATATTGAGTTAATCGCCAAAGCTTTGAAGAAAGCTGATTCGCTCCTGCTGGCGACCGACCCGGATCGGGAGGGTGAAGCTATTTCTTGGCATGTCTATGAACTCATGAAAGAGCGTAATCTGTTAACAAACAAAGACGTGCACCGAATTTTTTTCAATGAAATCACTAAATCAGCAATTCAGGAAGCCATTGAGAATCCACGTGCTATTTCCATGGATTTGGTGAATGCCCAGCAAGCCAGACGTGCTTTAGATTATTTAGTGGGCTTTAATCTTTCCCCTTTGTTGTGGAAAAAAGTACGGCGTGGTTTGTCGGCTGGCCGTGTACAAAGTCCGGCTTTGCGGCTTATTGTGGAGCGTGAAGAAGAAATTGAACGTTTTGTTGCGCAAGAATATTGGAAAATCATCGCGCAGTGCGAACATGGTGGCATGCCGTTTGCAGCACGGTTAACTCAATATCGTCTGGAAAAACTGCAGCAATTTACCATCCATGAAGAGCAACAAGCACTCGAGGCTAAAAATACACTATTACGGGAAGCAGGCGGTTTCCTTGTAGTAGATAATATTGAGAAAAAACAGCGCAAGCGTAATCCGGCTGCACCCTTCATCACATCTACCCTGCAGCAGGAAGCTGCACGCAAATTGGGATTTACCGCCCGAAAAACCATGATGGTCGCCCAACAATTATATGAAGGGATTGATATCGGCACGGGCACTGTGGGATTGATTACTTACATGCGTACCGATTCAGTAAACCTTGCTGCTGAAGCTGTAATAGAAATACGCGATTATATTCTTAAACGCTATGGGGATGAAAATGTGCCTAAGAGTCCCCGTATGTATAAAACCAAATCAAAAAATGCACAAGAAGCGCATGAAGCCATTCGCCCTACCTCCATAAACCGCACTCCGGAGGCGATGCAAACGCATTTAACTGCTGATCAGTTCAAGCTTTATAATTTAATTTGGAAACGTACCATTGCTTGTCAAATGGCTGAAGCGCTGGTGGATACGGTAGCAGTTGATTTACGTTGCGGACAGGACAATATTTTTCGGGCCAGTGGTTCAACAGTAGTTTTCCCAGGCTTCCTCCAAGTATATGAAGAAGGCCGGGATGACAGCAAAGAAGATGAGCAGGCAATGGTATTGCCGAAATTCATCCTTGGTGAAAAAGTGGCCTTGCTCGATATCCAAGCTAACCAACACTTCACCGAACCGCCACCAAGGTATTCAGAGGCTTCTTTAGTCAAAGCATTGGAAGAGTTTGATATCGGCCGGCCGTCCACGTATGCAACCATTATTCATACGTTGCAGCAGCGTGAATATGTGGTTGTGGATAAAAAGCGCTTTTATCCGACGGATGTTGGCCGCATTGTCAGCCATTTTTTAACTAATTATTTTACGCGTTATGTAGATTATAAGTTTACGGCGCATCTTGAAGACACGCTGGATGCTATAGCCCGCGGCGAAAAAGAATGGGTCCCTGTACTGGAAGATTTTTGGCAACCTTTTATCCAAAAAATTCAGGCAATTGATGAACAAGTACAACGCAAAGATGTGACTACGGAAATGCTTGAAGAAGCATGCCCGAAATGCGGCAAGGCTTTGGCTATTCGCCTTGGCAAGCGGGGCCGCTTTATTGGCTGTACAGGCTATCCTGATTGTGATTACACCCAAGATTTAAGCGCTCAGGCAGGGGAAAAACCTGAGCCTGACGTAGTTGCAGGGCGGGTATGCCCGAGCTGTCAGGGTGCTCTGCATATTAAAACAGGCCGCTACGGGCGTTTTATTGGTTGCAGTAATTATCCAAACTGTAATTATATGGAACCACTAGAAAAACCTGCGGATACTGGGGTGCAATGTCCAAAATGTAATAATGCCACGTTGCTTAAACGAAAGTCGCGCAAGGGGAAAATCTTTTTTTCATGCGCGAGCTACCCAAAATGTGATTATGCTTTATGGAATGAGCCTATCGCTCAATCTTGCCCCAAATGTGCATGGCCAGTACTGACTATAAAAGAAAGCAAGCGTTCCGGTCGTCAGGTTATTTGCCCTAAAGAGGGGTGCGGGCATACTGTAAAAGAGTAGTTCCCAACGAAGAATTTATATACAAAATAGCCCGCCAGCTATTGACACGCTTGGTCAAGCGTATAAAAATACCTAGGAAATTTTTCCACTAAGGAGTAGTTAATGTCAGATAAAGTACAGGGCACTGTAAAATGGTTTAATGAAAGCAAGGGATTCGGCTTTATCGAAAGCAATGGTAAAGATTACTTTGTCCACTTTAGTGCCATCCAAGCAAATGGTTTCAAGACCTTAAAAGAAGGCGCAACCGTTATGTTTAAAGCCGGCCAAGGTCAAAAAGGTCCGCAAGCTGAAGAAGTTGAGGTATTGTAATCATCGCGATTATAGTTGGTATCGTAGTAAAAACGCTTCGAAGTTCAAGTTACTCTGTGATTTCCCAACTGTACTATTTTCAAGACGGTGGTGTTGCGACACACTGCAGTGTGGATTATTTCCAGACCGCATTTAAGCAGCGCCCCCATTTGTCCGCCAAGGTAAATTAATTCTTTGTTAGACTTCCTTCCCCGTACCGAATATATTAAAGAAATGAATGGCTTGTTGATGAGCCGCTATAATTTTTATCCTAACTATGGCCTTGATTTATTTCTCGTAAGGAAATAAAGCTTACCTGGATCAGCAAGGGCTATTTCAATAATCGCTTGCAAGCGATTACCAATGCGGTTTTCATTGATGTGGCAATTATCTAAACTTATGGCTGCCATGCTGACCGTCTTGCAGTTTTACGCTGATTGCAGGAAAGGGAATTGATCGGATTAATAAATATGCTTAGTCAAATTTTGCTGTTTGCACTGGTTGGTTTTTGTGCCCAAATGGTTGATGGGGCATTAGGGATGGCATATGGAGTTATCAGTACCGGGGTTTTGGTTAGTTTTGGAGTTTCTCCTGCAGTAGCCAGCGCTTCAGTGCACACTGCCGAAATTGTCACAACCGGCATTTCCGGTTTTTCTCATGCAATGTTTAAAAATGTGGATTATGCCTTGTTTAGGCGCTTGGTCATTCCCGGGATGATTGGCTGTATTTTAGGTGTTTTAGTATTGACTAAAATACCGGATTATATTTCCAAACCCTTTATTGCCAGTTATTTAATTTTGGTAGGATGTTTTATTTTATATAAAGTCTTTCAGGAAGGGAAAGTTATACAATCCATTAAAAACTTTGTTGTGAAAAAAGTATTGCACCGCAAACCCTCCGATCATGCCAGGGGGATTATGCCTTTAGGTTTCTTTGGCGGATTTTTTGATGCCGCAGGTGGCGGGGGATGGGGGCCGATAGTGAGTTCTACCTTGCTGATGCAAGGAGCGACTCCCCATTATACAATAGGCTCGGTTAATTTGACTGAATTTATAATTACTCTAACAGTTTCCAGTACATTTTTTTTCACCATGGGGATTGGCAATTGGCCTCTTATCGCAGGATTAATTTTAGGCGGTGGAATTTGTGCCCCATTGGCTGCTGTTTTAGTGCGTCGCCTGCACCCGCAAATTGTCATGTTGCTCGCCGGCAGTTTAATCGTGTGTTTAGGGATATACACAATTGCCGGGATACTGTTTTAATGCGCAAGCATGGCTATGTTTCTGGCGGTTAAAGTTGTAGCAAAATTTGCCGATTTCCTTTGTATATTCATCAAAGTGATCGCGTATTATGAATATCAAAAGGCATTTTGCGCTTACTTCAAGCATCTTAAAGGGCCATGTTAACCGTTATGCCATCCTGGGTTTGATTATTTCTTTAACCAGTATTCTCCTGGCTTCCATGTTGGTTTCCTATCAACTAACCGGCAGGATAAGCCTCGAAGGCATGATTGCGGCGCAAACAAGCAACCCTGCCATATGGGCTCTGGATATTACTCCATTCATGTTTGCATACTGGGGACAATCGTTTTGTTATGAATTAGCCAGCAAGGCTGAATCCATTATTGAAGATAAAACCAGGGAAATGGCGACTAAAAGCGGTGATCTTGAATTAAAGCTTAAATACGAAAGTAATCACGACAGTTTGACCAATCTTCCTAATAATCGTTTGCTAAGCCAGCGCATGAATCAAGCTATACAACAAATACAAAAAGGGGAAGAATTGGCCTTAATTGTGTTAGCCATCCGCAATTTTAAAGAGATTAACTATAATTTCGGGAACTTTAGTGCAAACAGTCTCTTGTTGCAGTTTACTGAAAAATTGAAATCCATATTGCTGGAACCCTATATGTTGCAGGCTTATATGGGTATGAACATGGTAGCTCGCCTGCAAGCTGCCGAGTTTGCCATTTTAATTCCCCGGTTGCGCAAAGAGCATAATCTGGAAGATATTTTATCCAATATTATTGAAGATACATCCGTCAATTTTATGATTGATGGCAGTAACCTCGATATACAAACAACTGCCGGGGTCGCACTTTACCCAAATCACGGCAAAAATGATGAAGAATTATTAAATCATGCCATGATGGCATTGTTTCATGCTGAAAAAGAAAATCAGCCGCATGCCGTGTATGAAGCGACCATGAGCAGCAATTACAAAGCAAAACCTATGATGTTAAAAGAACTTACCGAAGCAATTGAACATGCAGAAATTGAAATCTTGCTGCAAGCGGATTTCAATCTCGCAGAGAAAAAAATAATAGGCGCTGAAACTGTTTTAAATTTTGATCATACGAAATACGGCATGTTCAACAATGAAAAATTTGCTGAAGTGGTGGAAGGAACGCCTTTGGTAAAAAATCTAACGCTGTATGCCTTACAGAATGCAATAAAACAATTGGCGCGCTGGCAGCACATGCAGCAACCCATTTATATGAGAACTTATCTTTATAGCATGGACATGGCATTGCCGGGGTTGATCGAAGAGCTCATCAAAAAAGATGGTGTTCCGCCACCGTTATTGAACATCGAATTGACTGAAAAAACCTGCCTTGGCGATCAAACCCGCTCAATTAATGTGCTTAATCAATTAGCCGCTCTAGGGGTAACGATTACCATCAGTGATTTTGCCAGTGGCTATTCATCCTTCCTATATTTGACCAATTTTCCCATCAATGAAATAAAAATCGATAAGTCATTCGTTATAAACATGATGAAGGACGAGAAAAAACACAGCATTGTGCGTGCCATTATCAAACTGGCAGAATCCATGAATCTCACCGTAGTTGCCGATGGGATTCCGGATGAAAATACACTGCAAGGTTTGCTTGAGCTAGGCTGCAAAATCGGTAACGGGCCGCATCTTGCGCAAGCCATGCGCATGCATGAGTTTAACCAGCTGCTAACGGCTAAGATTTCTTAATTTATCTCTTTTATCTTGCAATAAAATTTTTATAAAAAATAGGGAATAATGACAAGAGGACGAGTCCTGGCAATAAAAAGATGACTTGCGGTTTCAGCAGGATATTAAAATCTGGGCTTTTACCCGACATCAGTAAATTTCCCATGCTTTTCCCGATGGATAATAAGTTTGTAAAGTTTCAAAAGTGATGCATTGCCCAGCGCCCAATAACCAGAAAATAGCAAGCATCCCTAGAGTAATGAGAAGGGGCAGGGCTTGTACTGCCAACAGGAGATATTTATTCATGAGTTTTCATTAGCAAACAGGTAAATTAACTATAGGACGTTGCGGCATAACAGGCTTGGTTAATCGGCTTTAAAGAGTGACACGTCATCTCCGTAAAGTTTCTGTGAAACTACTGAACAGAAAAATTAAAATAGGTCTCGGGATAAGGTTCATTTTTCAAGGTAAAATGCCACCACTCCTTCTCATAGGGGATAAAGCCATTAGCAATCATTAATTTTCGCAATAACATGCGGTTGTTTTTTTGCTCTTTTGCTAACTTGGGATAAAACACTGCGGCGCGCTCGTCAAAAAAATCAAAAGGTGTACCCATATCCACCGCGTTATCTTCTGGTTTTTGCGTTGAGTTTGCCTGTGGGAGTTTAACCAAGGTCAAATCAACTGTACTGCCGCGCGTATGTCCGGAGTGTAGAGCAATATAGCCTTTACTGAATAATGCTTCTTTTATTTCAGACGGATAAAAAGCTTCTTTCATCCGCGTGTCATTCATATCTTGCGCCCAGGTGTAGAAAGCATTCACGGCTTGTTGGGGCCGGTAACAATCATATACTTTGATGGTGTATCCTTGCGCCCGGATGGCTTCTTGTGCTTGCTTTAACTGCAAGGCGGCAGGCCGGCTTAGGACGCAGCGAGGACTCACGTAACCTGGAGCCGGTTGTCCCATAAAATTATTGCTGCTGGCATAGCGTATCTCTTCAATAATTTCTGGCGCCAACTCATGCAGATAAACAAAATTTTCAGGCAGAGCATGGCTTGGTCGCAGATAAAAAAGCAATAAAATTAAAACAATGCGTTTCATTTTGGCTCTCAGTTAAAGCCAAATTATAAGGGGTGGTTTGCAAATGATAAAGAATCGGTTCAGTAATATTTAATTTTCGTGCAGGTAACATCCACTGTACCATCATTGCAGAATGTAATTTTTTTAGGCGGGCTAACCAGCACTTCTCGCGTTTCTATGATGGTGGGGTTAGTAAAACCGCAAGCGGTAAGCTGAAGAAAACATACATATAAAAGTGCGCGTTTCATGACATGCTCCCTGCGGTTCTTGTTAAATTGTAGGATATGGATTCTGTTCTTACCACTGCCGGTATTTTTTGCTCATATGCTTGTTTTTTTGAAAGTCCTTTCACTATACTGATTCGTCGTTAAGGCGGGCGGCTTTTATATTTCTGCAAAGATCCGGACGTTGAGTCAGGTAAAATCTTGTCCCTCAGATCCTTTGACGAGAATGGAATCAGCTCTTTGCGAGCTATAAAAAGCTTGTCTGATAAACAAGCGCTAACAGTACAGGGTGTTATCATGTTAGACCGAGCAAGCGTTGTGGATGAACAATTTATTAAGCGGGTCAGGCAAGCCGAGTTTCCCGAACCTAAAACGAAAACTACGCCCACTGAGGCCGGGTTAGATAAAAAAACCGCCATCGACCTTTTTGATTCACAAATAAAATCACGTCAGCTTGACTTAATCGCGCGCCAGCTTAAGGAAAAAGGTTTATCTTATTACACCATAGGCAGCAGTGGTCACGAAGGCAATGCGGTTTTTGGCCAGGTGTTTAGGCATACCGACATGGCATTTCTGCACTATCGCAGTGCAGCTTTTTATCTACAGCGTGCAAAGCAATGTGGAGGTTGCGACGGTGTGCGCGATATCTTATTGTCTTTAGTGGCCGCGGCAGATGATCCTATTGCCGGGGGGCGTCATAAAGTATTTGGCAGCGTGCCCTTGTACATCCCGCCGCAAACTTCAACCATCGCATCGCATTTGCCCAAAGCATTGGGCGCAGCTTTTTCGATTAGGCGCGCTACAGAGTTGCATGTTCCGAGTAAATTACCTGGCGATTCGGTGATTTTGTGCTCTTTTGGCGATGCATCGACCAACCATGCATCGGCACAAACCACAATAAATGCCAGCGCCTGGATTGTGGAACAGCACTACCCGTTGCCGCTAATATTTATTTGTGAAGATAATGGACTGGGTATTTCGGTGCCTACTCCGCAAAACTGGATTGAACTTTCCATAAAGAGCCGGCCAAATATTCACTACATTGCCTGCGATGGTTTAAACATAGCGGATTGCTACCGCAAAGCCTTGCAAGCAGAGCAACTCGCACGGGTAAAGAAACAAGTGGTATTTTTACACATGCGTTGTGTACGGTTATTGGGGCATGCTGGTTCAGACATTGAATCTCAATATCGTACGCAAGTGGAAATTGAGCAAACCGAAGCCGATGATCCGCTTTTACATACGGCAGCATTACTGTATCGCGAAGGGTGGATGACGCAAAATGCCATTATTGATTTATACGAAGACAATCGTGCTCTCATTAAAGCGAAGGCCATTGAGGTGATAAATTGTCAGCAATTGGCGAATGCTGAAGCGGTCATGTCTTCTTTGCTGCCAAAGGTTAACAAACTGCAAAATTATCCAATTCCGGATGAGGCAAGCCGGAAGCAGCGGTTTGCAGCGTCTTATTCACAATTAACGGCGAAGCGTAACCTAGCGCAGCATATTAATTTTGCTCTGACTGATCTTATGCTGCAGTATCCCAATATGTTGATATTTGGTGAAGATGTAGGAAAAAAAGGCGGGGTTTACCGGGTCACTGCCGACCTGCAGGCCCGCTTTGGCCTGCGCCGTGTATTTGATACCCTCTTGGATGAAACCACAATTTTAGGTACTGCCATTGGGCTTGCTCACAATGGTTTTCTACCGGTTCCGGAAATACAATTCCTTGCTTATCTCCATAACGCAGAAGATCAATTGCGGGGGGAAGCAGCCACACTTTCCTTTTTTTCAAATGGCCAATATCAAAATCCCATGGTGATTCGCATTGCTTCCCTGGCCTATCAGAAAGGCTTTGGCGGGCATTTCCATAACGATAATTCCATTGCCGTTTTGCGTGACCTTCCAGGCGTCATCGTTGCATGTCCATCCAATGGACCTGATGCAGCAAAACTTCTGCGCACCTGCCTGCGCCTGGCGCAAGAGCAAGGCCGGGTAGTGGTTTTTCTGGAACCTATCGCACTTTATATGACCAAAGATTTACATGAGACAGGTGATAATGGTTGGCTATTTGACTATCCAGCGCTTGATACCAGTATTCCGTTTGCTGAAGTGAGTACATATGGGAAGGGTGATACCGTTATCCTCACGTATGGAAATGGATATTATTTGTCCAGGCAAGCCGCAAAAATATTGGAAGAGCGACACGGAATCATGGTGAAAATTGTAGATTTGCACTGGTTAAGTCCATTGCCTGCCGAGGCTATTTTACGGGAAACCGCTAAGGCAAAACGGATACTGATTGTGGATGAAGGCCGCCGCAGTGGTTCTGTAAGCGAGGGTTTGATGGCTTTGTTACTCGAGCAAGCTTCTTCGCGTATAAAAATAAAACGCATTACGGGAGAGGATTGCTTTATCCCGCTTGGTACATCCTGGCAATATTTGTTGCCAAGTCGCGACAAAATTATTGCTGCCGTAATGGCATTGCATTCTACGAATAAGGAGAAAGAAAGTGGACGACTTACTATTTCTGGATGAGTTGCTGCAAGATGATGAGCGTATGATTCGCGACAGCGTGGCCCGTTTCGTCGATAACGAGGTGACGCCGCTCATGGCAGATGCTTTTGAAGAGGCCGTTTTTCCGCGTGAGCTGATAAAAAAATCGGCTGATTTGGGGCTTTTAGGCTTGGTTTTACCCGCGGAGTATGGTGGTGCTGCTGCATCATACGTAGCTTACGGTTTGGTTTGCCAGGAATTGGAACGAGGCGACAGCGGTTTGCGCAGTTTTGTATCGGTACAAAGTTCTTTGTGCATGTACCCGATTTTCCGCTACGGCAACGAAGAGCAACGCAGGCGGTTTTTACCTGCTATGGCTGCGGGAGAAGTAATCGGTTGTTTTGGCTTAACTGAACCTGATTCAGGCTCAGATCCGGCCAGCATGCGCACGATGGCGCGCAAAGTTAATGGCGGCTGGCGCCTGCATGGTGCCAAAATGTGGATAACCAATGCACCAATTGCCGACATTGCTATCGTGTGGGCAAGAACTGAGCAAGGGATTCGCGGTTTTATAGTTGAAAAAGAATTTAACGGGTTTACACGTAAAGAAATAAAAATGAAGATGTCTCTGCGCGCTTCGCTCACCGGCGAATTGGTGTTCGATGATGTGTTCGTGCCTGATGAAAATTTGCTTCCAGGGAGCGAGCGGGGTTTGGGGGCGGCACTCAGTTGTTTGAGTCAAGCACGCTATGGTATTGCTTGGGGAGCTATGGGAGCTGCCATCGGTTGTTTTGACGTAGCCCGCAATTATTTACTTGAGCGCAAGCAATTTGGCAAGCCTTTGGCTTCATTCCAGTTGATTCAAAAAGACTTGGCGGCAATGTACACTGAAATTGTTAAATCACAATTTTTAAATTTACGAATTGGCCGGCTTAAAGATGAAAACCGCGATACGCCTGTCATGATTTCTTTGGCGAAAGGGAATGCATGCCGGGAAGCATTGAAGATAGCGCGTTCCTGCCGCAATTTATTGGGAGCTAACGGCATCAGCCTGGAGTATCCCATCATTCGCCATATGTTGAATTTGGAATCAGTTTATACTTATGAGGGCACAGATAACGTGCACACCCTGGTATTGGGCAAACATATTACCGGGATTAATGCTTTTGGATAACTTAAAGGCAAGTTTTTAAACTTGCCAGCATTTATCCTGTTGGAAAGCCTGCTTTTTTTGTCCTACTATTTAGATCCAGGCGCTACGCTTGCAAATAAAAATAAGGAGATAAAAACATGGCAGCATGGAATAGCGTTATATTTTTAAAAACAAAGGAATCCTGGACTGATACAGACAAAGTATCCAAGTGGCCGGGCGTGAAGGAAATATGGTCTACCTCCGGCGACTGGGATTGGTGCATCAAGCTGGACAAAGAACACTCTACTCCTGAAAAAACAGAAGAATTTGTAACAAAATTGCGCCAAGCTGATTGGGTTTCTTCAACCAATAGCAGCTGGTGGCGAGAAGTATACAGAAAGTAATCTAACATCCGGAGCCTTTCAAGGCTCCATGAACTTTTAGCAGATTTACGCGAGTACATCCTTGTTATTTAAGCCAAGACCAGTTATTATTCCGCTTCCTGTCGGGGCGTGGCGCAGTCTGGTAGCGTACTAGCATGGGGCGCTAGGGGTCGTGGGTTCAAATCCCGCCGTCCCGACCAAAAGTTCCCCTTTAAAATCAATAAGTTAAAGATTTATTAGGTAAACTTCTTAAAAATCAAAAATACTGCTAGGTGTACTTCTGGGTGTACTTTCAAGATTCAATAATTAGCCCGTTTCTCTTCAAGTTCTTTTGTTCTGGAATTTATTCTATCCTCTAAATCCTTGAGAGAGACCTTACCTAATTTAACCTCGGGAGTATCTTGAAACCTATCTATTATGCTGAACCATTTTCCAGAGAAACAAGCCTTAATATAATCTTTGATTATTTCTTTATCACGTTTATCAGCAAGCGATAGATGTAGCGTGATCAGATTTTCCAATTTTTTTAGTGTGCTATTTAATTTTGATTGAAATAATAATCAAAAATGGGCGTGCGATATTACCTATATTCGTACCCAGGAAGGATGGCTATACCTTGCAGTAGTAATCGATTTGTACTCACGTGCTGTAATAGGTTGGTCTATGGATAAGCGCATGAAAAAAAATTTAGTATGTGACGCGCTCTCCATGGCTTTATTTAGGCGTAAATTTCCTAAAGAGGTTATCGTTCATTCTGATCGCGGCAGCCAATATTGTTCACTCCAATATCAACAATTACTCAAGCAGAATCGGCTTATTGGCAGTATGAGTAGAAAAGGGAACTGCTGGGATAATGCGGTTGCTGAAAGTTTTTTTCATACGCTAAAAGTGGAGTTAATTCACAACTACTGCTATCAAACGAGGGAACAAGCTAAGCTTAGCGTATTTCAATACATTGAGGGCTATTTTAATCAGCAAAGAATGCATTCTGCCCTTGACTATAAGGCGCCATTTGAGTTCGAATGTGCAGGGTAAATTTCAGAGGTTAGTGACCACTAAATCGCGGTAAGATTAGTCTTTTCTTCCTGCTGATACTGAATCTTGCTATGTCGGGTTTGTGTCGGGTTGATATGTCGGGTTAGGGTCGGCCTTGTTTTGGACGGATTAGGGCTAATTAATTTGGGAGTTAAAAAAATCGTGATGAAAGTTTAATTTAATGGTTATCTATTGCGATGATTATTTAAATTAGAGTGTTTGTCAAAGGCTTTTCCTAGCTGTTACTGATTGAACGTACATGAACTTAACTTTCAACTGGTGACAAATTGTAACGGTTTAATTTAATTATAATAAGACAATAATCCCCATTTCTTTTAATCTGGTTAGGTTAAGTCTGATTTTTGAGATGGAAGATAAATTGTAAATATATCTTGAGCAGATCGAGCGTGAGGAGTTTATGCGCAGAGGTTTAGCTGAAGTGGTCTGGGTTTTTTACCTTTGGCATTCACAAAAGCTCTGCTTCTTTTAAAGTTCGAATAAAAATTCCTTTGATCAGCTTTAGTTTTAGTCTGTGTTTTTTCGATAATATAAAGTCGTAATACTTGTTCGGTATTTTCATTCATACTGGTTATCTCATCTTCACATTTTTCCCATTTACTGACGGCGGTGTGTGATTCATGAACCACGGTTTCACCAAATTCACGTAGAGGCATGGAAAAATATGAGCGAATGAATTTAACTTGATTACCAGTTAATCTTTCTTCTTGCGTAGCCAGTTTTTTTATTATTTCATCAGCAACGTAGTGAACATCGATTTTGGGATGCCATTCGTCATTAATATTAATCATTTCTACATTTTCTAATTCAATAGGAAAACCAAGTCCTTCGTAAAGGAATGTGGATTCAATTTTAGTTTTCATGGTGTTTCCTCCTCGCTTAAATTGATCACTGTAATAATGGGCATCAGATCATCTGTAAATGTAAGAATAATTCGTACTTTTTTCTCATCTATATCTTTGCCTTCAATACAATATTTCCAATCCTGCGGTTTTTCATGTATGTAGTTGGATTCATAGGAATCCTTGCTTTTGTTTCTTTTTCTCTCATAGCCTGATTTACCCTCTAAAATATTGAGCACATCAAGATCTGAAATATTTCTTTGTTGTTGCCTTTCTTTTGCATGCTTTACAAAGATATAGTTTCTTTCTTTAATTTTCTGCTCAATCAAAGCAAAAAGCTCTTGGTCTGTCTTTTTAGAAGGTTTTGTTTCCATTACTTCTATTCCATAATCTGATTATAGTTTTTGTAAACTGAGTTTACAAGATTTGCTTTAAAGTTTATCAATAGCTGTAGGCAATTTTTATAAATAGCATATGTTCCATTTTGGAACATATGCTAATGGGCAGCCAATAGATACTTATTAGAATGAATTCGCTGCGCCCATGATTTTCTGGATTTCACGTTGTTGCATCCAGGCTTCAACTACATTGTCTTGAGATAAAAATTCAAGGTGTTGGCTCCATCTTTCCAACGCCTCTTTTCTCTGAGGTAGCATTTCATTCTTATTGTAAGTGGCCATAATTTTAGGCATTTTGTGCCCCAAACATTTCTCAATTACCACCGGATCAACATGTAAGGCTTCACCAAACTGGGTAGCAAAAGTGCGTCTTAGATCATGCGCTGTCCAGTGTGGAATGCCGACGCGAGATTGTATTCTGATTACGGCTCTTGGCATAGCTCGGTCAGATAAAATACTTTGGCCGTCTGCGCCCGTAATAACGTACTCAGAGTCACTATGTGCTTTAAGCTCTTGTAACACTTTTTTAGTCATTTCTGTGAGGTGAATTCTCATGATAATGTTGGTTTTGGTATTTTCAGCTGGAATCGTCCACAAGGAGTTTTCAAAGTCGAATTCTGACCATTTGGCTACTCGGATTTCTCCTGTTCTTACACCTGTAAGCAGGATGATTTTCAGGGCTGACCGAATCTGGAACAAGGTGCCATGTTCTTCACTGTCGAGAAACTGCCATAGGGTTTTGACTTCATTGAGGGTTAAATAGCGTTCTCTTGGTTTTTCTATACCACCTATGTCTCTGGCTCGTATATCCATGGCAGGATTTATCAGCATTTCACCTCGGCTTACCGCATAGTTGAAGGCTTGTTTAAGGGTGCTTAGCACTTTGTTCGCATGCACAGGTGAGCCACGGCTTACAATTTTATCCAGGGCTTGGGTAATTTCCCTCGTTTTTAAGTTTTCCAGTTTCTTATTGCCCAATAGGGGAATAATGTCTACTTTGATGTGTTGCCAGATTTGCAGTGGTTGGCGCGGTGTTTTTCAATGTAGTTTGTGTACCAGTGTAGTATCAGATTTTTTACCGTGCTTTGTTCTTTCTGTTTTTGTTCTTCAATATGCTCTTTAGGGTTTACCTCGCCATGGCGCATATCGCTTAAACCAATAAAGCGCTTTTTGGCTTCCGATAAACTCATAGCAGGGTAGTGGCCTATAGTAATGAAATGCCTTTGGCCATTAATCTTATAACGGTATAACTACGTTTTTAGCCCTTTGGGGGTAACTCGAATGCCAAACCCTCCATCTCTGAACTCTTCATAACGAACAGATCGGGGTTTTAAAGAGCGAATATATGCGTCTGTAAAGTTTCTTTCCATCATGGCACCATAAAAATTAGGTGTACTTCTAGGTGTACTTTCGTGAGATCTCACATGAAATTGTTTGATATTTTTTGAAGTATATCAGATGGAAAAAATTAATAAAATACAATAAGTTAGTGATACTTTTTGATATCAATTGAAACTATTTTAAAATGGTATTTTTAAGAATGGGGCGCTAGGGGTCGTGGGTTCAAATCCCGCCGTCCCGACCAAGTAATTAGTTGCAACTAAGCGGACCTCATTAAGTATCTAGAAAGATTATGTGATAGCGTTTATCCTATGTCATTTGAAAAATGGTAGGAATTAGATGATAAGGATGTCATTAAGCGCTGAGGAACAATCGGCGTTGAATCGCTTAAGACTAACGAAGAATTCAAACATTGGTGAACGTGCGCATTATGTATTGCCTCGTCATCAATGACCATCCGTGACATTCCCTCTCCCCAACCCTCTCCCGCGAAGGGCATCATCATACTATCAAAACTCCTATCGTGGGAGAGGGGGTAGATCGAAGTGAAATAGAAAAATTTGTGCTCAATTTAAGATGAAATCTTGGCTAAAAAACTTTAGGGACGTTGCCTACTCCTCTTTCTTAATTTATCGCCATAAAACGGCCGACGGGGTGACTCGCTTGTATCGTTCATCAGCACCAATAAAAGTCACTTAACTGGTAAAGAAGTTAACGTCTTTTAAACCATATTGCAAATTTGATTCCATCATTAACTGCTGTCTTGCATGGATTGTCCAAAACAGTTACTGAAGCTAACCGCAGACAGATAAATGCACTCATAGTAGCGATAATAATTCACATGCATCTGGAATTGGAAGTTATTGACAAAAGCATACAATATGGGCGTTGCCATTACTGATGAAAAATAATGTGAGACTTATCTATGCTGTGAATGTCTCCCTACATGGGAGACACACATTCGGCTAATTTCAATGAGAGGGTATGGCTATTGCTGAATTATTAAGTTCAGTTTCAAATCCAGTTAACATCTTTCCTGAGTGTGCCTTGGCAAAAAAAGACAGCTGGCTATGAAATATCCCAAAAGTCAAAATTGATAATAGCTTGAGGAAAAATGCTGCAATTGCACCGCGCCATTCACGGTGCTTATCCAGGACAGGTCTTGCTTTTTGAATCGCATCTAAACAATTTTTTTGAAATTGTTCGGGATTGGAGCCCCGTAAAAAACTCTTTTTTGCTTCTTGTAATTCCGTGCAGAATTGTCTGGCGGTATTAGCTCCGTCTACATAGTAATCATTCTTTTCTTCCTCAACCTTCCTTCTCATATCCCTTGCTTTAAGTTCAAAATTTTTATAATGCTCATCAAACTTCAGTTGCACCAGCACATCAATAAGCTTAAGTTGAGACTGGGCTTTTTGTTTAATCTCATTTTTCTTCTCTTCCAACACTCTTGTCAATTCGGTATCTTTTTCGATACTTAAAAATTTATAAGCTTGCAGAAGGTTTGTTGCTGCGCTTAAAGCTGCCAGGGTTTGACCCAGGTTTTCAGATTGATTGTTAATTTCCGTTGCCGAAGCCATACCAGAAAAATCGATGGGTTTGTTTTTGATTTCGTCAATATATTTGGCAATCGTTTGCTGTGCCTGATTGAGGACCTCAATCCGCTCTTTAGATTTTTGATTTATTTCTTCGGTTTTTTTGCGAATTGCCGATTGTAATTCTCCCTGTTCTGTGGATGTAAACGATATATTATACTGTTGAGTAGCTAATTTTCTTAATAATTCTTCCCTATGTCGATAAACAACGCTTAGCTCAATATCATTGGAAAAATCCACTGATAAATTATTTATCTGTGCAATTGCTTGCTTCTGTGGCATGCGAGAGTCGCTTGCAGTTGTGGGGACTTTATTTTTATTAGAGGGAATTTCCGTAATTAGCTTCTCAGCTACAGTTGTAATTTCTCTCTTTTTTTCTTCTAACGCCAAGATGACACTCTCATTCTTGCCCAAGTTTGTATTAACGAGATTTTGTAGTTTTAAAAGCAATAGTTTTTGCTGTGTTTGAATGGATATTTTGCTATTTGAATTAGGAAAAGTAACTACAAACTTCTTTATTTCAGCAATGTGTTCTTGTATTTTCTCATTGAGACTATTCTGATCTTTAATATGAAGTTCAACTTGCGTTGCATTGCGTGTAATAGTGTCTTTTTTCTGCATGATTGCAAACTGAATGGGAATGAGGTCATCCGGGTTTAGATAGCTAATGCGTTTGAGACTTTCTGCATCGCAGATTTTATCTACTTGGTTTAACACTTCTTTCTTATGAATTTGCACTTCTTTAAGGGTGGTGAGTTTAGAAAAATCTCCATTAATTTCTTCTATTTGATCTAAAAGGGATAAATAATCCTTTTTAGCTGCTAATAGCTCTGTTTCTAAAACTTTGGAGAGTTCCTCAACCCTTTTCTCAAGGATATCTATAGTAGGTCTTTGCAGTGGATTAGTCTGTTTACACCACTCAATCAGCTGGACGATTGCAGGCCATATGGTTTTTTGAGAAGAAAAACCAGACATTCGCATCAATAAATCACCGAGAGAGTATACATCCATGGCAGCATCCGCAAACACTTCATATTGCGACCAGCATTCAGGGGCAATATGTGGGTGACGTTGTCTAAAATGGTTTAATAAATTCTCACCCTCTAAGGTAATACAACTCGTATTACCTATTTGGACAACTTCCCTTTGGCAGCGCTTAAAAACCGATGGCTTAACGTATTCTTGTTTTGTGAGGGCGGAAAAACCGCCATCGATTAGAATACAATTTCCCAGTTGGTTATTAAAAAGCAAGTTATCGCCTTTTAAGTCGACTATAGTTAATCCTTTTGCATGACAGGTTTTCACAGCGCGAACAGCGGCTAAAAAGAGTTTAAGTAACTGTTTGTAATCCGGATTCTCAAATGTGTTATAGGCTTTCCCAGGGAGTAGCGGCAGGATAAGACGGTAATGAGTTTTGTCGCCGCTGATAAAAAGTTGCACGTCTGCGCTTGGATAAAGTGTTTTAAAGAAACGTGCCTTCGCTACAACTTCATCATAATCAAATCCGTATTGGGTACTGCTACTGGGTTGGGTAGAATTTATAGGGTTCAGGACAATTTTATGTTTTAAACCGTCAGTTGAAGAAAGTATGCGACAGAGGCTATAGTTCCCACTGCCTAATCTTTTAGGTTGACTGTAACTGGTGCCTCCATCACTCTCATAGCCTGAATCATAACCACTATTGTCAATTTGAGTTTTATATTTCGCCATTCCAGATATAGATAAAAAATGAATATTAAGGTCGAATTATACATTATTTGGTCATAGAATTATTAAAGTATTCTTAACAATTTCAAAATATTAATTTCATTGCAGCAATATGTATAAAAATTGAACTATCAGGATAATTATCCTACTCTAAAAGATAAGGATTATAGTTGGAGTGGATATGCGTCCCTTCATACTTGTACTGTGTTTAGCGGTTAACACAGCATTTGCAGATGAATTTATTGGTTTTTCTGCTTATGAAAACGGAGATTATAATACAGCTTATGCACATTTAATAACCTCAGCTAAAGAAGGCAATGAGGAGGCCATGTATCTTATTGGACGGATGTATCAATATGGTCTTGGTGTAAATACCGATTTAAAAGAAGCTTTTTCCTGGTATAAAAAATCTGCAGAAAAAAATAATGCATTGGCCCAGCTAAGTCTTGGATTTTTATACGATGCAGGTACGGGAGTACCCAAAGACTATAAAGAAGCCTTTGGCTGGTACATGAAAGCTGCAAAACAGGGAAATGCTATTGCGCAACGCAACGTGGGCTTAATGTATGCCACAGGAGAAGGAGTGGCTGCTAATGAGGAATTGGCTTTTCAATGGTTTCAAAAATCAGCGGAACAAGGATATAGTAAAGCGCAAGTTAACCTGGCATACCAATACATGATGGGTTACGGTGCCAAAAAAGATGTCAATAAGGCACAATATTGGTATGAAAAAGCCGCGCTCCAGGGAGATGATAAAGGACAGTATAGTTTAGCACTACTGTATAGCGGTAAATACGGTATACCTCAGGATCAGCAAGCTGTAACGTATTGGTTGGAGCAGGCTGCCAACCAAGGACATGTCAATGCCCAAGCTTATTTAGCTTACCAATATTTACATGGATTGGGCGTTGATCAAGATCTTAAAAAAGCCGCCTTCTGGTATCAAGCTTCTGCAGAGCAGGGTAACGCTTATGCGCAAGGAGAATTAGGGCAATTGCTTCTCACTGGTACCGGTATGGAAAAAGATTATGAGAAAGCTGCGTTTTGGTTTAGAAAAGCAGCCGAGCATGGAAACGCCGCAGCACAAGGGAAGTTAGGCTACTTGTATGCCGCGGGTTTAGGGGTAGCGAAAGACAATATAAAAGCTTATGCATGGTTAAAACTTGCTGCACAAAATGATAATAAACAAGCTGAAAAAGATTTGCAGCGCTTGCAAATACAGCTTTCCCCGCAAGATAAACAACAAGGTGAAAATTTGTTGAAAGAAATTGCAACGGAAGAAGCCAAAGCCAGGGATGAAGCGGAGAATCCTTAATTCTCACAAAGTATTTAAGCTTTCATTTATGATACTAACGATCAAATTACCGTTTTTATCTTTGCTGCGGCGAATAACAGTATAATTAATAAAGGTTAAACCTTCGGCTTTTGTGATCGCCACGCTTAAAAAATATTGACTTTCCAGTGTAATTTGCTCTCTTGGGATATCAAATCGTTGCAGAAGCGCGATGAGATTTTTATTATCCAAAGTTTTCTGCTGGCGTGCTTCGATAAACGTATTGACTTGAGTGTCGTTTAATCCATTGCCGAGTATTCTTAAGACAGGTTTGGCTGCTGTATTGACATTAATGGGTGTCACTTCAGGCAAAGCAGTCACATAAGGTAGAAGTGTTTGGTAAATGGCTGCATCCACTCCTTGCAGCAAACGAAATTCAGACACGCTTTGCATTGGAAAATGGCTTGGAAGATAAGGTGGATGCTGTTGTAAATAGTAAGTAAGAAAATTATCCTGACCTTGTCCCAAGGTATAAGGGGTAATCCAGTTGACTGTTGCATCCACTAGCAGACGCCGCTGCGCCGCATTGGTTTTAGGTAAGATTTGCTCCAATAATTTTAAGAAAGACACTCTGTATTTTCTGTCTTGTACGTTATTTAAATTAAAGCGTGCTTGCAGATCATATAAACCACCGCGAATAGTAATTCCTGGATATATTTGCTGTAAATTTTTAGGAAATTCTTCCAATTTACCTTCTGCATCAACGTTAGAGACGATTAAATTTTTTGTATGCAAGCGATCCATTGCCCAAAAACTTACGGCTTGGGAGGCTAAATACATCTTATCGCTGAGAATGGTAAGCCGTGTTCTATAAATATCCAGTTGCAAATGCAGGCTCATGGCTGTGGCAGCAATCGCTACCAGAGTCATGATAAACAGGGCAGAAAGCAGGGCGCTACCTCGCAAAGCATGGTACTTATGGGCCATACAAAGCTTCCGGCACAATAAATAATAAACTCATTTCTCCCCATTCTTGCAGGTTTAACGTAAATTGTACGGCAGTAGGTAATGGTTCTCTTTTTTGGTTTTGGGAAACTGCATTTTCTCGCCACTCAGTTAATATTTGCCGGTTTCTGTTTAAATATGCGAATTTACACTGAGTTAAATTATCCAACAGCACTTTATCTTCATAGTGACTGCGTTGAGGGGTGTCTAAAGCTTCCCAGCTGCGTCGAATCAGCTGCCCATCACGGCATAAATAAGCAATACGCTTTAATGTGCTTCTTTGCTCCATGGCATTTGGATTTATTAAGCCACCTCGAGTAAACTCAGTGTAATTCGATTGGCCAATATAGGCGGAAAATACGTGCAATTCATTGCCGCGTATAGGGCGCTCGGCGCATTGTTCTATATCTCTGGCAATAATAGAGAGAGCCAGTTGCAGGATATTCAGGCGTTCAGCCTGCAAGTTGACCCGGTTACGGGTATCAAATGCATAATACATGGCGGAAGCGGTTATTATGGCTAAAATAGCAAATACAGCCAATGCGATTAAAATTTCTATCAATGTATACCCGCCGCGGTTGGACTGCATCATGATCCATACCTGAAGCCAATTAACGCTTCCTCGAAAGGACCAGCTTGATTTTTACTGATAAGAATCCGGATTTGCTGCATTTTTTTTACTGGGGTTGGCAGAAGTTTGGCTCGCCAAAACCATTTTTCTCCCAACATGGTGGTAGCTTGCGTTATTTCCTGATTAGGAGGGATGGTTAATAATCCCAGTTGAATCATAGTGACGCCCTGCATGGCAACCCAATGGCTGATGCTTTTCCCGCGTATGCGCTCTGTATAACTTGTATTTTGTGCAGTGGCTTTAATGAGGGCCGTTAGAGCAATGGCAATCACGGCCAAAGCGAGAAGCACTTCAATTAACGTAAAGGCTTTAATTTTCATGATGTACCTGAATGCTGCCATCGTGGCGTCCTTCCACCATGGCTAATTTAGTTCCATCCTGCGAGTTAAAAAAAACCTTAAAAGGGGTCATGTCCCCAGACGCATTAACAATGATTTCCGGATCATGTTTGTTGGATTTGCCCTGGCTTGCTGCAAATTTTATATCAGCGCCGGAGGGAAAATAATGCACGTTAAAAATTCCTTTTTGCTGAAATGTTTCCCAACCCGCGGCAGGATTAAAGCGTATTGCCTGGTAACGGGTGGGAGATAGATTCACACCTAGCGTGCTGGTTTCCAGAATCGCTTGCTGTTGAACAAGTTTTACGTAGCTTGCAAATTGTTCTGCCGCTAATACGATGCGGCGCGCCTGGCCAAAATCACCAAAAGCATACATGGCAAAGGTAAGTGTAATGCCTGTGATGACAATGACCACCAAAATTTCTAATAAGGAAAATCCACGCTTATTTTGCATCCCAGTTACCGATTTCGGCGTCAATGCCGGTGCCCCCAGGCTGGCCATTGGCTCCCAGAGTAAACACATCGATTTCCCCATGCTCTCCCGGGTTTAGGTATAAATAATCGCGTCCCCAGGGATCTTTAGGCAAGGATTTAAGATAAGGCTTCCAGTCGCGTGGAGCAGGGTTTGTATTCGGTTTCTCTACTAATGCCAAGAGGCCTTGATCGGTTGTTGGATAAAACCCATTATCCAGTTTATAAAGCTCAAGCGCATTTTGGATTGCCAACACGTCTTGTTTGGCCTTTACTACACGCGCCTCATCTGGCCTACTGATGATGCGGGGTACTACGATAGAAGCTAAAATTCCTAAAATAACGACCACCACCATAATTTCGATTAACGAAAACCCTAATTGTTTTTTCATATTACAAGTTGCTCCATTGAAAAAATTGGCAATAAAGTTGCCAATACGATAAAAAGCACAACTCCACCCATCAATAAAATTATAAAGGGCTCCAATAATGTTAAAGCAGTATCAATTAACCGTTTAACTTCATTATCCAAATGAACCGCGGCGCGTTCCATCATGGGGGATAATTGTCCACTTTTCTCTCCGCTGGCAATTAAGTGAATGGCCATGGGGCTTAGAAAGCCGGTTTCTTTTAACGCCTGGTGAATTGCAGTTCCTTCCCGGACGCGAATAGCCGCTGCATCAAAAGCATTGCGCATGAGTAGGTTGTTGATAAGACTTGCTGATACACGCATGGTTTCCAATACATTAACGCCGGCCGCGAACAAAATGCTAAAAGTATGAATGTAACGGGCTACGTTAATGGATTTCACCAGATATGCTACAACAGGTAATTTTAACATAATACGATGCCAGAACATACGCACGCTTTGGTTGGCCAGGCTTCGTTTAAAGCCAATCAATAAAGCGATGAAACCAATCAATAGATAAAGTCCATATGCTTTAACCAGTTCACTGATGTTAATCAGTATCTTGGTCATTTCGGGCAACGATTGACCGCTGCTGGTAAATACTTCAATGATCTTTGGTACGACAAATGCCAGTAAAAAACTAATGATGGCAGCAGATACCACAATCATTAAGGTAGGATAAATTAACGCCTGCTGAATTTTTTGCCGTGTTTGCTGCTGATTCTCAGTGTATTCAGCCAATTTCTCCAATACCAAGTCCAGACGCCCGGTCTGCTCGCCTGCGCCGACAGTTGCACGATATAGCTCAGGGAATGCATACGGGTATTCAGCCATGGCTTGCGCCAGGGAGTAACCTTCAAGAACTTTTGAGCGCACACCAATAATTAATTGACGGGTCTTATCTTTTTCTGTTTGCTCGCTAACGCCGCGTAACGATTCTTCAAGTGGGATTCCTGCCGCCAGAAGCGTTGACAACTGCCGGGTAAATAACGCCAGATCCTGGGAAGATAATTTATTTTTATGCGTGATGGTTTGAATTTTTTTTAAGGCATGGACGTGCGTAGGGATCATGCCTTGTTCACGCAGCAATTGGCGGGCATGGCGTTCTGAATCGGCTTCAATCACTCCTTTAAAAGTGGCGCCGGATTTTTTTAGCGCTTGATATTGATATGCGCCCATAATTTTGGCCTCTGTTACCTATGCTGACTATAAGTAAACCGATTAATCGGGTTATTGTAACACCAAAGCATCTTAATGAAATAAATTACCTGGATGGTTTAACAAACATTTAGTTTAAGTCAGTTCATGAGGTACAATAGCGCGTACTTTTCACAATGGTTGTGATTGAGATGCCGAGTAATTATGGAGAGAATAAATGAGTAAAAATATGCTGCTCAATGCAATTAAAGAACATGACGCCAAATTTATTGACTTAAGATTTACCGATACGCGCGGAAAAGAACAGCATATTACAATCCCTGTATCTGCTGTATGCGATGATTTCATTGAAAACGGGAAAATGATTGATGGCTCCTCATTCAAAGGCTGGCAAAAAATACATCAATCCGATTTGGCTTTAGTACCTGATTTAAGCAGCATTCTTCCTGATCCGTTTTACCAGGAAAATACATTATTTATTCGTTGTAACGTAGTCGACCCGCAAACCATGCTGGGTTATGAGCGCGATCCACGTTCATTGGCGCAACGAGCCGAAGCTTATCTGCGCTCTACAGGGATAGCGGATACAGCATATTTTGGTCCTGAACCTGAATTTTTTATTTTTGATGATGTAAGATTTGAAACCACCATTAGTGGTTCATTTTACAAAATTGATTCGGAAGAAGCCCATTGGAATTCCGGTAAAGCAGTGGAAGGCGGCAATATCGGCCATCGTCCTACCATAAAGGGTGGCTATTTCCCTGTACCTCCGGTGGATTCTTCCCAAGATATACGTTCGGCTATTTCTCTTACGTTGGAAGCATTAGGCATTGAAGTTGAAGCGCATCATCATGAAGTGGCCACCGCCAATCAATGTGAGGTCGCTACCCGTTTTAATACGCTCACGAAAAAAGCAGATGAATTGCAGATCTTGAAATACGTGGTTCATAATGTTGCGCATAATTATGGTAAAACAGCTACCTTTATGCCCAAGCCCTTGGTAGGAGATAATGGCAGCGGCATGCATTGCCATCAATCATTGATGAAAGACGGTGTTAATTTATTTGCAGGCGATCAGTACGCCGGTTTATCGGAAGTGGCTTTGTATTACATTGGCGGAATCATCAAACACGCCCGTGCCCTAAATGCATTCACAAATCCCGCCACAAACAGCTATAAACGGCTGGTCCCTGGGTTTGAAGCTCCTGTTTTATTGGCTTATTCTGCACGCAACCGTTCCGCAGCAATTCGTATCCCGCACGTGAGCAGTGCCAAAGCACGCCGCATCGAAGTCCGCTTCCCAGACCCAACTGCGAATCCTTATCTTGCCTTTGCGGCTATGATGATGGCAGGGCTTGATGGAATACAAAATAAAATTCATCCAGGGCAGCCCATGGATAAAGATTTATATGACCTGCCTCCTGAAGAATTAATTGATGTGCCTACTGTATGCGCATCGCTCGATGAAGCAGTGGAATATTTACACAAGGATCATGAATTTTTATTACAAGGCGATGTGTTCACCAAAGACTTTATCCAAAGCTATATTGAGCTTCGCAAGCAAGATATTGCCCAGGTGCGCAGCCTGGTGCATCCATTCGAATTTGAATTGTATTACAGCAATTAAAATTCGCGCCTGCTTCTGTCTTCGTGGATTCGCGAAGACAGAAGATTCATCGATATCAACCAAGAGCTATAATTCTGGGTTTGACAGGGATGGAGTCCTCAATTCATGAAAAAATTTCTTCTTTTTTTTACTTTAATTCTGCTGGCATCTTCATTATTTGCGCAAATATATAAATGGACAGACAGTAACGGAAATGTCCATTTTAGTGATAGACCGCATCCAGGTGCCAAGAAAATTGATTTGCCGCCAGTGCAAACTTATTCGCCGCCACCTGTTGCGGATGAAACTCCAGAAGCTCCAAGCACAGCAACTTTAGCCCCGTATACCCGTATTGCAATTACACAGCCGGAAGATCAAGCCACTATCCGTAATAATCAGGGAAGCATAGGGGTGCTGGTACAGGTGGAGCCCGCTTTAAGGGCCGGTGATAAATTACAAATTCTTTTCGACGGCGCCGCCCTGGGACAGCCTCAAACCACAATGGCTTTTGAGTTGCAAAATATTAATCGAGGCTCACACACCATTGCCGCTCAAGTCCTTGATGCAGAGGGAAATGTATTAATCACCAGCGAATCCATCACTATTTTTATGCATAGGCCAAGAGTGGGGATGGTGCCGGCAACGCGACGCGGCCCTTGAAATTTGCCGCTTTACCCACATATTCAATAGCTGAATTATTTAGCGCATAAGCTTTTTATTTTGCGATTGAATAGTCGGAGATGGTGAATCGTCAATAATTAATGCTTACAGGAGATTTGTTAATGGTGAGTAAACAACAAACCATGGGGTTTCAAACTGAAGTTAAGCAAATGTTGCACTTGGTTGTGCACTCGCTTTATAGCAATAAGGAAATCTTTTTACGTGAATTAATATCCAATGCCTCGGATGCTCTTGATAAATTGCGCTTTCTGGCGCTGGCAGACAGCAAACTTTACGAAGGGGATTCCGATTTAAAAATAACCGTTGCAGCAAACGAAAAACTCAAAACCATTACGATTAGCGATAATGGGATTGGTTTGAGCTGGGACGAAGCGGTTGATAATTTGGGTACCATTGCGAAATCAGGCACTAAGGAATTTATCAGTCATTTAACCGGTGAGAAAGCCAAGGACTCCCAACTTATTGGGCAATTTGGCGTTGGTTTCTATTCTGCATTCATCGTTGCTGACAAAGTTACTGTGAAAAGCCGCCGTGCTGGGTTAAAGCCAGAAGATGGCATCGTTTGGGAGTCCAGCGGGGAAGGGGAATTCACCATCGGGCAAGAAACTAAAAAAGACCGTGGCACCGAAATTATATTGCACTTAAAAGAAGATGCCGAAGAATTTTTAAGCGATTGGCGGTTAAGAAGCATTATTACCAAATATTCGGATCACATTTGTTGGCCTATTGTGATGAAAAAGACCAGCACCGAAGAGCAAGAGACAAACGAGTTTGAAACCGTCAATAAAGCCACTGCCCTTTGGACGCTGCAAAAATCTGAAATCAGCGACGAAGAATATAAAGAATTATATAAACACATTTCCCATGATTATCAAGATCCATTGCTGTGGTCGCATAACCACGTCGAGGGTAAGCAGGATTACATCAGTTTATTATACATTCCAAGCCATGCTCCTTTTGATTTATGGCAACAGGAAACCAAACACGGTTTAAAACTTTATGTGAAACGTGTTTTTATTATGGATGATGCAGCGCAATTTTTACCCCGCTATTTGCGTTTCGTAAAAGGGATTATTGACGCAAGCGATTTGCCGTTAAACGTATCCAGAGAAATTCTTCAAGATAACAAGCAGGTTGACAGCATACGTGGCGCTTGTACAAAACGCGTATTAGCCATGCTTGAAAAATTAAGCAGCGAAGATCCTGAAAAATATGACGCATTCTGGAAAGAGTTTGGTTTGGTACTAAAAGAAGGACCTATAGAAGATTTTACTAATCGCGACACTATAGCCAAATTATTGCGTTTCGCCTCTACTCATACGGATTCCGAAAAGCAAACTATGTCACTTAAAGATTATCTCGGCCGCATGAAAGAAGGGCAGGACAAGATTTATTATATTACTGCCTCCAGCTATAATGCTGCCAAACATAGTCCGCATCTGGAAATATTTAAAAAGAAAGGCATAGAAGTTCTATTATTAAGCGATCGGGTTGACGAGTGGCTGGTAGGTTACCTCAGTGAATTTGAAGGTAAAAAATTGCAGTCTATCAGCAAGGGAAAAGTTGAACTGGAAGATGTAGCTGACATAAAAGAACAAGAAAAAAATCTTGCTCCAATGCTTAAGCATATAAAAGAAGTGCTGGGCGATAAAATTAAAGATGTGCAACTGACTAACCGCCTGACCGACTCACCTGCTTGTATAGTAGCCGATGAACAAGATATGGGGTTGGAAATGCAACGCATTCTGCAGGCAGCAGGGCAGCAATTGCCTAACACTAAACCCATATTTGAAATCAATCCGGAACATGCGCTCATCAAACGCTTGCATGATATCCAGGATGATGTCAAATTTGCGCAGTGGGTCGTAGTGCTTTTTGAACAAGCCGTTCTCGCAGAAGGTGGGCAGTTAGAAAATCCTGCTGATTTTGTCAGCCGCGTTAATCAATTATTACTGCAATGATCCATCGATAGCCAAGAACCTGGCCAACCACCAGGTTCTTAAGAAATAAAAAGCTCACTGGAAATAAAAAAGGCTCGTTTTTAAGCGAGCCTTTTTTATTTTTCGAAATGTTATTCATCAGTCAGACGGAAATATTTTGTACCAAAATAACGTTGCAATTTTTTACGTATTGTCCCACGGCTAATTCCTAGCATTTTTGCAGCTTGCAGTTGATTACCGCGACGTTTTTCCATCACAGCTTGTAAAAGTGGAGGCTCAACTTCCGAAAGAATCAGATCATAAAGGTTGTCAATAGATTTGCTTTTATTCTCAGCAAGAAAACGACTTACCAATCCATATACCAAGTCTTGGAGACCTTGTTCCTGCTTTAAACTATTATTAGAAAGGTTTTGTGTTTCAGTAACAGTCATTTATAACTTCCTTATTTTGGTTAAAACATACTATTCCAGGTACTTTCAAGACTGAAAGCAAAATTAATTGTACATGAAGGATAATTAATAAGCCAGTTCGAATTGAATATATCTTACGGAATTTTAATATTTTTTTGTCATTTTAATGTGTGTTGTGCCATCTATAATAGCCAGGGCATTAACCACGTAACAAAGATCTGCATTGCTGCCATTCTGGGAAAAATTTATCCATTAACGCATAAAAACGCTTATTATGGCTGGCTTCCAATAAATGAATTAATTCATGCACGACTACATATTCAATGCAAATTAATGGTTTTTTGATCAAAAATAAATTAAGCCATATGCGTTTAGAATGCGGGTTACAGGTTCCCCAACGTGTTTTCATGGCTTTGATTCCCCAGCTAGTTACTTTAACTCCAATAAGGGTTTCCCATTTTTGAATTAAGTCCGGCAACAGTGTTTTTAATTGTTCCCTATACCAGTGCAAAACCAAGGCTTCTTTATTAATGGTGTCGTTTTTTATAAAACAATACAGATAAGATCCTTGCAATTTGACATAATTTTTCTTGCAGGCAGGTTGAATTAAAAGTTCATAATTATTCCCTAAATACAAATGTGATTCACCCGTTTTAAATTCCAAATTTTTTTCTGTTTGTTTTGAAAAACGGAGGTAATGTTTTCTTATCCATTCCTGTTTATTTTGCAGAAAATTAAGAATGGATTCATCAGTACAAAAGATAGGGGCGCTGACTTTAATCTGACCTCTGGCATTAATTCTTAAGTTTATGTTTTTAACTCGTTTTCTCTCAAGTTCTATTTCCATTTCCTGTAATGTTAATTTGGTTAAACGATTCATGACAACCCTAAAGATTATCTTATCCACAAAAACTGTGGATAAGCTTGTGTAAATGTTCTTAACGTTTAAAACCGAAATTAAGAGTAATGATTGTCTCCTGAGACAAAGGGCAATTATCCTAATAGCGCTGTACGCTCAATTAGCGCTGCAATGGTGCAATCGGCTTCATGAATGGATAGGGAGTTTTTCACTTGAGACAATTGCCTATGCATATGAGCTGAAAAAACTTCGTTGCTTAAAAGTTCTGTCATAACGCCAGTTAACTCTTTGGGATTGCAGTCATATTGCAGGAGTTCAGGTACCAGCATTTTATTCTTAAGTAAATTACATAACCCTAAATACTTAACTTTGATGAGTTGGGAAGCAAGTAAATACGTGAGCCAAGATGCTTTATAAATGATGCACATGGGTTTGGCCAAAAGCGCACACTCCAAGGAGGCGGTGCCTGATGCAACTATTACATAATCGCTACAGGCGGCTACTTTTGGGGCTTGTCCTTGAATTAAAGTGTACGCATCTGTTGCGGTATCCTTAAAATAAGCCTTGATTACAGCAGGAGATATGGTGCCTGCAATTGGGATTGTAAAATGCAAATCACTAAATGCCTGGTTTAAAGAGTGCAGGGTGCTTATCAAAACAGGCATATGACGCTCAATTTCATGCGTTCTACTACCGGGCAGCAAAGCGATTAAACGCTTTGCTTTGGGTAAACCCAACTGTTCACGGCTTTTTGCCTTGTCTTGAGAACAGGGCATGTGGGTAACTAATGGATGCCCTACATAACTTACTGGAACGCCTGCATCTTCATAAATTTTTTTCTCAAAAGGCAAAATTACTGCCATATGATCAATGTACTTGCGGATGGTGTGAATCCGCCCGGCCTTCCAAGCCCAGATTTGCGGACTGATGTAGTAAAGGATGCGAATGCCGAGTTTTTCTTTCGCAAACTTCGCTAAACGCAGATTAAATCCCGGATAATCCACAAGAATAAGTAAATCCGGTTTATTTGTAGCAAGATGAGTTTTTATTTTTTGAAACGCTGCTTTAATCACTTTAAAATGACGAAAAACTTCCGAAATACCAGTCACGCCAAAACGGGCCAAATCACTAATCAGCTCAACGCCTGCTGTTTGCATATGACGGCCGCCGATGCCGCTTATCTCCAACTCCGGATATTTCATTTTTAATTCGCCGATAAAAGAAGCGGCATGCAGATCGCCTGACTCCTCTCCGGCTACAACCACAAGGTGCTTAACTGGGCGCATATCGTGCTGTAAGATTTTTATTGATTAAAGCGGTGATTTTTTCGGCGGTTGCCAAAGCTTCACAGCCTTCTTGTCCAGTAACCAAAGGAGATGTGTCGTGTTCAATACAATGAATAAACGCTTTTATTTCCTCAAATAATGCATCCCCTTTTTCGAAGGTGGATTCATGGCGGATGATTTCAGGGATCCCCGGAAACATTTCGCCGTCGCCTTTCTGAAACACAGCAAATTGTTTATTTTGAAAATCAATGGAAATATAAGTATTAGGCTGGAAGATTCGAGTTTTACGCTCTGTTTTAAAGCTGATGCGACTTGCTGTTACATTAGCAACACAATGATTTGCAAAAGTGATTCGGGCATTGGCAATATCAATTGATTTGGTTAAAACTGGAGCCCCTTGCGCGTCAATATGCACTACAGGACTTTGTACGATGGTTTGAATAATGTCGATGTCATGAATCATTAAATCCAACACCACATTCACGTCTGCACCGCGAGGATTAAACGGTGCAAGCCGTTGCGATTCAATGAACAAAGGTTGTTCCAGATGCTCATCTAGAGCAAGGCGGGCAGCATTAAAGCGCTCCAAATGACCAATTTGCAGTTTGGCTTGATGGATAGAGGCAAGAGCAATCAATTCTTGAGCCTGCGCCACTGTTTCAGTCATGGGTTTTTCCAGCAAGACGTGAATTCCCTGTCGCAGGCAATCTTTTGCGATGTGATAATGTGCGCTGGTTGTTGCGGCAATGCTGACTGCATCCACTTTCCCGAATAAATCTTGATAATTGATAAAAGCTTCAGTGCCTAATTCTTGGGCTACAGCTGCACACACAATGGGATCTTTGTCGCAAACGCCAACCAGCTCCACTTGCTCCAACATGCGATATTTCTGCGCATGGAAGCGACCAAGGTATCCTACGCCGATAACGGCACATCTGATTTTACTCATAACAAACGAATTGGTAATAATTTGTGCGTATTATTGCATTAACTATACGCCATATCAATTTTTGCAACCGAGAAATATCCTTAAATTTCTGCCTGCATCGGATTAGGAAGGATAAACAGACATGGTCGGAGTAGGGGAAGGATTATGCAATTTTTCTGTATTAGCCAGTGCTTTTTGCAAAGGCTCTTTTAATGAAGAAACAGCATTAGGGTGCTGTTCCAGGTAACCTTTGGCTAATTTGATTAAATCCGGATCTTTGGGAGCCGCAGTGAGGGCTTTTGATAATTGTTCAACGGCTTGTTTACGCATATCATGGCTGAAATTTTTATACTCTGCCTTGGTTGATTGAAGATCCGCATCGGTTAAGTTGTTAAAGCCGCCTTTTTCAATAGCTTTTTGACATAACAGCATGCCATGAACATTGACATGGCAATTATGGGTAGAACAATTATCGTATTTTTGCGGTTTTTGGGAAATGACATGAACAGGTTCTTTGCCTCCGGTGATTTCGCTAAGACGTGCCATTTGTTGTTCGTGAGAATATCCTTTCACATGTCCACTCATCATGTGATTGATAAATTGCGGTGTTATTTTGCTTAAATCGTCTATACGGTAAATTTTAGTACCATGCTCACCCGGTTTAACACTGCCTCCACAATCTGTAAAAGTAAGGTAACCTGATTTGCCATCTTTATCAGGCACGACTGATAAAGCCATGGCATGCCCTTTACAGGACGTGGGAATGGTCGTAACTTTTCCAGATTGTATGCGCTCTGCCAGCTGCTCTCCGGCTGCAGGCATGCCTTTCGGCGTATTATTAACATATGCAGCTGTCTTATTTGCAAAATTGAACGCATCGGCAATTGCTTTAATATTTTGATCGCCAGGTTTGCTGCCGGAATAAGTAGACACTGTATCCGTCATCAATTTATAGGTGGGTCCAATATTAGCCCACATGGAAAATTCTCCGCTCTCACTTGTTGCAAGGACGCCTAAACGCAAGCCAAACGATTTAATGGGGGAAAGTTTTTCTTCTGTTACAGGCGGTGGTAAACCTATCTTTTGCGCAGCCTCGCTGTCGCGCGCAAAATTAAAAGTAGCTTTTTCCGCAGGGCCTACGATTGCCCCGAAATCCATTAACTGCTTCGCTGAGTAAAAGTCCTGATTTTGAAAAGCTTGCTGTAAAGGACTGCGCTTAAAAGAGCTTTGCACCTGGTTTAATGCACTAGGAATATCATCAAAACCTTGTTGCTTAACAGCTTTTAGCAATTCTTCCTGAATTAATTGGCGATTTTTCTGCTGCATCAAATCCAAAATAAGATTAAACAGTGCATCATTTTCTATTGTTGCCTTTTCAGCCTGTTCTTTTTGCGCCGTAGATACTTTAGCCAATATGTCCAATAGTAAAGAATCTGAAGAAGGATGCGCCATGGTGACTCGCCTTTCGCTAAAACCAGTAAATAAATTATAGGCTTATTCTATTTTCCGGGCAAATTTTTTCGCTGATTGAACTTTTATCATGCAGATAATGCCTAGACAACTTTGACGCAGCAATTGCCTCTTAGAAAGCTCATGATTCTATAATCTAAAGCGATATGGTAGGCTGTCACACGGTATTCTGAGGCTGTTCAATCCATTATTTTTAAAAGCAATTTCTTCAAAAAGTAACTTTGCTTGAAATTAAGCCGTAATATAGATTAACTTGTAATGGGTCAAATAAATTTTTCCCTGTATGCCCACTTTCATCTATATAAAAAAACATAGGTTTTCCTTAACACGCAGCCCTAATTTAATTATAGGCTGTTATATGACTATTTTTTGTACATAGTATTTTACGTAGTCGGGTTTGAAAGATATGTTCTAAATACTGAGATATGATTTTATATACGGTTAGCTAATTTTATTAGTACTGTTTCAAAGATGGTTAATGAGTTGTTTGATCTGTTAATTTCACAGAAATAGATTGTTCGCCTGAAATTATTTTTTTTATGCCTTCTCTTACATAGTATTGATATTCTTCTTCCTGTCCGTACGCTTTGGGTGTATATACAGCCTGTCTTAAATGTACATCATCAAAATGGTATTTTAGTGAGCTTGCCATTTTGCCTAATAAAGATACAAATAATCTATCTCTTTCTTTTACCCAACTAGCTAATGCTTGTTCGCTATTGTCATGTTGCTGACAAAGACAGTCTAAATAACACTTCCAGGCATCTGTTATTTCTCTCTCATCATAAAATTCTGTGTCGATCATATTAAGCGCTCGAACATGATCCAAAGATAACCTCGCTCCCCTAGTAGCCATTAATGTTTTAAATATATTTAACTTGACGTTCTTCTTTTCTGAGTATCTTTCTTTCAATTTTTGCACCTGAACTGCAGCTATTGGACCTACTAAAATGGCTATGATTGTTAAAATGGATGTTAAATCCATCTTGTTCTCCAAGCTAAAAATATTTGAAGTACCTTGGTAAAAGAAAACTAATCTTTAATTTGGCTATACCCAAATTTAAAAACAACATTAAAATTTCCACATAAAAATCATAAATCATTGATTTAATTGGCGTCCCAGGCAGGATTCGAACCTGCGACCTGCCCCTTAGGAGGGGGCCGCGCTATCCAGCTGCGCCACTGGGACTAAGCTGGCCTAAGTCTAGCGTTTAAGCGCTTAAAAGACAATAAAGCATTCCTGCAAAGCGATAGAATCTGCAACTTATTTCCAGTAATTGAATAAGGGGCCGTCTTTCCCAAACACTGGATCACATTTTGGCAAGCCGAGTTTTTGGATGTTTTCCTCTGCTTGTGAAAGCTCTTCTGCTTTACCATACAACACATCATATTCAACATCGATAGGATAAGCACCCACGCATTTAAAGTCAGCTGTGGAATCCATATTTTTATGTGAAATGCCAGCAGGGAAAATAATGACATCGCCAGCTGCAATATTGAAAATTTTCCCTTTATTCCCGCCAATTTGAACTGTGCATGCACCTGAGAAAATTACCAGAGCTTCATGAGTATTACTATGATAGTGATGGTAATCATAAATAGTATCCACCCATGAATTAATCCAATGGTTTTCTGTTAAAAGCGCTTGAATGGATTGTGGGGAGGAACTTTTAATAACTTCTTTATAAATGATTAGCGGCAAGCGTGAATTACCCGGAAAATAATGATTGGCAGGGATTAATTCGTGAATAACTTCCTTTGGCTGCACGGGTTTTAAAGCATCCATGTTTACATTCCTCACATACCAACGTAGTTAGGGCCACCGCCACCTTCCGGTGCATACCATACGATGTTTTGCCGGGGATCTTTAATATCGCAAGTTTTACAATGAATGCAATTTTGCGCATTAATTTGCAATCTTGGCCCTTGCTCGCCTGCAATAACTTCATACACAGCGGCGGGGCAATAACGAATTTCCGGTGATGCATACACTTGATAATTAACTTTAATTGCCAGTGATGGATCGCGAAGTTTCAAATGAGGAGGCTGGTTTTCTTCATGAAATGTATTGGTTAAATACACAGACGACAATCGATCGAACGTTAACACACCATCCGGTTTTGGATAATTTATCTTTGCACTTTGCGCAGCCGGTTTTAAGGTCGAATAGTCTGCATGATTTTTTAATGTCCACGGGGATTTTCCACAAGTAATGTATGTCTCAAAAGCCGCGTTAAGAAGGCCGCACAATAAACCATGGCGAAATCCCGGGCGCACGTTTCGCACCGCATATAATTCTTTTGCCAGCCACGATTGTTTAAATTTCTGCGGGTAAGCTGTCAATTCCACGGATTCTTTGGTTTCCATGGCAAAGGCTGCGAAGCATGCTTCAGCAGCGAGCATCCCGGATTGCATGGCTGTATGGATGCCTTTAATTTTTGGAACGTTTAGAAAACCGGCCGCATCGCCGATGAGCGCGCCACCTGGGAAGGTCAATTTGGGTAAAGATTGCCAGCCTCCTTCATTCAAAGCACGGGCTCCATAGGCAATACGTTCACCACCTTTGAATAATTCCCGGACGAAAGGATGGGTTTTAAACCGTTGCATTTCTTCGAATGGGTTTAACCAGGTATTCTGATAATCCAACCCAACTACAAAGCCGATTGCAACCCGATGATTAGACAGATGATAAATGAATGAGCCCCCATAAGTAGCTTGATCCAAAGGCCAACCTACGGTGTGAATAACTCGCCCTTGCTTATGTTGCTTAGGGGAAATTTGCCAAATCTCCTTTATTCCCAACCCATAAGTTTGAGGTGAAACTCCTTGGCGCAAATCAAACCGGTTCATTAAATTTTGGCTTAATTGGCCGCGACAACCCTCAGCGAATAAGGTTTGTTTGGCATGCAAATGCATTCCAGGCTGGAAGTTTGCAGTTTTTATGCCATTTTTATCTATGCCAACATCGCCGGTCGCCACGCCAATTACTTCGCCCTGCCCATTGTAAAGAATGTCCGTTGCGGCAAAACCCGGGTAGATTTCACAGCCAAATTGCTCGGCTTGTGTCGCTAAAAACCGACAAAGATCACCTAAACTTATAATAAAATTGCCTTTATTATGCATGGGCTTTGGAGTAGGGAGGCGAAAGGCACGTTTTGAGCTCAAATAGTAAAAAAAATCCTCATTTACTGGCGAATCCAGGGGGGCTTCTTGCCATGTATCCGGCAATAATTCTTGTAAACTTCTTGGCTCTAAAACAGCGCCGGACAAAATATGCGCACCAACTTGAGCTCCTTTTTCAAGAATACAAATACTTAAGGTTTTATTAGCTTGAGCAGCTAATTGTTTAAGTTTAATTGCGGCAGCCAAACCAGCCGGGCCTGCTCCTACAATAACCACATCGTATTCCATTATTTCGTATTCCATGCATCCACCTAATCCTATTAGCCATGAAGCACCGATTCTTAACTGTTTTATTTCAATGAGTCAAGCGCGGGCAGAAGAGAATTAATTCTAGATAAACTGAAATTATTTTTTGCTTAAACCTCAATTGCTAAACTAGCGAACCATGTCTGCCTTGCCTGGCTAGAAATTATCATAATCAGCAATAGTCTTTGTGATTTTTAGGCAGATCATTTGTATTGTGACATGATCACCCATTAGCCACTAGGGAAATCATGTTTTTATGCACCGATACACGAGACAATGGCTAAAAAATAACAACGTAATCTCATACCCAGGACGGGATGGTCACTTAGTTTGAGCCTATAATTTAAACATACTATACGGCAAACTATGGAGGGTTTATGTATACGTTTAAAGATAATGATATTCATGCCTATAAGACCCAGGCACGTACAATTACAGTAATTAAAGGGAATTCATCTGTACTGTACCCTTTTTACACTTCTTCCGGATTTAATAGTAACAGCAAGGAAACCTGGTTCCCCTGGATGGGTTACTTGGACTATCCTGATAAAAACCCTGCTGAGGGTAAAATTTATATGGTGAAACCAGTCACTTGCAGCGTTTCCAAGGAATCAGCTGACATTTTAAAGAAATACCTGGTAGAAAAAGCTTCGAAACAATGCATTACGGAAGGTTCAGATGAAGCGATATCCAAACTTATTGAAGAAAAATTTGACCATAGGGCAGCTATGATGTTTGAAATTGGTACTGATGATGAGAAGATAATCAAATTTGTAAGGGAGCATTATCAAACAGTTGCTGATTCGTTTATTCGTCGCATGGGTAATGATGAAGCTTTAGCAATTTCTTGTTCTTTGGGTGGTGGGGAATGGGATAAATATCCTGAGATGCGAAAAGAAATAATGGGTGCAAATTCCACAGCGAAATTTATTAAACCCATTGAAAAGATAACCTACACGGAGAACCTTGTTAAAGATTTGTCTGAAACAGAAAAAGAGGAATTAACTGATTTTAAAGGCGTCGCTTGTGAAGGTAAAGTTAAAAGGAGTCATGCGGAAATGGCAACACATTTGGAAAGCATAATCCAGCAAGAATCTAAACGCTATGTCTCTAAATATTTTATTCAAGAAGAAAAAGATTTTCCTACGACTGAACAAGTGAATGAACTGGTTCAAGCAACCCACCACGCTCGAGAACTAAGAGATAAATATGTTGGCTGTATCTCTAAGCTTGTACAAAAGGAGCGACAAAAAGAAAAGGCGAATCAGCCACATGACGGTGGTATGAGCCCGCATTAATGAAATTTACAAATAATAAGTTACTCTAAGTTAAGCAATGGGAAGCTAAGACCTGCAGGTTGTGTTGTGTAAAATCTTTTGCTTCCTGGCTGATTTTCTTATCCTGTAAGGCACTGATTGTAATAGTAGATTTTTCTACCTACTCGGCCGCCACATATTTCATCCATTAATTGATCTCGTTTTGCACCAACTCAGGTGAGAAATTTTCCAATTTCATATATCCATATAAAATAGTCAAAATTAATACTGCGTTAATATTTCGCTCATAAAATCACTGCTCTTGGCATACGCTTTAGTAGCATAATACGAGTAAAATGATGAATAGTAAAAATTTACTGGAAAAAATTGCAGTTTTAGAAGAAAAAAAACCTCTGCTTAAAAGTGGAGTGATTAAACAACTTATAGCCAAGGAAAAATACAATGATGCTTTCCTGGTGGCTTGTAAACATTGCCAGTCAGGCGACATGCAGATGTTGAAACTGATTAGATTTTTACTGAATGATAAAAGCATCCCCCAAATTGCAGTAGATCATCAAGATGTTAATACCATGACTGCTATAGGGTATGCCGCCCAAAACTCAAATATCGATTTATTTCATTTACTTGTATACGCAGGCGCTGCCGTGCTGTCACCTCTTAACTCTGTGAACCTGGAGCCCCCAGCAGAAATTTTGGCCAGAAAGGTGCAGGTCTTGAAACAAGATCTTGCTGAAAAATATAAGCCGGAATATAAAAATGGTTTTAATATATTAAATAAAATTTTTGCGAATAAACAACTTTTGCCCGAGAAAATAAGCCTCAAGGACGAGCGAGAAAATGAAAAATTCGATAAGCACCGCCTTGATTTTATCATCCAATGTCTTCAATATCTGACTAAATTTCAAGGGAGCAATGCGTTTAATGAGTGGCCTGGTTATTTTACGGCGGCCCATGCCTCTTTATTTCAAGCCGATCATGTAAAAAAATGCCGAAAAATTTTGGAACTAGCTTGCCAAACCATAGAAAATCTCTCGCCCAATTTAAGAATTAAATATCACAAACATTTTACCCCTCAGCCATTTACCTGGGTTACCTTTAGTAAATTAGGTGGGCTGGCAAAAGAACCTCCGCTGATTAACCAACATGCCTTTCCTCTAGGCGGACTTAGCTTTAAAGAATTTAAGGAAAACTCCACTTTATGGGATGCAGCAGATCATTTTGTTAAAGAAAGAAACGATCGGCAACAAATGATCGAGGCAGCCATTCCTACGGTGATTGAAAAAGATATGCCCACTTTACTGCAATTTTTTAAAGAAATACGCGATTCAACGCAAAATTCAGCCTCCCCGCCAGTTAGCCCAGTTTGTTTGCCTGTTATCAAATCTTTAATCACTTATGTTTCGGATCACAAAAGCTTTGAGAATATGGTGAAGTTAGTTAGTGATACAACTTATCACGCACCCCTAACCCTAAAATACAATAATAGAATGCTATCTATGAACTTAAGCTCACAAAACAAAATGGATTTCTCCAGCTTACGCGATAGGCATGCTGTTTTACGCATATTGCAAATGATAGGGGAATTACTAACCAGCAAAAATTTCTCGCGTTTTATCCCTAAACTGGATGAAACAGTAGCTTGGAACGATTTGATCGTGATCAGGGATTGTTTGGTTCATCAAGACGAGGGTGATAATAAACACAAAGTTAATGAATTTTTGCAACACACAGATAAATTCGAGCACATTGTTAGAGAAGAGTTTTCATATTTTTGGAAAAAGTTAATGTATATTTTAGTCTCACGGGAGGAAAAGCTCGGACGTTATGAATACAGTCCTGAAGAATTTTGGGAAAAAATCTTAAAATTCCATATGGAAAACACTGAGGATAAGGATAACACGGCAACAGCAGTAGCCCCTGCGTATAGCCGCCGTATTTCTATTCAGGACGAAGACATTTTTATAACCGCCCTGAAAGAAACTAAAACGGATGAAGCCACCATCCAATTCTGTAAAGATATCTTCGCGGGGAAAGAAGCTATTCCCAATAAAACCGAGCAGGGTAGAATTTTGAGTAATCTTCCCTCCCGTTCCGTTGATAAAATTCGCTATAAATCTTTGGCCAATATATTTTCCAATGCGTGCAATGCTAAAAGCCTTTCTGAAGCGGAAAGGATAAAAAAACGTTTGGATGCCCAGGCAGAAAAATTAAAACGGGAGGCCCTGGAAGCTGCCAAATTTAAAGGGTTGGATACCATTCGTTCATTGGCTAGAGTTTTCCTAAAAGCTCCGAATAGCAAACATGTTTTAAACCCTGTTAAACGCATTGATACAGCGATAGAAGCAATCGAAAATATAAAAAACTTCCTAAAGGACGCAGGCTATTTGCAAACAAATATTCCCTATGAAAGTTTGGAAGATTGGGATCAATACCACCGCTTAAATAAGCGTAATCCGCTTTCTAAAATTCTTGAAATGAACCCTATGCTAAATTACGCCATTGAATATAATGCCGGCCAAGCATTGCAGCATTTAGACAGCATTCGTTCATTTAAAGAAGCAGCTAAATGCCCTTATATACAGGAAGATTATAATAATTTAAGAGCGTTTAGAAATTATTTGGAGCATGGAGATCCTCTGGCAGAACAGGGTTTTTCTTTAGAGCAATTGTTTCCCATAACGGATTTAAGGCAGCAAATCACAGCTCCTATGATTCTTAACCTGATTTTTAAAGTGCTCCCGGAATTAAATCGCATAAAAGAATATATGTCATTTAAAGAGTTTTCCAATGAATCTCATCTTTTTCCATTAGTGGGTCCGGAAGAAGCGCAAGAATGGGAAAAAGCTTTCACTAAGGGATTAAAAAATAACGGTTTTTTTAACCATGGCTCTAACTCCACATTGCAAAGTTCTATTGAGCCTGAAGATGGCTTGAGCATGTACTTTTAATCAATTGACCTGTAGGCAAAGTTACTTTTTGCGGTTGCAAACAGTAACTTTTGCCAATCTTTAAGTTAAAGTTTTAAGAGTGCTGGCCGTCACCCTAATAGATTACGCGTCTGTTAGGAAAATGGCATGGATACCAAACAGTGGCTTAGCAAACTCATTAGCTTCGATACGACTTCCCGAAATTCGAATCTTTCCCTTATAGAAAGCATTGCAACCTGGTTTGATGAGAATGGCGTTCCTTCCCACATTATTCCGGGCAATGATAGTAGCAAAGCTAATCTTTTTGCCACACTTCCCAACCATGAAGGAAAAGAGCAGGGCGGCATCGTTTTGTCAGGCCACACCGATACGGTCCCTGTAGATGGGCAAATATGGCATACGGATCCATTTTCCGCTGTCGTTAAGGACAATAAAATTTATGGGCGTGGCGCCAGCGACATGAAAGGATTCATTGCAGTAATGCTGGCATTATTGCCTGAGTTGAAACCCATCAAACTGCACAAGCCGGTTCATTTCTCGTTTACTTGTGATGAAGAAATTGGCTGTCTTGGCGCTCCACATGTGCTTTCTTATCTCAAACAGGCAAATATTCAACCCGAAGCTTGCATCATAGGCGAGCCTTCCAGCATGCTGCCTATTGTAGGTTATAAAGGTCGACAAGTTTATCATATTCAAATTAAAGGGCTTTCCGCACATTCTTCTTTAACTAATCGCGGGTGTAATGCTATTGAGTATGGTAGCCGCTTGATTTGTTACATAAGAGATCTTGCTGATTTTTTAAGGAAAGAAGGGCCATTTGATGCAGATTTTGATGTGCCCTTTACGTCCATTACCACCAATATTGTTAGTGGCGGCCATGCTTCGAATGTCATACCGGCTAATTGCGAATTTATGGTCGAAATGCGTTATTTACCTCAATTTTCGGTGGAAACAGTACGCAGTCAAATGCAAAATTATATTGACGAAACTTTGTTGCCGGAAATGCGGCAAACTTATCCTGGTGCCGAAGTTTACTTAAATTTGATTTCCGATGCGCCTGGATTTACTGCGCATGAAAATGCCTTGATTACCACGCTGCTAAGACACGTCACCGGGATAAATAAACGCATGAAAGTATCCTACTCCACAGAAGCTGGCATATTTCAACGGGCAAACATCCCAACGATCATTTGCGGACCTGGGAGCATTGAGCAAGCTCATCAGGCCGATGAATTCATTACCTTAGAGCAACTTGCAATTTGTGAGAAAGTATTAAGAAATACGATCAAACTATATTCCGAAATTAAATCTTAAATTTTTAGTAACTCATTACTTTCATAGTGTTCTAAAATCTAAAGCAGAAATCGATTATGCATATAATGAAGGGTTGCTGACGAAGTTACAGGCGTAAAAACCATTACGGCCTGGCGAATTATTTATTTTTAATACGATAAAAAGAACTTTCCATATCTTTATAAAAACCATCTTTATAATATTCCATTCCACATTTTTCCATGACGCGGAAAGAAGCCGAATGATTTTTATCTGCATATGCCACAATGTACTCTGCATCAATATGTTTTTGCGCCCATTTCAGCAATGCTCCCAAAACTTCGGTTGCATAGCCTTTACCCCAGTAGGTTTTATGAAAAAGATAACCTACTTTGGTTTCCCCAGAGGGTAATTCACCAAAATAAGCTCGTCCTATGAAGTCATTAGATTGCAATTCAAAAATTGCAAAGCATGGTAAATTCTTATACTTACAGTCAGTGACGCAATCTTTTATGAGATCATATACCTCGTCTCCGTTTAATGGGCCAGAAGGAAAAAATGTTTTAACCTCAGGATCTTCTTCCAGCTCTTGCAAATGCGGAAGGTCTTCTTTGCTAACAAAACGCAGCCCTAAGTTTTCTGTTTTGATGATGAATTTTTGCATTGGTCTTCCGATTTCGTTAACTTATTAACAACTATACTGTACAAGAGAGGAGTTTTCCTCGATGTATATGACTATCAAGGAATGATATGAAAAAAGTTTTGCCTTTCTCTACCTCTTCCCTGGTTTCGGTGGGAGTCGAATTGGAGTTACAAATTATTGATAATCAATCTTATGGGTTGATTTCTCGTTCGAAAGAACTTATCCGTAATTTGAATGAGGGGATTTGCCAAAATCGAGTTAAACCTGAAATCACGCAAAGCATGATTGAATTGAATTCCTCGGTCCATGAAAATATCAATACAGTACTTACAGAATTATATGAGTTACAATCTTTTTTAGTTGAGCAGACTTCAAAATTTGATATCAGTTTTTGTGGCGGTGGCACCCATTTGTTTCAGAAATGGTCCAGCCAAAAAGTATTCCCGGCCAAAAGATATAAAAAACTGGCCCATCGGTTTGGCTATTTAACAAAAAGAGCAACTGTTTTTGGGCAACATGTGCATCTTGGTTGCCTAAATGGTGAAGATGCTGTCTATTTAACCCATGCTTTGGCACGCTACATACCGCAGTTGATTGCTATCAGCTCAGCTTCTCCTTTTTATCAGGGAAAAGACAGCGGCTTTTCTTCGGCCCGGGTTAATATTTTCAATTCTTTTCCAATGAGCGGCGTAATCCCCATGCTCAAGAATTGGCAGGAATTTTCAGATTATTATTACAAAATGAAGGAATGGGGCATCATTGAAAACATGAAGGATATTTATTGGGATGTGCGGCCAAAACCTGAGTTTGGCACCGTGGAAGTGCGTATTTTTGATACGCCTTTGACCATAAAAAAATCAGTCATGCTTGCTGCTTACTTGCAAGCCTTAGCTCTTTATCTAATCAAAGAAAAGCCATTTAAACTAACTGACGATTTGTACTATCTTTATCCGCATATCCGGTTTGAAGCAAGTCGTTATGGCTATGATGGGGAGTTTATCAATCCTGAAAACAGCAACAAAACAACGGTATTTGATGATTTACTCACTACCATCGCCAACATCGAACCCTATTTTAAAGAGTTAGGCAGCATGGAATATTTTAATTTATTAAAAGAGGATGCTTTAAATAAAAGAAATGATTCGGTAATTATTCGTGAATATTACGCACAAACAGGCTCGCTGCAAGAAGTAGTGTCTGAGCTTTGCAAATTATGGTTAAGCCATTAAGGATAAGTGATGCGTGGCAGAGAGATGACAGCCCAAATTGATGATTTAAAAAAGACCATTCTAGGTCATTATTTGGATGTACATGAACTTGAAATGCTGCTTATGCACTGCCGAACCATCACTTTTTTACCGAATCAAGTCATTTATCAGCAAGGCAAACGAATAGACGGAGTGTATGTCATTCTTGCAGGCGAAGTGCAGTTAATCGCACGTACGATGGGAGAGGGTATAGTCAATATCGAAGACTTAAATAGTGGGGATTTTCTGGGGGAATTGGCGTTTATTGAAAAAGGCCCCTGTTCCACTTCAGCCCGGGCTATCGGGCGGGTAACTTGCCTGTTGATTACACATACTTATTTCGAATTGCTAACAGCCTACTTTCCTGAAACTAAATATAAAATTTTGCGCGCTATTGGCACTCAAGTTTGCGGCCGCCTAAAACAAATGCATGACAAAGTAACTACCTTAATAGCACACTCTGACATGGTGACCCTATCGTTTTTTGGCCGTGTTTTGAGCTCTTTGACTCAGCCTACCCATTTACCTGCAGTAATAAATGGCGAGGATATTCAGGAATTAGGCAAAAGCCCGCTGTTTCAAGCCTTTACGAAAGAAGAGATGCAGGAGTTACTGCTGGAATACACGCAGCCTCTGGAGGCGCCTAAAAACTGTATTTTAATTCATGAAAATGAAAAAAATCCTTCGTGTTACATTATTATTCATGGTGCTGTGCAATCCAGCATCATGTATGCCAATAAAATAGCCAAATTATCAGTTATTGGGCCGGGGGCTTTATTCGCCAGTGTTGCTTGTTTGGACCATAAATCCACATTTACCATTACCTTTATCACTTGCGAATCTGCGCTGTTGCTGAAAATATCTCAGGAAAATCTGGAGTTTTTGCGGAAAAATAAACCAGAGCTTTGGTACAAAATATTTAATTTGATTTGCGGCTCGTTAGTGGCATTGGGAAGATCCATCAATAAACTGGATGTAAGACTTCATATCGAAGCATACAATAGGTGAGCCTATGTGCAGAATATTATCGTATTTGGGAAAACCGACGCTGATTGAAGAGCTTCTCTACAAGCCCGACAATTCCTTCATAAAACAGAGTTATCATCCGAAGTACATGTCTTATTTGTTAAATTTGGCAGGTTTTGGCATGGCTGCTTGGGAAAAAAATTCACATCATCCTGCGCTGCCTTACCTTTATAAAACTCCGCAACTGCCTTTTTATGATGAGAATTTGCGCAATCTAGCGTCAAAAATATCTCCGCATTGCTTTTTGGCTCATTTACGCGGCGTTTCTTATCACGAGAAACAAGTGGTCGCGAGTCAAAATGTTCATCCATTTATTTACCCCGAAACCAATATTGCTTTAGCTCATAATGGCGTGCTCTATAATTTTGAAAGCATGCGTTATGATTTATTGCGCTATATAAAGGAGGATTACAAAAAACATATCCGCGGAACCACAGACAGCGAATGGATTTATGCTGTTTTTTTATCGCAACTGGCTCATCCAAATGGCTCGTATCAACCAAGCGAAATCATTAATGCAATTATCAGTACACTAAAAATTTTAAAGCAAGTGCGCTATGAACAAAAAATTGCTATCAATTCGCCAGTAAATCTTTTCATTACAAATGGAGAGTTCATAGCAGCCACACGCTTTGTTTTAGATTATGGTTGGCACCCGCCCGGCGTAGGACCATCGTCCCATTTTACCTATCATTCATTGTGGTATACCTATGGCGAAAGCTATGGAGTATATGACGGTGAATATAGAATGAAGGGAGGAGCAGTAAATTCAAGTATGATTATAGCTTCCGAGCCATTAACAGAAGATACCACTACCTGGCTTGAAGTACCTGAATATACATTAATTTTCGCCCGGCAAGAGCATGGTGAAATCAAAATCATTTCGCAAGATATTAATATTTAGTTTTTATAGTAATTACTTGGAAAACAGCATGCCGAGTAAAGCTTCCTCAGTATATACAATAAATTTTCCTGAGCAACCTGAAAAATGGGATTATTGCGCGAAATTTAAAAGGGTGGTTATGGCTTATGAGCCATATGTTTTGCTTACATAAAGCAGTACGCCGGGCAAATGGCTGCATTCAGCTTAAAGATGGAATCTGCAATTTTCATGAATTTTGATGCTAAGTTACTGGCAAGGCGAAACTCACCTGCAGCAGTTTTCTACCTCAGCCGATCACCGCAAAATGATGCGCTATTTCTTTAGGCACCCCAGCGAGCTAACGGGACTTATCATCCATCTAAATCCGATAAATAGCAAGGATTGCGCGGATATACGAAATTAGCTAGTTGTGTGCCCATCATGCGTTAAGAATACGCCAGGAGTAATGCTCATTTATACTGTATGCCTAAGCGATTTACCCCGCGCATAAAATACAAAGTTATAGTTAGCAACTGTTACGAAAGCTTATCATGTGCTGCCTCATGGCTTATTTTATAATTCCAAAATTTTGGCATCAAAAGACAACAGGCAGCTACTCCTAATACGCAGAGGACGCCACCTGATATGATTGCGGACGTGATGCCAAACCCGGCGGCCATGAAACCTGCGCGGGTATCCCCCAATTTGGGGCCGCTTAAATAGCTAATCATCTCTATTCCCGCCAGGCGACCTCGGTAATGATAAGGAATTACATTGTTCCATAAATTGGATCTAAAAATTCCGCTAATGGTGTCAAAAGCACCAGCCAAGCTTAAAAATAATAAACATAACCAGAGTTGGCTTGCTACACCAAATCCAATAATTGCTATTCCCCAAAATATGGCTGCAATAGCAATTGCTTTGGTATCGGATGTAATCCGGCTTGTCCAGCCACTAAAAAAGGAAATAACCAATGCCCCTACTGCCGGAGCAGAATAGAGGAGCCCCAGCGTTTTCGCACCTCCCATGGATTGGGCAATTGCGGGGAAAAGCGCGTTCGGAATAGCGAATACCATGGCCAGGAAATCGACCATATAGCTACCCATTAATTCTTGCCGTTTCAGGGCAAACTTCACACCTTCCTGCAGAGATTTTAAAATGGACTCTTCTTGTACTGCCACAGGCTTTGGGATTGTGTGAATTAATAATAAGGTACCGATTGAAATAACAAATGTTATTAAATCAACTAAATACGTCAATAAAATCCCATGATGTGCAATGAGCAAACCTGCTATCGCAGGACCGACAATCATACCAAAACTGAATTTAAAACTGCCTAAAGCCCCAACCGTTTTATAATCTTTTGTTTCAACAATTTGTTGTGTGATACTGTCAAATGCAGGTCTATGCAGCCCGGTGATCGCAGACATTAAAGAAGCTACAGTAAAAATTAAAGCGATGCTGGGATTACTTTGGCTGGTACTAAATATTAATAAACCACAGCCAAATGCCAAGAAAATTTCACTTACAATGAGTAGCGCTTTACGATTGTAGCGATCAGCAAACACACCGCCCAGCAAGGCTGTGATTAATAGGGGCAGCAATTGCACAAGACTTAGCAAACCCACCATTACGGTAGACTGAGTGATGTCATAAATCTGGTAGGGAAGGGCGACCCCAGTAATCATGGTTCCCATAAAAGATAAAAATTGACCCGCATACAAAAGACCAAAATCACGATTTTTTTTAAAAATGGAAAGATCCAGAAACTGACTCATAAGCTGCCTTATGGAATTGGAGCATTTAATTTTAAACGTTCATTGTAAAAGATGCGAATCATTCGCCATAAGCGTTCTAGCCTGTTTCAATGACTAATAATACGCTACTTGTTATAATGAATAAATTAAACATAAACCTTGAAAAATCTAAATTATTTTACGCCTAATGAGGTTATTAATGGACATTTGGAATTAATTGATGAGTAAACATGAACTAAATAGCTACCTGAGTCTATGTACAGAGTTCTATGATTTAATAAGACCTCATCCACCAGAAGATGCTTATGCATTTTATCGCACATATGTGGTTAATGCTGGTGGTTTAGCTATGGAGCCTATGTGTGGTTCAGGCCGATTTTTACTTCCATTTCTTAAAGAAAATTTCGAAGTCATAGGATTTGATGCCAGTAAGCATATGCTTAGTGCCTTATATGCAAAAGCAAAAATACAAGATCTTAGGCCAGAAGTATGGCAAGGATTGGTTGAGGATTTAAATAGAACACAAAGATATAATCTGATTTTTATCCCGAGCGGTTCATTTGGGCACCTTATTAATTTTGACTCTGTTAAAAAATCATTGAAGGTTTTTTATGATCATTTAAATGATGACGGGATTTTATTATTTGAAGCAGAAACATCTAAAATAGTGCCTGATGAACTCGGAGTTTGGAGGGGTATTGTATGCCACAAACCAGATGGTAATTTTATTCTAGTAAATCGGCTTACAACTTACGAAAATAATGTTTGTTCTTCTATAGATAGATACGAATTAGTAGAAAAAGGACAAATCATACAAACCGAAATTGAGAACTTTAATGTTCGAGTCTATGATAATCCTTTAGTTTTAATTGATATGCTCAAAGAGGTTGGTTTCAAAGAAATTAAAACGATTAAGGCTTTCAATAGCTCTCTAACTCCTGATGCAGATGACTCTAGCATTGTCTATGAATGTAGAAAATGAAGTTATTACTGCACAATCGAAGTAAAAAGTCGCTTTTCGTCAATTTCCTACAATCAAGACATTAAGTCTGATTATTGTTATAATCAGACTTAATGATACAAGTATAATAATTAGGCACTTCGACAATGTGATGCGCTGATTTACCCATTTGTTCCTTATCTCAGTTTCGTTAAAAAGCCCAACAGAAGCACCCAAATAAATGATTTGTATGCTCACTAAATGGATGCCGGTGTGCCAAACAGTGAATAGCATGTGCCTGATGCTGCACAATTGTTTTATTTTGCCCATAAGTACCGAAATGTTTGATTGGCGACCAATCGGGACTCACAGGCGGTAATGGCGGATTATAACTTGAAAATTCATCAGAGGCATGAACAATGTCTCCACCTAATATCGTCATCACCGAATAAATTGACTTGATTTCCTCATCGGGAATAGTGAAAAAATCGTTTGAAAGCACCGCCATATCCGCCAACTGACCCTCAATAAATGCCCCTTTTTTACCTGCCCATCCCAACAGGTATCTCGGCTTCCAACAGTGCTTGAATAGGTGGCGTTAGCAATGTTTTTTCTTTGCCGTAACGCGCCATAAAATACTCGCCCTGAAACGCCATGCGGTTTTGGATGGCAATTCCACCACCCAGGTGTTTCACGCGTTCGATTGAACGTTTTGAAATTGTTTCAGCATGATCAAAAAACCAGTGTAATTGATCAATTGGCGCCTCTTGATGAACTTTTTCATAAATTGTTAAAGCACGGGTAATCGATTCGTCGTAGGTAGCATGCAAACGAAACGGCCATTGGTTTTGTGCCAATAAGCGCACTACAGGCTCTAATTGACGCTCCATTTCGATTGGCAAATCTGGACGAGGTTGTAAAAAATCTTCAAAATCTGCAGCAGAAAATACTAGCATTTCGCCCGCGCCATTATGTCGATAATAATCATTGCCTTGTTGATAATGTGATGTCTTTGTCCAGTGTGCAAAGTCTTGTAATTCTCCACCTGGTTTTTGATTAAATAAATTATAGGCGATTCTCACAGTCAATTTGTTTTCTTGGTTTAATTGATTAACGATTTCATAATCGTCTGGATAGTTTTGAAATCCGCCACCAGCGTCCACTATCCTGGTTACACCCAAGCGGTTTAACTCGCACATAAAATGCAAAGTTGAATTCATTTGATCCTGTTTATTTAATTTAGGGCGTTGTGCTAATGCGGAATACAGTATAATTGCATTGGGTGTGGCGATTAACATGCCTGTCGGGTTACCCTCTTTATCTCGCTCAATGGCAGTACCTGGTAATGCTTTTGTATTTTTATCATAACCAATTGCGCGAAGTGCGGCCCGATTCAATAATGCCCTGTCATATAAATGCAGAATAAATACAGGGGTATCGGTTGCTACGGCATTAATCTCCTCTAAAGTCGGCATCCGCTTTTCTTTAAATTGAAATTCACTCTTGTTGCAGGGTATGGTTAAGAGTGTGATTATCTTGCAAAAAGCATGCATACAAGCGAATATCTGGTGAATTGTCACTGCTGTGTCGCTCCCATCCCGTGAACCGATCAAGACCAGTTTGTTTTGTGATGGTCGAATGCTTATCTGCTGATAACGGGGCGCTAAACCCAGCTGCTCAGGGATAGTCCAAATTTGTAAAAAATGCAGCAAATCCGTATTGGAATGATTAAATTCACTATGTTCAACCCCAGCTCCAGCCGTCATAATTTGAATTTCACCAGCTTTAATGATTGAGCCATTCCCCATGCTGTCTTTATGTTCCAACTGCCCTTCTACCACATAGGAAACAATTTCCATATCACGATGAGGATGACGCCCAAAGCCCATGCCAGGTTGTACAATATCTTCATTAATCACACGTAAATCACCAAATCTCATAAATTTAGGGTCGCGGTATTGTGCAAATGAGAAGGTGTGCAAACTGTTAAGCCAATCCATTTGACTTATTCCACGGTCATCGCTTTTACGAATTTGAATCATCAGCAATATCTCGCATTTGATTTAAGTCTAACTATAGCAAAATCATGTAAATTCCGCGGAACCCTCACTAATACACTCAGGATAAGCAAGGAATAATCCTAGGCAACGTCCCTAAAGTTTTTTAGACAAGATTTCATCTTAAATTGAGCACAAATTTTTCTATTTCACTTCGATCTACCCCCTCTCCCACGATAGGAGCTTTGATAGTATGATGATGCCCTTCGCGGGAGAGGGTTGGGGAGAGGGAATGTCACGGATGGTCATTGATGACGAGATGTGGTAATACATTATTTAAATGGAGAGAAGAAGTCGTTAGAATGCTTCGCTTTACGAAGAACAATGGAATAACTGAAGGGTTTCATCGGAAGATGAAATTGATTCAGAGAAGAGCTTACGGATTTAGAAATTTTGAAAATTATAGGTTGAGAGTTAGAGTGCTGTGCGGATAAGTGAAGTGCCCCCGGATTTGGGGAAGACCCCTTATTTTTTGTATTTCTGGATGTAATCGTATAGCTTCTATCAGACGTTCAGTATTTTCAGGAGTAATGTTTTCATTAGAAACTTGAGGATGAAGGTGAGCCAGCAATTCAAGACTTTGGGGATTTAGTGTTTCAAACATATGCTCATGAGCAACACAATCAAAAGGATCATTAAAATCAAGAGGGCTTGCAAAGTAAATCTGATTATTAGCGAGCATAGAGATAGAGCGGGCATCAAAAGTACGGTATTTATAGAGGATTTCGGGAGGTTTCTTTGACATCTTTGTTGCTACTTGTTGTGATTTTTTTTATTTCTAAGTGCCCCATCAGTGCCCCTCAGAGGTCTTTAAATTTTGCTGAACTACTCGTAACTACTTGATTTTATTGGTGGGCCCACTAGGACTTGAACCTAGGACCAACGGATTATGAGTCCGCTGCTCTAACCAACTGAGCTATGGGCCCGGGGGATGGTGGTATTGTAATCGCTAATGCGTTACAACACCACTATTTTTTCAAGGTTTTTAGTCTTCGTCGCCTTCTAGGAAGCTGCGTAGTTTTTCAGATCTGGAGGGGTGGCGGAGCTTGCGTAGGGCTTTGGCTTCGATTTGGCGGATACGTTCGCGGGTTACGTCGAATTGTTTGCCGACTTCTTCCAGCGTGTGATCGGTGTTCATTTCAATTCCAAAGCGCATGCGCAATACTTTTGCTTCGCGCGGGGTGAGGGTTTCTAGAATTTCGAGTGTCGCTTCGCGCAAGCCTTCTGATTCGGCGCGGCTGATGGGTGATTCAATGTTGGTATCTTCGATGAAATCACCAAGATGTGAGTCTTCATCATCACCTACTGGAGTTTCCATGGAAATAGGTTCTTTGGCGATTTTTAAAACCTTGCGGATTTTATCTTCGCTTAAATCCATTTTTTCTGCCAATTCCTCAGGGGTAGCTTCGCGGCCGGTTTCTTGCAGGATTTGGCGTGAAATGCGATTGAGCTTGTTGATCGTTTCAATCATATGCACAGGAATACGGATGGTGCGTGCCTGATCGGCAATGGAACGGGTGATGGCTTGGCGGATCCACCAGGTGGCATAGGTTGAGAATTTATAACCGCGACGGTATTCGAATTTGTCCACGGCTTTCATCAATCCGATGTTGCCTTCCTGAATTAAATCCAGGAATTGTAAGCCGCGATTGGTATATTTTTTTGCAATCGATATCACCAGCCGCAGGTTGGCTTCGACCATTTCTTTTTTCGCACGGCGTGCCTTGGCTTCACCAATGGACATCTTACGGTTGATATCTTTGATTTCGCCAATGGTTAAACCAAAATCTTCTTCAAAGCTTGCCAACTTAACTTGCAAGCGCTTGATGTCTTCGACATATTCTTCGATGCGCGTTACATCCAATTTTTTGCCGTGTTTGCTAATTAAAGTTTCAAGCCAGGTTAAATCCGTTTCCTGCCCTGGGAATGTTTCAATAAAGAGTTTGCGCGGGATACGGGCTTTTTCAATGCAAAGACGCATAACTTCGCGCTCAAACTCGCGTATGTGATTGCGTAATTCACGGAAGTGACGGGTTAATTTATCCACCTGCCGTGAAGTCAGTTTTAACTTTAGAAACGAGTCAGACATGACTTCCAGTAATTCCATGGTTTTCTTCGAGGTACGGCCATGTTCTTTTAAAGAAACCATCGCGCTTTCAAAATTGGCTTGCAATTCGTCGAAATAAACTTGTGCTTGTTCAAGGCTTGGACCTTCATCGACTTCCGATATGCCGCCTTCTCCGTCGTCATCGCTTTCTTCTTCAAGAAGGGCTGATGCGTCAACCGCGTCCTCTTGCTGATTTTCTTCAAGCATGGAACCAATGCTGGATGGAGGCGCTTCTTCTTCGGAATCGGCAAAGCCTGAAATGATTTCACTCAAGCGGATTTCCTCAGCGAGCACACGTCGGTAATCTTCCAATACCAGCTGCACAGTTTCTGGATAATGCGCCAGAGATTTGAGGACTTGATAAATGCCTTCCTCGATGCGTTTGGCAATGCGGATCTCGCCTTCGCGGGTCAAGAGTTCAACTGTACCCATTTCACGCATGTACATGCGTACAGGATCCGTGGTACGCCCGGTTTCCTTGTCAACGGAAGCCAATACTGCGGCTGCTTCTTCAACATCCTCAGGAGCTTCTTCGGTGGTACCTAATAGCGCGAGCTCATCAATGCTTGGCGGATGTTCAAATACTTTGATGTTCATATCTTCCAGCATGCTGATGATGACATCAAAGTGTTCAGTATCGACAATATTGGGTAGTAAATCATTAATCTGTGCGTAGGTGAGATAGTTTTGATCTTTTCCTAGACTGATAACTTTAGTAATTTGCGAACGTTGTTGTTCTTGATCATTTATGCTCATGAGTACTTATTTCTGAGAAAATTTAAAACTGAAAAATGGTTTAATTATAAACTGGCTTACAAAAACATACCAGTTATTCCCATTTTTACCCATTCTTTCCATTGTGTTAATTAATTTACTTTGTGCCTCTCTTTTAACATATCTTGTAATTGTAGACGATCCGATTCAGTTAAGCTCATGGTTCGCGATTTTTCCAGTAATTGTTGAATTTTATTTTCACGGTTTTGTTTAATCAGAAAATTCATGATATCCAAGAATTCTTTGGACAAGGCTGCTTCCGGTACTTGATGATCCCAGGCGGCTAATTTGTTCATCGATTCAAACAAGTTACTGTCCCGCCAAAATTCTACTAAAGATGCGGTATTAATGCCGGGATGTTCAGCAATTTGCTGCATTAAGGTTTGCAATATGGCTTGATTGGGGGCATCCAGTAAGTGGGGAGGGAGTTCTTGGCTGTGTGCCTGGTATAATTCCGGGTTTTGCAAAAGCAGGGCTACAGCCAGACGAAGCGGGGAGCGGGCCATGTTGACGCTCGCATCGTGTAAATTAATGGAAACTTTGTCTTCCAGCAATTGGGTGAGCCTGTGATGTTCAATACGGGTCAAGCGTGCCAATTCATCCAGCATCATTTCCTTATAAGGGCCTTCTGGCATTTTTAAAAGATAAGGTTTTGCGGCATTCACCAATTGGGTGCGGGAAGATAAGTTTGTGCTGTCGTAATCTTCTGTAAGCGTTGTAAAAAAATATTGATTGAGTGGTATGGCTTGTTGCAAACGTTGCAAAAATTTATCTTTCCCTTCAGCACGCACCAAGCTATCCGGATCATGCCCTTCCGGTAAAAAGATGAAGTTTGCGGCCAAGCCTTCATTCAAAGAAGGCAAAGTGCTTTCTAATGCCCGCCAAGCGGCCTTGCGTCCGGCAGCATCGCCGTCAAAACAAAAGATTATGTTTTTGGTGTGTTTGCTCAACAATTGGATATGAAACGTACTGGTTGCCGTGCCTAATGTGGCTACAGCATTTAAAATGCCATGCTCTGCCAGGGCAATGACATCCATATAACCTTCCACCACTACGATGTGGTTGATAACAGTTTTTTGCTGGATGATTTGATGTAAGCCATAGAGCTCACGGTTTTTCTGAAAAATAACTGTTTCGGGTGAGTTTAAGTATTTAGGCTGCTGCTCGCTGGCAAGTATGCGACCGCCGAAACCAATAATTCTGCCGTGACGATCGTGGATGGGAAAAATTACCCGGTGACGGTAGCGATCATAAGTTTGCCCGTTTTCTTTCTGCACCAACATCCCCGCAGCAATCAATTCATTGCGCCTGGATTTAAATTGTGTTTCCAAGACGTGCCAGCCAGAAGGCGCATAACCAAGCTGATACAAGCGCGCTATTTCGCCACTCACTCCTCGTTTTTTTAAATACGAAATGGTTTCCTGATTTTCCTTAAGTTGCTTTTGAAAAAATTGCGCGACTTGCTTTAGTAATTGGTATAAATCCGATGACTTATTATGGGAGTGATTTTCCTCACGTGGGACTTGCATGCCCACCCGTAACGCCAGGGTTTCTATGGTTTCCACGAAACCTAAATGCAGATAATTCATGATGAAGCTGATGGCGTTCCCACTCGCCCCGCAACCAAAGCAGTGATAAAATTGTTTTTTGGCTAATACATTAAATGAAGGTGTTTTTTCATTATGGAAAGGGCAGCAGGCAAGGTGACTATTGCCACGTTTTTTGAGAGGAACATAACTATCAATTAATTCAATAATATCCGTACGATTTAGTAACTCATCAATGAATGGCCGTGGTATAAGGCCTGTCATAATGTCACCTTTTTCTGCGGAAATAGACTAATGCAGCAAACTTTAATAAGCTGCTGCATAAGAAAATGAATTAACTCAGTTTGGCTTTGATCATGGCGCTGACTTTACTCATGTCAGCACGGCCCTGTAGTCTTGGCTTAAGTTGCGCCATAACTTTGCCCATATCACTGATTTTTTCCGCGCCTAAATCATTAATCGCTTCGGAAACCAGCATTTCCAATTCAGCATCAGAAATAGGCTCGGGTAAATATTGATTGATGATATCCAGCTCAAACTGCTCTTGGGCCACCAGATCGGCCCGGCCAGCAGCCTGAAATTGGGCAAGGGATTCTTTGCGTTGTTTGGCGAGCTTGTCTAAAATAGCCAACATACGCGCATCGTCTACTTGTATGCGCTCATCAACTTCAATTTGCTTAACGGCGGCCATCATCAACCGCAATGCCTCTAATTTATTTTTATCTTTAGAACGCATGGCGTCCTTGAGGTCATTGCTGATTTGATCTTTTATCGTGGTCATGCTTTTTTGCGTCGAGCTTTAGCCATGCCTCGGCCTGCAGCATTGTCGCGAGACATTTTTTTCAGATGACGTTTAACTGCAGCAGCTTGTTTGCGCTTGCGCTCGGCAGTAGGTTTTTCATAAAACTCACGGCGGCGTAACTCAGTTAAAATTCCTGCTTTTTCACAGGCACGCTTGAAACGGCGTAATGCGTATTCAGGATTTTCGCCTTCTTTCACGCGAATGGTAGGCATTCAACAGTCCTCAATTAAAATTTGATCAATAGGCTGGCAATTCTAGTTGCAGTCATGGCAGTCGTCAAGTATTTGTTCGAATTGCGGAGTAAACTGCTCTTAATTATTTGTAAAATGTAAAGATTGGCTAGCATTTTGGCAAAAATGCCAATGAGGCGCGTTTTCTAACGCATACTTGTTGATGACAGATAAGCTGCTGATAGACCAGGCGGGCTAATGTATTACAAATTTCTTCGTAAAACAATGAATCTGGGTATAATAGGTGCATTTAGGCAAAGTGATCGGGATTTGAACATGTTGGTATTGGGTATTGAGACATCTTGCGATGAAACAGGAGTGGCGATTTATGACAGTGAGCAGGGATTATTGGCGCATGCTCTCTATTCGCAAATCCCGATCCATCGGATGTATGGCGGGGTGGTACCGGAATTGGCATCGCGTGATCATGTGAAGTATTTACTTCCATTAATTAACAGCGCGCTCACGCAGGCAAATAAAAGTAAAGAAGATTTACAAGCGGTGGCTTATACCGCCGGCCCAGGCTTAGTGGGTGCCTTGCTAACCGGGGCTTGCTTTGCCAAGAGTTTTGCATTTGCTCTTAATATTCCTGCCATTGCGGTGCATCATCTGGAAGCACACTTATTGGCCGCAAAACTGGAGTCGCCTGAACTTGCGTTTCCTTTTATTGTGCTTTTAGTATCCGGTGGGCATACGCAACTTATCGAAGCGCGTGCTTTGGGGGAGTATCGTTTGCTGGGGGATACATTGGATGATGCCGTGGGAGAGGCATTTGATAAAACTGCAAAGTTAATGGGCATTCCGTATCCTGGCGGGGCAAAATTAGCGGCGCTTGCTGACGCTGCTTTGCAGGAATTGCCGGCCTTGTCGGCTTTCCCCCGTCCGATGACGGATAGGCCTGGGCTTGATTTTAGTTTTAGCGGGCTTAAAACCCATGCGTTGACGGCGTGGAACAACAGCAACAAAGATGACAAAGCACGCCATGCCATTGCCAAAGCATTCCAGGAAGCCGTGGTGGAAACTTTAATTATCAAATGCCAGCGTGCCATCAAGCAAACGTTAAGTAAACGCTTGGTTGTTGCAGGGGGGGTGGGGGCCAATCGGGCGCTGCGCGCGGCACTTAGGCAACTCATGGCTGCCCAACAGGGGGATGTGTATTTTCCGCGCCCGGAATATTGCACGGATAATGGCGCTATGGTGGCTTACGCAGGGTGCTTGCACTTGCTTGAAGGGATGAAAGATTGCAGTTTGGAGATTGCGGTTAAGGCGCGTTGGCCTTTGGCATGCAGTCAGGATTAAGCCACATTCCCGGATAGGTGCTCTTTATCCGGGATACTTACATTTATTTTTTTTCTATTTCAGTGGGGTTGATGCCGGCATCAGCATCCTCAACTTCTTCATCTGCCAAGAGTTCAATAGATTCTTCTGCAAGTGGGGTATCAGTAAAATCTGTAGCCATTTTTTTGCGGAAATTAATCTTAGGTTCCGTGCCGTCCGTTAATCGGGTAATGTTGTTACGATGTTTATACAGGACAAAAAGCGCAATCAATAATAAGGGCGGGAAAGCATTTAAATTGCCAAAAATAAACAGGGAATAAAAAGGCGCAAAGACAATTGACACAATAGAAGCCAGGGAAGAATAACGGGCAAAATTGGCAACAAGAAGCCACGTCGCAATCACCAGCACTCCAAGAATTAAATTAAGAGCAAGCAAAACGCCCAAGGCAGTAGCAACCCCTTTGCCACCTTTAAAATGAAAAAAAGCAGGGTACATATGCCCCAAAACAGCGGCCAAACCAGTAAAGCTTTCGACGATAATGCCTGCACCCAGTAGTTTGGCCAGCAAAACTGGCAACAACCCTTTCAATATATCAGCCAGTAAAACCATAAGAGCATATTTTTTGCCGGACAAGCGCAGCACATTGGTGGCTCCCGGATTTTGCGAACCTTGAATACGTGGGTCCGGCAAGTTAAATATTTTAGAGACGATTACTGCAGAGCAAACAGAACCCAGCAAATAGCCAATAGACACCATCAGCACAAACAAAAACATGGTAAGCATAATTAAACCGGCTTTTTAAAAGAAGCTATTATCAAGGAAGCAAAAAATTTTGTGAAGTGGGTTACTGTTTAAATCAAATTTATTGATCCGGCAGAAATAAAAGTTGTAAATCATTGGTATAGCGTCTGCCAAGCGGGGTAACTTGCCAATGGGTTGAATCCATGGTGAGCAAGCCTTTTTGTTCAGCCAACAGCAATTTTGACTCGAGAGTTTCAAAATGCAAGAGAGTGCGTTCGTTAAAAAGAAAATGCGGTATGGGGTCTTGCAAACGGGTTGTATTCAACATGAATTCAAAAATAAGATTATCAGGCCCTACGGTTTCTTGCGCTGCTAAAAAAGGCTTATCAAGCGCGAGATAGTCACGGGGCTGCCTCTGTTTGCGCGTACGGTAAATTTTTTTAACCGCAGCCGATGTAATTTTGCCGTGTGCGCCCGCACCAATCCCGTAATAATCGCCAAACAACCAGTAATTCATATTGTGTTTACAGCGTTTGTCTTCCCGGCAAAACGCTGAAATTTCATAACGCTTAAACCCATGGGCATGCAATAATTCAAGCCCTTGTTCTTCAATGGCAAAAGTTTCATCTTCTGAAGGCAGAAGTGGAGTTTTTTTATAAAAAACGGTATTCGGCTCAATGGTTAATTGATACCACGATAAATGCTCGGGTTGATGCGATAATGCGGTCCTTAAATCGTGCACACCCTGCATAGGCGATTGGCCAGGAAGGCCATGCATGATATCGAGGTTAAGATTGTTAAAGCCGGCTTTACGTGCGCTTTCAATTGCTAGATGAGCTTGTTTTTCATCATGGATGCGCCCAAGCGCTTTTAAGTGTTCTGCATTAAAACTTTGAATGCCCAACGACAAACGATTGATTCCTAACGCCCGGTACTCGGTAAAACGCTGTTGCTCTACAGTGCCTGGATTGGCTTCCAGGGTGATTTCAATATTTTCCGCAAAAGGTAGTATTTTTTTTAAACGCATAAACAAAGTTTCGTAGGCTTTTGCAGAAAACAAACTGGGCGTGCCGCCGCCAATAAAAATCGATTTTAATTCACGGTTTTCAAAAGTCAGCAAATCTTCTTGCAAATCTGCAATTAAGGCATTTACGTATTGCTCTTCAGGCAGTTCATCCGGGCTTTTATGTGAATTGAAATCACAATAAGGGCATTTGCGTATGCACCAGGGAATGTGGATGTAGAGCGATAGCGGCACCATGGCTATAAATTACGCTGGCTTGTTGGAATAGGCGATAGTATCATAAGTCGCACCTTAACTCTCAGGGTTTTGTACAAATTTTATTAAGATAGCCAAAACCCGTATCGTTTTGCAGAATTGACCCTCTGCTAAGCTTAAACCAAGAAGAGGAAGAATATGAATAATAGAATAAGAGTCGCTATTACCGGCGCAGCCGGTCAAATCGGTTATGCTTTGTTGTTTCGTTTGGCGTCAGGACAAATGTTTGGTCCGAATACTGATATCGAATTAAATCTTCTTGAATTAGAACCTGCGTTGCCAGCACTTAATGGTGTTGCTATGGAGCTTGATGATTGTGCATTTCCTCTGTTGAAACGTATTGTTTGTACTTCGGATTTGAAAGAAGCAATGGATGGGGTGAACTGGGCTTTATTAGTAGGCTCGGTGCCGCGCAAGCAAGGAATGGAGCGCTCTGACTTATTAAAAATCAACGGCAGTATTTTCATCAATCAAGGCAGAGCTATTAATGATTATGCCAGTGATGATGTGCGCGTTTTTGTAGTAGGAAATCCTTGCAATACAAATTGCCTCATTGCCAAACATCATGCTAAAGATGTACCCGATGATCGTTTCTATGCCATGACCACTTTAGATGAGCTTCGCGCTCGCACGCAATTGGCTCAAAAGGCCGGAGTCGATGTGACTGCAGTAAGCCAAATGACGATTTGGGGTAACCATTCCTCCACGCAATTCCCTGATTTTTACAATGCTAAAATTAATGGCATTTCTGCTGCGAAAGTCATTGATGACGAACAATGGCTGCGCGAGACGTTTGTGCCTACCGTGCAACAACGTGGGGCGGCAGTTATCAAAGCCCGTGGTGCTTCGTCTGCAGCTTCTGCAGCCAACGCTATTGTCGTGGGTGTCAATCATTTGGTGACGGATACGGTGGAAGGTGAGACGTTTTCTATGGTGTGCAGTTCGCGTGGCGAATATGGTGTGGACGAGGGTTTGATGTTTTCGTTCCCTTGCCGCCGCGAACATGGTTTGGTGCGTCGAGTCGGCTTGGAACATGGCGTAGTCAGCGTCGTGGAAGGATTGCCCTTTAATGAATACAGCCAGGCTAAATTTAATGACACATTAAATGAATTGCGCAGTGAGCGCGATGCAGTTAAAGAGCTTGGGTTATTGGATTAATTCTGGGATTTACTGCACTTGCTTACCCGGGCTGTGATGATGGCCCGGGTATCTTTTTCCATCATAGCTTTTTAAAAATCACTAAAGCCCAGTCTCCCTGGATGAGGGTATTTTCATGCAAGAATTGCTCATTATATTCGCCAAGTAAAGAATCCACTTGTTCAGCCAAGACTCCTGAAACCACTAAAATTCCGTTATTTTTTAGCAATTCGTAAAAACGTTCTCTTAGTTTTAATAAAGGTGAGAGAAGGATGTTTGCAATTAAAATATCGGCTTTTGTATTTAAAGAATCAGGAAAACTAACGGAAAGTTGTGCGGGTGGAATGTCATTACCCTTGGCATTTTCCTGCGTGGCTAACAAAGCTTGTGCATCGATATCTACTGCATAGGCATGTTGAGCCCCAAGCTTCAAAGCCGCTAATGCTAAAATTCCTGAGCCACAGCCATAATCAATGATCGTTTTTTGCGCCAGTGGAGCTTGTTCAAGCCAGGTCAGGCAAAGAGACGTGGTCGCATGCGTGCCGGTACCAAAGGCCAAGCCTGGATCGAGCACTAAATTGACTGCCTCGGCATCGGGCGGCGTTAGCCAAGATGGGCAAATCCATAAACGCTTCCCGAATTGCAGAGGTTTGAAATCCTTTAGGCAAGCACGAGCCCAGTCTTGTTCAGGTAATTCATTGCACACTGCTGTTAAATGCGGGTGCGACAGCAGCAATATTTTTTCGGCATGCTGGGCTAACTCTTTCTCTTCAAACAAGGCATGAATAACCACATTGGGCCAGAGTGGGGTTGTCCCCAATTCCGGCTCCAAAATGGCATCGTCGTGTTTATCGGTCATGGTAATCGATAAAGCGCCTGTTGTATCAAGTAGTTCGTCAAGCTGCTCCGCTTCATCGCGGCGACACTCAATTTGTAATTGGAACACATTAATCCTTCAACATTTTTTCTAAATAATGAATATTGGTTCCACCTTGCATAAACCCTTTGTCGTTTAAAATGCGTTGATGCAATTCGACGTTGGTTTTAATGCCTTCAATGATGATTTCATCCAGGGCATTGCGCATGCGGGCAAGAGCTTCTGCACGGGTTTCGCCATAACTGATTAATTTTCCAATCATCGAATCATAGTTTGGAGGAACAGAATAACTGCTGTAAATATGAGAGTCAAAACGAATGCCAGGTCCACCGGGTTGATGCAGCAAGCGGATTAATCCGGGCGATGGCATAAAAGTTTTCGCATCCTCTGCATTGATTCGGCATTCAACGGCATGCCCGCGCATTTTGATGGCTTCCTGCGTGAGCGTGAAAGGAAGATCGCTTGCGATTTTAATTTGCTCTTTTATTAAATCGATGCCTGTGATCATTTCCGTAACCGGGTGTTCCACCTGGATGCGAGTATTCATTTCAATGAAATAAAAACACCCATCTTGATATAAGAATTCAAAAGTACCGGCTCCGCGGTAGTGAAGTTCGCGGCAAGCATTGACCACGCAGTCCCCGATTTCTTTACGCAATTCAGCACTCAAGCCTGGGGCAGGGGCTTCTTCCACCACTTTTTGATGGCGGCGCTGCATGGAGCAATCTCGCTCTCCTAAATGAACCGCATTGCCCTTGCCATCTCCTAATACCTGGAATTCAATATGCCGCGGATTTTCAAGGAATTTTTCCATGTAAACCATGGGATTATTGAAGGCTGCTTTGGCTTCACTACGCGTAAGCGAAATAGCATTTAATAAATTGGCTTCGCTGTGTACCACGCGCATGCCGCGGCCGCCGCCGCCGCCAGAAGCTTTAATAATAACGGGGTAACCTATTTTTTTAGCCAGTGATAAATTTAATGCATCCTCATCACCCAGGGGGCCGTCTGAACCGGGGACGCAAGGAACTCCTGCTTTTTTCATTGCCTCGATGGCTGAAACTTTATCACCCATTAAACGAATGGTTTCAGCACGTGGTCCGATAAAACGGAAACCGCTTTGTTCTACAATATCGGCAAAATCGGCATTTTCCGCGAGAAAACCATAACCAGGATGAATGGCTACCGCGTCGGTAATTTCTGCCGCTGAAATAATCGCAGGAATGTTCAAATAGCTTTTTTGCGAGGGGGCAGGCCCGATGCAAACTGTTTCATCGGCAAGACGTACATGCAGTAAATCTTTATCGACGTCCGAGTGCACGGCTACGGTTTTAATTCCCAATTCTTTACAGGCACGTAAAATACGCAATGCGATTTCACCACGATTGGCAATAACAATTTTACTCAACATAGTTTTGCCCTTATTCGATGGTAAATAGAGGCTGGTCATATTCAACAGGTTCGCCATTCGCGACGTGAATGGCAGTAATCACGCCAGCGCGGTCGGCTTCAATTTCGTTAAACATTTTCATCGCTTCAATAATACACAAGGTATCGCCGGCTTTTACCGTCTGCCCCATGGTGACGAATGGAGCAGTATCCGGAGAAGGCGCGGTGTACATGGTACCAACCATCGGGGAGCGAACTTTATGCCCTGCACTGTTTTCAATCGGTTTGTTCTCAGGGGCTGGGGTTGCAACCACCGCAGCAGGCTGGGCTGCTGCAAGCGGCGGCGGAGCCACGGCTCGCATGGGATGGGGTTCATAACTGTACGTATGGCGGCTTAAACGTACGGATTCTTCACCTTCTTTAATCTCAATTTCCGAGATCCCAGTTTCATCTAATAATTCAATTAATCTTTTAATCTTACGAATGTCCATGAATCTTACTCTCTCTTACTTTAATTCGTTAATAATGGCTTGTAATGCCAACAGATAGCCGTTTGTTCCAAGCCCGATGATTACACCGGTTGCAATGTCTGAAAAATAAGAATGGCGGCGGAATGCTTCGCGGGCATACACATTGCTGATATGCACTTCAATAAAAGGTATGGCTACCGCCAATAAGGCATCGCGCATGGCAATGCTGGTATGGGTATATGCTGCCGGGTTGATGATCAAGTACTGCACGTTTTCTATTTTGGCGCGCTGAATGGCATCAATCAATTCTGCTTCACTATTGCTTTGCAGGGCACGTAAGACATACCCGGCAGAATCCGCTTCCTTTTGTAAGCGTGCATTTAATTCCTGCAGTGAGGCAGTTCCATACAACGCAGGTTCTCTTGAACCCAATAAATTAAGATTGGGGCCGTGCAGAACAAGTATTTTCTTCATAAGGTGCAAGGGCTGGAAAAAAAATTGCAAGGATTTTGCCTGAATTTGAAAAATAAGTCTATATCACGAGGATATCGGCACGATGTCGGCATGTTACCCTCAAAATTTCCGCCAACTTAAAAAATCGATTGTATTCGCGTGATCTTGTTGATTCACTATTATTTTTTAGAAAGAAAAGGTTAAATAATGATAGGTTCTTAGAAGAAAGCTTTTCAGGAAGAATAATGGCCACTTATTTGACGGATGTAACCTTGCGGGATGCCCATCAGTGTTTAATCGCCACCCGCTTGCGCACCGAAGACATGTTACCTATTTGCAGTAAAATGGATGAGATAGGTTTTTGGGCCATGGAAGTGTGGGGAGGAGCCACATTCGATGCATGTCTGCGTTTCTTAAAAGAAGACCCATGGCAACGATTACGGCAATTGCGTGCAGCTTTGCCAAATACTCGTTTATCGATGTTACTGCGCGGGCAAAATTTATTGGGTTACCGCCATTATGCCGATGATGTTGTCCAGGAGTTTATCCGTTTATCTGCAAAAAACGGTGTTGATGTATTTCGTGTTTTTGACGCATTAAACGATTTACGTAATTTAAAAAAAGCCATTGAGGGCATTAAAAAGAACAAACGCCATGCGCAGGGCGCGATCGCTTACACCACGAGCCCGGTGCATACCTTGGAAAATTTCATTGAACTGGGCCAGGGCATGGCGGAGTTGGGATGTGACAGCATCGCAATAAAGGATATGGCCGGGTTGCTGACCCCTGCCACAACGGTTGCATTATATGAAGGTTTGTCCGAGGCTACGCAACTTCCCATCCATATACACAGCCACACCACATCAGGTTTGGCTGCTATTTGTTTGTATGAAGCGATACAGTCAGGATGTCAGCATGTGGATACTGCAATTTCTTCTTTTGCCGGCGGTGCGTCACATACAGCGACGGAATCTTTGGTAGCAGCATTGGCTGGTACTCCCTACGAGACCGGCCTTGATTTGAATCGATTGCTTGATATAGGCGATTATTTTCGAGAAGTGCGCAAAAAATATGCGCAATTTGAAAGCGAAGCGCAAGACATTGACCCGCGCGTGCAAGCGTATCAAGTTCCAGGCGGCATGATTTCTAACTTATACAATCAGTTAAAAGAGCAGCAAGCATTAGATAAGAAAGAGGCTGTGCATGCGGAAATCCCACGCGTGCGCCGCGATCTCGGTTATCCACCTCTGGTGACGCCAACATCGCAGTTGGTTGGGACGCAGGCGGTGCTGAATGTATTAACCGGGGCTCGTTACAAGACCATTACGAATGAGATAAAACTGTATTGTCAGGGCAAATATGGCAAACCGCCTGGGAAAATTAATGCAAGCTTGCGTAAAAAAGCCATTGGTAATACCGAGGTAATTGAGGTACGCCCGGCAGATTTGTTGCCGTCGGAGCTGCAGCGTCTGCGCCAGGAAATAAAAGATTTAGCGGTCAATAAGGAAGATGTATTGTCTTATGCAATGTTCCCGGAAATTGCCCGGCAATTTTTGTTAGAGCGTGCCAAAGGGCATTTACAACCAGAACCTTTGGCAGTTCCAGTTGTTCCAACACCAAACCCGGTTTTTGAATTTGATATGGCCGTACACGGAGAATCCTATCATGTTAAAGTGGGCGGATCAGGCATGCGTCAGCAGGGGCGTCAAGCTTACTACTTATGGGTTGATGGCGTGCCGGAAGAAGTAGTTGTGGATTTTTTAAATGCTGAAGAAGGAGCGATTGCGCCGGTTAAGCAAAAAACAATCGCAGATCCTGGCGACATTAAAGTAGCCATGCCTGGAACCATTGTGGCTGTATGTATTTCGCAAGGAGAAGAAGTGGCTGCCGGGCAGACCTTATTGGTGCTTGAAGCCATGAAGATGGAAACCGAGATCCAATCGCCTTTTGCAGGGAGGGTAACCGGCATATTCTGCCAAAAAGGTGATAAGGTGACACCTGAGCAGGTTTTATTGCATTTATCTTCAATGCTTAAGTGATATTGATTTATGCTGCGATTTCTGTTTATCTATTCCACTGCACGGAAGCTGCTTGAATTAGCAAGGCGCCTCAACCAATCATCCCGTCGTCTTTGACCGTGGGGATAAGTCGTTTTCTTGCTAATCAGGCTGTAAGTCCATAAAAATAATTTTAATAAGAAAAGTTGATCCTATCGGTTGCATGCTCGTTAGTGCTATGCTGTTTTGGTGTCAATCGTGGGCTTATTGTGCAACAAGGAGTTTTTCTTGAATGAATAGCTGTTTTTGCATTCAAGAAGTATTCACAATTGGCATAAAGGGTAAATGCAAAGCGTTTTATCCAGTGTCACCACTAAGGAGATTAATATGCACCGCAATTTTTATTTGTCGCCCCTAGCTATCAGTATAGCCATCGCTTTATCAAGCCCGGTAAAAGCTGCAGAACCCATTCCCCTGGAAAATGCTTCGTTCAGTACCATACAGCAAAATTTCCAGTTGGTTATGCCCAATACGTTGCAGGCAGGGATTAATAACAAGAATACCTTAAAAGTTATTCAACAGCGCACCGATGAAAATCATGTAAATCATATCCGCATGCAGCAGCAATACCAGGGGTTTCCTGTATACCGTGGTTATGCCATTATCCACAGCAAGCAGTCGCCTCAATTGTTAAGTAGCGCCAACCAGCAAGCCAGCATGAATGGAACTGTATTTACCGGCCTTGAGGCGGAGCTTGGACAACCCTCGGCTGGGTTTTTAGCCAATGCAAATAGCGCGTTGCAACATTTCAAAGCTCAGTATGCAAATTACGCTCTTAGCGAAGAGCAAGTGGTGCCTATGGTATTTGTAGATGAAAATCAACGGGCTTTTTGGGCTTATAAAGTAAGTGTGTTTGTACAATACCCAGATAAAATACCGGAGCGTCCGACAGCAATTATTGATGCACAAACTTACAAACCATTCCTGCAATGGAATGATGTAAAAACAGGGCGTGGCCACATCCAGGGTGCAGGTTTTGGTGGCAATCAGCGCGTACACAAGTATCAGTACGGTCAGGATTTGCCTCACTTATGGCTAAGCCGGGATAATGCTACCCAAATTTGTTATATGGCAAACCGTGGTGTAAAAATTGTAGACATGCACCATAAGTACAATGCACCCAATAAACCCATGCAGTTTTCTTGCAAATTACCCGACGCTAAAAATCCGAAGGTTTTCTGGACTGGATATAAAGGGGATGGGTACGATAAACAAAATGGAGCTTACTCCCCAACCAACGATGCTTTATACGCGGGTACGGTAATTAACCAAATGTATTATAAATGGTATGGGGTGTATCCATTAGTAACAAAAATGGGAAAACCCATGCAATTGGTTATGCGCGTTCACTATGGCGAAGGGTATGAAAATGCTTTTTGGGATGGCAAGCAAATGACTTTTGGCGATGGTGATACCATGATGTATCCATTGGTTTCTCTTGGGGTTAGTTCCCATGAAATCAGTCATGGCTTTACCGAGCAGCATTCGGATTTAATGTACTTCGGTCAGTCAGGCGGCATGAATGAGGCGTTTTCAGACATGGCGGCTCAAGCAGCTGAATTCTATTCAACCAAGAAAAATACTTGGATGATTGGTGCTGAAATTATGAAAGAAAACAGTGGTTACGATGCATTGCGCTATATGGATAAACCAAGCCGCGATGGTTACTCAATCGATAATGCCGATGAGTATTATGATGGTTTGGATGTGCATTTCTCCAGTGGTGTATATAACCGTTTGTTTTATGTGCTCGCTCATCAAAATGGCTGGGATACCCGTAAGGCATTTAGCGTAATGGTGAAAGCTAACATGGATTATTGGACTCCTTTTTCTAATTTCCAGGAAGGAGGGTGCGGTATTATCCAGGCTGCTAAAGATTTAAAATTGGATGAGGTGGCAGTAAAACAATCTTTAAGCGAAGTAGCATTGAAGCCTGAACAATGTAAAGAATTGTCTCCTGTCGTTTAAAATCATGAATAACTTGCCGCCTAAGTGGCGGCAAGTTATTTTCCTCAAATAGTCTGTGAAAATAGCCTATGCTAAGAATATAATCATAAAATGGTAAGATATTGGCATTAGCAGCCATGCATAAATTGTTTAAAAACGTGGTTAGGTGAAGTTAATGCAAGCATCCGCACAGACTGTATCCCTTATTACCTACAATATCCACAAAGGTTTCGGTTTGGGTAAGGTACGTTTTTTATTGCCGGAAATGAAAGATGCGATTACTTCCTTGAACCCGGATTTTGTTTTCTTGCAAGAAGTTCAGGGAGAACATAGACGCAGGCAAAGGCGCATCGATGCATGGCCAGAAGCCCCACAATTTGAATACATTGCTGAAAAAATCTGGCCGCATTATGTTTATGCTAAAAATGCTGTTTATCAGGCAGGGCATCACGGCAATGCCATTTTAAGCAAATACCCCTTTGAGCGTTTTGAAAACATTAATTTGTCCAATATCAATCGTGCCTCGCGTGGAATTTTACACAGCCAGCTGGTATTGGATGGCGGGGTGAAGATTCATTTGTTATGTGTGCATTTGGGGCTTTTTAAAGCTGAACGCACCGAACAGTGCAAGACGTTAATGATGCGCATTAACGAGGCAGTTCCTGAACATGAGCCTTTACTGATGGCGGGGGATTTTAACGATTGGCGCATGGATTTATCAAGACCCTTGGAAGCGGAGTTAGGCATTCAAGAAGCTTTTTACTCCGTTAAAGGGCGTCATGCCCGCTCTTTTCCGGCAATACGCCCTTCTTTGTGCATCGATCGGGTTTACTTCCGTGGCATGGAAGTTAGTGATGTGCAATGCTTGCAAGGAAAACCTTGGCGGATGTTATCGGATCATGTTCCTCTTTTTGCACAGTTTACTCTGCTTTCATCGTAAGATACTCTGCAGATACTTCTTTTTCTGTGGCAGCTATAGGAACAGGATGGAAAAATGACAATTTGTAATTTTGGGCCTCCTTGCGCTGGGCAATCAGCATTGGCACTGAAACTTGTGTAAGCGGGTTATAAACCTGGTTAAAAAATTGCAGTTCAAAGTTCATGGAAGTTTCATAATTCTTAATAATGGCTTGCGTTGCATATGGATCGAGGTTTGCCGCATGCAAGCAAAAAATATTAACAATTTCCTGGGTCGCGAAGAGAAAAGAAGGACTCGAATAAGTTTTAATCCATCCTTTGAAAGGATGCGAAGCGGGTAAATTTTCTGTCGCCATCATCTGACCCAGCTGCCTATAGGCTTCGAAACAAGGTAAAACCGCTGCAATGCAGACAGGAATCGGTGCAAAAGCACATTCAAGAATATGATCGCTGTACTTTTTAGTAATATACATCATCTCGGTTTCTTTTCTTATAACAGATAATTTCGGTGTTCTAATCACATATTTCTCAAGCATTTTTTCTTCTGTTTGCATGATTTCCATGGAAAAATATTTAAATTTTTCTTTCTCATTGCCGGTAAAACCATTGGCGATTATCTCCAATCCTTGCGCCAGACTTCGCAAATAAATTTGGTCTTGGCTGACAAAATCATTAAAAATGGCAGGAGGTAAATTTCCTTTATATAAATGGCTATTGAAAGGATGCATTTTTATCTTTTGCATGATGGGATAAGTTACGATATGTAGCTTTTGTAATAAGTTCATGTTAAGCCTTAAAAATTGCTTGCCTGGTAAGTTGCAGAAGAGTATGGGTTGCAGTAAAGATTCAACAGCGTGTCATCACGGCTGAGGACGAACAGTTGAGCTTGCGAGAATTTAATGCATTATGGAAAAAGATAAATAAATTGAATGAATGGATTTGATATGCTTTGAGCATCACACTCCCTCCGCAGGCATTATCCAGTGCAGGTTATAAGGGTATTTCTCAGCTTAGATTCTAAGCACCCCTGGTGAAAAAAATTGTTTGTTGCAATCAAGCAACACAGCTACCCTAACAAAAACCGGTTGTTTTATCAATCTGATTTGCAATCGACAAAAGCCATTAAGTTATTTTTCGGCGATAACCGTGGGAAAAATGCGGGCTGAGTCATAAATAAAAGCAATATCCTTAAATCCAGCGGCGGCAAGATAATGTTCGGTTTGTGCACTGGAGCGGAAGCATTGAAATTTTGCATCCAAAATGTCTAAAAAGATGATTTGCTGCAATAAGAGATCCTCATCATTAATGTTCTCCATGAGCCACTCACATTCTGTGGTAAGAGCAGGAGGAAAGGTAAGGAAACTGGTTACTAATTTGCCCTTTGGTTTTAAAGCTCTATAAAATTCTTTGTACAATTTTAGCACTTTAGCGTCGTCGGCTTCGTAGATGCTTAAGCCGTTGCTTGAAATAAGATCAAATTGCGCCTCAATAGGGAGGGACCAGGCATCGCTTTCTACTAATTCGACAAAATCAAGTAATTGCTGTTTTGCAGCAAGCATCTTTGCATCGCTGAGCGCTTGGGAATCATAATCTATGCCAATCAAGCCGATACATTGTACGCCTTGATAATCTAAATAGAGTAATTCACCCATCATTCCTGAGGGGATGGTCGCAAGTATTGCCTCATCTCTTACCGCTTTCTGATTTTCTCGCAGAAAGATTTGGAAGCGTTCTTGAGTTGCCAATACACTGGGAGCTTTATCTAGCAAAAATTGTTCCAGTACTGAAAAAGATTGGCCGCGGTTATTCTTTTTAGTTTTTCTGCCAAACCAAGGGTGTGTCAGCATGTAATTTGTCCAATACCCATTGATGCCGCGGTTTTGGATTAAAAATCGTCCGAAATCAAACTGGCTCAGTTCATCAAGAAGTTGCAATTGTACCGCCACACTAACGTGTTTTTTGTCCCCACCTTGTTTTATTCGTTCCCGTATCTTTTGCAAAGCGGCTTTGAGATCAGCAGGATTAGCAGAATGCGAAAGCAAATGTGTTGGCATGAAAAACCTCAAGGGGTGACAAGCGACATCTAATGTCTATTAAATGCCGCCTTAAAAAGGAGATTATTCTTTTTCCATATCTGAATGATACTCACCGAAGCAAGCCAAACTGTTTAAGCGGGCACGCTTCAGCAACATTGCTTGAGCTTGAGCAACATTGTCTGCTTGGCCTTTCCACGCCTGTAAACAATCTTCCTGCAAAGCGCGTCCGTAAGAAAAACTTAATAGCCAGGGCTGGTAGCCAAAGCTGTTGATGGCATTTAAATTTTCTGTGGCTTGTTCGGGAGCTTGACCACCGGATAGGAAGTTAATCGTAGGTACTGCAGCGGGAACCTGATTGCGAAATACATCCAGCGTGTAATTGGCTATTTCTTCAGGGGAACTGAACGGAGAAAAATCTTTACCTGAAGTCACCATGCTTGGCTTTAAGATAATATGCTCCAGTTCCACTTGATGGATAAACAAGGCATTAAACAATTCGTGCAATACCAATTCACAAGCTTCAGCACAGTGTTCAATGCTGTGATTGCCGTCCATCAATACTTCCGGTTCAACAATCGGCACAATTCCTACGGATTGGCAGCAAGCTGCATAGCGGGCGAGCATTTCTGCCCCTGCTTTTATGGCAGTCAGGCTGGGGGTAAATTCTGAGATGGAATAGACATTGCGCCATTTGGCAAATTTAGCGCCTAATTTTTTAAAATGTAAAAGCCGTTCGGTTAAACCATCCAATCCCTGTGTTACTTTCTCATCTTCCGAATTGGGCAATGCCACCAAGCCCTTGTCTACTTTGATCCCAGGTACAATGCCTTTCTTTGCGAATAAATCAGCAATGGGAGTACCCTGTTCGTCTTTATGATCAAACGTTTCTTCAAAAAGAATAACCCCGTGAATGTATTGTTCCAAATCAGGAGTCGTGGCAAGCAGTAAACGGTAATTGCGGCGATTTTCCTCAGTGTTTTCGATGTTAATCGTGGCAAAGCGTTTGCCTATGGTGCCGTTGCTCTCATCAGCAGCAAGGATGCCTTTGCCATCTTGCAGCAATAATTCCATAGTGCTTGCTAATTCATCATAATACATTTGAAATCTCCTGATTGGTTAAGTCTTTTAAGACTAATTGTCGCTTTGAATTATTTTTATGCGCAAAAGAACACTATTTACCGGAAATGTATTTCTCACGAATAATATGCTGAATGGAGAAGCCTTTTTCTTTTAGATAGTCAAATGCTTCATCAATCATGCCTGGATTGCCGCACAAATAAACCATGTCTTCTTCCGGATTCAATCCTAGTTCAGGAAAAGAGGTTTGTACATAGCCTCGATATTCATGTGTCTTGAGATTTTCTTCTTGCTCCCTACTTAAGTGGGTGCGAAAAATAATGCGAGGAGAAGAGGTATTAAATTGCAAAAACTCTTCTTCATACAAGACGTCTTCACGTGTTTGCACTCCTTGTAAAATAACAATTTGCAGTTCAGGATGCTGTTGCAGACGCTTTTTAAGTTCCGCGAGCATGGCGCGGTAAGGTGTAACGCCGGTGCTGGTGGCCACCAAAATATACCGTTTGGGTAAGTCATCGCGCAAAATTAGACGACCGAAAGGCCCCGTAATATGAATGGTATTCCCAGGTTTTAAATTGAAAAGCAATTCAGTGCCTGGACCACCTTCGACATAACCTGCAGCAAATTCAATGCGGTTATTTTGCATGGGTACATTAGCAATACTGTAACTGCGGCGCAGAATTTTGCCGTCATGTTCGAAATGGATGGTAATAAACTGGCCGGGCACATAATCAAATACGCTCTCTTGATTGCATTTAAAAATAAAATGCTTCACTTTGGGAGATAGCATAAATGTTTCTTCCAGTACGATAGGAAATGGTTTAACTTGCATAATATGTTTAGCGGGAAAAACCCTTAACTATAGGGGAAAATTTATACATTGCAAGTGGGAAGGCTAATTTTGGAAATGCCAAAGGTGAGTGCATCATTATTTTAGATGTAAGTGGTGGGGTTCTTGGGCACGTTGTGTGTTTTCTTGTGAGCAAAATTTGTTCATTCGCTCTGTTATTAATAGCTTAAATAATGTAAAATATTGCCAAATAAGTTATATATTGCTCAAAAGAGGTTATTATTGTGACTGATATACGCGTAAATATTTTAAAAATGCAGGATACGCTTGATAAAAGTGAATTCGTAATCGTTTTTGAAAACGAGCAAAAGCATAGTGTTAAACTCATCAAAAGTTATAGCCACCTGCTGGATCCAAAAAGTGGTCCTGAAGCGATCGCATTTGCTAGTTGCGCGGTGATGGGACATGCTGACCAATATTATTTTTTACAAAATTTGTGTGAATATTTGGTATTTATGTCCCGGTATAGCAAATCTAAACAATTGGCTATCGAAGCCGCGCAGCAGCTAGACGCAGCCAAAAAATCCTATACAGAACTTACAGAACAGATTCATGGTCTTTTTTTAGAATCCAAGGAATTAGAAGATGATAAGTCAGAGCTTGCCATGGATGAGGTCGAGAAAGAACAAGAAGCTTGGGAAGAAAATTATAAGAGAGCATTGCAAGAATGCCATGATGATTATCAGCGAAAAAGATCCTTACTAGAGCAAGATTATTTATTTTACCACCAGGATGCATTTACTGCATTTAAGCACTCATTGGGTATGTTAGAGGATCTTTGGAAAAATTGTATTTTAACCGATGGCGATTTCTATCTTAATCTGACCGCTGCATTCTTTTCTGGAGAAGACTTTGGCTTTGCGAATACAGGTAAGGAAGGCAAGGAGAAACTGGAAAAATTGACCAAGCAAATAAATGATTTGGTCAGTAAATTTCGTGGCAAAGAATTTAAGCAAACCTTCAAAACTTCGGGGATGATCCCCGATGAAAAAGATATGGAAATCTTAAATTCCATGATTGAAAATGAATCGATTGTTGATGAGGCAAATGCATTTTTCTCAAAAATCCTCATTAATACTTTGGGAATGGAAGGGATTTCTCAAGCAAAGACTTGGTCGAAGGTATTTGCCCAAAGTTTACAAAAATGGACAGTGGAACATGAAAAATTAAAAGAAGAGAGCAAAAAGATACAAGAAAAAAATCATAAAAAAGAAAAAAATGAAACGGAAGAAAAAAGCCAGCCTCAAGTTTTATTGCCTTCATTGCCGCGATGGTCTAGAGAAGAAGAGCGAGCATTTAAGCAGTTTGAAAGAATTGGCAAGTTGGTTTGTAAATGGTCTCCTGAGGAAGCTGTTAAAGCCCAGTTGGAAAAAAGTAAAATTTCTACCAATGAAAAGAATAACGGAGGGTTTTACACTCCACGCCCTAATGCGTCGGTGCTGACATCGCCCAAGCAACTCGGTAGCATGACACCGCGTACGCACCAGGTGCTGGTTTCCCCACTAAGACAAGGTGGTAGTAGCTCAAAGGAAACAATGACATCTGTAACAACAAGCAAGCAAAGCACGCCTAAAGAAAGTTCGACCCTGAAGAAGACTTTGTCGTCATTTTTTTCTTTCGGCACGCATAAAGAGCCCACGCCTAAGCTTTCCAAGAAGATGGCTAATTTGCAGAATTTAGCGTTTTTATTGATAAAAGTAACTTATCCGCCTTTGCCCGAGGAAGTGGAATCTCTCAAAAAGGTCGTTGATGGCATCAGGCACTTGAAAGGGGAGGTATATGACGGGCTAAAAGAATCCTTGGAAGAAATTATTGGGGCGTCCGGGGCTTTGCAGCCTTCCTCCAGCCAGAATAAAGAAACCAAAAGCATGACGCCTGGAAATACGCCTCATACCCCGGGCTTATTCAAATTGCTAAGTAAGACCCCGACGCGTACCAGTGAGCAAGCATCTACGCCAGAGTTTAAACTTAAATAAGTTTTACTATTCTTGGTATTAAGAAGCACGATAAGGAGGTCGTGCTTTCATCGATTTTCACGACGGTCTTTGCAAATCCAGCTCACAAAAAAGCACTTCCTGATTTCTACCATGATTTTTCGCATAATATAATGCCTTATCCGCAGCTTCGATTAGTTGTTCGGGCGTAGTCCCATCAATAGGAAATGCGGCTATACCGATAGAAACGGTAAAAGGTCCAATCTGTTCTGCCCCATATTTGATTTTTAATGAACTGATTTCTTCCCGCAATGCTTTGGCGCGGTTGCGTGTGCTTTCCAAATCAATATCGTAAAAGAGAATTAAGAATTCCTCACCGCCATAGCGAGAGGCAATATCTCCTTCACGAATAGCGCTTTGTAATATTTTCCCAACTTCTTTCAAGGCTGCATCACCAGCATCGTGTCCAAAAGTGTCATTAATCTTTTTAAAATGATCCAGATCAAGCATCAATAGCGACAAAGGAGATTCTGTTCTTTGTGCTTGATTGATTAACTTGAATAAAAAATCTTCCAGATAACGGCGATTGTATAAACCGGTTAGCGGGTCGCGAATCGATTGATGCCGCAAATTTTCCCGTAGACGGACATTAGCAAGCGCTAATGCGGTTAATTCGGCAAAAGCAATAATCAGCAGCTTTTTATCTTCATCAGCAAATAATGATTCTTTTGTAGCGGATTCTAAATATAACATGCCGTAAATATCATTTTGTGCCATTAACGGCACGCAGAGTGTAGCGTGATGTTGACGTTCTTCCATCTCCAAATGCTGACAAATGAGCCCAGGATGCTTTTCATCAACTTGATGAATGCGCCCAAGCCTAATACCCCAACAATCATCTGGAGAAAACGTCGTTTTCTGCGGAATGGGGTTGCCCCAACTCATGATTTCTTCCAGATAATTTTTAGACGGGTGCATAATGAAAAGATAGCCACTGGCAAAGTCTAAAAGCTGCTTCGAATAATTGGCCATCACTTCGCGCAATTCATCCACTGAACTGCAAGCGAGCATGATGTCGCTCATTTCAACCAATAAAGTAATTTGTTTATTTTTATTTTCCAATGCCTTGATGCCGATGGTAAGTTGTTCGTAGGATTGTTGTAAGGCCGTATGTTCCTCCATTTGTTTTGTAATATCGCGCAAAGTTTGTAATGTGCCTTGATAGCTTGATTCTTCGCCCTCAATAGGGGAGGAAGTTAATTCATAGATTCGTTTTTCTTCTCCTTCACTGCATTCAAACCGTTTATCAAGAATTTCTAAAGTAAGGGAATCCTCAAATAAAGCAGCAATTTTGCGTTTGTCTTCTGAAATGTGTAGCAATGCTTCTTTTAAGGAAAGCCCCACGTGTACTTTTTTGCCGAAAATGCGTTTAAATTCTCGTGCATAGCGTTCATTAAAGATAATAAATTCTTGCTGTTCATTGAATGCTGCAATCATGTCCCTTGAGCTTTCGATGATTTTACGCAGGCGGTTTTCTGTATTTTTATTTTTTTCTTCAATTGCTTTTCTTCTTAGCAATTCCTGACGCACTAAAAAGGCAGCAAACAGTAATGATGCGATAGCAAGAAATGAACCCACAGCCAAGATGATGCTGGCTCTGTATGCACGCTGCATCACCGTATCATTTCTTGCTTTTAATAGAATGTACTCAATGGATTTAATCTCTTGCCCCAAGCTTTTTATTTTAACGGAAGCGGCCTGGCTATGATTTAACAAATCCGTACCTTCCGTAGTGGCTAGCTTATTGGCAACTTTGATGTGCAAAAGCTTACTTAAGACATCCAGCCGCTCCTTAACCGAGTCCGAAAATAGCATAACCCGTTCTTGTTGGGGAGGATGATCGGCCGTAAGATTTTTTAATTTCTCTAAGATATTATTTAACCGGGCTTTTCTGCCATCCAAATCAGTTAAGAATAATTCCTGACCCGTTATAAGATAGCCGCGTTGATGCGATTCAATATCCACAACTTCAAACAAAGCCAGATCCAGGGTTTCAATGACTTCATGCGTGTGAATGACGCGATGACTTTCGGCAATGAGATTTTTTATCTGATTATAAGAAGCGATGGTCAACAGAATTAAAAGGAAAAAAGTCAGGATAAAAATCAGATTGAAGACACTTTTGCTCAATCTCATTTTTTTAAGTCCTAAGACTGAAGATACGCGTTTATTCATATCCTCATGCATGCAATTTCCTGATTGCTTTGGGGATAAACCCGCACTTGACATTTATAATGTATAGCACATTTCATTCAGGAAGACTGGGCATTAAGAGAGTATTTCATTAAAAGGGTAAAAAAACGTCGCTTCGTGTTTGTTATAAAATAAGTTAATGATGCGTGAATTTGGAATTTCCTTAAAAAGTTTGATGGCATCTAAATCCGTCTTGCCTTGCAGTTTAATCGTAAAAATTAAGTGCTGGGCTCTGCCTGAGCTAATCCAGCGTTTGATTAATTGATAAGCCCGCTCAGGGTAACAAGCAACATCCGATAAAACCCATGTGTAATTTTGATTAAGTCGCAGGGGATCTAAGGAGAAAGCGCTTTGCTTTAAGAATTTCACTTGCGGCAAGGACGCAATCTTTGTATCCAGATCCGCTTTGTCGACCGCAGTTACTTGCGCTCCCAAAGATTGCAAGACATAGGTCCAGCCGCCAGGAGAGGCTCCCAAATCCAAGGCTGTATCACCGGCTTTTGGATATTTACCAAGAAACGTAAAAGCTTCCCATAATTTTAAATAAGCGCGGTTTGGAGGATTGATTTTATCTTCGATGAACCGGCACTTCCCGTCAGGCCATTGTTTCAACCTTGTTGCACTGTAAACCAGTGTATTTTGATCCAGTAAGCTAAATGCGCCTGTCTTGGGAATTTCCGTCGTTAATGGGAAAGTTTGCTCCAGGGTAGGAAGTTTTCGCAATTGATTGGCAATTAATGTAGCGCGCCGGATTTGTGCAATAGGGTGGTGGTACCAAAATTTTCCAGCTTGTTTCAGAATATTGACTGCCTGTGAAATTGATGCAAATTTAACTACTTCCGGTGCCAGCCAAATATCTTGTGCGAAGCAGACATTGGGTTGGAAGTAGGAAGAAAAAAAGAGAGAGCCGATGCAGTTGGTGAGCGCTTCCAATTCGTGCGAGAGTTCAGATGTGAATTCTTTTTTCGCAATATAAATGGCTTTGATGGTTTCTGTATTTTGCATAAAAAATTTATTTTGTGTTTAAATCAGCAGTCAAGTTGTTGTCCATAATAATTAATAGTTCATAAAGGAATCAGTATATAATTAACTTATGAATGCTGACATCGTTAAAATGATTGGCAATATAAGCCAAGCACTCCTGCACGTACAAGCACTGGTTACCGGTTTGGCCTATCTTATCGGACTTTTGTTTGTTATTGTAGCGCTTAAAAAATTGCGGAAAATCGGTGATGCTCGTGCCAATAGCGGTTCCCATGAAAAAATATTTGTGCCATTGGCTTATTTTTTAGGAGGCGCGGTTTTTATTTTTTTACCCACAGCTCTTATTGCATTATCCAGAACGGCTTTTGGACCAACGAATATTCTAGGATATACCAAGTACGATCCTTATAATATTTATAATGCTATGAAGGTTGTTATTCAGACGGCAGGTTTGATATGGTTTGTGCGCGGTAGTGTCATGTTGGTGCATTCCAGTAATCCTGGCGTGCAGGAAGGACCTAAAGGGTTGGCGTTTATAGTTGCCGGTATTTTAGCCATGAATTTCCAGGGAACCATCGACGCGTTAAACTATTTTATGGATTATTTACTGAAACTGACCAGTTGGGTATAAACTCTCGGAATGAAAATATTAAGGAGCAGGCTGTTATGAAGAGGTTCTATAGGATATTATTGTTATGTTCGCTTCTAGTCCCAGGTCATCTAGCAGTTGCTGCAGAACAATTTATAAAGCCTAGCCTTATTCTAAACCATATCGAACTTATACGGGCGCAAGAGGCTGGTGGCGATGAACTCTATTTTGATATCAGCATTTACCGGCCTAATAAAACTACCCAATTTGTACGGATACCGAAAGCACCTATGCATTGGCCTTCTGCAGCGAGCAAGCAAATCAAGAATGTGACCTTGTGGTCGGAACCTTTAAAAGAAGGTGAGAGCGTGGTATTGATTGCTTCCCTGATTGAGCAAGATGCTACGCCTTTAAATCCGGATGATGTGCTGGGCTCAATACGAGTTAAGCTTACCTATGAACAAGGACAATTAAAAACTCAATGGAGCATCCCCAATCGGGAACAAGGGACGGCCATGGCCAATCAGCAAGGCGATATTCAGAAATTTGAATTGTTTGATGCAGGCAGTAAATATGAAGTGTATCTGTCATTGGCAAAGTAGTTAATCTTCTTCGCCGCAGATTTTAAGGTTATTTGCTTTCGCAAAATCTAAAATGGCTTGGTAAACTTGAGGGCTGGATTCTTTTAATTTTGGATCCAATAAAACGCATTTATATCCTTCGCGGTTTACGCTGGGTTGTAAAAGCGGGGAATAGTGAATACGGCTATTTTTAAATGTGGCCATGGTGCCGCTCATGCGTTCGGCCCAGTCGCTTGGGCGAAACGGTTTACCTTGATTGGTAACGCCCTCAATTATAATTTTTTTATCTTCAGGTTCGGTCATTTTTATTACATAATAAAAACAGTATGTTTAGTATAGCACCATCTTCCTTGTATCTAAAACTAAAGGTATGATGAATGGTTGATTTTAATGAGGCAGATTTGTGAAGCGTAGAGAAAATCATTCAGGTATTTATTTATTACCTAATTTATTGACCACAGCGAGCTTGTTTGCGGCTTTTTATTCCATCGTGGCTTCAATGAAGGCACAGTATGAAACAGCTGTTATTGCCATTTTTATCGGCATGGTTGCCGATGGTTTGGATGGACGAATTGCCCGCCTTACGAATACCCAAACTGCATTTGGGGCGGAGTATGATAGCTTGTCTGATATGGTTACATTCGGTGTGGCGCCAGCGCTGCTGCTTTATAGTTGGAGTTTGCACCAGTTAGGAAAATTTGGCTGGCTTGTGGCGTTTATGTATACAGCGGCGGTGGCTTTGCGCCTGGCACGGTTTAATACACAGGTAGAAACAGCAGATAAACGCTATTTCCAGGGACTTGCATGTCCTCCCGGGGCTGCTATTGTGTCCTCTTTTGTATGGCTGGGGCATCAGAATCACTGGGAACATTTTATAGTTTCCATGCTCGCTGCGATTATTGCGGTCATTATTGGCATCCTTATGGTCAGCAATGTGCGTTATTACAGTTTTAAAGAAGTGGATTTTAAAGGAAAAGTTCCTTTCCTATATATTTTATTGATTGTAATTTTATTTGTGGCCATAGCGGCTAATCCTTCCGGAGTTTTGTTCCTTGGATTTATGCTGTATGCGTTATCAGGTCCTGTGCAAACCCTGCTCGTCATTCACCGGGTTCGTAAGCAACGTCATGCAGCCAATGATGATAAGCGTCTTAAAAGAAGACAGCGTAATCAAAAATAAGTAAATACGGGGGATAAGATGCGTTGCAATGCGCTTAATTATTCCTCTTCATCAAAACGGCGGTTAATCAAATCAGTCAAGGCTTTCACCATGGCTTCTTCATCGGGTCCATCCACATGCAAAGTAAGTTCACTGCCTTTATGGGCCGCTAGCATCATAACGCCCATAATGCTTTTGCCATTTACGGTGTGTGAGCCTTTGCTTACTTCGATATGACTTTGAAATCTTGCCGCAGTAGAGACAAATTTTGCAGAAGCCCGCGCATGTAAGCCCAATTTATTAATGATTGTGATTTTTAAATTTATCATAGTCGGTCATCCGTGTTGGGGTGTCGCAGCAGCCGTTGCTTCGCCAGGCAACTTATACAATTTCTGTCTGTGCCAAGTTATCTTCAGTTAATAAAGAATACAAAGTACTGCACTCAGTTGCTTTCCGACAAGCCGCACGAAAAGCAGGAATACTGAATTGTTTGGTGATTTGATTTAAGATTTGCAAGTGTTCCTGAATTTGGTGTTGGGGAACCACCAAGGCTAATACAATATCTACAGGTTGTTTGTCCGTAGCGCCAAAATCAACGGGATGCTGCAGTTTAAGTAAACAGGAGCACATGGTTTGAATGACTTCTGATCGTATGTGCGGAATCATTACCCCGTGCCCAATTGTGGTGCTACCCAGGCTTTCTCTTTTCCAGTAAGCATCGAACAATGCTTCCATGTTGAGTTCAGGATGGGCATCGCTAAGAATTTGGCTTATTTTTAATAAGACTGCCGTTTTGCTTTTTGCAGTAGCATCAATACAAATATCGCGTGGTTGCAAAAGATGACGAAACACCATGATAAAACTGTTAATGAGAAGTTAGGGTATTTTACTGCATCTTGACAAAAATGACACTATTTTTTTGTTTTTTAACTATTTGACTATAAATTGCGCAGATAAAACAGCGGCATAACACCGCTGTTTAAAATAAGCTATTCGCGATGATGATTGCGAAGTTTTTCTTTATGTTTAATTAATTGCCTGTCCAGCTTATCTACTAATTCATCTATAGCAGTATACATGTCATCGGATTCTGAGCTGGCGTGCAATTCACCTTTGGCGACCAGTACGGTGGCTTCGGCTTTTTGTCTTAGTTTTTCTACATCGAAAACCACATTGATCGCAGTAATCTTGTCAAAATGCCTTTCCAGTTTATCGAATTTTTCCTGCGTGAATGAGCGCAATGCGGGAGTAATTTCCATTCGATGACCTGTGAAGTTAATTTGCATAACATCCTCCTCGATTAAGAACACTAACTACGAAACTGATTTTCGCTCGTTTGAGGATAAAATCCCCAATTCTTCACGATATTTTGCAACGGTTCTGCGTGCAATTTTAATTCCTTGTGCGCCTATCAGTTGGGCAAGCTTATGGTCGCTTAAAGGGTGCTTGGAATCTTCTGCCGAAATTAATTTTTTAATAAGTGCACGGATGGCTGTTGAAGAACAAGTACCACCTTGTGCTGTAGATACGTGACTGGAAAAGAAGTATTTAAGTTCCAGTAAACCACGTGGCGTATAGATGTATTTTTGCGTAGTAACCCGGGAAATGGTGGATTCATGCACGCCAAGGGCAAAAGCTACATCGTTCAAGATGAGTGGTTTCATTGCAGTTTCACCGAATTCCAGAAACTCTTGCTGATAGTCTACTATATAACGGGCTACTTTTAACAATGTTTCTTGCCGACTTTGAATGCTTTTTAAAAACCAACGTGCCTCCTGGAGATTGTTTTTTAAGAATTGGTTGTCCTTTGCATTATTACCTCGTTTAATCAATGAAGCATAATAAGTGTTGATGCTTAAATGCGGCAAAACCTGGTCATTTAGGGCAACGTGCCATTTATTATCAATTTTTTTAACGGTCAAGTCAGGAATCGTGTATTGAGGGGTATCGCGGGAGATTGTATTTCCAGGTTTGGGATTTAACTGATGAATAATATGGATTATTTTTTGCAGAGACAGTTCATCAACTCCATAGATTGCCATGAGTTTACGATAATTATGTTGTCCAAGCAGGTCCAGATTTTCAGCAACAAGGCGTTTCGCGAATGGTAAGTAAGGAATGGAATCTGGTAATTGTTCCAGTTGGATGGATAATGTTTCGCTTAGATTGCGGGCAGCGCATCCTATAGGATCAAAGCGTTGTATGCGGTGTAAAACTGCCTCCATTTCACGAGTATCCACTTTGCTATTGGGTAGATCACGGGTAATGGTTGCGTGAAGTTCTTGCAGTGATAGGGTTAAGAAACCATCTTCGTTAATTGCATCGATGATGGTGGTGGCAATAGCTTTATCTACATCAGTCATCGGGGTCAAGTCCAGTTGCCAGTGTAAATACTCTTGAAGGTTGGTTGTGGTACAGTGCAAGGTTTCAAATACATAATCGTTTTCATTAAATTTTTTATCTTTGCCCTGATTCGTAAACAGCGGCGTCCATTGGAAATCCATATAGTCTTCTTCTGCAGAGGGGGGGGCTGCAGAGGAATAGTCTTCCGTTTCTTCATTGGGGGCAGCTTCCAACATTGGATTGGATTCAAGCTGCTGTTGAATTTCCTGCTGTAATTCCAGAGTAGATAATTGTAGTAAACGGATAGCTTGTTGTAGTTGAGGGGTTAGTGTGAGCTGATTTACCAAATTCAGCTGCAGCGAGTGTTTCATATCATCCTTTTTAATTTACCGCTATTTATTAAAGTTTAATCCATCCATGAGGATTATCCAGCCGAGTCTGGCTTAAGGAGAAAAGGATAGGTAAATAATTGATAATAGGCAACGTCCCTAAAGTTTTTTAGACAAGATTTCATCTTAAATTGAGCACAAATTTTTCTATTTCACTTCGATCTACCCCCTCTCCCGCGATAGGAGCTTTGATAGTATGATGATGCCCTTCGCGGGAGAGGGTTGGGGAGAGGGAAATGGACAAATCTGCGCTAAGACCACATCTCGTCATCAATGACCATCCGTGACATTCCCTCTCCCCAACCCTCTCCCGCGAAGGGCATCATCATACTATCAAAACTCCTATCGTGGGAGAGGGGGTAGATCGAAGTGAAATAGAAAAATTTGTGCTCAATTTAAGATGAAATCTTGGCTAAAAAACTTTAGGGACGTTGCCTAAGTAAATATAAAGGGGGACTTTAAGAAAATAACAGTACTGCAGACAGGTTGGCATTGCTTGCAGCACAATGCCAACTTATAGATTATTTAACTTTTTTCTCTTTAAAAAGCACATGCTTTCTTACTACCGGATCATACATCATCAATTCCATCTTTTCCGGATGATTACGCGGATTTTTGGTGGTGGTTTTATAATAACCAGTACCAGCGGTGGATTCCATTTTTACTTTAACGGTGACAGCGGCCACGTTTTACCCCCTATAATTAAATTTTTTCGCCTTTGGCTCTTAGCTTATCAAGAACAGCTTTAATGCCGATTTTATCAATAATTCGCATACCCTTGGTGCTTACTTTTAGGGTGACAAAGCGTTTTTCTTCTTCAACCCAAAAACGGTGAAGCTTGATATTAGGCAGAAAGCGTCTTCGTGTTTTATTATTGGCATGAGACACATTATTCCCGGTAATGGGTCGTTTGCCGGTAACTTGGCATACTCTTGACATGTTGTTACTCCAAAGGGGCCGGTACTATTTCCGGTTTGTTAATTCATGATTCGCAAGCGAATAAGTTGAATGCAATACTGGAGGCGTTTTATAGCAAAAAAAGAACAAAGATGCAAGTTGTGGTAAAAAGGAAAGAATATAGGTAAAAAAATAATCAGGTGCAAATAAGCTTGATTGTATAAAAGGACGCATTTTTCTCAATTCCCAGAATTTAAATAAAAAGTAATTTTTGAAAATCCGTTCATTTCTTGTTGCATGAAAATAAAAACCGTTGATTGAGGTTATAAAATCCCCCTATGCTGGCTTCATTTGTTTATTAGCTTTGAATTACTTAAAACAAGGAATGCAATGGTGAGATTAGCTGGAATTTAAAAAGCGCTGCAGGACGAAATTTGGTATTAAAGTCTGTTTTACTCCCAGCAGTGGAAGCCTATTGAACATAGAGCGAATGAGTTCTTTTTCAAGGTTTTTAATACTCTACCCACAGAGTTATACACAGATTTTGTGGATAACTAATATTTCATGCAAAAAATTAAAAGGGCTTTTTGCCTTGATTTTATGCGGTACTTGAAATTTAGATGCTACATTGTTTTGAAAATATGGCGGGAAGAGCAAAAAATTATCCACAGGATAAATAAGAATAATCTTTTACGTGGATTTTGAATGGTATCTAAATAAAAATAAAAAAAACAGTCTTGACGAGTTAATATTTTTAAAGATTAGCAAGCTGACTCGATGAGACGATTTCTGCCTACTTAGATAGCTTTTGAGTACCTCGAGCGCATTGGTGCGTGCTCCTTTGAAGATGGTGTTTAATCTTATCGAGCGAATCAATACATTCAATGGCAATTCGAAAATGAAATGAGGCTATTTAAAGATAGTGCCTCAACTGAAGTGTCGCAGTTTGCGGGACACGTCACTTTTTATTAATCCGTGCGGAACATCTTATGAATTCTTTTTCTATTTCAGATATGTATATCCTTATGATTGGTAGCAAAGGTACTCTTTTGGGTGCTGGTTATAATGATTCAGGGCAATTAGGCACTCTTGCAGAAGAAACGCCTTTCCTAAAAAAGATACCGTTTACTGAGCCTTTATCTCAGATAAAAACGGGCTACAAAAGCTCATTTTTAATTACTAGAGATAAGAAGCTCTTTGCCTTAGGACTTAATAGCTATGGCAAGCTTGGATTAGGCCATATCAGAAATGTTCATGAAGCTTACGAAGTTAAAGGGGTGAATGAACCTGTAGCTTGTGTTGTAACAGGTTGCTCCCATACTTTAGTTTTAACAAACAACGGGAAAGTATATGGTGCTGGGAATAATTCTTATAACCAACTTGGCCTGCCTAAAACAACAGGAGAATCTCATATTTTCATTGAAATACCTTTATCTACCGAAAAACAGGTACGTGCCAAACTTATAGCGGGAGGAGCTTATCATACAATTGCACTAACCACAGAGAATGAATTATATGCTTGGGGTATTAATTATTGGGGCCACCTAGGGCTAGGGCATACAGAGGACATTGAAAGGCCTACACAGGTGCCTTTGGAAAGTTTGGGAGGTAAAAAAATTATAGATGTAAAAGCGGGTTCTAGTTTCAGTGCCTTACTTACTGAAACTGGTCAAGTGTATTGTTGCGGAAATCTAACATTTAAGAAATTTCAAGAATTTAAGCTTGTGAAGGGATTGAATAAGGTTAAGGCTTTAGCAGTAGGAGATCGCCATATTCTAGCTTTAACTCATGATGGTAAAGTATTTGCTTGGGGAAAGAATGAGTATAAGCAAATCAGTATTTCTGCTGGCCAAATTGTTGTCTTACCTCGGTTGATTGCTACAAAAGCCGTTGCAATTAGCGGTCTAAATAATTCCTCTTTTATTTTAACCAAAGAAAATAACCCTTTATTAGCGCAGTTTGATTCTTATCAATTAAAATGCTTAGGGGAGAAAATTAACGTTTTTTTTGGGAATAAAGAAATTCCTGGATTAAAGTTTTCGATGATACAGCAAGCAGAACAAGTAAAAAAACCACTGATTAATTGGGCTCAATTTCAAAAATTATCTATATTTGCTGATATATCAATTACTAAAAATGAAGACGAAAGCTATTTAAATCTTCATTCTTTACATGTTAAAAAATAAAATGCTAGATGCATTTTGGTGAGGGAAGGGCTCATCATGTCGGGTCCAACAGCAATACAGATTTGAACATCGCTTAGTGTTTGGAGATATGCTTTGCCGTTATAAAGGTGTGCGATTCAATTGTCAGTCACTTAAACTGAGATAGCACAATCTCATAATATTGCTCCTCATATATCGATCGTGAACTTATATTGATAATAAAAGAGTTATACAGCAAGGGGTAGCTTCAATATTCGGTCAACAATTACATATCACCTGATTGGACTACATCAATCATTGAATTACCAGGAGCTTTTACAAAAATGTAGAAAGAAGGATGATTGATAAGATGAGTATTTAAGTTCAAGCGACATTCTAGGCAACGTCCCTAAAGTTTTTTAGACAAGATTTCATCTTAAATTGAGCACAAATTTTTCTATTCACTTCGATCTACCCCCTCTCCCGCGATAGGAGCTTTGATAGTATGATGATGCCCTTCGCGGAGAGGGTTGGGGAGAGGGAAATGGACAAATCTGCGCTAAGACAAGTACGAAGCATCCAACATATTGCTTCCATAAATAGCCGATCATCTTCACCATGTCGGCCTTTAGGCTTTGGAAGTAATTTTTCTAAACGAGACCACATCTCGTCATCAATGACCATCCGTGACATTCCCTCTCCCCAACCCTCTCCCGCGAAGGGCATCATCATACTATCAAAGCTCCTATCGCGGGAGAGGGGGTAGATCGAAGTGAAATAGAAAAATTTGTGCTCAATTTAAGATGAAATCTTGGCTAAAAAACTTTAGGGACGTTGCCTATATAGTCGTCAGCACGAGAAGGAAGCTTGCACTCAAGCCCTGGCTCAAATTTTAAAAGCTGAATGCAAGCGTAATAGTGTGCGTTAGGGAAGCGCAGCAAATGTATGGTATTTTGTTGTCAAACTGTATAAAATAAACTCCCTAAGCTTGGCCATTTATAGTTTTATTAAAAACGTCAGCTATAATGAGTTGCCTTCTGGATGAGTGAATCGATGCAACGAGCTATTAAAAGTTATGTTTTACGCGCTGGACGAGTCAGTAATCGTCAGCAACAAGCTTTGGACGTTTGGCTGAATCATTATCAACTTGCTCAGCAAGACACCCCCTGGTGCCTTCATCATGAATTCGATAGGAAAGCCGATACCATTGTGGAAATTGGTTTTGGGATGGGAGCTTCCTTGCTGGCTATGGCAAAAGCGCAACCTGAATACAATTACTTAGGCATTGAAGTACACCGTTCAGGAATCGGAAGCCTGGCAGCCGGTTTATATGAGCAGGGGATTAATAACGTTCGCATTGCCTCGTTTGATGCGGTGGAGGTTTTTAATAAACACATTGCAGATGATACCCTAGCAGGCGTGCAGATATTTTTTCCAGACCCATGGCCTAAAAAACGACATCATAAACGTCGCCTGGTTCAGCCGGATTTCATCCATTTATTGGCACGAAAGCTACGTACAGGGGGATTCATCCATTGTGCAACGGATTGGCAAGATTATGCCGAACATATGTTAACCGTTCTTGCAGCCGAACCTTTATTGCAGAATATCGATCCTGCTCTGGGATTTATCCCAAGACCCGACACACGCCCTTTAACTAAATTTGAAGAACGAGGCCAGCGCTTAGGGCACGGCGTTTGGGACTTAATGTTCTTACGTAATGCGGATGAATACAGTGAGATAGCAACATGATTGTCGAATTATTAGATCCATACACATCTAAGTATTCTTATCTGCAAAGAGTGTGCAAGGTTTGCAGAGAACATCAATATTCCAAAATAATTGAAAATTATAAAACATTAGTTTTGACGACTATTGAAAAGCATTATTTTACGCCCAAAATGCAAGCGTACTTCAAGTCAGTAAACCCTACAGGAGAGCCATTCACCAATTATGAGGAAGAACCAGAGCAGATTGGACAAATCAAGAAATTCGTCAATGCTCTTTACTATGCTGAATTAGCTTTAAAAGATTTTGAGACAGTTAATCTTGAAGATGGTGATCATAAACTGCAAGATTTAAGCAAACTATATTACAAAACTTCCCAATATATTTTCCAAGCTTCCTATTTGATTACTCATATAGATGTAGATTTGTTTGACATGTTTGCCAAGGAATGGGAAATAATTTCGCCTGTATTTAAGTTATTTCATAGCCATGCAGAAAATATTAAGGAAGATACCAAAAATTTCCTATTGAAACTTCCCAATTTTCAAGTCCCTCATAGTGTAGGGAAAGTCAGTGGCATTATTGTTGATCAGATGAAGCCGCACAGTGGTAAAATAGATTATGAATTTCTTACCCAGTTTACTGCAGTAATACCCGGTTATTTGGAAAAATTCAGTAAAAAAATCAGCGAATTTTCGGAAAAAGTTAAAGAGCAAGAACCGAATTTGGATAGAAAAACGCTGGCCGAACTGCAGGAACATGCTTTCCAATTGATTAATTCCATCGATAAACTCAATGGCGGTGACTTGTATTTGACGGTTAGGTTACTCCACTACATTTATATTGTCCGTCATGCCCTTACCTTAAGCATGAGCATTATTGAACAATTGGGCAATTTAAGCGATTCCACCCAGGATGCCATCCACACTAAATTGGCAGAATTTAAATATAAAGTATTACCTGAGATTTTTGACAGCATAGACAATCTGGAAGTCCAATTCATGTTAAAACCGGGAACCATAGCACAGCCAGTTATGGAGGGCTTTAGGCAGGTATATGCTTCGCTGACAGAATACACCGGAAAAATGGTTAATTTTGCCAGCAAGGGTGAACAGCATAAAACAATCGAAGATGTGGAGTTTCTGTCTTATCGCCTAGAGCGAACCTATCAGCGCATCGCTGCTAACAAAAAGAAACTGGTTTCGATTGAAGAAGCTCAGAAAGCGGCAACGTCCTTTTTTCGTATCCTCAAAGAGCAGCAAAATACTCATACGAGGCTTGTAGATGTATCAGTTGAAATTAAAAAACAATTAGCTTTTTATTATCATTATTTACACCCTTATATGGCTCAAATGGATATGGATCTTGATCATACTATCCTGGATAGTTTGTCAAGAGAAAAGGGGGTGATTGAAGCCATTGGAAAACCATTGCACTGGCTCCCCTATATGGATTACACCGATGACATCGGTTTTATCCTTGGCAAGGGTAGAAAAATAGAAACTGAGAAGGAACTTAATATTTTATTCTCAAGACAGAGAGAAACGATTAAGTTTAATGAAGAAATCAATAACGAGGTCATCAGCACCATTCAGCAAGATGCTGAAGTTCATCTCCATCCTTGGACTAATAAGACGAATGCGTTTACAGTGGATGCCTCCACGATAACCAAAAATGAGTTCCTTTTAACGATTTTTAATCTTATGGATGGTAAGGGTGAAGCCCCTGTGCTTTCTGATACACAGGCTTCGCAGGTCAACAGCTTATATAGGGAAAAAAGGCAAGAATTACTTGAAGCGCATACTGCCTTAAAGCTTTTTTGCGAGATATTGAACAATGAAGTGCACCAATCGGAAAGCTCTGAGCAGCTTTTAACGAAACTCGACAAAGAGAAAAAAGACAATCTATACCGCTTATATAGACAATTTCGATATTATCTGGTTAGAGCCAATATGGAAGGCAATATTTCCCTGGATCATACCTTGGAAGCTTGTTTGCAACCTGACCCAACAAAAGAATTTGGCCTGCGGCAAGGGGAAGAAACTGAAATTTCAATAAAGGGAATCCTGCAAAAAATTCTTCCTTTTGAAAAAGGTATCTGCGCTATCGGTACCGCATTTCTAAAATTAAATGACAACTCTGCAGGAAAACCCAATTTACTTGCTGCCGAACAGGCTCTTGAAGTGTATGGGTTATGTGAGATAAAGATAGCAAAACTTAAAAGAGCAAAAGAAGCATATCAGGAATTTGCTAATATTTTAGCCAGGCAAATTGACCGCAGCAATGATGGCTTACTTTTGGAATCGCTGGGAAGTTATTCTAAAGGAAAACTTCGAAGTTTGTACGCTATCTTTCAGCCTTATCTTGCCAGTGCACAAATAGGGAATGGCATGGGGTTGGATCAAAAGATTATTGAAAGTATCAGCAAGGAAAAGACGGAAAATCCTGTTTTAGTTGGCACTGTTCTAAAAGAGGTAGCCGCTTTAAGTGATGGTCTAACATCCGAACTTGAAAATTTAGAAGATGATTGCCGTTTCATAAAAAATTACCATTTATTGTTGCAAGCATTTGCAACCGAAAGCAAACCACTTGCAAAACCTGCATCTTTACCTCGGGCTCACCATGTGATTAAACATCAGAAGTTTTCGCAAACTTTGACTGAAGTGAAGGTAACTTGCGAGCGTTTTTTAAGATTTTTTAATCCCGCAATCCTGGCTCGTTTAAAGCCAGCGCAAACAGGCATTCCTTATCCTGAGTTAGAATCTTTGGATGAAGCTTTAAAAGAAAGCCATCAGACACTTAAATTAAAACGGTTATTTAATTGTTTATACCATTTGGAACAAGCCAGTATTAATCTGGAAAGTCTGAATGAAAAAAGCGGGCAATTCAAATATATGGTGGCTGTCATTCATGCCGGATATGAGCTTTATCAAGCTTGGGAACTTATTAAAGCCTTAGCTAAAGATCCTGCCTTTGCACTGATTGGCCATGAAATTTTACATAAGCTCCAGCATGTTTATACTCTAGGATTGAGTGTTACCAAACCCTATCTACCACAAAAAGATGCCCTGTTACCGGAAACAAGTATTGGTGTTGGGGCCAATTACTTTATTAATATTTTAATGATTCTGCCTGAACACATAATACATGCGCAGAAAAAAGAAGATCTTAGTTCCGAACTTTTGGAAAAACTTCAGGCAAGCTCCCTTGCAAGCGCTAAGGAAATTGAACGGATTATTAATAGTTCCGATTCTTTATTTAAGTTATTTTTCAAAATATCCCCCATGTACAATCTGTTTAACAAGCTAAAAACGCAGTTGACGGATTTAGCCTTGACTGCACACGATTCCATTGCTGATCACTTAACAGAAATCAGGGATAGGGTATTAACGGGCATCCTATTGGAAACCGACCGTTGGGAAGACCAGCTGGGTTTAATGCCGGGTGCGTTATCGAATACCATGAAACGCATCCTGGATGAATTTTACCAAGGGTTGCTGGAGCCGCTGGGACTTGCCTCGCAACACCATATAAACCTGATTACCAGTACAGTTCCTTTGCAAAACCGTGAAGAGAATGTAAATGAAAAAATCAAGCAGGCTAAGCAGGAAAAAGCCAGAATTGCCGAGCAGCGGGAAATTGTAAAAAGCGTGTTAAACAATATACAAATGTATGATTCTGCTGCAATACGCTCCAATGTCAAAATTTTTGCCCATGTACAAAATTCCTTACACGAGAATATAAGAAGAGCCCTACCCTTATTCACGGCACAAAGTTCAGCCATTGTAGAGAGTGAGGGATTGGATATAGAAGGAGTTCGCGCCTTACTGGATAAACCAATTAACGAAGAGAATCTGGAAAAACTCGAACTATTGGCTCTTAATAGCTTAAATTGTCTTGCAGGTGCAGATGCTTCCCAGGATGTGGTAATAGAAACTGCCGCTGAAAAGAAGGATTATTTTGCAGAATTAGCTCAGGACCAAGAAAAATTAAATAATCAATTCATTACTGATTATAAGAAGGATTTTTTCAAAAAGCAGCTTGAAATCTATGCCGGCAAACAATTTGGTTTGATTCATTGTGGAGGCGAGTATCAGGAAAAACTCAAAGCTTACCTTTATAGCCAGGAAGATGCGCTATTGGCTACGATACCTGATTCCGGAGATATAAAGGATGCGGTAATGAAATTGCTGCAAAACTCGATACGGCATTTTGAGCATCGCAATTATCAGCATTATCACCGTTTAGACAGCATAAGGGCAGCTATTGCAAACTTTCAATTATATATTTTCCAGATTAACAAAGAATTGGATGAAAGCACTGCACCAGAAAAAAGAACCCTGTTTGAAAGCGAAAAAACCTTGCGGGTTAAATTAGCACATATTAATAAGCTGCAAGAAATGGCAGAAAATAAAAATTTAAGCATCGTTGAACGCATACAACAGATTCGCCAACATGTGAAAGGAGAGCAATTTTCCCGAGACATGCTGAAATATCATGAGCATCATAATGAAACATGGATGTGGTTGAAACAATGCATTTTATATCTGTTTGAATTGCTTGGTTTGTATACTCCGCCCTATAAAAAACATTATCAGCACTTGGTAGAAGTTACTGAGAAAGAGCAAAGTATAAACAATTTAAGCGCCCGTTTTGGTTTATTCTCCACGGATTTGCGCGGGTATAATTTGCCTACTTTGGTAGAGGAACCGACTCCACAACCGAATGTGCTTTCTACGCTTAGCATGCAATGACTTGCTTAAACGCGCCAGACCCCATAAAATCTTAATTTTCTTTTGCTAGGCGGGAGTAATAACGCATGGGGTGGAATGAGCCGGATAAAGATAAAGATCCATGGAGCGGTAAAAATCAACAACCCCCGGATCTGGATGAAGCATTAAAGCGTTTGCAGGAGAAATTGAAGAAAACCATTTTTGGTAATCGTCCCGATGGCAACAAGCCCGTATCTTCAGCCAGCGGTGGTTTCTTAGTGTTGATTACTGCATTGATAGCCGTAGTTTTATGGGCTTTATCAGGAATATTTATTGTTGATCCCGCCGAACAAGCGGCTATTCTTCGTTTTGGCAAATACATAGAAACAGTAGGCCCTGGCCCTCACTGGATCCCAAGGCTTATTTCTTCCAAAGTAGTTCTTAATGTTGATCGCGTTTCGGATTACTCCTATTCAGGGCAAATGCTGACCAAAGATGAGAATCTTGTGTCCGTCGCTTTGGTTGTGCAATACCGTATTGGTGATCTGGAAGATTACTTGTTTAATGTTGCAGATCCTCAGGAAAGTTTGCAGCAAGCCACTTCCAGTGCTTTGCGCCAAGTAGTTGGCCAAACTACTCTGGATGAAATTATTACCGAAGGCCGGGAGGCTTGGGGAAGCAACGTACAGGATTCTTTAATCAAAATTCTCGAAAGTTATAAAACCGGTATTGTGATTGTCAACGTTTCTCCACAACCGGCCCGGGCTCCTGAAAATGTACAAGATGCCTTTGACGATGCGATTAAAGCGCAGGAAGATGAAAAGCGGTTTAAGGAGCAGGCGCGGGCTTATGAAGCTCGGGTAATTCCAATAGCTGAAGGAAGGGCACAGCGTATTCTTGAAGAGGCACGTGCCTATGCGCAACAGGTTGTATTACGTGCCAAAGGCGAAACAGCTGAATTCCTGCAATTATTGCCGCAGTATACCCGTGCGCCCGACGTCACAGGCGAACGCATGTATCTGGATACCATGCAACAGGTTTTAAGCAACAGCAGTAAAATTATAGTGGATGGTAAATCCGGGAATTTGCTCTATCTTCCTCTGGAGAAATTAATAGGCTCTACTCCCACTTTAAATATCAACAAACAGGAAATGGCTAAAAATACGGATGTGACGAACGCTACAGACGATGAAGCTTTATTCGATGGCCGCAGTATCGTTAGACCTACCGAACGTCCTGGGAGGAATGAACAATGAAAGCAACCAAAGCTCTCTTGGCCATAGTGATTTTTATTTCCTTAATCATTCTGTTCGCCAGCGTATTTACCATTACCCAAGGCCAACATGGAATTCTTTTAAGGCTTGGGCGGTTAGTAAAAGAACCCGGTACTGACAAAGTGAAAGTGTTAGCCCCGGGCTTACACATCAAAGTTCCTTTTATTGAAAGCGTGCGTTTATTCGATACCCGTATCCAAACCCTGGACATCAAGTCTTCCCGAATCGTGACGCGTGAGAAAAAAGATGTGATTGTTGATTATTACGTAAAATGGCAAATTGATGATCTTTCCCAATATTTTAAAGCAACAAGCGGAAATCAATTTAAAGCTGAGACGTTACTGGAGCAACAATTAAATACCTCTTTACGCGCACAATTTGGAAAGCGTACCATCTCGGAAGTGGTTTCCGGCGGGCGCGATGATGTAATGGGGATGCTGCGCGAGCGCGCTGAGCAGCAAGCTGCACAATTGGGGATCCATGTGGTGGATGTGCGGATCAAAGGGATTGAATTGCCACCCAATACCAGTAATGCCATTTATCAGCGCATGCGTGCTGACATGCAAAAAATTGCCAACCGGCACCGTGCGGACGGTAATGCAGCTGCGGAGGCAATTCAAGCTGCCGCTGATGCGAAAGTGACGGTTTTGCTAGCGAAGGCACGAAGTGAAGGTCAAATTCTCCGAGCTCAAGGGCAAGCTGCTGCTGCGGCTATTTATGCTGATGCATTTGGCCAAAATAAGGAATTTTTTGCGCTTTATCGTAGTTTAAAAGCTTATATTGAAAGCTTTAACAGTAAACAGGATATTTTAGTGCTGGATCAGAACAGTACTTTTTTTAACTATTTTAGACATGGTGCAACAAAAGGGAATGGTATTGCAGCGCGGAGTTAACTATAATATTCGACTTTCTAAAAAGGGTTAAGCATACTTAACCCTTTTTTGTTGGAGATGGTGTGTTAATTAGTTTTCTTTCCGCATTGGCTTTGGTATTTGTATTTGAAGGCATCATGCCTTTTATTGCTCCCGAGAAGTGGAAGAAGCTGCTTTTGAAAATCATTATTCAGGATGAAAGAGCGTTACGTATTTTTGGCTTGTTTAGTATGTTAATGGGGGTTGTATTGCTCACCATTATTCATCAATTTGCAGAGTAAGAGTTCATTATGGGTAGAAATGTTGTAGTAGTGGGTACACAGTGGGGTGATGAAGGCAAGGGTAAGATTGTTGATCTGTTGACCCAAAATGCACAGGCGGTTGTGCGTTACCAAGGTGGCCACAATGCTGGGCACACCTTAAAAATCAATGGAGAGAAAACGGTTTTACGTCTGATTCCATCAGGTATGCTAAGACCCCATGTACAATGCTATATCGGCAATGGCGTAGTTTTATCTCCGCAAGCGCTGCTGGATGAAATCAAGGAATTAGAAAACAAGGGAATAGATGTACGAAGACGCTTGCACATAAGCCAGGCATGTCCTCTTATATTGTCTTGTCATGTTTCTTTGGATAAAGCACGGGAAATTCACAAAGGGAATGCTGCGATTGGCACGACAGGGCGGGGCATTGGGCCTGCCTATGAAGATAAAATAGCACGGCGCGCAATAAAAGCCGGCGATTTGTTACATCGCGAGCGATTTATTTCTAAGCTGAAAGAATTGCTGGAATACCATAATTTTTTATTAACTCATTATTACCAGCAGCCTGCGGTAGATATGGAAAGCATTTTACAAGACTCGCTAACCTGGGCGGAAGAATTAAAGCCTATGATAAAAGATGTAACCACCTGTTTACATGAGCATCGCAGCCGGGGAGACAACATTTTATTTGAAGGCGCACAAGGAGTTTATCTGGACATTGATCATGGAACGTATCCTTTTGTAACGTCTTCAAACACATGCGTAGGCAGCGTGATTAATGGCGCAGGTTTTGGTCCGCGTTATTTAGATTATATTCTGGGGATCACCAAGGCATATACTACCCGTGTTGGTGGTGGTCCCTTTCCTACTGAACTCAAGGATGAAATTGGCAAGCGATTGGCAGAGCGTGGCAATGAATTCGGAGCCGTTACCGGACGCCCACGCCGTTGCGGCTGGTTTGATGCAGTATTGTTACGTCGGTCTATAGAATTAAACAGCCTTTCTGGCTTATGTATGACGAAACTGGATGTTTTAGACGGTTTATCCACTGTACGCATCGCTGTGGCTTATCGTACACCCGATGGAAAATTGTTGCATCGCCCACCGCAAGCAGCCGAGGATTTTACTGACTTGGAAGTTGTATATGAAGAATTGTCAGGCTGGAATGAGTCTACGGCAGATGTTACCGAAGTTGCACAATTACCGGAAAATGCAAAGGCTTATGTTAAGCGCATTGAAGAATTATTAGAGATTCCAGTTGATATGCTATCAACGGGGCCTGAGCGTAATTCAACCATTATTTTGCGTGATCCATTCGCCTAAAAGGGCATATTATACTGGTGTCCTGGCTGTAATTCTCCAAAAGCAGCATGGTATCCTGCCCTGGCAGATAGCTGTGGGCAGGAACACCATCCTTGCTTAACCTATGCAAGCCCTTGCGCATATTGGCAATAGATTTAACAAGTATGGCTTACAATAATGATCTATGGGTTGGGATGCTCCTGCTTATGTTCATTCTTCTGGTTTTCATTGCTTTGCACTATTCCACAGGCAATGCGATCGCCGCCACCTCCGGCTTTCGGGTTGTCGCTATAGTTATCGCCGCCGGCATGAATCATTACGGCTGTATTTTTAAGTACACTGGTTTTCAACCGTGGTGCTAAAGTCGGCGTTGTAGCTTTACCATCTGCAGTAACGTATAAAACGGGTAAATCCCCAAGGTGGCCTGAGCCATAAGGTCCTTGATGTGATTTTGTGTTGTCCGGATCGAAATGTTCTCCTGCATCCATGCCATGGGCGGCGCAATTAGAATGCTGGTGTAAATGTAAACCATGCAAGCCTGGCGTCAAGCCATGTAAATCGGGAATAATCAATAATCCTTTTGCTGTATCTTTAAAAAGAATTTCCCCCAGTGAATTTTCAGCAGCGGTGGTGTCGTAAATTGTAACCCGTACTTGTTCCGCATGACTCGCAAGACTTGCAAAAGTCAACGCTGTAATGAAAAACCATTTATTCATACACCACTCCTTAGTTATTTATACCGGGTTTTTAGCATAGCAGATGTAGGGAAAAAGCATAGGTCATATAGACTCAAGCTGTATTGTGCTATTATTTTTTCTTCCCCCATTTACTTGTTACCTCATGGAATCGCTAAAAGTAAGACTTATACTTGCTTGCGCCATATTTTTTTGGGGATCTGCTTATGTAGGCATCCGTATTGGTTTAGCTTCTTTTTCTCCAGGAGCACTGGCGCTATTTCGTTTCTTTATTGCTTCAATCATTATGTTTTTCATTTACCGCTGCACTTCATTCACCCAAAGCCTTCCTTGGCGTGTTCGCATGCAACTGATAATCATTGGAATGATTGGCATTGGGTTATATAACATTTGCCTCAATTATGGGGAATTGACCGTTTCTGCAGGGATAGCGAGTTTCATTGTAGGATTGATGCCGGTGATTACTTTGCTGTTTTCAATTATTTTCCTCAAAGAACGCCCAGCCCCTGTGGTGTATGTGGGGATAAGCATCAGCTTGCTGGGACTTCTAGGGATTGCTTTAGCAGAAAATATTCATCACTCCATGCAAATCGGGATTTGCGCTTTATTTTGTTCCGCAGTCGTTGGCGCATTCTATACGATAATTCTACGACCTTTTTTAAGGCATTATCATCCAATTGCCGTATCAGCTTGGACTATTTGGGGCGGCATGATGATTTTATTAATGTATGTTTCATCATTATGGCACGAATTGGGGCATGCTGATCATAGAAGTATACTGGCTGCTTTATACATTGGCATTTTCCCCGCTGCATTAGCTTACATGGCTTGGAGTTATGTTTTGAACTTCCTGCCTGCTTCGCGGGCAGTTTTATATCTTTATGCCGCGCCGCTCGTTGCCATGCTGCTTGGTTTTTTCTTATTGCAGGAATGCCCATCCTTATTTTCACTAGCCGGTTGTGTATTAGCGCTGCTGGGTGCATTACTGGCGTCTTGTTCCCATTTGTTGCCATTTGCTTTCAAATCACGGCGAAAACTAGTAGTGGAATAACTATTGTGTTTAAAACCATGAACTTAATCTCGCTTCTGTAGGTATTAACCGGCTATACTAAATTTTTTCAACGATATGATTTGCCATGGAATTACTCGTTAATAAGCCTTTCAAAGCTTTGTTTGAACCTTTGGATCTCGGGTTCACGCAATTAAAAAACCGTCTTCTTATGGGTTCTATGCATACCGGATTGGAGGAAGACAAGCCTGATTTGCAGCGTCTTGCCACTTTTTATAAAGAGCGGGCCCAAAGTGGGGTGGGATTAATCGTTACCGGTGGTTTTGCTCCAAATCGCGCCGGCCGGCTGGCTCCATTTGCTGCGAAGTTGACTTCGGTAACTGAACAGCGCCGGCATGAAATAGTAACGCATTCCGTACATGAGGCTGGTGGTAAAATTGCCTTGCAAATTCTCCATGCAGGACGTTATGGGTATCATCCGTTTATCGTTGCTCCAAGCCGGATAAAATCGCCCATCAGCCCTTTTACACCTTGGGAGATGAGCAAACACCGCATACTAAAAACCATCCAGCATTTTGCCCGTTGCGCCCGGCTTGCGAAAGCAGCAGGGTACGATGGGGTGGAGATCATGGGCAGCGAAGGGTATTTGATTAATGAATTTATCGTTACCCATACGAATCAACGCCGCGATGAATGGGGAGGTTCTTACGCAAACCGCATGCGGTTCCCGATAGAAATTGTAAAAGCCGTAAGAGAAGCCGTGGGTGGGCAATTTATTATTATTTTCAGATTGTCCATGCTGGATCTGATTGCCGAAGGCAGTTCCTGGGATGAAATCGTTGAGTTGGCAAAAGCCATAGAAGCAGCGGGAGCAAGTATGATTAATACTGGGATCGGCTGGCACGAGGCACGAATTCCAACGATCGCGACCATGGTGCCACCAGCGGCGTTTACTTCGGTTACCAAACGCTTAAAACCCGATATTAATATTCCGATTATCACTTCAAATAGGATTAATACGCCGGAGTTGGCAAATGCAGTACTGGAAAACGGGGCGGCGGATCTTATCTCCATGGCAAGGCCATTCCTTGCAGACGCGCAATTTGCTGAAAAAGCGAAGCGTGGAGAAAGCGAAATGATTAATGTTTGTATTGCCTGTAACCAAGCCTGTCTCGATCGCGTTTTTGTGAATAAAACGGCTTCATGCCTGGTAAATCCTCGTGCTTGTAATGAGACAGAATTAATCTATCAGGCTACCAACTGTCCCAAGCGCATTGGTGTGGTAGGCGCAGGGCCAGCAGGGTTAGCTTTTGCCGCCGTGTGTGCAGAAAGAGGGCACCAGGTCACTTTATTTGAAAAAAGCGCATGGCTTGGGGGACAATTTAACTTAGCTAAGCAAATTCCCGGTAAAGAAGAATTCCAGCATACCATCCATTATTTTTCCCAACAATTGCAAAAATTCCAAGTCGATGTGCGTATGCAGACGGAGGCTAGCCTGGAATTGCTACAGGATTTTGACGAAATAGTTTTAGCGACCGGTGTCGATGCAAGAATCCCCGAGATCCCAGGGATTCGTCATGCCATGGTAATGACTTACATTGAAGCCATTACCGGGCAAAAAATTCCAGGGCAACGCGTCGCCCTCATTGGCGCCGGCGGAATAGGTTTTGATGTCGCCGAGTGGTTGACCCATGAGACAGCGAATTCCCGTGACCAATTTTATAAGGAATGGGGCATTGATATTAGCGGGCAGCACCGCGGCGGGCTAATGCCGCCTGCAATTTCCCCTTCCTTGCGGGAAGTATATTTATTACAAAGGAAAAAAGAAAAATTAGGGAAGCGCCTGGGGAAAACGACGGGCTGGATCCATCGTTTAAGCCTTAAACATAAAAAAGTGCATATGGTAAATAACGTCAGCTATGAAAAAATTGACGATGCGGGTTTACACATTCGTATAGGTGAGGAGCCTAGATTATTAGCCGTTGATTCGATTATTATCTGTGCCGGTCAAATTGAACAGCGTTCCTTGTATGAACCGTTAAAGGAGCAGGGATTGTCGGTGCATTTAATTGGCGGAGCCTTTCGGGCTTTGGAATTGGATGCACGGCATGCCATTGATCAAGCTTGTCGCTTGGCGGCATTAATATGAGTTCTTGGTTTCACTGTGAATATAGCTCTCCGTTGAACATTTTTAAGACGTTTGAATGATAATGAATTTAATTCGATGCATTAGTAATTTGTTTTTGCTTCCGTTGCTGCTATTGCTATGGACCGTGCAAATAGCATGGTCTGCCGTACCGTTTATAGTTGATACGGATATGGGGGTCGATGATGCCATGGCCCTATTGTATTTGTTACAGCGACCTGATGTTGAGCTTAAAGCGGTTACCATTGCCAGCGATGGCAATGCACATTGCACACCTGCTTTGCGCAATACTTTGGGTTTGTTGCAAATGTCACAGCGACCGATTATACCCGTAGCTTGTGGGCAAGAGACACCGTTGCTTGGCAAGCATCATTTTCCACAGGCGGTATTATTAGAATCCGATACACTGGCAGGTACTGTAAAATTATTGCCTAAGGTATCTACTAAGCAATCACCTCATACTGCCGTGGATTTGCTGATAAAAACAGTCCAGGATGCTTCGCAGCCTGTGACCATACTTGCGATTGGACCATTGACCAATATTGCCCAAGCCTTGCAAAAAGCTCCTGAAATCAAAAGGAATATTCGTGTTATTTATATTATGGGGGGAGCTATTGATGTGCCGGGAAATATTCCTGAAGTTGACTCTGCCAGCAAAAACCATACGGCAGAGTGGAATTTTTATCTAGACCCGCTGGCTGCAGAAATCGTATTAGCGCAGGGCCTGCCGATCGTTCTTGTACCGCTTGATGTCACCAATCAGTTACCCATTGACATGGGTTTCTATAATGCCGTGAAAAACAAACATCATACCCCAGCGGCTGATTATGTTTTTTCCATGTTGCAAAACAACATCAAAATCTTGCGGGCCAAGGAGTGGTTTTTCTGGGATCCCTTAGCTGCCGTTATTGCAAGCGATGAATCCATTGCCGCGTTCAAGGTACAACGCCTGAAGGTTGTTTTATCCCCTGAGATACAATCTGGCAGAACAATTGTTGATAATAAAGCAGGCCATAGTGTGCGTGTGGTGACCGGCGTGGATGCAAAACGTTTTACAAGCATTTTTTTGAATTACTTAAATAATCCCAATAGCAGGGCCTGAAAATTATTATTGAATTTGCATATTGTAAAAATAGGTGCCTGCTCCTAAAGCAGTTATAACCCTGTTTTATCCTTTTTAGAGAATAATTGACTGGAATGTCAATAATAATCCAAATAAAAAATGCATTTTGGTGTAAAATTTGCTATTATAGTGAGCATTTTTTGCATTGATTAATCTATTTTTGGAATTTTATGACACAAGATAAAACTACTTTTGCTTCTCTTGGCTTATCCGAAGCGTTATTGAAAGCATTAGATGATTTGAAATTCGTACATCCTTCGCCAATCCAAGAACAAACGATCCCTTGGTTATTGCAGGGACGGGACTTAATTGGCCAGGCACAAACTGGAACTGGAAAAACAGCAGCTTTTGCCTTACCGGTCTTACAAGGTATTATTGCAGCCGAATTAACCCCACAAGCTCTCGTATTGGCTCCTACGCGGGAATTGGCCATTCAAGTTGCCGAACATTTTCAGACACTCAGTAAATATCAAAAAAATATCCGGGTGACTATTCTATGCGGTGGGCAGGATTATCGGCCGCAATTAAAGGAATTGCGTGAAGGCGCGCAAATTGTCGTCGGAACACCGGGAAGAATCCTTGATCATCTGGAGCGTGGTACTTTGCAGCTGGAGCAGCTGAAAACTTTCGTGCTCGATGAAGCAGATGAGATGCTGCGCATGGGCTTTATCGAAGATGTTGAGACGATATTGGCCAAATTGCCTGCCGGAAAACAAATGGCTTTATTTTCAGCTACGATGCCGCCTCGTATCCGGCAGATTGCTCAGTCGTATTTGCATGATCCGGTTGGCGTGGAAATCCGTGCGGAAACAGCAACCGTAAAAAGCATCGAACAGCGTTTTTTATTCGCGTCACAAGCGCAAAAACCGGAAGCATTAACTCGCGTTTTAGCAGCAGAAGATCACCAAGGTGTTATCGTGTTCGTCCGTACCAAGAGCAGCGCGGATGAAGTTGCAGAATTCTTGCAAGCGCATGGACACCATGCCATGGCCATCCATGGGGATTTAACGCAAGCGTTGCGGGAACGCATCATTGCCCAATTTAAACAAGGGGCCATCGATGTGTTAGTGGCAACTGATGTGGCGGCGCGCGGATTGGATGTAGAGCGGGTTACGCATGTAATTAATTATGATATTGCGCATGATTGTGAAACCTATGTACACCGTATAGGCCGTACAGGTCGAGCAGGGCGCAGCGGCGTCACCATTTTATTTGTTACGCCCAAGGAAGGACGTATGTTGAATGTTATCGAACGGCACACACGCCAGCGGATCCAAAAAATTTCGGTGCCCAGTGATTATGCCATTCAGGTGGCAAAACAGCAGCGTTTCCTGGCCAAGATTAAGGAGCGGTTGCAACATGAATATTTACCTGCTTATAAAAATATGCTGGAAAATTTCGCTAATGAGCATTCTGTTTCAGCTTTGGATGCAGCGGCAGCTCTGGCATTGCTTTTAAATCAGGACAAATCCTGGGAGACTAAAATTACAGCTTCTCAAAAAGCACCTTTCCCTGAAACAATGCATGAGGAGCGTCATTTTAGACAAGATAACCGCGCCAAAAAATTCAATGGGGAGCGCAAGGCAAGTGGTGAGCGTAAACGGGGAGCTGAAGATTATCCGCAGGAATTATTCCGCCTGGATGTAGGCCGCGTGCACGGTGTTAAACCGGGTAATATTGTTGGCGCCATTGCGAATGAAGCAGGATTACAAAGCCGGTATATTACCGGTTTAAAAATTCACGATAATTATTCTACTGTGCGTTTGCCCAAAGGTATGTCAAAGGAAATCGTGCAACACATTCACAAGGCTTGGGTTTGTGGGCGGCAATTGAAGATTACTTCCATGGGTACAGCTTAGTCTTTATTATTGCATGAGTTAATTTTACGAATATGGCGACCCAATCAGGGTGTAGAGGCATAAAAGAAACACCAAAATAGTTTTTTCATTTCGGTGTTTGTTCAGGCGCTACCTTTTGATTGGGCTTTTTTTTCAACTATAATGATGGTTAAAAATAATAAAGGACAAGCATGAAAATTATCTTTTCTTTTTTTCTGTTATTTGCTTCTCTGGTAACCTTCGCAGCTCCTATCAACAAAATTGTGTCATTCGGCGACAGCTTGTCTGACAATGGTAACTTGTATGAATACATGAAACACCAACTGCCAGTATCTCCTCCTTATTTCCAGGGCCGATTTACCAATGGTCCTGTGTGGATCGAATTGCTGACGCAAGCTTATTATCCCAATAATCCTTCCGAACATTTGCTTGATTTTGCTTTTGGCGGTGCTGGAGTTTCTGAAGAGGATGCGGATGATACTTTGTTTACCCTAAAAAGGGAGGTAGACAGTTATTTATTGGCTCACCACGATAAAGCAGATGAAAATAGTCTATACGTGGTATGGATTGGTGCGAATAACTATCTTTCCATTCCTGATGATGCACAAAAATCCTTACAAGAAGTTACCTTGGGTATTAGGCATGATCTTGAGCGCCTACTGAACAAGGGCGCGCAAAACCTGTTGGTGGTTAATCTTCCCGATTTAGGGAGAACACCCATGGCCCGCGAGCTTGAAGCCGAGCAATTCTTAACAGATATTGCCAGAAAGCATAATGAAATCCTGGGGCAAATGGTGGTGGATTTGCAGGCCGGCTACCCGGACAGACGTGTTCTTCATTTGGATGTGTATGAAATTTTGGGAGAAGTACTTCAGTCGCCAGAAGAATATGGTTTTTCAAATATTACGCACACTTGTTACGAATCTTTGTTAGAGCTGGGTTCTGCCAATCCTGTTTTAAGCATGGTCGCTAAAATCAATGCAGGGCAAGGCCATGACGCCTGTAAGGGTTATTTATTCTTCGATCCCGTCCACCCTACTGGGCCTGCCCATAAAATTTTGGCAGAAAAGTCTAAAGCGTTTTTCGATGAGCTTGGCCTTGAATTTCAATAACACCAACTCTTTATCGTGATACTGTCTCTTGTAGAGGGGCAGTATCATGAATTTTAAGCCGATCTTAAGCTTACAGAATTGTGAGCCCTTATTCCCAGCCTTTACTTGCGCAAATTTGCTCATAAGCTTGCCGAATTTTTTGCGTTTTATCAGTCGCAAGCTTAATCATTTCTTCGGGTAGCCCTTGTGCGATAAGTTTGTCTGGATGATTACGGCTCATTAGGCGCCGGTAAGCTTTTTTCACGTCGTGTTTGCTGCTATCGGGATTGATTTCAAGTATTGCATAAGCATGCGCCAGCGAACTATTAGGCGGCGTATAGCTGGTGTAGGAAGATGAAGAAGATTGACGCTGCGAAGATTGCTGTCGCGAATGATTCCGATGGGTAGAGTGAAATTGGAAGTCTTCATAAAAACGATACTGTTGTTCTAAAGGTGCAAATCCCAAATATTGCAAAATGGTATTAATCGTTTGAATTTTTTTATCAGTTAATCCATCAATTTTCGCCGCCCGATATTGGATATCAATAAATAATTTCAATAGATCCAAATTGTCATGGGATGTTTCTTTCAAAAGGGTTAAAATTCGCTTGAAATTAAAATTGGTTGATTTACCTTCATTAAATAAGGATATGGCTGTTCTCTTTTGTTCAGCATTGAGGCGCATTTCTTCCATTAAGCCTCTAGCCATCCTAATTTCTTGTTCAGAAACTCTGCCGTCCGTTTTAGCAATATGCCCCATGACGGAAAAAGTTGCTTCAAAAAATATTTTCTGCACTTTTTTACGCTTCTCAGCATGATAATGCCAATAGGGACGACTGAAATGTTCATTTAAACCGCGGTCGAAAAAATTACCGATGAGAATACCGAATAGCGCTCCGAGAGGCCCGCCCATTAAGTATCCTAAAAAAGCACCAATGATTTTTCCCCACCACGTCTGATTGATAAAAAATTGACGTAGACTCATCTGAAATCCATAAAAATTGAAAAGCGTAGCTGTACTTAGCTCGATAAATAATAATTTTAGCTGTACTTTATTGTTTTTTGTACTATTAACTGGAATTAGATGGGTTTTTGCTATTTTTGCTGGCTTCTACGTGATGTGTTTCTTGATTATCTTTTGCGCCTTTACCCTCAGGCTGACAATATTGATAGTCAATCGCCAAGCATCAGCTTATAATGTTTGTTTTGTATTTTTACCTCTATGCGTCGTCTTTATACACTTCTTTTTTACAGTTTGATTCCATTTCTCTTGTGGCGGCTTTACTGGAAGGGACGTCGTTTGCCTGCTTATCGCTTACGCATAAAAGAGCGTTTTGGACTTTATATTAAGGACAATAAGCCGGTGGATGTTTGGCTGCATGCTGTTTCTGTAGGGGAAGTGGTTGCCGCCTTTCCTTTAATTGATGCATTGCTCGCACAGCAAAAAAAAATTCTGGTCACTACCATGACGCCGACTGGATCGGAAAGAGTTTTAAAACAATATGGAGGAAAAATCCAACATCAGTATATTCCTTACGATTTACCTTTTGTGCTGCGCCGTTTTTTCAGAAACTATGCTCCCCGAATAGGTGTCATCATGGAAACGGAGTTATGGCCTAATTTAATTTATGAAGCAAAACGTATGCAAATCCCCCTTTTATTGGTCAATGCACGCATATCTGATAAAGCATTTGGCTCCTATCAACGCGTAAAATTCTTATTTAAATCCGTTTTAAATCAATTTACGGCGATTTTGGCACAAAGCGAGCAAGATAAAAATCGTTTTATCCAGTTAGGGGCGGCAAAAGGAATGGTTTCAGCAGCCGGGAATATAAAATTCGCTATCCAGACAGGGACTTTTATTAGTGCCATTATGGATTACAAAAAAAAATGGGGTGCAACGCGTCCAGTATTTATTGCAGCGAGTACTCATGAGAATGAAGAAGAACAATTGCTGCAATGCCTGCCCGAATTGCAAAACGCTATAAATAATGTGTTGTTTATCATTGTCCCCCGTCATCCTGAACGTTTTTCTTTTGTTGCCGGGCTTAGCAGGCAACTAGGCTTTGCCACGGCTTTACGCAGTCAGCCTGAAAGCATTACGAGCAAGATAGAAGTATTGATAGTGGATTCCTTAGGTGAGTTATTGAATTTTTATAAATTAAGCGATTATGCTTTTGTCGGAGGGAGTCTTGTTCCGATAGGCGGGCACAATGTGTTGGAGCCAATTGCTATGCAGGTTCCTGTATTTTGCGGACCTTATCTCCATAATTCTAAAGCTGTCTGTGAGGATTTGCTCAAAGCTGGCGGCATGCAACGGCTTGCAAGTGCACAGGAAGTGGTCCACGCAGTTATTACGATGCATAAAAATCCACAATACCGCATAGATCAGATTGCAAAGGCTTTTCGTCTATTACAAGAAAATCAGGGAGTAGTTGCCGATTACCTGCAAAAGATTAATACGGTGTTGGGGAATACCTGACTGCGAGTGCAGTCAGGTATTAAATTAATTGCCTTGGTTTTGCCTTTCTTTAATTTCGGACAGGGTTTTGCAATCGATACAAAGTGTCGCAGTAGGGCGTGCTTCCAGACGGCGCAACCCGATTTCAATCCCGCATGCCTCGCAGTAACCGAAATCCTCATCACGCAGACGTTCCAAGGCATCCTCGATTTTTTTAATCAATTTGCGCTCTCTATCCCTTGTTCGCAACTCCAAGCTGAATTCTTCTTCCTGACTTGCACGATCAGAGGGATCAGGGAAGTTAGCTGCTTCGTCTTTCATATGGGTGACAGTACGATCCACTTCTTCCATTAATGATTGGCGCCAAGCCAGCAAAATTTTTTCAATATGTGCCAGCTGTTTTTCATTCATATACTCTTCACCCGCTACCTCTTGGTAAGGGGAGATGCCCATGTTCCCAACTGCGTCATTTTTCACGTTTTGTTCACTCTTTTTAGTTAAATCAATCGTTTCTTGTGGCATAAGGCCTCCTGCAAACTTTCTTTCCATAGTCACGCCATGTGAAAACGGCTAGGTATATCAAAAAACCCATTATTCATCAACTATAGCTCATTAAAAAAAAATTGCTTAAAAATTAGCATTCTTAGCAAGCTAAGGTTTATTTCAACACCAACCACCACTGATGCGATCATGCCCTTGAATATCAGGCCAACATTGTGTGTGTTGATAACCGCATTGATTTAATTTACTCAGTACCGCGTGTTTTTGTTGCCAGCCGTGTTCGAGCAACAATAAGCCGCCGGGGCGTAAATAGTATTTGCTCTCTGCAATAATATGATGGAGAGCTTCCAAGCCATCTGCACCGCTTATTAGAGCCAGGCGTGGTTCAAACCGTACGTCCCCCTGGGAGAGATGGGGATCGTGTTCGGCTATGTAAGGGGGATTGGAAATCACTGCATCAAATTGCCGCTTAGGCAGGGAGGCAAACCAATTGGAACATAAAATGGTTACATTGCTTAAGTTAAGCTGTTTCGCATTTTCACGTGCTGTATGCGTTGCTTGCTCGCATACATCGCAGGCTAAAATACGCCAATGCGGGCGTTCGGCAGCCAGGGCTAAAGCAATCGCCCCACTGCCTGTGCCTAATTCCAAAATGGTTTGCGGTTTATCAGCAAGTAAACTTAAGGTTAATTCAACCAAGCGCTCGGTTTCAGGTCTTGGGATCAGTGTGGTGGAATTGACTTGCAAAGGTAAAGACCAAAATTCACGCTGCCCGGTAATGTACGCAATAGGCAACCCTTCTTGCCGCAGAGCAACAAGTTGCAGGTAAGCTTCACGCTCTGCCTGATTTATTGGTTTCTCAGAGTGAGCATACAAGTAAGTACGGGATACCTGCAGTGTGTGGGCCAATAATATTTCCGCATCAAGGTAAGCAGAAGCACTCGTGTGGGCAAGGGCCGCCGCCGCTTGTTGTAAACTTTCTTTCAAACTAATCATTGTGGCCCAATTCAGCAAGCAGCTCGGCATGATATTCGCGCTTTAATGCTTCAATTACAGGGGTTAAATCGCCGGCAATCACATCATTTAATTGGTAAAGGGTAAGATTAATACGGTGATCGGTTAACCGTCCCTGTGGGAAATTATAAGTGCGAATACGCTCCGAACGATCCCCGCTTCCCACCAAAGAGCGGCGTGTTTCTGCCTGTTGCTGACGCTGCTTGCTTTGCTCTGCATTTAAAAGCCGGGTTTTTAACAAGGCCATGGCTTTGGCACGGTTTTTGTGCTGTGAGCGTTCGTCCTGGCATTCAACGACTAAGCCGGTAGGCAAATGCGTAATACGGATTGCTGAATCTGTTTTGTTGACGTGCTGGCCGCCTGCCCCCGATGAACGATAGGTATCAATGCGCAACTCGTCCTGATTTATCTCAATGTCATCAATTTCTTCAACTTCTGGCAAAATGGCAACAGTACATGCCGAGGTGTGAACTCGCCCCTGAGATTCCGTTTCAGGAACCCGTTGTACTCGATGCGCACCGGATTCAAATTTTAAATCTCCATATACATTGGTGCCGCTGACCCGGGCAATCACTTCTTTAAAACCGCCATGCTCACCATAACTGGCGCTGACGATCTCAACTTGCCAACCTTTTATTTCTGCATAACGGCTATACATACGGAATAAATCCCCGGCAAAAATAGCTGCTTCATCACCTCCTGTGCCGGCCCGAACTTCAAGATAAATATTACGCTCATCATCCGGATCTTTCGGGATTAAATGCCATTGCAATTCTTCATCCAAAGCGGCCAAACTAGCTTTTGCTGCCTCGATCTCTTCTTTAGCCATGCAAGCCAGTTCCTGGTCTTCCCCTGCAAGAAGCTCCTGCAACGAAACTACATTAGCTTGCGCATCCAGGTATTGTTTATAGCATGCGGCTATAGGCTCAAGTTGGGCATATTCTTTGGAAAGCGCTTTAAATTGATTTTGATCCGCAATGACGGACGCTTCCGATAGTAAACGCTCAACTTCCTGAAAGCGTTCCAGCATTTGTTCCAATTTTAACTCAAGGGATTTCTTCATAAGTGTGATTAATCGGCAGGTGAAGTAAAAAGATAATGTGCCAAGTCGAGCAAGTCTTCGCGATTATCCATGGCAGCTTGTCTAAGCCCGACGGTCGGGCTATGAATCAATTTATTCAGTAAACGCTCGCTAAACTCAGTCAAAACATGCGGATGGGAAAGACCCGAGTCCAACTTGTGCATGGCACGTTGCAATTCAAGTTGGGCAAGTTCCTGCATTTGTTTACGGTAGTCGCAAATAACTTTTTTTGCTTGTAGGGAACGACGCCAGCGGATGTAATTATCAAGTTCGCAGTCAATCAGTTTTTCAGCTTGCATGGCTGCACTTTTACGCTCATCCATTCCTTTTTCTGTCATTTTTTGCAAGTCATCAATATTAAACAAATGAACGCCCGCTATCTCGCATACATCAGCTTCAATATCTCTTGGTACAGCTAAATCCAAGAAAAACATGGGGGCTTCATTGCGCTGCTGCATGGTATGCTCGACCAGGCTTTTGGTAATAAAAGGCAGTGGGCAGGCCGTAGCGGTTACAACAACGTCGGCTTGCGCCAAGTAGTGCGGGATATCGCCAATTGTTAATGATTTGCCTGCAAATGCATCGGCCAACTGTTTTGCATTTTCAGGATTGCGACTGGCTACCAGGAATTGGGTTACTCCTGCATTATGCAAGTATTTTGCTACCAAGGAACTGGTTTCGCCAGAGCCAATAAGTAATACCTTTAGGGAAGATAGCTCGGTAAAAAGTTGGCCAATTTTCTGGACGGCGGCAAAAGCAACTGAAACTGGGTTATTGCCGATGCCACTGCGGGTTCTAATGCGTTTACTTGCCCGAAAAACGTATTGAAACACCTGGCGCAAATTATGTTTAACAGTTCCTGCACGGCAAGCTTGTTGATAAGCTTGTTTCATTTGCCCCAGTATTTGCGGTTCCCCGAGCATCATCGAATCCAAACCGCTTGCTACCCGAAACGTATGTTGTAAGCCTTGGCGCCCATGGTGACTATAGAAAAAGGGTTTAATGAATTCGGGTGAGAGTTGGCGGCTTTTTGCAAGCCAGGGAAGAATACCATCCGGATGGGCTGCGTCGCAATAAATTTCCAGGCGGTTGCAGGTAGATAAAATAACCGCTTCATTTACTGAAGGCAAATCCACAAGCTCGCCCAGCAAGGTATCTTGCATGGCAAGCGGCAGTGCGATTTTTTCACGCACGTCGAGAGGGGCAGTCTTATGATTGAGTCCGCAGGCAACAAACACCATATCAGGAGAATGAAGGGATAACTGTCAATAGGATAAATTGTAACCTATTACAGGTAAAATTTATAGATTTATTGCTGGCTGCGGGATAAATGCGTCCAATGCCAAAGGTTACTTTGTCTTCGCTATTGCTGTAAGTCAATCCAGTGAGCTGCATCGCAAATCATACGCACATTACTTGCTAAGTTAGGATTAATCTGGCTTTACTGGTTTTTTGTCATAATATTTATTCCAATTTCTAAAGTCTTATAAGTTGCCGCCGTTAAATGAATTAAACACTTTTTACAGGCTTGATTTCCTGATAGGAGAGTGAAATGGAAATAATTTTCCAGGGCAAGTTTGAGAATGAGGAAGCAGCTGAGAGCATTTTAAGCGTTATAAAATTGTTTAAAGACCGTTACCGCATTAAGCAATTTCGCGAAATTCATCTAACCGTTACGCTTTTGGATGAGCAGGGCGATGATGTAGAGCTTGTGGATAGTGAGACAGGGGAAGTTTATCGATTTTTTGAAGTACATCGTGAAAATTATGAGTTGAGTAGACGTCCTTCCTTGCCCGTGTTGAAATTGGTGGTTGATAACACGCGAGGGGAAAATTCTGGTGGTTAAATCGGTTATTGCGATTGTCTTGAGTTTGGTGTTGGTCATTGGCTTGCACGAGTTGGGGCATGCACTCGCTGCGCGCCTATTCGGGGTAAAAATAAAACGGATTTCGATTGGTTTTGGCAGACCTTTACTTAAATGGCACGCTAAAAATGGATGCGAATGGATATGGGCGTTATGGCCGCTTGGGGGCTACGTGCAATTGCTCAATTCGCGTATTGAGCCAGTATCTACCAAAGATTATCCCGTTTGTTTTGATAGGAAACCCGTTTGGATGCGTATTATTGTCCTTTTGGCAGGCGCGATGGTAAATTTACTCATTGCCTGGCTGGCTTTGTTAGTTATTTTCATGATGGGATTTCAGCGGGTTTCACCTGTGGTTGCTGAAGTGCACCCCGCCAGCATGGCCGCCGCTGCAGGCATACAAGCTGGCGACCAATTCATTGCCATCGCTGGCAAGGAAGTGTTTTCCTGGCGTGATGCAGGCATGAGATTCATCATGGTTTTAGGTAAAAAAAATGTGCCTGTTATTCTTGAAGATAAACAAGGGGACAGACGCCAAGTGATTATGAACCTTGCGCACTGGCATTATGTGCGCGGATCCAATGCATTGTTGAAAGGATTGGGGATAGAAGCTGATATCACCATTCAACCCACGCAAAAAATGGGTTTGCCGTTCCTGCAGGCAGCGAAGGAGGCTTTTTTAAGCTCGTTTTATACGCTTGCCTTTTATTTGGTTATGCTTAAACAATTGTTATTAGGGATGCTTCCCTTTGCTGCGTTACTAGGACCATTGGGGCTGTTTACAACCATGATCACGTCATTTGCGCAGGGCATTATTGTCTTTTTATTATTTATCGCAAATTTAAGCCTGGCCGTAGGCCTTGTTAATTTATTTCCAATTCCGGGTTTGGATGGAGGGTCCATTATCTATGCTTTGCTGGAAAAAATTCGTGGAAAACCTGTATCTATTGCGCTGGAGATTTTATTGCATCGTTTGGCAATGATTATTTTTTGCGTATTGTTCATCCAGTTAATTTTGAATGATGTCGCCCGCTATCTAGAAAAATAGCGAGGCGGTTTGTTAGATTTCTAACAAAAGCCGCCTGGCAGCGATTAGCAACTAGAGCTAGGCAAGCGGCTGGGGTGCGGTTCTTGTTGCGCATTTCGGGTAAGCTCCCTGACGCGCCTTTCTTGCCATTGTCCCAAAGAAGCTGCGGCCAAAGTTATATTATTTTTGCTTATAAATTCGGCTGCTAGGCAGGGAGCATAAAACTCTACATTTTTATCTTCAAAGTTATAGTTAAGAGCTTGCAAGATAAAATCCGGCGTGTATTCATGATTGCAATAAATGGGTACAGTGTTGTTGTCAAAACAAGATTCAATTGGTTTTCCATTTTTAAACAAAACTGAAGCATGTTCCGCATTTAGTGTTTCTTTTAAGTATCCCATTGTTGTTTCTTTAAATACGTGTACTTTGCTTTCTGCGTTTTTTCCAATAAAACCAAGCACATTTACCTCGGGAAGGAAAAAGCTTAAAAGGCGTGCGGGAGAATTAAAATAAGTACCATCTTTTACATTAACGAATTCATTCGCGGTAAAACATGCGCTTAAAACAATATTGGCCACTTCACATTGCGTATAAGTTTCCACACGCCGCACGAATTCCACGAAATTGGCTGTTGCTTCCAATTCGGAATTTGCATCACGTCTTCCCGAAAAAAGCCAACCTGAAGCACCATGTGCTGAAAGCCATATGGTCAGTGATTTGTTCTTTAAGGTTACTGGTTTGATGGCTGCCGAGAATTCGGTGTCTTCGCTGTTAAAAAAGAGGGGTTTTTTATTGATGATCCCGTAACCTAGCTCATCACGTACCATGGATTCTGCATCTTTAAATTCTATCGCATGCGAGCCTTCATCATAAGGGGATAAAACAATTAGGGCTGCCGGTTTGTTCTTGTTTGTTAATCCTGCTTGTTTCGGTTTCAACAATGCGTTAATTATTTGATTCATTTGAATTATTTTTATTGGGTGGTTGAGGATTTTATTTTAATCCACTTTGCTTAATAAATTATTAAGCTTTAAGTTTTTATGCCAAATAGTTTATTTTTAAATAGGTTATCTTTTTTCTAAAAGATTAACAATTAATCATGTTGTAAAATAATTTATTCTTTGTTATAAAATAATACTGTTTTACTATTAATTTAATATCATGAAAACTTCCACCAGTTCTCTTCAGTCTGCCAGTTATGAACTTAATGACGCACGCTCTTTCTCCAATGCAGTCGATGCCGAGGATTTATTATTTACCCTGAAATTCATTCCAAGAGTTTTGTTAAATTCTGTGAAATTTGGAGCATGCGGCATGTTATTAGGTTGGGGGTGTGCTTATAATTTTGCTGAGCTTTGGAAAAGTTTCCTTACCAAACATAGTCAATCTGTTCATGGTTTAGAAGATTATGTGCCCGATGACCAGCGTTTTTTACATATGTCTCGTAATCAGCATTTTAATCAAGTTACACCTTCCATAGCGAGTATCGCACCTACTGTGGGATTAATAGTGGGGGCGGGTTTTGGTATATGGTATGGAGCAAGTAAAAAAACAGCTGAGTTTATGGAGGACTTAAATGCCGATCGTGCCGAAAGAAAAAATATAAGCGGCAATTTAGTTTAATGATTTAAATTAAGCAGAACCAACTATTATTGTAAACGGTGAATGAAACAATCAGTTTAGAACAGCACGCGCACAACACCAAACGTCAACTTGCTCGACTCCTTGTTTTTTTAACGCTCGTGCTAATTCATTTGCAGTACTGCCTGTGGTTAACAAGTCATCGACCAGTGTCACATGTTTATACTGAATGGCTTTCACCATAAACGCACCGCGAATGTTCTTCTGTCGTTGTTTGCTATTTAAGCTGGCTTGCGCGGCAGTTTCTTTTATTTTTCTACATAAATCTAGCTCATACGGTATTTGCAGGCGTTTAGACAAACGTTTGGTTAACTCAACCGCCTGGTTGAATCCTCGCATGCGAAGGCGCGCAGTACTCATAGGCACAGGCAACAAACATTGCGAATCGGTCATGCGGCGGGGAATCTTTTCCAGCATCAACTCAGTAAAAAGCGTGGCGAGATAAAGTCCTTCGCGGTATTTAAATTCATGCAGCAAGGTACGCAGTGGTTCTTCAAAATGGTAAGCAGCGACAGCTTCATCAAAATAAGGTTTTTGTTTGCAGCAATATCCGCAAATTAAAAAGGTATCTTCACCCTGCAGCGGCAGCGCGCAAAGTTGACATGCCTGTTTTATTGGTTGTAATAGCTTAATGCAGTCATTGCAAACTGCAAAAGCACCATAATGATAATGATTGCAGAGTGTGCAAATAGAAGGTAATCGCAGAATTTGTGTTATACTTTTCCTTTTTTGCATGCGGGCTGAAGCTCTTATTCCATTTGGTTCATCATGAATATAAAAACCGAAATTTGCAATGCATTTAATACCCATGCAGCAGAGTACGAAGAGCATGCCAAGGTGCAACTGGAAATAGGCGAGCGTCTTTTTGCCCGCCTCCAATACCTTAAGGTTCAGCCGCGCTATGTTCTTGATTTAGGTTGCGGGACAGGTTTTTTTTCACAAAAATTAAAACAATATTATCCTGCTGCCCACGTCATCGGTTTAGATTTGGCTCATGCAATGCTTTTGCAGGCAAAGAAAAAACAACGCTTCTGGAAAAAATGGCCTTTAGTGACAGGGGACATGACGGCATTACCGTTTGCAGCAAATTTATTTGATTTGGTTTTTGCCAATCAAGTGGTGCATTGGTCGCAACCCTTGTCTGCTGTTTTTGCTGAATTAAGTCGGATAATGAAACCTGATGGCTGTTTGATGTTCACCACATTGGGCCCGGATACTTTTCTAGAGCTACGCCAGGCTTGGTCTGTGGTAGATCATCATGCGCATACAAATGAATTTACTGATATGCATGATCTCGGCGATTTATTGCTAGCAGAACATTTTCTGGATCCAGTGGTGGATATGGAAAAATTAACCATGCACTATTCAACTTTGCCGCAGCTTGTAAATGCATTGAAATCGCAAGGCGTGCGCAACATTAATTCTTCCCGCAACCGTGGTTTAACTGGAAAGAAAACCTGGCAGAAATTTACTGCTGCAATGGGAAATCTGCGTACAACCATGGGAAAATATCCATTAACTTATGAAGTAGTTTATGGTCATGCTTGGAAAGGAGCTGGGCGGCGAATCGGGACGGGCACGGAAACTTTAATTTCTGTCGATAGTTTGCGTAAAAAACTTGAAAAAAATTAACTATTACTGAATGAAGATAGACAGAAATTCATCTTTTATAAAATTTTGCATTATCATAAATAAAAACTGCGGATTATTACTTAAGGAGCATCATGGAATTTGTCAGCCGTTATGTTGCGCATCAGCCAGACGAACAAGGCCTGGTGAGTTATTCCGCAAACGAGCATCGCGTATGGCAAATATTGTTTGAGCGACAATGCAAGTTGTTGCCCGGTAGAGCTTGCGATGAATTTTTATTGGGTCTGGAGAATTTGGGCTTAACTGCTACTCAAATCCCGCAATTACCTGAGGTTAGTGCGCGGCTTAAAGCACTAACTGGTTGGGAAGTGGCTCCTGTAGCGGCTTTAATTTCAGCGCGGGAATTTTTTGAATTGCTGGCTGACCGCCGTTTTCCCGCGGCTACTTTTATTCGTTCCGAAGAAGAATTGAATTATGTAAAAGAGCCCGACATATTTCATGAATTATTCGGCCACTGCCCCATGTTAACTAATCCTGTTTATGCCGATTTTGTGCATAATTATGCGCGTAAGGTATTGGAATTCCCCGAATGCGAATGGGCATTGCTGCAACGTTTATTTTGGTTTACCGTGGAATTTGGTTTAATCCTTACGGAAAAAGGAATGCGGGCTTATGGAGGCGGAATCCTATCTTCCATCAGCGAGACTCTTTACAGTGTTGAGAGCGATGTCCCTCTCCGAGTTTTATTCGATCCAGTTGCTGGATTCCGTATGCCTTACCGCATTGACATGTTGCAGCCCGTGTACTTTGTTATACGCAGTTATGAAGAATTGTATGCTTTTGTTATGTCCGATGTTAAGGAATTAATTCAGCGAGCAAGAACACTTGGAGAATACCCACCCTTTTTTCCAGTAACTGCAGGGAATCCAAATATTCATATCCACGCTTGTTGATTTTTATAAGGGGTTCATGCTGCTGCATTTCCAATGGCATTCCCATTGTAATGATTGGTTTCTCTTGTTAATATCGTTTCACCTTTGTGTTCATTGGCTATGTCTTGTCAAGGAGCATCCCTTTGATAAAAGTTCTAATTGTTGATGACCATGCTTTGGTGCGAATGGGCATTCGACGATTATTGGAAGATATGTCCGATATGGAAGTTGTCGGTGAAGCCGAAAGCGGTGAGGTAGCTTTAACTTTAGTCAAAGCAAAGCAGCCAGATGTCGTCTTGTTGGATATGAAGATGCCTGGTATTGATGGTTGGGAGGTAACCCGACGGTTGAAGAAATCCCGGGTCTTCCCCAAATCCGGGGGCACTTCACTTATCCGCACAGCACTCTAACTCTCAACCTATAATTTTCAAAATTTCTAAATCCGTAAGCTCTTCTCTGAATCAATTTCATCTTCCGATGAAACCCTTCAGTTATTCCATTGTTCTTCGTAAAGCGAAGCATTCTAACGACTTCTTCTCTCCCTCTCAAAACTATCTTTCTTCCTTAACCGCTTACCATTGCAATAAATACAGCGAACAACTCGGTTATAACTTATTTGTATAAAAACAGGATTGTTTCCTGTCACCTTGGTTATTGAATAACCAGGTAAATTTAGGATAATATCTTTCTTCGGCACTTTAATCCTCTTTTGACTGCAAAATCAAAGAGTTAGATTACTATAATCCGATTAAAGTGCCCCTGTATTTGGGGTAGAGCCAAAATCCCTCCCTCAAGTAAAAGTCATTGCGGTCACTGCCGTATATACTGAACCTTTGCCGGCACGAGTTCTGCAGTTGGGCGCCATGGGTTATTTAACCAAGGAATCCGGTGCAGAGGAAATGGCAGCTGCCATTCGGAAGGTATATAAAGGTGAAAAATATCTAAGTGCAGAAATTGCACAAAAAATGGCGATTAATAGTTTGCAGGCGCCTCATGAATCCCCGTTTGATTTATTGTCTGAACGTGAAATGCAAGTGATGCTCATGATAACGCGCGGCATGACGGCACAGGAGATTGCCGATCGGCTATTTTTAAGCAGTAAAACCATCAACGGTTACCGCTATCGTATGTTTGAAAAACTGGGTATCAAGAATGATGTGGAATTGACCTATTTGGCAATGAAGCATGGCGTGATTGAAAACCCTAGCGAATCAACGCAAGAAAGTTAACTTTTTCTGCCTTATAATTAAGATATAAACTAATTCAGTTGGCCAGGATGAATCTAAGGTATGCTTCGCGGCGCCTTCTTTGTTGCAATTAGCGCAATTTTGTTTGATATTGCATGCCAATTATACAAAGTGCAACATAAAGTGCATCGTCGTGTATAATAAAAAGCCATGTCATCTTAGGCACTGTATGACTGAATCCACCACAGAATGATGTACCTTTGATTACCAATGAATAAGCGTAATTCTTCAATTGATCTAGGCGATTTCCTTGCGTCTCTTACCCCAAAGCCTGGTGTGTACCGGATGCTGGATGCACAAGGGCAAGTATTGTATGTAGGGAAAGCCGCCAATTTAAAAAAAAGAGTTTCCAGTTATTTTAATAAAAATAATTCTGGGGTAAAAACGCGATCGCTGATAAGCCAAATTGCTGCTATTGAAGTGAGCATAACCCGCAGCGAAACGGAAGCATTGCTGTTGGAAAGCAGTTTGATTAAATCACTTCGTCCCAAGTACAATGTGCTATTACGCGACGATAAATCTTATCCATATATTCATGTAAACCATCATATTTTTCCGCGCATGGAATTTTTGCGTGTCAAAAAGAAGCCTAAAAAGGGCCAATTTTTTGGGCCTTATCCCAGTGCCGCTGCGGTGCGTGAAACTTTGGGCGTTATTCAGAAAGTATTTAAAATCCGCAATTGCAGCGATAATTATTTTAATGGACGTTCGCGGCCCTGCCTGCAATTTCAAATTAAACGCTGCAGCGCTCCTTGTGTAGGGAACATAAGCAGGGAAGATTACCAACAGTCAGTTGATGATGCGACCCGCTTCTTACAAGGTAAATGCCAACTAATTCTCTCCGAATTGGAACAACGCATGGAAAATGCAGTCAGCAAACTTGAGTTTGAAGAAGCTGCACGCTTGCGAGATCAAATTAAAAGCTTACGTTTAATTCAGGAGCAGCAGGGTGTTATTCAACTGCGTGGTGATGCGGATGTGATTGTAATTGACGCACGCCCAGGTTTTGCCTGCGTGCAATGGGTGACGGTGCGCGACGGACAAATTCTTGCAAGCCAAAGTTTTTTTCCAAGTATTCCGGAACAAGGATTAATTGAAGATGAACATACAAGCGCACATTTGTGGCAGCAAGTTTTTTCAGCATTCATTGCTTATTTTTATATAGACACACCAGAACGGATCCCTTCCTTGATTTTGACTGATCATGACATCACAGAACAAGGGGCATTGGAAGACATGCTGGGCACTCTGCGCGGCAAGGCTTGTAAGATACAAGCAAACCCACGTGGAATAAAAGCTCGTTGGCTGGATTTTGCCCGGCAGAATCTGCAAGTCAGTGTGCTTGAGCAAACCAGCTCAACCCAGCTTCTGGCTGACCGCTATGAAGCGCTGAGGCAATTGTTGAATATGCCGGAAGCAATAGAACGTATGGAGTGTTTTGACGTAAGCCATACTCAAGGAGAGGCTACGGTTGCCTCATGTGTGGTATTTAACCAGCAAGGGCCTGCCAAAAATGAATATCGGCGCTTTAATATAACCGGCATTACTGCAGGTGACGATTATACGGCGTTGGAGCAAGCCATTACCCGCCGGTTTAAAAAATTAACCGCTGAGCAGAATTTGCCGAGTCTATTGATCATCGATGGCGGAAAAGGACAAGTCGCTGTTGCAAAAAGGGTGCTGGAGTCTTTTCAAATCAATAGCGTTAAATTGCTAGGTATTGCTAAAGGTCCGACCCGTAAGGCAGGCTGGGAGCAGTTAATTTTGGCGGATGAAGCGCGCGAAATTACAGCAGCGCCCGCATCTCCGGCATTGCATTTGCTGCAGCACATTCGGGATGAAGCGCATCGATTTGCCATTACCTTGCATCGTAAAAAAAGACAAAAGGCCCGGCTCGATTCTTCTTTAGAATCTATAGAAGGCATCGGCGCGAAAAGGCGGCAAGCTTTATTAAGGCGTTTTGGAGGGTTGCGTGAGTTGACGCGTGCTCCTGTCGAAGAAATTGCTAAAGTGCAGGGAATAAGCCGCAGTTTGGCGGAGCGGATTTATCAACACTTACACAATTAAACTGCGTATGCATCAGGTATATTTCTTCTAAGCTACCGATATATATAGATATTTTTTACTATTCAAATAGCTTTATTTAAATTTTGGGCTAAACTTTTATTAAAAAAGGCCGATAATTAATATAAGCAATAGCACAGAAAATTCCTTGATTAGAATAATTGGAAGGTATCTATTATGAACCGATGGAAGCTAATAATAACAACTGTGTTATCTATGACGGCAATGCTTGCCAAAGCTGCTGACACACCAATCTACTACGGGCCTGCCTTGTGCGCCTATCCGCAATTTGAATGCATAAAAACGGGACGCGGTGACACGTGGGAACGTTTATTTCCTGATGAAAATCAACGCGATTTGGTGCAGAGGCTTAATCGCAGCTACAACCATTTATGGCCAGGGAAAGAAATTGTGGTTCCTAAAAATCTCTCGCAGATCACTTTATTCGATATTTCGCCTTTCCCATTAAAAATTAACCCTGAAGAAAAAGAAAAACAAATCATCGTTGATCAAGAAAAGCTTGCATGGGGGGCTTACGATGAGCAAGGCAACTTGGTTAAGTGGGGCCCTATCTCCTCCGGTAGCGATCGTTGCTCTGATAACAGCAGCCCTACCTGTCGGACCATGACTGGAATATTCCGGGTGTTTAGTAAAGAAAATGAGAAGTGCAAGTCCGATGTTTTCCCTTTAGGTAAGGGGGGGGCAAAAATGCCTTATTGCATGTATTTTCACAAAGGTTTGGCTCTACACGGTTCGGATGACATCCCGGGTTATCGGGCAAGCCATGGATGCATACGCATGTTTGTTCAAGATGCAAAATGGTTGAATTTAAATTTCGTACAGTTATCCAATGAGCGGAATAATTTCCTTGGCACAAAAGTTGTCATACGCCCATTAATTGCGGTCGAAAAAAAGCAAGTGACTGGAAAAAAACAAGCAACTGAGAAAATACAATGAAAAAAATAAAAACAATTATGCGTAACGCCACTCTCCCATTGCTTCTCTGTGTATGCGGTATAAGTTTGGCGCAGGCTGCAGCGCCCTCCGCTCCGAAAAAAGAAAAACCAAATGAAGAAAGGCAGAATCCATTAGGTTGTCGCGACGTAGGGTATCAATTCGAATTAAAAGTATTAGAGCTTCTGCCAGAAGCTGCGGGTGAGCGAAACTCACTTTATTTTATATTAAATAAATTGGACAAACCCATTAATCTGTATCAAATGCGTAGCAATGACAGCGCGAGGAGTATGTATTTAAACCATGTTATTCAGGGTAATCAATGGGCGGTACTTTCCACCTGTGAGAAAAATCTTAAATACATTTGCACCGTGAATGAAGGCAAATCTCCCTATGGAAAAATAGTGGATTGTGGAGAAAGTCTGCAAGTTTGTGAGTATGCACGTGTTAGATTTGGATTGAATAATCGGGGCAATTATTGGGTGGTCAAGAGCACTAACCGTAGCGGTGCGGTAAGGGAAGTAGTCCATTATGGCATTATTCCGCAATAGTAATTGATAGTGATGTATTTGCAGGGAATTTATACATAAGCCATTGCGTGCGCTAATGCCGGTTAGCTGCCTTGGCGCAATAACAAGGGGAATATAATGAAATCGCTGATGCCATGGGTTTGTTTAGTTGCTACCGCAAGCGTTCAGGTAGCCTTTGCAAATGAGGGCTTAGATGCCTACCGGGAAGGTGATTATGTGAACGCTGCTGCAAAACTGGCAGCGGATGCCGGCAAGGATCCAATCGTGGATTACTATTTAGGCCGCATGCGTTTATATGGTTATGGCCAGCTTAAGAATAATGCCTTGGCTTTGCGTCACTTCAAACAAGCAGCAGAAAAAGGTTTTTTACCTGCTCAGAATATCATGGCGCGATATACTTTACTTGTGGAAAATAATCCAGAACAAGCCTTGTCCTGGTTTAAAAAAGCGGCTGAAGGTAATGACGTACAGGCGCAAATGTATTGCGCAGCAGCTTATCTATTTGGCATTGGCACCAATAAGAATTCCAATCTTGCCAAAAAATATTACATTGACGCCGCCAAAAATGGCAACAGCATCGCTGAATACACACTGGCCGAGCACTTTTTGCAAAGCCGACATGGCAATGATAAAAAACTGGGTTTAATCTGGCTGAATAAGGCAGTTGAAAAAGGCAACCCGCAGGCGCAGTTAAAATTGGGGGAATTATATGCAGAGGGAAAACTTGTCCCGAAAGACTTGGATAAATCCAGCCAGCTTATCAATCAAGCCATAGCACAAGATTATGTAGATGCTATTTATGAAGCCGGAAAAATTGCTGAAGAACAAAAAGATTTAAATGCTGCAAAAGATTGGTACGCAAAAGGTGCTTTTAAAAATTATTTACCTGCACAAGTCGCTCTTGCCCAATTATACTTACGGACTGACAGCCCGCTTTACAATCCACATACAGGATATTTGTGGGTATTAAAAGCTGCACAACACGACTCTGCTGAGGCTCAACATTTATTGGCAAAGCTTTACCAGGAAGGTAAGGTCATTGCGAAGGATGAAGTTTTAGGCAAAGAATGGGAGCAAAAAGCGCTTGCCACTGAAAAAGCAATGCAGGGGCCTGCGGCTTTAAGTGCACAGGCTGCGCAATGGTTGAGCAATCAAAAAGCGGTTACTTTCGCCCAAGGCGGGTATCAACTGGGTGGGATTTTCAGCGCTTGGCAAAATCCCGAAGCCTTAAAGGAAAACAATTACAACCAGTCTCCAAAAATGGATGTAGTTGATAGGACCGCCCTGTATCGTCCTAATTTTGTGTTTACTACACCTAATGAAATAGTAGTCAGCGAGTATTATGATGCCTTAGCCGCTTCTTTGGGAAATTTGGATGATGTTGTTAATTTTCCCAAATATGCGCTTAATAAAAACGAATTTGTTATCCACAGTCCTCCCAGCGTGCCCAACAGCCCGCAATTATGGGAAGTGGCTGCTAATCCGGTAGAGAGCGAATCATTTGATGTATTCACTTTGTTAAGCAAACCTGCCGCGCCTCCTTCTTTATCATTTTTTGATCGCCTTTATGAGCAAGCAATTCTTGGGAATTCAAGCGCTCAATTTCTGTTGGCACAAATGTATGAAGATGGCATCGATGTTAAACAAAACGTCCAGGAAGCCATAAAATTCTATCAATTGGCTGCCGAGCAAAAAGATTTGCGCGCCGAATATAATTTGGGTCTCTTATATCTTGAGGGTAAAGGAGGTATGGCCCCTGATTATCAACGCGGGATGAACTGGCTGCAAGACGCTGCATTTAAAGGCAATGCGTATGCGCAATTTGCTTTAGGCCGCATCAATGAGCGAGGCTTACGTGATGCAAGCGGCAAAGAAGTGATAGCGGCTAATGCAGATGAATCAACCGCGATGTATTATCTCGCTGCGGCCAATGATTTCGGCACGGCACAATATCGCTTGGCTGAACTTTTAGTACGGGAAAAGCCCGCCGATGTCAGCATGGCTGCAAAAGCAAGGCGAAATCAGTTAATTAAACAATTATACGAAGGGGCTGTAGCCGGCGGAGTACAACAAGCTGCGTTACCGCTCGCTTTTTTCCATGCCATGGATTCCGATAAGGCGAAACAAGTGCAAGCGTTTAACGTGGCCAAGAACGAAGTAAGCAAAGGCAATGGTCAAGCTGCTCTTTTGTTGGGGATTTTATACGACCGCGGCCTCGGCGTTGAAAAAAATAGCGCTGAAGCCATGTACTGGTATCAGCAAGCTTCGCTAAATCCGGTGAGTGCCTTTATTTTGGGTACGTATTTTATTGAGGGCAAGTCGGTGAACCAGGATAAAGAAAAAGGGCGGGCTTTATTGCAGCAAGCAGCCGATGCAGGCTTTCCTTATGCAGATCTGAACCTCGCTGTTTTAAAACAACAACAAGGCGAACCTTTTTTACCGGAACTCGATGCAGCTCATGCTCTGGGTAACAGCAAGGCCAGTTTATTATTGGCAGATTATTACTTATCGCAAGCAACAGATGAGCAAAAAATGCAGCAATCCCGTGAGATTTATCAGCAATTGGCTGAAAAGGGAGATAAGGAAGGACAGTTAAAGCTTGGTTTTATGTATGAAAAGGGCTTGGGTGGCCCTGTAGATATGGCGATGGCGCAACAATGGTATACCGCTGCAGCCAATCAAGAGCAGCCTGTGGCGCAATATTTGCTAGGCCATTTATATCAATTAGGTTGGCTTGGAAAATTGCCTGATTACGTCGAAGCGAAAAAATGGTATGGCTTGGCGCAATCGAATTACTCTCCTGCTGCCGTGGCGCTTGGCTTTATTCATGAAACGGTTGAGGATGATTATGAGCAAGCCTTTATTGATTATGAAATGGCAGCTTTGCAAAATGATCCAAATGGGCAATTTAACCTGGGTTTAATTTATGAAAAAGGGAAAGGCCGTGCTGTTGATTTCGAAAAAGCCAGGGAGCTTTATGCATCGGCTGCTGAAAAAAATCATAGCCAGGCTATGACGCAATTGGCTGGTTTATTTTTCAATGGACAGGGTGGGCCACGCGATCAAGAGCAGGCTCTTTATTGGTACAAGAAGGCAGCGGCTTTAGGCGAACGTGAGGCTTTATATCAGTTGGGTTTATTATCTGAAACTGGAGTAGCGCTCAAACTTGATTTTCCAGAAGCACTACAATATTACGAACAAGCCGCTGATAAAGGCAATGCAAAAGCCATGTTAGCCTTGGCGCGCATGTATCAATATGGGTTAGGGGTTGAGAAAAATAATCAACAAGCTGCAAAATTCTATGAGAAATTAGCCGCACTGAATAATCCCTATGCACAATATCAATTGGCCACTTTTTATTATGATGGTGCCGCTGGGGAGCGCATGCCAGAGAAAGGTAAAAAATTATTGCTGCAAGCGCAAGAAAATGGCAGTGCCCAGGCGCGTAAAATATTACAAAGACTGGAAGCTCAAGGGCAAGTACGCTTAAGCTACATCGAACCTGTTTCCTTGAATTCTGCGCCCCATTTAGCAGGCCGCCCTGTGGAATTAATGTATCTGGATGCATTAAATGAATGGAATTTGGGAGATGAACAATCCTCGCGCATAATCTTGGATAGAATCATGATGCAATTTCCTCATTATGTCCCGGCCAAGCGTGCCTATGAGCAACTCAACCAGACTTTAAATTCACCTATCTTTGGCTAAACATAAAAGGTATCGTTTCAGGGAGTTGATTTTCTGTAAAAACTCCCTATATTACCCTATGTAGCTTTCAATTTGCTGTAATCATTTTCTAGTTGTAGTAAACATACTTACTTAACAAGGAGAAGAAAAATGGCTCTTATCAAACGCGATCAACAAATTTGGCCCAGAGATTATTTAAGTACCATGTTAAACCAATTTTTACGGCCTTTTAATTATGAAGAAGATACGGGAACAGATGCTAGTTTATGGAGTCCGGCTGTTGATATTAAAGAAACTAATGATAAATATATTGTAACCGCAGATCTTCCGGGTGTAGAAAAAGACGACATTCATTTGTCACTGGAAAATAATGCCTTGACCATAAAAGGTGAGCGCCGCTACGAGAAGACGGAAGAAAAAGAAGGTTTTTCCCGTATTGAACGCATGCAGGGACAATTCTATCGTCGTTTTATACTGCCTGAAACCACGGATGAATCTAAAATCAAGGCAAAATACAAAAAAGGCGTTTTGGAAATTGTTATTCCTAAGAAAGAAAATAAATCCAGAAAGATAGAAGTCCGAGTCGAAGAATAATCAAAAGGCCGAACCGGTTTTCCGGTTCGGATTTCGGTTAGAGCAACGGAACCTTAGGCAGCAGCCATAGCTTTTACGCGGGCGCTTAAACGGCTTTTGATGCGGGCTGCTTTATTTTTATGAATTAGACCTTTGCCAGCAGCTTTGTCAATAACAGGCTGGGCTTTTGCATAGGCTGCGCGAGCGGCGTCTTGATCACCGGTTTCTACAGCTTTTAACACATTTTTGACATAGGTACGGTACATAGAACGTGCGCTTGCATTATGCTGGCGTCGTTTAACGTTTTGGCGTGCGCGCTTAATAGCTGACTTAATATTTGCCACTTACACTCTCCACTCATTACAATAATAAAAAAGATTAATCATGCCTATCTTGACGTAAATTGTCAAGGTGGCTTATGCTTGGTCAGACACTTCAAATTATACTTCATTCGCCTATGTCTGTGACGGAAACCATGCTGCCCAAACGACAAAGTTTACTGCGTTCTACCTCATTGGTATCCGCAATGACGTTTATGTCCCGTATTATGGGCTTTGTACGCGACATGATTTTAGCACAGTTATTCGGCGCGCAGGCAGGAATGGATGCTTTTTTCATCGCCTTTAAAATTCCTAATTTCATGCGACGCTTATTTGCCGAAGGCGCTTTTTCACAAGCGTTTGTTCCGGTTTTAAGCGAATACCAGAAAACAAGAACACTTGAGGAAATCCGTTTGTTTCTGGCACGAATTGCCGGAAGCTTAAGCATTGTTTTAACCCTGGTGACTTTAATTGGCATTATAGCGGCTCCTTATATTGTTTTTATTTTTGCCCCAGGATTTGGGGAGCATACCAGCCGCTCAGTATTGGCGACCGAAATGCTGCGCATCACTTCGCCATATTTAATGCTGGTTTCACTAACGGCTATGGCCGGGGCTATTTTAAATACCTACGGATATTTCGGGGTGCCCGCTTTTACGCCGGTATTGTTGAATATATGCATGATTTTAGCCGCGATTTACCTAAGTCCTCATTTTGCAGAACCGGTGGTAGCGCTTGCATGGGGGGTATTCATCGCGGGGATCGCCCAGTTATTGTTCCAGTTGCCTTTTCTCTACCACAGGAAATTGTTAGTCAAACCCAGTTTGATGATGAAGGATGAAGGCGTAAGGCGTGTTTTGAAATTAATGGTTCCTGCTTTGTTCGGTGTTTCAATCGCACAAATTAACTTGCTGGTGGACACCATTTTTGCATCTTTTCTGGCAGTAGGCAGCGTTTCCTGGCTGTTTTATACCGATCGTTTGACCGATTTCCCGCTCGGAGTTTTTGGCGTCGCCATTGCGACGGTGATTTTGCCGCATTTGTCGCGCCGCCATGCCGAGCAAAGTTCAAACCTTTTTTCTCGCGCTTTGGATTGGGGGTTGCGGACTTTATTGCTGGTTGGTGTCCCTTCCGGGCTAGGTCTTGCCTTATTCGCCATGCCGTTGATAGCAAGCTGTTTTGCTTATGGCGAATTCTCTCTCACTGATGTAGTGCAAACTCAAAAAAGTTTGTTTACCTTGGCTTTAGGCGTGCCGGCCTTTATGATGGTCAAAGTTCTTGCCTCAGGATTTTACGCGCGTCAAAATATTAAAACACCGGTAAAAGTAGGTGCATTGGCTATGGTAGCCAATACTATTTTTTGCGCGTTGTTAATAAAACCCTTGGCTCATGCCGGTTTGACCCTTGCATCCACTCTCGCCGGGTATATTAATTGCGGTATTTTGCTGGTCCTATTGATAAAACGTGATATTTACCACCCATGTCCCGGATGGCGCCGTTTTTTATTGCAATTGGGTGTGGCCAATTTGATCATGAGTGCTTATTTGCTATGGGCGGTCGGTGATCCTGTGCTTTGGGTAGCCAAACCAGTCAGCCTGCGATTGGCTACCTTGCTGCTTCATGTATTGGCGGCTGCGATCATTTACGTATTCTCTTTGGTTCTTTGCGGAATGAGGCCTTCTCAATTCCGAGGGCAAATGAAGGAGTAAGCATGCGAGCGGAAATTTTTTATCAAACCAGAATTGAAGGCGCTTTACCACTTGTGTTGCTGGGTAAAGACGACATGCACGAATTAACTAACCCCTATGATCGTAATTGTTTGGCATCTCAACAGTTTCAGGGCCGGTATGGTGATGTTGGTATCGTGGGTGATGAAAAAGGAAACACCGTAAAAATTTATATTGGGACCGGTGAAGGAGCAGAGGCACAAGCGGTGGCGCATGCTTTAAACCGTTTGCCCGCGGGCCATTATTTTTTTGAGCAACCCTTGTCATTGTCTTCGCAAGTCATGTGGTCTTTGGGGCAATATTATTTTGATCGCTACAAAAGAAAAGAGCGTGCTCCCAAAATTTTATCTGTTGCAGCGCATGATTTCGCGGAAATATTGGCGCAAGCCGATGCAATTTTTTTAATTCGGGATTTGATTAACACGCCAGCTAATGATATGGGGCCTGCCGAGCTTGCGGCTGTAGTATCCCAACTGGCTAAGACGCATGGGGCTGAATTTAAACAATGGGTAGGGGAAGAATTATTGCACCATAACTTCCCTGCCATCCATGCGGTCGGGAGAGCGGCGGCTGCCGAACCTCGTTTATTGTCTTTAATTTGGGGGAATCCTGAACACCCGAAGGTCACCTTGGTTGGGAAGGGGGTATGCTTTGATACAGGCGGACTGGATATCAAGCCGTGCAATTTTATGCGGCTGATGAAAAAAGACATGGGTGGAGCTGCTCAAGTCATCGGTTTGGCGCAATGGATTATGGCCAAGCGCTTACCCATCCGTTTGCACGTCTTGATTCCTGCAGTCGAAAATGCCGTATCCGGCAATGCCTACCGTCCCGGGGACATATTGACCATGCGTAATGGTTTGCGGGTTGAAATTGACAATACAGATGCTGAGGGCCGGTTGGTGTTGGCTGATGCACTGGTCAAAGCATGCGAAGAAAAGCCTGAATTAATCATTGATTATTCAACATTAACAGGAGCTGCCCGCACGGCCGTAGGCACTGAAATTTCGGCCATGTTTTCCAATGATGATGCAATGGCGCAAGCTTTATGCGAAGCTGCAAATGAAACCAATGATTATATATGGCGGATGCCCTTACATTCCGGTTATAAAGACTTGCTGGAATCCAGCATTGCCGATTTGGTAAATTGCAGCGGCTCTCCTTACGCAGGTGCAATTACTGCCGCATTGTTTTTACAATATTTTATTAGCGACAACATCCCTTGGGTGCATTTCGACATCATGGCCTGGAACGTTGGCAATAAGCCGGGTAAACCCGAAGGGGGCGAGGCCATGGGTGTACAAGCTGTAGGCCAGTACCTATTTCGGCGCTATGGTTAACTAGCCATCACGCACGCATGGTTTCAATGGTGTGCGTGTGTAACTCACAGCCATGCTTGCGGTATTCCCGGTAATGTTCGCGGCTGATTTCCTTTGCCGCATCATTTGGTGTAACAATTTCCATAATGCGGCGAAATCTCGTGAAAAACGGCGGAATGATGGAAGACATATTAAGAAGAATATCGCTAAATCCTCTTGGCTCGGTGCTGTATCCTATCTGGATAGGTGGAGGTGGCTCCGGGCCTTCACCCTGTAAATTGTGAGGGATGAAACTGTCTTCCTTATAAGTCCATAGCAATTCATCGATTAATTCGGCGTCTTCTTTTTTATTGCAAAAAACAAATACTTGATGGCCACGGGTGTAAGCTTTTTCCAGCAAGCGGCAGGCAGTTAGCCATTCATTTTGCTGGTATTCGTGAGCTAATAAATAAAAATCAATGCGAATAGGCGACATGTTCTAATAACCGTATGAGTAGAGAAACAGGGCGTCCAGTGGCGTTGCGTTTTTTACCCGAAATCCATGCCGTGCCTGCAATATCCATATGCACCCAGCGAAAATTTTCAGCGAATCTTGCAAGAAAGCAGGCGGCTGTAATACTGCTGCCAGCCCGGTCCGTTGCATTGACCATATCCGCAACTGGACTTTCCAATGCTTCCTGATAGGCATCGTCTAACGGCAAGCGCCAAGCCTTATCACCGCTTCGTGCAGCTGCAGATAAAATAAGTTCTGCAAGTTCTTCGTCTTTGGTCATGAAGCCCGTCATTAAATAACCAAGCGCAATGACCATGGCTCCGGTCAGCGTGGCAATGTCAATCACGAATTTTGGCTTAAACCGTTCAGCATAAGTGAGCGCATCAGCCAAAACCAGCCTGCCTTCGGCATCGGTGTTGATGATTTCGATGGTTTGTCCCGACATGCTTTTTACCACATCACCTGGCCTCATCGCACTGCCACTGGGCATATTTTCAGCACAAGCCATTAAGCCGATTACATTTATGGGCAGTTTGAGCAGTGCACAAGCTTTTAATGTACCCAACACCGTCGCAGCACCGGCCATGTCATATTTCATTTCCGTCATGGCATCGGCTGGTTTCAGGGAAAGTCCGCCTGAATCAAACGTGATGCCTTTGCCAACGAGCACGACAGGAGCACCTTCACCGTTCTTATAACTTATTTCAATCAGTTTAGGGGGTTCCTGACTGCCCTGGGCGACAGCGAGTAAGGCGCCCATACCCAATTGTTCCATATCCGTACGGTTCAAAACTTTGGTTTGCAATTCCGGATGCTCCTCTGCGAGTGCCTGAGCTTGCTCGGCAAGAAAGGAAGGCGTACAAATGTTAGCCGGTAAATTGGCCAGGGTGCGGGTCAAACGAAGGCTTTGAGCCAATGCTTCGGCCTTGTGTAAGCACGTTGCTTGTGCATTTGGGGTGAAAAAAGAAAGGGATTTCAGTCGGTGGGGTTTGTTGTTTTTACTTTTAAAATCCAGAAACTGATAAGCTTGTGCATCAAATTGCAAGATCATATGTTGCATCTGCCAGTCGGCATCGCGTGTTTCTAATTGCGGCAGGCAAATGGTAGCTGTCTCGACACGCTGTTTTAATAAGGTGGAAACTATATTTTCAATGCATTTGTTTAAGGCTTCGATGCTAAATTTTTCTCGCGCACCACAATGGATAAGTAGCAAGCTTGCGCCGTAACAATCTTCTTGCCAAACTGCATCGCCGGGCTCTGATAATTTATTTGTTAATTTCTGGAAAAGAGCTTGCTGTTCTTTAGGAAAATTACTGGTGAAAGAAGGCAGGGATAGATCGTTTAGAATACCTAAAACTAAGCATTCGCTGGTATGTAAGCTTGGCGCAGCAACCATTTTATATTCCATATGAGTATCCCATGCAATAAAAAATTGCTAGTTTACTTAGGTTTGCTTGAGTTGGCTACTCGAATCTAGGTCAGGTATAGTCTTAAGGTTAATTAAGTATTCATGATGGATTTATAAAAGTTTCTTAAGGCCAATTATTACTATGGAATTGCCTCGGTAAATAATAAAGCGAGCATACTTTTTAAGTGGCAAAGCACTTGTTAACCGATATCCCCAATCGGGTTTTTAGTATATAATTTGGCGTTATTGTTAGCTAATTACTCTATTCTTTCAAAAGAGGTGGAAAACCGGTGCTCATTTTTCGCTATTTAGCCAAAGAAGTATTTGTAACCTTGGCAGGTTTGACGACCATCTTATTGCTGATTTTTATGAGTAATCAATTCATGCGTTATTTGACCCGCGCAGCCAGTGGCCAAATTCCCGCTATGTTCATCATGAAACTCATGATGCTCGAATTACCCAATCTCATGGGTTTATTACTGCCTCTTGGCTTTTATGTAGCACTTTTAGTAGCTTACGGGCGTCTCTATGCGGAAAGCGAAATGACCGTATTGCAAGCTTGCGGTTATGGACCCAACCAGCTTTTGAAGCATAGCCTCATCATGGCGACGGTAGTGGCCGTCCTGGTATTAATCATTATGATCTGGGCAAGTCCTGTGATAGCAATCGAGCGCGCCAAACTGCTGCGTACGTCCGGGATACAAACGTTAATTAAGACTATTGTTCCAGGGCGCTTTCGTGAGCTGCCGGGCGGGCGGCAGGTTTTTTATGTGGAGGAAATGAATCCGGCGCATACAGTAGCGAAAAATGTATTTTTGGCAAAACTTGGGGAAAAAGACGGTAAGCAACAATGGAATATATTGTGGGCGGATAAAGCATTTGCCAAAACCGATGCGCAAACTTTTGAAGATTACGTCGTTTTTGAAGAAGGTAAAGCATATCAAGGAATTCCCGGCAGCGCAGATTATGAAATCGCGGAATTTGGTAACTACGAAGCGCGGCTCCCACACCCTGTCGTAGCTTTAAAAAACGATATACGCACATCGGATACGGCAAGCCTTCTTCCTCTGAACAACCCTGATACGCGTAAGGCGGCGGAATTGCAATGGCGACTTGCGGTGCCTTTGATGGTGTTGACCTTAACTCTGGTGGCAGTGCCTTTAAGCCGAGTTAATCCACGTGCTGGCAAATTTGCAAAATTATTGCCTGCAATCGTGCTCTATATCATTTATGCAAATTTTATATTCGTGGCACGTGATTGGCTTATTGTAGGAAAAATTCCAGTATGGTTAGGGATGTGGTGGCTGCATTTGGCAGTAGCTTTGCTGGGATTGTTCTTAATTTGGCGCAATCAGGTGAAATTAGCATGAAGATGAATTTATTAGATCGCTACATCGCCAAAACTGTCATGGCATCGATTGCTTTGATTACGCTGATGCTGGCAGGCTTGCAAGTTTTTATATTATTTGTGAACCAGTTAGATGATTTGGGCAAAGTAAATTATGGCATCGTGGAGGCTGCTGTTTTTATTTTGCTGCAAATGCCTTATCAGGTTTATTTGTTTTTTCCCATGGCAAGCCTTTTGGGTAGTTTAATTGGCTTGGGAATTCTTGCCAACCATCGCGAACTGGTGGTGATGAGAGCGGCCGGAATGTCCGTATGGCAAGTGACCGTGGCGGTGTTAAAAGCAGCTTTGATTACCATTGTTCTGGTCACACTTTTGGGGGAAACTTTAGTCCCAAAATTGGCTGCCCTGGCAGCTGATAAAAAACTGCAAGCCATGAGTGAGGGGCAAGCGACGCGTACAGCCAAGGGAATATGGTTGCGTAATCAAAATGATTTTATCAGCATAGGTTCGGTTTCCAAGGATAATACTTTGCATGATGTGTCACAATTCCGTTTTGACGACACCCATCATATGCAATTGGCGCGCAAGATTGAAAAAGTGGTTTATCAAAATGGTGCCTGGATAGCTTCCAACGTAGCAGAATCCATTATTGGAGGAGACAATACCAAAGCTTCTCAGTATCAGGAAATGAACTGGGATGTGCCGCTAAACCCCAAGATTTTACAAATCAGCGGCAATGAGCCGGATGAAATGACCCTGCCTGAACTAAACCGCTATTTACGCGTGCAAAAAAAGAATCATCAAACTGCTTTGAATTACCAGTTGGCTTATTGGCAGCGTTTGTTGCAGCCATTTACCACGGTGGTTATGATGGTATTGGCCATCCCTTTTATATTTGGTCCCTTGCGCTCCTCTACCATGGGATCGAAACTCCTGGCAGGAGCGGTGATGGGATTCGGATTTCATATCGTCAACCGTATTTTTGGGCCTATAAGTCAAGTGTTTCAGTGGCCTGCTGAAATTGCCGCGTTTGCGCCCACCTTTTTGTTTGCCTTCCTGGGGATGTATTTGATGCGCCGGGTTCGATAAAGATGTTTATCTGGAGGCATTTGTTTGAAGCGCTGCTTAATCCCTTTTTTCTGGTTATTTTCTTATTAACCGTTAGCTGGATATTATTTTTGCGCCAAGCTAATCGTCGCGCCGGCATATTATTGACTATTGCCTTGGCCAGCTTGTTATTGTTAAGTACAGGCATCATTCCTGAATTGTTAACGCGCAAGCTCGAAGATCAATACCCTGTCGTTACTAAAATAAATAAAGATATACATTGGATAGTGGTGCTGTCAGGAGGGCAGGCACAATTTGCCAAGGCTGATGTGGCAATCAACCAAATTTATACAGCAAGCTTACGTCGCCTCATTGAAGGGGTGCGATTATACCGGCAGTTACCGCATGCCAAACTGTTATTATCAGGTGGCGAGTTTGCCGGGGAATTGGCAGAAGCGCAGCAATTGGATTTATTGGCAGCCTGGTTGCAAATTCCCGAAGACAACAGAGTGCTGGAAACTGCGTCCACCAATACGGCGTCGCAAGCTGAGAAAATTAGGCAATGGGTGCGGGATGAGCCTTTTTATTTGGTGACTTCGGCTCTCCATATGCCTAGAGCGATAGCGCTTTGCAGGAAACAGGGATTGCATCCGATTGCAGCACCCACGGATTTTACTTATTACTGGTATGATGAACGCTGGGGAAAATATTATTTACCCAATCCGCATAATTTAGTTTATTTAAACCAAGCATGGCATGAAATAGCAGGGCGGCTTTGGGCATATCTTCACCATAAGTCTTAAGCCCCATCTTTATTTAGCCAGTCTGACAGTACGCTGATGATTTTGCGGGCTTGTTCTTCACTGGAAATGTTAAATTTTGATTTTTGCCAATACTGGTTATTGCGTTTTTGATAGCGCCGTATTGAATATTTAACAGGCCCGTATTCCTGTGCCGTTCGATCCCATTCTTGATAACGAAAAAGAATGGTGGTCCATGCACCTTTCGATAATACGTATTTGTCCAATTCTTTTACTGTATCCATGCCATCTTCGTTGAACGCAATGGTTAAATCTTCAATGGTTTCACTCATAAAATAATTTCCAAAAAAACGGAATGTTAGAAGTTGAAGTGTGCAGCTTACATGCAATTTCTCAAGAGAAATGCACCAAAGCTTATAATTTCAGCCTTCGGGGTTAATCAATGGATTGTAATTGGCCGTTCACAAATGTCAAGGTGAAGGGTTGTTGGAATTGATCAACTTGATAGACCCATACGTGCGGCGGTTCGTTGCTTGGGATAGGCTGATTAATAAACGTATTGTTTACCATATCTGGACTGCCGCAAGCATTATACACGGCGCTTTCATTGTCTCCGACATTTACATTGATGCCATCGCATACGGTCATGGCATTGGTATCTGAGCCATTAAGGCGGATCTCGCTGATTTTGTCGTTGATGATGTCCACTTCAAGGTTAATATTAGTGCCGCTTGGAAGCGACCATTGGTTGTAAATCGGATCAAGGCTTGGATAAATGCTGCCCTTATTGACCGTGGAATAAATCAATTGTTTTACGGGGACTTTTTGTGTCACAGGTCGATTGCTTTCTTCCTTGCTAAGCGGTTCGCCGCAAGCTGCAATCACTTCTGCTTCCGTCATGCCTACATTAATATATCCCTGATTTTGCGGGCAATAGAGAGATTGAACAGCACATGCATCGAATGGAAATAAAAAAATACCAAGCAAGCCAAGATGTTTTAATCTCATTATCCTATCCCCGACATGAGCTGCTATTCTTATTATAGCTTCGTTTGCCTTATTTATGCGTCAGGTACAAGCAATTTCACTCTGGCACTTTCGCCTAAAAGATAACGAAGTGACGTCATATTAATGGCAAAGGTAACGATGCCTGAATGAATAAAACAATAACTTTTAAAATGATCATGATCACAATGGGGGAAAAATCAAATCCTGAAATGTTTGGAATGATTCTGCGGCCAATGCTTAAAGCTGGCTGGGTAATCCGGTATAAAATATCCGCCAGGGGGTGCTTCCACATCGGGTTAACCCAACTCATAATCGCATAAGCAAGGATGGCATAAAACAGTAAATTGCAGGGTTGGATGATGAGATCAGCGAGTACATAAATGAGAATCCATAGCAAAGGCAATGCCATGCCTAAGAACAATATATTGATTAAGGCAAATTTGATGATTTCTATGGCAATTAATACAATGATCGCCGGCCAATCGTAGCGACTGATCAGCGTTTTTACGGGAAATAACCCTGTTATGGGCTTTAACATGGGTTGCGAAAATTTATGCAGCAACTGACTCACGGGATTTAACGCACTGATGCGGAAGTAACGCAGCAAAATACGCAGCCACAATAAAGAAATAAGTAGACCGAAAAAAAGGTGGAATAAAAAATAACCTACCGCAACTAAGCCACTGCCCATGGTAACCTCATGATTGTTCCAGTTCATTTGCACGTTTAAAAGCAGCTTGCATAGCCGTTTCAACGAGAGTATTTAAATTTTGTTGCATGAATATGTCCAGGGCTGCTGCAGTTGTCCCATTCGGTGAAGTCACTTGTTCCCTCAATTCAGCTAAAGGTTGTTTTTTTGCCAAAGACAAGCTTACTGCACCTGCAAACGTTTGTAATGTAAACGATTGGGCAGTCTCTGCAGGAAGCCCAAGACGAACCGCCGCCTGCATCATACTTTCCATAAACAGAAAGATATAGGCAGGACCGCTGCCTGACAGGGCAGTAAATGCATTCATCTGCTGCTCATCATCAACCCAGGCTGCTAATCCGATTTGCCGAAACAATTCTTCAGCCCATTTTTTTTGTAGAGGAGTCACTCGTGCATTGGCAATCATCGGAGTAGCGCTTTTAGCCACTGCAGCGGCAACATTCGGCATGGCGCGCACGATGGCCGGTTTGGTGGTTTTACACTGCTTATCGAACCAGGCCAAACTAAGTCCGGCAGCAATGGAGAGGATTAGGCAACTGGGTGAAAGATGTTCGTTAATTTCTGTTAAGACCGTTTTCATGAGCGCAGGTTTAACCGCCAAAATAAGCACATCAGCATCGCTTAAAAAAGCCAGATTACTGGGATCGGTTTTTATTTTTGCAGTGGATGTGTTTTGGGGCAGGGAAGGAGCGCTGGCCCGCAATTCATACCTGCTGTTTCCTGCCAATCCTGCAGCAATAGCTTTCGCCATGTTGCCAAAACCAATAAAAGTTATTTTCATCGCCGTTCACCGAATATTGCCCTGCCGATGCGAACCAATGTGCTGCCGGCTTCAATGGCTGCACACAAATCATCGCTCATTCCCATGGAAAGGGTATCCAACTGCACATGCAATTGCTCATTCAACTCATGCCGCAAGTGGGTTAAACGCATAAAACTTGCATATTGCTGCTCATGAGTTTGCAATGGTTTGGGTATCATCATCAGGCCGCGCAATGTCAAGCGCGGTAAGTTGAAAACTTGTGCAGCCAGGGTGTGGGCCATTTCCGGCTTGATACCGGATTTTTTCTCATCATCAAAGTTAACTTGCAGGCATATATTGAGCGGTGGCAGATGAGGAGGCCGCAAGTTGTTAAGTGCTTCTGCTATTTCATAGCGGCACAAGCTATGCACCCAGGAAAATTGGCTGGCTATCCCCTTGACCTTGTTGCTTTGCATAGGGCCAATGAAATGCCAGCTGATGGGTAGATGAGCTAATTGCTTAATCTTTAGTTGAGCTTCCTGTAAATAATTTTCGCCAAAATCCCTGATGCCAGCAGTATAAGCTTCAGCAATTGCAGCAGCCGGATGGCTTTTACTGACAGCCAGTAATTTTACTGCACCTGGTTCTCTGTTGCCCGCCTGTTCTGCCTGATGGATGCAAGCTTTAATAATTTGTATACGCTCTGCAATCGTCATATTAACCGCATATTGTTTTCCATAAACCATAGAGTATGGCTGAGATGGCGATTAATCCTATGAAGGTAACAAATCCATTTTGCAGCGGACGCCGATAGATTTTCATCGCAGGAACCGCAGCAATCGCATACATCGGCATAAGAAACAGGATGATGGCAATGATTGGTCCGCCCAATGTTTCTATCATGGTGAGGATATTGGGGTTAAACGTTGCAGCCAACCAGCAACTTAAGATAATAAAACCTTCAATCAGGTATTGCAAAGGCGTCTTGCCTATCATTTTGCCGCGTGATTGCAATGTTTTGCCAAGGAGGCCATGCAAACCTTCGCTCGCGCCCAAATAGTGGCCAAGGAAGGATTTGGCGATGGCAATAAAGGCGATCACTGGGGCGACATAAGCTATAAAAGGTGTATGGAAATGGTTGGCGAGGTAAGAGAGGATGGAAATATTTTGCTGCTTGGCCAAAGCTAAGTCCTGTGAAGATAAGCTAAAAACGCAGCTGAATACAAAAAACATGACGGTGGTAACCATTAAAATATGGCTATTTCTTAAAATCCGTGAACTGTTTTTATCGGCTTTTGCCCCAAACAATTGTTTTTGACTGACGGCAAAAGAAGAGATAATAGGGGAGTGGTTGAATGAAAATACCATTACCGGAATGACCAGCCACAAAGTCATCAGGAAACCATGTGGATGATGCGTGGTGTTTGCGTGGTGGAAAATTGCACCATTCCAGTGCGGCACGAGGTAAAGTGATAATAAAATTAAAATACTGAGGAATGGGTATACAAGATAACTCATCGAGCGAATAATGACTTGTTGCCCAAGACGCACGATACCCATCAAACCGAGAATGAGCAACAAGGCTAACAAAGCCCTTGGGGGAGCAGAAACACCCAACTGGTTAACGATAAAACTGTTGGTTGTGTTGGTTATAGCCACACTATACATCAGTAAGATTGGAAAAATTGCAAAAAAATAAAACAGCGTCAGTATTTTTCCGGCAAAGGGACCAAAATGTTCATCCACCACATCGGTAATATCATTTTTTGCCGCAGAACCGGATAACACAAACCGGCAAAGTGCCTGGTGTGAAAAATAAGTCATCGGGAAAGCTAGAAGGGCCATGATGATTAGCGGCCAGATGCCGTGTAAGCCCGCATCAATGGGGAGAAACAGAGTACCCGCACCTATGGCTGTGCCATATAAGCTGAGCATCCAAACGGTATCTTGTTTCCGCTCTTTTACAATGGGTGTTTCTTTAGCTAGAGCTACATCTGGCGGCATAAACTAATCCTCATCATTTCTGTCTAATAACTATCCTGCTTTAATTGCTCACTCGATATAAGAGTGACAAAGATGTTAAGATTTATCACATTCTGTTCTTCTTTCAAAGAGTAGTAGTAGATTATTGATTTGTATTTATACATTATTTTCAATTTAAATACAATATGTTTCGAAAAAATAGGTAATGTCTGGTCAATAATAGCTTAACTTTGGCATTGATTGAGGGAATCAATGCCAAATTATTATACTGAAATGGACGCTTTGGCTTTCGGCTTTTCCATGGAAAGTTCTATTTCTTTTATAATTCCCGGGAGGAAGGCGTTAACTTTTGCTATTTGAGAATGGGCTATTTGTAACAATTCTTTTTCTTCTTTTGCTGCACTTTTTTCTTTAAGTTGCGTGACCACTGCTTCTACTATCTTCTGTTGCGATGCAGGCTGCAAATAAGTTTGTAGAGCCTGGAGGTTATATACTTGCTCTTGTGGCTCTTTTTCCATGTATTTATCCAATTCCACAAAAAAATTGCTTCTTGCTGCACTTTTAAAGAAAAAATTTCCCTGGTAGCTTTTATCAATTTTATAGGCAAGTGCACTTTTTACACCTTGTAGCGTTCTTATTTCCTTATTGATTTTCTTGGTTAATTCTTTTAATGGATGTATTTTTTCGGGGGCTTGCTCCAGATTTTTAAAGGTAGAATGGCTGATTAAATGACTGATGGCTTTCAGCAAAGCGACGTCATGCATGCGTTCGGGATTGGTCGATTCAAAACTGTACAGAATTGAGTTTTTACTTTTTTCATAAGAGGAAACAATTGAATTGATGCTGTTTATTTCTTTTTGTACAGTTTCCATAGCGCTCGCCAGCTTATTTTTTTCTTTTTTAATTTTTTCCTGTTCTTCCTGTTTTTTTTGTTTAGACAGTCCCATTTTGTTCTCCTTGTTTTTATGGATGCGAGTTTTAAAAATATAACAAGAAAGTGATTATTGAAAGCAGAATTGCTCAGCGAAATTATGCATCCATGTTGGCAATGGCATGTTTTCTTATATTGGGCTTCCTATGTAATCAGTTCAATTTGAGTGATATTATCGAAGTGAGTAAGTCCAATGCTCGATATCAAGGAAGAAAGAAGATGAAAGTATTTTACGTCTATATGTTGGCAAGTAAGCGCAATGGCACTCTATATGTCGGCCTAACCTCAGATCTGATTAAATGGGTTTGGGAGCATAAAAAATAAGATGGTACCAGGATTTACTGCTCGGTATAATGTTCATCTGTTGGTCTATTATGAAACGCATTCAATTTATCCAGAAGCTGCTCGATGTGCAAAACGATTTAAAAACTGGTGCAGACAATGGAAAATTAATTTGATGGAAGAGCTTAACCCTGAATGGCATGATCTGTATAAAGGAATTTGTTCTTAATCTAGATTCCTGCAAGCCGAGGCATAGGTTGGGGCAATTGTCAACACGGCCCCTACTCTAATTACAAAAATTAAGTATTAACAGGATGTTATTGCCCATGGATATTACCGAATTATTAGGTTTTGCAGTAAAAAACAATTCATCCGATTTGCATCTATCGGCTGGAATGCCGCCCATGATTCGCGTCGATGGGGACTTGCGTAAGATCAATGTTCCTCCTTTGCAACATAAAGAAGTGATAAAAATCGTTTATGACATCATGAATGATAAGCAACGCAAGGAATATGAAGAACATTTGGAAACCGATTTTTCTTTTGAGGTTGCCAACCTTGCCCGTTTTCGCGTGAATGCATTCAACCAGGCCCGTGGTGCGGCAGCAGTTTTTCGTACTATTCCCTCTAAAATTTTGACTCTGGATGATTTGCAGTTGCCGCCTGTATTTGTGGAAATGGCTTCTTACCCCAAGGGGCTGGTTTTGGTAACCGGGCCTACCGGTTCGGGGAAGAGTACCACGTTGGCTGCCATGATCGATTACATTAACAGCAGTCGCTATGATCATATCCTGACGGTTGAAGATCCGATTGAATTCATTCATCAGAGTAATAAATGCCTGGTGAACCAACGCGAGGTACACCGCGACACCCAGAGTTTTAGCGCGGCTTTGCGTTCTGCGCTGCGTGAAGACCCTGACATTATTTTGGTTGGAGAGTTGCGCGATTTGGAAACCATACGCCTGGCCATGACTGCTGCTGAAACCGGCCATCTGGTATTCGGGACTTTGCATACCAATTCCGCCACCAAAACCATAAACCGCATCATTGATGTGTTCCCGGGAGAGGAAAAAGCGATGGTGCGCTCCATGCTTTCAGAATCACTGCAAGCCGTGGTCGCGCAAACTTTGCTTAAAAAAACAGGAGGCGGGCGGATTGCTGCTTTGGAAATTATGATTTGTAATGCCGCCATCCGCAATTTAATTCGCGAAGATAAAGTCGCGCAAATGTATTCATCCATTCAGACAGGGCAAGCACAGGGAATGATGACTCTGGATCAACATTTAACGCAACTGGTCAATGCCAATCTTGTCTCGCGCATCACCGCGAGGGATATTGCCATCAATAAGACTCTCTTTTAATGGGTAATAACAACTCCGGATGCTTTTATGCGGCATCCGGTTATGAATTTGGCAATAGTTGAGTTTTATTTCACAGAGGAGACTTGTGCCGTTAGGCATTGCGTTGCAATTCAATCAACTGGCGTATCCCGTGTTCGGCAAGTTGCAGCATGTCGTTAAGCTGATTGCGATTAAAGCTGCCGTCTTCCGCTGTACCTTGAATTTCAATGAAATTGCCTGCTTCATCCATGACCACATTCATATCGGTTTCAGCCAATACATCTTCAGCATAATCGAGATCAAGGACTGGCTGGCCGCGGTAAATTCCTACTGAAACGGCCGAAACAAAATGAAAATCGGGGCGTCTTCTTAATTTTTCGCGCGAGACCATCCAGTCTACGGCATCCTTGAGTGCAACACAGGCACCGGTAATGGCGGCAGTGCGTGTACCGCCATCAGCCTGAATCACATCGCAATCAAGCGTAATGGTGTTTTCCCCAATAAGCTTTAAATCCAGGCAGGTGCGCAAAGAGCGGCCGATGAGCCGTTGGATTTCGAGAGTCCTGCCGCCTTGTTTACCTTTGCTGGCTTCACGTTCACTGCGGCTGTGCGTGGAGCGGGGCAACATGCCGTATTCAGCCGTTACCCACCCTTGATTTTTCCCTTTAAGAAACCTTGGCACCCCATCGATTACCGATGCTGTACAAAGTACACGGGTTTGACCAAATTCCACTAATACGGAACCTTCCGCATGATTAGTGTAATTGCGGGTTATTTTAATTTCTCTTAATTGATCCGCTTCACGATTGCTGGGACGCATATTGATCCTTGATAAAAATGAATGAGTATATCTTATTTAAGTATTACTTTACGAGATAAAAGAGAAGCTGCCATTACAGGGAAGTACATAACTGCAACCACCGAAGGCACAATCTTTGCTGGTTTGTACGCTGGCGGAAGATTGTGTATTTGCCTGTCAGGGATGGGTCAGGCGATCGCCTAACCCATACTTACTTTCTTAATGTGCACCCAAGGAATTTCCTAAACGAGAGCCGCTGCTGGGTTCGTTCACATCAATAAAACATTCCACATTGGTAACAAGATATTGCAGATGTTTTGGAACCGCAGCTTTATGGGTATTCCATCCTTTCCTGAATTCCTCCAGTTCGGTTAAATTCATTGATTTAAGATAGGTTGCTACCTCGGCTCGCTCCCGATTAGCCAAAAGGAAGCTTTTCATTTTATGGTCATCAGGCAAGCGTTGCAGCAGCATATCCACCTGAGTATCCATTTGGCCATCGATAAAAGTCTTTAGTTGTGCTTTATCAGCCATACTGATGCCTTCCAACTCGACGTATTGTTTCACCACATGCAGCACCATTTGTACGGAAATGTCATAAAGACGGCTGTATCCTTTTTTATGGTGCCGGGTGTTTTTATCTGCTTCCAAAAGCATTTTCTGCGCCTCACCGAGTGTTTGCAAAAGACCCATTAAATATTGTTGCGCCGATTTTCCTGCTGTATTGCTGGCTGCCCCTTCCATGGCATTAAAAAACATTTCGGCAGCAGCGCGTCTTTGCAGGCTTACCCACCACTCACCAGCATAAGCGAGTCTTTTATCATGAAAGAAAGAAATTTGCGCTTTGGAAATTTCTTCGGAAAGCTGCGTATTATCTGCTGCCAGGTTCTCAGAGCTTACATAAGCCAGTTCCTTGGTAAATTCAATGACCTGATGATAGCTTGCGCTCAAAGCGCTGCGCCGCTGTGCTGCATTTTTAGTCAATTCAGGGACGGTCACAATGGATTTGGCAAGTTTTTCATAAGCGGCAAAACACGCGTCGCTGAAAGCTTTGCCAAGATCCAAAACACCCTGGACCAGAAGCTGCATCAAATTTTGGCGTTCGTAGCGTTGACTATTAAATTTGCCAAAATATCTATTCCACATGCTGTGGTCTTGCAAGTTCTGATTTAAAATTTGCGCAATTTCAATCGTTTTGATCGAACGGTTTAATGCTTCTACAGAATGGATTCTTTTATCAAAATAAGCGGTAAATAGCCCATTCATTGTTTCACCGGGGAACGCTTTATCTTTTACCGCAGTAAAAAAGGCATTATAGGATGCAACTGTTTTTTCGCCTTTATCCTCTTCATCCAGGAATTTAGGAAGCACTGTTTTCGCCAGATCAGGATATTTTTTACTGAAATTAGACATATTCTGCATCATGGCTACGCATTGTTCCGCCTGTTGCGATGTCAAGCGGTTGGAAGCAACTGCTTCATAAATCCCGGCAGTACCTTCTTTGCCCAAAGCTGGCATTTTTTGCTGGGTTTTAGCTATCCCCGCCAAATGCTCTTGCAGTTGAGATGCATCGGCTATTTTTTTAGCTTCAAAGGCAGCCCATACCTGCGTCATCGTGCCATCGTCAATATTTGCTGCCAGCCCCAGTAATTGCGACACTTTCTGAGGTTGTTGCAGCATTTCAGGTGTTTGACTCAGCGCCTTAACCTGCTGGATGGATTCTATGGTTAACGTCGGATATTGCGCACACAACTCAAAGAATTGTTTATTTTTTTCCGGTGCTTTTTTACAGAATTGCGCGAGCAAATCATCGTAACGGTCATCATGTTCTAATTGCGAGTAATCGCGGGCTGACACAATTAAATTGTAGCGTGAAGCCAGTTTATTAAATGTTTCAGCGGCTTCGCCAATTTCTTTTAGACCGCGCGCAATATCGCCCGGGTTGGTTTTACTGCCGGTTATTTTTAAGTTGGCAAGAATATAACTGACCGGAATATAAGGCGGTAAGCCAACTAAAGGCAGGAAGCATTTTTCGCGGAAATGCTCGGTTTTACTCATGGTTTCCAGGAAGGTAATAAGCGCCTCAACATCTTTCTTGGTAACCGGGTGCCTTTGTGCCAGGAAATCCCAGAACTGGCCTGTTTCCTTTTCATTCAAACCTGCGAAACCATAGGGTTGTGTTGGCAGGAAATAATCTTGAGTACGATTATGCGAGCTGCCCAATACGGCCTGGAATATAGGCCGCACCGCTTCCACTTTCTCAGTAAGCAACTGCTCCTTATTCCTGGCCAAATAGTCTCTTAAGTCTCTCAGGCGATATTCTTGGTTCCTGGCTCCATGTTTCGTGTAATGATTAATATTGTCGATAAGCTCATGCAAATCCTGGCCAAGAATATTGGCTGACAACACTTCTGTCGCATTCTTATCCTTTGCAAATACTTCCGCAATATTGCTCGCCAACTTATCGTCAAAATCTTCCCAAAACTCCTCGCGAATGACCCTGCATAAATTTTCAATTAAAACCAGGGTGCTGCGTGCAGGTCTTGTTCCCAACTCTAGGTCATACTCCTCCTCAATATCGAAATATTTAGTAGTGGCTATGGCGCCAACCAGCATGAGCAGGCGATCGTATTTCTTGATATCTTCTACATCCATATCGCTGGGGTGATCATCCTTGAATGCTTCTGCCTTGAAAAATTGCGTAAAACATTTTAGATAATTGTCATAATCCTGATGTCGCTGGAGGGAATGCAGCATTGCAATGCTCGCACCTAAAGCCTTCGTAGAGACAAGAAAGAGCTGGGGTATTGGTTCTTTGTATTCGTTACGGAGGTTTCTTAACGTCTGGAAGAGCTTGATTCTTTCCTCGTTTTGTTCCTGACTGCCATAACTTGCTTTATACAAAACGTCATAGAATGTATCCAAATCCTCATACACATATTGAATGACCTCTTCATTAATCCTCTCGGCGCCATGGTCAAAATAATGAATATCAGCACCTGCTACCCACAATTGATAAAATGCCACTGCTTTTTTCAACTCGCGGTTTTTGGGCTTGCTGGCTTGAGTTTCCCCCTTTTCTTGCAGGGGTATTTGCAGTTCTGGATGTAAATAATTCTTGATGTCGTTAAATAAAGTGCGTGCTTTTGCCTCAAATCCTGTCTCCGCTACTTGCTTATATACACGTTTATAAATGTTTGTATTATCCTCCACTAACCCTTTGAATAAGGCTTCTACCTGCTGGGTTGGTTGCATATCTTTATGCTTGACCCCTTCGAACAGCAAACGCAGGCGCGTTATCAAGGCTTTGGCTTTCCTCGGATCGATCTCTTGGGCTGCCTTCTTGAAGCTTTCAACAGTAAGCTCGCTAAAGTCACTGCATAAGCCTGGATTTAATTCAGGGAACTGGGAACATAAATCGCCCCAGGACTGGGCGGATTGAGACTGGAATTTGGCAAAAACTTTTTCGCTGTCACCGGGCTCGCCTTTCAAGCGTACGTTCCAGTATTCTTCGATCTGGGCACGGCACTCCATCCATTTTTCTTTTAACTGCGTAGCCTTATCGTTTTTCTCGCGAACGAAGTCATTTAATACCGTAAGTACATCACCGCAAAGGACAGACATTAATGATTCTTTTCGTCGTAAAAAGGATTGATTCTGTTTATTGATATCATACATTAATTGCTGTACCACCAGGGTTCGGCAATGCTTGAATAATAAGTCTTCATTGCCCTTAAGATATTGGTATTTACCCTGCGGATGTGTTTCCAATTTCTTTTTAATGCGATCAATTTGGGCCTGCACAGACTGTTGAAATTTCTCTCTGTAAGGGCCTTTTAATAAGGATTGATAATTTTTATCAATTTCCGCATCGTTATACACATCGAGGGTTAATCCAGGCCAACCGTTTCGTCCTTGACGTCCGCGTTCCTGGTTTGCCTTACGCTTAATATCCGGATAAGTACGCAAGACCATCAAACCTTCCTTAGTTTCCGGTTTAATGTCTGTGCCGCGTCCCATCCTGGCGCTAAAGGTAATGGCACCGGGTTTACCGGCAAATGGAACCACCTCATTTTCAGATTTGCCGCTGTCGTTGGTGTCTATCGTGATCCGGTTGAGGATCGCATCCTTGGATTGAGCTTCCAGCGCCTGTTTAACCGCTGCGGCAATATTTTTTACGGCAATATCATCTTCGCAAGTGATTAAAATCGGATGTTTATCTGTCCGATTAAGAATCTGCTTAACAATTTCAGTGATGTGTGCTTTCTCATCTTTACAATAAACAGGAGGCAGGAAGGTAGTCCGTGATTCCTCATGCGTTGGGACCTTAATGACGTGATCAATATCGAAAATGTCTTCATAGCTTTTCACGTCCTGCAGGTCGCCAGCTGTACCGGTACAACCTTCTTTAACGGTATAATCATTGTTAATGATGTATTTGGCATTGCTTGAAATGGCAATGACGCTGTCCGGTTCTGTGAAGAAGTTGGGTGCTTCACCCTCTTCGATGGCTTTCATGTTCAACGCCGCGTGTTTGGCTTGTTGTACCCCTTCACTGTACGTAGAACCGTGTTTCACCTGGTTGGCAATGAGGACTTTGGCAAAGCGGGTACCGATGACCACACCATCGGCGACAATTTTATCTTCATTGTAAACTGTGAATTCACGGCCTTCTTTTAGATTCTTGGCAGCATGGGCAGCAACTAGAAGTTTTTTCAATTCTGTGTCACGTTTTTGCACCATTTGCGGATCTTTAGCCAAAGCAGGCACGATGTATTTCTGCATGAATTGCGATTCTTTAGGCGCGGTACGTGCTTTCTGCTGCAACATTTTGCACAAACCCTGCAGATGTTTCTGCGTGGAAATCATGGGGACTTCTTGCAGCGAATGTTGTTTGAAATCATTCTGATGTTGCTCATAGAACTCATATGCTGCGCGATAAACCCATTCTTCATAGTTGTAAATGCTGTCCACACCGGCATTGTCCGCATAGTTAAATTGTGTGTCTTCATCGGTAAGAACATGATCGCATTCATCAATCCAGGCGCGGCGCATTGTTTTTTCCATGAAGATAGGATTATCTTTTTTCCATACCTGGTTTGCCCTAAAGAGAGCAAGATTACCAATGGTTGCATAGTTGATGGCGCCGATGTCGCCACGATCATGGTTGGTTTGATATGTTTCACCCCTGGAGTGTGGCGTGATATAGGCATTGCGGATGCCCAAGGCATCCATGAAATGCTTAAATTCTTCATGATCGCGTTCGGACAAACTATCTTTCGAAGAAAAGACATCGACTACGTATCCTTGTAAGGCCAGGAATGCGGTTCTCATCCCGGTTAAAATACTTTTTCCTTGCCCGGTTTTAACCTGATAGAGGATGCTTTCATTGTATATAGCCGCATAAATCAGAATGAGCATCTGCGTATGGTTGGCCCACATACCGGTTTTACGCAGCATCATTTCGCGCATGCAGGCAAGCAATTGTGCTGCATATTTTCGCTGTTCCAGCGTCAGTGGCTGTTGCTCCGATCCCTTCTTAGGAATCAGTTTTGATCTGGCAACCTTTAATTTTTCTCGTAGGTCATCAAATTGAATATTGCTTAAATCTTCTTTTTGGCTGTAACTGTTTAGGTAGTACAGCAGATTGATTAATTCTTTCTTTTCCGTATCGGGAATAAAGCCGGATTTATCGCCTTCGCCTTTGCGTTTGAAATTCTCCAATATACGAACGAAATTAACCCGGTCATTCTTAGTGATGCTGTAATGACGTTTGCCGCTTCCCGTTTTGGCATCCAAATTCTGATGATGGGTTTCAAATCGATGAATAAACTGCTGTGGTTGACTATAGCCTTTAGTCAGCAACTCATTGAATGTTTTCAGAGTTGGGATAGGTTGCGTGTTGCAATATTTCGCTAGGCCACGCAGCTGTTCCACACTGAGATTTTCTAAATTTCCTTTTAGCATCCCTAGATATGCAATGTGTTCTTTCTTGAGATGTTTGGTGCGATCCACTTGTAACTGGTTGCCCAGGGCTTGCAACAGGATGATGCGGATAAACATTCCTTTATCGTTATAAGGCGTATTGAATAAGGAAATGAAGTTCCGATCGACCACAGTAGTTTTGTTGCTTACCTCGTTAATATAAATTTCGTTTAAAGTAAGCTGGGTTTTATTCCACATGTCTTGTGTAGCAAGATCCCGGTGAGATGAGATAATATCATCGAGACTGAGTTCAAGCTGCTCGAGGATTGCAGAGCGGTATTCCCCGACAACATTTACTTTGTTACTGCTCCACAGGCCGATTAAGTCGGCTACATTGTTCAAACGCGTATTGAGGAGTTTGAGGCGATGATAATCCGCATTTTCCTTTTTATCTTTTTCTGTTTTGTAGCCTTTATATAATTCTTCGATGGTATTTTTTGCAGCCTCGATAAAGGCAGTCTCATTGGGATTAGAGAGTAAGTATTTGACTAAAACCGTTTTAAATTGAGCAGGAAAAGACTCGCGTACAATTTCACGCATGAGTTTTTCCACCTTGCTTGCCTGCTTAGTTAAACGAGAATCAAGATTATTTAAGTCCTTGCTTATTAAAGAAGAATTTGGATTGGCCAATTCTTTTTCCAAAAGCTCATTGAGTAGACTTACAGGAAAATGCTGGTTGTCAATGCCTTGTGGATCGGTCAGTGTATCCAGCCATAGCGTTAATTGTTCCAGACAATATCGTTTGGGATCTTTCTCTTTCCCTACTACTTGCCCGGATTCGTTATAAATAGTTTTATAAGTGGCTTTATCAACCAGTAAACCTAAAACCTGTCCTAAGTCGTTGTAATAGTCTTTGTTGTCAATACGCTTTAATTTATCGGTAAAACGTTTGACGAGTTCTTTTTGTTCGGCTCCTTCTACTCCGATTGCCATGCACTCTTCAAACAGCCGAACGCACAATTTATTATTTTGTTCTTTATAATTGGCGAGAAGCTCTTTATTGAGCAGTTTTAAGCCATGCTCTCTTTCCGCTTCATTTAGTGGGCGAAACGGTGCATCTTGGAAACGAATGGCGCATCCTTTCTGAATTTCCTGTTTGACAAATTGCTTACGTGTTTTCTGCATTTCCTGGCGTTGCATGTATTCATATTGCTTAGTAATTTTTTGCAAGTCAGTCATCAGGGTGATGACATCGCCTGCTGCGGGGAGGTGCCTTGAAGCAGTAAAATCAATGGATTGCATTTGCCGGGTGAATAATTGCAATTGCCCAAACATGGTGGTGTTGTGCGAGTATGATAGCGGTTCAAATAATTTGTTAAATGATGCATGATTTTCCTGCTGATAAAGCCAGGGGAAGGATTTAAATGTTTCATTATCCACCAATCCATGCATTTTAATTAACTTGCTTAATGCCTGGGCAGGAGTATCATTTTTTAGATATTGTTTCGGGGTGGTGGCGCTGTGGTAGCATTGTAAGGCGCGGCCGCAAGAATTGATAAATTCCAGGGATTTAGTTTGGAAGATTTGATTCTTGTATTGTTCTTGACTGATGATCTGGGCCAATACACCGATATGCTCAAATTTAAGATGCAGGGAACCTGGTTTAATATCTCCATCCAGCGGAATGGATTTGTTCAACCATTTTAATACATCCTTATCGGCAGTTAGCAGGAGCTTAACTTGTGTTGCTACCTCTTCAGGATTGAGGTCTACCAGCCGGTTTACACCGCGTGACATGCAGGCAACCAATAAGCGCAAGACATAAGGTGCGTTTGCATTTTTTTCCAGTAGTTCTTTAGGGAAGGCGAGCTTAATCAAGTCGCGGTAACGCACGAATTCTTCTTTATTAGGATGCAGGCGCTGCGTGACGAACCGCAAACTCTGATCGAGCATTTCTTCTTTTTGCAGTGTTTCGTACCGATCCAAACCAGGTATATAGCTTGGTTTTTTGCGATCCAATACGGATGTAAATTCGCTTAATTTGAGGGAGTCATCCCAATAAGGATAACTCTCATATTTCATAGCGTAATACAAGCCATTGTGACGCCAATCGATTCGATGAATGTTATCTAAAATATCACGCTGGATCTCTAGGCGATCAGCTTGTTTTTCACATTTACGCAATACAGTGTGCAGGCGCTCCAGGAATACCAGGCCATTAAAATTCTCTACCTTGCCCAGGTATTCCGCCATGCTTTGTTCATTAAACGGCAGTTTTGCCTTTTTATTTTTCTCAAGATAAGTCACTAATTTCTGATAACTGTGCCATAAGGGTGCATAGTCCATGTTACCTGTAGCCCTGCCATGAGCATCCACCAGTTTCCACCAGACGTTGGCATAGCTTTTATTGTTTAATTTACGCAGGGTGCTGATGCTTAATGCGACAGCGTCTACTTCTTCTTTACGCAAGCATTCACTTAAATTTTGCGATGGGTTTAGCAGACGGTTTTTCCAGACGGCAAAGTGCTCTGCACCGAAGGTGGTGTAAATTTGTTCCGCCATAAACAAGAAGTGAGCGGTACCATCTTTCTTTTTATAAGTTTGCGAGAGCGGATCATAAGCATAAAATAATTGGCCAAACGCAAGAAGGTTATCCTGGGTGAAGGCGAGTGGGCTTTCCGGATTAAAGATTGCATTAAAAACGGTTAATTCTTTACCAAATTTTTGAGTGGCCCAATGTTTTAATTTCTCAAGACAAGCTTTCCACTCACCTACGCTGAGATTGCCCGGTTTGATTTTCTGGGAGTCAACCGTATAAGCTTGCATGAGTGCAGAGCGGTCTTCAGCTTTCGCATTAATATTGAGTTGCGAGAGAGCGGACAGGTTAGCTATCCGCTTTGGATCTTTGTCTTCCAGTGCAAGGTATTTCCAGAATAACAATTGATCATTCAAGTGTGATGAAAGCGGCGCAAATTGACGGTAATCGCCTCTAAAAATCTCCGCTTGCATAGGTTTGGGAAAACGAATGGTAAAAGGGTTTCTATCCTTAAAGGATTTGGCATCAAGGGCTAATAAGTCTTGCGCCTCACGTTCTTTAGTATAACAAAGAACCAATCCGGAATCTTTTTGAGAACGCTCCAGCCAAAAACCTGGTGGTAGATTATCCTTGTTTAGAGACAAGCGAAATTGCGGAGCCGTTTCCATTAATCTTTGTATGGCTTCAGGAGTTATTTTTCTAATGACCAGTTCAGCATCCAGGTCACTGCCGACCCAGAGAGAAAATAATTGAGCTAATTTTTTGTCAAATCCTGAATATTGCTTGGTTTCCTTCGGTATTTTTTCCCAGGCAGCCATGCATTTTTCATCAATATTATCCCGGGTGATAAGCAGCCCTTCGTCTCCCATGTAACGGGATATTTCCTGTTCTTGTTCTTGCTCTTGTTCTTCTTCCTGCTCTTGCTCCTGTTCTTGTTGTTGCTGCTGTTGTTGTTGCTGTTGCTGCTGCTGTTGTTGTTGGACTTGCAGTCTGGCTGAGGTTAATGGATAAAGGACATCCTTGCCTTCAAATGGTTGAGCCTGCAATACTTCTTTTTCGTCAATGACGACCTCAGGCTGCAGTTCTTCCGTCGTACAAAGATAAATGTTTTTGGTTTGTTGCTCTAACTCTCGATTTTTTGCAATTCTTTGATTATCAAGGATTTTATCTTGCAAGGCTTTATAGCGCGCCTTCATTTCACGTTGTTCGGGGGTAATAAAGGCTGCTCTGTCCCAGGCAGGGATACGAATTTGGATTTGCAGGGAGAAAAGGTTATTGGAACCCGCTGCTGCTTCCAGTTTGCTAAAAAGTTCTTTGGTGTATTGATCGTCAATATTTAGATTATATAAGGTAATCTCGCCCACGCCGTCTTTAAATGCCGGGGATAATTTTTGGCCATTGACTGTAGTAAATACGGAAGCCAATTCATTAATAAACCGCTGATTTATCGCATCGGTCCCCGGCATAATCAGTGCTAATGAGGAGAACAACGGGCTGCATTGTCGCGAGTTTTGACCGTAAGTTTTTATCTTGTTATGCAGGTAGGTGAGATAATCGCCAGGCTTGTCGGTAATGCTGCCTGCCAAATCGAATACAGCAGATAAATTAGGCGGATTAAGCCTTAAGGTGGTTTTCCAGCTGGAAATGTGAGCACTATTTACGTAGTCGAATAATTCATCTAACCCTTTTGTGCTTAATTGGGAAATTTGCGCGAATTGCCACATTGCTGCAGAAATTTCGTTTTCTTGCTCATGATTACAGCTGTTTTTAAGCCAATTGGCTTTGAACTTCAGCATCTCGTCGATGAAATCAAGATCAATGCTTTTGCCTGCTGCTTGGAAAAATTTGGTTGTTTCTTTTCCAGCCGTCTTCCAAATGGAGCGTTTGCCCTTGACGGTTGTTTGCGCCTTCTCCCACTCGTCATTGGGTAGAATAGATTTTAAAAAGCGGTTACGCGCAGTAGCACGCATCGCCAGTGGCAGGAAGTCATCTGTGGAGTTTTTGACCGGATTATCCTGGCCAGGAATGATACTGAATAAGGTCGTACTGAAATCAAATAGAGACTCAGCAGTCTCATCCCAAAACCGCTTCGTAACGGCTGGTAATTCAAATCTGCTTAAGGCAGGGTTATGGTGGGCAACATATAAAGCGTGCGTTAATTCTCTTTCACTGGCGCCTTTTTTTAAATGAAGGATATGCTGTGAGTCGTCGTTTATTTGCAGGGTTTTCTCATGGAAAACATTAAGGATTTCTTTGGGCTGAATAAAATCAAATGTATCACGCGATAATAAATACTGGGCTGTCCAAGAATTGGGATAAAGGGATTCGCTGGCTTTATCCGAGAAAGGTTCCCTGATAAATAAAGCTGTTTTTAGAAGGGATTCAGTGTTCGAATAAAGAATGCCCAGGGAAGATAAAAAGACATGCTCCATAAAAGAAGTTACCGGCACATTGGCAAGGTATTTCTCTACTGGGCCTTTTTTAGGTTCCATACAGCAAGGCAATACTCTGGCTAACAAAATATGTTGCCATTGAGCAGTTTTACTGAAATGTTGGATGTCATTTTTAGCAATATTATGGGTGCAATCCACTTTAACAAAATCTATTTTTTGATTTTTATTGCTCAATTCTTGCAATTTCGCAGGGATATTTTGAAATATTGGCTCTGCCATGTCAGGAATATAAGCGGTCCATTGACTGCCACTCTTTTTTTGCAAACAAATCCAAACCGGGTTGGCTTCATCGTTAATGTTGATTAACATGGTTTGCAAATGATTTAACTGCGCTGTTCCTAACTCGTTTAATTCCGTATGAATAAATGGGGCAATTTTTGGTACGGCGATGGTCTTCTGGTCGACAAGCGTGGCTTGGCATTGTGTTTCATAATGGGTACAAAGAAAACGGAATATATCCACACGTTGCAATGCATACGAAGATAGGCCGCCTGCACGGTTTAACAATGGCGCACGCAGTTCAACATCCTCAAGAGTCGCTACTAAATTGGGTATGCTTCTTGCATTGCGATTGTAATTTTTTCCGATATCAAGGAATGGTGCACCTTCAATTTCCTTGCGAACCAATTCCGCATCAAGGGTTTTCCAGGCACTTGCATTTGCAAAAGTTTGTAGCGTTTTTTCATTCCACGGCCACTGCTCAGGGTCGCTGTCATAAGGGGGTGGCAGGCAACCGCTAATATGGCGTGTGTAGAAACCTATTGCAAAATCTGCAGCCGGACCATCCTTTCCTTCGATGAACCAGGGGTGTCGTGTATCTAATTGCTCAACAAAAGCTTGGGGGTTGGGGTATGCTTTAATTCGCTCCAGCAGGGTGGTACGTAAACTGGAATTCCAAGCCCATTGTTCATTCTGAAATCTTTTGCGATATTTCTCTCTAATTTCGAATTCAATCTCATCTTTATTGACGAATTCGTCTACTGGCCAAGGTGCACTATGTCTTTTCCGACGAAGTGCTTCTGCCTGCGGGAATTCAGAATCAAAGGCAGTGGGATGTTTTTCTTTCCATTCTGTAAAAGCATTCTCAAGAACTTCAAGTTCTTTTTTGTGTGTTGCCAAATTCTGTTGATATTTTTGCTTAAGCTCGTTAATTCTCGCTTCTTCTTTCCTAATTTCTTCCGCGGCTTCACGCTCAATGCTGCTCTTGTGAAATTTCATCCACGCTTGTAATAGGCTAACACGAAAGGAATCTAATATCGTTTGTTCTAAGGTAGTCGTGAGCTCTTTAATTTGTTTCTTCATAGAAATTCCCCTGGGAATGTAATTTGTTTGGCGCAGGAAGAAGCGATAAAAAATCGAATAAAATCAAAAATTCTAAAGTTATTTATTATTAACAACATAATTTGATAACCAAGTGGGTGCACCCCAAAATAATAATTTTAAAAAAAATTTTTGCTTTTTAAATGTACACTAATTTTATATTTTTTGCAAATATTTCGTGCAGATCGAGTAATTTGCAATTTGTTTGTGTAGCGATTAAATGCTGGCGAAAACAAAGCCAGAATCTTGCATTTGTGCAAATTTAGGGTATAGTCAAGGCGCAAAATGGCTTAATATTAAGCAAGTGTTAATGGTTTCTTCCGAGAAAGGTTTAAAAATGCCGCAAAGTATGACAGCTTTTGCAAGAATGCAAAATCAAATGGGCCCAAATTTATTGTGTTGGGAGCTTAGATCGCTCAATCACAGGTATTTGGATGTGTCTTTTCGTTTGCCCGAGCCTTTCCGCCATTTGGAAATGAATTTACGCAATCAATTACGGGAATTTATTCATCGAGGCAAGCTCGAATGCCAATTGAAAATAAGTGACGCTCTTACCTATACTCCATCCCTGCTGATTAATGAAGAATTGGTGCAGGCATTATTAAATACGGCGGTCCGCTTAACCTCAGAGCAGCAGTTGGCTAATGATTTGTCTGTCAGTCAGGTGCTGGCCTGGCCTGGGGTGGTCAGAGTTAACCAACCAGATACAGATGCTTTGAACGAAGAAATAATGCAGTTGTTTTCACAGGCTTTGCAGCGACTGGTTCAGGTAAGAAAAGCGGAGGGGCAGGCATTGAAGGATTGCATCCAGACACGCTTGCACTTATTACATGAAGAAGTAAGTTTAGCTGCTAAAAAGGCAGCGTCACTGGTCTTGCAAACCAGGGAAAAGTTAATAAGCCGCTTGCATAATTTAGAAATGAGCGTCGATGAATCCAGATTAGAGCAGGAAATTGCTCTATTGCTAACCCGCTTGGACGTTAGCGAAGAATTGGATCGCTTGCAAACGCATATGCAAGAGGTAGGTCGTACGCTGGATAACCAAAAAGAAGCGATAGGGCGGCGCTTGGATTTTTTAATGCAGGAATTAAACCGGGAAGCCAACACCTTGAGTTCAAAATCCGATTCAGCAGAGCTAACGCAATGCGCCGTGCAAATGAAAGTATTAATTGAACAAATGCGGGAACAAATTCAAAATATCGAATAACGGGTTGTTGAACAGGATTAAGAATGGCTAATGCATGTCAAGGAAACCTTTTTATTGTTGCTGCGCCTTCCGGGGGAGGGAAAACCAGTCTGGTAAAAAGGCTGGTTAATGATTTAGAGGATATTGAAATATCTATTTCGCATACGACACGTACCCAGCGTCCTGGGGAAATTTCCGGAGTGGATTATTTTTTCGTAAATGAAGACGAGTTTTTACGCATGATGGATGCGGGAGCTTTCATTGAGCATGCTCGTGTGTTTAATCATTATTACGGTACATCCACCGCGCAAATTCATAGCCGTCTACAGGCGGGAATAGATGTTGTTCTGGATATCGATTGGCAAGGTGCTCAACAAATCCGTCGTATATTCCCCGAAGCTGTGGGGATTTTTGTGATTCCACCTTCCCTGCAGTCATTAAGAGAACGCTTGCTGGCAAGGCAACAGGATAATGAACAAGTGATTAGCAGCCGTATGCAGCGCGCCCGGGATGAATTGAGCCATTATTCCGAGTTTGATTACTTAATTGTGAATGATGACTTCAATAAGGCGTCGCAGGAATTGCAAGCCATTGTATTGGCCAACCGTCTGCATATTTCGCGGCAAACCAGGCATTTGGGAAAATTGCTTTCTTTCCTTTTGTCATCGCAGTAAAATATAATGTTTGACTTTTTATAATGTAATCGCTTAAGCAGTTAATTCTGCGCACAATGAAATTGCTTTATTTTGATTTAGTCGCTTAACTTTGGGGGTATTATGGCTCGTGTAACCGTAGAAGATTGTTTGGAAAATGTTAAGAATCGTTTTGAACTGGTCATGGTCGCTTCCAAGCGCGCCCGCCAAATTGCAGTACGCGGTGCTCAACCCTTAGTCGAGTGGGAAAATGACAAACCTACTGTAGTGGCTTTACGGGAAATTGCTGAAGGGTTGATTACGCCTGAAATTCTGGATAAAGACTAAACTTTATAGATAAATATATAAGATTTTGCTCAAATAATGATTTTCTGCTTTACTCGATAAGAGGTTTATTATTGCCTCATTCTTCCATTCCTGAGTGTTAAAACTCAGGTTGCCCAAGATCGAGTCATAGGAACGATGCATGACAACAGATGTGGCGGAAATGCAGGAGCGCTGCGTGAATTACTTTAAGGATTTACATGAGGAGTTAAAATGCTACCTTGAGCCTTTGCATATTAAAAAATGTTATCAGGCTTATCTGGTAGCAAAAAAAGCTCATCATGGTCAAATGCGCCGTTCCGGTGAACCTTATATTACTCATCCGGTGGCTGCCGCCCTTATTCTTGCTCAGATGCGTTTGGATTATCAAACCATCATGGCCACTTTATTGCACGACGTGGTGGAAGATACCATGCTCAGCAAAGCCGATTTATTAAGCAAATTCGGTGAAGAAGTTACCGCTTTGGTAGATGGCGTCACAAAATTAACCAAAATAAAATTCGAATCCAAGGCAGAGGCACAGGCAGAGAATTTTCGTAAAATGGTTTTGGCGATGGTCAAGGATATTCGCGTCATCATCGTCAAGCTTGCCGATCGGTTGCATAACATGCGGACATTGTCCATTATGCCACGGGGTAAAAAAAAGCGCATTGCCATAGAAACGCTGGAAATTTATGCACCCATTGCCAATCGTTTGGGTATGCACGCACTTTATACCGGCTTGGAGGATTTGGGGTTCAAAGCCCTGTATCCCATGCGTTATCGCGCTATTAAATCAGCAGTAGAAAAATCCCGTGGTAACCGTCGCGAATTAACCCAAAAAATAGAACATGATCTGCAAGCCGCCTTAGAGAAATTAAACATTCCCTACGAACACGTATTTGGCCGACAAAAGCACTTATACAGCATTTATCGTAAAATGCGCTATAAAAAAGCTTCCTTCGCAGAAATTACTGATGTGTTTGCTTTCCGGGTCATTACGGAAGACATTGATTCATGCTACCGCGTGCTTGGGGCTTTGCATCAAACCTACAAGCCTGTGCCGCAACGTTTTAAAGATTACATTGGTATCCCCAAGGTCAATGGATATCAATCCCTGCACACGACCCTATTCGGGCCTTATGGCATTCCCCTGGAAGTGCAAATCCGCACGCGCGATATGGATAATGTAGCGGAAAATGGCGTGGCAGCCCACTGGATATATAAATCATCCGGGTTGGAAGTCAATGAAGCCCAGTTGCGTGCACGGGAATGGGTGCAACGTTTGTTGGAAATGCAAAGCAGTACGGGCAGCTCGCTTGAATTTATTGAAAACGTTAAAATTGATTTATTCCCTGATGAGGTTTATGTTTTCACGCCTAAGGGAGAAATCATGGAATTGCCTAAAGGGGCGACGCCAGTTGATTTTGCTTATGCTGTTCATTCAGATGTAGGAAATCGTTGCGTTGCTGCAAAAGTAAATCGCCGCCTCGTACCTTTAAGCATCCCGCTTACGAATGGGCAGACGGTTGAAATTATCACGGCCCCCGGTGCACGTCCCAACCCTTCATGGCTCAATTTCGTAGTCACCGGTAAAGCCCGCAGCAACATTCGCGGTTTCCTGAAGAGCCAGCAACATGCTGAGTCCGTCATCTTAGGGCAAAGGCTTCTTGAGCAGGCCTTCTCGGAAGCGGGAAGCGATTACAGCAAAATTCCGCAGGAATCGATGCAAGCCTTATTAAGTGATTTAAACTACAAAACAATAGAAGACTTACTTTACGCCATCGGTATTGGTAATCAAATGTCTATGGTAATCGCCAAACGTCTGGTGGTTGCAGAGGAAAGTGGTGCTTTGGTAAAAACAGCCAAAAGCAGACCTTTGGCCATTAAAGGGACGGAAGGAATGGTGGTACATTTTGCCGAATGTTGTCAGCCCATTCCAGGAGATAACATTGTTGGACGTTTTCAACAAGGTCGGGGGATATTGGTGCACATCAGCGATTGCCCAAGCATTAAAAAAATCAGGGTCAATCCGGAACAATTTATTTCCTTGCGCTGGGATGAGGACGTACAGGGCGAATTCACTGTGGATGTTACCGTTGAAGTGACGAATCAGCGCGGGGTGCTTGCGGCGTTAGCTACAGCTATTTCTGAAGCTGAATCCAATATTGGCAACATTAATGTAGATCCGCGGGACGGCAGGCATAATGCAGTTACTTTTTCTTTAAGCGTCTCGGACCGAACGCATCTGGCTCGCGTCATGCGCCGCTTAAGAGCCAATAAAATGGTTTTGCGTCTGTATCGAAAAAAACAAGGGGAATAATGATGGAACCCATTACCAGTCAATTAGCACCTGCTGCAATCGGAACGTATAGTCAAGCCGTGAAATGCGGTAATACCGTTTATCTGTCCGGTCAAATTCCGCTGGATACCAAAACCATGCAACTATGCAGCGATGAGATCCGCCTGCAAATCAATCGGGTAATAGAAAATTTAGCCGCTGTGTGCGAAGCGGCTGGCGGCAGTTTGGCTAATATTGTCAAATTAAATGTTTATTTGCTCGATTTAAGCCATTTTCCTTTAGTCAATGAAGCCATGACCCGTTATTTTCCCGAGCCTTATCCCGCAAGGGCTGCTATTGGTGTGGCAGCATTACCTCGCGGTGCACAGGTGGAAATGGACGCTGTGATGGTGTTGCCCGAGTAGGTGAACTTATACTTTGCCATTGATTTATATGAAGCTCTTTTAGGTTTTATGTTATGAGCATTTTGTCGCTTCACGATGTGAGTTTAAATCTCGCAGGAAAGCAAATTTTAGATCATGCAAGTTGGCAAATTCAGCCACGTGATCGCATCGCTTTAGTGGGTCGAAACGGGGCTGGAAAATCCACTTTAATAAAATTGCTGGAAGGAAAAATTCTCCCAGACCAGGGAGTCGTGCAAAAGTTAGGTGGTTTACGCATATCCGGATTAACGCAAGAAGTCCCTATTGAGCAAAACGAATCAGTATATCATTTCCTGGTCAAAGATTTAGGCGAGATAGGGGAGTTGTTGGCAGGTTATCATATGGCTTCCCTGGAAGGGGATTTAAAGCGGATTTCCTTTTTCCAGCAACGCATTGACGAGCAGCAAGCATGGGAGCGCTTGCCACAGGTTGAAAATATGGCAAGCCGCTTGGGACTGGATATGAATGCCAGCATGAACCATTTATCTGGTGGTATGAAACGCCGCGCTCTTTTGGCAGCATCACTCATTGCAGCCCCCGATTTACTGCTTCTCGATGAGCCTACTAATCATTTGGATATCCCGACCATAGAATGGCTTGAATCTTACCTAAAAAATTATTCAGGCAGTTTACTGGTGGTCACGCATGATCGTGAGTTTCTGGCGCAGGTAGCCAATCAAATCGTGGAAATTGATCGTGGCCAAATATATCGATATGAATGTGATTATGAAACGTATCTTGAGAGGCGTGAAGCCAGGCTGTTAAGTGAAGATAAAAAAAATGCATTGTTTGATAAAAATCTGGCACAAGAGGAAGCATGGATCCGCACAGGGATTAAAGCACGGCGCACACGCAATGAAGGACGCGTCCGTGCATTAAAAGCTTTACGGGAAGAATTTAAACAACGGCGTTTGCAAGTAGGTAAAATCAAGTCCATTCCTCTTGAAGTCGTGCGTTCAGGAAATTTAGTCCTGGAAGCGCAAAACTTGAATTACTCTTTACAAGGGAAGGCATTGCTTAAGGATTTTTCCTTGTTACTGACAAGAGGTGACAAAATCGGTATTGTCGGGCCCAATGGGTGCGGTAAAACCACATTGGTGCGTCTGTTGTTAGGTGAATTAAAGGCAGATTCCGGCGAGCTTCGTTATGGGACTTCATTGGCCGTGGCGTACTTTGATCAGTTACGCCGGCATTTGGATGAGGAAAAAACAGTGCTCGCCAATGTTGGCGACGGGGCAGATTATGTCACCATCAATGGCAAACAAAAGCATGTAGCCACTTACCTGCGTGAATTTTTGTTTCCCCCGGAGAGCTTTAACCAACTCGTCTCCACTTTGTCGGGTGGTGAACGTAATCGTTTATTATTGGCCAAGCTATTTGCCAAACCGGTAAATTTATTGGTTATGGATGAGCCCACCAATGATTTGGACATGGAAACACTGGAACTGCTTGAATCCATGCTAATTGACTACCCGGGCACTTTATTACTAATAAGCCACGATCGCGCTTTCCTGAATAATGTAGTAACCAGTTTATTGGTTTTTGAAGGCAATGGACACTTCAAAGAATACATGGGTGGGTATGATGATTATCAACAGCAAAGGAAAGAAAAGCGTGCCTCGCCGCCTGCTGTTGCACCTTCAGCCCAGCGGCGGAATGCGGATAAACTTTCCTATAATGAACAGCGCGAATTGAGCCAATTACCCCAAAAAATAGAAACCTTGGAGGCGAAAATAGCGGCGTTACAGGAAAATATGGCTGCACCTGCCTTTTATCAACAGGATGGCGATGCAATCAGTCAAAGCAATCAGCAATTGGCTGCGTTCGAAACCGAGCTAAGCCAGCTGTATGGGCGTTGGGAATTTTTGGAAAGTAAGAAATAAATAGGTAAGGCTGTTGCGCGCATCATCTGGTCAGTGAAAGTAATAACCAGATGGCATGAATGATATCGTGAGCGTATGCAAGCTCTTAACGAGCAGTTAAACATACAATAAAGAGCCAGTAGTCATCATTATGTTAATTACACTTGCATTCGTCATTTTAAGTTCCGCATTTATCGTTTTTTTCGCACAGGAAATTTATCTTTTTTTTAAAAAAATTTTTTCCTTACCCGGTGTTGCTTTTTTTGTACCCTTAATACTGGCGTCATGGCTGGTCGTTCATTATAAATACTGGATCTCCTGGTTTTTAGTATGGTCAAATTATTCTCTGCATGAAGTAATCAACCAGTTTACTCGCTATTTTCCGTTTGCTGCCTGGTCTATCTATGTCGCCGAAATACTCATTTTATTCTTGTTAATTTGTTTGCCTATGTGGATTTCCCATGCACTGGTAAAAAGCAAACGGCGCTACAAACCCTGGCCATATGCCCATGTTTTAGGCGTGAGCATGTGGGTGGTTGCAGCGATACTTTTGTTGGTTTATCAACCCTTAAGATAAGCTAAAAAAGAGAAGCATAGCTCCTATTTTATGAGCTTAAGGCAAGCTTGGTTTATCGATAGGCAACGGCTTTAAATGACGTTCAAAAAATTTCAGAGAGATTGTCTGGTTACTTTTCTTCTATACGTTCTTTCCGCTTCTCAGCAGCCTGTGGAATAATTGATTTCCGGCGGGCTGATTGATACCGCGCTTGCAATTCGATATCGATATAACGGTCTGTTGTTGCACTGGAGCTATGGCCAGCATCGTCGCGAACATGCTCGCGCGGTCTTGTTTTCACATCCTCGGAAATCCCTGTGTGCCGCAGCCAATGCACCGTTGCAGCCATTAAATTATCCGCTTCTTCATTTTGATTTTGGCGCCGCAACTGATCGGTGGCCCGATCAAAACATAATTGCACCAAGCGGCGTATGGGTGCCGTATCACTCATGGGGCCTGTACCGCGCAATTTAGGCAGTAGCGGTGAATTGTCTGCAGGTGAGGGTAGAGGGGATAAGCCTAAAAAAGTGCGCCAACGGGAAAGGCTAGCCAGCATGGCTTCGCTTACGGCAATTTGCCTTTCTTTATTCCCCTTTCCTACGGTGGTAAACCACCAGGAACCATTATTATCTTTTGCAAAATCATTCATTGTAGGAATCCAGCGCTCGCTCGCCGCCAATTCGGAAATCCTAAGATACATGCCATATAATGCACTAAGAATAAATCGGGTACGCTCATGTTTTTCAGGATTTTCCTGTGCTAAATGTTCTGCCGCTTGCAATACTGCATCCCATTGTTGAAGGCTAAGTCTTCTCACCGGCAGGTTTTGCTGACGTTTACGTATGAACTTGCTTTTTTGGCGTATCAAGGCAACTGGGTTTGATAACAAATACTCTTCGGCAATTAGAAAATTAAACAACGTACTGAGAATGGCAAAAATCTCTTGAATGGCTCCTTGCGATAAAGCAAATAAAGAGGCATCAACGTCTTCGCCCCGTTTTCTTGAGGATTTCGAAATGGTTGCCACGAAGGGACGCCATTCGCCATTGGGAATACGTTTTCCTTCCTTTTCAATAAACCGCGGAACTTTTTTTACGCCTATCCAGTTTTTTGGGGGATTTTGACAAAAACGTACGAATTGCTCTATGTCATCACGTTTCAATTGTTTTAAAGTGGTTCCTCTTATTTGCCAACACCATTGTAACAAACGTTCGGTTTCGCGCCGGTAGCTGTTAAAAGTGCCCAGGCTGCCCTGGTAATTTTTTAAAAAATTAAGAGCATGATTAAAATCCAAACGATATTCTTCCGGCAAGACAATATTTTCGCAATTTTTATGCAGGTGATGGATGCTATCGAATAAAGGCAATAATTGTATTTTCATTTAAGACTCTTTGTTAAAAACAAAGCGTAACGCAAATTTTAAAAGCAGGATAGCTTCTGCGCATCGTAACTTGCTTTTTTTGTCACAATAATATACGCGTATAACTAGCCAACTGCATGGTTTTATTTGCTAACTTCCTAATATTAAACTATCTTTTAACAATAAAAAGTAAGCAAGGAAGGATTATGGTTTTTGTCAAGCGCGATTCCCAGAATCAAATCTGCGCTATTTTTGAAGATCAAAGTGAGGAAGGGCTTGAAGAAGTAACAAGTAATGATCCGGAACTTACCGCTTTTCTAACGCGTTGTGCTTTGGACAAAAAACTTTATTTTTTAAAATCCGACTTGGATTTAATTCGGGTTATTGAGGATTTAATTCAAATTTTGATGGAAAAAAACATCATTGCAATCACTGACTTCCCAGCGCCCGCAATTGAAAAATTGATGGCGCGTCAAAAAATTCGCAGCCAATTTGAAAACGTTGCCCAAATTATTCAAGAAGACTGATGTTGCAAACTGCTTTTGACTGGAGCGCTTATGAGCAAGCAAGAAACAGCTAATTGGGATATTCCGGAAAGTGATTTGGCCACGCATGATCCGCTTTTGGCTTGTTTGCTTTTCCTAACCAAATATTATCAAACGCCATGCTCTGCCATTTCTTTAACGGAGCGTCTGCCTTTAGTGGACAATAAACTCACTCCAACCTTGTTCGTCAGAGCTGCTGAGCGGGCTAAGCTGAGCGCAGAAATCAATAAGATTGCATTTAAAGACGTTACGGATTTAGTGCTGCCTGCCGTATTGCTTTTACAAGATGGCGAAGCTTGCTTATTACTGGAAATACGAGAAGATGAGAGCGTAATTTTAACGCATAAAACCGGACAAGGACGGGTGACGGTGCCCAATACCACTTTGGCTGAAAAATATGGTGGATATGCCATTTTCGTAAAGCCTGCTTATCAATTCACCCGCCCCAGTAAAGAGAGTTATGTAAAAAAGAAACCTAAAGATTGGTTTTGGACAGTATTGATGAAATCCTGGCCGATTTATGTGGAAGTTTTGACGGCTTCTGTTTTAATTAACTTATTTGCCTTGGCCGTGCCATTATTTGCTATGAACGTGTACGATCGTGTGGTCCCAAACCATGCAATCGAAACCATGTGGGTCTTGGCTACAGGGATTGGGTTGGTTTTTCTTTTTGATTTGTTTTTAAAATCCCTGCGCGCTTATTTTATTGATGTGGCGGGCAAAAAGACTGATGTGCAATTATCCGCCATCATTTTTGAACATATATTAGGCATTCAAATGAATGCCAGGCCTTCATCCGTTGGTGCATTTGCTAACACTATCCAATCATTTGAAGCATTTCGTGATTTCATTACGTCTACTACCATCACCGTTTTGGTGGATTTACCGTTTGTCATCCTTTATTTGATTGTGCTTTTCTATTTAGGCGGCAACCTGGTAATCATTCCCTTAGTTGTCGTACCGATTGTGTTTCTCATCGGATTTTTATTGCAGTATCCGCTGACCAAAATTACTAAAACATCTTATCAACTGGCGCAAGAAAAAAATGCCACGTTGATTGAATCGTTAGCGGGGATTGAGGCGATAAAGAGCAGTGGTGCTGAAGGTACCATGCAGCGCCGATTTGAGCAGGCAGTAATTTATGCGGCAAGATTGGGTGCCAAACTTCGTTTCTTGGTAAACTCAAGCATCAATCTCACCGTATTGGCGCAGCAGCTGGCGAATGTTTTGTTAGTCATTTTCGGTGTATATAAAATCATCGCAGGCGAACTCACAGTTGGCGCATTAATCGCATGTACTATTTTGGGAAGCAGGGCACTAGCTCCTATGGGCCAGGTTGCAGCTATTTTTTCCCGCTATTATCAATCCATGCAAGCCTTGGAATCCATTGGCCAAGTCATGAAGTTACCTACTGATGTGCAGGATGCTTCCAGTTACCTGCACCGCCCGCATATAGAGGGTAATATTGAGTTAAGGCAAGTAGACTTTCATTATCCTGGCCAGACAAACCCTATTCTAAATCACGTTTCCTTTTCAATTAAAAAGGGCGAACGCGTCGCCATCATCGGCAGGATTGGTTCTGGAAAGTCCACGATTGCGAAATTGTTAATGGGGCTTTATCGTCCTGACAAAGGTGGTATTTATATGGATGGGACGGATTATCTGCAGATAAATCCGGCGGATTTAAGAAGACAAATTGGTTATGTCCCACAAGATGTGGTGCTGTTTTATGGCACTGTAAAAGACAACATTCGCTTAGGCGCTCCATATATTGATGATGACAGAATTTTAAAAGCAGCGGCTATTGCCGGGGTAACCAACTTCACCCAAAATCATCCGGAAGGATTGGATAGGCAAGTAGGCGAGCGTGGATCGCGTTTATCAGCTGGACAAAGGCAAGCCATTGCTGTTGCCAGAGCGTTGCTTCTGTCACCAAAAATTTTAATTTTTGACGAACCAACAGCCTCCATGGACGATGGAAGTGAAACGCAGTTGCGCCAAAATTTGAAAAAATATCTGAGCGATGATGTAACATTCATTCTAGTCACCCATAAAGCAGCCATGCTCGAATTGGTCGACCGGTTGATTGTAATAGATAATAACCGCGTGGTGGCCGATGGCCCTAAAGAAACGGTACTAAATGCGCTACGAAGCGGGGTGAAATTCGATTCAGGAAAAAAACAAGCCGATGCTAAAGCATAATTGAGAAGTTCTTGCTCCATTGATGAAAAATAAGTGGTGAAATAAATGCCAAAAACAAAAAAAAATTTAGGTTTACTTACCGATAGCAGTCCAGAAACAGTAAAAGATACTCATGTTTTTTCCCATTTGATTGTATGGGCTATCATCATTTGTCTTCTCATCTTTTTTCTATGGGCAAAATATGCCGTACTGGATGAAGTGACCGTAGGGGAAGGAAAAGTCATTCCTTCCAGGCAAGTACAGGTAGTCCAAAATCTCGAAGGCGGAATAGTACGGGAAATTTTGGTAAAACAAGGCGATTTGGTGCAGCGGGGACAGATATTGATGCGCCTGGAAGATGTTTTATTTGCATCCAAATTTAAGGAGTTGGAGCGAAAATTGGAAGACGTGCAAATAGAATTGATTCGTTTGCAAGCAGAAATAGAAAACAAACCCCTGGTATTTGATAAAAAAATTGAGGCAGCAAATCCTGATTTGGTGATGTCTGAAATTGCCTTTTACAAGGCGCGCCAGGATGAAAAAAAACAAATGTTGCGCGATATAGAATTGGCGACCAAAGAATTAGAAATGACTAAACCCCTGATCAAAAAAGGCGCCGCATCACCGGTGGAAGTATTGCGCCTTGAACGCACCGTAAGCGAGCTTCAGGGTAAATTGCATGCATTTAATAGCAAAACCTTAGAGCGGTATAATGAAGCAAAAGGCGAAGTGTCCCGCTTACAGGAAGAAATGCAAGGTGACAAAGACAGGGTGTCAAGAACCACCATCCGTTCACCGGTCAAGGGAATAGTAAATCAGCTAAAAGTAAATACCGTCGGTGGTGTGATTAAACCCGGCATGGACATTCTGGAAATCGTACCATTAGACGATACTTTGCTAATTGAAGCCAAAATTCGCCCTGCTGACATTGGCTTTATTCGGCTTGGGCAAAAAGCCATGGTGAAATTAAGTGCTTATGATTTTTCAATCTATGGTGGATTGGAAGGGGAAGTTGAACAAATCAGTGCTGATACCATTGTAGATGAAGAAGATAAAGAAAGAAAAAGCTATTATCTGATTCGGGTACGTACCCAGAAAAATTATTTAGGCACAAAAAATAATCCGCTCTATATCATTCCTGGCATGCAGGCTACAGTGGATATTCTGACGGGAAGAAAATCCGTGCTGGATTATTTGTTAAAACCCTTGCTGAAAGCAAAACAAACAGCTTTAAGAGAGCGTTAAGCGTCGGTAACTATATTGCCATTATTAATGAGCTCCGTCAGGATTTGCGTATTCTGCAAGGTACCCCCAGCGGTTAAGTCAACCCCTGCCAGAATGATGGTTTGGGTGGCGCTGAAGGTTGCACCGCCATCTGTATCCACTGCAATGGTGGTGTTTTGCGTAGTATTGTTATAACTGACTTGTAAATAACTATCCAGGCTTTGGGCGTTTTGATGCTCGCCTGTTAGCAAGTTGGACAGATCCAATACATCGCCATTTTGTCCTGGCGTAAAATCAGTAATAGTATCAATCGCGTTACCGGTATCATCTCCTGCTTTCCATACGAAAGTGTCCTTGCCAGTTCCTCCCGTCATGGTGTCATTGCCGCGGCCGCCCACCAGCATATCTTTACCACTGCCGCCGTTTAGCGTATCGTTACCCAAGCCGCCAAACAGGGAGTCATCCCCGCCATTGGCATTAATGATGTCATTGGTATTGCCGCCGACCAGCACTTCTGATTTCTCAGTACCGGTTAACGTATTGCCTGTTTGCGTAACCACGTCCACGATACTGCTATCGCTTACAGTGCTGTTGGGGTTTTGATGGGTAATGGTGTAATTAAAATTACGGTAATCAGCCTGGCTGTTATCAATGGTTAGAAACACATCATAATTGGCAGAAGTCGTGCTGTTAATTTGGAAATAATAGTCTCCAGAGTATTGTGCTACGAATGCACCTTCTGTGCCCTGATTGGAAAGCGTGTAATCAAATACTTGCGTTATCATATTACCGGCACTGTTTCCCGAAGCTGCCTTATCGTAAACAAAGATATCCACATTTGAAATGTTGCTGCTGCTGCGTGGATCCACATCTATCCACAATAACTCACCAGCAGCCAAACTGATTCTAAACCAGTCCTGATCCGAGCTGGAGATGCTGCCGCGGTAGCCTGTACTGTAGCCGCTATGATTTAACCCAGCATTGGTGAAGCCCGAAGAAAACGCAGAGCGGTTAATGACATCGGCAGTTGCACTGGTATTATTGCTTGAGCCTTCATTAATTAAAGTGGTAGTACTATTGGTGCTGAAATTGGCTCCACTGAAAGTAAGTGCGGTGGGGGTCAAATTAATAATCCCATTATTTAAAGTAACCGTACTGCCGGTTCCATTGGTTACAGCACTGACCGTGGTGCCATTAATCGCCATATCATTTTTCAAAAGAGCACTGGCATCGAAACTGATAACGTTTCCTTGCGCGATATTGGTAATCACTGTATCGCGGTTTGCATCAATTCCAGCCGCCGTATAATCAATGTCCAAAGTCAGATCCTTAGTGATCTGATCACCATCCGCATCAATGACGGTCACAGGAATAACTTCTTGACCATCAATGGAATGATTGGTATTGATGTTGTAACTGTATTGCCCGGTCAAGAAATTAAAAGTTAATACACCGCCTAAATCAGTTTCAATAACCAGGACTTCAGATCCTGCCGGACTCGTACTTGGGTTATACGTGTGGGTTATGCCATCGACGACAATCGATTTTATATAACCTCCATCAGCACCTAAGACAAAGCCTTCAACAACGCTTCCCCCTGAGATCACCGAGCTGCTAATATTGTTACCGTATTGGTCAATAAATCCATTGGCAAGATCACTGATGGTTTGCAGGATAAAGGCACCGCCTTGTCCAGCAGGCGTTGGGTAAGCCACCATTTCCAGTGGACCAAGAGTCGCCTCGCCGAAGCCTACCCCATACGCCTTGTCAATGTTGGTGTCATCAATAAATTTTTCCCATGCGGCCACATCCTGGTAACTGCCATAAGATAATGAGCCATCATTTACTCCATGGCCCGAGGTAGGTTCGCCGTCAGAGAGGAAATATAACAAGTTGTTGGCAGCTATTGGTACTGGCGCAATATTATGAGTTCGAATTACTTCTTGTAAGGCTGCATCATAATAAGTATATCCATCGGAGCTGATGTTATTTAAATAATTTAAAGCACCATCCACATCATTAACAAACCATCCAGAATTGGTAGCTTTTGTGGAAAAAGTGATAATTTTAACGTTGACATTACCCAAATCCTCACCTGCTTGGATCAATTCTTGCAAGGCTTGTTTTGCCATGGCCAGGCGAGTCATGCCGTTGGATTCTATGGTCGCCATACTGGTAGATACATCAAGGACTAAAATTAAGTTTACGCCTATATTTTCGCTTTGACCTACAAAAGAGGCTGAAACATTCTGTCCAATGGGTGCATCGTCAGCGATATTAATGGTAAGGTTGCCATCGCTGGTCATGCCGGTGACATTATGACTCAAACGATAAGTGAATGATTCATTCACGTTATCGCCTTGCGTACTTGAAGTTTGCAGTGTGTACTCATAATCCCCTTTGCTATGTCCGCCGCCGTTTTGTGTATAGACTTTTAATAACCCTAAGGGGGTATCAATGGTAATGACTCCTCCAACCGGGGTGGCCGTAACGCCATTGAAAGTCACTGAAGAGATAGACGCATCGCCGGTATTTGCATCATTGGTAAGCAAATTACCTTCGGCCACTACACTTACTACCCCGGCTTGTGTGCCGCCAGATAAACCCGCTTCACTAACAGACGCTATATCCGCTGTGGCGGCAGGATTTGGCGTGCCATGATCAATAGTTAACGTAGAGGAAGATTGGCTTCCATCCGCATCGCGGATGACATAAGTAAATACATCATTTGGAACGTCATAATTATAGTCAGTTCTGTTTGCAGTAATCTTCCAAATGTTAAAATCGTCGTTGCCATCAACTCCGTAGAAGGCGACATAACGGAAGGGTACGTTGGCTGTAATATTAAACGTCAGGGATCCATTGCTGCCTGAACCAGTTGCATTGGTAACACCACTGCCTACTAAAACCAGGTTATTTGAGCCATCCAGGTTATAAACTGCCCAGCCCACATTATCTCCGCTGTCTACCTCCCTTGCTTCTACTTGCAGCGAGGAAGCAGGGGTAAGAAGATCAATGGCTACCGTTTCTGTTCTTACATTTCCGGATACAATGCGGGAATCAATTTCATCCGCATCGCCACCGCCACTGATATAAAGTCCATAATTGTTTCTAATGGATACTGTTGCATTCGGGGAAGAAGTGAGCGGATTAGTGCCGGCACTATAACCATACACACCTACGCCAGACCAAAGTGATGAAGAATTTCCTCCACCATAACTTGTGGAAGTAGTCGGCAAGCTAGCAGTGGATGTGTAGGTATAACTACCATTTTGGTTAATAGCCAGCACTCCGTTTGCCGTATTAATAGTTAAAGTGCCGTTAACAAAGTTAGTGTAAGTCGTATTATTGTAAGTTACTGAATGAAGTTGGGTTGCATCTTGCCCCAGCACATCGTTTGCAGTAATAACATTGCCTGAAACGGCTCCTTGGAAAGCCACAGAGTTAACATCCGGGTTGGCGAGTGGAGCTGTATCTTGCACATTTATGGAAACTTGGGTCCAGGAGGAGGTATTTGTTCCATCACTGGCTTTATAGTAAAAACTATCCACTACATCCGCACCACCGGGATTATTTACAGTAGCTGGGGCAGTGTAGGTATAAGTGCCGTTGGCATTCATTTTTACCGTACCACCTAAAGCTGTAATGATCGTATTGGTGCCGTTGGCTGAAACAGCTCCTGTGCCGCTGCCATTGGCTGCAAATTGGCTCACGTTCAATGCGTCAAAGTTAGCGTCAGTGTCATTAGTAAGCACACTTGTCCCTGACATAATACTACCCTCGATTACACTGCCGGAGTCTGGTTGTGCGACAGGCGCAAAATCATCATTGGGAATAGTAGTGGTTACTATGCCTGTGCCAACCACTAAATTTTCATAATTGCCGCCACTGGTTCCTTGGATAGCGACAGTAAATGATTCATTACTTTCAGCAAGTTGATCGCTAAATGTATTTACGTTAAAGGTAACCGAACTTTGATGAGCGGGGATTATTACGTTAAACGTGGTGGCCGTGAGATCAGCATTATTGGTTGTAACGTGGTTTACAACTATGGTAACGGTTAACGCAGTAGCCGGGGGATTGGTTACGGTAAGAGTATAGATACCAGACCCTCCTTCGCTTACTACAGAAGGTCCGCTTAAGTTAAGGGTAGTGGTATTAATTGTATCCAATATTGTTACGATAGCCGTATCGCTGGTATTTAAGTTTTCATAATTTCCACCGGTTGCACTGCTGATGCTGATGGTTTGCGTACCGGCATCGATGTAGGCATCATCCGTTGGGGCAGGGAAGGTGACGCTGCCGCTTGTTTGTCCAGCAAGAATGGTGATCGCTTGGCCATTGGACAGGGTTAAGGTTAAATCGGTTTGCGGTGCGTTGTTGACATTGGCGGTCAAAGTCACCATACCACCTTCGTTAACGGTGACATCGCCCAGGGTGACGGTGGTGGTATTGATGGTATCCTGAACCGTGATCGTTGCCGTATCGCTAGTGTTCAAGCTTTCGTAATTGCCACCGGTTGCATTGCTGATGCTGATGGTTTGCGTGCCGGCATCGATATAAGCATCGTCCGCAGGGGCAGGGAAGGTGACGCTGCCGCTCGTTTGTCCAGCGGGGATGGTGATCACTTGGCCATTGGACAAGGTTAAGGTTAAATTGGTTTGCGGTGCATTGTTGACATTGGCGGTCAAAGTCACCATACCGCCTTCATTGACGATGACATCGCCCAGGGTAACGGTGGTGGTATCAATGGTATCTTGAACCGTAATCGTTGCCGTATCGCTGGTATTCAAGCTTTCGTAATTGCCACCGGTTGCATTGCTGATGCTGATGGTTTGCGTACCGGCATCGACGTAGGCATCATCGGTTGGGGCTGGGAAGGTGACGCTGCCGCTCGTTTGTCCAGCAAGAATGGTGATCACCTGTCCGTTAGACAGCGTTAACGTTAAATCGGTTTGCGGTGCGTTGTTGACATTAGCCGTCAAAGTCACCATACCACCTTCATTGACGGTAACATCGCCCAGGGTAACGGTGGTGGTGTTGATGGTATCTTGCACCGTGATCGTTGCCGTATCGCTGGTGTTCAAGCTTTCGTAATTGCCACCAGTTGCATTGCTGATGCTGATGGTTTGCGTGCCGGCATCGATGTAAGGATCATCTGCGGGAGCTGCGAAGGTAACGCTGCCGCTTGTTTGTCCAGCGGGGATGGTGATCACTTGGCCATTGGACAGGGTTAAGGTTAAATTGGTTTGCGGTGCATTGTTGACATTGGCGGTCAAAGTCACCATACCACCTTCGTTAACGGTAACATCGCCCAGGGTAACGGTGGTGGTGTTGATGGTATCTTGAACCGTGATGGTTGCGGTGTCGCTGGTATCCAATTGTTCGTAATTGCCACCGGTTGCATTGCTCGATGTAGGCATCATCGGTTGGCGCTGGGAAGGTGACGCTGCCGCTGGTTTGTCCAGCGAGAATCGTAATGACTTCTCCATTGGACAGCGTTAACGTCAAGTCTGTTTGCGGTGCATTGTTGACATTGGCGGTTAAGGTGATGGTGCCGCCTTCATTGACGGTGACATCGCCCAGGGTGACGGTGGTGGTGTCAATGGTATCTTGAACCGTAATCGTTGCTGTATCGCTGGTGTTCAAATTTTCATAATTACCGCCCAATGCATTGCTGATGCTGATGGTTTGGCTGCCGGCATCGACGTAGGCATCATCCGTTGGGGCAGGGAAGGTGACGCTGCCACTGGTTTGTCCAGCGAGGATCGTAATGATTTCTCCATTGGACAACGTCAACGTTAAATCGGTTTGCGGTGCATTGTTGACGTTGGCGGTTAAGGTGATGGTGCCGCCTTCATTGACGGTGACATCGCCCAGGGTGACGGTGGTGGTATCAATGGTATCTTGCACCGTAATGGTCGCGGTGTCGCTGGTGTTCAATTGTTCGTAATTGCCACCGGTTGCACTGCTGATGCTGATGGTTTGGCTGCCGGCATCGACGTAGGCATCGTCCGTTGGGGCCGGGAAGGTGACGCTGCCGCTGGTTTGTCCAGCGAGGATGGTAATGACTTCTCCATTGGACAGCGTTAAGGTTAAATCGGTTTGCGGTGCGTTGTCGACATTGGCGGTCAAGGTGATGGTGCCGCCTTCATTGACGGTGATGTCAAGGAAGGTGACGGCGGTGGTGTTGATGGTGTCGTTGATGGTGATCGTGGCTGTATCGCTGGTATTCAAGCTTTCGTAATTGCCACCGGTTGCATTGCTGATGCTGATGGTTTGGCTGCCGGCATCGAAGTAGGCATCATCTGCGGGGGCTGGGAAAGTAACGCTGCCGCTCGTTTGTCCAGCAAGTATGGTGATCACTTCCCCATTGGACAAGGTTAAGGTTAAATCGGTTTGCGGTGCATTGTTGACGTTGGCGGTTAAGGTCACCATACCGCCTTCATTGACGGTGACATCGCCCAAGGTGACGGTGGTGGTGTTGATGGTATCTTGAACCGTGATCGTTGCCGTATCGCTGGTATCCAATTGTTCGTAATTGCCACCGGTTGCATTGCTGATGCTGATGGTTTGGCTATCGGCATCAATATAAGCATCATCGGTTGGGGCTGGGAAGGTAACGCTGCCGCTCGTTTGTCCAGCAAGAATGGTGATCACTTGTCCATTAGACAGGGTTAAGGTTAAATCGGTTTGCGGTGCATTGTTGACATTAGCCGTCAAAGTCACCATACCACCTTCGTTAACGGTGACATTTCCGAGATTGACGGTGGTGGTATCGATAGTATCAGTAATTTCAGTAACAATCTGATCTTTATTTATCTGTAGATTTTCGGAATTGCCGGATACCTCTTTAATATTTACGCTTATGGTTTCAGCATCTAGATACACGTCTTCATGATTCAGAATTTCTTGGGTAACATAACCACTGGTCTGACCCGCAGGTATAATAATGATAAGATTATTACTTAAGGTAATGGTGGTATCATTTGCAACTGCATTACTCAAGGTAGCGGTGTATGTGATTTTTCCGCCACTTTCCAGAATAGAAGGTGTTGCACTTAAATTTAATGTATTTTCAATAATAGGAGGATGAGTTGGGGGTTCGATTGGCCCGGAGGTTTCAGAAGCCAATTCGACAACTGGGATGGTTCTTGGTAATAGGGTAATTTCTTGGGAAATCACTTCAAAGGGTCTTGAGAATTCGCCAAAACGAGAGGTAGTATCAAAACCTGCTTCCACATGACCGCGGGAATTAATAAATTCGACAAATACTATAGCGCTGGTGCTGCTTCCTAGAGCCATTGGGTTCGCTGCTAGAATATTAGCGCTTATCTCGCCGGCTGCTGTAGGTGGTAGGACCACGCTTAAGTCAATATCGGATTCTCTTATTTCAACAACGCCTTTATCAAGCTTTTTTCCATAAGGAGCTTTGGCGATGTCAAAATCGGTAAAAAATAAATGATAATAGATATTTTCAGTCAAGGTGGAAGGAAAAACCCATGATTGCACAGCGAACCGGACCGGTTGCTCTGTATTAATTGGGTTATCATGATTTAGGCCATGTTTAGTCATATCCTTGGCAAGTGTAAAAAAACCTCCCATAGCTATATTTATAGTCATATTCCATCACCATTCGTCATAAGCTCACCCCACACTATAAGTATAGTAATAGTGTGAAATAAATTGCTTAAATTAATTGCTCTTTACGCATTCTTAGCTCATTAAGCCATGTAAAACCTAGCTTATTTGTTTAATATTAGACCATTTTTAGGAATTTTGAATAACAAAATAAAATTTACAAAATATAGATGGAAAGACTATTTTTTAACGCTTAATAGTAAAGTAGGAGGTTCTATATAATTCCCTTGGAAATAGGCAATCCCTAATTTTTTAAGATAATTAAACTGGCTTTCATTCTCGACGGCCGTAGCGATCGGAATAATGTCCAAGCTATGACATGTAGTCACTAATTTAATAATGAAATCTTGAATAAATTTATTTTCTTCCACATCTTTAGACAGGCTACCGTCTAATTTCAAATAGGCGATATTTAATTTTTTCAAGTGTTCTAAAGATGCAATGGTTGCTCCTACGCGATCAAGTCCTACGGTATATCCTAATTGGACCAAATGATTAATGAAAGGGACTGCGGTATTCATCGATTGGTCCAGCAATACTTCGCTGATTTCAAAATGCAGTTTTGTTTTGCCTGTTTTAGCAATTTTTTCCACCAGCGATAAGAAATGTTGCTGTTTTTTTTCAGTATTGATGGTGGAAATAGACAAATTAAGAGCAAATGTCTCGGGTTTCTTAAGGTGAGCGATTTGATTTAAAACATATTCATCGATTTCCAGACCTAAATTATATTGTTCTGCAATTGGAAAAAATTCGCGTGCAGAAATTTCACGTGGGGAATCAGCAAGTTTAATAAAGCATTCCTTATGATAAATGCCATTAGGGGATTGGACGGGTTGTGAATATAAATTGAATTTTTCTTCCTGAATAGCGGAAATAATTTTCTCATGCCAGTGCTCTTTAGAAATGATTTCTTCGGCTTCTATCTCAGGTTCTATGTAATAATGTGTTCTTCGTGTACGCTTTGCCTGATTGATTGCTTTGTCTGCGCGCAATAACAGTGCGCTGGCATCTTCATTAAAGTCACATTTCACCGCTGCAATAATACAGGAGAGGGATTTATCGAACCGTTTAACGAGCTTTTCGATTTGGATATAGATTTCGTTAATGACCGCTTCAATATTTTCACGATGACGTTCAATGATAATCGTGGCGAAACTTGGCCTGTCGAGACGTACGGTGAGGAATAAATTTTTATCAAAAAGAATATCGCCAAGCTTATTGCTTACGGTTTTTATAACTTCATCGCCTTCGGAATAGCTATAATGTGCATTAAATTCAGCCAGCCCTGCAATTTCGATTATCACTAAAAAACCAGGTGAAAAATCATCTTCACTAGATAAATATTGTTTCAGTTGCTGCAGGAAATAATTTTTATTCCCACGACCAGTTAAATTATCTTTATAAGCTTTCGCTCGAAGGCGCTCAGTTTCTTCAATTTGCATGGAAAAGAAGTGTTTTATTTTTCTTACCATGACGTTGATTGCAGTAGAAAGTTGGTTCAATTCTTTCAGCTTGGGTTTGGTTTCAAGTATATAAAAGTTCTTCCTGCCAATATCTTGGGCCTGCTGGATAATAAGTTTTAACGGTTTGAACATAACCTTAATCAAAATCACAGAAATAATGGTGATGAATAAGGTAAGTAATAAAAATAGGGCAAATAATTTTTTAACTGTTTGCCATAATGCTTCGTAAGCCAGACTCATGTCACTGCGTACGATGACTTCACCAACTTGCTGCCATCCATGCACAATCAGTGCAGATTTTGGCTGATTTTTAAAATTCAGAATACGGATAAACCAATAGGGCACCCTTTGATGTTCGTTTTTAAGATAACGTGATACTAAGGTGTTTTTTTTGATGTCGCGTACGGTGATTACACAAAAGTAGCCGCGATCAAAAACTGCATTTACTTTAGCAATCATCGTACCTTTGTCTATTACATTCCCAAACTGATTGGATAGCGATAAACCAAGGGCGGTCGCTGTATCTTGCGCGTTGCGTTCCAATTGCTCTTCAAAATATGTTTTGGCTTGGTATACCGTAATTAAAAAAGTCCCTAGAAACAGCGTGGATAATGCTGCTATTAGAATTATGATAGTTTGCTTGGATAATGTCACTTATATTCGCCTTGTAGTTTGATGCGCTCGATAAGCGCTTGCCATTTACTTAAACTACTCGCCTTTCCGTAAGGCCTTGCCTTGTCTATCCGTTCATACAGCCACACTTCTTCTGCATTAAAACTATAGACAGGTATTAAATCCATTCTTTCTGGGGCTGGTAAAATTTTAGCTACCAAATTATCAAGAATTAATGGCTGTTCTTCCGGTTTTGAATAATAAGTTAACACCATATGGGGTCTATTATCAGGCCGGATTGTTACATAAGTAATCCTTAATTTTTCTTCCGGGATCCCTAATGCTACTAATGTAAAATATTTTGCTATAGCAAAATCCTCACAGTCCCCGCCTCCTGCCTCTAAAAATTCCTGCGGGGTTAGCCATACATCAGCACTTCCTTGCAGGGGAGTATCAGGTATATAAGTTAACTGATTAAAAAAATTATTAACTTTTTCCAGTAATATTTTTACGTTAAGTGAACGGTTTTCTCTCATTAATTTTTTCCAGGCTGCTATACGTTGGTTTGCTGTTGCTTCCTGGGGAGAACTATGCTGGTTGGCATAAGCATAGTCGCCGGAAATTTTAATAGCGTATTTAATCGTATAAACGGTGTATCCTAGGTATCCTGTGCATGTTATGAGCAAAAAAAGTATTGTTTTTTTTAAAAACTTCGTGCTTTTGGCAAACGTAGTCATAAATTAGCGCACAAACCGCAAAGCTTTAAATGGGTTGCTATGTCCGCTCAAAAAAGGGATTAAACACCCTATACTGTTTAAAATTCGATATCGTGCGAAGACTTCATCATTGCGTGCTTGCAGGTAATCAATTTCTGCCCGGTTTTGCTCGTTTTGAGCATTGAGCAAATCCAGAAAAGAACGCTGGCCAATCTGGAATTGTTCGAAATAAGCTTGTTTGGTTTTCTTGGCATTAATTACGTAAGATGCCAAAGTCACGGCACGCTCAGCACTAGCGTGCCATGCATTATAAGCTAACCGTACCGTCTCTTTTAAATCCACCATGGTGTTATTTCGTATTTCCAAAGCCTGTTGAACTTGATAGGCTGTTTTTCTGGCATTGGCAAGGTCGCTGCCGCCGCGAAAGGCATTGTAGCGAGCCCTTATCATTGCCAAGTTGTCGTTATTTCGGCCCTCAAGACCGTCAAGGTTTCTGTTTCTGCCAGCGCTTATGACAGCATCGATTCTGGGATAAAAATTGGCATTAGCTACTTTATTCTGTGCCCTTGCCTCACGAATATCAGCAGTAGCCGCTTTCATTAAAGGATGATTATCCAATCCCTTTTGAATTCCTTCTTCCACCGTTTTAGGAAAAACAGTCGTGTCGGGCGGAGCAGGTTCTACTAAATGCTCAGGCCAGGTACCTACGAATTTTTTAAAGCGGATGCGGGCTTCTTCATAATTGCTTTGCGCACTGATTAAATTGGCTTTAGCCAGCGCTACACGTGATTTGGCTTGATCAAGTTCAGCCATGCGCGTAATGCCAGCGACACTTCTTTCTTCAATTAATTTTAATAACCGTCTGTGCTCAAATAAATTACTTCTAGCTAGTCTTACCAGCTTCATTTGCAGCAGAATATTTAAGTAAGCTTCTGTTGTATTGAGGGCTAAATCGTTTGCGACCCCCCCGGTTTTATAATTCAGTGATTGAAATGCAAAAATGTTACGCTCTACTTCCCCGACAATGCCGCCACCGGCAAAGATATTTTGCGTCAAAGCAACGTTGAATTCCTGGCGGTTGAGTGTGGTTTTATCTGAACCTTCTAGATCTACCGTTAGCGGGCTTTCAGTTTCTTCCCGGCCATAGCCACCATCAATATCAATTGAAGGAAAGAAGGCGCCTTTGGCTTCGGCAATTCCTTCACGTGCGGCAAAGGTTTCTGCACGATTTTGCATAATTTCGGGATGATGGCGCAGGGTTTGTTGTACTGCTTCCACCAAGGTTTGTGCAGTCACGTGTTTAAAACCCAGCATAAGTAAAAATATAATTAATTTTCTATTATTTTTGAGCATTTAACTGCAAAACCACATAAGTTTGATAGTTAAGTTACACTGCTTGGGAGATGTTAGCAAGAGCACAAAAAATATCATGAACTTATTGACCTGACGATAAGCTACAGGTATTATTTGCGCTCTGTCCTTGGGATGGGTTCACGGGGTGTAGCGCAGTCTGGTAGCGCGCCTGCTTTGGGAGCAGGATGTCGGGAGTTCGAATCTCTCCACCCCGACCAATATTCACCCTCAATTCCGAGGGTATGTATTGCGCCCGTAGCTCATCTGGATAGAGCATCGGCCTTCTAAGCCGAGGGTAGCAGGTTCGAATCCTGCCGGGCGTGCCACGTCAAGCAGTATTCTTTGATATAATTGGTATATCCATGGTGGGCGTAGCTCAGTTGGTAGAGCCCCGGGTTGTGATCCCGGTTGTCGTGGGTTCGAGTCCCATCGTTCACCCCAAAATTCTTTTTGGCATATTCCCTATTTAATTTTGAGACTTTACAAGATAGTGGCACTGTTTAATAATTCCCACCTGTTTGCGAAAGTGGCGAAACTGGTAGACGCGCTGGATTTAGGTTCCAGTGGGGCAACCCGTGAGAGTTCGAGTCTCTCCTTTCGCACCATTCTATTAAATAATTTTCACGAGGTGACTAGATGTCCAAGCAAGTTTCTGTTGAAACCCTGAAAGGTTTAGAACGTAAAGTTACGATTTCGGTACCTACCGAAAAAGTAGAGGAGGAAGTGAGTCTACGCCTCAAGAATCTTGCTCGAAAAGTAAAGGTGTCTGGTTTCCGTCCAGGCAAGGTGCCTTTTGACGTTGTAAAAAAACGCTATGCGGATTCTGTACGCGAGGAAGTGGCTCGTGATATGGTTCAATCTACCCTGTATGAAGCATTGAAAGAGAAAGAATTAGTTCCTGCCGGATATCCTTCTGTGCAACCAGAGCAGCTTGAAGCGGGTAAAGATTTCCGTTACAGCGCAACTTTTGAAATATTTCCAGTTATTGAAGTTACTGAATTAAATCAAGATTCTGTTGAATTAATGCGTGCAGAAGTCAAAGACAGCGATGTTGATGCAATGCTTGAGAAGCTGCGCGAGCAAAATAAGGAGTGGGAAGAAGTTTCTCGTCCGATCGCTGATGGCGATAAAGCAATCATCGATTTTGAAGGTTTCCTCGCTGATACGGCTTTTGAAGGTGGAAGCGCCAAGGATTTTGAAGTCATCATTGGTTCAGGCTCTATGATTCCTGGTTTTGAGGAAGGGTTGTTAGGTGCAGAGCCAGGCAAAGAATTTGATATCAAGGTCAACTTCCCTGAAGATTATGGCCATAAAGATTTAGCTGGTAAAGAAGCCAAATTTAAAATTAAAGTTAAGCAGGTTTTGGCAGGAAAATTACCTGAATTCAACGACGCATTCGCCGAGAAATTCAACATCAAAGAAGGCGGTATGGAAGCGCTCAAGAAAGATATTAAAGAAAACATGGAAAGGGAACTTGAGCGTCGCATTAGTTCCCTGAATCGTGAAACTATCTTTAACAAGCTTTTGGAAAAAAATAAATTTGATTTGCCTATGTCCTTGATTAATCAGGAAATTGAGCATTTGAAACATGAAATGTTCCACCGCATTTTTGGTCCGGAACATAAAGAGGGTGAGCAAATTCCTGATTTTCCACGCTCCTTGTTCGAAGAGCAAGCTACTCGGCGTGTGCACTTGGGATTGCTTTTCTCTGAATATGTTAAAAAGCATGCAATCTCCGCAGACAAAGATCGCGTGGACGCAATGATTGAAAAATTGGCAAGCGCTTACGAAAGCCCTGACGAATTGCGTACATGGTATCGTGGCAATAAAGAGCGTCTGGCAGAAATTGAAGCATTAGTGATGGAAGAAATAGTTTCTGAGAAAATAGTTGCAGATGCTAAAGTTACTGAGAAGCAATCTACTTACGATGAAATCATGAATCCGAAGAAAGATAGCGAAAAAAATAGCGAAGAGGACAATGAGAAAGGAGCATAGCATGCAGGGATATTCAGACAACATAATAAGAAATGCCAGCGGACTTGTGCCTATGGTGATTGAGCAAACCTCGCGAGGCGAACGCTCTTATGATATTTATTCACGTCTGCTGAAAGAACGAATCATTTTTCTTTTGGGTGAAGTAGAAGATCATATGGCTAACCTGGTAGTAGCCCAGTTATTGTTCTTGGAATCTGAAAACCCAGATAAGGATATTTCTATTTATATCAATTCGCCCGGCGGCGTTGTTACAGCCGGGCTTGCAATTTACGATACCATGCAATTTATTAAGCCGGATGTTAGTACTCTATGCATCGGGCAGGCTGCGAGTGCTGCGGCTTTATTACTTTGTGCTGGCGCGGAAGGCAAGCGCTATTGTCTACCTAATGCCAGGGTCATGATCCATCAACCTCTAGGCGGATATCGTGGACAAGCAACAGATATCGAAATTCATGCCCGCGAAACATTAGCCGTACGTGAGCGTTTAAACAGCATTATGGCAAAACACACGAAAAAAACACCTGATCAAATCATGCTCGACACCGAACGGGATAACTTCATGAATGCCGAACGAGCCGCCGAATATGGATTGATTGATCAAGTGTTATATGACCGTAATTCCATACAGAAAACAGCAGCGAATACAGAAGTATAAGCAAGGATGAATACTTTGTTTCCCTTTATCGTCAGTCTCTGACTGGCGATAAATTTCTAATTGGCTAAAATTTTACTAAGAGATAATTTGTTAATCATTAGTAAAAAAGGGGTTTTATAGATGAGTAAAAGCAGTAACGGCGATGGGGACAAAGTTTTATATTGTTCCTTTTGTGGCAAAAGCCAGCATGAAGTAAAGAAATTGATTGCGGGCCCATCTGTGTTCGTGTGTGATGAGTGCGTTGAATTATGTAATGACATCATTCGTGAAGAAACCCAAGAGGCCCATGAAGAGACAGAGTCACATTTACCTACACCTAAGGAAATTTCTACGTTTCTGGATGAATATGTAATTGGGCAAGTGCATGCTAAGAAAGTTTTGGCTGTAGCAGTATATAACCATTACAAACGCATGCAGCACAAATCGGAGGATGGCGTAGAGCTTGGCAAAAGTAATATTTTGCTGATTGGGCCTACGGGTAGTGGTAAAACATTGCTTGCACAAACTCTGGCGAGATTATTGAATGTACCTTTTGCCATCGCTGATGCCACAACTCTTACGGAAGCGGGGTATGTAGGCGAGGACGTTGAAAACATCATTCAGAAATTACTGCAGAAGTGTGATTATGATGTTGATAAGGCACAGAAAGGTATCGTTTATATTGATGAAATCGATAAAATTTCACGTAAGTCTGATAATCCATCCATCACCCGGGATGTTTCCGGTGAAGGCGTACAGCAAGCCTTGTTGAAATTAATCGAAGGCACAGTAGCTTCTGTTCCTCCACAAGGGGGCCGTAAGCACCCACAACAAGAATTCCTCCAAGTTGACACGTCCAATATCTTATTTATTTGTGGCGGTGCTTTCGCAGGCCTTGACAAGATTATTCGCGAACGCAGCGATAAATCCGGCATCGGCTTTTCGGCGCAGCTAAAAAATAAAAAAGATGGAAGCGATTTGGAGAAAGTATTAAGCTCTCTTGAGTCTGAAGACTTAGTGAAGTATGGCCTTATTCCTGAATTCGTAGGACGGTTGCCTGTCGTAGCTAATCTACATGAATTAAATGAAGAAGCTTTGATAGACATTCTTGTTCGCCCTAAAAATGCATTAACCAAACAGTTCCATGCGTTATTTAAAATGGAAGGTGTGGAATTGGAGTTTCGTGAAGAAGCATTGCATTTAATTGCTAAAAAAGCATTGGAAAGAAAAATTGGCGCTCGCGGTTTGCGGTCTATTCTCGAAAATATTCTTCTAGATACCATGTATGAATTACCTTCGTTGGCAGAGGTAAATAAAGTAGTCGTTGATGAGAATGTTGTTAATAATTCCGGCAAGCCTATTTTGATTTACGCCACTGAGGAACTCAAACAATCCGCTGCCGGTGGTGCTGAATAATTGCATTTAACAAGGATGCATGTTTCTTAAAGTATTAAGGCTGCACTGGTCTTACTGATTAGTGCAGAGCTTTAAATATATCGTATTCTAAATTTAATTATCATTTGAATAAGGGAACATCATGTCGAATGAAAATGAATTGGTGCCCAATGACAATGAAACATTGTCGAGTTTACCTGTTTTACCCCTCCGCGATGTAGTTGTATACCCGCATATGGTTATCCCTTTATTTGTTGGTCGCGAAAAGTCCATTAAGGCCCTAGAAGCCGCAATGTTGAACAATAAGCAAATTTTTCTGGTAGCACAACGCAAGTCGGCCAATGACGATCCAAATCCCAAAGACTTATTTGATTTTGGAACTGTTTCCAGTGTTTTGCAGTTGCTGAAATTACCTGATGGGACGGTTAAAGTTCTGGTGGAAGGAGAGCAGCGCGCGCGGGTGACTGAATATTCTTTAACGGAAGGATATTTGTCAGCTTCCCTGGAAATGGTGGAGGAAGTGAGTGAAGCGCTGAAGGAGCAGGAAATTGAGATATTAATGCGCTCCCTCATGTCGCAATTTGAACAATATATCAAGCTTAATAAAAAAATTCCTCCTGAGGTTTTAAGCTCAATTGCCGGAATTGAAGAGGCAGGTAGGTTAGCAGATACCATAGCGGCTCATCTCACTTTGAAAGTTGAAGATAAAGAAGAGCTTCTTGAGACGTTGGATATTGGCACGCGTCTGGAACGGTTAATGGGCGCTATCGAATCCGAGATTGATTTGCTACAGGTAGAAAAGCGGGTGCGTGGCCGCGTTAAACGGCAAATGGAAAAAAGCCAGCGTGAATATTATCTCAACGAACAAATCAAGGCAATCCAGAAAGAACTGGGTGAAATTACCGAAGAAGGTAGCGAAATTGAGCAGCTTGAAAAAGCCATAGACAAGGCTGGTATGCCAAAAGAAGCCAGAGACAAGGCTTTATCCGAATTGCATAAACTAAAATTAATGTCGCCCATGTCTGCTGAAGCTACAGTGATTCGTAATTATTTGGACTGGATGCTTAGCGTACCGTGGAAAAAAAGAAACAAAATTCAGTTTGATCTTATCAAAGCGGAAAAATTACTTGATAAAGATCATTATGGCTTAGAAAAAGTAAAAGAACGCATTCTGGAATATTTGGCCGTACAACAGCGTGTAAAGCGCCTGAAAGGACCTATTCTTTGCTTGGTTGGACCGCCAGGTGTAGGAAAAACTTCATTGGGACAATCCATTGCCAATGCAACTGGCCGCAAATTTATCCGCATAGCTTTAGGCGGCGTTCGTGATGAAGCAGAGATCCGTGGGCATCGCCGTACCTACATTGGTTCCATGCCTGGAAAAATTATCCAGAAATTATGTAAGGCAGGCGTTAAAAACCCGCTTATTATGCTGGATGAAGTGGATAAAATGGCAATGGATTTCCGCGGTGATCCTGCTTCTGCATTGCTTGAAGTGCTGGATCCGGAGCAAAACCATACGTTTAACGATCATTACTTGGAAGTTAACTACGATTTAAGCGATGTAATGTTTATTGCAACAGCGAACTCGCTTGAAATTCCGGCTCCTTTACTGGACAGGATGGAAGTCATCCGGTTGGCAGGGTATACCGAAGACGAAAAAGTTAACATCGCTAAAAATTACCTGGTTCCAAAGCAAATCGAACTGAATGGTTTGAAACCTTCTGAAATTCAGATAAAGGAAGACGCTATTCATGAAATCATTCGCCATTATACCCGTGAAGCCGGCGTGCGTAATTTGGAACGTGATATTGCCAGCATTTGCCGTAAAGTGGTTAAAGATATCCTTACGCATAAACGCGTTAAAAAAATTACGGTCACACGTAACAATGTTGAAAAGTATCTGGGAGTGAAAAAATTTCGCTATGGTCTTGCTGAACAGTTTGATCAAGTCGGTCAAGTTACTGGTTTAGCTTGGACCAGTGTAGGAGGCGAATTACTTACCATAGAAGCGTCTATGATGCCTGGTAAGGGAAAAACCATACATACCGGCCAGTTGGGCGAGGTGATGCAGGAATCCATCCATGCAGCTATGACTGTAGTACGCAGTCGCGCTGAATTGTTTGGTCTTGCTCCTGATTTTTATGATAAACATGATTTTCATGTTCATGTACCAGAGGGAGCAACACCTAAAGATGGACCCAGTGCGGGTATTGGCATGTGTACTGCTTTGGTATCCATCATTACACAAATCCCGGTTCGAGCGGATGTGGCCATGACTGGGGAAATCACCTTACGTGGGCAGGTTTTACCTATTGGTGGATTAAAAGAAAAACTGCTGGCCGCTCATCGGGGAGGTATTAAACATGTCATTATACCCGAGGAGAATAAAAAAGATCTGGTCGATATTCCCGATAACGTATTGAAAAAATTAACAATTCATACGGTAAAGAACGTGGAACAAGTATTGCAGATTGCTTTGAAAAACAGCCCCTTAGTCCATCAAGCAGCTTCTCCCGCGCTTCATGTAGAACAAAGTGTAAAAAAAATTGAAAATAAGGATTTACACTCTCCTCAATAAAGAGTATATTTCTCCCGTTGCCCGCTACTGGCGGGCTTTCAAGGATGTAAAACAGCTTGACGAGAGTAATTGAATCTGGTTTAATCAGCTCCGCTAAAGGATGAATAACAGCAAAGGGGAAAAGATGAATAAAAGTGAATTGGTTGAAGCAATCGCTAATGGTTCAGGCGTAACAAAAGCAGTTGCCGGAAGAGTTTTAGATACCTTTATGGCAACAGTTAGTGATGTTCTGAAAAACGGCGACCAAATCGTTTTACCAGGATTCGGGTCTTTTTCAACCGGCAGCCGTTCTGCGCGTACTGGACGTAATCCGCAGACAGGTAAGACTATAAATATTCCGGCTTCTCGAGTTGCGAAATTCAAAGCAGGTAAGAAATTAAAAGAAGCTGTACAAGAAGCTTAGAATTCTTGGGTGCTTAGCTCAGCTGGGAGAGCATCGCCCTTACAAGGCGAGGGTCGCAGGTTCGATCCCTGCAGCACCCACCATGAAATGGAGTGGTAGTTCAGTTGGTTAGAATACCGGCCTGTCACGCCGGGGGTCGCGGGTTCGAGTCCCGTCCACTCCGCCAGCATCACGCGCGCCGAAAGGCGCGTTTTTTTTATCAGGATTTTGTGTAATCAGCTTGTGATTGCGGTTGCGCGAAAACTCCCTAACAGGGACATCCTAGTTGCTTGGGTGGTGACGTCAGCCCAAAAATATAGAAAATTCAACAACGGGAAGACGGGCATCGAGTTAATTGAGGTGAATTACTCCTTGTAGAAGCTTGATTGTCTATAAGACTTGAATTTGCTATCTTCTTGCGAGTTAATCAATTATGGAATTTCTTACATGTTGCAGAAGCTAAATGAACGCATCCAGGGGATTATAGCTTGGGTAGTCATTATTCTCATCGCAGTAACATTTACCCTTTTCGGTATTGATTACTACATGCAGTCACACCAAGATACAAGCATCCAGGTCGAAGTAAACGGACAACCCATCACTAAACAAGCATTCGAATTAAGCTATCAGCGCACCCGCCAGTTCAGTGAGCCTGCACAAATTACAGCTACTTCAGAAAGTGAGCTTAAAAAACAAGTCTTAAATGATATGATGCTGAATACGGTAAGCGTTCAATCTGCACAAAAAAGTGGCTTTGAAGTGAGCTCTGATCAAGCAAATTCTGCGATTTTAAATATTCCACAATTTCAAGAAGACGGGCATTTCTCACAAGATAGATACCAACAAGCGTTAACAGGCGCTTTGTTCACTCCGGAAACTTTCCAACGTGAAGTACGCCAGGGCATGTTGTTAAATCAACAGCGGTTTGCTTTCATTGGTACAGCATTTGCTCTGCCTTCTGAAGTGACACGCTTCGTGCGTTTATACATGCAAACCCGGGATTACAGTTATCTCCCCATACCTGCGTTCCCCTTTATGAAACAAGTTACTGTTTCGGAAGAAGAAATTAAAAATTATTACCAACAGCATAAAAAACAATTTATGGCTCCCGAAAAAGTTAGTATCGAATTCGTGCGTCTTTCCATGCGGGATATTAAAGAAAAAATTCAGGTTTCTGATGAAGAAATAAAAAGTTATTACGATGAAAATCAAAATAACTATCTCACGCCGACTCAATGGCAAGTGGCGCATATTTTGTTTGCTGTCCCGACTGATGCTTCCGAGGACGAGCAACAACAAACACAGCAAAAGGCTGAACAAGTTTATCAACTTTTGCAACAAAAGCCCGAGTTATTTGAAGAGCAGGTAAAGCTTCATTCCAGTGATAAAATATCTGTAATGAACAAAGGTATTTTGCCTTGGATTATTGCCGGACAGTCGGAATTTGATAAAGTTTTGATAACGATGGATAAACCAGGCCAAATTTCTGCTCCCACAAAATCACGGCATGGGTATGAAATTTTTAAATTGGTGGGATATAAGCCATCTGCTATCAAACCTTTTTCTGAGGTTAAGCAAGAGATAAAAGAGCAAATGCTGACCGAACAAGTGCAAACGAAGTATACACAGGCTTTAGAGCAGCTATCTGATTTAAGTTATCAAACTCCGGATTCTTTGGCGCCTGTAGCGGATGCTTTGAAATTGCAAATAGAGCAAGCGGAACCGTTTTCGCGTCAAGGTGGCAATCATGCAATTACCCAGAATAAACAAGTCATTAATGCTGCTTTTAGCCACGATGTGTTGGAGCTTGGCAATAACAGCGAGCCTATCCAGATTGATAATGACAGTGTCATTGTTCTGCGTCTGAATAAGCATATACCGGCTGCCGAAAAAACGTTGGCTGAGGTCCATGGCATGATTGCAGATAAATTGGCAAAAGAAAAAGCTGAAGCGCAAGCTACAAAGCTTGGCAAGATATTGCTTAGTGGCAAGGACGTACTGCAACAGGAAAAATTAATTGAGGAAAACCACTTGCAATGGCAAAGTGTTGCCGAGGCGACGCGGGAAACAGACAAAGCGCCAGAGGCTGTAAATGAATTGGCATTTAATCTAGCTCGTGCAGGTGCTCACGCAGGCCGAAAAATGGCAAATGGAGATTATGTTATTGTTCAGTTGAAAAGAATTAATGACGGGAAAGTCGAGGCTCTTGATAAAGAGCAAGTAGCCAGCATCACCCAGCAATTGGAGGCGAGCTACGGCGTTATGGATTATGATCTCTACGTCAATGGCCTCTTAAAAGAGGCTAAAATAGTTAAACACTAATTTTATCCAGATCCTCAGAATTTTCATGAATCCTATAGGTATGCACATGCATACCTATGCAACTAACCGGGAAATTCGTCATGTATCCGCAAAGGTTCAATAACAGATTAATTGCTAACTTATATACCCAATTACATCACCATTATCTAGATTGCAAAAAACGTAATCTTTCTGATTCTGAATTATGTTATGAGCTTGATAGCCAGATTTATCACACGTTCCCTTGGGGTGCGCTGGCAGAGGAAGATCATCACTATGTTTATAAGATATTACATATTTTTCTTGACGCTTCTTCAGCCCATTTAATGGCATCCCAGCTGCAAAAAAATGATGAACTAACAGGGGAACGCCGTCCTGTAGTAATTCTTACCCCATATAACTATAACCGCGTGTGTGATGATCATTTATTTTTTATGGCATTTGCCCCACAGTCTTTTCCTGTTATCCACATGCATGAACATGGCTCTGCCCATTCTCATACTCATCAGCATCCCAGTGAAGAAGATAAGAAGAAGCAAGGGAGTGTTTTGGCAGCTATTGCTCTAATTATTTTGGGAACATTGGCTGCCGGCTTGGCTTTTATAGCAATGTATTACTTGTTAAATCAACTGTTAAGTAGTGGTGAGCGCTTTTATTATCATGAAGGATGGCTGCAGGCAGGATTATCGCTCTTGTATATGGCAGTAAGTGCTACGGCAAGCGCTCTTCTTGGCGCTTTATTAGTACCTGCTTTGACAAGCCTTGTTGTATCTGCCGGCATTGGCAATCCAGTTTTTCTGGTGGCTTTGGGTGTTATTGCAATCACTTTAATAGGTACTGCTTTTGGTACTTTAATTGCCAATGCTATACAACAAGCAATCATAGAAAAATCAAATGCCAATGCCTTGGAGCCTAAAGATCCATATCGGTTCAATTTAACTGAGAGGGAGTGCTTGAAATTGGACGAGATGGGAGTGGATCCCTTAAAAGTCAAATGTGCGATAGTTGCTTTACGCATGCAATTGGGAGAGGGTGGTGTGCCTTCCTATATGAACCGATTGTTTAGTGAGAAAAAAGAGATTATTAACGAAGTCTTGGAAAAAGTTAGAAAATTACGCCGTGGTGAGTTAACGGAGGTAATAGTTGGAGACATGAGTTTTGACTGCAGAAAGGATTTGCCCATGTTTGTGCCAACAGCCCCGCCATTTAATCCTGAGTATGTGCCGCAATACAGTGATCAGCTGAATTATCCACAAGACAACCCATCAATGTCGTTTATGCCACAAACTCAGTTTTCTTTTAATATGAACTATTAGGCTCTTAGAGAAATGAGAGAGTATGGGCTGGTAAGCAGCCCATATGATTATTCGCCGAGATCCATCATCGAAACTGCATGATAGCCCGCATCCACATGCACCACTTCGCCGGTAATGCCTGATGCTAAATCAGAACACAAGAAAGCGGCGGTATTTCCTACTTCTTCAGTAGTAACATTACGTCGCAAAGGGGTAATGTTGGCATAGGCGCTTTGAATTTTGCGGAAATCTTTAATTCCAGCAGCAGCTAAAGTTTTAATTGGGCCTGCAGAAATAGCATTCACGCGGTGGCCTTTGGGCCCCAGGCTTTGTGCCAAATAACGCACGGCTGCCTCAAGACTTGCTTTGGCTATGCCCATGACATTGTAATTTGGCACCGCTTTTTCTGCACCAAAATAACTTAGTGTAAGAATTGAACCTTGTGTATCTTTCATCAATGGTTGAGCTGCTTTGGCTAAAGCCACCAAACTATACACACTGATATCATGTGCAATGCGGAATCCTTCGCGGTTAGCGTGTTCAACATAATCTCCGCTGATTTGATCGGCAGGAGCAAATGCCACTGAATGGATAACAATGTCCAGTTTATCCCATGTGCTGCCCAATTGTTCGAATACGGCCTGGATTTCCACATCGCTTGCAACATCGCAAGGAAAAGTAAGCTTGGAATTAAATTCGGCAGCCATATTTTCAACGCGTTCTTGCAATTTTTCATTCTGATATGTAAATGCAAGCTCGGCTCCTTGCTCATGGAATGATTTGGCAATTCCATAGGCAATGGAGCGATTGCTGGCAAGGCCCACAATCAATGCTTTTTTTCCGCTTAAAAATCCCACATTTATCTCCTTTAATCGTCTTTATACTTGTCTTAAGTAATATGCCTGCTTTTTAATCGGTGGCAAGACAATTTACAGTCTTATGTATGGGAAGCCAACAGCTCGCGCATTTTTGCCTGAATCATATCAATGGCAATGCGGTTTTCCCCGCCTCGGGGTACGATTAAATCTGCGTACCGACTGGATGGCTCGATGAATTGTAAATACATAGGGCGAACAGTGGTCTCATATTGATGCAGTACGGATTCAAATGAACGGTGCCGTTCAACTACATCACGTTTAAGCCGGCGGCTTAGGCAAACGTCCAGAGGAGCGGACATAAAAATTCTTATATCCATAATTTCACGTAATGCCTTATCGCTAAATAATAAAATACCCTCAAGAACAATGATGGCATGCCGACCGATAAAACGGGTTTCCGGCAAACGGATATGCTTGGAATGAGAGTAGATTGGGATCTCAACGGATTCGCCGCGTTGCAGTCGTCGCAAATGTTCGCAAAGCAGTGCATGATCAAACGAATCAGGATGATCGTAGTTTATTTTTTCACGTTCTGCGAAAGGTAAATGGCTATTGTCCTTATAGTATGAGTCTTCCGAAATAACAACCACTTGATCAGAGCCAAGTTCATTGACAATGGTGTTGGCCAGTAAACTTTTTCCGGAAGCAGATGGGCCGGAAATCCCAATAATAATAGCTTTCTTACTCATAGTTATAGGATTCAAAATTTAGTGCAGATAGTAAGGGTTTATGAAAATAAATTCAATGTGTAATAACGCCTATCACTGATTTTTACTTGCTGATTTGCCGCTTTAATAATACATATAAAGCCCCTGTACCTCCATCGCGCGGTTGGGCGCTATGAAATGCCAATACTTGTGGAATTTGCCGCAGCCATTGATTAATTAAATTTTTAAGCCTGGGAGCCTCGCCTTTATGTCCCCCTTTGCCGTGAATAATAAGCAGACATCGGACATTGCTTGCAGTGTGTTGTATAACGAAGCTGCATAGCGCTTGTTTGGCAACTTCTGCCCGCATGCCATGCAAATCAAGTTTGACTTCCCATTTTATCTGTGCCGTTTTTAATTGACGAAAACGTTTTCCAGGTATGTCTGCTGCACAATAGGAAAGAATGGAGTCAGACAACACGGGATTTTCATCTTCATAATAATCAGAAAGATAAAAGGATGCGGTTTCTTTTGATGATGATGGGACAGATGCTGAAGCTTTAGGTAATACAGCCGGTGTTTTGCAACACTTTATTTTTTTTGCAGCGTTCTGCAAAGGCTTTACATCCCGCATCATGGTACGAAATAACGCCTTATCCTCATCCGCAATCTCTTTAGCCATAATTCTTTATCATATAAACTGCTTACCTATATTATAAATGATGAATGCAGGGCAAAAGCATGCCGTGAAGAATATCATATATTGAGTCATTGCCGACAAAAGCACCACAAGGATTAACTGCCGGTTTACTTTGATTTAAATAACGACAATCAATGCGGATTCCTATACAATTTCCGGCGAACGCAGCAGGAGTATACATGACCCAATCTTATGCAAATATTGCCAATGAATTACACACGATTATTGATTTTTTGCGTTATACGCTTTCCCGCGCCAATCTTGAACATCTCTATTATGGCCATGGAACAGACAATGCCTGGGATGATGCCTGGGCATTAATCCTTGGCAGTTTGGCATTGCCGCTGGATGTGGATTCAATGCTACTCGCTTCTCGCCTAACAGAAAATGAAAAAAAATATTTATGCAGTCAGATCGAAAGACGTATCAAGGATAGGGTTCCTGTTCCTTATCTAACCAACCAAGCTTATTTTTGCGGCTTGAGCTTTTATGTGGATGAGCGGGTGCTTATACCGCGCTCGCCTATTGGAGAATTAATTTCCCAGCAATTCTCTCCCTGGATTGAAGAAGCCCGCGTAAATAAAATTCTGGATTTGTGTACAGGCAGTGGCTGTATTGCCATCGCTTGCGCCTATGCATTTCCGCATGCAACAGTGGATGCAGTGGATATTTCCGCAGAAGCCTTGCAAGTGGCTGCCATGAACTGTGATATGCATGCTATGCAAGATACGGTAAATTTAATCCAGTCGGATTGTTACCAGGCTTTACCCGGCGAGCAATACGACCTCATTGTCAGCAACCCTCCATACGTAAGCCTTGCAGAAATGCAAACTTTACCTAAAGAATATCTACATGAACCGAAGCTTGCATTGGAAGCAGCCGGCAATGGGTTGGCTATTGTGGAAAAAATCCTTAGAGAGGCTCATCATCACTTAAATGACCGCGGCATTTTAGTCGTTGAAGTAGGCAATAGCGAGGAAGCATTAACGGAAGCTTATCCCGATTTGCCATTTACCTGGCTTGAATTTGAGCGTGGCGGCCAAGGTGTATTTTTATTGACTAAACAACAATTGAAAGATTATTTCGAATGAGCGGAAACACGTTTGGCACATTGTTTACAGTGACAACTTTTGGCGAGAGTCATGGGCCTGCTATTGGTTGTATCGTCGATGGTTGCCCTCCGGGCTTAAGGTTAACTGCAGAATTGATTCAGCCATACCTGGATAAGCGCAAGCCCGGACAATCCAAATATACCAGCCAAAGGCGTGAAGAGGATAAAGTTGAAATTCTATCCGGAATTTTTGCGGAAAAAACGACCGGCACACCCATTGCTTTAATTATTCATAATGAAGACCAACGCAGCCGGGATTACGAAAACATTAAGGATTTATTTCGTCCTGGCCATGCAGATTTTACCTATCAACAAAAATACGGCCATCGCGACTACCGCGGCGGCGGGCGGGCTTCAGCACGTGAAACTGCAGCACGGGTGGCAGCTGGCGCCATTGCTCGCCTGTATCTAAAAGAACATTTAAACATCGATATTATCGGCTATTTACAGCAAATGGGTATGATTTCTGTTTCTTTTGAAGATGAGGCAGCGATCCATAATAATCCTTTTTTTTGCCCCAATAACTCGCAAATAAACGATTTGGCTTTTTATATTGATGAATTACGCCGAGCTGGCGATTCAATAGGGGCGAGGATTGCCGTGGAAGCCCGTGGCGTGCCGGCAGGTTTGGGTGAACCAGTATTTGATAAATTGGACGCGGCGTTAGCTCATGCCATGATGTCGATAAATGCAGTCAAAGGGGTGGAAATTGGTTCGGGTTTCAAAGCAGTTACTGAACTGGGCAGTGAACATCGCGACGAAATGTCTAAAGCCGGCTTTCTCAGTAACCATGCAGGCGGCATACTCGGCGGTATTTCTACAGGGCAGTCCATTTTTGTCAGTATGGCGCTCAAGCCAACGTCAAGCATTACTAAACCAGGAAGAAGCCTCAATACAGCCGGTGAAGAGGTTGCAGTCATTACCAAAGGACGTCATGATCCATGCGTCGGAATTCGTGCCGTGCCAATTGCAGAGGCAATGATGGCCCTGGTCATCATGGATCACTGGTTAAGGCATAAAGCACAAAATAACTAAAATTTTATTGGAAAAGTGACGCGCATGCGCCGCTGGGCTACCATGTGTTTACACGATTACTTTTTAAGGCTAGATGATGGGCAGAAAATTAAATATTGCAGTCGTAGGTGCCACAGGCGCCGTAGGGGAAACAATTATTAAAGTGCTGGAAGAACGCAATTTTCCTGTTGCTGAATTGTATCCTCTTGCTAGCTCGCGTTCTGTAGGCAAGATCGTCGAATTTCATGATAAGCCTCATGATGTGGAGGATTTGGCGCAATTTGATTTTTCTCAAGCCGATATCGCTCTATTTTCGGCTGGCGGTGCGGTTTCCAAGGAATATGCGCCCATTGCAGCTGCAGCCGGCTGCATTGTAGTGGATAACACTTCTTGCTTTCGTTACGACGCTGACATTCCTTTAGTGGTGCCGGAAGTGAATGCTCATCGCATCGCTGAATATAAAAACCGCGGCATCATTGCCAATCCGAATTGCTCGACCATTCAAATGGTAGTAGCCCTTAAACCTTTACAGGATGCTGTGGGAATTGCCCGCATCAACGTCGCTACTTACCAGGCTGTTTCAGGAACAGGAAAAAAAGCAATTAATGAATTAATTACCCAATTAGGAGAACTTTTAAACGGCCGGCCCATTAAACCTTCTGTCTACCCGCAGCAAATTGCATTTAATGTACTTCCACATATCGATGACTTTCAAGAAAATGGCTATACACGAGAAGAAATGAAAATGGTATGGGAAACGCATAAGATTATGGAAGATGATGGGATCTTGGTTAATCCGACCACAGTACGGGTACCAGTACTCTACGGTCATTCAGAAGCCATTCATTTGGAATTAAAAGCACCACTTAGTGCCGAAAAAGCACGCGCATTACTGCAAAAAGCACCTGGCGTTAAAGTAATCGACGATCCATCCCGATTAAAATATCCTACTGCGATGATGAATGCTGCAGGGCATGATGAAGTATTTGTAGGGCGCATTCGCCAGGATATTTCTCATCCCATGGGCTTGAATCTGTGGGTGGTGGCGGATAATGTGCGCAAAGGTGCTGCTACAAATGCTGTACAGATTGCAGAAATTCTGCAACAAGATTATTTATGATTTATAATAGGAGATATGACAGTACGTAACTCCGACATAGAATTGCCTGTGCGCCTACCGGAAGGTGAGCAAAAAGTTTCTTTCTTGCCTGATGAAAGCAAGGAAATGGAAAGAACCAGGCGAATAATTGAACAGCAAGGCCATCGTCCGTATGCGCCTGTAAATGCGCGCGACCATTCACAGCGCTTGCAAACTGCTCCTGAAGAAGGAATGCAGAACGCTTTATTAGAGCATCCGGAATTGGAAAATCTGCAATATTTGGATGGCCTTCCTGATGATTTTGTGCCCTCCGCACGTAACTGGCAAGCTTATGAGGAATATAAGAAGGCGCAGGAGGAAAAGAAACTTAGGAATGAACTGCAGTTAAACAATGCGCCAAAATTTTCTAACAGTCCTAAGCCTAGGCCGGCAGGTATGTAAGCATGTCCATTGCAAATGATATCATCAATTGCCGCGTCCCTGATTTTGACGCCTACATTCGCGCAGGCGATTTCTTGGATGATATTGACGAATACGGGTTTACCCCCCTGATTGAGTGCATCATCACCCGGCAGCCGCATATTGCGGAATTATTATTAGCCCGCGGCGTAGATATCAACAAAGCGGATATAAGCGGACGCACTGCCTTGCACTGGGCTGTCGATAACAATGATTTGGAATTCGCGCAATTATTGCTAGAGCATGGTGCTGATGCGAATGCCTATACCCGTTCGGGGTTGGCAGTTTTGGTGTATCCCCTTTTACGCGAACAGGATTCTATCAAGCATCTGCTTTATCGATATAATGCCAAATTGGATTTTGCTCTGGACTTTATTTACGCCAAACTGTTAGGACATCGTTTTGAATTGACAGGGGATGTAGACATTGTTAATGCCGGCGGGGAATTCATAGAAGTGGATTATGAGGGATTTATTCTTGAGTTTACAGTGGCGGTGATCCGGGATTCTTTGCGCCGCTTTACCAGCAGCTATGCGACAAAACATTTGCGTCAATATTTTCCTTTTTTATACACAATAATGGATGGACTCGCGGTCGCTGATGAATTATTGCGCTTTCAACACATAAAAAACCGTTCAGAAGAAGATAAACGTTACTTAACACAATTGCTCAAATCTCCAATGGTCATTCTGCCTGCAGCGAGCAGGGGACATGCTTTAGGTTTTGTGCGCTTTGGCCGCTGGTGGGCAAAGATTGATCGCGGCGAAAATAGCTTGCAGGAAGGAAGTGTCAACATTTATCAAATTACAAGACCCGAAGCATTCAATTTTAATTTTTTACAGAATTTCCTGTTTAAAAAACAAAGTCGTAATTATTTTCACAAGGAAATTAATCAGCAGTTGGGCTTAATACCCGCTGCTCAATTTCCCATGAGTTCACAAATTTCCGGCAATTGCTCCTGGGCGAATATGCAAGGCATCATTCCGGTTGCCTATGCGATGCAAGAATTGCAAGCAACAGGAACCTTCAATTATGAAGAAATTAAAAATTTGTATGAAGGTTGGATTGAGTGGGATAAAGATCGAGCCCTGCATGAAAGCATACAACGGTTTTATCTGGCTAATCCAGCCAGGAAAGCCAGTTATGCCTCCATGGTGGCTGCAGTTTTATTTCAGGCTTGTGATCACGCCAAGACGCATGATATCGAGCGTGCAGAAAAGATTTTAACAATCCTTACCTTGCCTGAATACAAATATATCTTGCAAAGTTATCTGGAAGTTTACTGCGTCCGGCGTTTAACCCGTAAAGGAAACAATCTCTTGAAACTCTTGGATGATTGTGGGGTAAACCCGAATATTGGTGTCACACCGATCGCTACAGGATTACAGACTCGCGAAGAACGGTAGGCGTACATTGCACTCAATTTCTTTATCTAAATCTTAACTCTGGATTGAGCTACCCAGGCAGGCGCCTGGGCAGGGAAGTTTAATAGATTTTATGCTTCAGTTTTCACTGGATTCTTTATTGGTTGATGCTTTTTTTTTTGATAATTCAGCATTGATGGGAATAACGCGCCCGCCTTGTTTATGCTGTTGTTCATGGCTGCCAGCATTGCTGCGTTGTTTATTGCGCCCTGAGGAATTGCCGGAAGTATGGCGGTTGGTATGGCTTCCTCCCTGGCGACGTTTGCGATTGGATTGGGCATAACGCTTGCCGGAGGATTGACCTCCATGAGCTTGCTTTTTCTCCCCAGCATCATCTTTGACACTTTTCTCAGAAGCATGAGCTTCCAGTGTTTTGGAAAATAAATTGCTCCATAAACGTTGAAAAAAGCCTATTTCCTTTTGTTTGCTGGCTTGCTGCCCGGTATATGGCTTAACAACAGGTTCATCGAGTTTTAAACCGTCTTTCTCACCTTGGGGGACGTTCACTTCAGGTTGCTGAATCAAAGAATAACTGGGTTTTTTGTGTTTACCCACATTATCTTCTTTTAAACGGGTGATGGTGTAATGCGGCGATTGCAGGTATGGATTGGCAATGAGTAAGACATTCACTCCATGACGTTTTTCAATATCAAGGATGAAATCGCGTTTTTCATTCATGATGAAAGTGGCCATTTCGGGAGCTAGCTGAACTTGGACTTCAGCGGTTTTTTCCTTTAGGGCTTCTTCTTCAATCAAACGGATAATAGACAATCCATGCGATTGAATATTGCGTACCGTACCGCGACCTTCGCAGCGTGGACATACTTCCTGCGCAGATTCCCCAAGCGATAAACGCAAGCGCTGACGCGACATTTCAAGTAAGCCAAAACGGGAAATCCGTCCAACCTGAATGCGTGCCCTGTCGGCTTTTAAAGCTTCTTTCAAGCGATTTTCAACATCGCGCTGATTTTTGCTTGAGCTCATATCAATGAAATCGATTACGACAAGACCACCTAAGTCGCGTAAACGCAATTGCCGTGCAATTTCATCAGCTGCTTCAAGGTTGGTATTCAGTGCCGTAGCTTCGATGTCTGCGCCGCTGGTAGCTTTTGCGGAGTTAATATCGATGGAAACCAGAGCTTCGGTGCGATCGATAACCAAAGCGCCTCCAGACGGCAGTAAAACTTCACGCTGGTAAGCTGTCTCAATCTGGCTCTCAATCTGATAAAAGTTAAACAAGGGGATCGTGCTCTTATACAATTTCAAGTTAGGCAAGAAATCCGGTTTAACTTGTTCAATATATTGTTTCGCTTTCACGTAAGATGCATGATCATCAATGATGATTTCGCGGATGGATTTACGCAAGTTATCGCGTATTGAGCGGATGATGACATCGCCTTCCTGGTGAATTAAACAAGGCGCAGGCTGGTTGTTATAGGCATTCTTGATGGCTTGCCACTGATTGCAAAGCATATCCAAATCAGCTTGTAATTCTTCCTGGCTTTTGCCAACGCCGGCCGTACGGATAATCAAGCCCATGTCTTCGGTTAATTGTAAGGAATTTAATGTTTCCTTTAATTCATCCCGCTCATCTCCTTCTATGCGGCGGGAAATGCCGCCAGAGCGCGGGCTGTTCGGCATTAATACAAGGTAGCAGCCGGCTAGGGTGATGTAGGTTGTTAAAGCAGCCCCTTTGTTACCGCGCTCTTCTTTATCCACTTGTACCAATAATTCCTGACCTTCGCGAATTAAGGATGTGATTGAAGGTTTTTCATCACCGAATTGGTCGGGATGTTTGCTTAAGTATTCTGCTGCAATCTCTTTTAACGGCAGAAAACCTTGGCGTTTTGCCCCGAATTCTACAAAAACAGCATCCAGGCTAGGTTCGCGGCGCGTTACTACTGCCTTATAGATATTGCCTTTCTTTTTTATTTCTGACGGACATTCAATGTCCAAATCAAATAAAATATTATCTTTAACCAAAGCAACACGAATTTCTTCGGCTTGTGTTGCATTAATTAGCATTCTTTCCATCTTAAACCCCATTAAAAGGGCGCTGGCACAAAAGCGAGGACAAGAAGGAAGCTGACTTCTCTATGGCGTTAAACAATTAAAATACTCATGCCCATTTAAATTTGCATGGACAGTCTGCTGTTGTTCCAAGCAGAAATGAAGTATTTGCATTGTTAAAACGTTTATATGAGAGACAGCTGACGAGCATCACCCTAAACCTGGAGAGAGTGTTTATAAATTCAGCCAAGAGGATAGAGATATTATTTTTGCTGCCTGCAGCACAGGCAGTGCATTCTGCTTTGTTCAAGCCAGAAAATTTGTTGAAAATAATATTTTTTCCTCTAAGTGTGAAAAATTTATAAACAGGTTGTAAGACCTTAGTTACAAACTGTTTAACTGCTGCAAAAATGGCGAATTGTTCTAAAATAGCGTTTGTTTTCATTAAAAAAAATAAATTATTCGCCGCAAATGGGTGCTGTTTTAGTTGCGATTCTCCTTGTTTTCGCTTCAATAAACAATTTGCAGACAGACTCTTCATAACAGACCGCACGCATGTTGCCTTTAGGTAGAAAGGTGCATACTTTATCCAGAAGTATGTCGAATATGCGTGGGTATCTGGTGAGTTTGTGTTCAATTTGCCTCTGGTATTGGGCTGCTTCCTTTCCTTGCTTAAGGGAAGCGCATTCTCATTTTTTAGCTGGTTTTTGCCAGCCGGTAAACTTTTTAATTGTTTATGCGTTATAATTCTGGCGCAGAATATAATTCTGCTCATTGTTAATCATAACAAAAAAATGGTGTTCAGGAAATAGGGACGCGATTGGACGAACGCAGTTTAGCATTGAAAAAGGTTTTGTTTAATGAGTGATGTCCGCTACACAGAAATTAGTCAGGAAGAGGAAGGCCAGCGTTTGGATAATTATTTGCTGCGCATTTTGAAAGGGGTTCCCAAGAGCCATATTTACCGTCTCATTCGCAACGGCGAGGTACGCGTTAATAAAAAACGCGCCCAGCCTTCTTCCCGATTAGAGGAAGGGGATAGCATCCGAATACCACCAGTGCGCAGTTCTCAAGGTAAATCTGACGTCTATGTGGGCTCCCGCCTTACCGAACGTTTACAAAAAAGCATTATTTTTGAAGATCAGCAATTATTGGTAGTTAATAAGCCGGCCGGATTGGCAGTGCATGGAGGGAGCGGCTTAAGCTTAGGCGTAATTGAAGCATTGCGCAAAACGCGTACGGATTTGGCTTATCTTGAATTGGTGCATAGGCTGGATAAAGAAACTTCTGGCTGCTTACTTTTGGCTAAAAAACGCAGTATGTTGCGTGCCATTCAGGCTCTTTTAGAAGCCAGGGAAATTGATAAAGTTTATTGGGCGCTACTTTTGCACTCCTGGCATGATAAGAAAGACTGCCTGGTTGATGTGCCTCTTAAAAAAAATATTCTAAAATCAGGAGAGCGGCTGGTTGCCGTGGATCCTGATGGGAAACCGGCGCAAACTCGTTTCAAGCTTTTGGAAAACTATGGGGAATCGTGCTGGGTAGAAGCTAACCCTAAAACCGGAAGAACGCATCAAATTCGCGTACATAGTGCTTACTTAAAGCATCCGATTATTGGTGATGAAAAATACGGTGGTACCCATCTCCAGGGCTTAAAGCAACGCTTATATTTGCATGCTCGGGCGATTCAATTTAATCTCAATGGAAAAAATTATTTCTTTCAGGCGGACTTGGATCAAGAATTTACACAAGCAATAGCCAAGCTGCGTTCAGGGAGTAAATCACTTCATGAATAAACCGTATCATTTGGTGGTGTTCGACTGGGAGGGGACACTGGGAGATACATTAGGAAATGTTCTAAATATCCTCACCTTGGAAGCCAGGCGCATGCATCTTGGGCAATTTGATGAACACCTTGCCCGGCATTACTTAACCTATGGATTGGCTGTAGCCATTAAAAAGATATTCCCGAAGTTAACTGCGCATCAGCAAGACGAGTTAACGCATTCGGTACGTTTGGCTATGGCGTCCCCGGGGGCTGATGTCTATTTGATTCCGGGTGCACAAGCCGTCGTGGAAAAAATGAAAATTGCGGGTATTCATTTGGCCATTGCCACGAATAAAGGGCATAATTCATTGCGGCGAAATTTGCAGGCGGCGCACATGGACAGTTTTTTTCCGGTAACGCGTGCAGCTGATCAAGTGCCAGCCAAGCCATGTCCACAAATGCTTGAAGAAATTATGGATGAATACGGGGTTTCGGCTGTTGAAACGCTGATGGTTGGCGATTCGGTAAGTGATATCGAGATGGCCGCAGCCATTGGAGTGGATGCAATTGGCGTGAATTTTTATAATCAAAAAGAACAGGCACGGGAACTTTTGGCAGCCGGTGCTTTGTATGTATTTGATGATTACCAGCAACTGTTAGATTACATGCAACTGTAATTATTTTGAGGAAAAGGGGTTCGGAGTGGGTACCTTGACGAGTTTACCTAATTTGCTGACATTGATGCGTATTTTGCTCATTCCTGTTTTCATTATTGTGTTTTATCTGCCCTTCCATTGGGCACATGCGGCTGCGGCAATTATTTTTGCTACAGCAAGCTTTACCGATTGGCTGGATGGTTATTTGGCGCGCAAATTAAAGCAAATGTCTTTATTCGGCGCATTTCTTGACCCGGTTGCCGACAAATTGTCGGTGGCTACGAGTTTATTGTTGCTGGTAGGTGCCAAAGATATCAATTACATCACTATTCCTGCCATCATCATTGTGGGAAGGGAAATTGTGATTTCCGCACTGCGTGAATGGATGGCTGAGATAGGAAGCCGGGCAAGTGTGGCCGTAAGTTATATTGGCAAAGTGAAAACAGTATTGCAGATGATTGCATTGGTGTTGCTGCTTGCCTTTCATCCTGCCTATTCTTGGTGGGGCATCCTCGGTTTCATTTTGCTTTATTTGTCAGCAATTTTAACGATTTGGTCAATGGTCATTTATCTCATGATAGCTTGGCCGTTATTAACAAAAAAAAATTAATTTTCGTTATTGACAGGGTGTTTATTTCCGGTAGAATTGCACCCCGTAGAGGCGCGGGAATAGCTCAGTGGTAGAGCACAACCTTGCCAAGGTTGGGGTCGCGAGTTCGAATCTCGTTTCCCGCTCCAATTAAAGCGACAGAGGGTCGCTTTTTTTTTACCAGGTTTATTTGCATCAAATAAATTGCATGCAATTTCTTGCAAGAATGTAGTAGAATTTGCAAGCAATCAGGAACAAGGCTGTGTGGCAGAGTGGTTATGCAGCGGCCTGCAAAGCCGTGTACGCCGGTTCGATTCCGGCCTCAGCCTCCAAGATACCTGCCCAGGTGGCGAAACAGGTAGACGCAAGGGACTTAAAATCCCTCGGGAGTTAAATCCCGTGCCGGTTCGACTCCGGCCCTGGGCACCAATTACGTACAATAACTCGAATGTAAATTGTCGTAATTATCAAATAATAATCAGAATATCTTTAGCTTTTTTTTTCCAAATATTATAAATAGGTAGTATTTCCTAAATTTATTGTAAATAAGTCCTTGAATGCCCTATGCGCAGAAAAGTGCATGATATGGATAAATTCTTTACAATAAAGCCATTTTATGCTAATGCTTTGTAAAATCCCTATGAAATTTTAAATCAGGCAGTCCTATGACTGAGCCATCCAAACTTAAAATTTTACTGTGCCGACTATCGCATATTGATGTATGCATTGAACTGCAATATGTGATAAAGGCTTTTTTAATCCCTTTGTTTAAGATAATTCCAAATTCTCCACCCTATTTAGCGGGGCTTATTAATTGGGGAGGGCATAGCATTCCGTTAGTGGATTGGGCTTTTTGCATGGGTTCTACGCGAGAGGAGCCTTATTCTCCCGATACGCCAGTATTGCTTTGTACGGATGGTAAGCAATTCGCTGGGGTGATAGTCGATAAAATTCTGGGGTTGATTGAAGTAGAAAAAACTCAACTACAATTAAATGATGCGTTTAGGGAAGAGAAAGCGCCGTTTGCTGCAGCGGTTACCATTGATGCAAATATATCGCTGCTAATCGATATCCACCAACTTTTAAAAATACAGTTAACTGAAAGCAAAATCCCAGCGCTTAACAATAGGTGAGCATGATGCATCACATAGATACCATGGGTTTGTCGGAGGGTTTTTCTAATACTCTTAAAGGATTGGAGTCAAAATTACTGCAAATTATTTTACAGCGCACGGGAATCGTAGTGCCTTTTACGCTGTTAAAAACCCTATATGCTTTCATTCAACAAGACTGTCAGCGCTTAAGCTTAGAGCTCGACGCTTATTTGGCCCGGCTGGCCAATACGCCTGTAAATTCTTCTTTATTTGAAAGGATTATTAGTCAAATCGTAATCGGAGAAAGTTATTTTTTTCGCGATCAGCAACAAATGAAATTGCTGCAGGAGACATTATTACCGCAAATTATCAAGCGTAAACAACAGCAAGACAATTTAAATTTACGGATTTGGAGTGCCGGTACAGCAGGGGGGGAGGAAATTTATACCTTAGCGTTAATAATTTACGAGATGTTACCATCCCTTGCTGACTGGAAACTTCATTTGTTAGGCACGGATATTGATACACAAGCTCTAAAAAAGGCCAGTGTTGGCTTTTACCGGCCCTGGTCGATGCGTACTATTCCTAAGTATTTTTTAGAAAAATATTTTATAAAAGAAAAAGATGGATACCAGTTATGCAGTGAAATCTTGCGTTTGGTAACATTACGCTATTTAAATTTGGTTGAGCCCCATTATCCTGAACTGTTAAATGGCACTTCGTCTTTGGATTTAATTTTGTGTAGAAATGTGTTGATTTATTTTGACACAAAACACATTGATTTTGTGGTGAAAAGGCTAGCCGGGTGTCTGGATGACGATGGAATTTTAATGTTCGGAGCGTCCGATCCAATTAATTATGCGTCTACCTGCCTCATTAGCCATTTTGACAAAAGTGCCTATTTTACCAGAAAGGCTTGCCTGGGTGAGGAGTATGGGCATGATTCAATCTAAGATACAGCATGCCCTGCAATGCTTGCCCAAAGACGTACAGACATTGCAATTATTGGAAAAACGCGCTGCTCTGCTGGCGCGAGAAACTCTTAAAGACGATGAAGGTGAGGTGGCACTCACTTACGTACCCTTTGCTTTAGGCCATGAGACTTATGGGGTGCCGATGAGCTATGTCCAGGAAATCATGGGCAATATGCCTTTAGCAAAACCTCCTTTCACCCCTGATTTTGTTGCCGGAATTATCAATCGGCGTGGTTCGCTGCTCACTATTTTGGATTTGAAGCAATTCTTTAAGCTTACTTCTGTGACTTATCCTGAAACTCGTTACATTATTATTGTTTCAGCCGCAGGAATAACCTTAGGATTTCTCGCCGATACGGTTTATGGCAGTAATTTTTACGAACAATCCGCACTGGAAGCACCCTTGGCCTCGTTCGAGGCCATCCAACCGGACTATGTAATTGGTTTGTATCAAGGTTTAAGCGCTATTATTAATGTAGAAGCAATTATTGCAGCGGTTGCCATACAACTTAAACGGGAAGGAGAAAGGTGATGGATGCACACGCAAGGAAATCACACCGTGGTTTATCCATTCGTGGCCGTTTAATAGCTGGTTTTTTATTACTCAGCATGCCTTTGTTTATTGTGATGTTGATTACGCTCGTTAAGGTAGAGTCCAGTAACCAAATCAATAGCATTATTCAGGAAGTTGACACGCCTACGTTAAATGCTGTCATTGATTTGGATGGCAAAATACTAACTTCACAACGGTATGTGTACCAATGGTTAATCACAGGGAATGAACGGGCCAAAACGAATTTTGAGACAAATCGTCAGGAGATGCTCGCGCGCATTGAAGAAATCGATGAGTTAACAGACGCTTATGATTATCCAAATGATTTTGAAAAACTTTGGAATGAATTAAAAACTCACTATTCCCCTTTGTTTAATGAGCAAAAAGCATTGTTCTCATTTTCTATAAATCGAGAAGATTTGTTATCAGAGCAAGCACTGGCACATTTAAGTGCTGCCGTGAAAATACTTGATAAGATGCTGCTTATTATTCAAGGTGTTCGTGATGTGAATGATCCTGCCCATTTTCGTGGTGGCATATTCAATGCTGTCTCTGAGATATTCATCAAAGATTCGATAAGGCTTACTAACAATTTAGTCACCTTGAAATGGTTATCTTATGGGCTGCTGATGTTAGCCATTGTTTTAACGGCTGTTGTTCCTTTTCTTACTGCCCGCTCTATCGTGCGCCCACTTAATCAAGCCATCGATGTTGCTCAAGCCATTGCTTCTGGAAAGCGCCATATTGAAATCCCTCCTGGGGGTAGCGATGAGGTGGGGAAACTTCTGCAGGCGTTAAAAAGCATGCACGATGCCATCGTAGAGAAAGAAAAGGCGCTGATTGCGAATGAAGAAAAAACACGGCAGTTATTTGAAACGACCGTGCAAACTGCCCAACAATTTAGTGAACACACGAGTAAAGTTTCTGCAGGTGATTTGCGCGAGCGAATTGAAGTACGGCAGGGTGATTTGATGGAAAAATTAGGGAAAGACTTGAATACCATGACCGATAACCTGGCTGGGATGGCAAAAAAAATCATGGATACAAGTCAACGTGTGATTGGCATGGTGGATACCATTAAATCCTCGGCAAATGAACAATCAACCAGCATAACCGAGCAAGCTTCGGCGATCAGTGAAATCAGTGCTTCTTTAGAAGAAATTGATAAAAGCTCAAAGAAAACAATTGAAAAAGCACAAAGTTTACGCGATGCCGCAAAAAGTACGTATGAACAAGGTAAAAAGGGGAAAGAATCAGTCCAACAAGTCATCGAAGGTATGAATACATTACGTGAAAAAGTAAAAATCATTGAAAAAACCATCGTGGATTTAAATAATCATACCCAACAAATTAGCGAGATTACCTCGGCTGTTACTACTTTGGCACAACAATCAAAAATGTTGGCACTAAATGCCTCCATTGAAGCCGCTAAGGCTGGCGAAGCTGGAAAGGGTTTTGCTGTAGTAGCCAATGAAGTTAAAAATTTGGCTGAGCAATCGGAACAAGCCACCACGCAAGTACAAAAAATTCTCGAAGAAATAAGAAATTCGGCTGATAAGGCAGTGATTGTCACCGGAGAAGGTACTAAAACAGTGGATGCGGGTAGCGTATTGATTGCTAACACCGCAGAAGTAATTAACAGTCTCAGCGAGTTGATTAATACGGCTTCCATTTTAAGCCAGCAGATGGAAGCTGCCATAAGACAAGAAGGGATTGGAATTGAGCAAATCACAGCGAGTATGAATGAAATCAACCAAGCCACTTCTTCTTTTGTAGTGGGTATTAAACAAACTACGGAAGTAATCAATAGATTGGCTGAGATGGCAGAGGGGCTTAAAAAAGATGTGGATATTTATCGAATATAAGGGTGAATATGGCATCTGCAGACGAACGCTATAATAAACTGATTGAAATCTTCAAAGGCGAGTTTAAGCAACGGATTACCCTTATCCAAGAAAATCTGGATAATCTTAAAACCCAAAACCCCACTGCTAACACGGAACAGCTGGTACAAAGCATTGCCAGTGAGTCTCGTAATATCAAAGTTTCTGCTCAAGCTGTGGAATTTGATTATATTGTTGAAATGGCGCACCGGCTTGAGCAATTATTTAGCGGTATTCAGCAGGATCTATCGCTTTTAAGTGCTGAAATTATTGTTGGAAGCCAGGAAATTATTGCTTATCTCAAGGAAGCTATGGAAGCTTGTAGTCAAGGTGAATCGCTTCCTGACGGTTACCAAACATTCATGCTGAAATTAAAACAATGGCTTGATAACAAGAAAGAATCTTCTCTTAAAGAACCGGTTGCTGGCATGGGTCAAGCAAAGACACCTGTTCATACGACAACCAAAGTCGGTCAGGATTTTGCCAAACAAATTGTTAATACATTTAAAATAGAACTCGATGAAAAATGCCAGGTCATCACGGATGGCTTACTTAAACTTGAAAGAATAGAGCAGGATAGCAGTGAATATGAAGCAACCATTCATGACATGTTCAGGGCTGCACATAATATTAAAGGCTCTGCAAGGGGAGTTGGTATTTTACCTGTAGGAGACATTGCACACCGCCTGGAGACTTTATTTTCTTCTCTGCAAAAACACGTGGTGCGAGTTTCCAAACCCATCATCACGCTTTGTCTTGCTGCCGTAGATGCAATGCAGGTAGCCATGGGGTGTTTTTTGAAATCCCAACCACTTTCTTTTGAGTTACCAGAACTTTTGGCGAGTCTTGAGCAATATGCTTCCGGGGATAGTAAATTGCCGCAAGAAGCGCCCGTTATTCGTAAACCTGCAATAAGCCCTGCCAAGGTGAGTTCTGCTAAACATGAAGAAGTAGAAGAATCGATACGGGTTTCACTGAAAAATCTTGAGCATGTCTCAGCCTATATGGAAGACATGCTTGTTAATAAAATTGCGTTTGATGATCATTATGCACAGTTGAGTCGTATCAATGTCCGCATGCGACAATTCATGAAATCCTGGAAAAAAGAGTTAACGAATCTAGTTTCCACAAGCCTTATTAATCCTGCTTCTTCGCAAGCCGTATCGCTGCTGGAAATGTCTGATGAACTAATGGAGTTTACTCATTCTCTGCAGGAATTGCAGAAGGATATGCGCGCTCGTATGAATGAACTTGCAGTAACGTTTAATAATTTACAGGATGAAGTGGGCATGCTCCGCCTTGTTCCTGTGTCTATTTTACTTAGAACGCTGCCGCGGGTAGTGCGTGATTTAGCGCTTTCTTTAAATAAAGAAGTCAACCTGACGATAGCCGATAATGAAGTTAAAATTGATAAACTTGTTTTAGAAGGTTTAAAAGATCCATTGCATCATATTTTAAGAAACGCAATTGATCATGGAATTGAGCCCGTAGAAAAACGGGTACAAAAAGGCAAGCCTGAAATTGCTTCTATTGCTATTGACGTTCACCAGGAAGGCAGCCAAATCGTTTTTGTAATAAAAGATGATGGCGCAGGAATCGATCTGGATAAAATAGCGAGAATTGCTCTGCAGGAAAATCTAATCACTCAGGCAGAATTAGAAAATATGACGGAGCAAACTATACTTGAACTGATTTTTCATCCCGGATTTTCTACCGCCGAGACTATTACAGACATTTCAGGCCGCGGCGTGGGCTTAGATGTGGTTAGAACGAATTTGGCCGCGCTAAAAGGAAACGTAACCGTTACCTCCAAACAAGGGCAGGGTACGACTTTTTATTTACATGTGCCCTTGACACTTGCTACGGAACGAGGGCTTATTGTGCGTAGCGATAATCAATTTTTTGCGATAACGGTTGATTGCGTTTTAAGAGTGTTATTGATTCGACAAGGCGACATCCATGAGATAGAAAATAGCCGTGCCATTTTACTTGATGACAAATTTCCTATTAATTTATATGCCTTAACCGCCATTTTAAACCCGGAAAAAACCTGGGTTCCTCAGAGTGACTTGCTGCAAATTGTTTTGGTAAAGAAAAACCTGCATACAGTGGCTTTGGTAATGGATGAAGTCCTGGGCGAAAGTGAAATTGTTATAAAGCCTCTGCAGGCGCCTCTAACCAATACCCCTTGTATTGCCGGTGCTACCTTGTCGGGGAATGGGCAAATTATTTTTGTATTAAATTCTATCGAGCTGATAGAAAAATCACTGCAGGCACCAACCATTCCCTCCATAAAAGACTTCACGGAGATGAATTCATGATTCGGGTACTCATTGTGGATGACTCAGAAACGGAAGTCGCACTCATCAAAAAGATATTAGAGCCTGAATCGGATATGGTTATCGTAGGGATTGCCAGGAATGGCAAAGAAGCTGTCGAAGCTGCACTTTATCTTAAGCCGGATTTAATCACCATGGACATTCAAATGCCCATTATGGATGGATTGGATGCTACCCGCCTTATTATGATGCAACAGCCCACTCCCATCGTGGTGATTAGTTCGACGGTGGATGATGAGTCAGTCAAATCCGTTTTCCACATCCTTGAAGCAGGTGCGCTCACCGCACTCGCTAAACCTACGAATGTTTTAGCGCCCAATTTTGAAGACACGCGAAAACGCATCGCCGCTACCTTACGCGCGATGGCTGAGATTAAGGTTATGAAAAAAATGTGTAAGGGAGTTCCGGCAAAGGAGCCTGTCTCATCAATAACCAATGCATCGGGTAAAGGTTATGAAGTAATCGCAATTGGTGCTTCAGTCGGTGGTCCTATGGCTGTAAAAACTATTTTATCAGCCTTACCGGCTAATTATCCTTTGCCAATTATTCTTGTACAACACATGAGTTATGGTTTTACCGAAGGCTTTGTCAACTGGCTAAAAAACCATGTACAACTGCAAGTGAAAAGCCCAGAGCAAGACGAAGTATTCAGCAAAGGTACAGTATACATTGCCCCCGAGGGGCACCATTTGGAAGTGAAGCGTACAAATCGGGGGCTGGTTGCTGATTTATATGCAGGACGGCCAGCTTATGGTTTTATTCCATCAATTAGCATTTTATTTAAATCGGTTGCCAAAGTGTGTGGGCCTCATGCAGTTGGAGTTTTATTAACCGGCATGAGTTACGACGGCGCTGAAGGTATGCTCGAAATGAAGAAAACAAATTGCCTTACCATGATTCAAGGGCCGGAAAGTTCGATCGTATTTGGCATGGGCAGTGTGGCGCAATCCTTAGATGCAGTGGATATCGTATTAGAATTGAATGAATTAACTCTTTATTTAGCCACCAAGATTGTGGGAATACATAATGGTTCATGAAGCAAGCGAATTATTGCAAGCCCAACAGAAAACATTGGTTCTTATTGTGGATGACAGTGCCACGATGCGATTATTGCTTGCAGAAGCCATGTCTGATGCCGGGTTTGAATCTTTAGTCGTCGAGAACGGTGAAGAAGCTTTAGAGGTATTAAAAACTACTCAGCCTGATGCCATTTTATTAGATGTAGAAATGCCTGGATTAAACGGGTTTGCGGTATGTGCCGAAATCCGTAAGATGGTCCATTTCCGTTATACGCCCATCATGATGGTAACCGGCCTTGAGGATTATGAATCGATTAATAAGGCATTTCTAGCAGGTGCCACGGATTTTACCACTAAGCCGATTAATGCCGCCCTGCTGGGGCATCGTGTCCGCTATATGGTGCGCACCAGTGCTTATTTTCGTGATTTACAAGCAGTGGAATTAAAAGTACGTGAGCTCAATACAGAACTGGAGAAGAAAATTTTAGAAATTCAACAAATTGCAGAAGCTCAAGCCCGTTTTGTCCCCCAGGATTTTTTAAGATTATTAAATAAAGAAAGCATCGTTCATATTAATTTGGGTGACAATGTTGAAAAAAACATGTCGGTGCTGTTTCTTGATATCCGCTCGTTTACAGAGTTAGCTGATCATGCAAGTCCCGTTGAGATATTTTCCTTTCTAAATGAATTAATGAGTTATTTAGAGCCAGCTATCGTTAAAAATAATGGATTTATAGATAAGTATATTGGTGATGCGATTATGGCGTTATTCAATAGAAGGCCGGATGATGCCTTACAAGCATCTGTGGATATGCACGGCTTTTTAAAAAAATACAATGAAACGCGGACTCATAAAGGTTTGCAGCCGGTGCGAATTGGTATTGGTATCAACACAGGTATGCTGGTATTGGGAACGGTAGGATATGAAGACAGGATGGATTGTACGGTCATCAGCGATACGGTGAACGTGGCTTCCAGGATAGAATCACAAACTAAAGTTTTAGGCGTGGATGTTTTAATTACGGAAGAAACGTTTAAGCAATTGCACCATCCCGAGCGTTTCCATTTGCGGTCGTTAGGCAGTGTGCAAGTAAAAGGAAAAGTAGAGCCGATTAATATATATGAAGTTTTTAATCATAATCCTGAACTTGAAGTGCAAGCAAAACTCGCATACCAAGCCATTTTTGCTGAAGCGCTTATTTATTACCAGCAAAAACGCTATCTCGAAGCTTCAAGTTTATTCCGGCAAGTCATTTCTAAAAATTCCCGCGATCTTCCTGCGGAATATTTTTTACAACAATGCCAATTTAAGAGCAATGCATTTTCACCCGGTTTAAAATAATGCGTTTCTTACTCAAGCTCATTTTAAAAATTGCACAAAATAAAAGATAATCACGCCTGGCGCGGCAGGAAGCATGAAGAACGCCTAGCGGAAAGGCAAGAATATATGCTTTAATATGACAATTTTCGCTGTTTAAGGGTTTAATATGACATTTGTTGTGACTGAAAACTGCATCAGATGTAAATATATGGATTGCGTCGAAGTTTGTCCCGTGGATTGCTTTTATGAAGGGCCAAATTTTTTAGTGATTCATCCGGAAGAATGCATCGATTGTGCATTATGCGAGCCGGAGTGTCCTGTGCAAGCCATTGTTTCAGAAGATGACTTGACTGAAGACCAACGGCAATTTCTTGCCATTAATGCTGAATTGGCGCAAACCTGGCCAAACATTACCGCAAAAAAAGAGCCGCCTGAAGATGCGAAGGAATGGGAAGGCGTGGAAAATAAACTGCAATATCTGCAAAAAGAGTGGGAATAACTCCCATCCTGGAGGATTTTGTAACAAATTGCCGGCGCGTACTCAGCGAGCAAGGTCGGTTGTTTACAGCAATTCCAGGGTTTGTTGCACGCACGCAGCAAATTGATTTGGCGATCGCCATCGCCAAAGCCATCGAAGCACGTGCTACCCTGGTTGCTGAGGCAGGAACAGGAATAGGCAAAACCTTTGCCTATTTAGTTCCCTGTTTGTTAAGCGGTAAAAAAGCACTCATTTCCACAGCTACCAAAACCCTGCAAGATCAGCTTTTCCAAAAAGATTTGCCTGTGCTTATCCGTGCATTAGGATTATCAGTGCGCGTACAAAATCTTAAGGGACGTGCTAATTATATTTGTCGTTATCGTCTTGACCTTCATGTCAACGAAGGGCAATTTAGCGCGCAACAAATCGCCCATGAAGTACTTTATATTCATGAAAAACTTCCTCGGTTAATTGCCGGTGAACGCAATGAATTACCTGAAATTCAGGAAGAGTCGGCAGTTTGGCCTTTTGTGACTTCGACCAGCGAAAATTGCCTCGGTGTCGAATGTTCGTATCATGCCGAGTGTTTTTTAGTAAAAGCCCGGAAACGTGCGCTTGATGCGGATGTGGTTATCCTAAACCATCATTTGTACTTTGCTGATTCGCGCTTGAAAACCGAAGGGTTTGGCGAATTATTGCCGGGAGTTGATGTGGTGGTCTTTGATGAAGCCCACCAGTTGGCTGAAATTGCGTCCAATTTTTATGGCGAGCGCATCAGCACTCGCCAGTTGCACGATTTACTGGATGATATGCTGCGGGTATGGTCTGTGCTGGAAGAGCCTTACCAATTCTTGCAACAATCAAGCCAAACTCTGGGCACAATCATTCATGACTTGCTTGAAGCTTACCCATCATTTAGAGAGCGCAGCAGTTGGACGGATCTTAAACGATATCCGTCATTCCTAAAATCCTGGGAAGCGTTGCTTTTATTCATGCAAGAATGGTCAGACTATATTAGCGGCATGGCGGTTCAGGAACATCCTGGCTTACAGCGTTGCAAGGAGCGCCTGGATGAACTTTGCAGGCTCTTAACATTATTCCAAGGGCAAAAATTGGAGCAAATTCGTTGGGTAGAGCGCTTTAAGCATAGTTTGGTCTTTCATACCACCCCTTTTATGGTAGCTGATTCTTTCCAAACCTTGTTACGCCAGCAAACATGCACCTATGTATTTACATCTGCCACGTTGACGATGGCTTCTTCATTTGACTGTTTTACTAAGCCCTTGGGCTTAACCGATGTGCAAACGCAACTGCTTCCCAGCAGTTTTGATTTTAAGACGCAGGCTTTGCTTTATTTACCGCGCGCATTGCCTGATCCTAAAGATGATCATTACCATGAAGCATTGCTTGCCAAAGCATTGCCCGTTATTAATGCTTGCGGCGGGCGGTGTTTCTTTTTATTTACCAGCCATCGTGCTTTGCAAAGGATGGCAGATTTATTGTCCACGCATCTTAATTTTCCCCTACTTATCCAAGGGGAGGAAGCAAAGCCCATTCTTTTGGCACGCTTTCGCGAATTAGGCAATGCTGTGTTGTTAGGCACTGCAACTTTCTGGGAGGGTGTGGATGTGAAAGGTGAGGCATTGTCTTGCGTTATTATCGATAAAATTCCTTTTGCCAGCCCTACGGATCCGGTAATGCGTGGTAAAATGGATTATTTGAAAGCGCGTGGCTTGTCTGGTTTTGATGAGCTTTCCCTGCCTAATGCCATTTTAGCATTAAAACAAGGTGTAGGGCGCTTGATTCGAGACGCAGCAGACCGAGGTATTCTTATGATTGCCGACCCACGTTTAACTGCCAGAGATTATAGCAGGCAAATTTTTGCAAGCTTGCCACCCATGAGAAAAACGCGTGAAGAACATAAGGTTTTATCGTTTATAAATCAGTTAGGTTTAAAAATTTTGGATAATGATACTGAGTTATTATGAATTTATTAGCATTAGATACATCCACAGAAACCGCTACAGTTGCTGTAGCCCTAGGCGAACAGGTTTTTGGCAAGGAACAAAAGGCATTAAGCCAGCATGCACAATTGTTATTGCCTATGATTTCTACTTTATTGGCGGAAGCCAACTTAAGTTTTAAGCAATTGGATGGCATTGTTTTTGGCCGTGGCCCAGGAAGCTTTACGGGCTTGCGGATTGCCTGTAGCGTGGCAAAAGCATTGGCTTATGCGCACGATCTTCCTGTATTTCCAGTCAGTAGTCTTGCGGCAATCGCACACAAAGCTTTCCAGCAAGAGAAGGAGCTGCCTTTAAATACGCAGGTTCTGGCTTTGCTGGATGCTCGCATGCAGCAAGTTTATTATGGTTATTTCAGCCAGGAAATAAAGGGAGAGGAAGGGGTGGCAGCGGCTGCACAGCTGCCAATATTTCCCGATGTTCCTTTGTTACTGGCAGGCGTGGGTTGGGACAATTATATTGCAGAGCTGCCGTCTTTAATCCGAGCTCGTATCGTTAAGCAAGCCGTTGTTTTCCCAAGTGCTCAAGCGATGCTTAATTTGGTACAATCCGGCAGCATAAAATCGGTCACAGCGGAGGAAGCTTTGCCGGTTTATATACGTAATCAAGTGACGCAAGGGGAGCCGCGTGGATAAAAAATTATTTGATATTCTGGTTTGTCCGTTATGTAAGGGAAAATTGCTACTCAAAAATGAAGAATTGATCTGCCGTTTTGACAGGCTGGCTTATCCAATTCGCGATGGTATACCGGTGATGCTCGAGACGGAGGCGCGCTTGTTGACCCTGGAGGAAAAAGATCAATTATGAGCACCGATTTTCATGTAATCATCCCGGCCCGTTATCAATCTACCCGTTTACCAGGGAAGTTGTTGATGGATTTGCATGGCATGAGTGTCATTGAACGGGTGTATCGGCAAGCTTTAAAAGCGCAACCCAAAAGCATTACCATTGCTACCGATCATGAAATGATTTACACAGCAGCGCAGCATTTTGGTGCAGATGTCATCATGACCGCGTCAACGCATCAGTCCGGTACGGATCGCATTGCTGAAGCCGTGGTGAAAAAAAATTTCCGTCCAGATGATATTGTTGTAAACGTGCAGGGGGATGAGCCTTTAATTGCCCCCGAATTAATCCGGCAGGTAGCGCAAAGCTTAAAAACCACTGCAGCATCCGTCGCGACATTATGTTGGCCCGTGCATGATTACACCCTGGCGGCAGATCCCAATGTAGTCAAGGTGGTTCGTGACAAAAACCAGCATGCGCTTTATTTCTCCCGCAGCTTGATTCCAGCGAACCGTGATGAACCTTTGGCATGTAAACACGTGTTCAGGCATATTGGGTTATACGCCTATCGCGTTGCTTTTCTGCTTGAAATGAGTAAATGGCCTGTATGCGACCTGGAAGCAATGGAAGCACTGGAGCAATTGCGGGTGTTGTGGGCGGGACATCAAATTAAAGTTGAAGAAGCTTGTGTTTTACCTTTGCAGGATATCAACACGGCTGAAGATTTGCAGCGTGCGCGCATGAACCTTGCACCATTGCCAAACTAAGCTGGACATTACTCGCAACATCCAGCTTAAACGCGGCAGCTATCAGTTAAAAAAAACCGTACCCAATTGTAAACAGGGTAATCCCGTAGAAAAGAAATTTTTTAAGCCGTTGCCGTTGCTTGCAGGCAATGCTTATGATCGTCAATGCAATCACACCAGGATAAAAAATTTCTAAAGCCGGTTGTAAAAAAGCGGCAATGCCACGGAAATCCAGTAGGGAAATTGCGAATGAAATAAGAGTGGTGCCTACAAGGACGTAATGAAATTTGTTTTCTTTAAATTTTAAAGTGTTGCACAAGTACCTGGCATACAAGTTATTAAGAGCCACTGCGGTTGACAGACAGGAAAACAATACCGTTATGCCTATGAGTTGGGTGGCACGATTGCCCATGGTGTATTGCGCAATGGTCGGCAGCATGGACTCGGCAGCCACATCCTGCATTAAGAAAGAATAATGTGCTCCCATATAAACAAAACCCAGATAAACTAAAGCGAGTAATATGGCAGCCACTATGTTGGGTTTGATAGCAAAACGCAAAACTTCACGATTAGTCGCATCAGGCATGTGTTTCTGTATTTGTGCGAATGTTAAGGCGGAAAAGAAAAACGCTGCGAACAAATCCATGGTTTGGTAACCCGTATAAAAGCCGGTGAGGAAAGCTGTTTGCGCTGGCTGTGGAGTGACCGCAGCCGGTGAGCAAAATACCGCGACTAAGGTGAGAATGAGTAGGGCGGCTAACAGTACCGGGCTTATCCACTTACCTAAAATTTTAATCATCAATTTGTCGTTTAAGCAAATGGCATAGGTAAGCAGGCAAAAAAGTAGACTGAACAAGGTGAGGGACATTTCCGGCATCATGCAGCGCATGCTTCCATAGGCTACGGTAATACAGCGCGGCACCACGCCGAATGCCCCTAAAAGAGACAGCATTGCAAAGGGTAGAAAAACACTGGCAGTTTTTCCGGCACCGGCAAAAAATTGCTGATAATCACCGTGATACAGTTTAATAACAAACAAGCCTAAAAAAGGCAGCAAGATGCCTGTAATTAGTAAGCCCGCAAATCCTAACAACCAGTGGGCACCATCCGCATAGCCGATTTGCAATGGAAATACCAAATTTCCTGAACCGAAAAACATGGCGAAAATGGCAAAACCATACATTAAAATTGATTTAGTTTGAGACATAATTTTATTTCTCGTTTAGAGTATTTAAGGAAGTAACAACTAGATGAAGGGAAGGATTAATGGGCCGCAAGGGCCACCACAACCACGCTGACTCGGCGCAAAACAGAGAAAACGAGTGAATTAAATAATCCACCCGCAAAATTTATGATTAGTATTGAATTAGCGCTTTTAGAGAACAAAGTCATTATTACAACAATATATGAATAAAATGATAAAAAAAGTTCATCTTGAACACATTATCCGCTTTAGGCGCAACTGTCAATTTGCCAAGCTCATTTCATATTCCTTTTTTTTTGTTTTAGCTGTTAGCGAAAGTCTGCGCAAGTATAACAACAATGCCGGAAACAGCATCAGTAAAATGCCGCTTGAAAATACGAAACGGAAATGATTTGCGCCGCCTACATCCATGCTGTTTTCTGGGGGGAAAAACCCAACGAACAGCGTAATGGCACACCCAGCTATTCCTAATAAACAGGTGAAATAATACCCAAAACGGCCGCCTGGTATGGCAAAGGGGCGCGGTAAACCGGCAAATTTTCGTTTTAGGCGAATGGCGGCGATGAACATCAGTACATACATTAAAATATAAAGTTCAGTGCTTAATGCTGTGAATAGCCAGTAAATGGCATTGACCGTGGGGAATAATAGAAATCCGCCACAGAGCAAGGTCACTAAAACGGCTTGCAAAATCAATATCCTGGAGGCAATGCCATGTTTATTCAGGCGGTAGAGCCAATGCGGTAAAAAACCATCATCAGCTGCCAGCAACAAGCCTTTGGCAGGGGAAATGATCCAGTTAACCATACTGCCCAAGCTACCCAACAACAGTAAAATCACCATGACAGGCATTAAAAAACTCAAATGATAAGCGTCAAAGAAATTGGTGAAAGCTTGCATTACGCCATTGACCAACCCAATTTTTTCCTGCGGTAATACAAAAGCAATCGCCAGCGAACCAAAAATCATGGTAGTCAATATTAAAACAACTGAAAAAAACATGGCACGTGGAAAATTACGCTGTGGATTGTGGACATTGCGTACGTGCACTGCAGCTAATTCCATTCCCAAAAAAGATGTCATGATGGCAGTAAGCGATATCCAGGAGTGGGTATCTTTCCAGTGTGGGATTAGATTGGAAAAGCTTAAATCAATGGCGATCGGATTGCCTTTTAGCAACCAAATCAACGCTAGAAAAATGATAAAACCCATAGGAATAATCATGCCGATAATGGCACAAAAACTGGCAAAAGTTGCGGAAGCGCGCAGACCAAGCAACCCCAGCAGGGTAAGGGACCAGAATGTGATTAGGATAACCGCAATCAAATAGTATTTATTCTGAGCTAATTCAGGATTGATTAAATAAGCCAAGGTTCCTGCAATAAAAGACAGGATAGTGGGGTACCAGACCATGGTATTAATCCACTGCAGCCAAATCGTAAAAAAGGCCCAATTATCGCCAAAAGCATGGCGTACCCAGCTGTAGACACCCCCTTCTTCTTCAGACCAGGTAGAAGAAAGCTCTGCCGAAACCAAAGCTACAGGGATAAGGAATACAATAGCTGAAAAAATAAAGAAAAAAATCAAAGAAGAGCCGAATAAAGCAGTGGCAGGTAAATTACGGATACTGTCGATGGCCCCGGTAATTAACAGAACCAATGCGAGCACCGAAATTTTTTCTGAAGACCACGCTTTCATGAATAAAAAATCCTTGGCAAAAAGATAACCATTATAAATGAACCCTGCATGACAGGAAATGCTTTTTTATAAACTGCTAATTTCCGCGTAAGCCGCTTATTATAAATAAAATTACTTAAGAAGATATTAAGAAACTATTTTTATTATAATTTCTTTCTTTCATCGATTAATTTTAGGGGCTAATCCTAATCGTTGATAACAAAGCTATAAAATGAGATAAATTAAATCATGCAAGGGTTATTTGCTTTAGCGAGCATTATGAGTTTGCCCGTGTGCGGTGATAAGAATGCGGCGCGACAGCGCATGATCGCGATGCTCGCAAAGATAAATTCCCTGCCATTGTCCCAGTTGCAGGCGATTCTTGTGTATTGGAATGCTCAAATTCACGCCCAATAAAACATTTTTTATGTGGGCCGGCATATCATCATCTCCCTCAACTGAGTGTCGATAGTGTCTATGTTCAGGCACTGCAGTATTAAAGTAGGTTTCCAGATCGAGACGTACGTCCCGGCAGGCATTTTCGCTAATAGTCAAGGAAGCGGATGTATGCTGCAAGAATAAATGCGCCATGCCTATATCTATAGGTGATTGGGCTTTAAGGATGGTTTCAATTTCTTTGTTAATTAAATGAAAGCCGCGTGTTTTGGGCGGCAACACGCATTCTTGCTGCCAATAAACCATGTGCAGTTCAGGTTTATCCATGCCGCATGCCATCGCGGCAGGCTGGGGATGCAGGGACATTGCTTTGCTCCGCCCATTCATCCGGCGCATATAAAAACAAGCTCAACGCATGCATTCCCCCGTCAAATTCTTCACTCAGTAGGGAGTTAACAAGGCGATGACGGGCCAGCCGAGGAAGATTGTTGAATGCAGGAGAAACGGCGATCACTTTAAAATGCGTCTCCGCCCCTGAAGGTACGTGGTGGCGTTTTGATTCATCGTCAATCTTAAGAATAACTGGCTTTAAGGTTGCAACTAATGCATCATGAATACGTTGTTTGCGCGACATAATGACAACAGCATAAAAATTGGTTAGATTGGAAAGTATACGCAGCAATTGCTTATTTGTCATATGGAATGTGACTGGTGCAACAGGGAGCAAGGATGAGGCAACAGGGATTCACCTTAATCGAGGTGATGATAGTGGTTGTTATTGTCGGCATTTTGGTGGCAATAGCTGTGCCTTTTTACCAAGATTACACGGTGCGATCGCGAGTGCTCGAAGGATTAAATGCTGCCAGTGTTGCCAAACTTGCCGTAAGTGAAACTGCCATTGCCAACAATGCCTTACCCGCTACCCAGGAAGAAACAGGGTACTTAAGTCCGGCTGCCACGGATAATGTGGATTCCATTGCGATCGCCGATGATGGTACCGCCACCATAACCATTACTTTTACCAGTCGGGCCGGCAACGGTACCATCTTTTTAGTCCCGACGTTAAATCGAGATGCTGGTGGGGTAGTGACCTGGACGTGCACCGGGGGTACATTGGCAGCAAAATTCCGCCCAGTCAATTGCCGTTGAGATCATCACCGCGCCTTAAATTGTCAAAAAGTGACCAATTTGAACATATGAATTAAAAATTAATATAAAAAATTCTTAAAAATGCGTATCTTATTGTTGGCATTAAATTTGCATAAAGGTTACTGACTTAACGATAATGAATGTTAATAATTATTTTTTTGCTGTAAGGGGATGAACATGAAACAATCAGGCTTTACTTTAATCGAGTTGATGATCGTAGTGGCTATTATTGGCATACTGGCGGCTGTTGCGATTCCTGCTTATCAAGATTACACCATCCGTGCGCGGGTGACGGAGGGATTAAATCTCGCTTCTGCAGCCAAACTGGCCGTTTCTGAAACAACAATGGCTACTAATGCGCTGCCTGCCGATCAGAATGCCACAGGTTATGTCCCTCCTGCTGCCACACCCAATGTTTCTTCCATTGCTATTGCCGGCGATGGCAGCGGTGATATTACCATTACCTACACAGCAACTGCGGGTGGCGGTACTATCATCCTGGAGCCTACTAGGCAGGCAAATGGCGAAGTGACTTGGGCTTGCACAGGCGGCACCTTACCTGACCGTTATCGTCCGGCCAATTGCCGATAGGAAACAAAGCGGATTTAGCCGCCCGTCAGGGCGGCTTTTTTACAGCTTTCTAGCAACGAGCGGGTTGGTTAAATGCACGTAATCCGGTAACCCATTTACATAAGGCGGATAAGCTTCTCCCTGAATCAACGGTAACAGATAACGGCGGCATGCTTCAGTAATGCCATAACCGTCTTCACGGATAAATTCAGGTGGCATTTTTCTTTCCTGATTAGCTACGTCCGACAAGGGGACATGGCCGATGGACCAACGATAGGGCGAGTCTTGTTCCCGCACGATAATAGGCATAATCGCATTGTGACCGTTTAATGCCAACAGCACGGCTTCTTTGCCCAGGGCATAAGCTTGTTCCACATCAATGGCCGAAGCAATGTGGCGGGCTGAACGTTGTAAATAATCGGCTACAGCCCAATGATATTTCAAATTCAATTCACTTTTGATTAATTGGGCAATGATCGGTGCAACGCCACCCAGTTGGGCATGGCCAAATGCGTCATGCAAGCCTGCTTCATTCAAAAATTGTCCTTTGGTATTGCGAATGCCTTCAGAAACCACCACCACGCAATAGCCATAGTGTTTTACGCAATAGTCCACCCTTTGTAAAAATTGCGTTTGTTGGAAAGGTACTTCAGGAAACAGAATAATATGCGGCGGTTCTTGCTCATTTGCACTGGCCAATCCGCTGGCCGCAGCTATCCACCCTGCATGTCGGCCCATGACTTCCAGAATAAAGACTTTCGTTGAAGAAGCTGCCATGGATGCGACATCCAAGCCTGCTTCCAGGGTAGAGATGGCAGTATACTTGGCAACCGAACCAAAACCTGGACAAGAATCGGTAAATGGCAGATCATTGTCGACGGTTTTTGGGATGCCGATGCAAGTTACTGGATAATTCATCGCCATGCTCATTTGCGCGACTTTATTAGCCGTATCTTGGGAGTCACCGCCGCCATTATAAAAGAAATAGCCAATATTGTGTGCTTTAAAAACTTCAAGCAAGCGTTTTACTTCCTCGCCATTATCTTTTAGCTTGAAGCGGCAAGAGCCGAAAGCACCCGCCGGGGTATGCAACAATTTGGCAATGTTTTCTTCGCTTTCCAAGGAGGTATCGATGAGGTTTTCATACAAGGCACCTATAATGCCATCTTTAGCGGCATACATCCGGCCTATTTTTTCCGGATATTGGCGTGCGGTTTGAATGACGCCGCAGGCGGAAGCGTTGATTACGGCAGTTACCCCGCCGGACTGGGCATAAATTGCATTTTTAACTAGCATGTTATTACTCCATATTTTGTATTAGTTTGGCTACAGCAAGGGTTATTCAATCGCCTCCGCACAAGGCATTGCATAGGCATGATGATATTCGTATAAAACCATATCGATGCACTCGATAAGACGGATAAAATCAGGTTGTAATTCATCAATACGCCGTACCTGGCGGGCCAGTGTTTCTGTCTGCGCAACTTGGCTTTGCAGTTGCGGCACACCACAAAAACAGCAAGCCCCATGCAATTTATGCGCTGCACGTTCAATTCCTTTGAGATTCTTTTTAGCAAACAATTGTAGAAATTCTTCGCGATTTTTTTTAAGTTCTGCGATGAATTGTGCCAGAAATTCAGCAGCCAAAACCTGGTTTCCCGACACTTTTTGTACGCATAAAGACCAATTTATGGCATTGCCTTGTGTTTTTTTAAGAAGGCTCAATAAATGGCGCAATAAATTTTCTTCGTCAATCGGCTTTTGCAAATAAACATCCACCAGGTTTTTTTGGAGAAAATCATCCTCCCTGTCCAGGCTGTTGGCGCTTATGAGAATAAGGGCTGACGAGCGGTTTAACATGGATTGGCGGATCAAACGTGCGGCTTGTAACCCATTGAGTTTTGGCATTTGTAAATCCAAAAGGATGACATCAAAACGCTGTTCGTTGCAAAACGTTACAGCTTGCTCGCCATCTTCTACTGCATTGATACGTGCATTTTCCCCCAGCAGGGAATTTAGAAGCATGCGATTGACTGGATTATCTTCGGCAATGAGCAGGCTAGGCTGAATCACCCGCAATTGCGTGCGCAATTCATTCAGTTCACTGCCGGCAGTTTTCTTGAATTTCGCATCATTGAGTAATGATTCTATGGTATCGTGAAGTTTTTGTATATTTGGAGGCTTAAATAAAAAAGCTTGCGCACCCAAGGATTCAAAATCTTGTATAGGCCATTTAGACACAAGAGCGCATGGCACGCTCGTATGGGCAAGAATTTGTCCTACCTGGTTCTCGCAACCCTGGTTTACATTAATAAACGCCAAATCACAATCTTGATGGGTGCTCAATGCTTCCTGCAAAAGATTGAAAGAATTGATGCGGATGCATTCGATCCCCCAATGGCCAAGTCCATTGCAGAGGGCTTCCAAATGCAAGGGGTTATCGTCGAAACAAAGCACTTTTAAATGGCCGAAACGATGGGTTTGATGTTTCTCAATTTCATACCCGGCAAGTTTAGCGAGTTTAAGATGGACAGAAAAAGTAGAGCCTTTATGCAGTTCGCTGGTTAATGAGATGCGTCCCTGCATGTGTTCGGCGAGCTTCTTGCAAATAACCAAACCCAGGCCGGTACCACCAAAGCGGCGGGTAATGGTGGTATCGGCTTGATTGAATGCATTAAATAAGGTGGTTTGATCTTCCGGTGAAATGCCCATTCCGGTATCGCTGACAGATAAATTAATGGTGTAATCTTTATCGGTTTCCTGCTCAATGTCGGTACGAATTAAGATATAACCATGATCGGTAAATTTGATGGCGTTGCTGATTAGATTACTGATGATTTGTTTTAAGCGCAAAGGGTCTCCTAATACCCGCTTGGGCACATTGATGGCTGTAGCAGGTATCAGGTCTATCCCTTTTTTATGGGCATTGGGGGCGGCTAGCGCCAGGACATCATCAATACAGGTACGAATATCAAGCGGTATGCAATCCAGATGCAGTTTTCCTGCATCCATTTTAGAATAATCCAATATGTCATTGATGATGGATAATAAATCCTGCGCGGAAGAGCGGATCGTTTTTACATAATCCAGTTGCAAGGGGTCAAGACCGCTTTCCAGAAGTACATTTGTAAAGCCGATAACGCCATTCATCGGCGTACGGATTTCATGGCTCATGTTGGCAATAAATTCCGATTTTTGCCGGCTTTTTTCTTCAGCTTTTTTCTTATCCAAAGATAATTCAATATTTTTTTCTTCAAGGAGTTCGAGATTTTTTTGCAAGTCTGCTGTCGCCGTTTCAATGTATTGATTTAAATCATGAACGGTATTGAGATATTGTTTTTGCAAGTGGAGGCATCCGCGCTCAATTGTCCCTAACTCTCCGGAACTCGATAGTTTGATTTCTGTTTCAAATTCATTGCTTAAAATTTGCTTCATGCTGCGGCGTAAGCGGGCGATAGGCAAATAAATTTGTTTGGACAAGAAGTAGTGGATGGTCAACCCGATCAATAACCCCAATAAGGTAATAAAAATGGTGATGATGTACATTTGGTAGCGTTTAATCAGGGTAGAGCGGGTATCAATGTCTAAGGATAACCAGCCCAGGATGTCATCGGCTTGAAAATCAATGGGACTGCTAGGCGTTTTAAAAGGCGGAGTAGAATACAAATTAAATTTGGGCAAAATAATGGGGGCGGTAAAATTAATGCTATACGGAGACAATTGTTTATTCTCGACATAATCCCCGGTAAAAGCAGGGGTAAGGGAGTTTTTAAGCGAATGTTTACCGCCGCGATAGGCTAGTAATTGCCCTTTTGCATTATAAAAAGCCAACGCTTGAATTTCAGAATGAGTAGACGCGTCAATTAATCCTTGCAGGGTTCTTTTATCGTCACGTAATAAGGCCAATTGCGCGACAGGCAACAATTGACGAATGTAAGTTTCCCCCAGGCGCAAACTGAGCTGATTTAAATCCTTGTTATATTGCCCATTGTAAAATAAGGCAAAAAGCAGTGCCACCAATAATACGGGGATTAAGGTGATTAATCTAAGCCGGTATTTAATTCCAATGCTTTTCAATATTGTGATTCCTTACCCTCATTATTTTGCGTGGTAACCAAAGTCAGGTTATACTGCGGGGGCTTAGATGCCGCAAGATGTTACAGATTTTTGCATCATTATCTTCAGGTTAACTAGATTTGCAAATACAAATTTAAGAACCACACAAATTATACCGTGTTTATTTCTTAGCTTACAACGGAGCCTTAAATGGTTGTGCGAACTCGTTTTGCCCCAAGTCCTACTGGATTTTTACACGTAGGCGGTGTACGCACCGCTTTATTTTCCTGGCTGTTTGCGCGGCATCACCAGGGTGAATTTATTTTACGCATCGAAGACACAGATCAAGAACGTTCCACGCAAGAATCAGTACAAGCCATTCTGGAAGGCATGGCGTGGCTGGGGCTTGAGCATGATAAGGGCCCCTACTATCAAACCGAACGCTATCCTCGTTATCTTCAAATTATTGAGCAATTGCTCGATGAGGGGAAAGCTTATCGCTGCTATTGCACAAAAGAACGCTTGGAAACTTTGCGGGAAGCTCAGTTGAATGCCAAGGAAAAACCCCGGTACGATGGCTTTTGCCGAGATTTGCAGCGTGGGAAAACAGATGAGCCCCATGTCATCCGGTTTAAAAATCCGCAAAGCGGCATGGTATCTTTTAGCGATCAAGTATACGGTGATATTCATGTAGGCAATAGCGAATTGGATGATTTGGTTTTGCTGCGCTCGGATGGACATCCTACTTATAATTTTGCAGTGGTAATTGATGATTGGGATATGGGTATTACGCACGTTATTCGTGGCGATGATCACATCAACAACACGCCTCGACAAATTAATTTGTTTAATGCACTCGGTGCACCTGTGCCTACCTTTGCTCATTTGCCAATGATTTTGGGAGAGGATGGCAAGCGTTTATCAAAACGGCATGGGGCGGTGAGCGTGCTGCAATTTAAGGAACTGGGCATTCTTCCTCATGCCCTTCTTAATTATTTGGTTCGGCTGGGTTGGTCTTACGGCGATAAAGAAATCTTTAGCCTGAATGAAATGATTGAATTGTTTAATTTAAATAATGTCAGCCGTGGAGCATCCAGTTTTAATTATGAAAAATTATATTGGTTAAACCAGCATTATCAAAAATTTGACGCCCCAGAGAGTGTAGCCAAAGCACTGGAATGGCATTTTTCTCGCAATCATATCGATATTACCAAAGGCCCTGCGCTTGAAGACTTGGTTTCCATTCAGGCTGAGCGCTGCAAGTCTTTGGCAGAAATTTGTGAAAAGAGTCGTTATTTTTATGAAGATTCCATCGAGTACGATGCGGACGCCGTGAAAAAACACTTGCGGCCTGTGATCCTTGAACCTTTGTCCGCTTTATATGAACGTTTCGCACATATTAATGAGTGGGAGCGCGATGCATTGCAGCAATGCATTAATGATGTGAGTGCTGAATTCAACCTGAATATGGGAAAAATCGCCCAGCCTTTGCGCGTGGCTGTAACGGGCAGTAGCATGTCTCCTTCCATTGATATGACCTTAAAATTATTGGGCAAGCACCGCGTACTGAGTCGGCTGCAACACGCTTTACAATTAATTGAAGCTCGCGCCAGCGCCAGTGAAAATTGATGCAAAACCGGTTACCGCTTTGCGTTAACCGGTACTTTCTAGTCTGATATAGCAAGCTTTCTTTAAGCTTACATAACCATGGCAAATTCCCTCCTTGGAAAATTCATTTAACTTTTTTTTTATAAAGCCGATAACTTCAACAAAGGAGAATTGAAGGGGCGTACATGAAAGAAAAACATTTTGCTTACAAAATTACGCGCGAGAGTTCGGATTTGGTGTGCACGCATCATGAATTTGCAGAAGATAAAATGCTGGATTTGCTGAAAGAAATAGCGCAATCGCAATTCAAAGGAATTTATTGGATTTTTAAGCAATTGGATGGCAAGCCGCAAGAAGCACTTTGCATTATCGATTGTGCACATAGCCGAATTTATTACCATTATTCGGGTGAAGTTGAACGTTTGGAGGACACTATCAGAAAACTAAGCCAACAAAAATAGTCTATTATTTAAATTGTGATCATTAAAGGAGTGATAATCATGTCAAATAAAAAGATTCACAGAATCATAGGATTAGGAGTGCTGTTACTGCCGATGTGGTCTTGGGCTGCTGATTCAAGTTCCGCAAGCCCAACTGAAATGCCGAAGGATGAATGGCTGGATAAGGTTAAAAAAGTCATTCCTGATCCAATTTGCAAAGGTTTCATGGAAGATGCATCTATATCTGCTCGTTTAAAAGAACGTAACATCAGTTATCAAAACTGCGTGTCTTTAATTCCTTCCATTGCTGACAAATGCATCAACAAATATTACGACAGTTTACCTGCAATGATTAATCAGGAAAGTGCATCTAAATGGGGACGCACCATTGGAGAATGTATCGGCGGTGATTTTGCTGTAAACCATTTGTATTCTGGTACGGGAAGTGAGAGTGGGGCCACCGATTCAAGCTCTACGGGATCCGGCAGCACCCCAAGCACTTCAACAACTATGCAGCCGCAACCTGCAGCAGGAACCGCGCAATAGCGCAAAGTATTTGGGTTAAAATGGCTTATAAACGCTTCTAGTTACGAGTTATAAGCGCATCGGAAAAAGGGTTTAATGCATCGCGATAGTTGTTAACCCATTGGAATTGCTTTAAAAGAGAGCTGCAAGTGCATTGAATTTATCGCCGCAGTAGAGATGGCAGGAAGGGCGGCTGATGATGCAGCAAATATACCCATAACGGGTATATTTGGTAAGAAACGTATGGGTGACATTATTAGAGCATCGTTTTTCTTAGCAGATGTAAAAGCTGTCTGCTTTAGGTTCTTCGCTAGGTTAGAGGTAATGCAAAAGCGTAGCCTGCTGAGAAGGTGGAGGCTACGCTTACTATGTTCAGTAATAATTGCATAATACTCTTACTGTTTTTGATATTATAGTGTAATAACATGATATGATTTTTTATGCAATTGCCACTGCAATAGAATCATCTGGAGATGAATCATGTTGGTAACATTTAGTTGTCCTGCGCATGAAAATATTACAATGTTTGGAGACGTCGCCATTCACTTATTAAAAATCATGGGGCATAGCGGTACAGTACCCAGTGCTATGTTGGCGGACGAAGTTCCTGAAGCACTTTCACGTCTGCAACAAGCTGTGGATAAAGAAAAGAAAAAAAGCCAGCCGGGCGCGCGCTTACGCCAAGATGAAGAAGAGGATGAGCCGGCCATAGGCCTTGTGCAGCGGGCACTTCCTTTGCTTGATTTATTAAAGGATGCTGCTGCAGCCAAATGCAATGTGATGTGGAAATAATTCTCCATTTCAAATTTGTATAACTGTCTGTTGAATCGTCATTTAGTATGTTAAAATGCCAGCATTTATCCATGGTTCCTTAAGCTTATGCTTACTTTGCGTCAAATCACACTTTCCCGCGGCAATAAGAAACTGCTTGAGCAAGTAAGCGTTACGGTTTATGAAAAACAAAAAATAGGTTTGGTGGGGCATAATGGCTGTGGGAAATCAAGTTTATTCAGTCTGATTTTAGGTGAACTAACCCCTGACACGGGGGATTGTCTCTTAAATTCCCAGAATAAAATTAGCCATCTCTCGCAACAGCTTCCGGACAGCGAGGAAGCCGCCCTCAATTTTGTCCTCGCTGGCGATAAAGAATACCAGCTTCTGCAAAATCGTTTACTCGCGGCTGAGCAGGCAGGGAATGATGCGGATGTACTCGCTTGCCATGAAATCTTAAATCAGACCGGCGGTTACAGTAAACCCGCAAAAGCGGCGGCAATATTATCAGGCTTGGGTTTTAAACCAAGCGAGCAGAATGCCAGTGTGAACAGTTTTTCCGGCGGCTGGCGGATGCGTTTAAGCTTGGCTCGTTGTCTTATGAATCCTGCGGAATTACTGTTATTGGATGAACCTACAAACCATCTGGATATGGAAGCTATTTTTTGGTTGGAAAAATGGCTTAAGCAATGCCCAAGCACCGTTATTTTAATTTCCCATGATCGGGAATTTTTAGATGCTTGCGTCACCCATATTCTGCATATAGAGCAGCAAACCCTGAATTTATATTCAGGCAATTACAGCCGATTTGAGCAAGCACGTGCACAAAAATTGGTTTTGCAACAAGCCATGTTTACAAAGCAACAACAAAAAATAAACCATTTGATGGCTTATGTGCAGCGTTTTCGTGCCAAAGCTTCCAAAGCCAAACAGGCACAAAGCCGTCTTAGAACCATTGAAAAAATGGAAATTGTAGCGCAAGCCCAATTTGATTCTCCTTTCTCATTCGAATTTTTTCCATGTCCTCGTGCAGGAAAGCCTTTATTAGCATGCCAGCAAGTGACAGCAGGATATGAATGCAATGCCCCTGTTATTAAGAAACTTGATTTTATATTAAATCCTGGCGATCGCATCGCATTGCTTGGGCCTAACGGTGAGGGGAAATCTACATTAATTAAAACATTAATCGGAATTTTACCACCATTAAGCGGTCATATAGAGTATGCGCCGCATTTGAAAATAGGTTATTATGCTCAGCATCAACTTGAACAATTGAACATTGATTTAAGTCCGCTACAGACCATCCAGGAGCTTTCTCCAGAGGTTCGGGAACAGACCATCCGCGATTTTTTGGGTGGTTTTAATTTTATAGGCGATGCAGCGGTCAATCCCATCCGTCATTTTTCGGGAGGTGAAAAAGCGCGCTTGGCTTTGGCAAAATTAGTTTGGCAAAAACCCAATTTATTGCTGCTGGATGAGCCTACTAACCATTTGGATTTGGAGATGCGCGCCGCGGTTGAGATTGCTTTACAAAGTTATGAGGGCTGCTTAGTATTGATTTCTCACGACAGGCATTTATTGCGCGCCAGCGCGGATGATTTTTATTTGGTATTTCAAAAGCAAGTTCAGCCTTTTAAAGGCGATTTGGATGATTACCATCGCTGGCTGCAAGAAAAAGAAAGCGCAAAGGATACGAAAGAAACCACCACCGTATCCAGCTCTTATCGGGAAAAGCGTTCTTTACAAAACCGTCTTAAGAAGCTGGAGCTGATGACTGAACAATATCAGCAGGAATTAGCTAAATTTGAAGCGGCGCTTGCTGAAACTTCCTTGTACCAGGAAGGAGGGGAAAACGAGTTGCATGAGCTTTTAAAACAGCGAACAAAAGTGCAGCAGCAACTGGCTCTGGCAGAAGAGGAATGGATGGACGTGTTAACTGCACTGGAAAATTCTGAGACTTAATCGGGGGATATCATGAAACCACTAACCCGCGACATTCTTTTAACCTTAACCTTAAAGCTTTCATTGTTGATAGGTTTATGGTTTGTTTGTTTTAAAGGCGCGGAGAAGCCTGCCCAGGAAATGCACAGGTGGTTACTGGGCTCGAGTCTGTCGCAAGATACGACTCAAGACATTCATTAACACATCTATTTGGCATTAACTTATAAAAGTTAAACATTTCTAACTCGGAGTATGTTTCGTACTTCTTATCATTAAAGGTAATTTATGATGCCTGATATTTCTGTTGTTGACTTATCTCGCCTGCAATTCGCCTTAACGGCGCTGTATCACTTTCTTTTCGTCCCATTAACGTTGGGGCTTTCTTTGCTATTGGCCATAATGGAAACGGTTTACGTCATGACGGGACGTGAAATCTGGCGGCAAATGGTGAAGTATTGGGGAGTGCTGTTTGGTATCAATTTTGTTCTTGGCGTAGCCACGGGCTTAACCATGGAGTTTCAATTTGGTACTAATTGGGCCTATTACTCGCATTATGTCGGCGATGTGTTTGGCGCCCCGCTTGCTATTGAAGGGCTAATGGCGTTCTTTTTGGAAGCTACTTTTGTTGGCCTGTTTTTCTTTGGCTGGGATAGATTAAGCAAACTGCAACACATGGTGTGCACTTGGTTATTGGCATTAGGCACGAACCTGTCTGCTTTATGGATTTTAATCGCGAATGGCTGGATGCAAAATCCGGTAGGAGCACGGTTTGATTACCAAACGATGCGGATGGAAGTCAGTAGCTTTACCGATGTTATGTTTAATCCTGTGGCACAGGCCAAGTTCGTGCACACTATTAGCGCAGGGTATGTGACGGGTGCAATTTTTGTATTGGCGGTCAGTGCTTATTTTCTTTTGCGCGGGCGTAATAAGGATTTTGCCAAGCGATCGATGACGGTTGCGGTTTCTTTTGGCCTGGCATCTGCTTTATCAGTTGTGGTGTTGGGGGATGAAAGCGGCTATGTGGCGAATAGCAACCAAAAAATGAAATTAGCGGCCATGGAGGCGATGTGGCATACGGAGAAAGCACCTGCCGGTTTAACTTTATTCGGCATACCGAATGAAAAAACCATGAAAACCGATTACGCGTTTGAAATTCCCTTTGTATTGGGGTTGATAGCGACCCGGTCTTTAAATGAGCCGCTGGAAGGGATTAACGAACTGATTGAGCAAGGCAAGCAGCATATTCAAAAAGGTATGCTGGCTTATGAAGCGCTTAGTCGTTTGCGCAATAACCCTAACGACGCGCAAGCCAAAGCTGATTTTGAAGCAAATCAACAAGAGCTTGGCTATGGGTTATTACTGAAAAAGTATACCGATAAAGTCGTTGATGCTACTCCTGAACAAATAGCTCAAGCTGCGCAAGATTTGAAGCCGCGTGTTACGCCTTTATTCTGGTCTTTCAGAGTCATGGTCGCTTGCGGGTTCTTTTTCATTTTCTTGTTTGCAGTAGGTTTTTATTTGTCGGTAAAGCGCAAGCTTCATACGACCCGCTGGTTTCTGCACTTGGCTTTTTGGGCCTTACCCTTACCGTGGCTTGCCGCAGAATTAGGATGGATCGTGGCGGAATATGGACGCCAGCCGTGGGTGGTGCAGGGTATCCTCCCCACGATGATGGGGGTATCTTCCGTAAGTTTTTCCCAAGTCATGACGTCCTTGGCAGGCTTTATTATTTTCTATACCGTTCTGGCAATCGTGGAAGTGTATTTGATGGTTAAATACATTCGCCTTGGTCCTGATAATTATGCCCATTAGGAGAAGATTATGCCTTTAGATTATGAAACATTACGCGTTATTTGGTGGGTATTGTTAGGCGTTTTATTAATTGGCTTTGCCGTAATGGACGGGTTTGACTTAGGGGTAGGTATTTGGCTGCCTTGGTTAACACGCACGGACGCTGAACGGCGGGTGCTTATTAACAGCGTGGGCCCTACATGGGAAGGCAATCAGGTTTGGTTTATCCTGGGAGGCGGTGCAATTTTTGCCGCTTGGCCAATTCTTTATGCCTTGTCGTTTTCGGGATTTTATCTCGCCATGCTGGTTGTGCTTCTTGCTTTGATCTTACGGCCTGTGGGCTTTAAATACCGCTCCAAGCTGCCCGATGCAAGATGGCGCAATTTTTGGGATATCGCTTTATTCATTGGCGGGTTTGTGCCGGCTTTGATATTTGGCGTGGCAATTGGGAATGTGTTGCAAGGCGTGCCTTTTCATTTTGATGATTCGCTGCGTCCTTTCTACACAGGAACTTTCCTGGCGTTATTAAATCCATTTGCCTTGTTATGCGGATTATTATCTGTTTGTATGCTAGCCATGCACGGTGCTGTTTTTCTTAACTTAAAAACAGAAGGGCATATTCAGCTGCGTGCTCGTAGGGCGGCTGGTATCTGCGCTGTATTAACCGTCGTGCTATTTATTGCAGGAGGGGTATGGATTTACTCTGGATTTGACGGGTATCGGCTAACCAGCCTCGTACTTCATGACAGCCCATCCAATCCTTTGCACAAAACCGTTATTCGTGAAGCAGGGAGTTGGTTTGCCAATTACCAAGCCTTTCCTTTGGCAATGATTGTACCGGCTGCCGGCATTTTCGCGGCCATTTTTGCCGCTTTATTACTGCGGTTTGCGGGATTTGCTTTTATTCTCAGTTCCATTTCCGTGGCCAGCATCATTGCCACGGTGGGTGTCAGCATGTTCCCGTTTATTTTGCCTTCTTCATCCAATCCGGCACACAGCTTGATTGTTTGGGATAGTTCATCCAGCCAGTTGACGTTATTTATCATGCTGACGGCAACGGTCATCTTCATGCCCATTATTTTAATCTATACCGCGTGGGTTTACAGGGTATTGCGAGGGAAGGTGACTACCGAAGCAATTTCCAAGAATCAACATACGGCTTACTAGGAGGAAATATTTATGTGGTATTTTTCATGGATATTAGGGACTGGCTTAGCTTGTACCTTTGCGATATTGAACGCAATGTGGCTGGAATTGCGGGTTAATGACGATAACAATGGTCTTAATTCCGATATTTCTTTTGAAAATATGAATCCATAATACTGCGGTGACGTTATTATGGATGCCTGCATCACGTTGGCTTCTATATGAAGAGTGCTTTGTGTGATGCAGGAACTAAGATGCAGTTACCCTATTGTTCACTTGCATTGAATTGCTACTGCATCTGCGTTAGGCGGCACTTTTTTGTCGCCTTTATTTGCATAAGCTTTGGTAAATTCTGCCCCTAAAAAAAGAATTTGCGCGGAATAATAAACCCAAATTAAGATAATGATCAGTGAAGCAGCTGGTCCAAAGCCATTGGCAACTTTGCTATTACCCAAATAAATCCCCAATAAAAATTTTCCTAAAATAAACAATAGCGTAGTTGCAAAAGCTCCTGGCCACACTTGCCTCCATTTAATTTGTACATCAGGTAAGATCTTGAAAATCATGGCAAACAAGGCAGTAATTACGCTTAAAGAAATGAAGAAATTTAAACCCAGTGCGATTAAAGTTCCACCCGGCAGGTAACGGCTCAGGTAATCACTGATAGCTGCCAAAATAACCGTTAAAACAAGCGAGACAAGCAGTAAAAATCCTATGCCTAAAACCATGGTAAAAGATAAAAATCTATCTTTAATTATTCCCATAATGCCACGCCCGGGTTTAGGTTTGACTCGCCAAATGCTATTTAAACCGGTTTGCAACTCGCCAAAAGCTCCCGAAGCCCCAAACAATAAAACGACAATACCGGTGATTTGAGCGAACATGCCGCGGGCAGGATTGGTAGCGCTTATCATCATGCTTTCAATTTGCTTTGCACCATCGCTGCCAAAGATATGGGCTACCTGGTCTAAAATTTGCGCTTGCACCGCGTCTTTTCCAAAAAAGAAACCGGCGATGGCCGTGCAGACAATTAATAAAGGTGCCATGGAAAAAATGGTGTAATAAGCAAGTGCCGCCGCCAGGGAAGAAACCCTATCGTCTTTCCAGCTCTGGATGGTTTCTTTAAGAAGGTTTACCGCCATGTTAAGCTTCATGCATATCCTTTCCTGGGAGTTTTTTGAAGTTAGTCTTAATTTATTAACTTGTAAATACTGAGTCTTAAATTAAATGTCTGTAAAACTCCAAAAAATTTTTATTGGCTTCGGTATTCATGCGTTTGATATGACAGCGTACCTTCCAGATCCGTTTGATGACATCAGGAACCCGTTTGGCTGTGGCTTTGAGAGCAATGGCCCAAAGATGGGCAATAAAAGCACACCCTCTTGCTTTGCAATCCACATCCAGAAGATAAAGTGCATTTTTAAATAATTTAAGATTCTCCTGTTGTAAAAGAACAGCCGTACGTGCATTGGGTTTTAGTAATTTTCTTTTCTTTAAAATTTTATTTATATCATGATGAAATTGTGCGGAATCTCTCCTATGTTTTCTATAGCCAAGAGAAACGGATTTATAGTGGATTATTAAAGGCATGCCATTATCAGCAGCTTTTGCAATGGAGTTGAAAATTTCTTTTAAATTGGTTTTTAAATGAGTTACTTCAATTTCTTTAGGATAAATTAAGTACTCAAGCTCAGGATCAAGCAGCATATACTGAATGATGGGAGGCTTATATTTTCCTCTGGGCAGCCAACGGATAGCGGCAATATTATTCATATACTGGATTAACTTTCTTTTCTATAAGCATAGAGTACGCCATTATCTGTAGCCAATATGTACAAATTGCTTCTTAATTTAATTTTCATGCATAGTCTATAATGCATGTAAGCTCTACTCGTTTGCTCATAAATACTGACTTTAAAAAGGGACTATCTTGATAGACAGGAATGCAGTAAGTCAGCAGTTTATAAAAGTAAGAGGCGTTACGGAAAATCTCTGCAAGCCTTTAATTTTGGAGGATTATGTCATCCAAAGTTGCGAGGATGTTAGCCCTCCTAAATGGCATTTAGCCCATACCACCTGGTTTTTTGAAACATTTTTATTGTTGCGATATTTGCCGAACTATCGCCCATTTAACCCGCAGTTTAATTTTTTATTTAATTCTTATTATCAAACGGTTGGCGCACCGTATCCTAGACCCAAGCGAGGTTTGTTGTCGCATCCCTCTACGGCCAAGGTGCTGGAGTATCGCCACTGCGTCAATGAAGCCATGCTTGATTTATTGCAGCAAACGGATGCAACGGTAAGCCATGAGATCCTCGCGGTCATTTTATTGGGTTTAAACCATGAGCAGCAGCATCAGGAATTACTTTTGATGGATATAAAACACAATTTATCCATCCAGCCTGATTTTCCGGCTTATAAAATCCATTCGCCTCATAACAATGCTTCACCTTGCAAAAAAGAAACTGTTTGGCTCACGGTGGAAGGGGGCATTGTAGAAATTGGGCACACAGGCACTGGATTTTATTTCGATAATGAACAACCTCGGCATAGAAAAATACTGCAATCTTATGCTTTAGCAAACAAATTGGTGACCAATGCTGAATACATTGCGTTTATAGAAGATGGCGGGTATCAAAATCCGCAATGGTGGCTGGCAGATGGTTGGGACATTTTGCAAAGAAATAAGTGGGAGGCACCACTTTACTGGCTAAAAAAAGAGCAAAAATGGCATATTTTTACCTTGCAAGGTTTACAGGAAATTTATCGCGAAGAGCCGGTAAGTCATGTGAGTTATTTTGAAGCGGATGCCTATGCTCGCTGGAAGGGGAAACGTTTGCCGACTGAAGAAGAATGGGAGCATTTTGTTTCGGTGCATGATTTAACCCATCAACCGGGCAATTTTTTAGAGTCGGATTGTCTGCATCCTGAAGCGGCGTTCAATCAGGACAGGCCACAGCAATTCATGGGCACTTTATGGGAATGGACGTCCAGCGCTTACTTGCCTTATCCAGGATTCAAGCCCTTGGCCGGCAGTCTTGGTGAATATAATGGGAAATTCATGAATAACCAAATGGTGTTGCGCGGCGGAAGCTGCGTCACGCCGCATGCCCATATCCGAGCCAGTTACCGCAATTTTTTTCAACCTGACAAGCGCTGGCCATTCACTGGGATCCGTTTGGCAAAAACTATGGAAGGATAAATGCTATGAGCGCAAAACTTTCCTTGTATGAAGATTGGGAAGCCCAATCGGATGAGCATCTGGCAACATTTATTGCAGATGTTAGAGAGGGATTAACCAAAAAAAATAAAAAAATCCCTTCTAAATATTTCTATGATGCCGCAGGGTCGCATTTATTTAATCAAATTACCCGTCATCCTGATTATTATTTAACCCGCTGCGAATTAGAAATCTTACACAAGTGTAAAGCATTAATCGTTAATTTCTTGAAAGAACAGCCATGCAATTTGATAGAATTAGGCCCAGGCGAGGGCACGAAAACCAATATTTTAATAAATGAGTTTTTTAAATGCTCTCATGACTTCAAATATTACCCGATTGATATTTCCAAATCTTACCTGCAAGAATTGGAAAAAAAATTTGCCTTGCAATGGCCGAAACTAGAAATTCAGGGTATGCATGCTGATTATTTTGCAGGCATCAAAGAATTGGCCAGTAGCTCCAGGCGTACCAATTTTGTGCTTTTTCTAGGGTCAAGCATTGGTAATTTTGATTTTCCGGAAGCCAGGACCTTTCTTTGTAATTTACGAGAAGCGCTCAATCCAGGAGATTTTGTTTTAATTGGATTTGACTTAAGAAAAGACACCGGGGTACTTACCCGCGCTTATAATGATGAGGACGGTATTACGCATCAATTTAACTTGAATTTGCTGCATCGCATTAATACGGAACTAGGGGGAGAATTTAATTTAACTTTATTTGAAAATTATAATGTCTATAACGTATATTCTGGTGCGATGGAGAGTTATTTATTAAGCCGCTGCAGGCAGGACGTGCGCATTGAGCGGTTGCAAGAAACAATCCACTTTCATTCTTACGAACCCATCCATATTGAATATTCTTTTAAATATCTGCCAGAGCAAATTACAGCTTTAGCGCAAGAAAACCAGTTTGCAATTTTAGAAAATTTTACCGATGCGAAACATTACTTTATCGATTCGCTCTGGCAAGTGCGTGGCTCCTTGCCAAAAGCGAATTCACGAGGACATTCATGAAGAGAACATTTGTTTTTACTTTCTTGTTTTTCTCGATGTGCGCAGCGGTTTACGCCCATGAACAATGGTTGTTACCTGCAAACGAGATGGAAAGACTTGCAAACCTGGCAAAGCCCAGCCTTTTCAGAGCATGGGGCTTGTTTAATTCCACAGTGTCACTGCTGGCTTTAGGATTTTTGCTTGCATGGATTGTATTTAACTACAGGCAGACAATAAAAATACCAATTCCTATAAACCGCCTGGAGTGGGGCTTGCTTGCCTTGCGTATCTGGACTGGAATGATGTTAATTGCATGCAGTCTGGGGTTTTTGCCAAAAACTGGCGTTGCCTATTTTACAGAGCCAACTTTATTTGCCTCTGATTTAGCGCTAGTTCCCCCATGGCTATTTTTGCAATGGTATGAATTGGCTCTGGGCATATTATTGATACTAGGATTTTATGTCCGCTTGCTAGGGGTGTTACTCTTGGCATTAGTCTTTTCGGCTTTATATCTCTATGGAACCAGTATGTTGCAATATGCAGGGTTTTACTCAGGCCTTGCTTTATTTTTGCTAATCAACGGGGGCGGAAAATTTTCGTACGGATTGCAGCAGCAAAAAAATACAGCTTACGGCAAATCCTACATCCTTTTACAAACGCTTACCGGCTTGAATTTTATTTATGCAGCAGTCAGTGTCAAATTATTGAATCCTAATTTGGATATTGCCATCTTGTCTTATAAAAATGCCTTTACCTTTGGCATTCCTTATCCTGAGTTCGTGTTTTTAATGCTGGTTGTTGAAATTATATTCGGCTTATTATTCATCCTAGGCTGGCATTTACGTTGGTTGTCACTGGCATTGTTAAGCTTATTTGTTTTTTTAAGTTTTAATTTGGGTGAAAATATATTTGCCCACAGTTTTATCTATGGAATATTGAGCGTATTCATCATTTCAGGGAGTTATCCCATAAGCTACCTTGCGCGATTGTATGGGGATAATTCGCGAAAAAGCCAAACCTAAAATAACTGCATGCATCCATCACTGGCATACAATTAACTTATAAATTAGGCAACGTCCTGAAATTTTTTAAGCAGTATTTAATCAAGGATTGGGCACAGATTTTTAATCTCGCCTCGTTCTACCTCTTCCCGCTATTAGCTTTGAAAGTAATGGTGGTTTCTCGGGAGAGCGAAGAGCGAGTAATTTGAAAAATCCCTGCTCAGATTCAGCCTGGGAAAGCTATGAGAAAACTTCAGGGACGTTGCCTGGTGGGTTTTAATTGCTGCAATAATTGTTTTGCCGCCTGCTGCTCTGCTTTGCGTCTGTTGGCTCCATGTCCTTGGGTTTTTAGCTTAAGCTTTGCAACTTCACACGTTACATAAAATATTTGATCGTGTTCTTCGCCATCAATTTTTGTCAGTGTGTATTCGGGGAGGGGATACTTTTCCGCTTGCAAAAATTCCTGCAGCTGAGTTTTGGCATCTTTCAAATTATTATCCAGATTTTTGTCGTTAAGCCGTGATTCATACAGCTTTAAAATCACTTGCTGGCAAGCGTCAAGGCCGCCATCAAGAAAAACAGCTGCAAATACAGCTTCCAGAGCATCGGCTAAAATGGAAGCACGCCGAAAACCACCACTTTTTAATTCGCCTTGTCCTAGGTACAAATAATCTCCAAGCTGTAGTTCCAGAGCGATTTGTGCCAGCATTTCTCCTTTTACCAAATGGGCGCGCAAACGGCTGAGTTGGCCTTCACTTTGGTCCGGAAATTTTTCAAATAAGGAATTGGCAATAACAAAACTCAATATTGAATCACCCAGAAATTCCAAACGTTCATTATTGATCATGCCGGCGCTGCAATGAGTCAAGGCTTGAATTAGATAGGCCTGGTTGTTAAAGGTATAGTTCAGGCGCCTCATGAAACGCGGTAAATTATTATTTGCCAATGTTCACCTCTTTAGATACATCAAAATTAAATAGAAGGCTGGCGTTACTCACCACGGGTTTTATCACTTGATATTTAATTTTAACCGTAAAATTTCCACCATTCCCTGGAATAACCTGAATTTGGTTTTCCGGTATTTCTACCCCATTTACATACAATTGGTTCATAAGTTTACTTTTTAAAAGTTGCGCATTAGCTGATGGATCTGCTGAGAAATCCTCGGCTGGTATTTTTTTTAGCGCATCGATGGAACGGGTTATCGTATAATTTTCTATGTATACTGGAATAACCCGCATAACGAGTATCCCCAAAATAACGATTACCGCTGCGGTCAATAACATGCCGATTACAGTCATTCCTTTTTGCGTATGCATAATACCTTCCTGGTGATGTGTAAGGTTTAAACTTAATATTAATGAATCAGGTTTCCTATTTTCGACCAGCGGACGGTGTCTTTCTTACCATTCCAGCTCATCCACACAATGAATGCTTTCCCGCGCAAATATTCATCAGCAACGAATCCCCAAAAACGGCTATCCGCGCTGTCATCACGGTTATCACCCATCATAAAGTAGTGACCAGCAGGCACTTCCACGGCAAAATCGGTAGCTTTTATGTCCGGTCGGATAAAAATATCGTGTTCGATGCCGTTTAGGTTTTCTCTATATTTTGCTACGGCTTTTCCTGAGCTTTCATCCGTTGTGTATTCAACAAATGTTTGTTTGACTTCCTGGCCATTGATGGTCAGTACTTTGTTGCGATATTCAATCTTATCACCGGGCACGCCAATGACTCGTTTAATGTAATCATAGGATGGATCAGGCGGCCAACGGAACACGGCTATTTCACCACGTTTGGGGTTTGCTATGGAAATGGCTTTCTTTTCCCAAACGGGCAAGCGCAACCCGTAGGCAAATTTATTTACGGCTACGAAATCGCCAACCAGTAAAGTAGGTTCCAGGGAGCCGGATGGGATGCGGAAAGGTTCCACCAAAAAAGAACGCAACAGTAAAACAATTAAAAATACTGGGAAAAACGAGCGCGAATACTCTACAATGCGTGAGGCTTGTTTGCCAGGCTTGCGTTTTTTTGCCCAAAATAACACATCCAGTAAATAAATAACCCCGCTTAGCAGGGTTAAGATGACCAACATTAAAGCAAAATTCATGCAGAATTACCTCTAAAGTTATTTTTTCCTATCGGTTTGAAAAACAGCCATGAATGCTTCTTGGGGAATTTCTACATGCCCCACTTGTTTCATACGTTTTTTACCAGCTTTTTGTTTTTCTAATAATTTTCGTTTGCGCGTTATGTCGCCGCCGTAGCATTTTGCGGTTACGTTTTTACGTAATGCTTTTACTGTTTGGCGGGCAATGATATGGCTGCCCAAGGCTGCTTGGATGGCCACATCAAACATTTGCCGGGGGATTAATTCGCGCATTTTATCGACCAGCGCTTTTCCACGGCTGTGGGCGGTGGCACGATGCACGATTACCGCAAGCGCATCCACTTTTTCGCTGTTGATAAGAATATCCATTTTTACCAAATCCGCTTCCTGGAAGCGTAAGAAGTTATAATCCAAGGAAGCATAACCTCGGCTTACGGATTTTAAGCGGTCAAAGAAATCTGAAACCACTTCACTCATCGGTAAATCGTAAGTTACCGAAACCTGCCGGCCGCTGTATGTCATATTCACTTGTACGCCGCGTCTTTCAACGCATAAGGAAATGATTTGCCCAAGATAATCTTGTGGTACTAATATATTGGCGCGCACAATGGGTTCAAGCATTTGCTTAATTTGCGGGGAAGGTGGCAGCCGTGATGGGTTGTCCATCATCAAGGTTTCACCTTTGGTGGTGATAACTTGATAAATAACGGTAGGAGCCGTTGAAATCAACTCCAAATTATACTCACGCTCTAAACGCTCCTGGATGATTTCCATATGCAGCATGCCAAGAAAACCGCAGCGGAAGCCAAAGCCAAGTGCGTCGGAAGATTCAGGCTCATAAAAAAGAGAAGCATCGTTTAGGCTTAATTTCGCCAAGGCTTCACGGAAGGCTTCAAAATCGTCTGAACTGATGGGGAAAAGACCGGCATACACTTGCGGCTTTACTTTCTGGAAACCGGGTAATGGTTTTTCCGCTTGATTTTTTTCCAAAGTCAGCGTATCGCCTACAGGCGCACCATGAATGTCTTTAATGCCAGCAACGACATAGCCGACTTCCCCGGCTTGCAATGCGTCTGTCGCTGTGCGCTTAGGTGTAAATATACCCACTTGATCCACTTCATATGCCCGGCCGGTAGACATAACCCGCAATTTATCGCCTTTGCGCAACGAGCCGTTTACGATGCGTACCAAAGAGATGACGCCTAAATAACTGTCGAACCAGGAATCTATGATTAACGCTTGTAAGGGAGCTGCAATTTCGCCTTGGGGTGCTGGTATGCGGTTGACTAGTGCTTCCAGTACGTCCTCGACACCCAAACCGCTTTTGGCGCTCACGCGAATGGCATCATGAGCTTCAAGACCGATGATGTCTTCAATTTCCGTGATTACGCGCTCAGGCTCTGCTTGCGGCAAATCAATTTTGTTCAGCACGGGAAGAACTTCAAGGCCCTGGTCAATGGCGGTGTAACACACGGCAACGGTTTGTGCTTCTACGCCCTGTGCCGCATCCACAACCAGTATAGCCCCTTCACAAGCAGCCAGGGAGCGCGATACTTCATAACTGAAATCCACGTGTCCTGGGGTGTCAATAAAATTGAGAAGATAAGTTTTGCCGTCACGGGATTTATAATTTAACGAAACGCTTTGGGCTTTGATGGTAATGCCGCGTTCACGCTCGATATCCATAGAATCCAAGACTTGGTCGGCCATTTCCCGATCGGACAAGCCGCCGCATAATTGGATAAACCGGTCAGCCAGAGTCGATTTGCCATGATCGATATGGGCAATAATAGAAAAGTTACGAATACGCGTTAAGTCGCTCAACTGAAAAACCTGCTGGTAAATTGGGCTATTTTAACGTAATTATTGGTATCCAGAAAGAGGATAAGGATATTTGCCGAGGCTTTGCTGCAATTATTGCCAGTGACAAAGAAAGTGCCCAGGTTCTACGCCACTATGTGGATGGCACGGCCCGAGTGAGCAAGGCAGCGGTTTGTGCTGAATTTAAGACAGGTGAAGATTGCAAAATATGGCGAATCCATGGATGATCAAGTCCAGGTTTTTTGAGAGGATAATTCATGCGAAATATGGGTAAACTTGTTTTAATGTTTTTTCTAATGTGCTGCTCTATTGCTCATGCAGATGAATCTTTGCTCAAACGTAAAGACGTGCAACGATTTGTAAGCGACATGGTACGTCATCACGGCTTCGATAAACGGCAACTTTTAGCTATTTTAAGGGAAGCGCAATATCAGCCCCAAATCATTGAATCGATGAATAAGCCCTTTGAGAAAAAGACTTGGGATGTATATAAAGCCTTGTTTTTGACAGAAGAGCGCGTGCAAAAAGGAATTGAATTTTGGCGGATGAACCAGGCTGCCCTAGAAAAAGCGCAGAAACGATTTGGAGTCCCTGCGCATATCATTGTGGCCATTATCGGCGTCGAAACCCTTTATGGTGAACGGCAAGGGAATTATCGCGTCCTGGATGCCTTGTCCACCTTGGCATTTTATTACCCGAAACGTGCGGAATTTTTTACCAAAGAGTTGAAAGAATACTTATTGCTTTGTCGCGAACAAAGAGTTTCTGTCACAGAGTACAAAGGATCTTATGCAGGCGCTATCGGTAAACCGCAATTTATGCCGAGCAGCTATCGGTTTTATGCTGTGGATTTTACCGGAAATGGTAAGCGCGATTTAGTGAATGACGATCGAGATGTCATAGGCAGCGTTGCCAATTATTTCCATAAGCATGGTTGGAAAATGAATGAGGGCGTTGCTGAGCCTGCCATCGTGAACGGCAGTTCCTACAAGCAAATCCAGAGCAATGCCAGAAAGGCGGAGTATGATTATTCACGTATTGTTGCGGCGGGAATAACACCTGTGGTGCAAGCGGCAAATCATCCGCACAAAGTAGGTCTCATTGAGTTAACAACGCCGGAGGGGCAAGAATTTTGGCTGGCTTATCCCAATTTTTATGTCATTACGCGCTACAATACGAGTCCGCAATATGCATTGGTGGTTTATTTGTTATCGCAGCAGCTACAGCGGCAGTGGGCAGCTATCAAAGCCAGCTCTGCCACGAATTTAACTTAACAAACAAGGCAGTATAAGGGATTAATGTGGCCACTTGTTTTTTATTCATCCAGGGGATGGATGACGAGAATTGCTTGAGCCTCCGGCTTGGAGAAGATGGGGATGTGGATGTCCCCCTTAAGACCCGTTCATTTTCTGAAATAAAAAGCCTGCAAAAAGATGCCAGGACGTTTGTCATTTTGCCGACTGAAGTGAGCAGCTTGTATGAGGTGGAATTGCCCTGGCTTTTAGAGCGCAAGGCACGGGCTGCCATTCCTTATGCCTTGGAAGAACAATTGGCCCAAAACGTAGTGTCGTTGCATTTTGCCTATGACAGACGTCACTATCAGAATGGCCGATACCTGGTCGGCGTTATTGATAAAGACTATTTACACAATCTATTGGCGAAGCTTGCGCAAGCTGGGCTAGCTTTCGATGCAATCACCTTGGACTGGTTTGCATTGAAAGACGATGAGGCTTGCATTTCCGAAACCAGCTTGCTCATCCGTGAGGAGCATTTTAAAGGGGCATTAAGTTTTGCATTGGCAAGCCGCTACCTAATGAACAAACCCGCGTCGTTAAACCTCTTTTCTTTTTCCGATAGCCCCGATTTGGGCTATTCATCCGCAAATAAGCTGGATAGCTCCTCCCAACTGTGGATTGCCAAGCGCTTGTATGAAGTCCCATTTTTAAATTTTTGTCAGGGAGAATTTCAACTGCGCTCCGCACAATATAATAACCGTTATTGGTATGCGGTTGGCGCCGGTTTGGCAGGAACTTGGTTAGTGGTCTGGTTAGTAATGAATATTTTCAATTTGTATTTTTTGAGTAAGGAAAATCGCAAATTGGACGAACAAATTGCAGTAATTTACAAGCAATTTTTTCCGGAAGCACGGCAAGTGATTAGTCCAAAATTTCGCATTACCCAATTGCTGAATTCCAAAACGGGGGATGACAACCCATTATGGCCGTTACTAGCCAAATTGACGCAAGCATTTAACCCGGACGAATTTAAAATCCAGCAATTCCGTTTCCAGAATCAAGCGTTGACGGTCACTTTGGCCAGCAAGAATTTTGCGGCGCTGGAGCAATTACAGCAAAAATTGCAGCAAGCTGGGGTAACGGTGAAACAAACCCAAGCCGCATCGTCTGAGCAGGAAGTATTAGCCACCCTGGAGTTAAACTTGTGAAGGCATACTGGAATAACTTAAATGAGCGTGAACGCTGGTTGTTAGGCGTTGGATTTTTGGTATGTATTTTTTATTTATTTTATTTATTATTGTACTCACCGCTGGTCAATGCCATACAAAGTAAAAAACAACAGCTAGCCGAAAAGCGGGAAACCCTTAATTGGATGCAGCAAGTGCGGCAGCAGCATAAGGCAGGAGGACGTCCGGCAGAAAGGTTGAATAATACGCAATTATTAACTGCTGTGGCCAATCAATTAAACACATCGGATGTCAAATCTTATACGCATCAATTGCAACAAACCGCTAATGGAGATGTGCAATTGAGTTTTGAACGAGTACCGTACGCGGTTTTTATTCACTGGTTATGGTTATTGAATCAAAAATACGCATTGACCATAAAGCAATTCAATGCGGAGCAGAATGATACACCAGGAATCGTTAAAGCCGTCGTCATCTTGTCGGCGCAGTAATCTAAATTGCACCTTGAATTTCATTTAAGCTGGTGCTAGGGTTCGTGATGAAAAATATGATAAAGGGGAAAGGTGTGAAATTAACAAGCATTTTAACAGCAGGAGCGTTGGCCGCGGTTATAGCATCACCGGTTAGTGCTGCAGAAACCATGTCAGCCGAACAAAAAAAAGAAATTGAGCAAATTATTCATGATTATTTAGTCAATAATCCGGAAGTATTGGTAGAAGCTTCACAAGCTTTGCAGCAAAAGCAACAGCAAAGCATGCAAGAACAAGCAAAAGGCGCCATTATTGAAAATGCCGAGCAATTGTTCAACGAAAAGTTGGCTATTGCTGGCAATCCCAAAGGGAATGTGACCTTGGTCGAGTTTTTTGATTATCAATGCATCCACTGCAAGAAAATGAAGCCTATTATCAGTGCACTCATTAAGAAAGATGCTAATTTACGGGTGATTTACAAAGAATTTCCTATCTTTGGTAAAAGTTCTGAATTAGCTTCGCAAGTTGCATTAGCGGCTGCCATGCAGGGTAAATACCAACAAATGCATGATGCCCTGTTAGATTTGAACAAACGTTTGGATGAAACCATCATTATGGATGCTGCCAAATCGGTTGGGCTTGACTTAGAAAAATTGAAAAAAGACATGGAAAGCAAGCAGGTGATGGATGCCTTGAATGCCAATCGTGAATTGGCGGAAAAAATGCACTTGATGGGAACGCCTGCATTCATCATTGCGGCTACCCCGGGTGGTCAATTCAAAAAGGACAGCGAACCTGCTTTCATTCCAGGGGCTGCCAGCGAAGAAACGTTACAAGACTTAATTAAAAAAGCTGAAGGTTAATAGATATATAGCGCGCCTGACGGTAGAGCGACCCAGGCGCTAATCCTCGTGATAGTTCGCATCAACTATTAAACCAATTCTGTTGTAATCCGAGATACAAATGACAAAACCGAGCACTTTTCAGGATATTATTTTAACTCTGCAAGAATTTTGGGCGGCTCAAGGTTGTGTAATTTTGCAACCTTTGGATATGGAAGTAGGGGCAGGCACATTTCATCCTGCAACCTTCTTGCGAGCCATTGGTCCTGAGCCTTGGTTTGCAGCATATGTGCAGCCTTCACGCCGGCCTACAGACGGTCGCTACGGGGAAAATCCGAATCGAGTACAGCATTATTATCAATTTCAGGTAGTACTAAAACCTTCCCCCCTGGACATCCAGGAAAAATATTTGGATTCCTTGCATACTTTAGGGGTTGATCCTTTAGTCGATGATATCCGTTTCGTCGAAGATAACTGGGAGTCCCCTACGCTTGGTGCTTGGGGGTTGGGTTGGGAAGTATGGCAAAATGGCATGGAAGTGTCACAATTTACCTATTTCCAGCAAGTGGGCGGTTTGACTTGCAAGCCTGTAACCGGGGAATTGACATACGGCCTGGAACGTTTAGCCATGTTTATTTTAGGTGTGGATAATATGTTTGATATGCCTTGGAGTGAAACAGCCATGGGCATGGTCACGTATGGGGATGTATTTCATCAAAATGAAGTGGAAATGTCGGCCTATAATTTCGAACATGCCAATGTCCCTGCTTTATTCAAGCAATTTGATTATTATGAAGAAGAAGCGCAAAAATTAATCGCCTTGCAGCTGCCATTGCCGGCTTACGAAATGGTAATGAAAGCTTCGCATACGTTTAATTTGTTAGACGCACGACATGCTATTTCAGTAACTGAGCGGCAACGCTACATTTTACGGGTACGGCAATTGTCCAGAGCTGTGGCTCTTGCCTATTATCAAGCACGGGAAGCGCTTGGTTTCCCCATGCTCGCTAAATAATATTGGTTGCGATCCCAAGCTTGGATTGCGAAGGTACAGGTGTATAAGATGTCCAATAATTTATTATTTGAATTAGGAACAGAAGAATTACCGTCTGCATCCGTATGGCCTTTGGCAGATGCGTTGGCTAATAATTTGATTACTGGTTTGGCACAAGCCGAGCTTAAACATGGCAAAGTATCCCGATATGCTACTCCGCGGCGTTTGGCAGTTTTCATTCAAGATGTGGAAACCTTGCAGCAGACACAAAAAATTTCCCGCAAGGGCCCGGCTTATCAAAATTCACTCAATGAAAAAGGTGAGCCCAGTGCCGCTTTGCAAGGCTTTGCCAAATCTTGCGGCGTCAGCGTGGCAGAATTGACCCGCCTGCAAACCGATAAAGGAGAATGGTGGGCTTATGAGACATTAAAGGAAGGGGCGCACACTGCTGATTTGCTGCCGGATATGATCCGGCAGGCGGTAGCGGCATTGCCTATTGCCAAATTAATGCGTTGGGGAGCAGGTGATGCTGAATTTGCACGCCCTGTGCATTGGGCGGTTTTATTATTCGGAAATAAAGCGATTACCACCGGATTGCTTGGCATCACAACCGGCGCTCAAAGTTTCGGACATCGTTTCCACCATCCTCAGGCAATCACTATTTCTTCGCCGGACCTATATGAAGCCTTGCTGCAAGATGCATATGTGATTGCAGATTTTGCGAAAAGACGCAATATGATTAAGCATCAGGTAGAAAATTTAGCACAAAGCATTGGTGCCCAGCCTGTCATGCCAGATGCATTACTTGATGAAGTGACTTCCATTGTGGAATGGCCGCGAGCCTTATTAGCCAATTTTGCAGAAGAGTTTTTGGAAGTACCGCCCGAAGTGCTGATTGCCTCCATGCAATCCCATCAAAAATGTTTCGCATTGCGCGACCTTCAAGGTAAATTATTACCGCACTTTATTACCATCAGTAATATTGAAAGTCAGCAGCCCGCACAAGTCATTTTGGGCAATGAAAAAGTGATGCGCGCGCGGCTTAGCGATGCTGCCTTCTTTTACCGGCAAGATAAGAAGCAAGCGCTACATACTTATCAGGAAAGAACCGCACATGTTATTTTTCAAGCACGTTTAGGCAGTTTACAGGATAAAGCCCAGCGAATACAAAGATTGATGGATTATCTCGTACAGCCATTACAGCTTAAGCATACCCAGGCTTTGCGCGCAGCAGAACTTAGCAAATGCGACTTGATGTCCGGGATGGTGGGAGAATTTCCTGAGCTGCAGGGGCTAATGGGTTATTACTACGCGCACCATGACGGGGAAGATGAAGCAGTTGCGCAAGCCATTAATGAGCAATATATGCCGCGTTTTGCAGGCGATATATTGCCGGCATCAACTTTAGGCCTCGCTTTATCCTTGGCGGATCGCATCGATACATTGGTTGGTATTTTTGCAATTGGGCAAAAGCCCACAGGCATGAAAGATCCCTTCAAATTGCGCCGCCATGCATTGGCTGTAGTGCGTTTGTTAGTGGCAACCCCTGCTGCATTAAATTTATCCACGCTTTTAGAAGAAGCAGCCAATGGGTATGAGGAGTCAGTAAAGGCGCATGACATATTAGCAGAGCTACGTTTGTTTATTTTGGAACGTATGCAGTCTTTTTATCAAGGGCAAGGAATACCGGCAGAATTGGTGCAAGCAGTACGGGCAGAGCAGGACGATTGGCTTTATGATGCCGACAAGAGGATAAAAGCCCTGTTGGATTTTATCCTCTTGCCAGAAGCAGCTAGCCTGTCGGCAGCTTGTAAACGGGTGAATAATATTTTGCAACAATCTTCACCCAACGCAGAGATAACCTTGGACCCGAATCTATTTACGGAAAGTGCAGAGCAAAATTTGTTTAATTCTTTACAAAAGATGGAAAATCTTGTGTTTTCCCTTTACACAGAGGGGGATTACAAGGCTATTTTGAACCAATTGGCCAGTTTGCGTGAACCTGTAGACGCTTTTTTTGATCAAGTCATGGTGATGGTAGACAATGAGGCAATAAAAAAGAATCGCCTGGCACTGCTTGGTAGACTAAGATTATTATTGCAGGGCGTGGCTGATATTTCCTTGCTGCCGCAAGCATGAGGAATGCCGTTGCAGTAGGTTATGCAAATGCTTCTTTAAAAGAAGAAGCTGGAATTTTGGCGGATAAATTACAACTTGCGTTGGACAATGCATTATTTCCGCAATTATGTCTAACTGAAGACAAGCTTGTATTACTGCTTACTGGTTTCTCGCCGTTGTTTGCTGATTTTTCTGTTAAAACCTTGCAGAGGAGGCGAGATGCTGGAAAGAAACAAGGATTGGTAAAAGCATGCAAGCCTTTTCCAGGTAAACGTATTCTCGACGCTACAGGCGGGTGGGGTCGAGATGCTGCCATACTTGCAAGTTTTGGCGCTCAGGTATTGCTGATAGAGCGCAACCCCGTCATGGCAGCACTGCTTGCCGATGCCTTGCAACGGATCCCGCCTGAATCTCGATTGCGCCATTCATTATCATTGCAATCTTTGGATGCCAAATGCTATTTGCAGGAATTATCACCCAATGTCTATCCGGATGTAATTTATATTGATCCCATGCATCCAGTACGGGAAAAATCTGCTTTGGTAAAAAAAGAAATGCAAGCTTTACAGCAAATACTTGGGGCAGACGAAGATGCGTTGGCATTGCTGCAAACAGCATTACCGCGTGCACGCGAGCGTGTCGTAGTGAAATGGCCGCACCGTTTGGAACCGCTAATGCCGCCAGATCTCAGTTTTGATGGAAAAACGGTACGTTTTGATGTTTATTTAACGAATAAAAAAGCGGCAGGGAAGAAAACTTCATGATGCCGCTCCAAGGGAGCGGGCTTGCTACTAATTCAACTAATAATAGGATTAAAAATCTTCTTCTATTTCTTTAAGCAAACGTTTATGGTCTTCAAGTTCTTCGATGCGTCTTCGCCTTTGTCCTTTTGTTGTTAAGCTGGTAGGGTTTTCATCAGAATCAATGAGTTTATCAAAGCTTGTTTCATATTCATCAAAAGAGGGAGCAGACATGGCTTGTTCTCCTTGTGCAGCCTATTATCCTGGTACGGGTTTCCACCCATCGATAACATACCAGAATTCATGCTTGAGAAACAGAGCCTAAAGCGTCCTTGCTCTTTATTAGATAGTCGGAGCGGGAGGTTGCTCCTCGGAAATTTGTTGTGCCGCTTGTTTTGTCTTATATTCTTCGAACGATTTTTTAAATTCCTGACATTTAAGTTTAGGATCCACGCTTTCGCTGATTTCATGCCGGGCCTTGGCATAAGTTTCAGCTTTGGATTGGATGGCTTGCAGCTTAGAGGGTGAATTCTTGAAAATTTCATCGATGCTCATATCCTTTCCGTTTACTTTCATTTGCTTTGGGTCGGTGCCCGCTTCACGGCACGCAGCATACATACGTTGTGCCAATTCAATGGCATGTTTTTCTTCTTTATGAGAAATGACCCATTTTACATTATACCCGGAAATTTTGGCGGCTTGCACAAGCGATACCATATCGGCTTGGGATTTGCTATTCCAACCACCATAGTAAAACGGGCTTATGATGCGGTTTGGCAATTGTATGGCAAAGCCATCATCTTGTTTTTGGATGGGTAGTCCTGTTACTGTCTGGAAAGTTTTAAGATCAGTTAGTTTAATACCTTTTAGCAAGGCAGATTTTTTATCGCCGTCTACTGCAATGGTGATGCCTTGTTCTTCTTCTGGCGTACCTTTTTTCCTTTTCTCTTCAATTATGCGATCAATTTCTTTTTGCATAATCTTATTTTTATCGTAAAGGGCAGCTATAAAAGTAATTTCATCGCGTCTTTTTTGCGCTGCAATGTGCAAGTCATCAATTGGTTTTTTCATTTCCTCATCGAATTTTTCCAATTGTTTTTTATTGGAATCTTGCAAAGCACTGAGCATTTGTTCCTTAATTTGCGGAATCTCGCTCTCGTTTATTTTCAAACTCGTAGTTAATTGCGTGCGAAATTCCTCTGAATCAAATTGTTTGCTTAGTTTATCGACCTGGGCTTGCATTTCATTTTCAATAGCCCTGCGTGCATCGTTTTTAACTGTATGCAGATAAGAAACCAGGCCATCGGGATTATAGGCACTGTCAGGATCCATAATAAATTGATTAATGGATTCCAATTCTTGATTAAACTTTTCCTGGGCTTGTGTGGTTTTTTCATCAAATTTTAATGCTTCCTGCAAAGACTGTTTAAATCCTGCTATAGCTTCAGCAGAATCTTCTTCGGCCTCTGCTTCTGCATTAGGAGCTTGTTTCAGTCTTTCCTCGAAGGTTTTGCCGTCTTCAGTTTTAAGCATTGAAAAACCTGAAAAATCCTTGATGCGGTTTTGTGCGTAATTATTGAAGGCTTCCTTGTTAATTGGATTTTCGCCTATATCCATGCTGTCGGCGTATTCTTTAAGGTATTTTTTCTCATCTTCAGGGGTTAATCCTGGAGGGGGGCCTGCTATTTTTTCTTTCAAAGATGCCACACCGGAATTAAACAAACGTGTAGCGGCTTCTTTACCAGCATACCCAAGAACAAAGGCACCAGCGCCAAGAATGATTGGAAGCATAATACGTACCTAATGATTACGACTAACTAAAGTATAACATTAAAATCATTAAGCAATAATTAAGGGATTGTGTTTAAAACATATCGAGTAAATTTTTTACAATGCTTGCATTGGAGCTTTTAAAAACCCGTTACTACATCTTACAACGTATCTTTTTAGTCGGACTTGAAGCATGCAAAAGCATCAGCTTCATTTGCAAACAATTCCTCAAAGCTGCCCCGCGAGGGGCAGCCTTAGGAACGGCAAAGTCCGCAGGCTTTATGCTATTTCCAGGCTGGTATAGCAGCGTCGCCGAACAATTCCTGCGCTTTTTTCTCCACTTCCGGGGAATTTAAGGCTTTAACAAATAATTCCAATTGCGGGTTTTTCGTGCTGTTACTGCGGACTACAATGAGGTTTGCGTAGGGTGAATCTTTATTTTCAATAAAAAGGGCGTCCTGTTTTGGACTAAGCCCTGCCGGAATGGCAAATGTTGTGTTAATGATGGCTGCGTCCACATCAGGTAAGACGCGGGGAAGCTGCGCGGCATCTAATTCTTTAAAACGCAATCTTTTGGGGTTCGCAGCAATATCCTGGATGGTAGCATTTTGTTTTTCATGTAAAGTAATCAATCCTGCTTTTTGCAATAGCAAAAGGGCGCGCGCTTCATTGCTAGGATCATTGGGCAAGGCGATTAAGGCGTGCTCTGGCAATTCTGCCAATGATTTGAACTTTTTAGAATAAATCCCCGTGGGGTAAATAAACGTTTTTCCAATCACTTTAAGATGATAGCCGTGCGCTTTACTGGCTGCTTGCAGGTAGGGGAGATGTTGATAGACATTGGCATCTAAACTGCCATCCTGTAAGGCTTCGTTTGGCAAATTATAATCATTAAATTCAATGATTTTTATATTTAAATCGTAGCGGTTTTTGCCTACTTCTTGTGCTACTTCGACCAGCTCAGTCTCAGGTCCGGAAATCGTTCCGATGGTTAACGTATTGGGTGAGGGTTTACTGCAGGCAACCAATGCCAGCAACAAAGAAAAAACACAAACAATGCGCATGTACATCTCCTAGTAAGTAATTGCAGCCTCTTAATGATGAGAGAAACGGCGAGCCAAACGATCGCCTCCCATTTGCAACAGTTGCACCAAGACAACTAAAATCGCAACGGTTGCCAGCATGACCATCACATCAAAGCGTTGATAACCATAGCGGATGGCTAAATCCCCTAGACCACCGCCACCTACTGTGCCCGCCATGGCTGAATAATTGACCAAGGTAATCGCCGTTACTGTCGTTGCATGAATCAAGGCAGGAATTGCTTCGGGCAACAAGATGAAGCGAATCATTTGCAGGGTACTGGCACCCATGGCATGGCCGGTCTCAATTAAACCTGCAGGCAAACTTTGATATATATTATCCACCAACCGCGCAAAAAAAGGCGTGGCGCCCAAAGTTAGAGGAACTATGGCAGCGTGTAAGCCTATGGAAGTCCCTACAAGTAAACGGGTAAAAGGAATGAGCGCCACCAGCAAAATGATGAAGGGGATGGAGCGGCTAATGTTAATAACTCCTGCAATTAAACGGCTAATCCAGGGATTAGGTTTTATTTTTTCCGCAGTAAACAACAAAGTACCTAATGGTAAACCCAATAGCACAGCCAACAGAGTGCTGAGTGCAACCATGTAAATCGTTTCGCCTGTGGCAGTTAAAAAATCATAAAGCATGGTCGGCGACATACCCTAAAACCTCCACAGTTAGGCCAAATTGTTCACAACGTTTGCTGAATGTTTGCAGCAATGTTGCATCCGCTGATAATTCTGCGATGAGTACACCGCAAGTGACTGTATCATAGCGGTCAATATTCGCGAGTAAAATATTAATATCCAGATGCAATTCGCGGCTGGTTTGGCTGATGAAAGGAACGGTTGCTCCTTCGCCTTCAAAAAATAAACGCACCAAAGGCTTATGATTGGCTACCTCGGTTAAGTGACTGCTAAGGCAGATCGGTAATTCCGGGCTCAATTCCTTATAAAGCATGGTGCGTGCGATGCTGTTTTTTTGTTTAAAAACATCGGCAATGGCTGTGGTTTCAATGATTTTACCCGCTTCCATTACCGCCAGGCGATGACAAATGCGTTTCACCACATCCATTTCATGTGTAATGAGAACGATGGTAATCCCATAAAGGCGGTTAATTTTTTTCAAGAGGGCCAAGATGGCATCGGTTGTTTCAGGATCAAGCGCCGAGGTTGCTTCGTCGCAAAGGAGAATCTTAGGGGAACAGCTAAGAGCCCGAGCGATTGCTACGCGTTGTTTTTGCCCTCCGCTCAACTGGCTTGGATAGGCTTGTACTTTGTTGGTTAATTCCACCAAAGGTAGAAGTTCATCGATTTTTATTTTTATCTTGTCTTCCGATAAGCCTTGAATGCGCATGGGTAAAGCAATATTGTCGTATACGGTTTTCGAATTGAGCAAATTGAATTGTTGAAAAATCATCGCCATTTTATGGCGCGCGCGCCGGAGTCCGTCGCTATTTAACTCAATTAAATTTTCTCCATCGATAATGACTTGCCCGCAATCAGGACGCTCCAGCAAGTTAAGGCAGCGCAATAACGTTGATTTTCCGGCACCGCTTTTGCCGATGATGCCAAAAATTTCATTTTCCTGAATGAATAAATCAATGTCATGCAAGACCTTATGGCCTGCGTAGGATTTTGATAAAGCAGATAATTCTATCATTTTATTCCAAGCTAATGCAGCAGGCGGGAGACTGAAGGGGGTAAATGCTGGATGCCCGCTTTAGCCGATTTTCAACAGTTCGTTGAGCGCCCGCAAGCTGAGAGTTCAAATCGGCGCATTGAGATTATACCGCAAAATTTCATAAACAAAAGTAATAATGATAGGTCCTGAGCGCTTGCATCCTTGTTTTTTCCTGCAGGTTAAGTTATCAACACCATGCATGGGAGCAGGATGCAGCATATCTAATGTCAGAACAATAATTCTTCCCTGTCTTTAAAATCATCCAAAGCTTCGGGATTTGCAATCGATTGCAAATTATTAATTGCTTGCCCATGGATGATTTGACGTACCGCCAGTTCTACAATTTTGCCATTAATGGTCCGCGGGATGTCTGTAACTTGCAGAATTTTGGCTGGGACATGTCTTGGCGATGCATTATTACGGATGGTTTGACCAATGGTTTGCTTAAGATGTTCATCCAAAGTCATGCCCGCCTTTAATTTCACGAAAAGGATGATGCGAACGTCATCTTGCCAATCCTGGCCTATGACGAGACTATCCAATACTTCAGGAATTTTTTCCACTTGTCGGTAAATTTCTGCAGTCCCTATGCGTACGCCGCCAGGATTTAATACCGTATCGGAACGCCCATAAATGATAAGTCCGTGGTGTTTTGTGATTTCGGCAAAATCACCATGCGCCCAAATACCGGGGAAGCGTTCGAAATAAGCGCGACGATACATCTTTTTATCTGCATCGTTCCAAAAGCAAACAGGCATGGAGGGAAATGGTTTCGTACAAACCAGTTCGCCGCGCGCTTCGCGCACCGGTTGCCCTGCCTCATCGAATACATTCACACTCATACCTAAACCAATGCACTGCAACTCGCCACGATAAACCGGCAGCAGGGGATTTCCCAGGGCAAAGCAAGAAACAATATCAGTCCCGCCTGAAATCGAACTCAACTGCACGCCAGGCTTTACATGCATGGAGACGAAATCATAATTTTTAGGCAGCAAGGGCGATCCTGTCGAAAGAATACAGCGCAAGCTTGCCAGTGAACACGCAAGACGGGGTTTAACTTCTGCTTTTTCGATGCTGGAAATAAATTTGGCACTGGTGCCAAATACCGTGATGTGTTCATCATCAATTAATTGAAATAAACGATTGGCTGTGGGAAAGGTGGGTGAGCCTTCATAGAGCGTTAAGGTAGCACCTAAAGCAAGTACGGACACCATCCAGTTCCACATCATCCAGCCGCAGGTAGTATAAAAAAATAAATTATCATGGGTGTTGATGTCGGTATGTAATCCTAATTCTTTAACATGTTGTAAAAGCACGCCGCCGGTGCCATGTACAATGCATTTTGGTTTGCCGGTGGTGCCGGAAGAGAAAAGAATGTATAAAGGGTGGTCAAAAGGAACGGATACAAACTCAAGATGATTTGCAGGCTGTAAAAATTCTTCCCAAACCATGGTCTTAGTGGAAGAGGGTATGGACTCCACTGCATTTAATACCGGACAAACAACCACATGTTCAATGCTTGGAATAGTATCTTTTAGCTTAATCTTATCCAGATCGCTGTGGGTTTTTCCATGGTATTGATGGCCGTTGCTGATAAATAAAACTTTAGGTTCTATTTGTCCTAAGCGGTCAAGGATGGCATTAGTACCAAAATCAGGCGAACAAGATGACCAGATGGCTCCAAGGGAAGCTGTGGCTAAAAAGGCAATGATTGTATAGGCAACATTGGGTAGAACCGCAGCGACGCGATCGCCTTGACCGATCCCTAATGCCTGCAAGCCGGCCGCACAAAAAGCTACTTGCTGCTTTAATTCTGCATAACTAAGGCATTGGCGGCTGCCCTGTTCATCGATGCTGATGATAGCAGGGTGTTCATCGTTGCGGGACAATAATTGCCGGGTAAAATTAAGGCTTGCGCCGCTAAACCAGCGTGCGTCAATCATGTGCTGATAATCATTAAGAATTCGCGCGGCAGGCGTAGCAAATTGTATACCAAAAAATTCTTGCAAAGTGGGCCAGAATTGCTCGCAGTTTTCTACCGACCAAGCATATAGGGCTTCGTAACTGCGGAATTCTTTTTGATATTTTTTGCCGGCAAATTGCATGAATTGCCACATCCTGCTGTTTTCTGGGTTCCTGGGTCCCCATACTTTGCTTTCCATCCTTTATCCTTATTCATCTGGATTAGCCATCCGGTGCGGCTGTTGTTGTGTAATGCAATGAATGCCGCCGCCGCCTGCGAATACATCCCGCGCTGCCAATTGCATGATTTTATGCTGTGGGAAGAGTTCGGTAAACAATGTGTAAGCTGCTTTATCATAAGCATCATATCCAAAAGCGGGCATAATGATGCCTTTATTCGCCAAGTAAAAGTTTATGTAGGACAAGGTCAAACGCTCACCATCAAGGTAAGTGGCTGGCGGTTGTTCAATGGTAAAGACTTGCAGGGGACGGCCTTTTGCATCCGTTGTGGTATTTAAAATTTCAAGATTTTCCTGCAAGGTTGTAAAATTAGGATCATCCTTATCGTGGGTAATTAAAGCCAGCGCTTTTCCCGGAGCGACAAAGCAAGCTATTTCATCGATGTGGCCATCAGTTTCATCCCCTAAAAGGCCTTTATTTAACCAGATTATTTTATCTGCCCCCACATATTCGTATAAATAATGCTCGATTTGGCTTTGGGATAAATGGGGATTACGGTTTAAATTCAGCAAACACTCGCGGCTGGTGAGTACAGTTCCCTCTCCATCTACGTGAAAAGAACCACCTTCCATAACCAAAGGCGCATGGAAGTATCGCGCTTGTACCTGATGAATCACGTGTTCAGCAATTTTATTGTCAAGTTCGTATTCGGAGTAATTGCCTCCCCAAGCATTGTGTATCCAATCGATGCCGGCCAATTCGCCTTGTGCATTTAGCAAAAAGGTTGGGCCTGTATCTCTGGTCCAGGAATCATTGATGGGCAGTGCCAGCAACCGAATGGATTCATGGCCACATAAACGGCGCGCAGAATCCATGTCTGTTGGATTAACCAGCATATTGACTGGTTCAAATTGCGCAATTGCTTTGGCTACTTTCGCATAAGCCATGCGTGCTGCTTCCATCCCTATGTTTGCCCATGTTTCCTGATGGCAAGGCCATGCCATCCAGCATGCCTCATGCGGGTACCATTCGGGAGGCATAAAAAAGCCTGCTTGTCTTGGTGTCATAAATAACCCTTTCTTAAAAACACTTACCATGAGAATTAGGCTGGGTGCTGATTCTCGATATATGAATTTCCATTTAAATAAGTCAGCTGTGGGAATATACTGCGAAGTTCATTTAAGTATTGCTGGATTTTTTCTTCGGGTAATTCATTATTAACCAATTGTTTTTCATAGGATTGTAGCAATTTTTTAGTGTCGAAATGTGCATAAGTCAATACATTCGCGACTGTGTCGCCGCTAACCAAATCATTAATTTCAAAACGGCCATCTTCTAATAATTTTACATCCAAAGAATTGGTATCTCCGAAGAGGTTATGTAAATTTCCCAGAATTTCCTGATAGGCACCTACCAGGAAAAATCCCAAGGCATAAGGGTTTTGTGCATCATAGGCTGGCAGCATTAGGGTAGAATTAATGCAACTTTGCCCGGTATATTGTTTCAATGTGCCATCAGAATCACAAGTCAAATCTTGTAAGATGCTGTGCATTGTTAGTTCTTGCCTCAAATGGGAAATAGGCGCCACCGGGAATATTTGCCCTATCGCCCAAGCATCGGGTAAAGATTGAAAAAAAGAAAGATTGCAAAATACCTTGGTTGCCAAACGCTGATTTATTATTTCCAACAGCTCTTTGTCCCCTGGGTTATTTTCATCTAATTCCTGCCGAATTTCTACGCAAATTGCATGATACAATTGCTCAACTTTTGCTTTCTCCGTAAGACTGATGACCCCATGCTTGAATAAGGAATTTGCTTCTTTAAACGCATGCTCCGCATAATGGTATGTTTCCGTGGGTGAGTTTTTATTAATTCGATGGTAAGCATCCCAAATGCCGTGGAGCACACGTGACTCATGGGGTTTAACCGTTGGTAAAATAGAAATTGCCCCAACGGTTTCAATACCGGTTATATTGGTAATCAGAACGGCATGGTGAGCGGTCAAAGCGCGGCCCGATTCGGAAATGATATTGGGTTCGGGCATACCAGCTTCTTGACATAAATCGCGTACAGCCAAAAGGATATTGGTTGCATATTCCTCCAGGCTGTAATTCATGGAACAACCCGCATTAGAGCGCGTGCCTTCATAATCTACACTAAGCCCACCCCCCACATCAATGGTATTTATGGGCGTGTTAAGACGGCGCAATTCAATATAATAACGTGCCACTTCCTGCATACAATTGCGGATATCATGAATATTGGCGATTTGTGAACCCAGATGGCAGTGCATGAGTTGTAAACAATCCAACACACCACGAGATTCCAAGTAGTTTATTAAGGCAAGTACTTGCTCAGCATGCAAGCCAAATTTCGATTTTAAACCGCCGGTATTTTCCCACTTGCCAGCTCCTTGGGTAAGCAAGCGAATACGTACCCCAATGTTTGGTTTTATTTGCAATTGCTTTGCTTCCTGCAAAATAATCTCAATTTCAGAAGGCTTTTCGATCACGATGAATACTTGATGCCCCATTTGCTGGGCAATCAAGGCTGCACGAATATAACATCTATCCTTATAGCCATTACAAACGATGGTAGAGGGTTGCTCGCCCAGCAAGCCCAGGACAGCCATTAATTCAGGTTTGCTGCCAGCTTCAAGTCCTACAGGGTATTGTGGGGCTTTTAATAATTCACGCACTACACAATATTCTTGGTTCACTTTAATGGGATAAACCAATTGGTAAGTTCCCTGGTAATTAGTTTCCCGGATAGCCAAGTTAAATGCCTCGTATAACTTTTTCACCCGATCATGCAGAATATCGGTAAAGCGGATCAATAAAGGAAGGTGCAAACCTGCGCGTTTAGCGGCGTGAACAATTGAAAGTAACTCTACGCCCGCCTGGGAAGAATGTTTACATATTTCAATATTACCTTTTGCATTAATATTAAAATAGCCTTCACCCCAAGTATTGATGTTATATAAATTTTCATCGGAAACAGCATTGTGATTCATGACACGCTCCATTGGCGTCAGGGTGAAGGGATAACCAAGTGATGGTATGTCGCGGGCTGGCGCTGCAGTGGGAAAGGAAATAAACGCCCCCATAAATCTCGCTTGGAAAAATCTAATTCGGCTACCAGTACTGCGGCTTCATGGCGCGGCGCTTGGGCTAAAATTTCTCCCATAGGGGTGCTGATAAAACTGCTGCCATAAAATTCCAAGCCATCTTCACAGCCAATGCGATTTACAGCGATGATAAATGCATTGGCCATAATGCCCTGGGCAACCATGACTTTTTGCCACATGGGTTGACTGTCAAAGCCTGGAGCAGTTGGCTCAGCCCCAATAGCTGTTGGGTATATTAAAATTTCTGCCCCTTTTAAGCCATAGATCCTTGAAAGTTCGGGAAACCACTGATCATAGCAAGTGGGCAGGGCCACCTTGTGTTGAGCAAGAGTATGCACAGGATAATTTGAATCACCTGGCTTGAAATAATAATTTTCGTGGTATTTTTCGCCGCTTGGGATGTGTTGTTTACGGGTATAGGCAACCAGTTGTCCGCAATCATCGAATGCGACTGCAGTGTTATAACCAGCTTTTTCAAATAATGAAGCGGTGATCCAAACTTTGGCTTCTCTTGCGCACTGGCTTACAAATTGAGCGGTTGGACCTGAATGCAGCTCCTCGCAATAAGGGGTGCTGTCAACATCAGGGCGCGTGCAAAAATAGGGGGATAGGGTTAATTCCTGCAGGCAAACGAGTTTTGCTCCTTGTTTGGCTGCTGAAAAAATTCCCGTAGCCAGCTTGTCACGGTGCACTTGAGGATTTTCATGCCAGCGTTCTTGCACTAAACCTACTTTTAACTGCAGTGCAGACATCGTTTCTTATCCTTAGGAAAAAATTACTTAAGTATATATTTCTTAAATTAATTTTCACACCCATAATCCACATAATTTTATGGTAAAAAAAATTAATTTTTTGTTGAATTCTTAATCAATTCTTAAGGTGATTTTTGCTACACTTTCAGGAGAAAAAGAATTAATTTATTTAACCAAGAAGGCAGCCATGTTGTTTGTTGTAATTGAATTGCCGCTTCGCATCAGTTTTAATCCGTTTTGTTCGCTGCACGATGACTTATTTGCTTTTTACAAACAAATCAAGCATTACGAAGCGCAAAAACGGATGCCACTGACGTCTTATTTCACTAATTATCATCATGCCGCAGAGCATACGGATGAATTGTCGAGACGTTTATCTCGGTACTTGGTGCTGGAAATGGTCTTGAATAATCGTTTTGAAATCAGCAATCGTCCACTACACTTCACGCGTTCTTTGGTAAGTGCCACCTTCCATTGTGGTGGCTTGGAGACTTATATTCAAAGAGAGCGTATCGAGAATGTATATCAGCCTATCCATGCAGTTAAGCCGTTTTCGCATATTCCAACTCAAGAGCCAAGCCTTGTTGCAAAAGCGCAGGAAGTTGCCAAAGAATTGGGCGAAGATTTGCCGGAAGAATTTCTCGACCCAATAACTGCAGAATTATTGCATGATCCGGTGGAAATCAATCATCGCGTCTATAATCGCCAATCTGTCGAACACATGATAGAAGAAGGGAAGTTCAAAGACCCATTTACTCGACAAAAAATTGACCCAGCGACCATGAAGTCGGCTTCCTATATGCTGGAAGCCATGGTAGCGCACCAGGAAGTTGTTGCAAACAAAAAAGAACCAGCCTTGATGGAAGCTTATAAACAAACTAAAGTCTTGCCGTTAAAAACATTGTTTAAACACTGGGAAGAATTGATCCATAATTCCTCCATGCAGTTGCGAAGCTAATTTTCCAAAATTATCAGTTAAATTGTTTGCGCTTTAGACAAACCGTACGGTGATGGCTTAACCCATTTGATAGATATTGGTGTCAAGCACTGCGCTTAAACCATCTAATTTTTTAGAAGAATCTGTTTTATTGAAAAAGAAATTTCTGTTGATTAAAACGGCAACAAAATATAGGACACCAAATCCTAGGATTGCGAGTGCAATATTGGCTAATATCGGCTTCCATACTTGCCGGTGTTTATCGAGCTCTTGATGTGCCTTGTCGATTTCTTGCTCTGCATTTTCTTTAAATTTGACATAGCCATGCTCAGTAGGATTGGCGAAATAAATTTTCGAAATCTCGGTTAAGTTAGTATGGAGACGCTGAGCTGCTTCGGCCGCAGGTAGGTAATTATTTTTGCGTAAATCAGCAGCTTTTGCCCTAATGATGTCTAATTGCATAAGGAAGTCGGCTTTTTTTTCTTCCAGTTTCAGTGAGAACTCCATTGCATGCGCTTCTTTTTTTAAGAGTCCCTGTAACCAGGATTCCGGATAGCCTGCAACGGAAATCTTCCTGATTTCATCAGCTTCCTCTGCTGCTTTTAATGGGGATTGTTCCTCCCCTATAGTCATTAAAGTCCAGGAAGCAAAGGCTCTATACTTCTTAATTTCTGAAAGCATTTTCTTAAGAAGCTCTTCCCTATTAGGGCATAATGGATCATAAATTAAGATGAGTTTGGTAGTGGTGACACTCGGATTTGCTGGTTCGATGGATGAGAGAAATTTAATGATATTGTCAAGGCCCTGAACCATGCTAAAGCCATCAGAGCTATTCACGTCCAAGTCACCGGAGGCATGATTGAGTTTAGTATTTTTAAATCTTTTTTCTATTTCACATAGTCTGAAATTTTTTTCATCTGCGTCAATCATTATGCCAATAACATTAACACTTATGTGCGACATAGAGGTACTACCTGTGTGATGGTTTTGCAGAATTGGTATTTTTCAGATCAAATCATCCGAATTGCGAAATTTACTTGAATTATCCGGGGTTTGCAAGTAAAGCATTCGCCACTTTAGATTGATTTTTCTTGCCCATTTTTTTACAAATCATATCGCCGATGACTGCGATTTTAAAAATATCCACCCCAGTTTCAATCCCTAATCCGTGCATGAGATAAAGCACATCTTCCGTGGCGACGTTGCCTGTTGCCCCGCGCGCATAAGGGCAGCCGCCAAGGCCTGCAACTGAGCTGTCGAAGCGGTGAATACCACACTGCAGGGCAGTATAAACATTTGCTATGGCTTGCCCGTAGGTGTCATGAAAATGCATGGCTATTTTTGAAAATGGCATATTGCTTTCAAGCGCATCAATAAGATTTTTGGTTTGCCTTGGCGTGCCGACACCTATGGTATCGCCGAAGCTAATTTCATCCACGCCCAGCAATAATAATTGTTCGGTAACCGCCAATACCTGCCGTGGAGTAATTTCTCCCTCATAGGGACAACCTAAAACACACGAGATATAAGCTCTCACGCGGATATGATGGTGTCTTGCTAATGCCATGACAGGAGTAAACCGTTCGATACTTTCTGAAATGGAGCAATTGATGTTGCGTTGATTAAAGGTTTCACTGGCGGCAGTAAAAATAGCTATCTCTTGCACTCCTGCTTCCAAGGCTTTCTGCATTCCCTGTTCATTCGGTACCAAAGCTGAAAAATGCACCCCGGGTTTTTTCTCAATGCCCAAGGCTACCGCTTCGTGATCGGCAAGTTGGGGGATGGCTTTTGCGGAAACGAAACTGGTGATTTCAATGTGCTGCAAACCGCTTTGGCTTAATGCATTGATCAACTCGATTTTAATGGGGGTAGGAACGAATACCGTTTCATTTTGCAGGCCATCGCGTGGTCCAACTTCAATAATCGTCACTTGCTGTGGGTAATTCATGGCAATCCCTTATGTAAAGCGAATTTGACAGTTAACTGCCGGTTAGCCAAGGCATGCGGTTTTGCTTTAATCCAAGGCTTCCATCGCCACCAATTCTGCCCCTTCGTTAACTTGAGCACCAATGTCATAAAATATTTCAACCACTCGCCCGTCTGCAGGAGCTTGAATGGTATGTTCCATCTTCATGGCTTCCAGCACAATTAAACGCTCCCCAGCCTTAATTTTATCACCTTTATTTTTTAAAATCGCTACTATGGTGCCGGGCATGGGAGCAGTCAACTGGGCTTTGCTGTGGCTTGTATCAGCGCTGGCTGTGTCCCAGTTAAAGCGATCCACCGTAATGGGCCCGGTTTCCAAATAAAAAATCATTTGCGGGGCTAGCTCTTCCAGCCACACCATCCAGGTTTCCTTGCCATCGCTTAAGCGCAATTGCCCATTGCACCAGCTTGCCTGGAGCTCACGGGTGGTTTTATTATTTAACTTAAGCACAAATTGTTCCAGACTTTTGGGGGAAATGGTTACTTCATAAAGCTCGTCCTGGATCCGATAGCGCCAGCGCCACTCGCTTGGTAAATGCATTTGCCAGGCAAAGGTGTCTGCTTGTAAGCCAGTTTTGTCCGTAGGGACAATGCGCAAATAATCGACACTGGCTGCCAGATATATTGCCAACCTGTTATCGCCTAGAGGAAGTTCAATCGTTTCCCGCTCCAGAAAATCAGTGCTTAGCATGGCTTCGGTAAATTGCCGATGCTTGGTAATTGCTTGTAAAAAGGCAATATTGGTTTTTACACCACCGATGTGATAATGCTGCAGAGCTTGTTGTAAACGTTGTAAAGCTTCATGGCGGTTATCTCCACAGGCAATCAGCTTGGCAATCATTGGATCGTAATAACGCGTAATCATAGAGCCGGCAATGACCCCGCTATCGATGCGTATCCCTGGCGAAGAAGGCTCTTTCAACAAACGTATTTGCCCAATGGAGGGTAAAAAACCATGTGCAGGATCTTCGGCATAAATACGGCATTCAATGGCGTGACCCTGCAAGTTGATTTCTTCCTGGCGGCAAGGTAAAGGCTCATTGGCAGCGATGCGTAGCTGCCATTCCACCAGGTCAAGTCCGGTTATAAGTTCGGTAACAGGATGCTCTACCTGCAGGCGGGTATTCATTTCCATGAAATAAAAACATTCATTATTTTCTACCAAAAATTCCACGGTACCGGCACCGCGATAATCGATGGTACGGGCAACCGTAATGGCAGCATTGGCCAAACCTTGGCGCAGAGCTTCTGACAAATTCGGGGCAGGGGCTTCCTCAATGATTTTCTGATGGCGGCGCTGCATTGAACAGTCGCGTTCAAAAAGATGCACAATGTTCCCATGATTGTCCGCCATAATTTGTATTTCTACATGCCGTGGATTGCGGATTAATTTTTCAATGAGCATGGTATCGTCTGCAAAACCGGCTGTTGCTTCCCGGCGCGCCCCTGCTAGGGCATCAAAAAAATTTGTTTCATCAAACACAGCGCGCATGCCTTTGCCGCCACCACCTGCAGCGGCTTTAAGCAACACAGGAAACCCCAGACGTTTGGCTTCAGCTAATAAATATTCGTCGTCTTGCCTCGTCCCATGATAGCCGGGTGTTAGGGGAACTGCGGTATTCTCGAGCATTTGTTTGGCAAGCTGTTTTGAGCCCATAGCTTCCATCGCTTGTTCACCAGGACCTATGAAAATGATCCCGGCTTTATTACAGGCTCGTACAAAATCGGAATTTTCCGACAGAAAGCCATATCCAGGATGGATAGCTTCTACTTTTGCCTGTGTGGCCACCGCAATGATTGCCTCGATATTCAGGTAACTCGCAATGGCTGCGGGTTCTCCTATACAAAAGGCTTCATCAGCCAAAGTAACATGCAGGCTGTTTTTGTCTGCAGTAGAGTAAACGGCTACCGTTTCAATTCCCATATTCCGCGCAGTTTTAATGATGCGGCAGGCTATTTCGCCACGGTTGGCTATTAGAATTTTTTTAAACATGAAATTCTTTTCCTGTTTATAATGAACCTTTTGACTAATCCCAAACGGGCGTCTCTTTATTAAGAAAAGCTTGCAAGCCGCGTTGTCCTTCTGCAGAAACGCGCTTTTTAGCAATGAGGGCTGCTGTTTTGTGCAGCAATTGTTCATTGATGGATTCATCAGCCACCTCGGCAACCAATGCCTTCGCTGCCTGAACTGCAAGCGGAGCCAATTCCGCAAGCTTTTGAGCATAATCTAGCGTATAAGCATAAAGCTCGCTTTCTGGAACGCAATGTTGTATCAAATTAAGCCGCAGTGCTTGCTTGGCATCAAACATTTCCGCGCTCATAAATAACCAGGCGGCAGCGCGTGCTCCAATGGCGTTGATGACATAAGGGCTTATGACCGCAGGAATTAATCCAAGCTTGACTTCAGAAAAGCAAAACCGGGCAGTATCTGCTGCTATGCCGATGTCACAGGCAGCAATCAAGCCTGCGCCGCCGCCAAAAGCAGAACCTTGCACCATGGCTATAGTGGGTTTAGGGCTTTGATTTAAAGTAAACATCAACCGCGCCAAAATAGTCGCATCGGCCAAATTTTCAGCCTCACTGAAACCTGCCATGCGCTGCATCCAATTAAGATCCGCTCCTGCAGAAAAATGTTTGCCGTTTGCTTTTAACACAATGACGCGGACTTCGTGGTTATGCTTTGCCTCATCCAGGAGCTTTTGCAATTCTTCCAACAGCAATTCATCGAATGCATTGTATTTATCAATTCGATTTAAAGTTATGAAGAACACACGCCCTTGCAGTTCACTTAAAACATCACTCATGTAAATTCCTTTCTTAATTACATTCTAAATACGCCAAAATGAGTTTTCTCAATAGGAGCATTAAGAGCGGCTGACAAGCTCAATCCCAAAATTTTACGGGTATCGACCGGTGCAATAACCCCATCATCCCACAGTCTGGCACTGGCGTAATAAGGATTTCCTTGAGTTTCATATTGTTCGCGAAGGGCTGCTTTGAATTGTTCTTCTTCAGCAGCCGGCCATGCAATTCCTTGTTTTGCATATTTATCACGATTGACTTGAGCAAGGACATGGGCCGCTTGTTCGCCTCCCATCACGGAGATGCGTGCATTTGGCCAAGACCATAAAAAGCGTGGATTGTAGGCGCGTCCGCACATGGCGTAATTTCCTGCGCCAAAGCTTCCCCCTACAATCACGGTGAATTTGGGCACTTGCGCGTTTGCAACAGCAGTAACCATTTTTGCCCCATGCTTTGCAATACCCGCTGCTTCGTATTTGCTGCCTACCATGAAACCGGTAATATTTTGCAAGAACAGTAATGGAATTTTCCTAAGGCAACAAAGTTCAATAAAATGCGCGCCTTTTAATGCGCTTTCACCGAATAAAATGCCGTTATTGGCAAGGATGCCGATGGGGAAACCATACAAATTGGCGAAGCCGCACACCAGACTGGTTCCATACAAAGCCTTGAATTCCTCAAATTCCGATGCATCAACAATCCTTGCAATGATTTCCCGCATGTCGAAAGGCTTGCGTGAATCGGTTGGAATAATGCCATTTAATTCAGCCACATCGTAGAGGGGTTCACGGCTGGCAATCGTCACCAGTGCTTCAGGCTTGCGGCGGTTAAGCTGTCTTACTATGCCTCTTGCCAAATGCAAAGCATGCTCGTCATTTTCGGCATAATAATCAGCGACCCCGGATTGCCGGCAGTGTACATCGGCTCCGCCTAATTCTTCGGCGCTGATTACTTCGCCAGTAGCGGCTCTCACTAAAGGTGGGCCGCCTAAAAAAATAGTCGCTTGATTTTTTACCATAATGGATTCGTCCGCCATGGCAGGCACATAAGCGCCGCCAGCTGTACAAGACCCCATGACCACGGCAATTTGCGGGATATTTTGCGAAGACATGGTGGCTTGATTATAAAATATGCGTCCGAAATGATCCCTATCGGGAAATACTTCATCTTGTCGAGGTAAAAAAGCGCCTCCGGAATCTACTAGATAAATGCAAGGTAAATGGTTGATTTGCGCAATTTCTTGGGCACGTAAATGCTTTTTAACCGTAAGAGGATAATAAGTGCCGCCTTTAACTGTGGCATCATTTATGACAATCATGCACTCTTGATTTTCAATGCGCCCAATTCCTGTAATCAGACCCGCAGCAGGCACGTTGTCTTCATAAACTTGATAAGCCGCGAGCTGAGACAATTCAAGAAACGGGCTGCCTGGATCAAGCAGCTGTTGCAAACGTTCTCTTGGGAGTAATTTCCCATGCTGTAAGTGACGTGTGCGTGCTTTTTCATCGCCGCCAAATGCAATTTTTTCTACTGTGGTTTGCAGCTGTCGGACCAATGCCTGCATTGCATCCTGATTGGCTTTAAACTCGCTGCTTGCCGTGTTAATTTTGCTCGTGATTTTCATTGGACTTCTCAAATAAGAATGTTACTGAGTACGATAATCAGCCATAAAAGCCATGTAGCCAAAATAAAATAGGGGAGGGATTTTCCTTTAACCAGCCGGTAAATAAATGCGGGCACAGCTACGATGCAAACGGGTATGAATACCAGCGTAATGATTTCACGGATCATCACGCCAAGCTTGCTTGAGCTAAAGACAGGCATTAGTTTTAAATTCACATAAGTGTAAAACATATCCACATAGACGATTAACAAGTGGGCATATTTAGCACAAGCAACGAGCAAGATGCTAAACAAAAGATAAAGAGCGCTTTGTTTAAGTAACATAAACTTCCTTGACAAGCTGGGTGTTATGCCCGGATAACGCGAAGCGTATCCGGGCTTTTAATTGCTGCCTGGCGAGCCATGCCGCAATTTTATCATATTAATTCAATGGCTATGGCAGTTGCTTCGCCGCCGCCAATGCAAAGAGCTGCCACACCCCGACGTTTTTGTTGTTGTTTTAAGGCATGGATTAAGGTAACCAGAATGCGTGCGCCGGAAGCGCCAATAGGATGCCCTAAAGCACAGGCGCCGCCATGAATGTTTACTTTTGCAGCATCCAATTCCAAATCTTTAATGGCAGCCATGGCAACTACAGCAAACGCTTCATTGATTTCATACAAATCCACTTCGTGTGCCTGCCAATTTATTTTATTTAATAAATTCCGTATAGCGATAACGGGTGCGGTAGTAAACCAGGCAGGTTCTTGTGCATGCGTCGTATGGCCTATGATCCTTGCCATGGGGTTTATGCCTCGTTGCTCGGCCCATGCAGTGCTTGTTAAAATTAAGCTGGCTGCTCCGTCTGAAATGGAACTGGAGTTGGCGGCCGTCACGGTACCGTCTGCTTGAAATGCCGGGCGTAAATTAGGGATTTTTGCAATTTTTTGCGCATCAGGCCCTTCATCGCGGTTTACGGTCAATGTTTCTTTCCGGCCGCTGATGGTAACGGGAGTTATTTCCTCGCGAAAGCTGCCGTCTTCTTCTGCCTGTAAAGCAAGCGTCATGGAGCGGATAGCATAAGCATCTTGCTCTTCGCGCGAAAAATTATATTTTTTAGCTGTGGCTTCGGCAAAATACCCCATAAGCTTGCCGCGATCATAAGCATCCTCAAGCCCGTCCAAGAACATGTGATCTTTTAATTCGCCATGGCCCAGGCGGTAACCGGCACGTGCTTTAGTAAGCAAATAAGGTGCATTACTCATGCTTTCCATGCCGCCTGCCAAGATGACATTAGCGGAGCCCGCCTTAATGGCATCGTGAGCCATCATCACCGCTTTCATGCCTGAGCCGCACATTTTATTGATGGTTGTCGCACCCTTGGAGTCAGGGATGCCGGCAAGTTTTGCTGCTTGGCGTGCAGGTGCCTGGCCGATGCCGGCTTGTAAAACACAACCGCTTAATACTTCGTCAATTTCAGAGGGCTGGACGCCAGCTTCTTGCAATACGGCGCGATGGGCTGTTGCAGCCAATTCAGGAGCAGAAAGTGAAGATAAACTGCCTAACATATTGCCCATAGGGGTGCGTTTGGCTGCAACAATAACAATATCATCCTGTTTCATGTGAGAATCCTATTAATTTTTTGTGTCGTTAAATAATTCACGCCCAATTAACATGCGCCTGATTTCCGAAGTGCCGGCACCGATTTCATATAATTTTGCATCACGCAACAATCGTCCGGTCGGGTATTCATTGATGTAACCGTTTCCACCCAGGATCTGAATCGCTTGCAGAGCCATTTGCGTTGCATTTTCTGCAGTATATAAGATGATGCTTGCCGCATCTTTCCGGCTTACCTTGCCTTGATCGCAAGCGCGGGCAACAGCATAAAGATAAGCGCGGGAAGCATTTAAATCCGTATACATATCAGCCAGTTTGCCCTGGATGAATTGAAACTCTCCTATGGCTTGATTAAATTGGCGACGTTCATGCACATAGGGAAGTACTACGTCTAAGCATGCTTGCATAATGCCTACCGGACCTGCTGCCAGAATAGTACGCTCATAATCCAGGCCACTCATTAATACTTTTACACCTTGGTTCAACTCGCCAAGTAAATTTTCCGCAGGTACTTCACAATCCTCAAAGACCAATTCACAAGTATTTGAACCACGCATACCGAGTTTGTCAAGTTTCTGGGCAGTACGAAAACCTGCAAACCCTTTTTCAATAATAAAAGCGCTTATCCCTTTGCTGCCTGCTTGCTTGTCGGTTTTGGCGTATACCACGAGAACATCAGCGTCTGGACCATTGGTGATCCACATTTTTGTGCCATTGAGGATGAAAAAATCACCGCGCTTTTGCGCGTTTAACTGCATGCTAACCACATCGGAGCCTGCATTAGATTCGCTCATGGCAAGTGCGCCAATGTGTTCCCCACTAATGAGTTTAGGTAAATAACGGCGTTTCTGCCAGTCATTGCCATTGAGATAAATCTGGTTCACGCACAAGTTGGAATGTGCGCCATAGCTCAAGCCTACGGAAGCGGAAGCACGCGAAATTTCTTCCATTGCAATGACATGCGCAAGATATCCCATGTTTGCGCCACCGTATGCTTCGCTAACCGTGATGCCCAGCAAGCCCATGTCACCTAATTTTTTCCATAAATGATTTGGAAAAGCATTATCTACATCAATTTGGGCAGCCAAGGGGGCTATTTCATGACGTGCAAATTGCTTTACACTGTCACGCAATAAGTCATACGTTTCACCAAGACAATGTTGTAGACCGAGATGCATAGACGACTTCCTGTTGCTCAGACAAATACGTTAGACTATACCTCTCATAGTTGCAGTTGTGAAGATATGGAGAATACCTGATGCGTGAACTGGTTTTATGGGGACACCATGTGGATGAATATCGGGAGATGTTTAATTTAACTGCGGCAGATTTTAATTCCCGCATACTGGAATATGGTTGTGGTCCTAGCGCAATCAATGCAGAATTGCATGAAGTGACACACCATATAATCAGCTGTGATCCTTTGTTTACGTTGGACAAAGCCACTCTCTCAACCAAAGCTTCCCTTATTTTTGAAGACGTAATTTCTAAAATAAGTATGGAAAAAGAGAAATTTGATTTTAGCCGATATGGAGATTTGCAAGGCTTGATCCGTAAACGCAGGCAAGGTATGCAAGAATTTTTTAGGGATTATGAGCGTGGTCGTACAGAAAAACGTTATTTACCCGTTCATGACTACCATTTGCCTTTTGCCGATTTCTCTTTTGATTTTGCATTGAGTTCCAACTATTTATTTGCTGATTTGGAAGAACAAGACGTCGAATTTCATCTGCGTATTTTGCGTGAATTGGCAAGAGTTGCCAAAGAAGTACGGGTCTTTCCCTTGATCGACAGGCAGGGACAACCTTCTTCTTTCCTTGGTCCGGTTCTTTTGGGGTTGCAGAAAGACAATTATGGTGTGGAAGTTTGTGAAGTGCCTTACCGGTTGCAACGGCAAGGTAATGCCATGTTGCGCGTTTGGGCACAACAATGCCCGGTTGAATCATAGCAAGCAATCTTTGGGTTTGCCAATATTCTCCCTCACTGTTTAAGGTTTTTATGTATTCATTACTTAAGCATTTGTTATTTTGCCTGGAACCTGAGAGGGCACACCGCGTTGCGCTTTCTCTATTGCATTATTCTCCTGCGGCTTTCTTTCCAAAGCCTTTGCAAAAACCGGTTGAAGTATTGGGTTTGTCGTTTCCCCACCCGCTTGGTTTAGCTGCAGGTTTTGACAAAAATGGGGAGCATTTGGCTGCATTAGCTAAATTAGGCTTTTCGTTCATCGAAGTGGGTACTGTGACGCCCAAACCGCAGCCGGGAAATCCTAAACCCCGCTTGTTTCGTTTGCCTAAAGCGCAAGCATTGATTAACCGCATGGGTTTTAATAATGGTGGAGTTGATGCGCTGGTAGAGAATATAAAAAAAACCAGTTATCAGGGAATTTTGGGCATTAACCTTGGCAAAAATAAAGATACGCCGCTTGCGCAGGCAGCAGATGATTATTTATACGGTTTACGTAAAGTTTATGCGCATGCTTCTTATGTGACCGTCAATATTTCATCGCCCAATACTCCGGATTTACGCCAGTTGCAGCAAGGCATTTATTTCAATCAGCTGATAAGTGCTCTTCGAGAGGAACAATTGTATTTAGCGGATTTGCATCAGCGTTATGTCCCTTTGCTGATTAAATTGTCGCCTGATGAAACAGATGAAGAATTAAAAACAATGGCTGATGCGATTGTTTCCTGTGGGATAGACGGTATCATCGCCACGAATACGACCTGCACACGTGAAGCGGTTAAACATTTACCGCATGCTGAAGAAAGCGGCGGTTTGAGCGGATGTCCGCTGGCTAAGCGCTCTACTGAATGTCTGCGCGTGTTAAAACAAATCGTAGGGGATGAAGTCACCTTAATTGCCGCAGGGGGTATTGATTCAGCCGAAGTGGCGCAAGAAAAACTTGCAGCCGGGGCGTCATTATTGCAAATTTATACAGGATTAATCTATCAAGGGCCGCGTTTGATTAAGAGCATAGTCGACACCATCGATTGATTAGTTCGTGCGCTTGCTAACCCTACTATGGGCCGTTATGAATACACTTAAAATAGGAATTATTTGTCTTTCACTGTCTTATGCCTGCAATCTTTATGCTGCAGAAAAATGGCCGGAAATACTTTTGTACAAGGATAAGCCGGTTGATTCCTTATGCCTTTTTGAAGGAAACGAGGAAGCAGAAGGGGAAGTGAGTTTAGCGAAATGCGGACTTCATGCAGAAGCTGCGCGGAAAAAAACTGGAGAAAATCCGGATCTTATTCAGCAAGGATATGCTGGCTATGATTATACGTGGGAAGTAGAAGATGCAGATACGCAAGGGTATAGCTATTACAAGCCTTTTGCTATGACTGGGAATGCCGCCGTTGTTTTAACCAGAAACAACAGTGGCGGTACCGGCCAGTTTTCATCGTTAATTTTGGTAGCGCGGAATGCAGATCGGCTTAAAATTACTGCTTTTGCTGGCGGAGATCGCTGTAACAATGGCATTACCGATATGAAGCTTGAGCAGGACGCACAAGGTAACTCATATTTAGTATACGGGGTTAATTTAACAGCATTTGATTTCTTGGATTTGGCCAACGATAATCCACATCACCTAGAAGCTTATGCGGATTTGGATGCTTGCGCGGCTTGCTGCAAAGCAAGTGCCATCATGCAGCGCAGTTTGGATGAGAATTTTGCCAAGGAAAAGTTGTTATACGTTGATTTGTCTTCGTATGCTGCCAATGCAGAGGAAGCTTCATCCGACATAAAATATCAGGCTTGTTTTGACAGCTTGTTTAACGAATATGTGAAGAAAAATAATTCTCGATTGAATCCGCAAGCCCTTGCCCAATTCACGCAGCGGTTTAATACGCAATGCGTGTCAAAAAAATAATTCGGTTTGTTGCTGCAAAACTTAGGTATTCAGCAACGCACCAGAGGCAGTTCAGACCATTGCGTCGTATAGTTTGGAGACTTTAATTGCTTTAATGCTGCCCAAGGTTGCTGACAGCCCTCGGCAGCGAGACGGATGGTTTGCCGCCCAAATTTGGCATTAATCTTATCCATCAAACCCATAAATTGTTCTGTTTTTTCTCTTTCTTTTGCAGAGGCTGATAAAAATAAATCCAACTGCGAGGTTTCTCTAGCCACCAAATCGCCCAAACGGATCCCTACTTTTTTGTATTGAATCCCATTGCGGTGTATTTTTTGCAAAGCCAGTTTCGCATAATGGGTGATTTGCCGCAAATCGTCGGTAGGGGCGGCCAGCTTCATCTCTATCCAATTATCATATTGTTCTAAATCGTTACGGAAGCGATTGGAATAAACAAAAACAGTCACATGCTGTGCCAATAAGCGGTGTTCACGTAATTTCTCACAGCTTCTTCTGCAATGGAAACTAACTGCCTGCGCTATTACTTCATACTCTGCTTGCATAACCCCAAAAGAGCGTGACGAAATAATGCTATGCTGGGACTCTTTCACTGTGAGATTCGCACAACGGGTGCCATTTAATTCCATAACCGTGCGTTGCAACATGACCGTAAATAAATTTTTCATATGATGCGGATTAGCTTCTGCCAAATCCATGGCTGTATAAATTCCTTGCTCAGTCAGTTTCTTATGAAGTTTGCGGCCTACTCCCCAGATGTCACCGACGGAGATTTTTTGCAGCCATTGTCTTTGTTGATTGATATTAAACACCGGGATTTTAAGTTTACTTTTGGCAATGTAGTTGGCTGTTTTTGCTAGTGTTTTGCTGGCCCCTATGCCGATGGATGTAGGAATGCCAGTGCAGCGCAAAATAGTTTTTTGTAAAGTGGAGCAAAAAATTTCCAGCTCGTTTTCGGGTAAACTGCTTAAATCCAAAAAAGCTTCGTCAATGGAGTAGATTTCAACATGCGGCCAATGAGCTTCGATTACGCTCATTACCCGCTGTGATATATCGCCATAGAGCGTAAAATTTGAAGAAAATATTTGTACATTATGTTGTTTGCATAAAGTTTTAACTTTGAAAAAAGGTATTCCCATGCCAATGCCCAAGTCTTTGGCTTCATTGGAGCGCGCAATGACACAACCATCATTACTCGATAACACCACAATCGGGTGGTTTCTTAAATCTGGGCGAAACAATCGCTCGCAAGAAGCATAGAAATTATTGCAGTCGAGCAAAGCGAACATTATTTCATCTCATGGATGACAAAAGTGACTACACCCCAAATGATCACGTCTTGTTCGTGCGTGATATCAAGCGCGGGATAATCTGGATTCGCCGCAAGCAGCTGCACGCGCCCATCCCGCCGTGACAGGCGCTTTACGGTGAGTTCGCCATGGACAGCAGCGATGATAATTTTCCCGTGTGTTGCCTCCAAACTCTTGTCCACCACGAGAATATCGCCGGGTTGAATTCCTGCATGCATCATGGAGTCACCGGTGGCGCGCACCAGAAAAGTAGCTGCGGGGTGTTGGATGAGATGTGAGTTTAAATCCAGTTTTCTTTCAATATAATCATCGGCTGGGGAGGGAAAGCCTGCCTGTACTTTGCACCCGTACAACGGTAATTGGTAAGGATTATCCTGCAAAAGGAGTGTGCGAATTTCTTCCACGCGCGATAAAGGAAGCCGCATTGCTGTCGTCGCTTCCCCATATTTACCCAAACCTTTAGGCCGCCCGGCTCCCGGCCTTGCCCCGCCGCGTTTACTCATCATAAAAACTTGAAAAATGTACAATTATCAAAATTATACTCACCTGAGCATGTTTTGTATAGAAATGTTTTGAATTCCGGCGCAGTTCTTGTAAATCAGAAAAAGATAACTTACTTTGTACATACTGCAAAGCAGGGAGCAGCCATGCGCATATTAGCCAATATTGTCCTATTCCTTTTAGCTTCATTCCCGCTGCATGCGAATGACACCGCTTTTGGTGGACAAGGAGCATTGCCTTTTCCGGTTAGTGAAACCGGCATTCGTATGTTAAGCGAGAAAATTACAATTGTTGGCCACCATTTAAATCAGGAAGGTTGGAAGGGCGAGTGGAATTATACCTGTCATTTTACCTTTCAAAATATGCTGGATAAGCCCATGCAGATTAAGATGGGTTTTCCTTTTCCAATTTATGATGAATTGAGTGAAGTGGCTATTCCTGAAAAACAAACGCTCCGCAAAGGAGATCCGTTGATTTACGGTTTTATTGTCCATGTTAATGACCGTTTGATTCCTGCGGAAAAACAAAAAATTGCCGCAAATGAAGAAAAGGGGTTGTATTATACGGATGCTTATCTTTGGAATATGTCATTTTTGCCACGGCAAACAGTTGAAATTACCCATCGCTATAAAACCGGTGCTACGTTTGATGCGCTTGGTTTTCATTGGATAACTTACGTTTTAAAAACTGGAGGATTATGGAAAGATGGCAGTATTGGCCATACTGACATAGAAGTCATCCCCAATACTCCAACGCGCTTGTGCAGTGAGTTGGACTTAAAATCTGCCTACCTTAAACCACTTCCTCCTGGTATAAAAATTATTGCTGAGGGTAAAAATCGAATTTATCGTTGGAATTTAAAAAACTTCCGTCCGCAGGAAGACTTAAGGTTATGCCTGCAAACAGGGAAAAACTATGTGCGCTACCAATTACTTTATCCTTTACTGCAGGAAGAAAATGCGATTTCGCTTAAAAAACTGTCGCGGGCTGAAGTCAATCTTTTAAAAAATACGGTGTATGCGCAGTATGGACGGCCGTTTAAATCGCAAAAGCTGCAATCTTTTTTTAATAAACAATGGTGGTATGAAATAAATCCGAATTATTCCGATGCGCTGCTTAGCACAGAAGATAAAAAAATTCTTGCCATTTTACAAATACAGCAAGGCGAAAGCCCATAGGATAAACGTTCACGTTATCGGTTATCGCTTCTGCATCGGATTCAGTTTTATCATAAAAGATTTGCGAAAAAATCTCCTTTTGTTGGTGCAAGGCTTCAATAAGGAGTACAATTTGACATTTTTAAAATCAATTCGATTACGTTTTCTTATGAAAAAAAATCTACACGGGAAGGCTTGGCCTTTATACTGCCGCCTGCTTGCCTACATTAAGCCGTTTTGGCCTATCCTTTTGCTGGGAGTATTTGCCAACATTTTGTACTCCGCGATTGATGCGGGTTTTACCTACATGATGCGGCCTTTTCTCGATAAAGGTTTTATCGATGTTGACATGGCGTTTGTCAAAAAAATTCCCGCGATTGTATTAATCGGGATTACAGTACGGGGACTTGTCAGTTCACTTGGCAGTTACTGCATGACTTGGGTGGCGCGCTCTGTAGTCAAGGTGCTGCGTCAACAAGTATTTGCTCACATCATTCGCTTACCTGCAAATTATTATGATGAAGCCACATCAGGGCAATTGTTATCTAAAATTCTTTATGACGTTGAGCAAGTAGCACAAGTCAGTGCAGATGCATTGACTGATTTTGTACAAAATACCTGCCTGGTTCTTGGCTTGTTAACCGTCATGATGGTGATTTGTTGGCAGCTCTCATTGATGTTTTTACTCACGATTCCGTTTGTCGGACTTTTGGTTAACTTTACAAACAAACGCGTACGCCGCGTCAGCCATAAAGTACAAAGATCCATGGGGGAAGTCACTGAAATTGCCGGCGAAGCCATTGAAGGCTATCGTGTGGTGCGTATTTTTGGCGGCGAACGCTACGAAGTCGATAAATTTAATAAAGCCATTGAAATATCCCGGCAAAACGACATGAAAGTAGCAGTCAGCAAAGCCATTAACGTATTTGGCGTGCAGTTCATTATTGCTGTAGGCATTGCTGCGATTATTTTCGCTGCCATTCAACTTGCAACCGTGATAACGATTACAGCGGGTTCATTCCTTGCCATCATTGCTGCCATGTTGCAATTGATAAAACCCATGAAAACCCTAACGACTTTGAATGCAACAATTCAGCGTGGATTGGCAGGGGCTGAAAGCGTATTTGCCCTGCTGGACAAACCCATTGAGCCTGAAAGCGGCAAGATTTTAGCGCAGAAGGCGCAGGGAAACCTTCGTTTTGAGCAAGTTAGTTTTGCTTATCGCCAAGGTCCTGAAGTATTGCATAATATAAGCTTCAGCATGCAGGCTGGAGAAACCATTGCGCTGGTTGGGCATTCAGGCAGTGGCAAAACAACCATAGCCAGTTTATTGCCGCGTTTTTACGAAGTAACGCAAGGTAAAATTTTGTTGGATAATATGCCAGTGCATGAATTAGCCTTAAGCAGTTTGCGCTCACAAATTTCCTTAGTGAGCCAGCACGTGACATTGTTTAATGACACATTAGCCAACAATATTGCCTATGGTTCGTTTGCGGTAAGCCGCGAAAAAATCATTCAAGCTGCCAAATTAGCCTATGCAGATGAGTTTATCCGCGACTTGCCACAGGGTTATGATACGCGCATTGGTGAAAACGGCGTACTGTTATCAGGTGGTCAGCGTCAACGCTTGGCGATCGCACGTGCGATTTTAAAGGATGCCCCTATTTTGATTCTGGATGAAGCGACCTCCGCATTGGATAGTGAATCAGAGCGCTACATTCAGGCAGCATTAGAAAAAGTGATGCAAAACCGCACCACATTGGTGATTGCCCATCGATTATCCACGATTAAGCGGGCTGATAAAATTATTGTGGTGCAGCATGGAAAAGTAGTTGAGCAGGGAACGCATCAGGAACTCATCGCATTGGATGGCCATTATGCGCAGCTTTATCGTATTCAAAAGCTGGGGGCGGAACTGTACGAAGAGGAAGAAGCAGTCGCCTAGAAAGAGGAAGCAGTTGTCTGATGAATGAGTTGATCGAAAAAATATGGTACGGGCGGCATCCTTTGCGCTGGTTCTTATTACCATTTTCTTTAATTTATAAACAAGTGGTATGGGTGCGGCGTTTTTACTTAAAACGCTTTTGCACCAAAATTTTCCCAATACCCATTATCGTGGTGGGTAATTTAACCGTTGGTGGCGCAGGAAAAACTCCATTGGTGATTGCTCTGGCGCAAAAATTACGTGAACGCGGTTTGCGGGTTGGCATTGTAAGCCGTGGTTATGGCGCGTCAGTTAAGCAGTTTCCCCACGAAGTCAAGCCAGATGCAAATGCACGATTGGCTGGCGATGAGCCTTTGTTGCTGGCGAGGAGAACGCAGTGTCCAGTCGTCATCGATCCGAAACGCGTACGGGCTGTGCAATATTTAATGGACACGTACCAAAGCCAGATCATTCTCAGCGATGATGGTTTGCAGCATTATGCGCTGGGACGGGCGCTGGAAATCATGGTGATTGATGGGGTACGTGGATTGGGGAACGGCATGTGTTTGCCAGCAGGGCCGTTGCGTGAGGATGTGAGTCGCTTGCAACAAGCGCATTTTTTGATTGCAAATGGGGGGCAATGGCCCGGAGCATTTACGATGGAGTTAATGCCAGGCCAGTTAACGCAGCTGACCAGCGGTAAGCCTTTACCGTTAGGGCGTTTAACCGGGGCCGTTGCAGCCATTGCCGGCATCGGTCACCCGCAGCGTTTTTACAATACCTTATCCAAATTGGGAGTGGCGTTTACCCCGTATTCTTTTCCGGATCATCATCCTTACACACAGGAAGAATTATGTTTTGCTGAAAAAACATTGGTGATGACAGAAAAAGATGCGGTAAAATGCCAAGCATTTGCCACGGATGAAATGTATTTCCTACCGGTGGAAGCTCAGGTTAATAATGCATTCTGGGATGCATTATGGTCACATGAACAATTACAGGGTTATGTTTAACATGCATCGGATTCAATTAGGTAGGTTATTGCTGTGCCTTGCTTTATTTTTTGCAGGGTCGCTTTTTGCAGAAGAAGCAACGGAGGCAAATATCTTTTTGCCCAGTGCTGCAAAGCATGTAAATTGGGTTTTTTCGGGAATTGTCACCAATGAACGCGATGAGCAATACGGCTATATTTTTCAAATGCAACGTGAAAACGATAAATTTCATGCCATGGCTGCATTGCTGGATGCACAAAGTAAAAAAGTAATTTTATTTGATGAAAGCGAGGCCATTATCCCCGAGCCAAAAGCAAATAATTGGCAAGTCGGGAATGAATTCATGAGCTTTAATCCAATCAATGACAGTTGGATCTTCGGCTTTAAAACTAAGGATAAAAAAGGTTTTAATTTTAAGGTGGACATGCTGGACGCGTTAGAGCATAAACCAATTGTACAAAATTTAAGGCCTGGCATGCGTTTGCTCATTAGCCAGACCAGCCGGTTAAATGGTCATCTGCAAGTAGAAACTGGCGAGGGCAAGAACACCGGGGAACAGTTTGTGACGGCTAAGAATGCTTGGTTCCGGCAAGTATGGCTTAATGAAGAAGAAGACAAAAACCATCTTTTTTCAGGGGTATTATGCCAGTTTAATGATAATAGTGGCTTTTACTCCGTAAATATAGAAGAAGAGGATGCCCAGCAAGGAGCGGTCACCGGACTTTGCAATGCGCAGGGAAAAAGCCTTTCCATGTCACAATTTATCGATGTAAAACGGGGGGAGGATGGTCTTTGGCATATAAAAATTTCTTCCCCGAAGCATCATTTAAGCGTCCCGGAAGAAATTAATAATAAAACGGTTATTGCCGGTTTTATTACTGAAGATAAGCAACCCGGATTTTGCGTGTTAAGCCAAAATGAACTGGGTAAAGAAGCGCTGCTTAAGCCCCAAGCGCCAGCAGAGAATGAAGTTAATCCTGCCGCTTAATGTTTTAAGGCTTGCCTTTATTTTTCGTAACTTTCCGGCAGATGCCAAGCCAGGACGGTAGCAATCAGCAAACACATCGGTACCACGGCGAGCGCTAGATGGTAATCGTGCAGGGTATAGGCTCCCTTGTGTCCAAACGTATCCAATAAATATCCGACAAGGGGTTGCAATAAAGGCGCTGAAATCACGGCCAGCGTGTTTGTAAAACCGGTGCAGGTAGATAGGGAGTTTTCCGGAGCAAGTTCATTGGCAATGGTAAATGCCAACATATAAGCTCCGCAGCAGCAACCCATGAAAAACATTAACATGCCTATGAGCAATGGATTTTGAATCGGGCAGTATAAAGTAATCAGAAGCAGTAGATTGGTGGAGATGCACGAACTTAAAATCAAGGGTTTGCGGCGTGGCATTTGGCTGGATAGAATTCCAAACAAGGGACAACTGACCCCCGCTCCCAGGAAAAAAACGGCACCTAGAATGCTTGCTTCAGGCAACGTACAATTTAATTTTACCTGTAAAAAAGGGATTGCCCACAAAGCGCCAAATACGGTCACCAGAGCGAAACTTAAGCCCACAAAACAGCCATTTACCCAAGCTTTACCGTTTTTCAATATTTTTAATAATTGTTGCGTATAATTTCGCTCTATTTTTGCAGTTTTCGCAGAATCAGGGAGATATTTCCAGCATAAAAAAGAAATGAGCAAGCCTATGATTCCGGCGCCATTGATAAAGCCGCGCCAGCCCCATTGTTGCAATAAAGTGCCCATGCTGATCATACCCATTACGGTAACCAGAAAAGCCAATGTCTCGGAGAGTCCAATCATGAAGGCAAATTTACGTAAGGGGAAATGTTGTCGCAACAGGTGGGAAAAACCAACAAATGCAAAGGCTGAGCCCATGCCGATTAAAACTCGTCCCAGCAAAAGGCCAGGCAAGGTATGGCTTGCAGCAAAAAGCAGGCATCCCAGACTGCAGATAAAGGCATTTACGGCAAGCAGAAGGCGAGTATTTCCTCGATCAAACATAATGCCGACTGGTATTTGCAAGCCTGTGTAAACAATATAAAAAGCGCTTCCCAACCAGCCTGCGGTAAGGGCGGAAAGTTGCATATCATGCATGATGGCCCCAATCACCACACCAGAGGACAATTGCATAAAGAATTGAAATAAAACAAAAGAAACACCCACCCACCATATACCCAAGGGTGCACGGGCTTTAAATAAACTAACTGCTATCATTTATGAAACTTTATGAATTTTAATTAACATCCCGGCTTGAGGATGATCAAGATAATATACCACCCCACCTTTCAGGCGTTGCTTTTGCGAAATAAGAAAAGAGCCGCGATTACTATTTGCAGCTGAAAAAAGAAGATTGGCATCCAGTGAATAATAACTGCTTTGCTGGATAGCCAAGGTACCTTCAACATTCCAGCCATTCTGATCAACAATCGCAACAGCTACCGGGCGCTTATTATTGCTGGGTTGTAGCCAGGAATAATGAGCGAGTACCTGATAAGCGGATTTATTTCGCAAAGTCCAAAATTCACCGCGTAACTGGGAACGTGAAGGAGGCAGCAAGCGAAACGGGGGATTTCCTCTTTCCGCATTTTTTTGCAGCAAGATTGCCTGCCTGGTGCTTGGGGCAACCAAGGAGGACAGGCTTTCTTCGCCTTGGCTGGAAGCAGGCTGAGCAAAGATAATCAAATCCACCTGATAAAGCGAAGATTTCTGAGCAGCAAAATTTAATCCTGTATTTAGAATCAAACTAAATAATATCAATATCCGTAACATGTCTATATGCTTAAGAAAATAAGCTGAGCATTATACACATTCGCTGAACTTAGGAATACTGGCTTGGAATTAGCAGTTACAAAATGGATTGATAGTCATTCTCAAGGTAAGGCTTGGAACAATCACAATCCAGTTGAAATGGCCAAGATACAATCATGCAAGACCAATGGTGTGGGCGTGACAACACCTCCATACTAACCCCTGTTGGCGGAAATTATTGTAAGGCCAGAGTTGGCGCCAAGCCTTGGGTTTCGTTGAAAGAAAAGTAACTAAAGCGCGCGCTGCAGTTAATATTACATTCGGGATCTTGGATATGTCCCTTCAACAGGGTTTTCTAATTGCTCGCTCCTGCTTTGACTTGAAATTGCCACATTAGCATATAATGTACTTCCATAAGCAGGATCTTTCTGAGCTCTTTCAATGACTCTTTCATATCTTGCCTGATCGGTAGCCTTTAAACGTTCTAGATTGTCCTTGTACTTATTAACTTGGTTGATATCGCTGGTTATTGTGCCATTCTTTAATACATACAGTATGTTAGAGGTAGATGTAGTCACTTTTATTCCTATTTGCTGGAGGCAGGGGATTATAGTTAAATCATGATTGGAGTGGAAGCTATAAGTAAGAGCGATACAGTGATAATAAGCTTTTTTGTTATGAATGCTTGTGGCTGCAATTCTTAAGCTAAAGCTAGAAAGCAATGGATAGCTGAAGCTTTTTAAAATTTTAAACAAATGGATTTGGTAATTGGTAGATTGGCCAAAATTTCATTGGCAAGAGCAAATCATACAATTTGGCGTAGGACACGCTTAAAGCAGGGAATTTAAAGAAAGTGACCTTCTCAAGCAACAAATAAAATCATTAATCTGATGTCGGTGATGGGAATAAAACTGTTGAAAACGGGATTAGTGCTGTGCAATATAAAAAAATCTTATTGGTCGGAGTGACAGGAATTGAACCTGCGACCCCTGCCTCCCGAAGGCGATCCCGATTGTTTCTTAATGTATTTCTATACATCTCCATGAACAATAACTCCTTGTAATACGAGGGTTAATGGCATTTTTATGATGTACAGTGATATATTGTTATGTTACATTCCACAATGAAAATGCACCCTATATGCACCCTGTAATTCAAAAATAGGATTTTTATTACATGAATGTGATATTAACTATGATAAAGTCCAGGGTATTATAAAAGCAAGGATTAAGCAGTAGAAGAGTTTCGTGGGCGCTATAAACCAAAAAACCACCGAAAAGGTGGTTCTTGGTCAACTGCTAAAAGGGGCGCTTTCGCGGATCCCTAAAAGCTTACGTTGTAATTATGAGTCATTTTACATGGATATGTCAAATTTTTCTGGTTATTTTTTGGATAACTATTCTAATTTGATGCAACAGGATAGGGTATGAAAGAATATATTAGTGCATTATCAATAGATAGGCTTACAAGCTATGAAATATTATGTCCAAGTAAAGTGGATACGGATATTATAGGAGCTTATCATTGGAATTTATTGATAAGCCAAGCATTTTATCCCTTCATACATTCAGTAGAAGTTGCATTACGTAATTCAATTCACCACGCAGCCTCCAAGAAATTTGAAAATGAATTTTGGTTCGATATCGTTGTAACTGATGGTAAGTCAAGATCAATTCTTGAAGATACCAAAAATGATTTACATCGTAGATTTGGGCAAGTAACAGCGTCAGACATTGTTGCAGGATTAACATTTGGATTTTGGACAAATTTAATAAAACAAAAAACATACACTGATCAATTTAATCCAAATCGACTATGGCCTGACTTAATTCCTTCGGTTTTCCCCCATTATGCAAGAGGGCATGATGATAGAAAAAATATTTCCAAGCGATTTGAAGAAATAAGACTGATTAGAAATCGCTTGTTTCATCACGAGCCTATCTGGAAATTTAAAAATGCCCAAACACCGCAAGAATGTATCGCTGAATTGCGTTGTAAGTTCAATGACACATTTAAAGCGATTGGCTGGATATCAAAATACAAACGAAATTGTTTAAGAGAATTTGGTTTTGTTGAATCGTTTAAAAACAATTGCACTCTTGAGATCTTGGAAAGCTATAAAGTGAAGGGTGCTGAAATATTACAACAATTAGCAGATTAATTATGAAAGCAAAAATCAATAACACGCTTATCAAAAAACTGCTTCCTAGAGATAAAGAATACGAAGTTCATGATCTTGATCTAAAAGGATTCATGATAAGAGTTTTTCCATCAGGAACCATGCGTTACGTATGCCAGTACAAAAGAGGCAAAAAAATTAATCTTGGAACAGTCGGCGTTATGACAGCAGCTCAAGCTCGTGAAAAGGCTATTGAAGTACTAAGTAATGCCAATAAGGGGATTGAGCCAACTGCACAAAAAGGGATAAATAAGCCTAAGACTCTGCAAGAATTTATTGAGAGTGATTATAAGCCATGGGTTTTATCAACGCATAAACGAGGTCAAGAAACGCTAGCAGGGCTTATTAGATGTTATAAGGCTTTTTTTTCAAAGCCGTTGGGTGAAATTACGCCTGCTCTTGTAGAACAATGGCGCGTTAAACGTCTTAATGAAGGCACTTCTCAGGCAACCTTAAATCGTAATATAACCATGCTGAAATCACTGATGACCAAGGCAGTTGAATGGGGCTTTTTAAAAGAAAATGCACTTGGTAAGTTAAAACCTTATAAAATCGATCGTTCACCTAAAATTCGATACCTGTCATTTGAAGAAGAGACACGTTTACGCGAAGCGTTAATCGAACGAGACAATCAACTCCGGCTGATGCGAAAAAATGGAAACCTCTGGCGAGAAAAGCGAGGTTATGATTTATTACCCGAGCTTTCAGAAGACGATGCTTGTGATTACTTAATGCCGATGGTGCTATTATCGATTAATACAGGATTAAGACGAGGCGAATTATTTCATTTGACCTGGGATATGGTGAATTTGTCAGAAGGCTCATTGATTTTATCTGGTGAAATTACAAAAAATAAACATTCGCGTTATATTCCGCTCAATGATGAAGCTTATAAAATTTTGGATCATCTGCATAAAAAAACAGCGAAAAAAGAAGGTTTGGTTTTTCCAAGTAAAAATAATCAACCATTTAGCCATGTGAAACGCTCATGGGGATCGTTATTGAAAAAAGCGAATATTACGCAGTTTCGATGGCATGATTTACGACATCATTTCGCGAGTAAGCTGGTGATGGCTGGGGTAGATCTAAATACCGTTCGGGAGTTATTAGGGCACTCTGATATTGCCATGACACTAAGGTATGCACATTTGGCGCCAGAACATAAAATTAATGCTGTTAGAAAAATAGATTGGACGATGCAAGAATCAGTATCATGAGTGGTCGTATGCCCTAGTTTGATAAGGCATCAAATTTCCATCGATGCCAAATAACTGGGGCAATAGATAAAATTGAATCTGCTGAAATAACGGGATCACTGACTGAAGTTCTATTGTTATTACAAACCAATAAATACTTATCTTCACTTTTTATCAATCGTCGAAAAAAGGTGCCTTCCGTGGTTTCCACTATACAATTATGCCCTACGCATTGATTTTTTTTATTTTGATTTATAAATTTAATCCCGCCAACAATGTCTCCAACCTTATACTCCGGCTCCATCGCATCATCTGAGACCGTTATCACAACAGCATTTGGGTTATTCGTTTTAAAGAAGTCTATCTCTTTTTGTATAGCTTGTTCTGAGGCGAGAAGGTTACCAACTGTATCTGCAAGAAATGGATAATTTTGAAATTCATTTTCGATTACTGATGGGCCTTTTCCTATGCCTTCTAATAACCAATCAATTGAACAACTCACATCATATTGATTAAGTATTTCTACTAAAGAAGCAGCTTTGGCTTTATTTAATGGGTTTCTTCCAAGCTCCCATGATTGGAGTGTATGGATACTGATTCCATGCTTTTCTTCCAAATCTTTTCGAGATAAGCCAGCAAGCATGCGTGCTCTTTTGATGCGTTGTCCCATTGCAGAACTATCTTTTTTTACTTTAGTAGCATTTTTCATAAATATGTCTTTACATTTATACGTTTTATATGTATATAATAAATTATTATACGCGATTCACGTATATGAAGTGTGGATTTATACGCGTTATGAGTGTAAGGATGCCTCTAAAATTAATTATTTTCAACACTTTAAAGAGGATTCAGTTTTGAAGGTCAATTTCAGATAGGAATGTAAGTAGTCAATGGACATGTTAATAAACCAGGATGAACTGGCAGCAATGAGTGGCTTACCTCATATCCAGCAATTGGCTTATCTAAGAGGAATCAGACCGTATATGGATGTTAAAACAGGAATAACAGGTATCAAGCGACGAATCAGCTATCAATCGATATCTGAACAATTATATATCGAGCCACATCAGGGGATTAAAAGGCAAAGCTTTTCTCGTGATCAAGTACGTCGTGCAGTTTCAGGTTTGGTACGTGCGGGAATGATTGAAGTTCAATCTGACGGCATGCAGCTCATTTTAAAATGTCCCTTAGCTTCAAGGCATTATTCTGCCCAAAATAAAGCCGCCATAAACCCGCCACAGAAAGCCACCATAAAGCCGCACGTGGAAACCCTTGTAAACAATGAGTTTTCTGAAGGTGAGGCCGTAAAAGCCGACATAGCTGAACCCCAAAAAGCCGCCACACCTCTTAAAGATAATAATTATATTTATTTATTAAGCCGCTTCGAACAATTTTGGAATTTATACCCCGAGAAAAAATCCCACGAGCGTGCTTTTGAAGCCTTCAGAAAAATCAGCCCTGACGAGCATCTATTGCGAATGATGTTGCAAGCACTGGAAAACCAAATCAAAGCACGAAATGTAAAAATAGCCCACGGCGAATGGGTGCCACCCTGGAAATACCCAAGCAACTGGTTGGTTCAAAAATGCTGGGAAGATGAAGTCAAAATCGAAGTAACGCAGGAGAAAAGGAATGCAAAGCGCCGCCCAAATACTGAACTCACAACCGTTGATCCATTCTGGAACCCAGAAGGAGAAGACACAGCAAGCACCAGTGAAGACGAGTACGAACAAAGCAATGTCATCAACCTGGGATGCTACCGACAGCAATAAAAAGCGGATTGAGAGTTTGTTTACGCGCTTTGCAGTTTTTTATGGGCATTTGTGGCGCAGTCAGTTCAAAAGCGATGGGTTTTTGGAGTTTGCCAAAAAGGAATGGATGGAGGGGTTAAGCAAGTTTAGTGATGACGTTTTGAATCAAGCCATCGTTGAGTGTCGTGATTTTTGTGAAATGCCGCCAAGCTTGCCTCAACTGATTCGCATTTGTCGTGACATAAAAAAACGAAATAACATTTATGTCACACCTGAAGAAGTTGCTCCTGCGAGTGCCGAAGTGGCGGAAGCGAATATTAAGCAATGTAAAGCATTTTTATTTTAAAACCTGATAGGAGAGAAGACATGTTGGTATTAACAAGAAGAGTTGGGGAGTCTGTTGTGATCAGTGAGGATATTTACTGCACGATTGTGGGGTATCAAAACGATGAGGTCCGCCTTGCTTTTGATGCGCCTAAGTCCATCCCAATCCATCGTGATGAAATTCAACGCCGCATTTACCGCGATCAGATTAAAGATAACAAGTTTGTAGATAAAGCAGCTAACAACGAGAGCATTGTCGACAGGCTTATTAATAAGTTCAAAAGCAGTGCTTCTTCAACAAATTCCTGAGAATTGAGTCATGACTATCGATGAAGAACAGCTGATTACGGTTAAAGATCGAGCCAAAGAAAAGTTAAGGCGTGATCTGGGTGGATTGATTGAACGGGCTTTAAACGATCCAAAAACCGTTGAAATCATGCTCAATGCGGATGGCAGGCTTTGGCAGGAACGTCTTGGGGAAACAATGCGTTGCATTGGAAGTATCAATGAGGTGCGTGCCGAAAGCATCATCAAAACTGTTGCAGGCTTTCATGGTAAAGAAGTGACCCGATTTAAGCCGATGCTTGAAGGGGAATTACCACTGGATGGTTCCCGTTTTGCAGGACAACTGCCACCGGTTGTATCACGCCCTACATTCGCTATTCGTAAAAAAGCCCTATCCGTTTTTACACTGGATGAATATGTTCGAGCAGGAATTATGACGGATGAGCAAAACGAGATAATTCAACAAGCGGTTTCGAACCACCGGAACATTTTAGTGATTGGCGGCACAGGTTCAGGCAAAACAACATTAGTGAACGCCATTATTCATGAAATGGTAAAAAGCGCACCACATGAGCGCATTTTTATCATAGAGGATACCGGCGAAATCCAGTGTTCAGCTGAAAACTGCGTTCAATACCATACCACCATGGATGTCAACATGACCCAACTTCTAAAAACCACACTCAGAATGCGCCCTGACCGAATCCTTGTCGGTGAGGTTCGAGGCAGTGAAGCTTTAGATTTATTGGATGCCTGGAATACCGGCCACGAAGGAGGAGCGGCCACCTTACATGCGAATAACTGTCTTGCAGGGCTTCATCGTTTGAAATCATTGATTACCAGAAATCCGGCTGCACCCGCTGAAATTGAACCTTTAATTGGCGAGGCGGTTCATTGTGTGGTGCATATTGCAAGAACGCCAGATGGTCGCTTTGTCAAAGAAATCATATCTGTCGAGGGTTTTAAAAATGGTCAATACAACATCAAGAAACTTGTTTAAGGAGAATATGAATGAATCAGTTAAGCAGTTTTAATCACAAGAAAATTTGGATGCTGGGGGCAGTCATATTATTTCTATTTTTAATGACTCATCCGGCTAGCGCCTCCACAGCAGGTGGAGGACTTCCATTCGACTCATGGTTGACCAAAATCCAGAAGTCCATTACAGGTCCATTTGCCTTTAGTGCGGCGATTATTGGTCTGGTTGCTGCCGGTGCCACACTTATTTTTGGTGGTGAATTAAATGGTTTTATGCGAACCCTTGTCTTTTTTGTATTGGTGCTTTCATTCCTGGTAGCGGCACAAAATACTATGACAGCGATTACTGGTAAAGGGGCGGAAATTTCCAAGCCATCTGTTGAGATGACAGCAATCGAGTCTCAGCCATGAGCCTTCGCACTATCTCCATTCGTAGATGTGGAAATCGTCCCAGTCTCTTTATGGGCGGAGACCGTGAGCTTGTCATGTTTTCAGGATTGCTATCAGCCATTTTGGTATTTGCCGCTCAGGATTGGCTGGCGGCGATTGCTGGTATCGTCATGTGGTTTTTATCTCTGAAAGGACTTCGCTTAATGGCGAAATCTGATCCCTATATGAGAGCGGTTTATCTGAGGCAAAGACGTTATCAGGCTTATTATCCGGCTCGTTCAACCCCTTTCAGGGAAAACAAAAGAGGTTATCAATGATTGAATTAATCGCCTTTTTGATTAGTACTACAGGGCTTGTCATTTTGGGTACTTTGTTTTGGGAAATTCGAAGTAAAAGCTGTGGGCACCATGTCAAAAAGCATCGAAGTCATACACCTGGACTAGTTGATTTACTTAATTATGCGGCGGTTGTAGATGATGGCGTAATTGTCGGAAAAAACGGCTCTTTTATGGCGGCCTGGCTTTATCATGGCGAAGACAATGCCAATACTACCGATGAGGCGCGTGAGATGGTGTCATTTCGGATCAATCAAGCCTTATCCGCTATGGGTAGCGGTTGGATGATTCATGTAGATGCCATGAGGCGTGCTGCACCTGGTTACAGTGCGCGGGGTTATTCTCACTTTCCTGATCCCATATCAATGGCAGTTGATGAAGAAAGAAGGAAGCTATTTGAACAGTTGGGAACCTTATATGAAGGATATTTTGTTATCACGTTAACCTGGTATCCGCCTGTATTGGTACAAAAACGTTTTGTTGAATTGATGTTTGATGATTCAGGGGAGCGCTTAAGCCAGAAAGCAAAAACGCATCAATTGATTGAGACCTTCAAGCAATCTTGCCGCAATTTTGAATCACGCATGAGTTCGGCAGTTCATCTGGAAAGGCTTGGCTCAGATGATAAAGACGATACAGTAATGCAGGATAACTTTCTAAGGCACTTACAGTATTGTGTCACAGGACTTAACCATCCCGTCAATCTGCCTAAAAACCCAATTTATCTTGATGCCTTGATAGGCGGTCAGGAATTAACGCCAGGCATTACTCCCAAAATTGGTCGGAAGTTTGTTCAGTGCGTCGCGATTGAAGGTTTTCCCATGGAATCTTACCCTGGAATTTTAACCGCGCTATCGCAACTACCCATTGAATATCGCTGGAACTCCCGCTTCATATTCATGGATGCGCATGAAGCTGTCGCACATTTCACTAAATTCCGTAAAAAATGGAAGCAAAAAGTCAGAGGATTTTTTGATCAGATTTTTAATACCAATTCAGGCATTGTCGACGAAGATGCGCTTAGCATGGTCAATGATGCGCAATCAGCCATTGCTGAAACCAATTCTGGCATGGTAGGGCAAGGTTATTACACTTCGGTTGTTGTTTTAATGGATGAAGATCGCGCACAAGTTGAAAAAGCAGCGCTGTTCATTGAAAAGAACATCAATGCGTTGGGTTTTGCGGCCAGAGTAGAAACCATTAATACCATGGATGCTTTTATGGGAAGTTTGCCAGGCCATGGTGTTGAAAACATCAGACGACCATTGATTAATACCATGAATCTAGCGGACTTATTGCCAACATCCAGCATCTGGACAGGTGAGAATAAAGCACCGTGCCCACTGTTCCCACCCTTGTCACCACCTCTGATGCATTGCGTCACCAGTGGTAATGCACCGTTTCGCCTGAATCTTCATGTCAGAGACTTAGGCCATGGCATTATGTTTGGTCCAACGCGTTCTGGTAAATCAACTCACCTTGGTTTACTCGCATTGTCTTGGCGTCGGTATAAAGATGCCCGTATTTATTCATTTGACAAAGGACTATCCATGTACCCAACCTGCAAGGCGACAGGTGGTGAGCATTACACCATTGCCGATAAAGACTCAAAGCTTGCCTTTGCGCCCTTGCAGTTTTTAGAGTCCAAGGCAGACAGGGCTTGGGCTATGGAGTGGATTGATACAATATTGGCATTAAATGGTTTGGATACAACCCCAGCACAGCGTAATGAAATCGGCTATGCCATTATCAGCATGCACCAAAGTGGCTCTAAAACCTTATCTGAATTTGTCATGACCATTCAGGACGAACACATTCGTGAAACCCTAAAGCAATACACCATCGATGGATTGATGGGGCATTTATTGGATGCTGAATGTGATGGTTTAGGTCTGTCCTCGTTTATGACCTTTGAAATTGAGCACTTAATGGGATTAGGCGAAAAATTTGCACTACCTGTGTTGCTCTATCTGTTTCGACGCATTGAAACCTCACTGGATGGCCGCCCAACGCTCATCTTACTGGATGAAGCGTGGTTGATGCTCGCGCATCCTGTCTTTAAAAACAAGATTGCTGAATGGCTTGATTCCATGGCCAAGAAAAACTGCGCTGTATTTATGGCAACTCAACATCTTTCCCATGCAGCAAAATCCGGCATTTTAGACATCATTGTTGAATCCACAGCCATCAAAATCTTTTTACCCAATCTATATGCAAGAGATCCTGAAACCTGCGTGATTTATGAACGCATGGGCTTAAATCCACGTCAGATTGACATCATAGCTCAAGCCCAACCCAAGCGTGATTACTACTATGTCAGCGAAAAAGGACAACGTCTTTATCAATTAGCATTAGGCTCTATGGCTTTGGCTTTTGTAGGGGCTACTGATCCCGATTCTATCGCGCGGATGAAACAGCTTGAGTTGAAGTACGGTGATGGGTGGGTATCTAAGTGGCTTACGGAAAAAGGAATCCAATTGGAACGGTACGGAGAAGCAGCATGAAAAAAATAAAACAATGGCTTAATACCCCAAGACTTGAAAAGAAAAATGAAGCGTTAACGGATAATCCCTTTCTTAACGCCAGACGCTCCTGGAATGTTCATACCGCAGGTCTTATGAAATCGGTACAGGTTTGGCAACTGGTGGGCTTAAGCAGCCTCTTAGTGGCACTGGCCGCTGTTGGTGGGCTTATATCCATTGGCACCCAGTCCAAATTTATCCCTTTGGTATTTCAGCAGGACGCTAATGGCAATACCTTGTCAGTCACCCGTGCGGATAGGGTTGGACAAGCCAATATTGATGATTATCGGGCGGCTGCTGCACATTTTATTGAAAATATCCGCATGGTAAGTAGCGATGTTGAACTACAAAAGAAGGCTGTGTTTCAAGTTTATTCCTATTTAAATCAGAATGATGCGGCTCTAGCCAAAGTTCAGGAATTTTACAGTAATAAACAGCAGTCTAATCCCTTTGAAAGAGCGACGCATGAAATCGTCAGCATTGAGATTCGATCAGTTCTACAAGAGTCTGATGAGACCTGGCAGGTTGATTGGGTTGAGACGGTGAGAAATCGTGACGGAACGCTTAAAGAAAAGCCCTATATGATGAAAGCCATGATCACGATGTATCAGGACAACGAACTTAATGATGTCTCCAGTGAGTCTATTTTGAAAAACCCACACTTAATTTTTATCCGTGATTTTAACTGGTCCTATGAATTAAAGCATGGAGAACAGCGATGAAAAAAATAATGCTCATTTTTTGTTTATTGATGCCATTGACAGGTTTTGCCCTGGATAATAATGAGCTGGCCACTCGTTATTTTTCCGAAAACGATCCAAAACTGTCAAATCAGGAAAAGCAGGCTTTAGATATTGCAGAGCGTTGGCAAAAGGGAGACAAAACCAGCAAACCATTTCCATCCTCGGATGGATCAGTCAGTTTTGTCTATGGCTCAGGGCAAATAAGGGTAGTATGCGCGCCCTTGCAGGTTTGTGATATTGCTTTGCAGGCAGGTGAGCAGTTTAATGATATGAATGTTGGTGATCCACGCTTCATTGTTGAGCCATCCATTACGGGTGCGGGTAGCGCGCAACAAATCCACCTGTTAATCAAACCTAAAGATGTTGGACTTGACTCCTCTTTGGTCGTAACCACAGACAGAAGAACTTATCATTTCAGATTAAAGTCAGACCGCTTTGAGTTTATGCCCTATGTATCTTTCATTTATCCCGATGAAGCAAAAGCGAAATGGCAGTTAATTCAGCAAATTCAAGCAGAAAGACGGAAAGCGGATACCCTTCCAGAAACCAATGAATATCTTGGCAATCTTAATTTTAACTATCGAATTCAGGGGAATGCACGATTTAAGCCAGTTCGGGTTTACAACAATGGCGTTAAAACCATTATTGAGATGCCGAAAACGATGGCACAAAGTGAAGCCCCTGCTTTATTGGTTTTAAGAAGCCGTGGGTTGTTCCAAAAATCAGAGTCCGTCATGGTGAATTATCGTCTGCAAGGTTGTCGTTACATCGTCGATAGCGTTTTTGATAGGGCAATATTGGTTATCGGAAGTGGAAGCTCTCAAGAAAAAATTACCATTACGAGGTGCTAAAGATGAAGAAACTAAGCGTTTTATTGCTCGCTCTATTGTTATCAAGCTGTGCAAGTCAGCGTTATGGGAATTTTACTCAAGTATCTCAAGGCCGAGACGTTTATTTGGCACAAGACGCGGCATCCCAATTAACACGTGTCTATCCACCTGCTCAAAATACGTTTTACATCAGTCAAAAGGTAAGGGATGCTTTTGGCATCAGCCTGATTCATGAAATGCGAAAAAAAGGTTATGGCGTGATTGAAAACAATTGCCCCAAACAAAAGGCCAATTTTTTCTATGTTGTCGATGAGATTAAAGCAACCAACCTTTACCGAGTCAGCCTTTTTATTGGCTCACAGACCCTCAGCAGAATTTATGCCAAAACCGGTGGAAAAATTCCCCCAGTTAGCGCATGGACTCATAAGGAGTGAGACTGATGAATCAAAACAACGATTTTTTATCAAAAGACTACTCACCGCAAAAACTCCAGACAGCCGGTGTGAAGCGGGTGAATAACGTACCATTAATCATTGTCATTGGTATTTTAACTGTGTTTGTGGTGTTGATAGCTTTTGTTGCCAATAAACGGGCAAATGCACAGAACCAATCTCCCGAAATAGTAAAGATTAAAAGTCAGAAAAAAAACACCATGAGTCTGGCTTATGAAGTGGTAGGAAACCACAAAGTACCAGTCGTAGCTCCGCAAACTGAAACGATCACAATCAAGCAGGAGGCTTCCCTACCCATACTTGAGCAACAAGACTTGCCTCAAAAACAAGAGACGTTGGATCAAAATGTGACTGATGCTGAAATAGAACGCATTCGCCAGGAAAAAACACAAGAATTTGAAGAGGCGGTCAAAGCAAAAACATCCATTATGGTGGATAACGTACGGCTGAATAACAGAGCAAGTGTAAGGACATCCATGAGCGGGAATGACGTGACATTCAATGTTGACCCATCTACGGCCTTTAAAGAGCAACTCATGTTAGTACAAGGGATGCACAACAAACCCATGCCGCAAACCTTAGGTGGTGAAGAAAATGAAATGCGTTGGCATTTAAACTCAAGACTTGAAAGTCCAAACAGCCGATATGAACTCAGAGCGGGTGGGGTGATTCCAGGAGTAATGGTCAGTGGCATCTCCTCTGAATTACCAGGGCAAATCATCGGTCAGGTATCACAAAACGTCTATGACACCGCAACGGGTAAATACCTTCTCATTCCTCAAGGAACCAAAGTATTTGGCATTTATTCCAGTGATGTGAGCTTTGGCCAGAATTCCGTATTAGTGGCTTGGCAGAGACTGGTATTTCCTGATGGCAAGGCATTGGATATTGGCTCCATGCCAGGCGCTGATAGTGCGGGATTCGCCGGATTTCGTGATCAAGTGGATCATCATTATGCAAGAATTTATGGCTCAGCGCTTTTAATGTCTGGCATTGTTGCAGGTATTACCTACAGCCAGAATAGTAATCAGCCTAACCAGTTCGGTTACAGCCAACCCACAGCGGGTTCTGTCTTGAGTCAGGCATTAGGACAACAGTTAGGTGAGGTGACATCACAACTGGTTTCAAAAAATTTGAACGTATCCCCGACCATTAATGTCCGTCCGGGTTACCGTTTCAACATCATTGTAGTGAAAGATTTAACTTTTAAACAACCTTATAGACAGTTTGCTTATTGATACAGGAGGAGTGCAATGAAATTTAGAATCATGCTTATTTATTTATGGACACTACATGTTTTCGCCAGCGGTGCGCCCGTATTTGATTTTGCCAATTGGATTGAAAATGGAAAAATCATACTGAATCAGGTGAGTCAGTATAAAACTCAGATCGATCAATACAACAATCAGCTGCAGCAATACCAAAATATGTTAGAGAACACTAAGTCGCTCACTTCCTTCCAGTGGGATAATGCCAACTCTGTCATTAATAATCTGCTTGAATCGACTAATACAATTGATTATTACAAGCAGGAAGCAGGCAGCCTTCAAGGTTATCTGGACCGATTTCAGAGCCAGGAATACTATCAGAAAACTCCTTGTTTTAATGGTAATGGTCATTGCTCACCCGAAGAACTCAGGAAAATCAAACAAAGTAGACTCTCAACTTCTGTTGCCGAAAAGCGTGCTAATGATGCCATGCTCAAAGGGATTGATAAGCAACAACAGAGCTTGAAAGATGACTCAGAAAAACTACGGGTCTTGCAATCTCAGGCGCAAAGTGCCGTTGGGCAAAAGCAAGCACTACAGGCTGCTTCACAATTAGCCAGCAATCAATCACATCAATTACTTCAAATCAGAGGGCTTTTATTAGCACAACAAAACGCGCAGGCGGTAAAAGATGCGGCAAACGCCAATAAAGAGGCCATACAGGCCGCGGGTGATGAGCAATTTCGAGCGGGTACGTATCATAAAAGTTCAGGTAAAAAATGGTAATTCAGTCATAACGACAAGGAGAAGAAATGAAACGCTTAAGTTTATCCATCATGGTGTTCGCTTGTTTGCTTTCAGGCTGTGAAAGTACAGAAACCAAAGCAAGGAAAAAGTCAGAGCACTTGGCCTCGTTAACCTGTGACAGCCCAAGAGAAGGCCACACAAAAGAAGAACTCCAGGCCATTGGCGAGGCTTGTTTCAGAGGGGGAAGCTATTCAAAAAGTTCAGGGAAAAAGTGGTAATACTATGAATAAAAAGACAACCACCTCTTTACTCATACTCTGTTTGCTAGGCTTTTCTGTATGCTGTCATGCCCAGGGCCATGGTATAGACAGCAGAGATTTGCTAGACAATATCTTATATCGTTTTTCCAGCACTGCCTCGATGTGGAGCCAAACTATTTTAAGTTATGCTCGTTACCTTTTTTGGTCTTTGGCCACCATCAGCATGGTATGGACTTATGGTCTCATGGCTTTGCGAAAAGCAGACATTCAAGAGTTTTTGGCAGAAACCGTAAAATTTTTAGTGGTTGTCGGTTTTTTCTATTGGATTTTAGATAATGGGCCTGCGATTGCAACTGCAATTATGGATTCTATGCGACAGCTCGCTGCAAAAGCTTCTGGAATTAACGAACATGTGTCGCCTTCTGACATTGTGGATGTGGGGTTTGATATTGTATCAAAAGCAATCGACAGCTCATCAATCTGGTCACCGGCTGCAACGACGGTAGGATTAATTGTTGCTGGGCTTATTCTGATTATATTGGCGTTGGTCAGTATTAATATGCTCATTATCCTGATTACAGCCTGGATCTTGATTTATAGTGGCATCATTTTATTAGGTTTTGGCGGCGGACGCTGGACACAGGATATTGCGATTAACTATTACAAAACAGTACTAGGGATCGCATTACAAGCCTTTGCCATGATTTTGATTATCGGCATAGGAAAGTCTTTTGTAGATCAATATTACGCGGCAATGTCAGAAAACATCATGCTAAAAGAAATGTTTGTCATGATGGTTGTTGCCGTACTTTTGTTGGTACTTATCAATAAAATTCCCCCTGTTTTATCCGGCATCGTTTCAGGTGGAGGATCAGGTGGCGGTGGTGGTCTTGGTCTTGGAGGCGCGTTAGGGGCTGCGGGAATTGCAGGAACAGCCTTAGCAGGCGCTGCGGGTGCTGCAGCTCTGCAGAGTGCTGGGGGATTATCCGCTTTACAGGCTGCATTCAAGGCTGCTTCTCATAGTATCGGCGCAAGTGGCGCTGGCTCCGTGTCAGGAGATAGCCCAGGCTCAAAACAAGGTAGTTTGGCTCAGGCTATGGGACAAGCTTCTAAATTTGCTGGTTCCTTTGGTTCACATTTAGCTTCTGGGGCGTTTGATGTCGCCCGTGAAAAAGCAGCAAGTATGAAAGATGCTTTTTCTGCAAAAGCGGCTGATACCACAGGCGGTAAAATTGCTGATGCCATTCATCAGCGCATATCTTCCAATGCTGAATCGCCAACTATTAATCAACAGGTATCCGAGTCTCAAAATGTCACTTCTATGGGTGCTCCAGAAGGTAGTTTTAGTTCAGGGAACATAAACAGTGATGATGAAGTCAGTCAATTTGTCAATCAAAAAGCATCTGGAGACGGTCAATGAGCTTGAACAAACCCAACAAAGCCATTGGCCCACAGGTGAGACAAAAGCATAATGAAAAAACGAATAAACAACTTGTTATTTTAGTTGCTCTCTCGCTTTTCATCAGTATGCAGGTTGGCACACAATTTGTGGCTTATAAGTTGCATTTTAGTGATGAATTAGGGTTTTCTCTGAATCATGTCTACTTTCCATGGCAGTCCCTTTGGTGGAGCTTGAAATACCATCATTATTATCCTGATTATTTTAATGCAGCCTTTGGTTTGATGGCGATGAGTGGCTGTCTTTTTTTAATGTTGATTGTTTTTGTTGCTAAGCATTTAAAAAAAGAAAACATCAGTGAATACCTGTATGGTTCAGCCAGATGGGCCAACAGAGATGATTTAAAAAATGCTGGACTGTTTGGCAATGAGGAAGGCGTTTATGTCGGTGCTATTGAAGATGAAAAAGGGGATATTCATTATTTACGCCATAATGGCCCAGAGCATATTTTAACTTATGCCCCAACGCGTTCTGGCAAAGGGGTTGGTCTTGTTATTCCTACCCTTTTATCCTGGAAACAGTCTTGTGTGATTACGGATTTAAAAGGAGAGCTTTGGGCATTAACAGCTGGTTGGCGTCAAAAGCATGCCAACAATAAAGTCATTCGCTTTGAGCCGGCAACATTAAAGGGTTCAGCCCGATGGAATCCATTAGATGAAATTAGAGTAGGTACGGAATATGAAGTTGGTGATGTACAAAATCTTGCAACGCTTGTAATTGATCCTGATGGTAAAGGACTTGAAACCCACTGGCAGAAAACATCCCAAGCACTTTTGGTTGGGTTTATTCTACATGCAATTTATAAGCTGAAAAATCAAGGAGAACCGGCTACTTTTCCAAATATTGATCGCATGTTGGTCGATCCAAATACCAACATCGCCGATTTATTGATTGAAATGACTCAATACCCGCATGTTGATGGCAAAACACATTTTGTTATCAGCGCATCGGCTCGCGATATGATTGATAGGCCGGAGGAAGAAGCAGGTTCTGTCTTGTCCACCTTAAAATCGTACCTGGCTTTATACCGTGATCCGATAGTTGCTTACAATGTCTCTGCATCAGATTTCTGTATTAAAGATTTGATGCATCATGCAAGCCCTGTCAGTCTTTATATCGTGACCCAACCCAATGATAAAGCACGATTACAGCCTTTAGTTCGGGTTATGCTGAATATGGTTGTCCGCCTTTTGGCGGATAAAATGGAATTCGAACGAGTCGATGATGGGCGAGGGAATTATTTCGTAAGAACGAAGAAAACCTATAAACATCGCCTGTTGTGCATGATTGATGAATTCCCAAGTCTTGGGAAGCTTGATATTTTACAAGAGTCATTGGCGTTTGTTGCCGGTTATGGTTTGAAGTTTTATTTAATCTGCCAGGACATTAATCAGCTTAAAAGTCGTGAGCGCGGCTATGGCCCAGATGAAACCATCACCTCGAACTGCCATATCCAAAATGCTTATCCGCCCAACCGGATTGAAACCGCCGAGCATCTATCAAAACTTACCGGCCAAACCACTATTGTGAAAGAGCATATCACGACCAGTGGCAAACGATTTTCAACCTTTTTAAACCAGATTTCCAAAACAAAACAAGAAGTCTCGCGACCGCTTTTAACGGTTGATGAATGTCAACGTATGCCTGGACCAAAAAAAGATGAAAACGGTTTAATCAAGGAAGCAGGCGATATGGTGGTGTATGTGGCAGGATTTCCTGCCATTTATGGCAAACAGCCGCTTTATTTTAAAGACCCTGTGTTTATCGCCAGAGCTTCTGTTGAAGCGCCAGAGCAATCAGATATCTTACGCGTCCGCCTTCGTGAAGATGAGGAAATCAGACTATGAAAAAGTTCACTTCCTGGATTGCTGTTCTTATGCTAAGCATCATCGGCATGGCATTTCTTTTCATGCTGATGGGCTTTCGCCTGAACACCACAGATTCCATTCCTTTTGGTCTTTATCGTATTACAAATATAAAAAACATCAAAAATTCCTATGTGATTTTTTGCCCTGACGATCGACCGGCTTTTAAACAGGGATTAGATAGAGGCTATATCGGAAGTGGCCTTTGCCCTGGCGGTTATGGGTATTTAATGAAAAAAGTGGTGGCAACAAATGGTGATCAAATATCTATCACCTCCGACGGCATTTTTGTTAATCGCCAACTTATTCCCTTTTCAAAACCGATATTAATAGATGGAAGGAAACGACCTTTGCCTCAATGGCGCACCATAGATTATCAGATCAAAGAAGATGAACTCATAACCATGACTAGCCAAAGCGAATGGTCTTTTGATAGTCGTTATTATGGCCCTATTCGTATATGGCAAGTGAAGGGAGTGATTAAACCCATATGGGTAAATGCAACAAGTGGAGAAATAGCATGAATAAAGCTGAATTAATGGATGTAATTTCAGAAAAATTAGATGATTTGATGGTTCCTGGTTTTATCGCCGAAGTCACTCCCATCGAAGCAGAAATCATGGGTGCCTTTTCTGAGGATGCGCTTAGTGAAGATGACGCTAAGGAGGCAGCCTATGACTAAATTGTCTCACCATCAGGTTGTGGCCAACCAAATCATTGAAAGCCTCAAACAAGGAACCGCGCCCTGGGTAAAACCATGGGAACCAGGCACGGGCGGCGGCCAAATCCCGTTTAATCCAGTCACAGGAAAGCGGTATCGAGGCATCAATGCCTTGTATTTGATGTTGAATCAAAGCGGGGATAACCGCTGGCTCACCTACAAACAGGCGCAAAGCATTGACGCGCAGGTTAGAAAAGGAGAAAAAGGCACGACTGTTCAATACTGGAAATTTACTGATGAAAAAATCAAAAACGATGATGCGGGAAACCCAGTCCTCGATGAGCAGGGAAATCCTGTCAAAGTGCAGGTTAACCTTGAAAGACCCAAGGTGTTTTACGCAACGGTATTTCATGCCTCACAAATTGATAATATGCCGGAACTTGTCCAAAAAGAGCAGGACTGGTCTTTAATTGAAAGAGCAGAAAACCTGCTACTTAATTCTGGTGCTGCCATTTTTCATTCGGAGGCTGATAGAGCATTTTACAGGGTATCAACCGACAGCATTCACCTCCCTCCCAAAGAGCAATTTAAATCAGCCGCCCATTATTACGCCACAGCCCTTCATGAGCTTGGTCATTGGAGCGGGCATCCTTCAAGGCTTGATCGAGACCTACGCCATCCCTTTGGCAGTGAAGCTTACGCCAAAGAAGAACTAAGGGCTGAAATCGCCAGTATGCTGTTGGGTTCGGAGCTTGGTATTGGACATGACCCCTCCCAACACACGCCTTACATCAAATCATGGATTCGCGTTTTAGAAGGTGATCCGCTGGAAATATTCAGAGCGTCAGCGGATGCTGAAAAAATTGTCAATCACATTTGCTCATTGGAACAAGCACAAGACATCCAGCATGAGCAATCTATTGTAAACAGGAATGAAAAAAATAATGAGGAAACTCTAATGGAATCCGAAAAGAATATCCCTGAAAAAGTCTGGCTTAGCATCCCATTCAAACAAAAAGAGTTAGCCAAATCCGTGGTAGGGAAGTTGCCCGATGGAACATCTGGCATTGCCTGGGATAAAACACAGAAATGCTGGTATGCAAAACCAGGTGTTTCCATTGAAAAAATCAAAGCCTGGCTTCCAGAAAATCAAAACTCACCAGAAGACAAAGCACTTTCACCAGCCGATGAATTCAAGGAAGCGTTAATCAGTTTGGGTGCAGTATTGACAGGTGAGCATCCTATCATGGACAGCAAGACTCATCGTATACAAATGGAGGATGATAAAGCTGGTGAAAAGGCAGGATTTTACGTGGCCCATTTAGATGGTATTCCCGCAGGCTATATCAAAAATAACCGCACAGGTGCTGAGCTAAAATGGAAAAGTAAAGGTTATGTTTTAACCGATGAACAAAAAGCAGCACTTAAGGCTCAGGTACTCGAAAATCAAAAAAATCGCGAGCTTGAATTGGTGGAAAGGCACAAAAGCACCGCATTAAGGCTCAAGCAAAGGCTTTCCAAAATGAGTGAGATTACCGAGCCAACACCCTATATGAAATCAAAAGGCATTCAGGTTCATCCAGATGTTTATACTGATGATGACAAAAAATTAACGTTTATTCCTGCAACCGATATTGAAGGTACAATTTGGACGGTTCAATATATTGCAGAAGATGGCACCAAGCGCTTCGCTAAAGATTCAAAAAAGGAAGGCTGCTTTCATGTTCTGGGCGGCATGAACAAACTTTCTGATGCGCCGGTTATTGTCATTGCGGAAGGATATGCAACCGCTGCAACGATAAAAGAAGCATGCGGGCTGCCTGCTGTCGTTTCTGCCTTTGATTCAGGTAACCTTAAATCGGTAGCGAAAGCATTGCATGAAAAATATCCGCATACTCCCGTTATGATCGCATCTGACGATGATAAGCACTTGGAGTTAACGCAAGGCATCAATCCAGGGAAAGAAAAAGCTTTGGAGGCTGCGAGTGCAGTTAATGGCTTTATTGTTATGCCGACTTTCGCACCCCATGAACAATCTTTAGACCCTAAAAAATTCAGCGATTTTAATGATTTGGCAAATCACAGTATGCTGGGCTTGGATGGGGTTAAGCGTCAACTCAAACCAAAAATTGAAAAAGTTGCCAAACGATGCAATCGTCTGCGCTTATTGCAAAAAGTAATGTGATTCATATTGCTTAGGTTATTTGATAAGGTGAAGTTTCTTACTTTCATCAATTAACCAGCGAAGGCCATCAGTAACCTTGGTTTGTAATAAAATGTGGGCGCTTTCATTAAAGAATCGTGGCAAGCCTTCATAACAACCCGTTATAGTTCCTTCCTTATCATGCCAGAAAAAAGTATGTATCAATTCTTTATGCTTTGACATGGATTCAGTGATTGCACCAAATGATACGAGTTCTTTGAGCTTTACATTACCGCCTAACTCTTCCTTAAGCTCACGGATTACAGCTTGTTCTGGCGACTCATTATGTTCTATTCTGCCGCCAAATTCGCAAAGATAATCAGGGTATGTTGGCCAGTCATGAGGGCGATGTTGTAATAGAATTTTATTATCTTTGGTTAAAACAAGGCAGCCTACATATTGATTTGGGTAGCGGTCTATATTGATATTGAAATTTTTTATTAATTGAACAGTCATAGTATAAAGGTTACTTGGCCAACTCACTATTACCTATTGTTATTTCACCATTAATATTATAAGAAAAACAACCCAAGAATTCGTCTAGATAATCGATGTTTAGAACCAGTATCGAAATCGAGTCATATTCTATTTCATATTTCGGAACAATGAATAAATTATTTTTTATTTTTACTTTATGTAAAACCCATTTATGTTGGCTAACTCCAGGTTCTGAAGATTTATTGTAATCAATTACCCATATTTTTGCATTTGTGACAATCATAGGAATTATAATCGGAAAATCTTTTGATTTATCTTTATCTGTATCCGTTAATGATATGGCTTTTATTGCTGACAAAATTTGATATTGGGCTTTGAAAAAATTATTTTCAGAGTCGTTCTTAGATATTTTTTTTAATTGCTGGCCTGTTTTGTTAAAAAAATCACCGGTAAAGGTGAAGAAATATTGATTTTCATCCGGCTTGAATTGAGCAATCCGATAATTGGAATCTTGAATAGCGTGTCGTTTTGTGTTGTAGCTCTTTGGGTCATTGCTACTATCTTCTTTTATCAAAATTAGATGTGATGAATCAGATGATCCTTTACACTCAATTAACCATTCCCTACCTGTATATTGCGCTGCCCTAATATCGATTTCAACAAACTCATCCCCACTTTTCATTAACTGGTTCATCAAAACAGAAAAATTTTTCTCTTCTAGTACCTTTTTTGTTCTGAATTCTAAGTTAAAACCATATCTGTTAGCTGCATCCAAAATTAATTTTTTATCATCCATAATTTTTCCTAAATTACCAATTATTAATCCAAAAATCAGTGCACTTCCTAATTATTCCCTTTAATTATAATTATAGGGTTACAGGGGTGAATTATCCCAATTCATTTATTATTTGTGCTCTACCTTTCTGCTTAATCCAGAAACTTTCCGTCGCACATAGTTATCAGATTTGAGTCTTTGCCGCTCCAGCTGATCATGTGCATTATCCGGCAATAACACTTTACTTCTTCTGGCGAGCTGAACCATATCGAGTTGGGACAAGTCTCGCAAGCTGTTTTGACTTTTGGCTGGCGGGCCTTGTCTAATGCTGTCAGCGTTGGGCTTCGTACTGGAAAGTGTTCCTCTTTTTCCAATGGCTGCTCTAGCAGCTTCATTGCTTCTTGGAGTTCTTCCTCCATCATTAAATCTGTATCGTCTTGATTGCTCATAGCGTCTCTCCTGTTCTAAGACCATTTTTTGGCGCTGTGCTTCCATTTCTGAATTAGCAAAGGTGATCGGGATATTATGCTGGATGGTTATTTGAAGAATGATCTGTTTAAAAAGTGGCGAGCCATTTACCTGGATACAGTTGCCGTATCTCTGCTGTGCCATCTCAATGGCTTTTTTCAGTGTAGCAATAGAGCCGCCCTTAGAAATTTTAATTTCCTTGCCGGTGTTTCTGATGACCGCCTTATCCATTTTATATATCTCTGTTCCCTCTTTAGTAATGGAATCAACTTGCTTAATATCCGCTAAGGAAAAATTAGATGACGCGGCTGATAAGGAATAATTACTTTGATTTTTTCGATTGTGATAACGCATAGCTGTTAAGGCTTCTTTGTCTCCTTCCCGAGCTTTTTGCTGCAACCAATCAGCCCAGGTTTTGTTTTTATGTAATTCAAGAAGATGCTTTCGTTCTTTGGCATAATTTTGGCGAACTTTTTCAATTTCTTTCAAAAGGGTTTTGCTGGTTTGCTGGTAAAGATATTTTTTTTGAGTCCTCGGGGCTTTCATTAACTTCAAAACTGCTCGTTCGGTTCGACCACGTTTCTTGGCTTTCGTAATCAGTCTGGCTTTAGCTTCACGCAGATGTTTGAGTTTCTCGGCAAGCAGAGTTTTGCCATGTTCTTTTTCATGTAGGTAACGCGCATAAATTTCTGAACCGATCACTTTCCTATTTAGTGGTTCATAACGATAAATATTTTGCCTGGATCTTTCAGTACTAAATGGTGAGGGCTTAAATTCACCCAGCCTGGATTCCAGGTTCTTTTTGGAAAAGCATCGTGAAACAGAGCTTGCCTTAACTATAAGTCCTGCCTCATTACAAAAGACCAGACCATTAGCTTTAATATGAATTTCCAAGCCATGAAGGGATAGGATTTTATGAACCTCATTCCAATGGTTGGCCTGGTTAATCTGTTCCAGACAATTTCTCTTTATCCAGTTAATCAAGCTTTCAATGCCAGAATGTTGTTCCATATCATCGGCAAGATTCTCTGAACGACTTTTTCGGGTTCGATGATTGGTTATTTCAAGACCATACTCAATTTCCAGTTTCGATGCCACATCTGCAAAAGCTCTATAAGCTCTATACGGCTCAATCATGTTAAAGGTTTTTGGATGAATTTTATTGATAGCAATATGAATGTGAAGGTTGTCTGTGTCGTGATGAATAGCGCTAATCCTTTGATGATCTTTGAATCCAATAGATGATGCGACACTTTCCTCTATAGCTTTCAATACCTCGTTGGAGGGATTTTCCCCTGGGGCAAAAGATATGAGCATGTGGTAAGTTTTATCGCTTTTAGCTCTTTGGTTTCTCGCCTGAGTTGCCAATACTTCATGAATAGCCCAGGTAGGATCAACACTGTTACAGTTTGATATCCTGACTTTACCTACTCGTTCCTGTTTATTTTGTTCATCAGTAATGTATTTTACCAGATCTGAATAGCTGCTCAGTCTTGCCGACTTCATTGGGATATGGCGAATAATCATAACTTTTTCACCACTTCAAACATTGCAGCCTGCATTGTCTGAATGCGATCCAATAAGGCTTTTACTTTTCGGTGATCAAAATGTGCGACACGTCTATCCTGGGTAAGCCATAGCTTAAACAGCCCGCCAAGCCTTCCCATGTCTGCATTTATTTTGGATAACTGGAGAATATAATCCTTATCAATGGCACTTTGGATTTGATAGCCCAACCCAATCCGGCGCAAATATTCCGCAACAGAAAGTCCCGCTTGGGCAGCATGGGATTTAATAGAAATTTCTTCATCGGGAAGGACGGGAACACGAAGATGACGACCGTGTTTTCTGGAAGGTGATTTATTTTTATCGTCCATAAGGATGCTGACCTCTTAACAAGTGGTTTGCAATCCTTTAGGTGCTGATTAATTGTTTTCTTTTTGATCTCAAAAAGCAAGATACCCGTTGAGCACCGAAGGTGCGAATAATGTTCGTGAAGATTGATAGCCAGCTTACTGGTTAGCTAACTTCACCTATCTTGCCCTGCTTTTCCAGATCACTTTAAAGAATCATATCAGGAACTTTTTGGAACTTGCAACGATTTTTAAAGAACTTTTTTGCCTATAGAACTAAAATAATCCAAATTATTCCTAAAAGTTCTTTTATAATGCTCAAATGCTCATTTTTATATTCTAGTAAATTCTTAATAGTTCTAAAATATTCCTTTTTTCTTGTTCCAATCCTAATTATGATTTAGACTTTTTCAATAATAAAAATTGACACCAAAGAAGAATGAAAAAGCCACTTTCCGAACGGGTAATCCAGAATCAGTCAGAAAAAAAGAACGGGCGAACCAATGCCAAGATTCAATTTATCGCACTGAAAGAAGATATTCGAGAAGCCCTTGATAAGGGCTGTTCGATGAAAGCTGTTTGGGAAACTTTATCTGATGAAGGACAAATTTCATTCGGCTACAAGGCATTTAGGCATTACGTACTTAAGTTAATTAAGTCAGAGCAGGAAAACATCAGGGATGATAAACAAAGCAAAAGTAAAACTACCAATGAAATCAAAGGTTTTACTTTTAATCCAATACCCAACCCGGAGGAACTCTTGTAATGGCAAAAATACATATCACGATGCAGGGCAAAGGCGGTGTCGGTAAATCCTTTGTTTCGGCAACTACCGCTCAGTACAAACTTAATAAAGCACAATCCCCACTTTGTATCGATACCGATCCCATTAACGCTACCTTTCATGGCTTTAAGTCACTTAATGTCGAACGCCTGAATATTATGGAAGGCGATGAAATCAATCCGCGCCATTTTGATACCTTAATTGAAAAAATTGCAAATACACAAAATGACGTGATTATTGATAATGGCGCCAGTTCTTTTGTGCCTTTATCGCATTATCTCATCACCAACCAAGTACCCACCTTGTTAAAAGACATGGGGCATGAACTTATCATCCATACTGTTATCACTGGTGGTCAAGCGTTACTGGACACAATAAATGGTTTTGCTCAGCTGGTAAATCAATTTCCAGGAGATGTTCGCTATGTTGTGTGGCTAAATCCCTATTGGGGAAAGGTTGAGAGTGAAGGAAAACCTTTTGAGCAAATGAAGGTATACAAAGAGACCAAAGATCGAATCGCAGCAATAATCAACATTCCTGATTTAAAGGAAGAAACTTTCGGCCATGATCTCTCAAATATGCTTCAACAAAAAATTACATTTAATGAGGCAATCGATTCCCCTGAGCGAAATATTATGACCAGGCAGCGATTAAAGTTGATACGGGATCAACTATTCAGCCAGATTGACAACGCTATGGTGATCTAATGTCAGAGAAAATTAATGAGGCAATTCAAGACATTGCAGGCAAGCATGGTGTTGTTCTGGGTAGAGATGATCCAGTTCTTATCTTCCAAACCATGAATGACAGGCTGCTTGAGGAAAATCGAAAAGCACAACAGGAAATGCTGACTCAATTCAAAGAGGAAATGGAGAGCATTTCCTCTCAATGGAAGGTTGATGCTAAAGACAAAGCTGAGAAAGTACTTAATGCTACATTGGCTAGTAGTAAAGAAGCTATGAACAAAATATTGAGAGAGGCCACCAATGAATTCGTTCAAGTCATGAAAAACGTGATATCAAATTCACTGACGGAAGCAAAGGATTTGACTCAACAGACGCGTAAAGCAAATCGATTTACATTGTTAACATCGGTAACAATACTGACTGTTTCTTGCGCATTTATGTTGTTCTTACTTATTAATTTTTTGAGGTAACTCATGCATTCAATTGGAATCAAAGATGAAGAATGAAAATAATAAAAAGATACAAAATCTGAGTACATTTTCATGGTCAATAGCTGAAATACTGCGAGGTGATTTCAAGCAGTCAGAATATGGTAAGGTTATTTTGCCATTCGTTGTTTTGCGTCGATTGGATTGTATTTTAGAACCCTCAAAAGATGCCGTAGTGCGTGCGTACGAAAATTTACCTGAAGGAATTGATGATCATACTAAAGACATGATGCTATTTGGTGCTGTTGGTGGCGGTCTGAAAGTATATAACTACAATAATCTCACTTTTAGTAAAATACGAAATCAAGATCCAGGCGATGTACATAAGAATTTATTAGACTATATTACCAGTTTTAATAGCAGCGTTCGCGATATTTTTCTTGAAAAATTTCTCTTTACTGATCAGCTTAAGCGCCTAAAAGATGGTGGAATTTTATGGCAAGTATTCGATCTTTTCTGCCAGATAGATTTACATCCTGACAATGTTTCCAACATGGAGATGGGGTACCTCTTTGAAGATTTGATTCGCCGTTTCTCTGAAATTTCGAATGAGACAGCAGGGGAACATTTCACACCTCGTGAAGTCATTCGTTTGATTGTGGATCTTTTATTGATTAATGATGCCGAAGCATTGGCGGGTTCAGGAATCATTCGTACAGTTTATGATCCTGCCTGTGGAACCGGCGGTATGCTTGCACTTATGGAAGAGGCAATGAAGGAATATAACTCTAAAATTCGTGTTGAGCTCTACGGGCAGGAACTAAACCCAGAATCCTTTGGTATTTGCACGTCTGACATGCTGGTGACAGGTCATAACCCAGAGCAAATTGCTTTCGGTAATACGTTAACAGAGGATGCTCACAAGGATAAAAAATTTCACTATATGCTTTCCAATCCTCCGTACGGAGTAGATTGGAAAAAGTACCAAGACCCTATTAAGCAGGAAGCGCAAGAAAAAGGGATGGATGGTCGTTTTGGTGCTGGACTACCGCGTATATCTGATGGACAGTTGCTTTTCCTGCAGCACATGATATCAAAAATGCGAGATGATGAAGTAGGCTCACGTATCGGTATAGTGATGAATGGTTCACCTCTTTTTACAGGTGGGGCAGGCTCTGGGGAAAGTGAAATCCGTCGCTGGATGCTTGAAAATGATTGGGTAGAGGCGATTATCGCATTACCTACAGACTTGTTTTACAACACCGGCATTCAAACCTATGTTTGGATGCTTACCAATAAGAAGGATAAGAACCGTCGAGGAAAGGTGCAGCTCATTGATGCAAGCAGTGAACGATTTTGGCAATCCATGCGAAAAAGTCTTGGTAGCAAACGTCGAGAGATTCCAGATCATGCTCGTAGAGAAATTGTTAAAATTTATTATGAAATGCTCAATGGTGGTGGTGATTGGAGCGAATTTTCTAAAATTTTTGATAGGCAAGAGTTTGGTTATCGAGAAATACGCATCGAGCGGCCTTTGAGGCTAAATTTTGAAGGAAGCAAAGAGCGCTTGGAATTGCTTCAACAAGAAAATACGTTTCTAAAACTTTCTGAAATAGAGCAACAAGAATTATTAACCGCACTTAATCACAACATATTAAAACAGCAATTTAAAAATCGTGATGCATTTGAGAAAGCACTTAAAACAGCATTAAAAAATTTAAGTTTCAAATTAACTGCACCATTGAAAAAAGCGATCCTTACAGCGCTCTCTGAGAAAGATGAAACTGCTGACGTTTGCTGTGACGCTAAAGGTAATCCTGAACCTGATACTGATTTACGTGATCATGAATTAGTGCCACTTACAGAAGATTGGCATGAATATGTTGAACGAGAAGTAAAGCCTTTTGTTGCAGATGCTTGGGTAGATGAAAACCACAAGGATACCACCGATGGCAAGATTGGCCGTGTAGGGTATGAAATTAATTTTAATCGTTATTTCTATAAATATGTCCCACCGCGCCCTGTGACTGAGATTGATGAAGAGCTTAAACAATTGGAAGCAGAAATTGCTAATCTGTTGAAAGAGGTAGTGGCATGAGCATAATGATTAGCCATGTCCCAGAAACCTGGAAGCTTGAAAAATTAGGTCAGCTTTTCGAAGAGCGTAAAGAGAAGGTTAGTGATAAAGATTTTGCTCCACTCTCTGTTACAAAACAAGGAGTTGTCCCTCAGATGGAGCATGTCGCTAAATCAGATGATAGCGACAATAGGAAACGTGTAGCAGAAGGGGATTTCGTAATTAACAGTCGCTCAGATAGGCGCGGTTCTAGTGGATTATCTAATCTGAATGGCTCTGTTTCTCTGATAAATATAGTTTTAACCCCTCGACATGGATATCCACGATTTCTGCATTATTTGATGCGTAGTTATGCCTTTCAGGAAGAGTTTTATCGTGTTGGTCATGGAATTGTCGCTGATTTATGGACTACCCGCTATTCTGAGCTCAAAGGTATAACGGTAGCTCTACCAAGTGAACAAACTCAAAAAGAAATTGCAGATTTCTTGGATCGTGAAACTGATCGCATTGATCAGTTGATAGAGAAGAAGCAAAAATTAATTGTGGTTCTTCAAGAAAAGCAAGGAGCTGAATTAGATCATCTTACATTTAGCAATCCAAGTAAAAATGAATGGAAGAGAATACCATTTCGATGGGTATGTAGAATTCCAAATGGACAAGTAGATCCCCGTGAGCAGCCTTGGTTAGAAATGCCTCTTATTGCGCCGAATCATATTGAAAGCAATACCGGAAGAATAACGCATATTGAAACCGCCAAAGAGCAATATGCAATTAGTGGTAAATATACTTTTCCTAAAGGAACTGTGTTATATAGCAAAATTCGACCAGCCTTAGCTAAGGCATGTATTGCCCCACGCTCAGGGCTTTGTAGTGCAGATATGTATCCTCTTATTCCAGCTAAAAATCTAATACCTGAATATCTGCTGATGCAAATTCTCTCACGAACATTTACTGATTGGGCGTCAATAGAGTCTATGAGAGTTGCGATGCCAAAAATTAATAGAGAGACTCTAGGAGGCTTTAAACTACTTATTCCACCGTTGACTACACAAAATAAACTTGCTTCCATTTGGACAATAAAAACACAAAAAATTGATACCTTAATACAAAAAATTAAGGATAGCATTGGGCAATTAATAAATTATCGAACATCTATTATTACCGAATCTGTAACGGGCCAGCTAGACATCAAATCATGGAAAAAGAGAGGTAGCACCGACAAGCACCTCGATAATATCGAGGAGGCAATGCGGTATGACGGATACAAGTAAGCGAATTTACTCTCAGGACACTATCTTTCGGGAAAATGTGTTGCAATATCATGTGATCGATCAGCTAGTTAAAAAATTAAGTTATGTCCATCGCAGCACAGATGATTATGATCGTGCTTCAGCACTCGACAAAAATTTAGTGATGCAATTCATTAAATCCACACAGCTTGATCAATGGAAACGGTTGCAAGAGCAATATTCTGCTAGCGCCGAAACTGAATTTTTCAAACAATTGGAAAAAGCGTTGAAATCTCGCGGAACGCTGGATGTGCTGCGCCAGGGTATCAAACTTATTCCTGGCATTAAATTCTCTCTTTGCTTCTTCAAACCGGCTTCAGGCATTAATAAAGAACTATTACAGCTCTTCGAGGCCAATATTCTTTCGGTGATTGACGAGCTGAAATATAGCAGTAAACATGATAACCGCATTGATATTGGCGTGTTTGTTAATGGCATTCCATTGGCGACTATCGAATGCAAAAATCAATCAACAGGTACGACGTTCCGTCATGCTGAAAAACAATACCGTACCGATCGTTCCCCAGCAGGTGAGCCATTACTAACCTTTAAACAAGGCGCATTGGTACATTTCGCAATGGACGAAGACAATGTTTCCATGACGACACGATTAGCAAACGGTAAAACTCGATTTTTGCCATTTAACCGAGGCCATAATGGTGGTGCAGGAAACCCTGATATCGCCGATCAATTTCGTGTTGGTTATCTTTATGCTGACCAACCAGAAGGAAAAGCCATTCTCTCGCGAGATATTCTGCTTGATATCGTTGGACGATTTATGCACCTGGAAGTAAAAGATGGTAAAGAGGTCATGATATTTCCGCGCTTTCAGCAGTTAGATGCTGTATTGAAGTTATTAAGACATGCAAAACAACATGGCCCAGGTCATAGCTATTTAATTCAGCATTCAGCAGGTTCAGGTAAATCTAATACCATTGGTTGGACAGCTCACCGTATGATTACTCTACATGATGAAAAAGACCAACCAATTTTTAACACAGCCATTATTGTGACTGATCGTATTGTGTTAGATCGCCAACTACAAAATACTGTGGCTCAGTTTGAGCAAACTAAGGGCGTGGTGAAAAAGATTGATGGCACCTCGCGACAGTTGAAAGAAGCCATTAAGCAAGGTGCGCGTATTATCATTACCACCATCCATAAATTTTCGACTGAGCACCTAAAGGAAATCTCTGGTCAAAGCAAGCGCCGATTTGCTGTACTGATAGATGAAGCCCATGGTTCTCAGTCGGGTAAGCACGCTGATAACCTCTCAAAAACTTTGACACGTGAAGAAAGCAATAATAGTCCGTCTGATATAGAAGATATGATTGCTGATTATCAGCGCCAGCGTGGGCCACAGGCTAATATCAGTTATTTCGCTTTCACAGCTACACCACGTAATGTCACATTGGAGCGTTTTGGTACAAAAGGATCAGACGGTTTGCCATATCCATTCCATCTTTATTCTATGCGTCAAGCTATTGAAGAGGGCTTTATTCTTGATGTGTTGCAGAATTACATGACCTACAAACAGTACTATAAGCTGGAAAAAGCCATTGAAGATGATCCTGAATTGCAAGGACGAAGAGCGCATCGCCGTGTTGCCAGATTTGCGATATTACATCCAACTGCAATTGCTCAGAAAGTGGAGGTTATTGTTGAGCATTTCCGTCGCCATGTGATGCAAGAGATAAATGGCAAAGCTAAAGCAATGGTTGTCACTCAAAGTCGTGAACATGCACTTAAATATTATTTTGGTATAAAAAAGTATATTGAAGAGAAGCAGTATGTAGGTGTGAAAGCCTTGGTGGCTTTTTCAGGTGAGCTAGAAATCGATGGTGAAACCTACACTGAAGCAGAATTAAATGGCTTCGCTGAAACCCAATTGCCAGAAAAATTTGATAAAGATTTTCAATTATTGATTGTGGCAGAGAAATATCAAACCGGGTTTGATCAGCCAAAGTTATGTGCCATGTATATTGATAGAAAACTGGATGGTTTACAAGCGGTACAAACCCTATCAAGGCTAAATCGCACTACCCCAGGTAAAATTAATACATATGTGCTCGATTTCCAGAATACGATTGAAGACATTCAAAATGCATTTCGACCATTTTATGAAGTCACGTCGCTGGAGGAGATATCTGACCCTAATCAAGTTTATGAGTTGGAGGGTCGCATTAAGTCTTTTTCTATTATCGACGAAGATGAAGTTAACCGTTTCTCAGAAGTTTTCTATAAAGGAGCGCTTGATCCCCACGATAGAATCGCGCTAGAAAAGTTGGTTAAGAACGCTGTCCAACGTTTTGAATATGAAGAAGACGAAGGAAAGCGTGAAGAATTTCGACAATTGCTGAAGAGCTACATGCGTTTTTATTCATTTGTCGCGCAGGTGATGAGTTTGCAAGACACTTGGCTGGAAAAACTTTTTTCCTATGTATCATGGCTTAATAGATTACTGCCTAACCGAGAAGTGCCGCCGGAAATTGAGATTACAGACGATATGATTCGTTTACAGGCATTCAGAATAGAGAAAAAAGAACAGGGTTCAGCTTCGTTATCTCCTGGCACAACTTCACCCCTATCTGCTATCAAAGAGTTTGGTGCTAATGCTTACACGGAAGATGAGGAGCGTTCATTATCTGAAATTATTGAGTCTTTCAATCAGCGTCATGGCACTGAATTTACTAAAGAAGACTTTTTGCGTTTTGAGAAAGTTAATCAAGAAATACTAAGAGATGATAATTTGAAAGATATGCTGAAAAATAACCCGCCAGATGTGGTTTTTGGTGCTTTTTCTCAGGCCTTTTTTGAAAGCGCGCTCCAATTATTCCAGCGCGATAATCAATTGCAAAATATAATCATGACAGATGCTGAGGCACGGAATCAGGCGATTAAACATTTCTTTGGACGAGCCTTAAAAGAAGTAAAAAATGGGAATTAAAAATTACTGGTGTTTTAAAAGCAGGTAAATCAATGAGCATTGATTGGGAACAAACTTTTCGCAAATGGTCAAAGCCGTCTAGCGAAACTGAGTCTACAAAAGCGGAGAATGCGGAACATATGATAAAGGCTGCTATTAATAGTAGCCAAATTTTATCAACTAAAGATATTAGTGTCTTTCCTCAGGGTTCATACAGAAATAATACAAATGTTAGAGAAGATAGTGATGTTGATATTTGTGTATGCCTTAATACCTTAGTGCTCTCTGATTATTCACTTGTTCCTGGCATGAATGATAAGTTAGCTGGATTACGTACAGCATCTTACACGTATAAACAATTCAAAAGCGATCTTGAAACAGCATTAAAAAATAAATTTGGCACGTTAGGCGTTAGTCGGGGAGATAAGGCATTTGATGTGCATGCAAATTCCTATCGGGTTGATGCAGATGTTGTTCCTGCCATTCAAGGACGACTATATTATGATAAAAACCATAATGCCTTTATACGAGGCACATGTATAAAACCTGACTCCGGTGGCACTATCTATAATTGGCCTGAGCAGAATTATAGTAATGGCGTAAACAAAAATAAGAGTACAGGAAACAGATTTAAGCTCATAGTACGTGCCATAAAAAGATTAAGAAACCACTTGGCAGAAAAGGGTTACAATACCGCAAAACCAATACCATCATACCTTATGGAATGTTTGGTGTACATCGTTCCAGATCAATATTTCACGGGTGATTCTTATAAAACTAACGTTGAGAATTGCATTAACTATTTATATAACCAAATAGACTCAAGCGACTGGACTGAAATTAACGAAATTAAATACTTGTTTGGTTCGCACCAAATGTGGAACAAAACCCAAGTGAAAGAATTTTTACTAACAGCTTGGAGTTATATACAGAAAAATTAAGGCATTACTATGGAAAAAAAACATATACAAGCGCTAGTTTGGATACTTGCACCAATTTGGGCAATCTTATTATTTATTGATGGTGTAATTCCTGTCACCTTTGCGTTTTTTAAACCGGCGTCATTAGTTACTGCGTTAGCGATTTTTTTTGTTGGTGCTTTTGATAAGTGGATATGGAAATGGAAAATGCTACACCCTTTGTAACCCTCCCGTAAAATAGCACCATTTAAAACTAGAGTTTCTCCGGCATAATAGGCAAGAGGAGGAGAAACGATGAAACGCAGCCGATTTACAGAGCATCAGATATTAAATATTTTAAAACATGTAGAGAATGGCCGTCTGGTAAAGGATGTCTGTCGTGAGCATGGAATATCAGATGCCACCTATTACAACTGGAAAGCTAAATATGGTGGGATGGAGGCCTCAGATATTAAACGTATGAAGCAACTTGAGGAAGAGAATGCAAAGCTGAAACGGATGTTCGCTGATTTGTCGCTGGAAAACCGTGCCTTGAAGGATGTGATAGAAAAAAAGCTTTAAAGCCGGCAGAGAAAAGGGAAATGGCTGATTATCTGGTAAATGAATACGGCATGAGTCTTAGACAGAGCTGTGCCGCCTTAAGCCTGAGTCGCACAGGTTACTATTATCAGCCGGCAGTAAATAAGGATGAGACGGTGATTAAAGAGCTGATGGAAGTTACCGAACGCTATCCGCGCTATGGCTTCAGAAAAGTGTTTGTCAAACTGAGGCAGGCGGGGTTTACATGGAATCACAAAAGGGTTTACCGTGTTTACTGCGAATTGCAGTTGAATATCCGCCGTAAAGGAAAGCGGAGATTGCCTACACGCAATCCAGCGCCTCTTGCGATTCCCGTTACAGTTAACCATACCTGGTCTGCTGATTTTATGAGCGATGCATTGACCTGCGGCAGACGATTCAGGACATTTAATGTGGTTGATGATTTCAACCGGGAAGCACTGGCCATTGAAGTGGAGCTGAGCCTGCCTGCCCAACGGGTTACCCGGGTGCTTGACAGCATTGCTGCCAATCGAGGATATCCGGCAAAACTTCGGCTTGATAACGGGCCTGAGTTTATCTCTCTGGTATTGGCTGACTGGGCTGAAAAACACGGAGTTACTCTTGAGTTTATTCAACCCGGAAAACCTACTCAAAATTCATTTATTGAACGGTTTAACCGAACTTATCGCAATGAAATTTTGGATTTTTATCTATTCAGAGATCTCAACGAAGTTCGGGAAATAACCGGGAAATGGATGAAGGAATATAACGAAGAAAGACCGCATGAATCACTGGGAGACTTGTCACCATTTGATTACAAGTTGATTAAAAATAAGTCGGAAAACTCTAGTTTAGGTTGGCACTAATAAGGGGAGGTTTACACCTTGGTTTGTTTCCATACCAAACCTTTCGGGTACTTGGAAAGCAAAGCTCAAATCAAGCTGGATTGACAAAAAAACAGGGGAGAGACTAACTAATATTGAGGCTTACTTCATTATACAACAAACGCTTAGCAATATTAAAGTCACCCTATTAACAAAAGAATCTAGCTCAGATCTTATTGGCGGTGAATTAATAAAAGATAAAAATAACGGTAAATTTTACATCACTGGTGTTTATCTAAATGAGCCAAAACTTCTTCAAGTTAAGGATAGCCCTATGCATTATGGCGCTCTGTTTTGTAAAATTATGGTTAATAAAGGCACGATTGGAATGGATGGGTGTTATTGGACTAGCCGAGAAACAAAAGGTGAAATAACATTTTTAAAGCATTCTAAGCATATTTATTCGAGTTTTGATGAGTGTAATAAAAACTTATAAATTAAATTAAGAATTGATATATGCATTATATAAATAAAGCATTTTGCTACTCACCAACAGATCTCACTCTGTTTATGCTTAGCCCTTTTGCATCTTGGATGAATCGTTTCTCTTTAGAGTTTCCTGATAAAGCACCAAAAAAAGATCCTGATGATGAGTTAATGAGGGTTCTTCAAAATAAAGGCTTTCAACATGAAAAATTACAAGAGGAGTTATTCAAATCTCAAGGATTAATTATTAAAAAAATTGAGGCAAACACAATCGAGTTAAAGCAACAATTAACTTTAGAAGCCATGAAGAATGGCACAGATGTTATAGTCCAGGCTTATTTAGCAAATCAACAGTTCTTTGGATATGCAGACTTTCTAGTTAAGGCACCTGGCGAAAGTAAATTTGGTGATTATCATTACGAAGTCTGGGATGCAAAACTATCACACACAGCAAAACCTGAATTTATTATTCAGCTATGTTGTTATGCTGAAATGCTAGAAGCCATTCAAGGTAGGCGACCAGATAATATTATTATTGTCCTCGGAAATGGTAAAAATGAAGCATTTAAAGTTGATGATTATTTCTATTATTACCTCTCATTAAAAGAAAGTTTTTTGTTGAGCCAAGAACAATTTGATTATCGAAATATACCAGATGCCGCAGATTCAAAGGAATGGGGCTGCTGGTCGAGTTATGCAGAAAAGCTTTTGATTGAAAGGGATCATTTATTTCAGATTGCTAATATTACAAAAAGCCAGATTAAAAAATTAAATAAAGCTGGTATTCAAACAATGCAGCAACTAATTGATATAAAGCTAAATCGTATACCTGGTATTAATTCTGATGTTTTAGAGCGTCTCAAAGCGCAGGCTACTATACAAAAAGAAAGTATAGGAAAAGAAAGGCCGCAATATAAAATTATTGCACCGGCACCCAATGAAAAATCAGGACTTGCCTTGTTGCCACCACATTCGCCACTCGATGTTTTTTTTGATATTGAGGGATACCCTTTAGAAGAGGGTGGTTTGGAATATTTGTGGGGTTGTACCTATTTTGATGAGAAGGGTAATCGATGCTTTAAAGATTATTGGGCGCATAATGAGGTGCAAGAAAAAGAGGCTTTTAAACAGTTTATTGAATGGGTTTATGCAAGATGGCAACGTGATCCAATGATGCATATTTATCATTATGCCAATTATGAAATAGCTGCGTGTCGTAAATTAATGGGGCGCTATGGTATATGTGAGTATGAGCTTGATCAGCTATTGCGAAATGAAGTTTTTGTTGATCTATATAAAATCGTGAAGGGCAGCCTTTTGCTGGGCGAACCAAGGTATTCTATAAAAAATGTCGAGCATCTTTACCGTGATAAACGTGAAACCGAAGTTGGGACTGGTGGTGATTCAGTTGTATTTTATGAACAGTGGCGAGACCTGCACTTGCGTGATGAGCAAGGTGAGACTTGGGAAACCTCTAACATATTAAAGAATATTCGTGATTATAACATTGATGATTGTAATTCCACTCAGGAGTTGGTTGTTTGGCTGAGAGAACAGCAGAAAACTAATTGTATTCTTTATCTAGGTAAAACAAAAATAGTAGAACCTGAACCAAAAGAAGAAATAACCCAATGCATTGAATTACGAGATCGCTTGTTAACCAAGGCAAGGCAGAGATTATCTGATGATCCAGAGTATGCAGCATTAACAGAAAATTTAGCTTGGATGTTGGAATTTCACCGCCGAGAGTTAAAGCCACTTTTCTGGCGTTTATTTGATAGATTAGGTTTGAGCGAGGAAGAATTATTTGATGATTTAGACTGCTTGGCATTTTGCAAGAGAACGGAGAGAGCGCCATTTAAGCCAACACCAAGAGTAAAAAATTTAGCTTATGAATATCAATTTGATCCCATGCAAGAATTTAAAGGGGCAGCTGATTATTTTTATTTATTAGGATTAAAAGACGAAAATGACAAAAATGTAAAAGTGAAATTTTGTAGTGAAGAGAGCGATTTAGAAAACGGGGTGATTGTATTACAAGCTAGAGAAGAGCCACCAAGTTTAATTACTTTAATTCCCGATGAATATATTAATCCAGATCCTATTCCACAAGCCATTTATCAATTAGTGTCGGATTATGACAGCGATCGAGTGGGCAAGTGCGCTATTTTAGATTTTTTAAGACGATCAAAACCACGTATTAAAAACCATTGTGGTGGTGCTATAGCTCCGAGTCATGAACCAAATATAAAGCTACAACAGATAATTCAAGCTGTAAAAAATTTAGATAATAGTTATTTAACTATTCAAGGACCACCAGGGGCGGGTAAAACGCATACCGCAAAACTGATCCCTCCTCGATTAGCCGTACACCTTGTTTAAGAGATATAATCTCATCAACAAGGAGTAGCAATGGTCAGAAGTATCTACACAAAAGAGTTCAAAGTTAAAGCAATTGAATTTCTAGAGCAAAGTAATAAGCCATTAAGACAAGTAGCGAGAGAGCTAGGAGTGGCAGAAAATAATCTGTATAACTGGCGAAGGATTTATAGAAATAATCCGGAGAAAGCCTTCCCAAACCAACCCCAGCTGACAGAACAAGATTTGGAGTTGCGACGGTTAAAATCCCGTGTTGCTGAACTTGAAGAAGAACGAGAAATATTAAAAAAAGCTGCAGCGTTTTTCGCCAAGGAAGGCCAGCGAAATACGCGTTAATTAAAGAGCAATCGGCTTTCCACCGAGTAAAAAAGCTTTGTCAGGTATTGAGTGGTTGCATAAAGTGGGTGTCCGGTTTTTCGAGGTAGGATCAAACATATCATAGCAGAACTTATTAAAACTGGCGCGAAGATTGGTATAGCAAGTAATAGTCACAAAGCCATCAACCATTTATTGTTAAAAACAAAAGAATATTGTTTTGAGCAAAGCATTAAAGGGATTTTTGCTTGTACCAGAGATACGGATTCTAACTTGCAGGCAATAAATATATCTATTTTAAAAAATAGTGACCTTGTTAATAATATAGTGGCATCCTGCGTTATAGGCACTACTGCATGGGGATTTGCCAGGGATGATATGGTGGGTCAACTTGATTATTTATTTATAGATGAAGCAGGGCAGGTTTCAGTGGCTAATTTGGTTGCTATGAGCCGCTCTGCTAAGAATTTAGTGATTATGGGTGATCAAATGCAATTAGGACAGCCATCACAAGGCACACATCCTGGTGAAAGCGGTCTTTCTATTTTAGATTATTTATTACATGAAACACCTACGATTGCCGATGATATGGGAGTATTTTTAGGTACCACTTATCGAATGCATTCAGCAGTCAATCACTTTATCAGTAAATTTATATATGATAGTAACCTTGAGCCACATCCTGATAATGATGTGCGTGTTGTTAAAGTACCTGATGGTTACCAAGGAAAATTAAACAAAGAGGCTGGCATAATCTTTGTTCCTGTGGAGCATGAAGGTAATACCTATGCTTCAGATGAGGAAGTCAGTGAAATAAATCTATTAGCTCAAGAATTAATTGGCAGGACATTTATAGAAAAGCTGGGAGAAACTCGTAAAATTAGTTGGAATGATATATTGTTTGTTGCTCCATATAATTATCAAGTTAATAAACTCAAGCAAGCTCTTGATGAGCAGGCACGTGTTGGCAGCGTTGATAAATTCCAAGGGCAAGAGGCGCCCATTGTATTTTTGAGTATGTGTACCAGCGATGCGAATGAATCACCTAGAGGGATAGATTTTCTCTTCGATAAGCATCGAATTAACGTTGCCATTTCAAGAGCTCAAAGTTTAGCAATAGTAGTTGGCAATCCCGAGCTTTGTGCTGTTACAGTAAATAGGGTTGAACAGCTCAAGTTGGTTAATTTATTCAATGCTCTTGTAAATCAATCAGAATCATAAGCCCTAACCACGTCATCCCTCGAAAGAGGTTATACACCCATGCATTAATTTCTTTAATTCATAATTTTTTTCCAATAGCAAATACCTTGCTAAGTCATGATCTCTATGTTCAGTTGCCAATACAAATATGTATTTTTTGTTATTGAATTTACTAACAATCGAGACACCATTATAAAGCCCCAAAGCGGATCGGCCAGACATGGTTTGTTTTTCATGCTTATTCATAAAACTGGCTTGATTCCATGGGAGTACTGAAATGTTTGACTTTTCTACAATTCTTTTTAATGGATCATTTTCGATTAATTTTTCTTCATAATAGAAAGCCATCCAATTTTCATGGGTGCAGAATCGGTAGGATTTGCTTTTTGAAGTTTGATCTGAGACTAGATAATAGAAATAACCACACCCCAAGGCATTTAGGGGTCGTAATTGTTTGTTTAAAAGAAGTTCTTGTTTTTCATCGAAGGGAAGGAAAATCCTTTTGGGTACATCATGTATCATAACAAATCCTTATAGGTACAGCTTAAATCTATTTAATGCTAAAATAATGTACGACACAATGAAGTGAATGTAAATGACAAATCTGGCTAGGATATCCGTTTTTATTAGTACTGCTATTGAGGTTTTTGATTTAAGTATCTTTGCTTTTCTTATTCCTGTGCTGTCTTCCGTATTTTTCTCATCCCATTCACAAAGTTCAGCGATTAATTTTACCATTTTGGCTTATGTAGTAAGCTATGTAGTGAAACCCTTTTCTGGCATGGTTTTTGGGTATCTTTCTGATAGTTATGGTCGAAAGCAGGTACTGTCAGTTACTACTTTGATGATGACTGTTTCCACAGCGGTTATCGGTTTATTGCCCACCAGCCTACCTGGCATTGATTTATGGATAGCATTATTTAGTTGTCGGATTATTCAGGGGCTATCAATCTCAGGGGAGTTTTCTAATGGTTTAATATTTGCTGTTGAACAAGGCAAAGATCGCCCGGCATTTTCTGGCAGTATGGCTTTTATGGGCGGAATTCTTGGATTGTTGCTGGCAAATTTATCGGTTTTTATATTACTAAACCTTTTACCTTATGAGCAGATGATTCAATATGGCTGGCGTATACCATTTTTAATTAGTGCTATTATTTGGTTGGCACTCTACCAGATTAGAAGGTTTATTAATGAGCCATTTGCGCAGAAGATGAATGATACTAAACATTTTTCATCTTTGGTAAAAATATATAGAAAGGAGCTGGTTATTTGTTTTGTAGCTGCAAGTTTATCTGCTTCTGCTTTCTATATGACCTTTGTTTATATGCCAACTCTTTTATCTTCAGTGATTCAAAATCAGACTCACCATAAATCTGTATGGGTGACGTTGATTGCTTTGTCAGTTTATTTCATCTGTTTGCCCCTGTTTGGTTCTTTGGCCGATCGGGTAGGTATTACTAAGCAAATTACTGCTGCTTCAGCATTGTACCTTTTATTTTCCTATGTCTGTTTTGACTATATTAGCCATTTTAACTATGTCGTTATATTTTGTAGTTTGATCCTACCTCGAAAAACCGGACACCCACTTTATGCAACCATGCCAAATTTGCTAGGGGTCTGAAACCCTAAAGTTGAATGGATGCGTTTGCGATTGTAAAACACCTCAATATAATCGAATAGAGCTAATTGAGCCTCCTTTCTGGTTTTATAAGTCATCCCATAAATGGTCTCCACTTTCAAAGTATGATAAACGCTACTTGTCTTAATGGCTTATTACTTTGCTCTAGAAATTCAATTGCTTTAACTTTGAACTCTTTTGTGTAGATACTTCTGACCATTGCTACTCCTTGTTGATGAGATTATATCTCTTAAACAAGGTGTACGGCTAATCGAGGAGGGATCAGTTTGATATTACTGGCTTTGATTCAATCATTATATAATTCGGCTTTGCCTGCATTTATGGTTTCTTTGTTCCCCGCCATTCATCGAGGTAAGGCTTTAGCAATATCTTATAATACCAGCTTATCAATTTTTGGTGGTTTAATGCCCTATGTTATATTAAGCCATAAAAGTTTTATGAATCCGGGAATTGTTATTAGGCAACGTCCCTAAAGTTTTTTAGACAAGATTTCATCTTAAATTGAGCACAAATTTTTCTATTCACTTCGATCTACCCCCTCTCCCGCGATAGGAGCTTTGATAGTATGATGATGCCCTTCGCGGGAGAGGGTTGGGGAGAGGGAAATGGACAAATCTGCGCTAAGACAACGAGCCCGTCATCAATGACCATCCGTGACATTCCCTCTCCCCAACCCTCTCCCGCGAAGGGCATCATCATACTATCAAAGCTCCTATCGTGGGAGAGGGGGTAGATCGAAGTGAAATAGAAAAATTTGTGCTCAATTTAAGATGAAATCTTGTCTAAAAAACTTTAGGGACGTTGCCTAGTATTTGTGCGATATTAACATTGGTTGTATTACGTTTTGTGAGGGAGTAAACATGGTTGTATATGAAGTGAATCTATCTATTGATAATGAAATATATAAAGATTATAAGGATTGGTTAGACGAGCATATTCTTGAAATGCTTAAATTTCCCGGTTTTTTGAATGCTACAGTGATGCACCAATCAATGGATGGTGATAGCTCTGATAATCAAAAACATTTAACTGTTCAATATCAACTTGAAAGTGCCGAGGATTTGCAAAATTATTTTGAGGAACACGCGCCAAAAATGAGAGGGGATGGGATGAATCGATTTAAGGGGAGATTTACAGCCACTCGCCGAACTTTTGAAGTTGAAGCTGTTATCACTGCCGTTAATGAATACGTAAATCATGTATAAATTAATTGATAAATACTTATAATTGGTATATATTGGTGTTGTTTTATGATGTTACACCAAAATATACGGAGGTATTTATTGTGGAGAAGAGAGTCTTTAAAGAAGCTGAAGCTGCTAACTATATATGCATGAGCCGTTCTTTTCTTTCTCAAGACAGGGTAAATGGAACTTTAGCTAATAGAACTCCAGGCCCTAAATATATTAAAATCGGACGATCAATACGCTATTTGAAGGATGACCTTGATGCATGGTTGGAACAACACAGGAAGTGTGGTTAGTGCCGTTAAAGTATCTGCTCATTGAGTTAGCGCAATAACACTTCTGCGCTAACTCATATAATTTATTCGATTCTTATATTTTTAAATTGTTTGGGCAAAAGTTCTTTTAATAAACCATCTATCTTACGAGCATAAGGCTCATACGTAGAAGGGCGTCTAGGATAAATTCTATCATTGACCCAGTGTTGTTCAGGCCAGTTATCCGTAGTTAAAATGCATTCTTTAGCAAAATCTTTTATATTGAATTTTTCTTCAACTTTAATACAACCTCTAATAAAAATATCGACATATGATTGCACAATAGGGTATTCGCGGCTAGGGTGATCACTCTGTGTTGATTTTGGATAGTAAATCCATACTTGTTTTTTTTCAGGTATATTTTTTGTGTATATTTTAATTTGTTTGGCACTTAACTCTTTCCTACAATAAACAGTTTCTCTAGTGTCATAGAGCTCTATTTCTTTGGGATCACTGACTCTATAAATTACGCCATTAAATGTCCCTTTTTTGTTTTCATTTAAAGACAAAAAAGTTGCATTGAATCCTGGCAAATTACCGTGTGCACACCAACTCCTTTTAAAGCCTTTAATTAAAACAGGGATGTTTTCATAAGCTTTTGAGTCTGTAGTCTTTTTAGATTGCTCATCAATCAAACTTCCATAACCAGTTATATATTGAGGTAATCTTGGGTTTATTTTGGGATGGCATGTATCTGAGGTTGCTTTTATCTGAGGGGAAACTATCAACATTAAGCTAATGTAGATTGATTTTAATATCTTACACATGATTCCAGATATATTTTTTTTCAATAAAACACATTCAATTTGCACCCTGTGTGCACCCTATAATTGAATTTTGGTTTTGTAAAAATGTTTATAACCCTTTATTTATATGGTCGGAGTGACAGGAATTGAACCTGCGACCCCTGCCTCCCGAAGGCAGTGCTCTACCAGTCTGAGCTACACTCCGTTTTAAAACTAATGATCCCGTTCAGTGGCATATTTTGCCAAATCAACAAGCGCGTCTTTATACACTGAATCCGGTAGGATTTGCAAGGCTGAAATGGCTTTATCTACTTCGGACGCCGCTACCTGCCGAGTATAATCAATCGCTTTGGTGGCGGTAATGGCTTTTTGAATTTCAGGCAAATATTCCAGGGTACCTTCCTTTAAGCTTTTTTTCACTTGCTCTTGTTGCTCTTGATTGCCATGTTTGAGTACATGCAGCAAGGGCAGGGTCGCTTTGCCATCGGCTAGGTCATCACCGATATTCTTACCCAACGTTTTGGCATCTGAGCAATAATCCAGAGCGTCGTCAATCAACTGAAAAGCATTACCCAAATGCAAACCATACTGATAAAGCCCGTCATTCACTGTGGCATTTGCCTTGCTCACCAAGGCTCCAAGGCTTGCAGATGCTGCAAACAACAGGGAAGTTTTCGAGCGGATGACGTCAAAATATTCTTCTTCGGTTAAAGCGGGATTATTGCGATTCAGCAATTGCTTTATCTCACCGCAACCAATTTGATGCGCAATGTCAGTGAGCAGGCGCATAATGGTTAAATCCCCTACATCCAGCATTAATTCCATATATTGGGTAAGTAAATAGTCACCCACCAAAATACTTGCCTTGCTTCCCCATATTTCATTCGCTGTTTCCTGTCCACGCCGCAGAGTGGATTCGTCGATTACGTCATCGTGAAGAAGGGTTGCGGTATGGAAGAATTCAATCATCGCAGCCAGGCGGATATGGTGTTCGCCTGAGTAGTCGCAGGCGCGGCTGGCTAAAAGAACCAACAAGGGGCGCAGGCGTTTACCGCCGCTTTTCACAATATGATTGGCCAAATCATCAATTAAACTAATCTCAGATTGAATTTTTTCAAAAATCAGCGTATTGACTGCATCCAGATCATCGCCCACCAGCATTCGCAAATGGTGCATCCCCATGGTGTACCCTCAAAAAAATAATGAAAGAATGCTAAGCGTGGGGGGTGGTAAAGTCAAGATTGAAAATTTTTCCAATCATTCTAAAAGCAAATTTTTGCTATTTGCAGGCAAAGCCATTTCTAAATGCTGCGCAATAAAGTAAAAAAAAATTACAAATTGAGTTTTATTAACACTTTGTCCTGTCATGCCTATAATTTTTCTCTTAAAAAATATAATTTATTATTTTTCAATAATTTTAACTAAAAATCATATTTATTTTGTGCAAAAAATTGTTAAATAAAAAATAAATTTTAATAACGATACCAAATTTTATTGACGTTTTTCCCCGCGTACTCCCATAATGAAACATCAGGGATTAAACAGTGAGCTACACCATGCTTAACGAACTATTTTCCTGGCTAAATGATGATGCTAATCACCACCCAATAAGCAGTCAAATCGTGTATCTTTCTACACTAAAAAATGAGTTAGACGGCTTTTCATTAAAAAACAGAAAATTACTTGCCAGCTTTTGGTCTTCAAAATACTCCAGCAATGATAATGTAAATGCTGAAGCTCAAAAAAAATTGTCTATGCAGAAGGAGTTTTTGGATTTCTTAAATTTCTGTGAAAATAAATTAGCGGTTAAAGATGGTTGCTCCGCAGCTTTGCTGGCTTTCCAATATGCCATTGCTTCTCAGCAGCAAGTAAAGAGGGCATACGATATTGAAAAAATGAAACAATTGATTTCTCTTGCTATGCAAGAAAATAGAGAAGAAACGTTATCTTATTATCTTAGCGAAAAAGAACATTTGAACTCTGATGTTAGATCAGCCATTTCAACGGCCATTGTTGAGCATAATTTATCCTACTTCACCGTACAATTTACACATCAAAAAAATCCTTTAGGTATCATTCCGTTATGCAGACAGTTTTTGGGGACCCCTGAGGAATTTGCTGCTCTTTTACTGTGGCTTTTACAGCAAGGCGTTGCAGTTGAAAGGATATTAAAGGCTGGTTTATTGCATGATTTTATTGGTTATCATTTATTTTCCCTGCATGCGCCAGAAAGTCCAATCATCGAACTCTATGCTCTCATGGCACAATTTCCACAGGCGCATGCGCTTTGTGAAAAAGCGGCTAGAATATCCTGCTCTGCACGCGGCTTGGAAGCATATACACTTACTGGAGTCTTGCAAGAAGCAGAGGAATCATGCGAAATCGACCGTGAAGATAGTTATGATTTTACTAGTGATGCAGATAATTTTAAGGATCTATACACGGTATTTGCTCAGCCATTCTTGAGTGCCGCCTTGAAATTCACGGCGCAAGAAGCTTGGTTCGAGCAACTGGCAGCTGCTTTAAATAGCCTGCCGCTTAAAGATTTATCCCGATTTATTGATATGACAGCTGCTGAAAAAAATCCAAAGCTTATTGAAAAATTATCTGCGCTTATTAGTGTAGGTACTTTGAATGGCTTGCTCGATGACAAGCATTGGTCGGTGTTGCATTTACTGCCTTATAAGGGTGATTTATATGAAAAAATAAGCTCTATAAAGATTGAAGGAGTGTTAAATTATCTGGATCAGCAAGAAGCAAGCCTGTTTGATAAAATCCCGCAACTGATGTCTTTATTTTTAGCTTTTCGTGATAAGAAGAAGGAGGTTGCAATTTCTATTTATGAAAATATTATAGATAAGATTGCTGATAACCCGCAGTTTTCAGAAGATTCTTATTTGCTTAAAAATTTAAGGAAATTTAAACATAAAGAAAGGATTTTGGTAAAAAAATGTGGGCAATATGAGGCATCTTTTCATTTTGAAGTGCTTAAGCAAATTGCCTGTTTCCCATTTACAATAAGTCATTATTATGCGATTGAAGACGCATGGTTGCATGCAAGTAGAAAGTTAAATGCATTAAAAGAAATCGTTTATTTTGATTCCGGTTTTCCACACGATAAATATAATTTGCAGGGTTATATTGGCAAGCTTTTATTTAAGCAGCAAGGTGAGCAATTTAACATAGAAGATTTCATGGTATCTTTGGGAGTTGATTGCATTTTAAATCCTACTGAAGTCAATGAATATGAGTATGCTTTAATTGAGAGTTTATGTGCTATTGATGAGGAAAATTGTCGCAATAAAATAATTGGGATGCTTGCAGAAAAATATAAAAATTATAATTGGCTGCACCGCAAATATGGCCAAGAGGGTATATTGGCCCGCGTCCTTAGGAATGATAATGCAGGATTATTCATTTTTCTGGCAGAAAAGCAGCCTTTGCAAATCACACGCGCACTCATAAAAGAAATTTGCCGGGAAGCGGTGCATTTTATCCCATGGGAAATAACGCCTTGGAATGTCATCCATTATCTGGTCACAACCAATGCGGAACAATTTGATTGTGATGTAATCAGGCAGTTCCTCGATTTGGCTATACAGCAAAACCGCCCAGCCAGTATTGAATTATTTTGTAAATTAGGCATTCAGCATCAAGATAAAAAATTGGGACGCATGATCGAACGTGCTTTCCGCTTGGCTGTAGAGCAAGCAAATATTCCTTTAATCAATTTTTTCTGCGGCTTAAATCAGTCACTCATCTCACCGACGTTAATGCTGGAAGGAGTAGGACAAGCATTGACAAAGGAAAATTTTGCAATTGCTGCCTACATTATGGAGAGCATCCCCAAGAATAACTTTTTCCAGCATTCCATCGAGATGCTATTGCAGGCTGCGGTTGCAAAAAACAAACCCAACATTATCCAATTCTTGTATGGTGCGACGGAGACTCTTTCTAAAAACTGTTTGCAGAAAGCATTCTTAAAAGCTGTTAACTTGGGTTTTACGGACAGCGTGCGGCAACTTTGTAATTTGCCAACTGCTTTACCAGTCAGCATACTGGACGCAGGGCTGGAATCCGCCATAAAACTTGGCCATTTGCACGTTGTTGAGTATTTGTGTACGGTTAAACTCGCAAAGGGCAAAGAATATCTTACGCAAAAAACATTGGATATTGCTTTGCAAGTGGCGGCAAGGCATGGGGTGCTCATGGTCGTGGATTACCTTTGTAATCTTGATTTGCAGCCAAGCCAGGCTGCGCTGCGTTCTGCGTATAAGAGAGCGGTTAGCAAAGAGCATACTGCGGTGGCTTTGTATTTGCGCAACAGAGAAAAAGCCACGAGGCAAGTTACGCTTGAGACGCCATCAATTGGTGAAGAAGCCATGGGTTTACTGCCGTCGATGAGTATGTTTGCCCAGAAAACATTAAAGGAAAAAAACAGCGAACAATTAATTGGGGCCAAGAGCTTGCTTTCATAAAGAATCATAGGCAGTGTTCTTGGTTGTGATACTACATTGCCTTGTTTTGCCTGAACAACAATTTGCTGCCCGCACATATCTATGGGATAATTTTTCCTTTGCATTTTCTAGGGTGAGTTATGGAAGAAAATAAACAAAAAGCACTTAATGCCGCGCTCGCACAAATTGAACGTCAATTTGGTAAAGGCTCTGTCATGCGTATGGGCGAAGGCACTGACATGCGCGATATCGAAGCCATCTCAACCGGCTCATTGGGTTTAGACATCGCTTTAGGAATCGGCGGTTTGCCAAAAGGGCGTATTGTTGAAATTTACGGGCCTGAATCTTCCGGAAAAACCACGCTTACCCTGCAAGTTATTGCAGAATGTCAAAAAAATGGCGGCACAGCCGCATTCATCGATGCAGAGCATGCACTGGACCCAAGTTATGCTGAAAAACTCGGCGTCAAAGTGGATGAATTATTAATTTCGCAGCCCGATACAGGCGAGCAAGCGCTTGAAATTACCGATATGCTGGTACGCTCTGCTGCGGTGGATGTTATTATTATTGACTCGGTAGCGGCACTAACGCCAAAAGCCGAGATCGAAGGGGAGATGGGTGATGCGCATGTCGGCTTGCAAGCGCGTCTGATGTCGCAAGCTTTACGCAAATTGACAGCCAATATCAAACGCTCAAACACACTGGTCATTTTCATTAACCAAATTCGTATGAAAATCGGGGTAATGTTTGGCAATCCTGAAACAACAACCGGCGGTAACGCACTTAAATTTTATGCGTCCGTACGATTGGATATCCGGCGCACCGGGGCTATTAAGAAGGGTGAGGAAATTTTAGGTAACGAAACTCAAGTGAAAGTAGTTAAAAACAAAGTGGCGCCGCCGTTTAAGAAGGCTGAATTTGACATTTTGTATAACGAAGGAATTTCGCGCGAGAGTGAAATCATCAATTTGGCAACGGAATTAGGCTTGATTGAAAAAGCTGGTGCCTGGTATAGCTACAAACAAGAAAAAATCGGCCAAGGTAAAGAAAACGTACGCCAGTATCTGAAAGATAATCCACAAGTTGCTGCGCCGTTGGAGCAACAAATCCGCGCCGCTTTTTTAGCTAAAAAGTCTGCACCGGTTGTTGAGCCCGTTGAATTAGCGGATGAATAAACCGTTTTCTCACGCTATTCGCCTGCTTGCGAAACGCGAATATGGCGCACACGAGCTCGAATTTAAGTTGGCACAAAAAGGCTATGATGCAGCTCAAATTGAAGCTACGCTGGTCAAGTGCCAACACCTTGGCTTGCAAAGCGACGAACGTTATGCTGCAAGTGTGTGCCGTACCCGCATTGCCCAGGGATATGGGCCTTTGCGGATCAGGCAAGAATTACTGAGTCAGCAAGTTAATGCTGACTTGATAGAGGAAACCTTGCAGCAAGAGGATGAGAATTGGCTTTCCTACGCCTTGGCAGTGCATCAGAAAAAATACAAAGAGAAGTCGGAATTATCTTTTGCACAATTGCAGAAACAAAAACAGTTTTTATTTTATCGTGGCTTTCCCTCCCATATCATCGCTAAAGTATTTAATGATGAATTTGCACAGCATGAGCAATAATTTGATGCATTTGCATGATTTGCGGATGATAATTGAGAATTTAATAACCTTTCACTGAAGTATTAAACATGAAAAGTTCTGAAATTAGAGAAGCATTCCTTAACTATTTTGCAAAACACAACCATCAGATAGTGAGTTCAAGCTCGCTGGTGCCTGCAAACGATCCCACTTTATTATTCACCAATGCGGGGATGGTGCAATTTAAAGATACTTTTCTCGGGATGGAAGCACGGTCGTACAAAAGGGCAGCCAGCGTGCAGCGCTGTGTGCGTGCCGGGGGCAAGCATAATGATCTGGAAAACGTGGGTTATACAGCGCGTCACCATACATTTTTTGAAATGCTTGGAAATTTTAGCTTTGGCGATTACTTTAAACGCGATGCCATTAAGTATGCCTGGGAGTTTCTAACCCAAATATTGAAATTGCCTGTTGAACGCCTGTGGGTTACGGTTTTCGAAGAAGATGATGAAGCTGCGGATATTTGGCTTAAAGAAATAGGTGTTTCCCCAGCGCGTTTTTCCCGTTGCGGGGAAAAAGATAATTTTTGGTCGATGGGTGATACAGGGCCGTGCGGGCCTTGTACGGAAATTTTCTATGATCATGGCCCGGAAATTGCTGGCGGCCCGCCGGGAAGCGCAGAAGCTGACGGCGATCGCTACATTGAAATCTGGAATCTGGTGTTTATGCAGTTTAATCGTGATAAAGCCGGGAAGCTGCACCCTTTACCCAAACCTTCTGTAGACACGGGTATGGGGCTGGAACGTATTGCAGCAGTGGTGCAAGGTGTGCATAGCAATTATGAAATAGACAGTTTTCAATATTTGATTAAAGCAATTGCCTCTTATGCTCAATATGAGATAAATCTTGAACACCCTTCCTTGAAAGTGATTGCCGATCACATCCGTGCCTGTTCTTTTCTAATTGCAGACGGCGTGCTGCCCAGTAATGAAGGTCGCGGGTATGTATTGCGCCGAATTATCCGGCGTGCTGTCCGCCATGGTAATAAATTAGGGTTACCAACGCCTTTCTTCTGTAAATTAATTACGCCGCTCATCGAAATTATGGGGGATGCTTATCCTGAATTAGGCGCGCAAAAACAATTGATTACGCGAATTTTGGAACAAGAAGAAAATCAGTTTGCCCGCACGTTGCAACAAGGGTTAAACCTTTTACAAGAACAAATCAAAAACCTGAAAGGGGGGTTAATACCAGGGGATGCGGCATTTAAGCTCTACGATACCTATGGTTTTCCCGTCGATTTAACAGCAGATATTGCTCGGGAGCAAGGTTTGCAAGTAGACCTGCAGAGTTTCGAGCAATGCATGCAGCAACAGCGTGAACAATCTCAATCTGCAAGTCAATTTCAGGCTGATTATTCAGGCACCGTGCAGTTACAAGAAGCGTCCACCTTTCATGGCTATGAAGAAAACAGTCTGCAAAGTGAAGTGCTTGCATTATTGGTGGATGGCGCCAAAGTCGAGAAATTGACCACAGGGATGAAGGCGGCTGTCATTTTGAATAAAACACCTTTTTACGCCGAAAGCGGTGGGCAGGTGGGTGATCGCGGGCAATTACTGGGTAACCAGTCAGTATTTCGCGTAGATGATACGCAGCGTATCGGCCAAGCCATTGTTCATTATGGCGAAGTGGCGTCCGGTGAATTAGCAGTCAATCAGCATGTGACAGCGCAAATTGATATAGCGCGGCGTGAAGCCATACGCTTAAACCATACGGCAACTCATTTGTTGCATGCCGCATTAAAAATTATTGTCGGTACGCACGTGCAACAAAAAGGTTCTCTGGTGGATGCAGAAAGGGCACGTTTTGATTTTTCCCATTTCGAGGCGTTGACGCAAGTGGAATTGCGGCAACTGGAAGCATTGGTTAATGACAAAATACGTGCCAATTTACCCGTGGTTACCGAGTTGATGGATATTGAGGCTGCCAAAGAAGCCGGTGCAATCGCTTTATTTGGTGAAAAATACACGGATGTAGTACGCGTATTAACCATGGGTGGTTTTTCTAAAGAGCTTTGTGGCGGTACCCACGCTCGACAAACCGGTGATATCGGGTTATTTAAAATTACCAGCGAGTATGGAATTGCCAGCGGCGTGCGCCGCATTGAACTGGTCACCGGTGCGCATGCATTGGCCTGGATTAATGAGCAATTGGACGTCTTGAACGACGTTGCAGATAAATTAAAAGCAACACCTGCAACGATTTCCGAAAAACTAGCGCAATTCTTGCAGGAAATAAGGCAAAAAGAAAAAGAATTGGAGCGTTTGCAGGCAAAATTGGTTACCCAATCCAGCGAGGCTTTGCTTGCCGAAGTTAAGACCATAGGTCACATTAATTTGTTGGTCAAAAAATTGGATAATGCCGACAACCAAACTTTGAGAACGACACTCGATCAGCTAAAGTCCAGGCTTAACCAGGCAGTGATTGTGTTATTTACTGCAGAGCAAGGCAAGTTAAATGTCATTGCAGGTATAAGCAAAGATATTTTGGGGCAAGTCCCGCCTGCCACAGCTTTCGTACGGCATTTATGCGGTAAGGGGGGAGGGCGTGAAGATATGGCACAAGGCGGCGGGTCTCTCCCGGCTGATCTTGATGCTAAGCTTGCACGCATTCCTGATTTGATTGCGGAAAATACAGTTAATTAATTTTTTATGGATAAGTCTCAACTTATCGGCCAATATGCCGATACAAAAGATAAACCCTGTTTAATGAGGCGGCTAAAATGGCACTATTAGTGCAGAAATTTGGAGGCACATCGGTTGCTACCTTGGCTCATATCAACCATGCCGCAGATATTGTTGCCAAAGCAAAGCATGCAGGGCATGACGTAGTGGTTGTTGTCTCTGCCATGAGCGGTGAAACTGATAAATTAATCGGGCTCGCGCATCAGATGAGTGAAAGTCCTGATCCCAGAGAATATGCCGCTTTGGTGGCTACCGGCGAGCAAGTTTCCATGACTTTGATGGCTATGGCGCTTATTAACCGTGGCATAGCGGCGCGCTCTTATACCGGTGGACAAGCGCGCATACAAACTTGCAGTCAATTTAAAAAAGCCCGGATTCAGGGTATTGATACTCGCCCCATTGTAGAAGATTTAAAACAAGGGCGAGTGGTGGTAATCGCCGGTTTCCAGGGAGTTGATAAACATGGGAATATAACCACGCTTGGTCGTGGCGGCTCCGATACTACAGCGGTGGCAATCGCTGCTGCCTTAAAAGCGGACGAATGCCAAATCTACACGGATGTGGATGGTGTATACACAACGGATCCACGTGTGGTTCCAGAAGCTAAACGCCTGGATCAAATTACGTTTGAAGAAATGTTGGAACTATCCAGTCTAGGCGCTAAAGTATTACAAATCCGCTCCGTAGAATTTGCCGGGAAATATAACATTCCATTGCGGGTTTTATCGTCAGCAAAAGAAGGCCCGGGAACTTTGATCACGTATCGTCAGGATCAACACATGGAATCCTTTTCCGTCACCGGCATTGCGTTTAGTCGTAATGAAGCAAAAATTTCCGTGTTGGGTGTGCCGGATACGCAAGGCCTTGCTTCCGCAATTTTAGGCGAAATCAGCACCATAGGCGTAAACGTAGACATGATTTTGCAACATTCCTCGAATGGCAAGACCGATTTCACCTTCACGGTGCATCGGGATGAATATAAACAAACGCTCCAGTTATTGCAAAAAATCGCCAAGGAAATGGCAGCAAAAGATGTGGTGGGATTAGAACAGCTGGCTAAGCTATCCTTAGTGGGCGCGGGTCTTAAGAGTCACCCGGAAGTTGCTCCCATTATGTTTAAAACGTTGGCCGCGCATGGCATTAATGTGCAATTAATTGCAACTTCTGAAATTAAAATTTCCGTGGTGATCGATGAGACGTCTCTGGATGAAGGAGTGCGGGCGCTGCACCGTGCGTTTCGTCTGGAAGAAAATGTACTGGATGAATCTAAGGAGAGCCGGCTGGCGTATGTAGCCAATTCTCTAGGATGAAGGATTAACCAGAAGACTTTGGCTTTTGGTTATAGGTGCAGGCTATTAACTAAAATAGGGATTTTTTATGAGCATGAATGAACTTTTGAACCTGTTGGCCAATATTATTGTGTTTGGATTGGTGCTATGGTTGATTAATGTGTTTGTTCCCATGGCAGGTGCGATAAAAAGCTTATTAAACATTGTAGTCATCATCGTTATTATTTTGTACATACTGCAATCTTTTGGCATTATCCCGGTCATTATTCCCATGTTTCGATTAATCCGGTAAGTTTGCCGGTAACCCGCTCGCATGGCAGCGTTAGTCGGGTTACCACTACGGATTCAATCCCACCCACAGTTAATAAAGCCTTAATCTTTGCTGTTTATTATGGCTACTTTATAAAATATATGGCGAAATGATGAAAGCTTTTACTCACCTTTGTAAAAAAGTCAACCTCAGCATTTTCAACGATACCCTTACGGTATATCCAACAAAAAATGGCAACACGAGTCTGGAATTATTTGAGCTGGATACAGGGGAAAAAGTTTGGAATGAAGTTGACTGCCTACATTCAGAATTTGATGATGTGGCGCTTGCTAATGATGAAGAAGAAGAAAATGAGCTTGGCGTCATTCGTTACGTGGAACGAGCCGATCCTAACCATGCTGATTATCACCAAGATTCGTTTCCACTTTCTGATCCACATTATCATTTGCAATTTAAAGCCCCCATTGATCAAAAAAAATTGGCAGACATTTTAAGCGTGTTACTTAAGTATCATGTTTTATCAAGCGAAGAAGCCACTAGTCTGTCACATGCTTTCCAACAAGCGAATAGCTTGCCTGTCTTTGCTACGCATGAACCAAGGCAGCAGGCAAAAACCACTGGGAAAAAGAGAGAATTTGCCTGCCTGCAAGGTAAAGCCGAGCAAGATAAGGCTGAACAAGATAAAAATCAGACTCCAAGCATGCAAGTAGAATCGTCTTCGCCTAAAAGAATGAAGTTGGGCGAGAATCGTCAGGGTTTATTTCAAGCTTCCCAGTCAGAAGAGCAAAAAGATGAGGATGCAACTGAAACGTTAGGTTATAGTTAAGAATGTGGATGCGATGTATTTTTTTACCGGGTGCTATCCACAGCATTAATGCCACGATCAAACACGTAATTTACGATAGATAAAAAAGGGCAGGTTGCGAATCATAAATAGGATAAAGCGCCAAAAAAATGGATGATAAATTTGTCGCTTTTTTAATTTTATTGCCCGCCAGCAAGCAGCCGCACAGCGCTCGGGGGCTGATGCATAAAAAATTCCCGGCTCACCATAAGTGGTTTTGCTGTCAATAAAGCCCAAGCGGGCTATTGTGATGGTTTGCGCTGATGTTGCTGCTTGTTGCAAACCTTGTAAATACACTTCAATGGCGGCTTTGCTGCCCCCGTACAAACTATTTTTGGCTCGCCCGCGGCTGGCTGCTACTGAGCTTAAAAAAAGCAAATGATGTTCGCTTTGTTTTTTTTGGAAATAAGTATGGATCAATTGCGCCGTACTGAGGATATTAACCTGGATAAGATCTGCAATTTTTACATCATCCAATGAGTAATTATGCAACATCAAGCTGTGGGCAATAATTAAATCCAGTTCAGTTTCCCTTTCATATAATTCTGAAAGTAAATTTATAATGGGTTTAGAAAAATCCGTAGCGATAACTTCGCATGAAACCCGGTAACGTAAGCTAATATCCGCTGCCTTGATCGTTAATTCTTTTACGTTGCGGCCAATAAGAATAATCGCATGGCCTTCTCGTGCAGCACAATGAGCCAACTTTTCGGCGATGATTGAGGTTGCTCCCAAAACGACCCAGGTACGATTCATGGTGTTAAGCCCAAGCGCTGGCTGAGATCAGAAGCCATGGGGCTTTGGTAGCGGTTTAAAATTTCAATAAATTCCTGATGCCACGGGTACATTTCTGCAAATTGTTGCCGGGTTAAAAATAAGTCTTTAGCCAGATAAATGCTTCCGCCCAAGGCTACGATAGCTTGATTCATAGCGTCAATTGCTTGACGCGCTTGTTGATTGTGTACGAAATCAACCGCCAAAGTAAACCCAGGCTTCACGAAAGATAAAAGACCACTTCCCGGGCGAGTAAAATATTTAAGTACGGCCAATGTGGGTAATGCTTTATATTGGCGAATAATTTGAGTCAACCTTTCCAATGCGCCTATTGCTTGTTCGCCCGGAAAGACTGCTTGAAACTGCAACAATCCTTTTTTTCCATATAAATAATTCCAGTTTTTAATGCAATCCAGGGGATTATTAAATTTCCATAAAGGCAAAACTTTAGAGCCGCTTTTTGACCAGTAAAAATAAGCACGGTTAAATTGTTTCATCCCCCAAGAGGTAATCAAGCGGACAGGGAATTTCGGTACAGCCCAAGTCTCTTGCAGAATATTTTCAGCATGAGCGTCACAATCCACATGATCGGCAAAGGATAATACAGCACGGGGTTCATTCATTAGGTCCAGCCAAGCTACCTGGTATTGATGTTGAATGCCTTCTTCCTGCATACGTTGCAGCAAACCAGGCCAATTCATATGTTTTTCAGTGTATTGGGTAACGTAGCGGGTATTTTTTTGTAAGCGGATGCCGATGCGTTTAATGACGCCGGTTAATCCTAAACCCGCAATGGTAGCAGTAAAAAGATCCGGATTTTTGTCAGCACTGCAATGGAATGTCTCCTTTCCTGTCTGCAATTCCAACCAAGCGATATGCCTACCTAAACTACCATGAATATGATTATTTTTGCCATGCACGTCATGAGCAACTCCACCAGCGAGCGTTGCATATAAAGTTCCAGGTAAAACAGGTGGAATGAAATCAGGACTCAACAAGAAAAGATCGGCAAATGTTGCTGCTCCTTGACAAACAGCTATACCGGAATCTTCATCAAATTCCAGCAAATGATTTAAGCGACGGGCATCAATCATAATACCATGGCTAAGAATACAGCAGTCGCTGTAACTTAAGCCATTCCCGCGCGCCAGTATATTTTTATCGATATTTTCGACAAAAATTTCCCGCAAGTGCTTTTCTTCATCGGGACGAAAGCAGGGAGTGGTAACAGTTATTGCTCGGCTGAAATTGGATACAGTTTGGATTTTAGAGCGCATGTTCCTGATAACTGACAAATCATCTTTTAAGTGTGGCATATTCTCCTAGCCACGAAAATGCCTGGCTTAAAATAAACTATAATTAATTTACTGGTTTATTACCTAAGAATGCCATGAAGCGAATTTTACTGCTTTCTTTCTTTACTTGCTTTTCTCTCACGGTAAATGCTGCTGATGATCCACCGAATATTGCAGATGCCGAAAATCTTGACGCGAAAATGTGCGTGGATAATACTGCGAATGATTGCGTCAATACCGTCTGTCTTAATTCCGAGGAAAGAGATTGCATCGAGCAGTGCCAGGCAGACGCCCAAGCTAAATGTAATGTACAGGCAGACGAATAATATCCATCTTTTCTTTTCCAGTTTATTCCTTTTCTCCAATCCGGAATTGGCATGATGTTTGCATGAGCTTTTTCAGATCTTTTCTTTAAAGGTGACGTCATGACAGAAAAAAACACTCATGGCATGAGCCATGCACTGGGGCTTCATAAGCTGATGCGCACGCTTCCTGTGAAAGTCATTGCAGTAACATCAGGTAAGGGAGGGGTTGGGAAAAGTAATATTTCCTTAAATTTAGCAATAGCGCTTGCTCAAAAAAATAAAAAAGTCTTATTGCTTGATGCCGATTTAGGATTACCGAGCCTGGATGTCATGTTGGGGTTACGCAGCAAGCATAACCTGGCGCATGTCATTCAGGGGGTATGTTCTCTCAACGACATTATTTTAGCAGGTCCTGCGAATGTTTTTATAATCCCTGGAGCAGCAGATGCTGAGTTTATGACCAATCTTACCTCTGCAGAGCATGCTGGCATTATTAATGCATTTAATCATTTGGCCATGGAATGGAACTATATGATTATTGACACCGGTGCTGGGATATCCGATGCGGTATTAAACTTCACGCGTTCAGCCCAGGAAATTATTACCGTGGTAGGCGATGAGCCCGCATCGCTTACCAGCGCGTATACGCTCATGAAAATTCTCAATAAGCGCTGCAAATTACATCACTTTCATATCTTGACTAATATGATGCGAAGCATAGAAGAAGGGCAGCGCTTATTTAATAAATTATATGAGATGATGGATCCATGGTTTGATGTGCATCTTGACTATTTAGGCGCCATTCCTTTTGATGAGCATGTGTATCGTGCCGTTAAAAGGCAAAAACCGTTTATTACTGCTTTTCCCACTGCCTTGGCTACGAAGGCAATAATAAAATTAGCGGAAACGATAGAAGAATGGCCTGTTAAATTAACCGTAAGTGGAAATACGAGCTTCTTCTTTGAGCGGCTGGTTGGTTAAGCAAGCAGGCATGATGATTTTTAAATGTTCATTTGACGGCAATGCAATAGCGATATACATTGAATATACAGCGAATTAGACCGGCGGGCTTTGCTGTTTATTGCCACTTTGCAGTGCAAATAATAATAAAAAGGAGACTCATCGTGGATGATACTTTGGCTTTAAAAAGCAAAGTGAATCAACAAACCCAGGAAGAATTAATTAAAAAGCACGCGCAAATGGTCAAGCGCATCGCACATCATTTATTGGGCAGATTGCCGCCATCCGTACAACTGGATGACTTGCTGCAAGCCGGCATGCTGGGTTTGCTGGAAGCGGTCAGGCATTATGACGATACAAAAGGTGCTTCTTTTGAAACTTATGCCGGGATCCGTATCCGTGGGCATATGCTGGATGAAGTCCGCCGCAACGATTGGGTGCCGCGTTCAGTTTATCGCAATGCTCGCATGATTTCTGCCGCCGTACGGGAGGTGGAGAACCGCCTTGGCCGTGACGCCAAAGATCAGGAAGTCGCCGCGGAATTGGGCATTAGCCTTGAAGAGTATCATGATATGCTAAGCGATTCGGCAGGCGGTCATTTATATCCATTTGAAGATTTAAGTGCAACGGATGAAATCATAAAAGAAGAAACATTGAGTAATTCAACAGAACCGCATGTCCAGGCGCTTCATGATGATATGACGGCACAATTATCACAAATTATTGACAGTTTGCCAAAGAAGGAACAATTGGTATTGTCGCTTTACTATGAGCAAGATTTAAATTTAAAAGAAATAGGCGAAGTGTTAGGGGTTAGCGAATCGCGTGTTTCGCAAATTCATTCGCAAGCCACCCATCGAATCAAATCCAGACTGCCTGAATTCTAATCGGCGCCATGAATTTAAGGCGCTTCACATCAAAAGACAGCTGAGAAGTGCAGCAGAGCATTTCTCAAGGCTTGTCTGTTTGCAGACTTTTTATCTTTCGCTGTAAAATAGACACATTTTTAAATTAAGGGATATCATGTTAGAAGTAAATCAAATTCATCATACTTTGACCGATTTAAAAACGCGCGTGCATGCTCTTCGGGGGTATCTTTGACTTCGATACCAAACGGGAGCGTCTTGAAGAAGTCGTCCGCGAATTAGAGTCACCCGGAATTTGGGACAATCCTGAGCAGGCACAAGCCTTGGGTCGGGAGCGGGCCCAGTTGGAAGCAGTTGTCTTTCAACTCGAGAATCTGTTGCAAAGCATTGATGATTTGATTGAGATTTTTAATATGGCTCGTGAGGAAGAAGATACCCAGGCTATAGAAGATGTTGCGTCAGAAACCCATGCCGTTGAAAAACAGGTAGAAACGCTCGAATTTCGCCGCATGTTTTCCGGCAAAATGGATAAAGCAAGCGCTTTTATGGATATTCAAGCAGGCTCAGGCGGCACAGAAGCTCAGGACTGGGCTGAAATGTTGCTGCGTATGTATCTGCGCTGGGGCGAGCATCATGGATTTACAACCGAACTAATAGAATGCTCGCCAGGTGAAGTAGCAGGAATTAAAAGTGCTACCATCCATTTCGTTGGGGAATATGCCTATGGCTGGCTGCGTACGGAAACTGGTGTACATCGTTTGGTGCGCAAATCTCCATTTGATTCAGGCAACCGGCGTCACACTTCTTTTGCAGCGGTATTTTTATCGCCGGAAGTGGATGACGACATCGATATTGCCATTAATCCAGCGGATTTGCGTATCGATACGTATCGTGCGTCGGGAGCCGGGGGGCAACACGTAAACCGCACCGATTCTGCTGTGCGCATTACGCATGAACCGACCGGGATTGTTGTACAATGCCAGACGGATCGCAGCCAGCATAAAAATAAAGACCAAGCCATGAAGCAGCTGCGCGCTAAACTTTATGAGCTTGAAATGCAGAAAAAAAATGCAGAACAGCAAGCATTGGAAGCCAGCAAGTCTGATATCGGTTGGGGCTCGCAAATTCGTTCTTATGTATTGGATCAATCACGCATTAAAGATTTACGCACTGGCGTAGAAACTAGCAATACTCAAGCCGTTCTCGATGGGGATTTAGATCAGTTTATCGAAGCGAGTTTGAAATCAGGAGTAGGTGAAGTATGACTGAAGAATTTTTAGATGAGAGTGAAGTCTATCAGATTCGCAAACAAAAATTAGCTGAATTACGTTCGACAGGGTTTAATTTTCCAAATGAATTTTATCGTGAGCAATTTGCTGCCGAACTTTTGAGCCAATATGCAGAAACTGGCAAGGAAGAATTGGCTGAACAAAAAATAAAAGTGGTTGTAGCAGGACGTATCGTTTTACGACGTATTATGGGAAAAGCGAGCTTTTTCCACATTCAGGATTCATCCGGCCGTTTGCAGATTTATGTACGCCAGAATGACTTGGCAGAAGTATATGAGCAGTTCAAGCATTGGGATTTGGGCGACATCGTGGGTGTACATGGCGAATTATTTAAAACCAATACGGGTGAATTGACGGTCAATGCCGAGCAATTGCAATTGCTGACTAAATCCTTGCGGCCTTTACCGGATAAATTTCATGGGCTGGCGGATCAGGAGTTGCGTTACCGTAAGCGTTATGTCGATTTGATTGCCAATGAAGAAAGCCGTAAAACATTTATCATCCGTTCTCGCCTGATTTCTGCATGCCGTAAGTTTATGGACAGCCATGGCTTTATGGAAGTGGAAACCCCGATGATGCATCCTATCCCGGGAGGCGCTCTGGCGCGCCCTTTTATCACACACCACAACACGCTGGATATGCAAATGTTTTTGCGTATTGCCCCTGAGCTTTATTTAAAGCGGCTGGTGGTCGGGGGTTTTGAGCGTGTCTATGAAATCAATCGTAACTTCCGCAATGAAGGCATTTCTACGCGTCATAATCCTGAATTCACTATGATTGAATTTTATGAAGCGTATGCAACGTATCAGGATCTCATGGATTTTACTGAAGAATTATTGCACTTTTTGTGCGATGAAGTATTAGGGACACGGCAAATTGAATATCAAGGCCAATGCATAGATTTTTCCAAGCCTTTTGCCCGCATGAGCATTAAGGATGCTATTTTGCATTACCATCCTGAACTGAGTGTTGCCCAAATAGAAGACATTGATTTTTGCCGCAGTTTATTAGACAGGATGAAATTCCCTTATAAAAAATCGGATGGCATTGGTAAATTGCAAATGATTTTGTTTGAAGAAACCATCGAACATCAATTGCTTCAGCCTACTTTTATCACTGAATATCCGACAGAAGTATCGCCTTTGGCACGCCGTAATGAAGAAAATCCTGAAGTTACCGATCGTTTTGAATTCTTTATTGCAGGCCGCGAAATGGCAAACGGGTTTTCCGAGTTAAATGATCCGGAAGATCAAGCCGCACGTTTCTTGAAACAAGTAGAAGAAAAAGATGCGGGCGATCTGGAAGCCATGCATTATGATAGCGATTACATTGAGGCGTTGGAATATGGTATGCCGCCCACTGCAGGAGAAGGGATTGGCATTGATAGACTGGCCATGTTATTTACCAATTCCCCTTCAATCCGCGATGTCATTTTATTTCCGCACTTACGTCACAATGGCTAGTGGTGTTTCGCGATAAAATCAAACAGCCTGGGAAAGGAAGCCCATTTGCAAGTCTGGATGTGTGAGTATAATCCAGGCTATGCAGCCGCAGAAACCAGGACTTTTATAAACAGTTGAATTTCTTTTCTTCTTAGCTCTTAAGATTTTTTCCTCTACGCTATGTAACATTGTTTCATTCGATAATCACAGAACCGGGTTTTGCTGCAAAGTCTCATGGCAACGCTTATTTATTAAGCGTGCTGGTTAAAATATCGTTTACAGACAAGCGTTAATTCATCCAAATTCTCGCAATGGTTAACAGCTTTTATAAATTCAGTTTGGCCTGCCAAATTTCTTGCATAATACTTGGCAAATTTACGTGCCTGAATCACTGCAAATTTCTCGCTTTGCAATAATTCTTCCAAAGCGCGGACATGTCTTAAAAACAACAAGCCGCGCTCACCCGGAGTTGGCAGATTAAATTGCTCGCCTTTACTTTCTGCGATTAATTTTGCAATTAACCAAGGCTGGCCGACCCCGGCGCGGCCAATCATCACCCCCGCACAGCCGGTTGCAAACATTTTTTGTAGGGATGCAAGGCATGATACATCGCCATTACCAATAACAGGAATATTAAGTTCATTAACAAAAAATTCGATTTGAGAATAATGACAGGGGGTATCATAGCCTTCTCTCCAGTTGCGACCATGCACCGTTATAAAATCGATGCCTGCATCTTGCACAATGCGGGCAATTTCGCGGTTATAATGATCATTGCTATTGCCATCCACGCGTATTTTTACCGAAACGGGGACATTCGTGCTTGCTTTCATCGCGCGCATCAGCTTAAAAAGTTCTTTGGGTTTTTGCAGCAAACTGGAGCCAGCCCCGCGCGAACGTATTTTGTTAACCGGACAGCCACAGTTTAAATCGATTAAATCCGCGCCATAATCCGTAGCAATTTTTGTAGCTTCACCCAACTCTTTCTCATTACTTCCCGATAATTGAAAACAAACCGGGCCTTCCTTTTCATGCTTATATACAAAACGAGTTTTTGCCTTGGCATGCAATAAGGTTTTACACGAAATCATTTCAGTATAGGAAAAGGCAGGTTGCCCAAGTTCCCAGGTGAGGAGCCGGAATGGTGCGCAACTTACACCAGCTAACGGACCTTGAATGATGTTGACTGGGAAGTGCAATGAACCTAAGTTTAAGTGGGTAATCACCGTACGATCAGCGATAAAAATCGACATGTAGCGAGTTGACCATAACTTGCAGGCAAAAAGCAAGGATTAGAATGCAAGACTTTAGGCAACGTCCCTAAAGTTTTTTAGACAAGATTTCAAGCATGTGCCATTCGTGATCGCCATCTTTTTTTTAATTCCGCCAATATTGCGGTGATATAACCTTTTTTCGACCAGTTGTTATAACGATTATAAACACTTTTCCAGTTGCCATAGTCCGGTGGCAAATCACGCCATGCAGCCCCAGTACGAAGCATCCAACATATTGCTTCCATAAATAGCCGATCATCTTCACCATGTCGGCCTTTAGGCTTTGGAAGTAATTTTTCTAAACGAGACCACATCTCGTCATCAATGACCATCCGTGACATTCCCTCTCCCCAACCCTCTCCCGCGAAGGGCATCATCATACTATCAAAGCTCCTATCGTGGGAGAGGGGGTAGATCGAAGTGAAATAGAAAAATTTGTGCTCAATTTAAGATGAAATCTTGGCTAAAAAACTTTAGGGACGTTGCCTAGTTACATGGAAGAATAGCGTATGCCCATACTTTAACTAAGGGTGATTATTAATTTCTTGCAAGTGATATTTTAGTGCCATTTTGCGTCTATTATTTACATAATGGCATTAAAATACGAGATTAATTATGAATAAATTTGGTGCGGCAATTGAAAAAATCAACACCTCGCCCGATGCATTAAAGACAATTTGCCTGGCTTTATATGAGGAGGCTTGTATAGAGCTCCAGGAAGCAAATAAAGTAAGGGGGGTGAGCAGAGTCATTCCCAGGGAAGCAATTATTTCTCGGATTGAAGAAAAAATGAATAACGAGTTTAAGGAATATGGCTTCCCATCTTTCAATGCAGAAAAGGTGGGTGCAATTAAAGATTCACTATATAAGTGGGATCCTGAATTATCTTCTCCTGAGGAGACGGAAAAAATTGGAATGATGCAAGGATTGCTGTTACATATTGTTATAGAGCAGCAAAAGCGCCAAGAGGAAATGCATTCTTCCTTGCTAAGACTGAAAGAAAAGATTGCTCAGGGTAAAGAAATTCTCGAGGAAAAATTAACTGAGCTTCAAGGCAGGCAAGGCCAAAATACTGCGGGAAAAATAACCATGTTGCAGGAGGCAATTGGTAATGCTGAACCTCCCTGGTATAAAAATGATATCCCTTCATTTAATGGCTTAACTGCCCAGCTTGAGTATTTAACCAAGTCAAAAGAAGCCATCACCGCTTTAGAGATCAACGCCCTTAGTACTCAATTTGATGAGTTAATCAATAACAAATTGGTAGCTCCGCTTAAAGAATATGAGAATGAAAAAGGAGGATGGCAGAAGCTCAAAGATTGGATAAGCGATGTGGTAAAAGAACTCACGGGCTTAGGTACGCTCAGTACAGGCGGGACAGTACAAAAAGTTGTTGCCAACCAATCAGCCGTTTTTAAGGAAGAAATTAACAAAATGAAGGCAAATTTCCCGCAAGCCGAGGGAGAAAATGTGATTGTACTAGGAACAAGCAAGCGAATGTAATTTATTGATTTTGGCTTAATATTCTCGTAGCCGGTGCGGGTTGGGAAGTTCAACCCGAATACCAGCGTATCCGGGTTGTTTTACCTTAATTGTCATCATCCCAGCTTAATGTACCGCCAGCCTGATATTCAATGACACGGGTTTCGAAGAAGTTTTTCTCTTTTTTCAAATCCAGCATTTCGCTCATCCAGGGGAAGGGATTTTCAGCCCCGGGGTATTGTTCAGGCAAACCTATCTGGGTAAGACGGCGATTGGCGATGAAATGCAGGTATTCTTCAAACATGTTGGCATTCATTCCCAGGATACCATGCGGCATGGTGTCTTGAGCATATTGGTATTCCAAGGCAACCCCTTGCTTAATCAATTCAATCATTTCTTCCTTGAATTGTGGCGTCCATAAGTGCGGGTTTTCAATTTTAATCTGGTTAATGACATCAATACCAAAATTCATGTGCATGGATTCATCGCGCAAGATGTACTGGAATTGTTCGGAGGTGCCCACCATCTTGTTGCGACGGCCCATGGATAAAATTTGCGTGAAACCGACGTAAAAGAAAATGCCTTCGAAAACGACATAAAATGCAATCAAATCGCGCAGTAAACGCTGGTCATTTTCAGGAGTACCGGTACGGAAATTCGGATCACTTAAGCTTTGCGTATACGGTAAAGCCCAGGCTGCTTTGGTAGCTACTGAAGGAATTTCCCGATACATGTTAAACACGGCTGCTTCATCCAGCGCCAAACTTTCAATGATGTATTGATAGGCATGGGTATGCAAGGCTTCTTCAAATGCTTGCCGCAGCAAATACTGACGGCATTCAGGATTAGTGATGTGCCGGTAGACTGCCAGAACTAAATTATTGGCCACCAGGGAATCAGCAGTTGAGAAAAAACCCAAATTGCGCAGTACAATGAGGCGCTCATCCTGGCTCAAACCATATGGGTCATTCCATAATGCCAGATCAGCGCTCATGCTGATTTCATTGGGCATCCAATGGTTTGCACAAGCGGTTAAGTATTTGTCCCAAGCCCATTTATATTTAAAGGGAACCAATTGATTTAAATCAGCTCGGCAGTTAATGATTTTTTTATCATCCACATGGATGCGTCCTGCGCCCATATCCAGTAATTCGAGGCCGGTGGCTCCTGTTTGAGCATTCATGGGTTCTAAGATTGCGCTAGACATTGTGTTTTCTCCTATTGGCAAGCTTCACAATTCGGGTCAAGAATTGAGCACAGTTGTGGTTCATCGATTTTCACCGCGTTCAAGGCTCCGTCTGTAACCGTTGATTTCTCGGCGTTGCTTGCACCTAAACTTCGTAAATAATAGGTGGTTTTCAATCCGCGTATCCATGCCTGGCGATAGAGCTCATCCAGTTTTTTACCCGAGGGTTTCGCCATGTATACGTTCAATGATTGCGCCTGATCCAGCCATTTTTGTCGACGCGAAGCCGCTTCAACTAACCAAATGGGTTCAATTTCAAAAGCAGTAGCATAGCGGGCTTTTAAATGTTCTGGAATGCGGCTTATGGGTTGCACGCTGCCATTGAAATATTTTAAGTCATTAACCATGACTTCATCCCATAAATTTAAGGCTTTGAGATCATCTACCAGATAAGGGTTAACCACAGTAAATTCGCCGGATAAATTCGATTTTACATACAAATTCTGATACGTAGGTTCAATTGATTGAGAAACTCCGCAAATGTTAGAAATGGTTGCGGTTGGCGCAATAGCCATCACATTTGAATTACGCATGCCTTCGGTACGAACTTTCACCCGCAATAATTCCCAATCCAAATGTTGTGAACGGTCTTGTTCCAGATACTGGCCACGTGCCTGTTGCAGCAAGTTGATGGAATCAATAGGCAGAATGCCTTTGCTCCATAAGGAATTTTCATAGCTTGGGTAGCGGCCGCGTTCTTTCGCCAATTCACAGGAAGCTTCGATGGCATAATAGCTTATCAATTCCATGGAGGTATCGGCAAAAGCTACTGCTTCGTTGGATGCATAATTTAACTTAAGTTTATACAAGGCATCTTGAAATCCCATCAGCCCTAAACCGACGGGACGATGTTTCAAATTGGAGTTACGAGCTTGCGGAACTGAATAATAGTTAATATCGATTACATTATCCAACATGCGTACGGCAGTGCGGATGGTTTGCTGCAATTTGGTTTTATCCAGTTTGCCGTTTTTAATGTGCGCTGGCAAATTAATGCTGCCTAAGTTGCACACTGCAATTTCTTCTCTAGATGTGTTCAGTGTAATTTCAGTGCATAAGTTGGAACTGTGGATTACACCGGCATGTTGTTGAGGAGAACGCAAATTACATGCATCTTTAAACGTTAACCACGGATGCCCTGTTTCAAACAACATGGACAACATTTTACGCCATAATTTAACGGCGGAAACCGTTTTTACATTCCTAAGCTTACCCTCGCGTGCTTTTGCTTCGTAAGCCATGTAAGTACTTTCGAAAGTTTTACCATATTGTTCATGAAGTTCAGGAACTTCATCCGGGGAGAATAATGTCCATTCACCTTCTTCATGTACCCGTTTCATGAATAAATCCGGAATCCACAGCGCGGTATTCATGTCATGCGTACGGCGACGATCGTCACCGGTATTTTTACGTAACTCAAGAAATTCTTCCACATCGCGGTGCCAGCATTCCAGATAAGCGCACACGGCCCCTTTGCGTTTTCCACCCTGGTTCACGGCAATAGCGGTTGCGTCCGCTACGTTTAGGAATGGCACAACGCCTTGCGACTTGCCATTGGTGCCTTTTATGTAAGAGCCCATGGCACGTACGGGGGTCCAGTCATTGCCTAAGCCGCCTGCGAATTTGGAAAGCAGGGCATTGTCTTTAATGGCACTGTAAATACCTTCCAGGTCGTCGGGTACGGTTGTTAAATAACAGCTGGAAAGCTGAGGTCTTACTGTGCCTGAATTAAACAGGGTAGGTGTGGAAGACATATAGTCAAATGAAGAGAGCAGTCTGTAAAATTCAATGGCTCTTTCTTCTTTATCTGTTTCCCGTATTGCAAGCCCCATGGCGACGCGCATAAAAAATGCCTGGGGCAATTCATAGCGAATACCGTGCTCGTGAATAAAATAACGATCATAAAGTGTCTGCAAGCTTAAATAGGTAAATTGCATATCCCGTTCCGGCAATAAAGCTTTGCCCAAGGTTTCCAAATGAAAATCGCTTAATTTGGGATCCAATATGCCGTGCTCAATACCGCGGGCAATATACGCTTTAAAATATACAGGATAAAGCGCCGCCATTTCATCGAAGGTGGCTTCCTCTTGCAATTGCAGTTTATTTAATGCTTCCGCCCGTAAGCTGTCTAGAAGCAGGCGTGCGCTTACGTAGGTATAATTAGGCTCGGTTTCCACTAAAGCGCGGGCTGCCATAATCAATGCTTTATGCACATCAGCCAAGCTGGCTTGGTTATAAAGATTGCGAAGAGCATCTTTAATCACCGGCTCGGCATGCACATTTTCCAATTCCCGACATGCTTCAGCCACAATGGTATTGACGCGTGCTATATCTAGGGGAGCAAGTTCACCATTAGGCATGGTGATTAACGGGATCTTGTCATCATTTGCTTGCTGCTTTACTTGTGCCGCGCGGGCTTTGCGGCGCTCCTCGCGGTAGAGCACATAGGCGCGGGCAATTTTATGTTGTTCATTACGCATTAAAGCCAGTTCAACTTGATCTTGAATATCTTCGATGTGAATGGTGCCACCACTTGGCATACGGCGCTTAAATGCTTGTGTAATTTGCTTGGTGAGGTCATCGATTTGCTGATAAATGCGGTTTGAGGCGGCCGCACTGCCTCCCTCTACGGCAATGAATGCCTTGGTGATAGCAACTTTAATCTTGCTTTCGTCATAATGTACGACTTTGCCATTGCGCTTAATGGTTTTTAATAAACCCGGCGCATTCGTCGATAATTCCAGTTGACTGGTTCTGGATACATCTTTTACGGAATCAAGAATCTCTGACATAGTTCCTCCACGGAAGGTGAGATTGCCAAGTATGACAAATTCAACCTATACGTTAATTATAAACCAAAACACAACATATAGGTGTGTCTGCTAGGAAACCTAACAAGATAATGTGTTTTTCGGTTGATTTCAATAGAATAAGTCTGGGTATATGTTGTGGATAAATAAAGGATAAGTTGTAGATAGGCGAGAAAATAAATGGATAATCAAGGCACCTGGTTTTGTTGGCCGATTGCCGGGGTTTTTATTCATGCTGTCTGCCGCGGTTTAACTACAATGGCATCACTCACGTGCGCAAATCCGGTGTTAATCCTTAAGTTATCGGTGTTGGTGATTAACTGGCTGGAACTGCCACCATCCAAATTAAGTGCATCTTTACAATGCAGTGGAGCCGATTTCATTAGATTGGCTAGCGCGGTTGTGGTCATGGGGCTGTTTTCCGTCACTAAAATAATGACTTTCCCTTGGGTGGTAATGCCAAGAGCAGAGCGCTCGGCAAGACCGGGTTTCAGGGCAGGGATTACCCCATTGATGAGCAAGCGTGGCCCGCTTTGCACGGCAAATTGTGTTCGCGGATTATGCAAATATTGTTGTTGGCCGGATAAATATGCTTTTTGATTTTTGATGTAAAACACACCCCACCAACTGATGCGCTTCAAGGGATTTAGCACTTGTTTTTTACTGATGCGAAGACCAAGCGGGTGGTAGTTGTGATCGAAAAATCCTCCATTCAATACGATCAATGCACGGCTCTTTTCAGCAAATTCGCTGATGGAAGCATGGGCAAGGGACAAATTTTTTGCCAAAATTAAATCAAGTTCGTTTTTTTTGAGATCAATACGAAAAACATGGATATGCGACCAGGTTTTTAATAAATTCGTGCCCAAATCCTGATATTCAATCCCTGGCGCAACAGGCTCCCAATTGCTTGCTAAACTGTTAACACTCACGAACAATAATAAAGTGAAGCCTAAAAGCAATTTGCTTATTTGCACGAAGTTTATAGGCGTTGATATATTAATCTTGTATCCTTGTCTAATCTGAATTCATTGGAATTGCTATGCAAACATCTCCGCAAAATATCAACATTCAGCAGGTTAAGTCAACCGAGGAATTAAGAAAAATCATGCAGGAAGTTTTGGCATGTGCCCATGAGCAAGGGGCTAGCGATGCTTCCGTCACCGTGAATCGCGATCAAGGTTTTTCAGTCAATGTTCGCATGGGAGAAGTGGAAACAGTCGAGTTTAGCGAAGATAAAGAGATGAGCGTCACGGTGTATTTTGATAAGCGCAAAGGACATGCCAGCAGTACGGATACATCTTCTGCAGCAATCAGAGCCATGGTGGCTGCAGCTTGCGATATCGCACGGGTAAGTGCGGCCGATCCTTGTTTTGGTTTGGCAGATGCCGATTTGATTAACAACTGTTATCCCGAGCTTGACCTTTGTCACCCTTGGGATATTACTCCTCCTAAAGCCATTGAAATGGCGCTTGCATGTGAACGCCACGCCCTGGCGCAAGACAAAAGGATCGTTAATACCGACGGTGTTAGCCTTTCCAGCTATAATTTTACCCATGGTTATGCAGACACGCATGATGCGGGTGGGGTGCTCTACGGAACCAGGCATAGCATGAGTTGTTCCCTGATTGCACAAGAAGGCGATGCCATGCAACGGGATTATGATTATACCACAGCACGCCATTTTAAAGATTTATTAGCTTTGGATCTGCTTGCAGAAAGAGCGGCAGAGCGTACCATTAGCCGCTTAAACGCAAGAAAAATCAACACACAAAAAGTTCCTGTTTTGTTTTCCTCCCGTTTGTCCGGAGGATTATTTTCCGCATTTGTGAGTGCGATAAGCGGTTCCAATCTTTATCGAAAAAATTCTTTCTTGCTGGATAGCCTGGGAGAACAAATTTTCCCGGAATACGTGCAAATTTATGAACAACCTCATCTGTTAAGGGCTTTGGGGAGTGCTCCCTTTGATGGAGAAGGCGTGCCCACTCGCAATAATGTTTTTGTAAAAGACGGGAAGCTTTGCCAGTATGTTTTAGGAAGTTATTCAGCGCGTAAGTTAGGATTAAAGACAACCGCCAATAGCGGTGGGGTATTTAATTTAACGATTGATCCAACCCATGGCGGCTTCCAGGAACTTTTACAATTGCTTGGCACGGGGCTTTTGGTGACGGAGTTGATGGGACACGGCATTAATATCTTGACTGGAGATTATTCGCGCGGGGCTGCGGGTTTTTGGGTGGAAAATGGCGAGATTCAATACCCGGTGGAAGAAATTACCATCGCAGGCAATTTAAAGAATATGTTCCGTAACATGGTGGCGGTAGGCGATGATCTGAACCCAAATAGTGCGACACGTTGCGGTTCAGTTTTGATTGAGCAAATGACAGTAGCCGGTAACTAGGTAGGGGGCGAAAGCCCCGCTAACATTAATTTTTATCGCGAAAAATGATACGGCCTTTGGTGAGGTCGTAGGGTGTTAACTCAACTTTTACCTTATCGCCGGTTAGGATGCGGATATAATTTTTGCGCATGCGACCGGAGATATGAGCAGTTATCACGTGGCCATTATCCAGTTCAACGCGAAACATGGTGTTGGGCAAAGTATCGACTACTGTGCCTTGCATTTCTATATGATCTTCTTTTGCCATAAATCTCTCTGGAATTAAAAACCCAAGCAGGGGAAAATGAAAGTACAAATAGTGCCCTAAAATAATAAAAATGGCAATGAGAGCCAGTAAGTTTCACGAGCTTAGGTGCGATTAAATAATTTTATTTTGCAAAGCGGGTATATTTCCGCTTGCGGCTTGATAAATTGCCTGCAGCAAGGTTTCAGTCGTGCTGCGGCTTTTAAAACCGCTTTGAAAAAAATAAAACCCGGTACCCCGGTTTATAATTAAGCTATGTTCTTTATTTTCCAGGATCTCATGAATACGCGGCGCAATTTCCTGCGCGGATAAACCTTTTAATTCCTGCACTAAGTATTGGATCTCATTGGCCTTAATTTTCCCTTTTACATTACTTTTTTCAAGTTGGGGGGCATAGCGTTCCAAAGCGTTGATTGCTTGGGTCAAGGCTGTGGGCTGAGATACGGCTTCTGCCGGGGCACTTGCTGTTTCTGTCAGGGCACTTTGTGGCACTGCGGCAAAAATATCATGGTCGGCCTGATTGGTATATGGCAATCTATAAACGGTAATAAAACTTATTTCCCCGGCATTTTTCCGTGCTTCCTGGAGTAAATGAGAGGCTAAAAAATTAACTGCATTTTCGCGGTTTATAAATTTGACCAAACCATAATTATTATCATAATATTCAATGCCATTACCTACCATTCTTAGCGCGGTGGAATGGAAACCAACGGAATTGATTAGAAAATTAAAATTTAACGTATGCTTATCATCCAACCCTTTTAATGCATTCCAGATTGCTTGACGCAATTGCATTTCTTTTGCCACCCAAAAATACCAGCCTACTCGTCTGAAAAGAATATCGGCAAAAGTCCAGTTGGTTTTAAATGTATCGTAAAGTGTTTCGTCAGAAGCTACAGATAGCTGATTTAATAATCCTTGTGAAGCAAGTTTTCCATAGCGGTGGGAGTGTCCCCAACAATAGCCCATAAAATCAGAACCTTTAAAAGGATCGCTCCCTTGGCTGAATGGAATAAAGTGAGTGGCATATTTTTCTGCCGATGCACTAAAGTGTGAATGTTGGAAAGAACAAGCAAGCGACTGCCGGTAGGCAGTTGTTTGTATGTCTTTCAATATATTTAAAATTTGCGTCAGGGTAGGATCGTCTTGTTGCTGCTCTTCTAATGTATTGATGAGGTTAATAATGCCTTTTTCGACTTTTTTCAGTTGCAATACATCGTATTCTTGCCGTAGTGCAAAAATTGATTGCATGGACTGGGTATTATCTTGCAGGAATTGCACGAAAGTTGGACTGTTGGCTTCTTTTTCCAGGTTTTCCAAGGCAATTTTTAATTGAGCCGCCAGTTCGCGATTACGAAGAGTTTTAAGTAGCTTATAGCAATCTGAATAATGCATTTAGGAGTATCAGGGGAAAATAATGTTTTATAATAACTCTTATTGGTTTTTTTATCAACATAAGATATATTATGAATACAAAATTTTCTGTAACCATTGCAGAAACTCATGGCGGCATATTGTTTCAGCGCCAAGGCTTTGCAAATGTGCGGTGGGTAATTGACAGTCGATGATTTCAAACTTTAATTCTTGCAGAGTTTGACATAAAAAATACAAAGCCAGCTTCGAGGCATCGCGAATGTCATGAAACATGGATTCGCCGAAAAAAATCCGGCCAAGGCTAATCCCGTATAAGCCTCCAACCAGCTTCCCGTCTAGCCATACCTCAAAAGAATGGGCAAATCCCATTTCATAGAGCTTGGTATAAGCCGCGATCATTTCTGCGGTTATCCAGCTGCGATTTAAGCGTTTACCCGTGCTGGCGCAGGCCCGAATAACATCTGAAAATGCTGTATCAATCGTAAAACGAAAAGGTTTATTTAAGGTTTTCTTTAGGCTGCGTGTTAATTTAAATGCGTGCGGTTTTAAGATTAAACGCGGATCGGGTGACCACCATAAAATCGGGTCACCCGGATTAAACCAGGGAAATATTCCATGACGATAAGCTTCAAGGATACGTTTGGGGGATAAATCACCACCGATGGCGACTAATCCTTCGGCATCAGCGGTTTCCGGATTTGGGAAACTGTAATCGTCTGCGGTTAAAATGGTGGGTTTTATCGCTTTATCTCACTGTGTCTAGGTATTTTTCCGCATCAAGAGCCGCCATGCATCCAAATCCAGCGGATGTAATGGCTTGACGATAAACATGGTCAGCCACATCGCCACAGGCAAATACACCGGGGATATTGGTGGCAGTTGCCATTCCTTCCAATCCCGAGCGAATGATGAGATAACCGTCTTTCATATCCAATTGGTCCGTAAAAAGACTTGTGTTCGGTGTATGCCCAATGGCAATAAAAATGCCATCCACGGGTAAATCTGTACAGGCATCGGTAAACACATTACAAACACGCGCCCCGGTTACTTTCATGCCATCGCCCAATACTTCCTGCAACGTATGATTCCACAATAATTTTATGTTCCCGGTACGTGCTTTTTCAAAAAGCTTATCCTGTAAAATTTTTTCCGCACGCAAGCTATCGCGACGATGGATTAAAGTCACAGAAGCTGCCAGATTTGACAGGTAAAGCGCTTCTTCAACGGCGGTATTGCCTCCACCTACTACACATACGTGCTTGTTGCGGTAGAAAAAACCATCGCAGGTAGCACAGGCAGAAACGCCGCGGCCTTGATAAGCTTTTTCAGATTCAAGGCCAATATATCGTGCTGATGCACCGGTTGCGATGATTAGGGCATCGCATGTGTAGGTTTGCGTATCTCCTTCCAGAGTAAATGGACGAGAAAGCAAATCAGCACGGGTGATGTGGTCAAAAATAATTTCAGTTTGAAAACGTTCTGCATGCTGCTGCATCCGTTCCATTAGTGCAGGCCCTTGTAAACCTTCGACATCGCCAGGCCAGTTATCCACATCAGTTGTGGTGGTCAATTGTCCGCCGGGTTGCATTCCTGTAAGTAAGACCGGCTGTAAATTAGCTCGTGCAGCATATACCGCAGCCGTATAGCCTGCAGGGCCTGAGCCCAGGATGATTAGGCGATGGTGATTTGTTGCGCTCATCTTCTCTGCCTTTTATAAATTTAATGTTAAGATGTGGATAGTATGATAAAACCTGATGCTTTAAAATACCTATGACAAAACAGCGCAAGGGCGAATTGGTAAGCGGCCCTAAAACAGCTTTGCCTCAATTTTTTACAAAACGCGTTTGTGAAGGCGGCTTTATCTTAATGCTTACTGCCGCCTTATTTATTTTATTATCCTTAGTCACCTACAGTTCTTATGATCCCGGCTGGTTTCATCCTGCTTCCGATTCAATCAATATAGCGAATGCGGGCGGAACCGTCGGTGCATATTTTGCCGACGCACTTTATGCAAGTTTAGGCTATGTTGCTTATTTATTGCCTGGTTGCTTTGTTTACATAGCTTGGATGATATTAAAAGATCACCGGGTTTTACAAACAATCAGCAAGCCAGTCCTTGTACTGCGTCTGGCGGGTTTGTTCTTCCTGCTTGGCAGTGCGTGCGGTTTGCTGGCGTTGGAATTGTCGCCGGAAAAGCAAATGCTGCACAGGCCTGGCGGTTTTGTAGGGCATGTGATTGCGTTTGCTTTAAGCCATACCCTCAATGTGCAAGGTGCCACCTTACTGCTGTTTGCCATGTTATTGGTAGGGGTCACCTGGCTTACTGGACTTTCCTGGCTGCATGTAACCGAAATTATCGGTTATTATACCCTAATTGCCTTGCATTGGCTAAAATTTGCACTAAAGCATGGTATCCGTTTCGCGCAAATCCTGATGGCTCGCTTAAAGGCGCATGCGTTTAAGGAAATGCTGCGAGCAAAAGAAGCAACTCAACCCACCACCCTTAAAGTCAAAAAAGAAAAGGAAAAAGAAAAAGCAGAAAAAACATCCCCAAAAATCAGTTTGTTTGCCGAAAAACCTCAGCCACCCAAACCAATGAGGGAAACACCGGCTTTCACCAAAATAGAAGTCACAGGCAGCTTACCTTCCTTGGAATTGTTGAATAAAGGAGAAGTAGGTGAGCCGATGCGAGGCTACACGCATCAAGAGCTTGAAACCCTATCGCGGGATGTGGAACAGCATTTACTGGATTTCGGCATCCAGGCGGATGTGGTGGCGGTACATCCAGGCCCCGTCATTACCCGTTTTGAATTGCAATTAGCTGCAGGAGTAAAAGTCAGCAAACTGACGGCTTTGTCTAAAGATTTGGCGCGTTCTTTGTCTGTAACCAGTGTGCGCGTGGTTGAAATTATTCCGGGTAAAACCGTTGTCGGTATTGAATTGCCAAATCTAAACCGGGCGACCGTAGGTCTGTCAGAGGTTCTTTCGGCTGAAGTCTATCAGAAGGCACATTCTCCACTTACCCTGGCTTTGGGGGTGGACATAGCAGGCCATCCCATGGTGGTCGATCTGGCTAAGATGCCGCACCTATTAGTTGCAGGAACCACAGGGTCTGGTAAATCTGTAGGCATCAACGCCATGATTCTAAGTTTATTATTTAAAGCGACTCCGGAGCAGGTACGCCTGATCATGGTGGATCCCAAAATGCTGGAATTGTCCGTATACGATGGCATTCCTCATTTGTTGACTCCTGTGGTCACCGACATGAAAGAAGCGGCCAGTGCCTTGCGTTGGTGTGTGGCTGAAATGGAGAGGCGCTACCGTTTAATGGCTGCGTTTGGAGTGCGCAATCTCGCGGGTTTTAACAGTAAACTGGCAGAAGCGGCTGCACGCGGTGAACCTTTGACAGATCCCTTGTGGAAACCGGTTGATTCCATGGATGAGCAAGCTCCCACTCTGGAATCTCTACCCTATGTAGTGGTTATTATTGATGAGCTGGCCGACATGATGATGGTCGTTGGCAAAAAGGTAGAGCAATTGATTGCACGCATTGCCCAGAAAGCGCGTGCTGCCGGAATTCATTTAATTCTGGCAACGCAACGACCCTCGGTGGACGTCTTAACTGGCTTGATAAAATCCAATATCCCTACCCGGATTTCATTCCAGGTTTCTTCAAAAATTGATTCGCGCACCATTCTTGATCAACAGGGCGCAGAACAACTCCTTGGCTATGGAGATATGCTATTCTTAGCTCCAGGTACCGGTGCACCGCTGCGAGTGCATGGTGCTTTTGTGGATGATACCGAGGTGCACCGCGTGGCTGACGATTGGCGGGCACGAGGTACACCAAGCTATATTGAAGAAATCACGCAAAACACCGGCGATGGATTTGATGGTGGCTTTGGTGAAGAAGGGCAGGCGACTGAGGAAGCCGATCCCCTTTATGATCAGGCAGTTGAATTTGTGATCCAAACCCGTAAGGCAAGTATCTCGGCCGTACAGCGCCGTTTTAAAATTGGATATAACCGCGCGGCACGTTTAGTTGAAGAAATGGAGCGCACAGGAATCGTGGGACCATTGGACGGTGGTTTTCGTGATGTATTGGTAGCCGGAGTCAGTGAAGATTAAGCTAATTTTCCAGAAGGAACAAAAATGAAAAAAATCACAGTGTTGGTATTATTTTTCTGGTCGCAACTGGGATTTTGTGAAGATGCAGCCGCTATTTTACAAACCAAATTAAATGCCATTCGTACAATGAGTGCTTCCTTCAAGCAAGTCATTAAAGCAAAAAAAAGACAGCTTTCCCATTCTTCAGGTACCATGGCTTTGGCCCGCCCAGGCCGTTTTCGCTGGCAAACCAAAGATCCCATGCCGCAATTGGTGGTTGCAGATGGTAAGCGTTTATGGATATATGATGAAGATTTGGAACAAGTCACGGTGAAAAAGCAGGACAAGGGGTTAGGTGGTACAGCCGCTTTATTCTTAAGCGGCTATGATGACACCGTGAGCCGTGATTTTACCGTCACGCAAAGCACAAAAGGGAAAAAAGAATATTTTGATTTGCAGGCTAAATCCGGTAAAGCAAATTTCCAAAGAGTAAAATTAGTTTTTGAAGGCGCTACGTTAAGTGCCATGGAATTATTTGATCAATTGGGACAACATACCCATGTGCAGTTAAGTAATATTAAAATTAACCCTTCACTTGGAAGCACCGTGTTTAAATTTAAAATACCCAAAGGTGTGGATGTGGTAGAACAATGACCCACTCCAAAACTTCACCGCTTGCCGAAACGCTGCGTCCTGCAGCCATTGATGAGGTTGTAGGGCAAACTCATTTGTTAGGGGCAGGGAAGCCTTTGCGCCTGGCTTTTGAGTCAGGAAAACTTCACTCAATGATATTGTGGGGGCCGCCCGGGGTTGGAAAAACCACTTTGGCGCGTTTAATGGCTACGCATTTTGACTGCGAATGGATTGCTTTATCGGCTGTGTTTTCGGGAGTGAAGGACATTCGTGCTGCAGTCGAGGCTGCCAAGAATTATCAGGCAAAAAACCGTCACACCATTTTGTTTATTGATGAAATTCATCGGTTCAATAAAGCCCAACAAGATGCGTTGCTACCCTATACGGAAGCAGGTTTATTTACTTTTATTGGGGCGACAACGGAAAATCCATCGTTTGAAGTAAATTCTGCTTTGTTATCACGTGCCCAAGTCTACGTGCTGAAATCATTGACGGATGAAGAATTGGGCGAGTTATTTGTACGAGCGCATCAAAAGGCGCTTTCTCACCTGAATTTTGACCAACAAGCGCAAGAAACTTTAATTGCCTATGCAGATGGTGATGCACGCCGCTTATTAAATTTGTTGGAACAAATCAACACGGCAGCAGTTACATTGGCTGTCACAGACATTGATAAAGAATTTATACAAAATTCTTTAATGCTAAGTGGGCGGCGCTTCGATAAAGGCGGAGATAATTTTTACGATCAAATCTCAGCGTTGCACAAATCCGTGCGCGGCTCAGATCCGGATGCAGCCTTATACTGGCTATGCAGGATGTTGGATGGGGGTGTGGATGCCAGATATTTAGCGCGCCGGATCATTCGCATGGCTTGGGAAGATATTGGGCTTGCTGACCCAAGGGCAATGCAATTGGCTAATGATGCAGCGGCTACTTATGAGCGTCTGGGCTCCCCGGAAGGGGAGCTTGCCCTGGCGCAAGCTGTCATTTATCTAGCAGTTGCAGCTAAAAGCAACGCTGGCTACAAGGCGTTTCAGGAAGCTTCTGCTTTTGTAAAAACTGATAAATCAAGAGAAGTTCCTGCTCATTTACGTAATGCTCCCACTTATTTAATGAAAAAATTAGGGCACGGTAAAACTTATCGTTATGCTCATGATGAGCCGCATGGTTATGCGGCCGGCGTTAATTATTTCCCTGAGGGCATGGATAAACCGGATTGGTACCAGCCGGTGGATAGGGGGCTTGAGAGCAAGATTGCTGAAAAACTGGATTTTTTACGGAAACTTGATGAGCAGGCTCAATAAGAAATTAACCCATTTTTTAAAAAAAGGCTGGATAGTACTGGCTATCCTAGTAATTGCCTTGGCTATTTTATTCAGTGTATTTCGTGCGCTTACCCCTTGGGCGACTCAATATAAAAGTGAAATTGAAACCCATCTTTCCACCCTGGTTGGCCAACCGGTTAAAATACAGAGCGTGGAAACCAGTTGGTACTGGTTTAAGCCTGTACTTAAACTCAATGAAGTCAGCGTTTCAGACGCACAAGATCACGTGCTTAAATTAAACAAGCTATTGGTGGGGATTAATCTTTTTGGTTCCTTGTGGCATCGGCAAATTCAGCCCGGCATACTTTATATTGACGATGTGCATTTATCCTTGCGCCAAGTGGATACGCGCTGGCAGATAGATGGATTAAGTAATGATCAAGAATTGACGTTTGATCTCGCAACCTACAGGCCAATCCTGAATTGGCTATTGGCACAGCAAAAAATTATTTTAAGAAATATTTCCGCTACCTTGCATTTGGCTAATGGCACGACCATTCCTCTTGATTCTCTAAACTTAACGGTTGCAAATCATTCAGGGCGTTATCGTTTTAAAGGCGCGCTTAAGTTGGCGCAAGCCATACCAACCCGTCTTGCTCTTTTAGCCGATCTTTACATTGATCCATTTAATTTGGAGAAAACACGAGGTGAAGCCTACGTTGCTTTAATGGATATTCTGCCTGCGCAGTGGCAAGAGTTTTTACCAGCATCGAGTTATGTCTTGCAAAGCGGGCAGGGTAACATAGAATTGTGGCTGGATATTGCGCAGAGTCGCATCAGTAACTTACAAGCCCTCACCCAGCTCGATCATATCGCCTGGAGCCAATATGGCCGGGCAAAAAGCTATTTTATTCCTTACCTTAAGGCAAATTTGGCTTGGAATCCTACCAAAGCAGGGTGGCAGCTAAGCGGCGATCAAATCAGACTGAAAATGGCAGGAATCAGGTGGCCGGAAAACAAAATCTTAGTAGAATACGATGCAACGCAGAATGCTCATTTGCTGTATGTAAAGAATTTATTGCTGGCACCTCTTTTGGCTGCAGACTTCGATTGGCCAGAAGTTTTATCACCTGTCATAGCCCTGCATCCCTATGGTGAATTGTATAACACGCAGTTGCTTTTGAAAGATGGGCAACCCAATTACCTTATTACCCGATTTTTTAATTTAGGTTGGCATGGTAATGAAGACATCCCAGCCGTCAACCGCTTATCTGGCGTCATGCAATGGCAGCCTGAAGAAGGACACTTGGAGTTGGATGCTGAAGACACCATCGTTAAGCCCTACAATCTCCCGCCTGTTTCCTTCAAAGAAATAAATGGCGCCATCGATTGGAAAGAATTGAGCCATGGCTTACGCCTTAGTGTGGACCGCCTGGTGATCACACGCCCTGATTTGATTTTAAGCGCCCGCGGCATTTGGGATAATCCCTTATCTCCAGATGGATATTTGGCCTTATCTGCAGAGTATTCTGCTGAGCAGGCACAAAAATGGCTGCTCTATCTCCCCCGACGCGGTTTAAAGCCGAAATTGCATGCCTGGCTTAAGGAAAATATAAAATACATTGATAAAGCCAGCGGTCGATTGAGGCTGGATGGGCGGGTTAAGGATTTTCCTTACGATAAACAGCCCGGGGAGTTTTTTATCAATAATCATTTGACGGGAATGCAGCTATTATTTACCGACAAATGGCCATTAACTACCGAAGTCGATGCTTATTTACGTTTCGAGAAAAGAACGTTGGCAGCCGATGTATTGCAGGCGAACTTGCATGGTGTAGCAGTTGATAATGTTAATCTGCGCATCGATGAATTAGGTTCTGATCACGAAACGTTGCTCATCCATGGCAATACTAAGGCTGAAGGCGAGCAAGTGATGTCTTACGTATTGATTTCGCCGCTGCGGGAGCGATTGGCTAAGTTAAAAATGCTCAGCATCACCGGGATATTAGGGGTGGATTTACGCCTGGAGATACCTCTTTACCCGGAAAATGATGAAGTATTGGCGAAAGGAATGCTTACGTTTGCGGATAATGCTGCCATCCTCCATCATGCTTTGCGCGACATAGAATTTAACAACATCACTGGCAATTTAATGTTTGACGAGCATGGGGTCAGCAACAGTGCGTTGCAGGCAGTTTTGCTAGGCGACCCCATCACCATGCACATTCAATCCGTGCGCGGCCTTAAGCCATATACGGAAGTACGGATGGCGGGAAAAACCACCATTGATTTGCTGAAAAATAAATTAAATCTACCGATATTTTCCTTACTGCACGGTAATCTTGAAATTGAAAGTGCTTTGACCATAACGGATGATCCCAATGATTTGGATCATGTTCAAATTAAAACGCCTTTGCAGGGCGTCGCGATTGACTTGCCGGAACCTCTCGGAAAAACTTCAGCGGATGTTGCTCCGCTGCTTATTGATGTGGATTTTAATCCAGCCAAAGCGTTGAGGGTGTGCGTTAATTACGATAATCGTCTAAGCGCTGACTTATGGTTTTCCAAAGCTAAGAATAGTTTTGTTCTGGATAAAGGCGCTATCCACCTCGGTCGTGGGAAAGCAGCCGAGGCTAAAGAAAAAGGGGTTGCTGTAACCGGGGCCTTGCCATCATTTAAATTAGCGCCTTGGCAAGACGTATTAAGAAAATTGCCCGCAGAAGATGGTTCTTTGTCCATGCGCGGCAAGATACGGCTCGTGCAATTAAATATAGGCTCATTAAAATTGCTGGATCATGAATATCGCAATCTGGCCATTAATGCTCGAAAGACTGCTCCGCAAGAATGGGCAATTCATCTTAATCAGCAAGATCTTATCGCCACACTGGACTACAAACCGCAAGAAAATCTGCTAACCGGCCATTTTCAGCATCTATATTTGGATAAATCTTTATTCGCTGGTAAAAAAAGCAGTTCATGGGGCAAAGCCATTAACCCTAAAGATATTCCCAATTTAAATGTATTAATTGATGACTTGAGAGTCGGTGGCAGGAATTTAGGGCAGGTTATGTTCAAAAGTACAACAAAGAATAATGTTTGGCAGCTTGAGGACTGCAAAATCAATTCCCCTGCATACAAATTAATCCTTAAAGGAAACTGGAAAAAAGACAAGTCACAAAATGTCACGTCCATGCAGGCTAACTTGCAGATTAGCAATTTAGCAAAAAGCTTGCGTCAATGGAATATTCCTCCGGTCGTTGAAGCCCACTCGGGCAATGTACAATTTACCGGGGGATGGCAAGGCTCATTGTTTGATTTTTCCCTGGCAAAGTTAACGGGTGATCTCTACATTATTTTAAAAAATGGCCGCATTACCAATTTAGGACCGGAAACGGAGGAAAAGCTCGGCTTAGGTAAATTATTGAGTATATTAAGCTTGCAAACCATTCCACGCCGGCTAAAACTTGATTTTAGTGATTTGACCCATGAGGGGTATAGTTTTGACGTATTCAAGGGCAGCTTTGTCTTAAAGCATGGAGTCATGCGTACGGCAGACAGCTACATTGATGGTCCGGTTGCGTATGCTGCTATGAAAGGAGATTTGGATCTTGATAGGCAATTGTATGATTTGGATTTACAAGTTTCCCCCCACATCACTGCCAGTTTGCCGGTGGTAGCAACCATTGCAGGTGGCCCGCTTGCTGGTATTGCGACGTGGGTGGCTAGCAAGATAATCAACCAGGGGATGCAGAAAATTAACAGTTATACTTATAAAGTAACCGGAGCATGGTTAGACCCTGTCGTACAGCAAGTAAGTATTGAATAACAAATAATTCTTTGATGACGTTGAGGATAAAAGCATGTGGGCTGCACTGATTCAGGAATACTGGCAGGTGAGTACGTTTAAAAGAAGTCCCGCTGATACTCCCTATTCACCTTTGTTGCTCGGCATCATGATGATATTTTTTCTTCTTATTTTAATCGTGCAATGGCGGCTTATCATTGTTGAAAAAAAACTTACCTTATCCATGGCTTTCCTGGCAGGAACATCGCTCATATTCTCCTATATCTTTTTTACTTCTATTTTATTAGCCTTGTTCCGCCTTGGCAGCCGCACTGTGCAGACGTTAACAAGTTTGTTCGCTGGCCACACCATCGTACACTTGTTTGCTTTTCCGCTTTTGCTATTAGGTCCCATACTCGTGAACCAGGCACTGCCGCAGCCTCTGATTTTGCTTATGGGAATTGTTTATTTATTATCTACGTTGTTATTAACTTTTTGGCAATTTAGCATTTCAGCCTATGTTTACAAACACGCGTTAATGGTGGATTATTTTCCGGCTGTATTAGCCAGCATTGGTTTACTTGCTGTGAATATTTTAGTGATGTCATTTTGGCGCTGATCCGGTTAAATTTTTAGATTTGGACTAACACAACAGGGCATCCCGTGATTCTATATCCTGTAAGGATGATTAATTAAAGGTTTTGCATATGCACATACACATTTTGGGGATAAGCGGCACTTTCATGAGCGCGTTGGCATTATTAGCACGCGCTGCCGGGTATACGGTAACCGGCAGCGATGCTAACTGTTATCCCCCCATCAGTGATTTGCTGGAGGCTCAGGGGATTCGCTGGACGGAAGGATATGATGATAGCACACAAGCTTTAAAAGCCGATTGCGTAATCGTTGGCAATGCTATCAAGCGTGGCATGCCGGTGATGGAAGAAGTGTTAAATGCCAGAAAACCTTATATTTCAGGGCCGCAGTGGTTGGCTGAAAACATTCTGCCTCGTTATCAAGTGATGGCCATTGCAGGCACACACGGCAAGACGACTACGACTTCCATGCTGGCGCATATTTTACACCATGCAGGCCTACAACCCGGATTTCTAATTGGCGGCGTGGCACAAAATTTTAATACCAGCGCCTGCTTAGGCAAAGGTAACTATTTCGTCATTGAAGCAGACGAATACGACAGTGCTTTTTTCGATAAACGACCTAAGTTTATGCATTACCGTCCCAAGCTGGCTATCCTTAACAATTTGGAATTTGATCACGCGGATATTTATGAAAACCTTGCCGCTATTCAACAACAATTCCATTATTTCTTAAAGACCATACCACGCAATGGAGTCATATTAACACCACGCGATGATGCAGCTCTTAAGGAAGTACTGGCGCATGGTTATTATAGTCACATGGAAACACTCGCTTTGTCGGGCCAAGCCAATTGGCGCGCAGAGTTATTGGAAGAAAGCGGACAAGCTTTTTGCATTATCCATGAAGGGAAACGGCTTGCAGAAATACAATGGCCTTTAATTGGCCGCTTTAATGTGGAAAATGGTTTGGCCGCTTTTGCTGCCAGTATGCATGCAGGCGTAGATCCTCTTGCCGCGGCCGAAGCATTAGCTTTGTTTTCTCCCGTAAAAAGGCGCCTGGAAGTAAAATCCAGCCGCCATGGTATTACCGTTTATGATGACTTCGCACATCACCCGACGGCCATTGAAAAAACGGTACAAGCTTTAAAGCAGAGCGGGCGCCACCAGCGAATTTTAGCAGTAATGGAATTCGCATCCTACACCATGCGAACCGGCGTGCATGCGCAGGCAATGGGGAATGCTTTGCATGCAGTAGACGAAGCTTTCATTTTAAATCCACAGGAATTTTCTCTGGCAGACACGACTAAAAATTGGAACTGTGCATATCAAATATTACCCACCACAGATGCTATCATTGATACGGTGGCCCGAGCTGTACGCACTGGCGATGCCGTGCTTATCATGAGTAATCGTGGGTTTGATAATATTCACCAGCAATTAGTCAGCCGCATCGATGCACGTTTCGCAGCCGCTTAATTAATTAAACGAGTGCCGCCCGTTTAAGCAGGCAAATGGGCGGCTAAATTCTCCCCTGGGCAAGCTGCTTCTATGTCCGCGGCATTCTCTTCTGCAGCAGGGGGGAAAAATCCAAAATTTTTATTTATCCGGATTGCTGTAGTGAGATTTTCTTGCACACAATTTAATTGACTTAGCTGGTCTTTAAAAGCATGAACTTCAGGGCTTAAATTTTTACCAGGAATTAAGTCTTTTAAGAAAAGAACAAAAGCAGCTGCAGCCAAAGCAAGCATCGTCATCGTCCCGATGACGCCTAGGCCTACTAAAACATAGCCGGTGATCACCGCTAAAATAAAAGTAAAGCAAGTAATAAGGGCAATTCCCGCCCCCATTATTCCCATAAAAGTACCCCCTATAATTCCCAAAACCGCAAATATGGCAAGCGTTTCCTGGATATTTATAGCATGGTAACGTTCTAAAATTTCAACTTCCTCGATCCGTCGTTTAAGATGAGTTAGTAAAAGCTCCTGTTCTGCTGGCATGAGTTTACATAAAAAATGGCTAACTTCCTCAGGCTGGGAGAATGAATTATTCGTAAGGTACAAGAGAATTTGTTGCAAGTTATGGTTGTAAAAAATCATTCTTTTTTCTGCATCCATTTCCTCAAAATAATTTTTTAAAAAAATGGCAAGAGCATGTGGTTTATTTTTAAATTCAGTAGGGAATTGGTTGTTATTGATGAGTGTTTTGACTGTATCGGGATGATGGGTAAGGATTTGCGATAAGGCATTATCGCCTAAGGAGAATTGAATGATTAGGCGTGCCACAAAATCATCAATGAGTTTATTATCTTCCTCAGAATTTTCCGATGCGCATTGAAAGGCCTTGGCATGAATAGTTTCTCCATTATTTTTAGCATTTTCCCGTAAAGAATTTACAAGTGCTGTTCCGGCATCCTTTAAACCTGTTTTATAACTTTGATACCAATATTGACAGGCTTTATCAAAATCACATTGCTCCAGTTTCTCATGGCTTATATTTAAGTCGATATCGCTAAGTTGCAAATTACCCAACTCGAATAGTTCAGCTGGGGTTATTTCCTTAAACTGTCTGGTTTCATAAAGCTCAGTAGCTTTGGTTTTGTCATTTAAGAGCAAATATAACTGGAAGCGCTTGTATTGGAAATCCAGCTTAAATTCTTTTTCCATAAACTCAAGAAAGGATAAAAATTCACGCTGAGATTCCTCGTCTGTTTCCTGCAAGTCCTGATAATATTGCTCAGTATATTGAAAAATCTCGGATTCCGAATAACTGAGGTTAAATGCAGGCGGTGAAAATAAACTTTCATTAAAAAAATATTGTTCATGGCGGTGCGCTCTGGAGCGGGTGAGGTAAATGGAGAAAGCAGTCATGTCTTGCTGGCTTAGCAAAAATAAACTATCCAATTTGGATATATCGCGCACGGAGCTTATGTCTTGCAGATATTTCTCTTTATATTCAGTAAACTGAGCGCCGCTTAGATATCCGATAGCTTGTTTCCGCAAAGCATGTTTTTTTACCAGGTTATTTTCCTTGTTTGCTTCACAAAAAAGTACATGAACCAGGCGTGATCTGGATTTATCCAAGCCCAATTCCAGGCTTTTTTGCAAATGGGAAATAGCCAGCATATTATTTTGTTGTTTTAAGTAAAATTCTCCAAGTTGATGGTGTGCATAGCGGGAATTTAATGAAGCTGCTTGTTGGTATTGTTCTATGGCTGCATTTTTTTGTCCATTCACTTCAAGGATGCGGGCCTGCAAAGCAAGTGCTGCTGCATGGGCAGGTTTATGTTTAAGAATTTGTTCAATAAAAGGGGTGAGTTCTTGCCAATCTGCAGCTTGCAAAGTATTTAAAAAATCCAGAGTTTCCTCACACTCATTTTCAAGAAATTTGTAAAAATTTTCGTGCTTCATAGGAAAGCTCAATTGAAAAGATTGATTGTATAAATAATGTCGTACATTTTCAATATAAAATCTATTTGGTTTGTATTTGCTCTTGATGGTTTGCGAAAGATACTGGATCTGGTAAGAAAGAAAATATAAAATCCGCCTTGATTCAATGCATTTTTCTTATATGGATATCCTGCATAAAAAAGCGGCTGCTCTTAGTCAAAGCGAATGGGAACACATTCGGTTGTTAAACCAAAAAATCACCCCGCGATCTTTGTTTGATCAAGATTTATTTAATGGCGGTTGCCTTAAATCTACTTGCGATAATGCCATAAATAAAGCCATTGAAACCGGTACAACTGAGGTATTACTAGGTTGGCAACATGGGATGCTCATCAGTTATATGATTTTTTACTGTAAGGATAATCCCTTGTCCTTACAATCTCGGTTAGCCGCTTACGAGCATTTAGGGCAAGTAGGATATTCCGATATGTTGGTGGTTGAGCCGCATTTCCAACGGCTCGGGTTTGCCGCATCCATGCGCCGCCGGATGAAACACATTGCAAGAGAAGCGAAAGTCGACGTGTTTATGACATTTGTGCGCAGTCTCCCTATCCCCAATATTCCTTCTTTATTATCATTGCGAAAGGCAGGAGCTGTGTGCGGGAAGAATTTGTTAGCACTCGAACGTTGCCTTAAAGGAATGCAAGAGCCTGGCAGCGATGTTTTTCTTGAAATGGTTTACCCAACGGATGAACGAAAATTAACCGTTGACCAGACCGGCAAGATCATGTGGCAAGCTTAATCCTTCAATATAACCGCCGTGGTTTTATCGTATAGGAAAGAAGGCTTAAGATGCTGACGATTGGCAGCAGGATTACATACAACATTTTTTCCAATATTTTATAAAACACCCTTGTTTTCCCGGCTGCATGGGCGTATTTTTGCGTAAATTTTTTAAATGGATGCCACTCGCAAAGACGAAAACCTGTTTCGCCTTCATAGCCCCAAAAAAAATGTCCGGTAAAAAAGCCATAATATTGGAAGAATTTTTTCGGATAAAAAACATAACTGGCTGCTGCCGATGCATCCAAATAACGTGTAAAATGCCAGCAATTTCTGGGCATAAATAGCATGTCCCCTTTTTCCAGAGTCACTTCATAGCCTGTTGCTTGGCGCAATTTTGGAAATTGCTCATACAATACAGGCAAGGGTTGGCTAAAATCGAGCAACGAATCGCCAATAAACGGGGTTTTATAAATATAATCATTTTGGTCTTGCGTAAATAGTAAAAATTGTTTTTTACCGCTTAGGCACAAATGTAAGATGCAGCAGTGTTCCCGATCAAAATGAATTCCGGTGTGCGAACCCTTTCCGCCGAAAAAATAAGCTACTTTCAGAAGGGGTTCAAAATACCTTGGTCTTAAGGGAAGGCATTGCCACAGAGGGACATATTTTTCAATCTCTGCCGATTGAGCACGACTCATTATTTTTCCAAAAATACGGTAAGGTTTATTTTGTTTGATCTCGGCGATGACGTTTTTAAAATCTCCTATTTGATGTGCTATGCAATCGTGAGCTGCAAATGTACTGTATGTGGTTCTGCCACTTATATTCTTGTAAAAATAATCCAAATTAAACGCATCAGGAAAATCTTTTATTTTGATTAAAACGGGTGCTTTGCACCGATATAAAAACTTTTTTATTGCTGTTTCTTCACCATAACGGTATTCGATGGTTTGTATGTCTTTAATTTTCATGATGCTGTGCTTAGACCTTGGAATTAATACCCATCCTCAAGACGAGGAATAACCGCGAACGTAGACGTTTTGCAAGCTTCTTATGGTACTCCTGGCCCTCACGGTTTGATTGGGCCAGGTATTTGCAGCATGGGCATCGCAGATAAGCTTTAGAAGCCAGCCAGTGCTATTTATTTTTTAGCAAACTGCAATTGCCCTTCTTTAAAAGCAACTAGAATCGTATCATCAGGCACAAATTGCCCAGTTAGAAGAGCTTGCGCCAAAGGATTTTCCAATTTTTGCTGGATGATGCGTTTTAAAGGCCTGGCCCCATAGACGGGGTCAAAGCCTGCTTCTGCCAGGTAGTTCAAAGCAGCCGGTTCTACAGTCAATGCAATTTCCTGTTGTTGCAAACGCTGTTTTAGCTGATTGATTTGAATGGTGGCAATATTTGCAATTTGTTCTTTGCTCAAAGAATGAAAGACGACGGTGTCATCGATGCGATTGATGAATTCGGGACGGAAATGTTGCGCCACCAGTTGCATGACGGCTTCTTTCAGCTGCTCGTAATTAAGCTTGCTACCCATATCTTGAATGAGGTGGGAACCTAAATTTGACGTCATGACAATCACTGTGTTGCGGAAATCCACCGTACGGCCTTGCCCGTCCGTTAACCGGCCATCATCCAATACCTGCAAAAGAATATTAAATACATCGCTGTGCGCTTTTTCAATTTCATCGAGCAGGATAACGGAGTAGGGGCGGCGGCGCACAGCTTCAGTCAAATAGCCACCTTCCTCGTAACCTACATAACCTGGGGGGGCGCCAATTAGCCTGGCTACCGAGTGTTTTTCCATAAATTCGGACATATCGATGCGAATCATGGCTTCTACTGTATCGAATAGAAAAGCGGCTAAAGCTTTGCAAAGCTCAGTTTTACCGACCCCGGTCGGGCCTAAAAATAAAAATGAACCGATAGGCCGGTTAGGGTCGGAAAGGCCTGCACGTGCGCGGCGGATGGCATTGGCTACCGCGTCTACCGCTTCGTTTTGACCAATGACGCGTTTGTGCAAAGCTTCTTCCATATGCAGTAATTTTTCACGTTCGCCTTCAAGCATTTTCGCTACAGGAATCCCTGTCCACTTGGAAACAACTTCTGCTATTTCTTCTTCCGTGACTTTATTGCGCACCAGTTTAGGAGTTTCTTGCGCTTCTTGTTGCGAAACATGTGTCAATTGTTTTTCAAGTTCAGGGATACGGCCATATTGCAATTCCGACATGCGGGCCAAATCGCCGGCACGTTTGGCGGTTTCAAGTTCAATTCTTGCTTGTTCTAATGCTTCTTTAATGTGAGTCGCACCTTGCAAGGTAGCTTTTTCAGCCTTCCATATTTCCGCCAGATCCGAATATTGTTTTTCCAATTCATCAATATGCTGTTCCAGATCTTCCAAACGTTTTTTCGAAGCTTCATCGTTTTCCTTCTTTAAAGCTTCCCGCTCTATTTTTAATTGGATGAGCCGGCGGTCGAGCTTATCGAGGCTTTCCGGTTTGGAATCAATTTCCATACGGATTTGGCTGCCTGCTTCATCGATCAAATCAATGGCTTTATCGGGCAATTGCCGATCGGTGATGTAGCGGTGCGACAGGGTGGCAGCGGCCACGATGGCCGGATCGGTAATATCCACGCCGTGATGAACCTCGTAACGTTCCTTAAGACCGCGCAGGATGGCAATCGTGTCTTCAACCGTAGGCTCATCCACCAGTATTTTTTGAAAGCGACGCTCTAAAGCGGCATCTTTCTCGATGTATTGCCGGTATTCATCCAGGGTGGTGGCGCCGATGCAGTGTAATTCCCCGCGAGCTAGCGCTGGTTTTAACATATTGCCAGCATCCATGGCTCCTTCAGCCTTGCCCGCACCCACCATGGTATGCAATTCATCAATAAATAAAATGATTTGTCCTTCCTGTTTGGCAAGATCGTTCAACACGCCTTTTAGTCGCTCCTCAAATTCACCGCGGAATTTGGCGCCGGCGATTAAAGCACCCATATCCAGAGACAGTAAGCGTTTATTTTTTAAGCCCTCGGGCACTTCCCCATTGACGATACGTTGTGCCAAGCCTTCAACGATGGCGGTTTTACCTACACCCGGTTCGCCAATGAGTACCGGGTTATTTTTAGTGCGGCGTTGCAATACCTGAATGGTGCGGCGAATTTCGTCGTCGCGGCCAATGACGGGATCAAGTTTTCCCTGTTCAGCACGTTCGGTTAAATCAATCGTATATTTTTCCAAAGCTTGCCGTTGTTCTTCTGCGTTCGGATCATTAACGTTTTCACCACCGCGGATTTCATCAATGGCTTTTTCAATGGCTTTCAAGTCAGCTCCAGCTTGCGAGAGCAAGCGTGCCAAGGCACCGTTTTCCTGCATGACAGCCAAGATAAACAATTCACTGGAAATATAATTGTCTTTACGTTGTTGTGATAATTTATCCGTTAGATTGAGCAGGCGCCCTAAAGCATTGGAGATATGGATTTCTCCGCCAGTGCCAGAAACTTTTGGCAAGCGATCGAGTGCTTGATCCAGTAAGGTTCGCAATTGAGGTATGTTGACGCCAGCTTTGGACAGCAGTGGTCTGCACGTCCCGCCTTGCTGGTCTAACAGGGCTTTCATTAAATGTTCCGGTTCAATAAAACCATTGTCGCGGCCTAAAGCCAGAGATTGTGCTTCAGCCAAAGCCATTTGAAATTTGGATGTCAATTTATCCATGCGCATGAGAGACCCCTAACGATTTATTTTTATACGGCGATGCAAGTCCAATTATTTAAATTTAGCTGCATCTACCGTAAAATGTGGGATTATTTTTGCAAAATCAAGTAGCTGGTATGAATAATAATCCTCTGGACAGTAATGACTCGCAACTTTTATTAAATAAAATTGTGCTTGAATACATGCGCGAACAAAAACGCAAGCGTTTCTGGCGCTGGGTAATGCGTGCTGTCGTTTTAGTACTGGTTCTTTGGCTTGCCTATCAATTCTTATTTTCCCGTAGCGAGGAAGCCGGTTCCCGCGCCAAGGAGCATGTTGGTCTTATTGATGTTAATGGAACTATTTTTGCTAGCCAGGCTGCGAATGGTGACAATTTCGTGAAGGGACTTGATAAAGCTTATGAAAATAAAAGCATGAAAGCTTTAATTATCCGCATTGACAGTCCTGGCGGCAGCCCTGTGCAAGCCGATTATATGTATAATGCCTTGCAACATTACCGTAAAAAATATCCCAAAATTAAAACTTATGCAGTCTGCGTCGACGCTTGTGCTTCTGCTGCTTATTACGTCGCTGCTGCTGCGGATGAAATTTATGCAAATCCCGCAAGCCTTGTGGGATCTATAGGTGTTTTGTATAACGGGTTTGGATTCGTTGACGCCATGCAAAAATTGGGGGTTAGCCGACGTTTGGTAACCGCTGGTCGCAATAAGGGGTTTCTTGATCAATTTTCTCCCATGGATTCTTCCCAGGAAAAAATGTTGCAAACCATGCTGGATCTGATTCACCAGGAATTTATTAACAAAGTAAAACAGGGACGCGGTACGCGTTTGAAAATTGATGAGGATACTTTCTCAGGATTATATTGGACGGGAATGCAGGCGAAAGAGCGTGGCTTAATTGACGGGTTTGCCAGCAGTGGCCAGTTGGCGCGCGAAATCATTAAAATCGATAACATCGTCGATTACACATACAAAGAATCAGTGCTTGAGCGGGTGGCCAAAAACATTGGTACAGCCATGGCTGAGCAATTACCTTCGGCACTGGGTATACGGCCAGGTTTACAATAACCCGGCATTTATTTTTTCATGGAAGGGGGGCTATGCTCCTCTTGCTCTTCTTTTTTTGCCTGTACTTTTGCAGTAGTAAATAAGTTCTTAAATTCAATCATTTTTTCCTTGAGAAAAGAAGTAAGATTCGTTTTGTTTGGTTTAAGGTTCACGGGTTGAACGTGAACTGCATTTGTTTCTTTTTGTTCGGTTTTATTTGTTTCTTGCTTAAAATGTTCGGGTTGGATTTTTCTTTCTAGTTTTTCTTCCCTAACCATAAGTTTCATTTGCTCCAATTTGGGAGTAAATGCTTCCGGGGTAATCTTGACGGCATACAGGGAATTCCCAGCCAGCATGGGTTTAGGTTGGCGCGTATGGTTTACATCTTGTTGCTTTATTTGTTCGGATCGTTTGTCATACTCAAACAATACTTCATCCCTATCCCATTTCGAAACGATATCACCGGCATAAATAAATTGTTCCTTCAAGTCGAACCCTTCCTGATTGGTTACGATGTGGGTGCTGCGGCTCATCTGCGGAACTTTTGCTGATTTGTCAATGTTAAGGGCCAGATCCTCGGAAGCCAGGGTGTTTACCATTTTTGTTTCCAAAGCATAGGGTAAGCCTCCCTGGTGTAAATGTTTCGGGAGTTCTGCGAGTATGGCTTTTTGCTGAGTTACTTTATCCAAGAGTTGTTTTTGTTCTTCTTGCAAATGTTCCTGGCCACTGATAGGTGTTGATGAACCCAGTTCATTGTTTAACGATTGCAGTCTTTGCAAATCTTCCTCCGTAACACGGTATTTTTCAGGAACCAGTTTCGATAAGATGCGCTCTGCGAATTCTTGCTGGGTTTTCTCGTCCGCATTCATCGCCGTTTCAGCATCAAGCTGGAAGTCGTTATCTGCAAATATTTTTGTTAAAGGCTCCCTGTCTATATAAATGGTATTTTGATTTCTATACCAATCCCTGATTAATTGCGACATGTCAGCGTTCTTGGAATAATCGAATGTTTGCAATTGTTCTTGAATGCTAGGCATAATAAATTACCTTTTTGCTCACTTAGATCAAGTATAGAACAAAAAGGTAATTTAATGTCGGTATGATTAAAGCATGTACTTATTGTAATTGCCGCCAGGATTGCCTGCCTGCGCGGTTTAGGCCGGGGTTTTCAGTCACTTTTTGAATGTCGCCGCTGGTTCCGGGCAAATATTTATATTCGATGCTGCCGGCATTAAGCACAGCTGGAGTGGCTACCAAACCTACGTCAGGCTTAAGTCCACTCACAGGGACTTCAATAGTTTGCCCTCCTTCACTGCGGGTGACTCCATCATTACTGTCAAATAAGCCATCGCCATTGATATCGAACACATGGTAATCAAGGCGGGTCCCCGTAAACGCATTAAGTTCCATTAACCAACTTTCACCACCAAAATCACAAGGATCGGAAGTAGGGATAGTGGTTGAGAAAATAATTTTTCTATTTAAAAAAATCATATCGGCAATGACGCGTTCACCACGCTCAGTATTCACCAGCAAATCAAGATACCAACCCCTATCGTTATTGGCTAATTGGTTGTTGCTGGTAATGCGGACATTGCCCTGCTCGGATAAAATGGTTTGCTCGCGCAATTGGCTGCGCCCTGTGATGGCGCCGGTGCCATCATCGCGTAAACCGTACACCGTTTGCACACGTGTGTCAGTTTTATCGCTGGTTTCCAGATATTTACCGGTGCCAATATAGATTTGAAACCCTGATGCATTCGCATCGAGGCGGGAAATGGTAGGGCGGTTGGTAATCGGTTGGCGGTTTCCATTGCTGTCTTGTGCCACGAAAAAGGGCAGCGGCGTTGCACCTGATTTAAAGCTAAAATCCCATTGGCTGACATTGCTGGAAGAAATATCGATTTTCCAAACATTGCCAAACAAATCACCCACATATATAAGATCGGCTATGCTATTGCCATCCGCGTCCACGACGGTGGGCGTTGATAAGCCGTTAGGACGTGCCAAACCCAATGGATCGGCGCTCATTCCCACCCTGGTGTCCAGTTTTTTAATGAGTGCCCCGGTGTTGATGTCCACAATGTAAAGGACGGCATTGCCGGTGGTACTGGCGCGCCCGTCCGCGGCAGTATTGTTATAGCCGTTGCCGAAAATAGCAGCCCATTGGCCATTGGCAAGCCGGACGATGGAGGGTTGGCTATAGCTAAAGCCTAGGTCTGCATCATTGAGGTCGGTGAATTCCCATTTCACCATATTGGCTGCATTTCCTTCATTGAATTGCGCCGGGTTAGTGATATCCAGTGCATACACGCCTTGGCCGCCACCATTCAAACCAGCAGCCAGTATTGTTCGCCACTGGTTGTTTATAAATACATCAATAACCGTGGGCGAGCCATCTACAAAATATTGGTGGGTATAATCGGGAGAAGTTAAAGAAGATAGTTTACTAAACACTTTTGAAGGCACATAGGCAAATACTTCACTGCCTGTAGTCGCATCGAAGGCATGCAGCGTCCCATCGTTGGCGCCCACATAAAGAATGGCTTGCCGATTTAAGTTATTCTGCCGGAACGTATTATATGAGGAATTATTCTCAGCTGCATTGCCAGACCATACTACCGGGTATTGTTGCTCAGGAATGCCTACGGCAATGGGATTTGAATTGATGATGTCACCAAGCAAGCTTGTGCGTTCACGGAAAATCCCTCCTCTTTGTGTTTCCTGGGCGCGATTGCCGCGGATGTAATTTAAACGGTTGCTGCCTTGTGAGTCATTCAATCCAGTAGAAGGATTGGCATTCAAGGCAGTTGTTTGTGACGTATCCAGTTCATTACTGGTAGGTGAGGCTGGATTATTTGGCCACCGAAAGGGTATGCCGCGATTTGCTGAAGGTTTATAGGTAATGATTCGTCTGCCGGTATTGTAATTTTGCGTATCCAATTTTTCCGCAGCATCCCAAATCGAGCCATTTGGACCGCTGCCAGTGAATAAAATATCGCCTGTATTTTCGTCAATCGCAAAAGCTAACAATTGACCGCTCCAATCCAGGGTGCGGAAAATGGCTTGATAGACTCTGGTTTCCGCCGCCAGAAATCCACTGCTTAATGCTGCAGATGAGAAAGAGCCGGTACGGTCAATAATTAACTCCAAAGCCTTGGCTAACTGTGTTTGTAAATTACCGGCACTGGTTACCAGGAAATAATTATCCGGATCGCCGCTGCCACTGGTTGAAAATTCTTTGCTTTGATCCGGTGTTTTACTATTGTTCAAATCATTAAACCCACCCCATTTTGCCCCATACCAAAGGGGTGAATTTAAAAAGCTGGCATCCGGTTTACTGCTGGGAGTAAAGGTGCGGCTGGTAACAGTGGGTAGAGGCTTGTTATCTTGCCACCCCTTGCCGGGCAATTGCCCCGGAGGTGTATCCAGAAAATAATCAATATCTGCCGATGTTGCCGTATCACTGTCGCGAACTTCCAGATAAACGCCATCCGCTGTTGTGCCGGAAATGACAAACCCCATGTGTTGAGTGATTGAACCTGCGCTGTATATGGTTTCCGAATGAATGGTGAGCGTATTGTTAGGATTAACTGTAATGGTGTATTTGACGATGGCATCCATGTCAAAATCTGCCCCTTGTTGTACGTCTTCAAAATTAACACGAAGCACGGCACCGGTTTCCGTCAGGGATTCAATGTAATAGTCGACGATATTATTGGTGGGCTGATATCGCCCCTGGGTGGCGTTAATATCCGAACCTTTCACCGATTTACCGAAAGGAATAATGGTAATGGGATTGCCGCCTACATTAAAGGTAATTTCAGGCGATGGCGAGGATAAGCCCACCATGAATGATTTAACGTTTTGTTTACCGGATGCGCTATTCACATCATTCAACCAGCCATAGTAGGCAACACTGCCCACGTAATAACTGCCTTCCGAATTTGCTTCATGTGGTGCCAAGCCACGTATATTGCCGAAACTGGTTACCGTCTTAGGAGTAGGTGCACCATCGCTAACGCCTGCGGATTGGCCTATGAAAGCGAGCAAGCTTGATAACCCCTCACCTGTAAAGATGGTTTGCCCCAAGCTTGCTCCACTTAAGGAAGGCGATAAGTCGCCGCTCGTGCTATTAAAATAACTGCCTGGTACTTGGTCGCTATCGTAGGAAGGATACACATCACTGATGATGAGCATGTTGGCTTTGGAGCAGCGGGGATACTCGCTGTAAGGATTTTTCCAGGAAGGTTTCGCTAAATTTAAGGTATCATCCGTGCCGCCTGAGTAATTGAATGCACTCGTGGGGGTGGATTTACCTGCAAAATAACGTATGGCTTCATACATCATTTCAGCGAGTGGATTGCCCCACATTTGACATTCACCGTTGACCAGATTTCGCGTGGTGATCCAGCCGCAACTATAAGTATAATCGGTTTGAAATCCAGTAACTGTCAGGCGGTTTAATGTGGAAATGATACCGTTTACACTGGTGAACTGCCCAGTCCGCATGTTAATTTCATCGGTGATGGAAGAAATATTTTTGCGCAGCACACCTCCTGCCAAATTATTATTGTACGAGCCGGTAATTAAGCCAAACAGCATGGAATTATTTTCCCCAAATTCCTGCAGCAATCCCGCAGGTTTCGCACTACCCGTAGCATAAGAACGGCAATTACTCTCCAAGCCAATGGCAGAATCACATACTTTCACGCGTACTGCATAATCAATAATTCCTGAAATGAAAGGACCAGAGCCTCCATTTATGGCACGGCTTCCTGCCACGGGACGCTCAATACTTACCCATTCCCAGATGCGGTAGGGTTGATTGAGCGCCACGCGAAGTAAGGGTTGGCCTGTGCTGCTATTGCGCAAGGTGGTGTTTGCGAATAAATGATATGTACCAAATAAAGGTTGGGAAAATGGGGTGTAATCGCTAATGCTGTAACCGTCTACCCCAAGGCTACGGTATTCTTTACCCCAGCTGTGGCCGTCTTGCGGGATATAAGTGCGCTGTAACACCGTTAAATTGGCGTTATCAATCGAACGCAACCCCCCATAAAGAACTTTACGCAATGCATCCAGGCGTGCGGTAGTAAGGTAATTCAAGAAATTACCGCTCCAACTGCCAGAGCACTTTTTCGTGGTGGTTTTGGAAATTGGATAGAAATATTGTTCAGCACTGCTGTAGTTGTAACATTTATAGCTATCAAAATAACCGTAGTAATCGACGCTTGGTTTGAATTTAAGATCAATAGCACCGTCGCCATCTACATCGGTTGCATCGTTATAAGCTTCAAAATAAAGTTTATGATCGCGGCTAACCACCAGCATGGTTAAAGGAGCCACGCTATCGGTTAAGAACAATGGCGTTTGTGCCAGATTAAGAGAGGCACTAAATATCGGAAAGGAGGGCAATAATAGCAAGATCATAATACAGCTACATAGGGTCTTGCAGAAAATACGTTGCATCAAAACCTCCTGCCAACGGTGCTTTGCAATATGCTGACTGAATTATCAGAAGCACCGGTTCCACGCGTAGTAATTTGATAATAAAATGTTCCGGTGCTTTTAGCAGATGAGCTTCCCACCGTTGGGGAGTCAGGCACGAATTGCAAAAACTCAATGAAATAACGCGGGGGCGTGGCGATATTATCCAAGGGTGAAGCATAGGCAGCAGAATTTTCTTGCCACCAGGATACAGATTGATCTTTAAAAATAATATCTTGATAATTTTCCTGTACGCAGGGAAACGGTGAGCAGGTGGTTTGTACAGAGGGTTGCCTGGTCAAGCCAAGGATCCAAGCTTCGCCAGCGGCTAGAGCTGATTCTGCAGCATTAAAGGAAAGTTCTTTATCTTGCAGGTTTGCAGACATTTTTTCCTGCATATGAGTCACTTGCATGGCCGTAATGCCAAGCAAAGTCACTAAAAATAACAAAATAAGCGTAATGGCCAGGGTGGCACCTGATTGTTTTTTCATGACGGCAATCCCCTGTTTCTAAGCGTAATAAAAGTTTGCCATTCGCGACGAAGCTTTCTATCCGTAGGGGTGTAGTTAGCGCCATTGAATTGGTAGGGTTGCACCGTATTTTTTACATTTTCTATGGTGGAAAATAACAAATTAATTTTAAGGCTTATCACATTATCCCAGTTATTGCTGTTGGTAACTTCTGTAGCGGTTTGGTACACGTCCGCTGTATTATCCTTATTAGTATCTACCCCATAACGCACGCGCATTTGCTCAACGCCATCGGCGATTTCCATTTCATTGCCATTTAAATCTTGGCGTACCAAAGCGTAGATGGGTTGATTGTCTGCGTTTCTGCGGCCGGTATCTGTAATATAAAAGGCGTAATAAACATAACGCATGACGTGCGATCCTGCCGTATACGGAGTGCTTAGCTCATTGCTGGTGTTATTGGTGACGGTATGCGTAATTGCGGTGGCATTTGTGTTGCCACCGGCGATAAAGATATCCCCTACAACGCAATTGCTGATCATCAGCGCCTCGCCTGCTCGAATGCCGAGCCGGTCATATACCAGGACAGGATTATTCGGTTGATTCATATCATCGCGCAGCTGAACATCGGTGTTTTCAGCCATCCTAATTTCAACGGCATCCGTACCGGTTGCAACTTTGCCGGATAAATTGGCGGGCAAGTTTGGACTGAATGTAGAACTTAAACCATCAAAACCCATCACCGGCGTGTCGTAAGCCAATACTTTAGATGGGTTTTTAACGCGGTTGGTTATTTTGACAAAATTGCTGCTGCTGCATCCTTGAAAGCCTGCCATGCGTATCTCATGATTTAAAAGATAATTGGCATAACGTGCATTTTCCTGCAGGCGGGCTAATCCTTCCTGCACGCGATAAGTGGCTTTGTTACTGACGTAAATGGAACCGGCCGTGGCAACAATTAAAGTGCCCAAAGTAATGGCAACTAAAAATTCGATGATGGAAAAACCTGGTGCCGGCTGAAGATTAACTACCTTCATAGTTGCACCTCCATGGTTAAACAGGTTAGGTCCACCTCGGGATCCCCGCTGCAATTCGTTCCTGTGACGCCTGTTCTGTTGTTATCCCAACGCACCGTGATAAGAAAACGGTTGCCATGGCTTGCGACGCTTCCTTGCCCGGATGGCAACAATACAGCATTGGCATGATTCCACTCATTTGCATCTCGTGCGGCAATTTGCGAGTTGGTGCAACTTGTACAGTTAGGTGCGTTTGGTATTCCGGAAATATTATTATAAAAGCCAGCTTGCACACCTTCATAATTGGCACGCATGCGATCGAGCATGTTTCCTGCCTGGGCTACAGCAACAGCACGTAATTGTGCCGAATGATTGTGGCGGATCATGTTTAATTGCAATGCCGCAATGCCGAGCAGTCCTATGGCCAATACCAGGACACTGACCAAAACCTCAAGCAAGCTGAAGCCGTTTTGCTGTTTTATTGCGTCCATCTTGAATTTCCAAGCCCTATCTAATAAAGATAGAGTATTTTTTGCTTGTTATGTACAATTTTTTGCTAAATAATTAATCTTTTCCGTAAAAAGATATGATTACGCTGTGAATGAACTGCAAAAGATCCAGGGTAAATGCATCCAGGAGAGCAAATTAAAGGCAAAATGCCTGCTGTAAGTGCTTTGCACGCGGATTGTTACATTTGTGCATAAAGCATAGGAAGCAAGGACTCAAAATTAGATGTGTTACCCTGAAAAAAGCTCTGGATGAAAAGAGCGCGCCCGTGGCTGAATCGGTTGCGGGAACTCCAGTGCAAGCTCTGACAGATGCGAAAAAATCTGGATGGGAAAATATTAGCTGAATTGCCTGACAGATACTTCTAAAATAGCAACTGGCTTCAAAATAAATTTGAACTACATACATATTGCGGTCATTGGACTTTATAATCACTAACCATCATTAAAAATGATGGTTAGTTTATTGGCAAATTAAATTTTCCTTTTGCAGCGAAGTTAATTATTACATTCTTGTAGTAGGTCTGTTATCTGAATCAGAAGTTGGTTCTTCTGGATCTATTTTTTTATTAGCTAATGTTAACGGTTGATTACCCACACCAGAGCTGTTTTGTTCTTTTTGAATCCTGAAATTTTCGAATATAATAGCAGTTTGTTGTCGAGACATTCCTGGCTCGCCACTATCCAATCCGAATTCCTTATGAAACTCATCCACTGTTTTGCTCATAAAGCCTTCTTTTCTAACTTGATCTAAATATTTTCTAAATCCATCGGTAGTTGTAATGTTTTTAGAATCCTTAGTGATCATATTAATATTGTTGACTTGTTGTTCGTTTAAGGTAACAGGTGGATTCAAACTTGACAAAATTTTGGCGAGGGGTTTATTTTCAATTTGATTGAATAACCCCCCTGGACTGGGCTCCACATTCGTTTTATCGGATGCTTGTTTGGGCTGGGAAGCGGCTTGCATTATAGGGAAAGATGCCTTAAATGACTGAAGCTCTTGAGAGAGCATAATTTTCTGAATATTCGCTGTATTCTGATTCGGATAAATTACTTTTATTATATCTGTAACATAAGATTTATAATTTTCTTGCGAGGAAATATCCCTAGGTGTCTTGTCATTGTTATACCCTGCTTGATTTGGGCTGGGAAGCGGCTTGCATTATAGGGAAAGATGCCTTAAATGACTGAAGCTCTTGAGAGAGCATAATTTTCTGAATATTCGCTGTATTCTGATTCGGATAAATTACTTTTATTATATCTGTAACATAAGATTTATAATTTTCTTGCGAGGAAATATCCCTAGGTGTCTTGTCATTGTTATACCCTGCTTGATTAATCGCTTCAACTTGTTTCTGGTTTAATGTAATAGGGGGGTTAAAGTTAGATAAAATTTTGGCGAGGGGTTTATTTTCAATTTGATTGAATAACCCCCCTGGACTGGGCTCCACATTCATTTTATCGGATGCTTGTTTGGGTTGGGAAGCGGCTTGCATTATAGGGAAAGATGCCTTAAATGACTGAAGCTCTTGAGAGAGCATAATTTTCTGAATATTCGCTGTATTCTGATTCGGATAAATTACTTTTATTATATCTGTAACATAAGATTTATAATTTTCTTGCGAGGAAATATCCCTGGGCGTCTTGTCATTGTTATACCCTGCTTGATTAATCGCTTCAACTTGTTTCTGGTTTAATGTAATAGGGGGGTTAACGTTAGATAAAATTTTGGCAAGGGGTTTATTTTCAATTTGATCAAATAATTCTGGATGCTTAGGAGCTCCTGAGCTTACCTGGTGATATATTTGATATGATCCAGTAGGCTCATTTGAGGTGGGCACTCCAAACTTTTGCTGAAGTTTCGATTCATCTGATTTCGTTAAACTAAATAATTGTATTATTGCATCAATATATTTTTTATAGTTTCCCGGCCATGAAATATCTTTAGGTGTGTTGTCACTCTCATAGGCAGCTCGATTAATCTCATTAACTTTCTGTTCGTTTAAAGTTATGATTGACTTAAAATAATATAAAATTTTGGCAACAACTTTATTTTCAATTTGATTAAAAAGGTTTTGTTGCTCTTGTGTATCCTCGTCATTTTCAGGCATGTTGTTTCTCATTTAATCAGCTTGTACGTAAATTATAGCCAATTTTGATATGGCGTTGATTCCAATAAACGCAACTCGCCTCAAAGAATGTCATCAAACATGTTTTCAGATGTAAAGGTTCCTGCAATGCGCAACAAGAGTTTAGGGACTTACTGCTTTTTCCTTGTTTGCCAACTTTTTTCAAATCATGCATAAATTGTGTCGCTAACTCGGATTTAAGCATGGAGAGCCTGAGGGGCTGCCATAAGCAAGAAAAAATTGAATCTTTGTGGATGGATTGCCTCTCGCGCCCTGATTAGCCATGCGCTAATCAGGTCATGAATGAATTTTAATTGGAAAATATCAAACACAAATCCATTAAATAATGGCAGGGCTTAAGGTTTGAATTAAGGATTTAAACACTTTAGGCGTGCCAGCTACGATGTCTCCGTATTTTAAAAAATCTTCGCGGCCCCGCAAGTCGCCTATTAACCCACCGGCTTCTTGCACCAGTAAAGCACCGGCGGCAATGTCCCAGGGACGTAAATCAAATTCCCAAAAACCATCCAGGCGGCCACTGGCTACATAAGCCAAATCCAAAGCTGCCGCACCAGTGCGCCGGACCCCGGCACATTTACCAAACAAGGCTTCAAGAGTGGGAAGATAGCGTTTGGCGCGTGCTTCATTACGAAAAGAAAGCCCGGTGCCTAATAAAGATGAATTTAATTGGGTTTGTTTGGATACGCGAATACGGTGATCGTTTAAGCGTGCCCCGCGGCCGCGGCTTGCGGCAAAGCACTCATGCCGTAATGGATCATAAACTACGCCATGTTCAATGCGGTTTTTTATTTTAACCGCAATGGATACAGCGAAAAAGGGAAAGCCGTGCAAGTAATTGCTTGTACCATCCAATGGATCAATGATCCAGACTGTTTCGGCATCTTCTTTATAAACGCCGCTTTCTTCAGCGATTATCCCATGGTCAGGATAAGCTTTATGGATTGCATTGATGATCGCTTGCTCCGCTTTGATATCCACTTCTGAAAAGTATTCCTCGGCGCTTTTTGCAGTAATTTTGATGCGGTCAAGTTGCTCCATGTGGCGAACAATAATATCGCCTGCCTGACGGGCGGCGCTGATTGCAATATTTAAAAGTGGCTGCATAATTGGCTCATGTGTACAAAACTTTGAATTCTAGCATAGTTCGCGGTTTGATATAAAACGGCATTGCGATAAAATTTGCAGTAAAGCAAGCTTAATGCGTTTGATTGATGTGCTATAGTGCTTTTCTTATTTACAAATTGGTTTTCTCATGAATTTGGATTCAATTCGCATCGTCCTGATTGGCACGACTCATCCTGGTAACATTGGTGCTGCTGCACGCGCCATGAAAACCATGGGGCTTAGCAAGCTTTATTTGGTATCGCCAAAAATATTCCCTGACTTTCGGGCTCATGAAATGGCAGCCGGAGCCGATGACGTATTGCAGCAAGCCATTGTGACGGATTCTCTGGCGGATGCAATAAAAGATTGTCATTTGATATTGGGAACAAGCGCCAGACCGCGCGGTATTTCCTTACCTGGCTTAACGCCATCAACGCAAGCCGATTTGGTTTGCAGGCATGCTGCAGATGCAGAAGTTGCCATTCTTTTCGGCCGCGAACATGCCGGGTTAACCAATGAAGAACTTTTACACTGCCACTACCATATTAATATACCCAGCAATCCTGAATACAGTTCATTAAACCTTGCACAGGCAGTGCAGATTATCGCCTATGAGTTACGGATGAAATGGCTGCAAACGACACCGCTTGCAGAGAAAGAAACTGACAAACCGGCCACACATGATGAGATGGAACGCTTTTATAATCATTTGCAAGACGTTTTGGTGCAAATTGATTTTTTAAAATTATCCAATCCAAAACGTTTATTGCAGCGGCTGCGAAGATTGTTTAACCGTATTAAACTTGAACATACGGAAGTGAATATTTTGCGTGGCATCCTCACTCATGTGCAATATGCACTCAGTAAAGCGCGTCTCCCTGCGAATGCCGAGGCAAGGGATGCTCCTGAGATTTGATAACTGGAGTAAGTTTAGGTGGATAGCAAGCCCATTTATTTAGATTACATGGCAACAACGCCGATTGACCCGCGCGTTGTGGAAGAAATGTTGAAGTATATGGGGCCGGATGGGCATTTCGGTAACCCTGCGTCTAAGACTCATGTTTATGGACAAACCGCAGCCCGCGCTGTGGAGCACGCCAGGGGTATGCTCGCTGAAACGATTCAGGCTGCCCCGGAAGAAATCGTGTTTACCTCGGGTGCTACTGAGGCAAACAATTTGGGGATTATTGGAGCCGCGCGCTTCTATCAGCGCAAGGGCCGTCATCTGATCACTATGATGACCGAGCACAAAGCGGTTTTAGATAGTTTTAAACAGCTCGAGCGCGAGGGATTTGCAGTCACTTACCTGCAGCCCGAGCCCGATGGATTATTAAATCTTGTCAATCTTGAGCAAGCATTGCGCAATGATACGATTTTAGTATCCATCATGCAGGTTAATAATGAAATCGGTGTGATTCAAGACATCGCCAGTATGGGGCAATTATTGCGTGATAAAGGCATTATTTTCCACGTCGATGCAGCGCAAAGCGCAGGTAAGCTTCCTATCAATGTACGCGATTTGCATGTCAGTTTAATGTCGTTTTCAGCCCATAAAAATTATGGTCCAAAGGGTGTTGGTGCTTTGTATGTTTCTCATAAACCCCGAATTCGCCTACACCCACTGAGCTTTGGCGGGGGGCATGAAGGGGGAATGCGTTCGGGGACATTGGCAACCCACCAAATCGTTGGCATGGGTGAGGCATTTTATTTAAGTGAAATGGCGCGTGCCACAGAGCAAGCACGAATTCTTGAGCTTCGCACCCAGTTATGGGCAGGCATCAAGCATTTACCTGGGATTCGGTTGAATGGACATCAGGAACAGCGTATTGCGGGAAATTTGAATATGACATTCAACGGTATTGACGGTGAGCAATTGCTGACCGCTCTTCATCAATTGGCAGTATCTACTGCATCGGCTTGTACTTCGGCCAGTTCGCAACCTTCTTACGTCTTGCGTGCCATCGGACTAAGTGATAATTTAGCACGCAGTTCCATCCGGTTATCCATCGGGCGATTTACCACAACAAAAGAGGTTCAGCGCACCATTCGTATCATTTGTGAAACCATTCCAAAGCTTTTAGGGCCTCGTTGGTTTTCAACTTAATAGAAGCTTGCTGAACTTAAGTCCTGGCTTTAAGTTCTTTCATCAATCCCCAGGGATTTACGGTATAATTATCCTAGTAACAATTTTATCAGTATGAGGTTTATTGAATGAGCGTGATGCAAGTGAGTAAGAGTGAAACCCAAGTTAAACTAACCGATGCAGCTTGCAAGCATGTGCTGGCTTATTTGCAAAAGCAGGGGAGCCATGGCATACGTTTGTCAGTAAAAAAAACAGGTTGTTCAGGATTATCTTATGTCGTGGATTATGTAGAGAAAGCGGCTGCGGGTGATGTGATTATGCCTTTAAACGAGCATTACATTCTTTGCATTGAGAAAACCAGTTATCCTTATTTGAAAGGGATGGAAATAGACTATGTAAAACAAGGATTAAATTATAAATTCGTTTTTAATAATCCAAATCAAACCGGGCAATGTGGTTGTGGGGAAAGTTTTACAGTAGATTGATGTTACGGTTGCTGGCTTACCTTGCTGCAGGGAATGCTGGTAAGCATGCATTCAACATGGCATTTACTGCATCTCATAGTGGTTGCTGAAGCAATTCGCTGTCTATCAATGCCAATGTTGTGGCGTGTGGTATGGTGAACAGGATCCTATCTTTTTATATCTATTGCACCTTTGCAAACCCGTCTTAAGCTTCAGAAATTAGTTTTGTAATGGCATGCAGGTAATCCTTCCCAGTGATTTGCTCGTGAAAAGCAAAGCTCCTGCCGCAAGCATTAGCCGCAGAAATATTTGCTCATGGTGGAAGCATGAATGCAATAAAAATTTATTTTTATGTATTGTTTTGCCTCACAATGTCTTTACATTAAACTATGATTCATAATTCTAAGATTAATTTTTTTTTATTTAATTTTATTAAATGGGTCTTCGCAGCAAGCCTCGTTACCGCCCTATTTTGCTTTAATATAAAACAAACGAATCTAATTAAGGCATTCTAATATAAAAAATAATCAAAAAATGCTGGATTTTAACTCAAAAAAGTCTTAAGCTTCCGTTAATAAATGAATATCATTAAAACAATATTTACAGTCTTTGAGGCATTTGTTATTATATAGGTCATAAATACGTGATCTAAATGCATAATTTATAAATTTAGACCAGTTTTTTATAGTTTTGGAGAGAGAACAATGAGTGCAGTAATGCAGGAAATGCAACACAGTGAAGCATTATCACAACAAGTAATTAATGCAGTTAAAGGTTATCTAAATGCAGTAAACAGCAAAGATGCCAATTTGAATTTATATCAGCTTATTGTAGAAGAAGTAGAAGCTCCTCTTTTCCGCACGGTAATGGAGTTGACCCGCTACAATCAATCTAAAGCTGCTCGCGTTTTGGGTGTAAGCCGAGGCACTTTGCGTACAAAACTTAAGCGTTATTTTGACGACGAATTTATTGGTACGCGCGATATTTAATTTTCTGGTTTTTTGCTAGACACTCTGCTACTATTACTCGCAAAGTTGGTCAGACAATCGCTCTTTGCCGCGCAAAGGGAGGAAAGTCCGGGCTCCATAGGGCAGAGTGCCAGGTAACGCCTGGGGGGCGCGAGCCTACGGAAAGTGCCACAGAAAATATACCGCCTTTGGCAGCAAAGGTAAGGGTGAAATGGTGCGGTAAGAGCGCACCGCGCAACTGGCAACAGTTGTGGCAGGGAAAACCCCACTTGGAGCAAGACCAAATAGGAATCCATATGATTTTTAAATCATAACGCATGGCCCATGCGGGATTCGGGTAGGTCGCTTGAGGCAAACGGTGACGTTTGTCCCAGATGAATGGTTGTCCTCGACAGAACCCGGCTTATCGACCGACTTTTATTAAATTTTCTTGATTCTCGTCTTTACACCTCTTACGATTACGCCATTTTGTAATAATGGATAAATTTCCTCATGATGCTTTGTATTGATGTGGGTAATTCTCATGTATATGGGGGTGTATTCGCCGGTGAAGAAATACGTTTACGATTTCGAAAAACGTCTAAAGGCAGTACCTCAGATGAATTGGGTATTTTTTTAAAAAGTGTGCTGCGCGAAAATGAATGTTCCCCTGATTCGATTAAGGAAATAGGCGTTTGTTCAGTTGTGCCACAACTGGATTATTCCTTGCGCTCTGCATGCCTCAAATATTTCTCGGTAGAACCATTTTTTCTGCAGGCGGGTGTTAAAACAGGTTTGAATATAAAATACCGCAATCCACAAGATGTGGGCGCTGATAGAATTGCCAATGCAATTGCAGCAACGCAGCGTTTTAGTGGTAAAAATATTATCATCATCGATTTTGGCACGGCCACCACATTCTGTGTGATCAACACGCAAAAAATGTATTTGGGCGGTGCTATTCTGCCTGGGGTGCGTTTGGCTGCCGATGCATTATCGATCAACACTGCAAAATTACCTTCCGTTGAAATTGTTAAAGTAGAGCAAGCTGTGGGGCGCTCCACCATAGAAAGCATTCAATCGGGCGTATTTCATGGCGCTGTTGGAGCATGTCGGGAATTGATCCAGCGTATCAAAGCAGAAGTTTTTCCGGGTGATGAAGTTCTTGTATTAGCTACTGGTGGATTTGCTTCCTTGTTTGATAAACAAGCAATCTATGATTTGTTAATACCGGATCTTGTGTTACATGGAATTCGCATCGCCGCCGAAATGAATGGCAAAGATTGATATATAAATTTTCCGCTTTTTTGTTGCCTGTTTTATTTTTTATCACATGGAATGAAATACATGCATTTTCACTCATGAGAGGAATGCATGCGTCTTTTTTTTAACAAAAAAACCATTTTTTACCTTGACGCTTGGGAAAAGGTGTTTCTATAGTGTAGTAAAGTGGTTTAAAATAGTGAAAAAGTGGAGAATTGTGGGTATTTGCCCACAAAAAGAAAATCATGTTTCGCGGGATTAATGTCATCAACATTGACGGAAAAGGCCGTCTTGCAGTACCAACCCGCTATCGCGAGGCGCTGGGGCAAGATCACGCGGCATTGGTGGTGACAATTGATCCTGAAGAAACATGTTTGCTGCTGTACCCAGCTAGAGAGTGGCAAGTGATAGAAGGAAATTTGCAGCGGTTGCCGAGTTTTAATGCAGCCGCTCGCCGTATTCAACGCTTGCTTATTGGTCATGCGACAGATGTGGAATTGGACGGCAATGGACGGGTGTTATTACCTCCTTTATTACGTGAATATGCGCGGCTTAGCAAACGCGTGGTTTTGATCGGGCAAGGTAATAAATTTGAAGTTTGGGATGACGAATTGTGGCAAACCAAACGCGAACAGTGGTTGGCAGAAGAATCATCAGGGAAGGCTGCTCTTCCCGATGAAATGAAAACTTTTTCTCTGTAATGGAAAGAAAATGGCCAAACATCAACCGGTCTTACTGCAAGAATCAATAGAAGGCTTAGCCATAAAAGCTGAAGGCATTTATGTAGATTGTACCTTCGGACGGGGCGGTCATAGCCGCGCCATTCTCGATCGCTTAAATGAAGCTGGGCGCCTGATTGCTATCGATAAAGACGCTGAAGCTATCCAGCATGCACAACAACAGTTTGCTCAAGATTCCCGCTTTCAAATTTTTCAAGGATCGTTCGCCAATCTTAAAGACATCGCACTTGCATGCGGTGTATATGGCAATATTGATGGAATTTTATTGGATTTAGGTGTTTCTTCTCCGCAATTGGATGATCCTCTGCGCGGCTTTAGTTTTATGCAGGCTGGTCCTTTGGATATGCGCATGGATCAGCAACAAGCTTTAAGCGCGGCTGAGTTTGTCAATCAAGCCAAAGCCAGTGAAATGGCTGAAATTTTTCGGGAATATGGTGAAGAGCGTTTTGCTGGACGCATTGCACGTGCTATTGTGCAATCGCGCGAAGAAGCTCCGATTCTAACAACGGAAGCTTTAGCTGAAATAGTAAAACAAGCTAACCCAAAATGGGAAAAACACAAGCATCCCGCGACGCGGGTATTCCAAGCTATTCGAATTTATATTAATCAAGAATTGACGGATTTAAAAAAATGTTTACAGCAGTGCATAGGTGCTTTGGCAATAGGGGGCAAGTTGGTTGTTATTAGTTTTCATTCTTTAGAAGATCGTATTGTGAAGCAATTTATGAAGGCAGAAGAGCAAGGGGCTACACCGCCGCCTGGCATCCCGTTAAAAGCTGTCGATATGAAAACCTGTTTTAAACGCATAGGTAAAGCCATTAAACCGCATCACGATGAAATTAAGCAAAATGTTCGTGCGCGAAGCGCTGTACTTAGGATAGGAGAAAAAATAGCATGAATGCCGCAGCCAAACTAATTCATCAAAGTAATTTTTTCAGTGGGCAAATTGCTGATATTCGTTTATCCAAGCAGCTTTATTTGCCTATATTTTTGCTGTTATCCGTATTATGCAGCGCTTTGGCAGTGGTTTATACCACAAATCTATACCGCATGACATTTAGTCAGGTGGAAGCTGCTGAACAGAAAACGCATCAATTGCAATTGCAATGGGGGCAACTTTTATTGGAACAGGCAAGCCTGGCTACTCCGGCGCGTGTAGAACAATTGGCCATTGACAAACTGGATATGACTTTGCCTGCCAATAAACAAGTTTTTATTTTGCGTGCTAAATGAAGATTTGGCGTCATCAAGCCCGGTTGTGGGTAGTTTCTTCGTTTTTCGTATTGCTGTTATTGACGCTGGTTTGGCGGATGTATGATCTTACCATCATGAACCGCCAATTCCTGCAGGGGCAGGGTCACGCCCGCAGTATCCGTTTGATTGATATCCCTGCTTACCGGGGGATGATTACAGACAGGCAGGGAATCCCCTTGGCAGTCAGCACCCCATTAAAGTCAGTTTGGGTCAACCCAAAAGAATTCGCTCCCAGCAAAGAACAATTAAATGGATTATCTAATTTATTGAGCATTTCCACAAAGCAAATACAAAAACGCGTGAAAGATGGACAAGGACGTGGTTTTATTTATTTGAAGCGGCAATTGACGCCTATGCTGGCAAAGAAAATCGAATCATTAAATATATCCGGCATTAATTTCCAGGAAGAATTCAAACGTTATTATCCACAAGCAGACAGCACAGCGCAGCTCGTTGGTTTTACCAATGTGGATGACAATGGCATTGAAGGTTTAGAGTTGGCTTATCAGCACTGGTTAATGGGGGTGGTAGGCAAAAAACGCGTTGTCAAGGATCGAATGGGACGTATTATCGAAGAGCTTGACATGGTTAAAGAACCACGCGCAGGAAATGAATTACGGCTCAGTATAGACAGCCGCATCCAATATTTTGCTTACCACGAATTGCAAGATACCTTGCTTAAGTTTGGGGCTAAATCTGGCTCTGTGGTGGTACTTGACACACAAACTGGAGAAGTGCTGGCCGTGGCAAATGCACCTTCTTTTAATCCCAATGCGCGCAAAAATTATACCCCGGATTTTTATCGTAACAAAGCGATTACAGATGTATTCGAACCTGGGTCTGTCATGAAGCCTTTTGCTATAGCGAGTGCTTTGGAAAGCGGAAATTTTACTCCTGAAACCATCATTGACACCCGTCCAAGCCGCATGATGGTGCATGGGCGTGTTATTCGAGATATTCATAACTATGGTGTTTTGGACGTCACGGGGGTTTTGCAGCGCTCAAGTAACGTAGGCGTCACCAAAATGGTTTTGACCAGCCCGCCGGAACAATTAATTGGTTTGCTGATGCGCTCTGGCATTGGCCAGCGGACAGAAAGTGGTTATCCCGGCGAGAGTGAGGGTACTTTGGTTAGGGTTGCCGATGCAAATCCATTTGTTTTAGCCACGCTGGGATTTGGATATGGAATGTCTCTATCGGCTTTGCAACTGGCAAAGAGTTATTTAATTTTTGCCAATCAGGGGCGCACCATGCCGGTTACTTTATTGCACTACGATCGGCCAGTTGATACCACGCAAGTCATTTCCGTGCAAACAGCTAATCAGGTACTGAAAATGATGGAAGCGGTTCTTGGTGTGGGTGGAACAGGCAAACAAGCTGCAGTCCCTGGGTATCGCGTAGCTGGGAAAACAGGTACTGCCCGCATTGCAGGCAAGCAAGGGTATGAAGCGCACCGGCATATTGCAAGTTTCGTCGGCATTGCCCCTGTATCCAATCCAAGGTTGATTGTAGCCGTGGTTATTCATGAACCTACTTTAATTAACTATTACGGTGGCGTTGTTGCTGCGCCATTATTCTCAAAAGTTATGGGTACTGCGCTTCGTATTCTGGATATTCAGCCTGATGAGTCGACCTTGTCGCCTATGGGTTAAGGCTAGTGCAGCGAAGTTTTTTAATCTTAGAATTTATTGCATGATCTACAGGGGTTTTATGGATAGATTTTTTGTATTGTTCATAACAATACTATTTCAAGCGCTAATTGCAGGGTTAATATTTATAGGCTTTTTGCTGGACCCGAAGTTGGGTCTATGGATAGTGGCAATTTATTTTTTTGTTATTACAACATTCCTCACTTATTTCTTTTTTTCCCGCGTTTCAATTGGCAAGTTTTCTAGTTGCTTGAGCCTGAAATAATATTTACAAGCCCTTGCTATCTAGCCGTGAGACAATCTATTGGCTAACTTTTTGTCCGTCGTGGATTTTTCTTTTTTGGTAAGGGCAACTCGGATGCAGTGATTTTAATCAGTTCAGTCAGCCATTCACTGTCCTCCCACATTTCTCCAGAAATTAATAAATAAGCTTTTGCACCTGGATAGGGAAATCCTTCAGTACAATTTTGCACAAATGCTTTGCCAGCGGCGGTTGGTTTTACAAATAATTGCTCGTCACACACTAAAGCCACCACTTTTCCGTCACAATAAACCGCATATTCTCCAAACATTTTTTTTGCGTAAACAGTTCCTGCTTTTGCAATTTGTTCCATGATAAAATCAATGGTGCTTTGCTTTGATGACATGGTAAATCCTTAAGTTTAAACTTTGGCAATTCGCAGGAATAAAATGGTTTATAGATTTTTAAGAGCTTTTTTATACCTGCTATACCAACTTTACAGCCCCCGTTACCATCGTCTTTCATTATTAAAAGAAGCGCCCAATTCTTCTCAATATATAAGAGTCACTTTATATAAGAGTTACTTTTTGAATTAAAAAAGAAAACAGCTAATATTAACAATAGTTTTAAGAAAAAAACTATGTAAATAGCTGTGGCATTGATAAATTTCTGCAGAAAATATTGTCGCGGCTAATGCATTTTTAGCCAATTGCCGCATAATGAATGATTCCGATCTCTTGTAAAACTATTATGAAAAAATTAAATGAATTATTAGCTCCCTGGGTTCCTCATATTACCGCGGATTGTGTAATTTCAGGCTTACAAAATGACAGCCGTAAGGTAAAAGCGGGCGATTTATTTTTGGCTTACCCTGGTGCTGTTACCGATGGCCGCTTGTTTATTCCTCAAGCCGTGCAAGCTGGTGCTGCTGCAGTGATTTATGATCCTGAGCTGCTGCCTGCTTCGGCTTTACCTCTTGCTGATGCCATCCCATGCCTAGCCATGGCAAAGCTAAGTTGCAAATTGCCTGACATTGCAGGGCGTTTTTATGATTATCCGGCTAATGCATTGGCAGTGACCGGTGTGACCGGTACCAATGGTAAAACCACGGTGGCTTATCTCTTGACACAAGCTTATGAGTTGTTTGGAAAGTCGGCGGCTTATATCGGCACATTGGGAGAAGGCCCGACCACAAACATCAAAGCCTTGGGTAATACCACCCCGGATGCCTTGCGTCTACAATCTTTATTTTTTGATTATAAGCAAGCTGGGATAAGACAAATTTGCATGGAAGTATCATCACATGCTTTGTGCCAGGGAAGGGTGGACGGAGTTAATTTCTCTCAAGCAATTTATACCAATTTAAGTCATGAACATCTGGATTATCACCAAACCATGGAAGCTTATGCTGCTGCCAAGGCGCAATTATTTGCCAAAAGCACGTTGCAATATGCCATTGTCAATGCCGATGATCGCTATGCAGCTCTTATGACTGCAAGACTTGCAACGAATTGTAGGAAAATTACTTATGGAATAAATACGCCCTGTGATGTGCGAGCAGTAAACTGGCAGATAAACAGATCAGGCAGTGTGATGGAAGTCCACTCCCCCTGGGGTATTCATCATCTGCAAATCAATACGCTGGGCTTATTTAATATTTATAATAACCTTGCCGTGTTTGCCAGTTTACTGAGTGCTGGTTTTCCTGCAGCAGAAACAGCGGAAATGATGAGTAAGCTGCAAGCTGCACCAGGGCGCATGGAAGTGATTGCAAAAGAGCCCTGTGTGATAGTGGATTACGCCCATACGCCGGATGCGTTGGAAAATGTATTGGCTGCACTTTCGAAATTGAAACAAGGACGTTTAATTACTGTGTTTGGCTGTGGCGGGGATCGGGATAAAGCAAAACGACCGATGATGGGAAAAATTGCCAGCCAATATGCTGATTCGTTAATTATTACCAGCGATAATCCGCGCACTGAAGATCCTATACAAATTATTGAGGAAATTAATCAGGGGGTATTACCTACCGTTAAAGTGCATAAAATTGTCGAGAGAAAGCAGGCTATTGCAGAAGCTTTAAACAACGCAAGTCATGATGACATCGTTTTGATTGCCGGGAAAGGGCATGAAGATTATCAACAAATTGGCACGAAACGTGTTAATTTCTCCGATCAAAAGGTGGTGCGTGAACTTTTGCAGAGGTAGGACATTGGAAAATTCTTCCATTCTCTTCTAACTTGTTTTAAGGAGAGTTTAATGAGAAGTTCGCCTGCCTATCCTGACATTAATGGATAGGGAAGCTCGATTGCAAAGGAGAGCTTGTATGAGCAAAAATCTTATCCTGGAATACGTAAGCATTGACGAATGTCCGAAAGCGGAAGTGCTTGCATCGATGACCGAATTGACGCTCGGTGATTTACATGCCAATGCGGTTAAGCTGCTCTATTGTTTAGTGCGTGCAGGTTTTTTTGAAATTTCTTCTGCCCATTATGAAAGGATAGTGGAAATTTATGAAACATTCATGGACACTGTGGATGCCTGCCTTGTTGAAGATAAAAAACTCAAAGCTCAGCAATTTCTCCCACCAAACATCGCAGAAATTAAGCCCCAAAATGACATTTTTAAACCGGCACAGGCGCTACTCGCTGAGTTTGATGAACTTTTAGCAAACATTAAAGTCACTAACCAAGGTGTTTTGCTGCGCTTGCTAGGAGATGAAGTAGGGGATCGGGGCGCTAATGACTATTTTATTTTAAAAATTCTGGAAAAATTACGTAAAGCTTCTGTTCCCTATGAAATTTTAATTTCAAATCATGCCTTAGGCCTTATAGAAGCTTATGAACTGGCACAACGTTTTGAATACCCTAGTTTAGGGATGGATCAGGCACGTTCTTTATATAATTTACAAAAGTTGATCGATTATAATTTAATTACCCGAAACCAGGTTGTAAATTTAATCAATTATGCCTATAAGCCGGCTCTCAAGGCTTTATCGTATTCGCTTGATCATGCAAATAATACCATTACCCTATACAGCCATGCCCCTGTTGATTTAACTATCATTAAGTTTTTAACTGAAAAATTTAATGAAAAATATCAAAAAGATTTGCGTCTTGGCATTACCTATCAGGATGAAAGCATTGAAGAACTTGCTGGAACAATAGAATGCATCAATAAAGAATATACGATGCATGCTGAGCTTAATTTCATCCATATACTATATGATCGCGAGTCAATAGGGTGTGACCCTTACGCAAAGCCAAATGCACAAAATCCTTTTGAAATGCTTACCTGGAATCGCGATTATGAACAAATTCAACGGGCTACAAAACATAAGGGTTACAATATTCATTATGTACATGGACATGATGCAACCGGCGTGACGGATGAATGTTCTTACTGGAATTTGGATAATACATTGGGTAAGACTTCAATTTCTTATGGTTACAATGCAGCGACACGAAAAATTTATAATTCTAATTTTTATGGCGAGTATACTATCCTTGTGTCTGATGAGAGAAAGTTAGAGGATGCAGCAAGTTTTTATCAGGACATTGATTCAGAAGAAGAGGTAGAAATTCTTTACGATGAATCGCAAGATAAAAAAAAATTTAATGGTGCTACAGTTGAAGAAATTTCTGCGGGAACCATTCACAATGCAGTGCAACAATTTTCCTTATTTACATTAAAAGAGTCGCCCAGCAAAGATCCATCATCTGCAGTAGCATCTGCATTAAATCTAACTTCTCTTTGATTTAAGATACGGTAACATGGAACCCCGCATGGTGGGAGTTCCATGAGCGAATGAATGAGCCGAAAGTTTACTCAGCAATAGCGATCCGATCGTCAAATACGAAGCAGGTGCCTTCCCACAAGGATTGTTCAGCAGGAATGGCATCCAAATAATTTAGAATGCCCCCATCTAACTGGTAAACTTCTGAAAAGCCTAAAGACTTAAGATAAGCGGTCGATTTTTCACAGCGGATGCCGCCTGTACAACACATGGCAATTTTTTTATCTTTTTTATCGAGCAAGTGTTTTTCTACAAATTGAGGGAAATCCCGGAAATTATCCGTGTGCGGATTAATTGAATTTTTAAATGTACCTAAATTTACCTCGTAATCATTACGGGTATCAATCACGAGTACTTCCGGATCAGAAATTAACTGATTCCATTCCATAGGGGAAACGTGGGTGCCTGTATCTTTACGCGGATCGATGCCTTCCACTCCCAGTGTGACAATTTCCTTGCGAAATTTTACTTTTGCTTTGGCAAACGGGATGAATTCATTATAAGTTTCTTTGAACTTTAAATCTTGCAGGCGTGGATCTTGCTGTAAATGGGCATAAAAAAACACAATATCTTCTGGCTTACCGGAAATACTGCCGTTGATCCCTTCCTCAGCCAAAATGATGCTTCCTAACAAATTATGTGAATGCATTACAGCTAACAAAGGTTCTTTCATGCCCTGAAAATCGGAAAGAGTAATAAATTTATAAAAAGATGCTATGACATATCGCTTCATTGGCCACCTGAGTTATAAGTCAATTAAAGTTAAAATCTAAAGTTTACACAGTCTAGGTATTTATTGCACCAATAATTGTTTCTTAAGCGATTCCATTTCCCTGCACTGCTTCAGATTCTTCAGCAGCAATTTCATCGGCACTGCCAGTGCTTTCTGCGGAAAGACTTATGGGGGGGGCGAAAAGTAAAAATCGCTGTTTCAAGTCATTAAATAGCAATCTACCGGGTTGTGCTTCAAGTTTGGTGGAAGACGTTGTAGCTTCCTGTGCCGCTATTTCTTTGCGAAAAATTTCTTTAAAGCCGGGGGGAATACTGGCATCCACGCTGATATTGTTTACAGCTGTTTCAACTTTTTCCGTATAATCTTGTCGTAAAGTTTCCAACTGCTGTTCCATCGCTGCAGCTTCGATGATCTTGTCACCCAGGTTGGTTCTAAAAAATGATATGAATTTTGCTAAAAAATTTAATAACTGTAACAGAAAATTATCATGAAGTTCAATAAAGGCAGTAACGTGTGTCTTTAAATCACTTAATGCTTCTATTTTTTCTTTATTATTTAAAATCTCATTATACGTACCTTCAAATTTCTTTAATAAACCAAGGATAGAATGCGTGGAATTTTTCAAGTCGCTTAGTTCTTCTACTGTAGCCTGTATAATGATGGTTTTTTCGTATGCTTCTTCACAAAAATTTAACGGTGGTTCTATCTGGGTTTCTTCTTTAAATGAAACTTGCGGACTTTTGGGTTTTTGTGCAGCAGATGTGGTTTCTTCTCTCAGGATTTCGGGGTTTCCTGCAAGAACTGTCTCGGGTATTGCCTCAGCACGAGATGACTCTTGCGCAGAGTTAATGGCTCCTTCTTCAATTTCAGGCAAAATTGTTGCAGGTGGCAGGATTATTGCTCCCTCTGCCTTGAGTGATTCCGGCTCTATGGAAGTTGTGGCTTGCAATGGTTCAGGAATAATCAATTGGGCTGCATTATAAAGTTCCGTTTCGAGCTGCTTGATATCTTCTTCGGCTGCAGTGATGCAAAGATCCATCCTTTGCAGATGTTGTTCAGCTAAAGCTTTTAATTCCTTCTTACACTCACTGTCAAAGGTTTCAACGGAGTAATTTTTTTGGGTTTCCTCAGGTACAATGGCGCGATATAAAGCGGCTGGTAGCGCAGAGATCCAACTCAATGTGTATTGGGTTTTATCGATGATGTTTCTATAAACATTCGGGTTTTCCAGTTCCTCTAAGCGCGTTTGCCATTGTTCTTGTATGATAGGGGGGGCATGCTCGAATAAATAGTTAAAATTTGTCCTAAATTCATTGATGAGGTCGAGTGCATACTTGCGGCCTATCAGCTGCTCTTCATTCCGCTGCAATCCATCCAGGATTCGCTGTGGGTGCACCAGTTCATTAATTAACTTCTGCCTTCGAGCTCGGGCATGCGTTAAACGAGTGACAAGGTCATTTACCGTGGTAATTTTATTTTGTACGGCGGCAACTTTATTTGCGAATGCATCCTCCTTGCAAAGAATATTTAAAAAAACATTGATAAATAAACCATTGGGAGTAGCAGACAAATTGGATGCATCTTCTGCAGGCGTTTGCGTCATGTTATCGTCAGCCATAAACTTCTCCGATTCCCGGTCCTTAATGTACATCACCTACATTAAGTAAATATTAAATCTCACTCCCCAGGATTGACTTTATTTGCGAATCTAGATTAGTCATATCATAGGAAATAAAATCATGCCGGTATTGATGGGCTTTTCGTTGCTGTAAAAAAGCCACTTGCTTATCGCGTGCTTTTTTCAAAATACAAGTGTCAAGAAGTGGATTATACAAAGAAAGAACACAGTCTGGCCAGTTTTTGTATACGGGAATTGTTGTTATTTTTTTATGTAACCTGGATATCGACGGCACACTATAACCGTAGTGAATATGTATTTTTTCACTGATGGCACTTACTGCCGCCAGTTTGGCTTCAATACTATGGCCAGCTATGTGCGGCGTACACACGGTTGCCCTTGCCACAATGCGTGGATCAATTGCAGGTTCATTCGAATAGACATCAGTGCAATACAGCAGAGGGGTTGCAGTATTTAGCAACGCTTCCTCATCGACAATGCCCCCACGCGCGGCATTAACAAGGATAACCCCAGGTTTTAATTGAGCCAGTAACGCCTCATTGAGTAAGTTTTTACTGGGATGGGGCAGCGATTCATGCAAGTTGGCGTGTATGCATAATAAATCACAGGAAGTTAAATCGGATAAGGAACAATAGGAGTACATACTGTCTTGCGACGCTTTTAACGGGTCATAATATAAGACTTCAAAGCCAAGTGCCTGCAAACGACGGGCTACCTGGTGGCCGACTTCACCCACTCCAATTATTCCGGCACGATTCCCGGGTAATTTTTCGTGCACAAGAGCTAAAACCGTTACGACATAATCAGCAACGGCCCGGGCATTACAGCCTTTTGCATCAAATAAGGTTATCCCTTTTTGTTTAACCAGAGCTTCGTCAATATGATCAATGCCGCTGCTGGCTGTGGCGATGCATTTTAAATGGCTGTTTTTAAGTAATTGCTCATTTATGCGTAAGGTAGAGCGGCAGATTAAAACATCATAAGAGGCGAGTTTGTCTGATAATTCGCTTTGATTTTCGTAGGTGTCTAATTGGAAATTTTTAGAAAACAATGCAGGAAGATTGGGTAAGGTGGCATCAGCAATAATTTTCATAAATTAAATAAAAGCTTGATTAAAGATAAAGACCAAAAAAGGAGCGGGCTTAATATCCAACCCAGCACACCAGTCAATAACAAGGTGATGAGGATTAAAAAACCAAAGGGTTCTACCCGCAAATAAGTGCTGGCAGCAGCAGGAGGCAGCAAGCTTGCCACTACCCGGCTGCCATCAAGAGGCGGGATAGGAAGTAAATTTAGCAATGCAAGGAGCAAATTAATGATGATGCCAGCATGTGCGGTGAGTAAAAAAAATAATACTGCTGCCGAAGTTTGCGGGTTGAATAATGCTGCAGTTTTAAAAACCCCAGCCCAAATAACTGCCATCAGTATATTAGTTAAAGGCCCCGCGGCAGCTACCAAGGCCATATCCCGCCGTGGAGAGCGCAATAAATTCCAGTTGATGGGGACAGGCTTTGCCCACCCGAATACAAATTTAAATTGGGTTAGCACGCCCATGAGCAAAGGAACGAGGATGGTACCTATCAAGTCAATATGGCGAATAGGGTTTATACTCAAGCGACCCAACATTTTTGCAGTTGTGTCCCCGCAACGGTTTGCAATAAAGGCGTGGGCTGCTTCATGCAAGGTAATGGCAAGCAAGACTGGGATTGCCCAAACTGCAATGTGTTGGATGAGTGTTAAAGTAGGCATATAATCCTGGTTTGTCTGGGAAACCGCTAAAAATATTATTTGTTAACGATAACAAATTCCGCTGTTGTGTGGTTTTCTACGTCAAATTTTTTTATTTTAGAACAAGCTTTGGCTTTATACTAGAATTTAATACACAGCTCTACTATGATGCCTGCTTTTTACATTGAGATGGCATTGACAAGAAAATATCCTTACCTTTTATTGTGTCTGTTTTCGCTTCTTATATTTTTGCCCGGTATGTTCAAATTACCGGTTATCGATCGGGATGAAGCGCATTTTGCGCAGGCTACGCGACAAATGGTGCAGACCAATCAATACTTTCAGATCCGGTTTCAGGAAAAAACACGTTTTCAAAAGCCGCCTGGAATTAACTGGCTGCAGGCAGCAAGCGTATATTTTGGAAGCGATAGTAACGCTTCCAAAATTTGGCCTTACAGAATTCCTTCGCTGTTAGGGGCTTTATTCTCCATCCTGCTCACCTTCTTTTTTGCCCGGCGCTTTATCGGGGAGAAAGCTGCTTTTTTAGGCGCCGCTTTGTTGGGTTCGACTTTCTTGCTGGCCATTGAAACGCATATGGCGGTGATTGATGCTTCTTTATTGTCTTCCGTGGTGTTAATGCAGGGGGCTTTATGGATTATCTATACGGCAGGAAGTCAAGGCCAAAAAGCACCTTGGGGGTGGGCATTATTATTTTGGCTGGCGATGACGTATGGTTTTGTATTGAAAGGAGTCACGCCGTTAGTTGGTATTTTGACTATTGCCGCACTTTGTATTTCCGAGAGAAAGAGGTCTTGGTTGCGCGGTTTACGCATTTCCTGGGGGTTGCCGTTATTCCTGCTTTTAAATCTTGCCTGGCTTTTGCAAGTTAATGCAGCAGAAAACAGCAATTATTTGCTGCAAATGTTTCGCAAGGATTTATTGCCGAAATTACAAGGGGGGCATGAGTCGCATGGGAAACCTCCTTTATTCCACCTGGCTATTCTGCCCATTACCTTTTGGCCTGCTTCCTTATTTTTATGGCAGGGAGCGGTTCATGCCTTTCAGCATAAAAGCCAGCCTGCCATCCGTTTTTTACTGGCGTGGCTTCTTCCTACCTGGATTTTCTTTGAACTCATGCCGACTAAGTTGCCGCAATATGTGCTGCCCACTTTTCCGGCTATTGCATTACTATGCGCACTGGCTATTCTTGCCTGTGTAAAAACTATACCCAGTCGTTTTTTACGCATTCTGCAAGTACTATGGCAAATCGCCTCATTTGGGTTTGCAGCAAGTCTATTGATGATAACCTACCTGTTGCTGCAGGAATTTACCTGGATAAGCATTGCCACGTGCAGTGCCGTAGCAACGATGAGTTTACTTTGTGTTCGCCTGGCCTTTAAGGGGCATTTCAAACAAGCTGCTGTTGCAGTGCTGTGCACGGCATTGGTGTGCTATCCATTAATTTTTGCGCTGTTGTTGCCGCAACTAAAACCCATATGGGTTGCGCGCAATGCGAGCGAGATGCTAAAGCCTTATGCATTAGCAGAGCAATACCCCGTCCTTGTGGTGGGCTTTGCTGAACCCAGCCTGGTTTTTTATCTGAATACAAAGCAAGTTATTTTTATCGAGGCGGCCGAGATAGAGCAGTATAAAAAAGAAGGGCAATTATTCTTGGTTGAAGAAGGGCATAGGGCAGAAATGACCAAGGATCAGAATTTCTGCTTGCTTAAGCAAAGTACTGGGTATAACTATAACAAGGGTAAATGGGTTAAACTTTTGTTATTCCGCTGGACCCCATCCGTTTGCCCAGAACAAAAAATAAATTAAGAGGTTAGTATGGCACCGTTTAACCGTTTATTAATGATTATGATGAAACCATGGATGGCCGTTTTTTATTTAGGATTTGTGTCGCTGGCATTTTTATATTTGGATAAGCCTATTGCATTATACTTCCATGAAGTTGATCTCAGGTCCAATTTAGCGATTTTGAACTGGATCACCAAAGTGGGTTTAGGAGGTTTTTACCTCGTTTCTTTGGTTTTACTGGCTTTATATTTTAGGTTTGTGGCACGGAATTACAAATGGGAAGTGCGCGTCTGGTTTTTATGGTTGTGTGTGGCATTCCCAAGCTTGATTTGCTTGGGCCTCAAAATTGCTTTAGGGCGGGCGCGTCCATCGTTATTATTTGAAGAGCAGCTTTATGGATTTTACGGGCTGCAAACGCAGTCGACTTTCTGGTCATTTCCTTCAGGCCATAGCACCACGATTATGGGTTTGGTTTTTGGTTTAAGCATTTTATTTCCACGCTACGGTTATGCATGGATAGCGGCTGGTCTTTTTGTAGCCATTTCGCGTATCTTGCTTACGCATCATTATCTAAGCGATGTACTGATAGCGGCTTACCTGGCGCTTTTGGAAGTAGGATTGTTATGGTGCTGGGTACGGCAGAAAAATTGGGCTGCATCACTGCAAGACAATGCCAATACAGCAAATTAATGATATGGTCAGGATTAGCTGGAACGCATGTGCTCATATGCTATATAATGGCTAACTTTTTAACGATTGGGTATCTAAAGGATGTCTTTCGCGTATCAATTTGATCTGTCAATAATCATTCCAACTTACAATGAAATAGATAATGTAGCTGAACTTTATCAAGAAATTGCAAGTGTATTAGCAAAGACGCCTCATGGTTTTGAAGTAATTTTTGTAGACGATGGAAGCACTGACGGTACGCAAGAAAAATTGCAAACTTTGGCCAGGCAGCATGAGCATTTGCGCTTGGTATGCCATAAGAAAAATTATGGGCAAAGTGCCGCCTTATTGACAGGTGCGAAGGCTGCGCGTAATGCCTGGTTAATTACCATGGATGGCGATGGCCAGAATGATCCTGCTGATATTCCAAACATGCTCGCAAAACTCACTGATGCGCATACCATTGTCTTGGGTAATCGTAAAAAAAGAGATGATAATAGCTTGAGAAGGCTTTCCTCGCGGATAGGGAATGGCATTCGGCGGTGGCTGTTAAATGATGAATGCCCGGATACAGGTTGCAGTTTGAAATTGTTTCCGCGCGAAGCTTTTTTGGCTTTACCGCACTTTAATCATATGCATCGGTTTTTACCGGCTTTGTTTAAGCGTGCAGGATTTAGATTGGTGAATATCCAAGTCAATCACCGGCCGCGCCGGCATGGAGTTTCAAAATATGGGGTTATGAACCGTTTATTTGTCGGGATACATGATTTGATAGGTATGCGCTGGCTGCTCAAACGCCCATGTGCTCCGGAGGTAAGTAATGAGTGCTGAATACATTTGGCTGGCTGTAGGCTTATTAGGGCAAGCTATTTTCTCAGCCCGTTTCATCGTACAATGGCTGGTAAGTGAAAAAGAAAAACGCAGCGTTATCCCCGTAGCTTTCTGGTATTTAAGCTTGTTGGGCGGGATCACTTTGTTGCTGTATTCCATCTACAAACGCGACCCTGTGTTCATTTTAGGTCAGTCCACCGGTGTGTTCATTTATACTAGGAATTTATTGCTGATCCAGCGTGAGCGCGTTGCGCGCAGTGAAAAACTGCGGCAGATTTAATACGCCACACCTTGCAGAATCATCCTGCAAGGTGTGTATTATCATGCAAATCATGCTATATTTTTTACTTTAATTTTTTCTGGAAACACGGATGCGTGTTTTAAACAAAATTATTTTGTTTTGCTTCCTTTTTATTTCTGCTTCCCTGCCTCATGCCGCCCCGCAATTTGTCTGGTACAGTAACGCGCCCAAACAAGTCAAAATCCATGTAGACGTCTTTCTTTCTTCCACCTGCCCCCATTGCCATAAGGCAGACGAATTTTTTAAGAAATTGGAAAAAGAGCGGCCATGGATAGTAGTGAACCGCTATTTCATTAATCAAGATAAATCTGCATTACAAAACTTCTACAAACACTTGCAACAACAAAATTCAACTAATTTTTCAGTTCCGGCAGTATTTTTTTGCGACTCGCGCTGGGCCGGATTTGCAGACATGAAGAGTACGGGCCAGGTTTTACTGCGTGCGTTAAATTATTGCCGCCAGCAAATTAGTCAAAGAGGCGAGCTAAGCCAGGGAACCATCAATCTCTTAAGGCAATGGGGGGCGGCTAACCAGTTTGAAATTGATGTGAATGTAAGCAAAACTCCCATTCAATTTATTATCACTTCGGCATTAATGGACGCGTTTAGTCCCTGTTCCCTATTCAGCTTTGCTGCTTTTTGGGCTTTTCTCTGGCTATGCCCAAAATCAAGCATCAGGCGCTTGGGCATTGGGCTTGTTTTTATCTTATCGCTAGGCAGTATCCATTATTTCTCCCAAGCTCATTTTGCTTATTTTTACCCGTTTTTATCTTGGTTGAGATTGCCAGTATTCTTGGCAGGAATTTTGCTGTGGATCTTTATCCTGCGTTACTGGTGGCGACATAAGTTAAAGGAAGTAAAACCCAATGTCGGCATTTATGGATTAGTGATTTTGACTGCTTTATCCGTACAAGTTTTCCAACAAACCTGTGCATTGAATATCGCCTTGATTTTTGAACAATGGTTAGCAAAACAAGTGCTGACACCTGCAAAATTTTTTGCCTATCACGTACTTTATCAAATTATTTACACATTGCCATTGCTTGTTTTTCTATTATTTTATTTATTACTGGGTCGCTATCGTCGCTTCACCCGCTACGAAAAAATATTGCAAATTTCCGCCTGTTTTATATTGGCAACCATAGGTGCGATTTTAATCATTTATCCTAAGTTGCTCGCCAGTTTTACACTTTCTGTGGGTGTGATCATTGCAGCTTTTCTTTTTGGCCGTTTATACGTGGGAAAACATGACAGACAAGGAAATGTATAAAAAATTTCTACCGATAGCTTATGAGGTAGAACAGGGAAAAATTTATGCTTGGTGCGGATGCGGGAAAAGCGAAACGCAGCCATTATGCGATTATGATCGCGAAGAATGTAAACAGCAGCAGGTAATATACCATGCAATTGTTACAGAAACTGTCTTTTTTTGCGGCTGCAAGCAAACCCAGGAACCGCCTTTATGCGATGGTTCTCATGCTGCGGCCTTGCTGGAATGTATAAAGCAGCAAACATGATGTTTTTGTTGCATGATAGACAAGAGTGGTGGGCCAAGAGCTTGATCTGGGCCTCTTGATTTGGGATCATCACTTCATTACGGCAGGTAGGTGTGATTATGGGTAAATTAACGGATATTCCGGTTGTTGTTGAAAGTGGGCAGAAATATACGACTAAACAAGGCTTCACTGCAATTAAGGATGGTGTGAAAACAGGAAGCCTGGCCCAGGAACGTTTGCCCAAACCAAGCTGGTTACGTATCGTAAATCAGATAACCCCGGCTTATACGCAGGTTAAAGAGCAAGTTAGAGAACATCGGTTGGCTACGGTCTGCGAAGAAGCCAAATGTCCGAATATTGCCGAATGCTGGTCACATGGCACAGCAACCATCATGTTGATGGGGGACGTATGCACAAGAGCATGCCGTTTCTGCTCCGTTGATACAGGTAACCCGCATGGATGGCTGGATGCGCAAGAACCAGAAAATACAGCCAGAACAGTCGAGTTGATGAATTTGGATTATGTGGTATTGACGTCGGTAAATCGCGACGATTTGCCAGACGGCGGTGCCAGTCATTATGCAGCTGCCATTCGTGCCATCAAGCTCCGTTGCCCTAAAACCAAAATAGAAGCATTGACTCCGGACTTCCAAGGTAAGCAACAAGATGTGGCTGTATTGTTAGACAGCGGAGTTGATGTGTTTGCACAAAACGTGGAAACAGTAGAACGCCTTACTCATCCGGTAAGAGATAATCGTGCGGGTTATTGGCAAACCATCCAGGTATTGGCTTTCGCCAAACAGTATCGCCCTGATGTGTTAACCAAGACAAGTTTGATGCTTGGTTTAGGGGAAACCGATGAGGAAATAATGCAGACCATGGATGATTTACGCGCCCATCACATCGATATTTTAACCTTAGGCCAATATTTGCAACCGACGCGCAATCATTTAGCCGTTGCCCGCTATGTAACGCCTGAAACATTCGCAAAACTTCGTGAAATAGGTTTGCAAAAAGGTTTTTTTGAAGTGGCCTCCGGTCCTTTCGTGCGCTCAAGTTATCGGGCTGATCGCATCTTCAAACGCGATAATTTAGGTTTGTAACGGCTTTTGAGCAACCCATCAGGAAGGCCCCGAATACCGCATAATGCAATCAGTACGCGTTAACATGTGCTATCTTAATTAGATAGCAGTTTCATTTAAAGCCACATGGTTATTAAAAGAATTGCATTATTTGCTGATCATTTGCAAAGGGCCACACGATGCTGAATTTATTGGCTTCATTAAAATCGGTTTTTTGGAAAGCTTCTGCAGAAATTCCCGAGAATCAGCTCAATGAAATTGGATTGTCTAAGAAAAAACTAAGCACAATAGCCGAACCTTCATCCATTCCCCTTTTTCGGGTAGAAGATAAATTGCAGCAATTGTTGGAAGAAACGACGCAATGTCACGCCGAATTGCGGCATGATTTTTCCCTTAATAATTTACAGTACTTGGATAAATTGGAAAAAATAGAAAAAAAAGTATTATTCTATGCAGAAGATAAAATTCCCGTTAAACCGCTTTCCGAGCTTTTTACTGCAAAGGAATTCCTCGAGTTTGAAAAGGAATTTCAAATAGCCGTCCATCGCCCTCGCAGCGCAAAATTTTCCCGCTATGATCCTCGTCTGCTCACTGCCAAAGAAGAACCAAATGCTTGCGCAAACCTAAGCATGCAGATGTTTAATTCCAAGAAAAGCAATTTATGAATTGAAATTCTTATGTAATTATTTTGGTTAGATAGCTTATTTTTTAGCCAGAATCACATCTATTACATGCGTGTCTTGATAAGGAAATGTAAAAATCTTGCTGAATAAACGCTTTAAACGCTGCAATAAAAAATTGCGTGGCAGCATACGAATAGTCAAACTGTTTAGAAACCACGTGCCCTCAATGCCAAATAAAGCCAATTCGTCAATATTATTTAAAACGATTGGAATATAAAGGCGCTGATGTTCAACTACTTGAAATTCATGATCAACGAATGCTTGTAGTAATTCTTCTTCGCCTGCTGCTACGGTAGTATTTTTCACAATTGCTTTATAATAATGGCCAACGATCCGGCTTAGAATAGAGCCATTGGAAATGAAATTGGCCAATTGTTGCTGGGCAAGTGGGAAAGAATCATAAGTCGTTGTAATTAAAGAAAAATGACCGTTAGCACGCGTTAAAAGCCGAGCTTGATTAAATAAAGTTTTGATAGGGATATAAGCATTGACAAAATGCGCCAGGACCACATCTTGACTGTGATGAGGCAAGAAGTGACTTGCTTCCGTAGCACTGCCTTCGATGGTCACCAAATCCAGGGTTTGCTGCGCACGTTTTAACATTTCCGAGGAAACATCAATACCCGTAAACTCGGCATGCGGCATGACTGCAGCGAGTTGTTTCAGAAATGCCCCATTCCCTACTCCCAAATCCAATACTTTAAGGTATGATTTATCTCCCAGGTGAGCATGTTTTATCTGGGCAATGGCGCATTGGTGAGATTTAGTTATGGAACCAAATCGATTGGCTATAGCGTAATGGCCGGCAATATTGTCATACATGGCCTTTAAGGTCATGCAGTTTTCCTGTTTTTACTCATTCAATCAGTATATCGCTAAATGACAGGTTTTTGCGATATCCTTTTTTAAAATGTGTTGGCTGGAAAATCCGTATTGTTCCCAACTTTAGAAGATCATGACTTGATTTGCGCCTTAACATGCCAAGAGCAGTCGCTCTTCCGTTTTAGCCAAATTAATGGCTCAAATTTGACTAAAGAATATAGGATTGATAGTATCGCCCAAACTTATACCATCCGTTTTCATGCGCACATGAGACAAATTTAAAGGAATGATTTTATATGTGTGGGATAGCAGGTATCTTAAACACAAAAAAAATAAAAATTGAAAATTTAAAACATAAACTTGCAGTGATGAATAAACTCATCGCACACCGTGGTCCAGATGACCAGGGAATATGGACAAATAAAGAAAACTCGATAGGATTAGCCCACCGCCGTCTTAGCATCATTGATTTATCTCAGCATGCACACCAACCGATGATTGCCCCTACTGGCGATGTCATTGTTTATAACGGGGAAATTTACAATCACGTTGAACTCAGGCAAGCCTTATCAGCCCATTGGACATTTACGTCTAACTCAGATACAGAAGTCATTCTGGCGGCATACAAGGTTTACGGCGTTGATTGCGTCCAGCATTTCAGGGGCATGTTTGCTTTCGCAATCTGGGATGGTGAACAGTTATTCTGTGCCCGCGATCAATTCGGCATCAAGCCTTTTTATTATACAAAACAGGATGACTCGTTTGTTTTTGCCTCGGAGAGTAAAGCCTTACTGCCTTTCTTAGGCTCAATAAAAACAGAACGTCAGGCATTTGCCGAATACATCACATTTCAATACCCAATGGGTAAGCAAACCTTGTTTCATGACGTCTTCCAATTGGAGCCGGCGCATGCCATGTTGATTACTGCAAATGGTGAAAAAATCTGGCGGTATTGGGATGTTCATTATCACATCGATTACGACCACACAGCGCGTTATTTTGCGAATCGTTTGGAAGAAATTCTTAATGAATCCATTCGACTGCACTTGCGTGCCGACGTCAATATCGGTGCTTACGTCAGCGGGGGAGTGGATTCAAGCCTCATAGGTATTTTGGCAACTCATGAGAAAAATCAAGCATTGCCATTTTTTCACGGCCGTTTTCTGGAAGATAAAGCCTATGATGAAAGCGAGTATGCACAACATGCTGCCCAACAATGTGGCACTTCTTTGCATGTGCGCGATATCACTGCACAAGAATTCGCAGCGCATTTTAGCAAGATTATTTATCATATGGATTTTCCGGTGGCAGGTCCCGGAGTATTCCCGCAATATATGGTTTCTGAGCTGGCTGCAAAACACGTCAAAGTAGTGCTTGGTGGCCAGGGCGGGGATGAAATATTTGGTGGTTATGCGCGCTATGTAATGGCTTATTTCGAACAATGCATGAAAGCCGCAATTGAAGGCAGTTATAAAAAAGGTAACTTCGTCGTCACGGCAGAATCCATTATTCCAAACCTCGAAGTTTTAAATGCTTATAAACCATTATTAAAACGGTTTTGGAGCCATGGCTTGTTTGAGCCGCTGGAGAAGCGTTATTTTTCATTAGTCGATCGCGGCCTTGACTTGGATGGTGAAGTGCACTTGACAGCGGGTGAGCGTGAGCACGTTTATCAGCAGTTTTTGGATGTATTTAATGCAGCCAAGTTTGAAAAAGCGGAATCTTATTTCGACAGCATGACCCATTTTGATTTTAAATGCTTGCTGCCGAGTTTGCTGCATGTGGAAGACCGGGTGAGCATGGCGCATGGTTTAGAAGCCAGAGTACCGTTTCTCTATACTCCTTTAATTGAGTTTATGGCCACCATCCCTGCCAATATAAAGTTTGCTGATGGTCGTATGAAGCATTTGCTGAAGCAAACTTTTTCCCATATTTTGCCTGCGAAAATCAGCAACCGCAAAGATAAGATGGGCTTTCCTGTACCTCTGAGCGAATGGATGCAGGGCGAATTGAAGGATTATGTACAAGATATTTTGCATTCAGGGTTAGCCCGGCAAAATAATTTTATTGATTATGAAAAAATCATAAAGAATTTCGGTAGCACTGGGAAATTTAGCCGAAAAATATGGGGATTTTTATGTTATGAGATTTGGCAGCAACAGTTTCATGACCAAGCTCAAACATTTCGCGCCATGTTAAATTACAATAACAATTTTGTTCATGAGGAGTGTAACGTATGAAAGTCTTAATCACAGGCGGTTCTGGTTTTGTTGGATCACACTTGGCGGATAGATTATTAGCGCGCAATGATCAGGTTTTGGTGATTGACAATTTCAGCACAGGTCGCCGTGATAATTTAAAACCTCATAAAAACCTGGAAATTATAGAAGAAAGCATTGCTAATACGGCCGCAATGCACCAAATTTTTGCTCAATTCAAGCCCGATGTCGTCATTCATGCTGCAGCTTCTTATAAAGATCCGGACAACTGGGTAGAAGATTGCCAAACGAATGTCTTGGGAACCGTTAATGTAGTTTCTGCCACTAAAAATGCAGGGTGCAAGCGCCTTGTTTATTTCCAAACCGCACTTTGCTACGGTTTAAACCCTAAAGAACAACCGATTTCCTTAACCCACCATTTTGATGCGCGCGGCAGCAGTTATGCCATTAGCAAAACTGCCGGTGAACATTATATTGAATTGTCCGGCTTGGATTTTGTTTCATTCAGATTAGCCAATGCCTACGGCCCCCGCAATATCAGCGGCCCTTTGCCGACTTTTTACCATCGTCTGACTTCAGGCAAACCTTGTTTTGTGATGGACACACGTCGTGATTTTGTTTATATCCAGGATTTGGTTGATTGCGTTGAGCGGGCCGTTGATGGCAAAGGACATGGCTATTACCATATTTCTTCTGGCAGCGATTTCTCCATTAAAGAATTGTTCGATGCGACCCTTGCCGCTTTAAACATGACTTTGGAGAAAGAAGTCGAAGTGCGCGAGCGTCATCCGGATGATGCATATACCATCTTACTGGACCCATCCCGTACCAATCACGATTTTTCCTGGGATGTTAAAACTCCGCTGGTAGAAGGGGTGAAAGCCGCCATTGAATATTATAAACAATATGGCATTGAACAAACGTTTACCCATTTGCGTGCAGTGGAAACCGAGCCAGCATAGCAAGGTTGGGTCAGCGCAATAGAATGTAGCCTGGATGCCGGAAGGTATCCGGGTTTTCGCCGGGTGCATATTCACCAGGTTATACGTAAATGATAGGAAGTAAAAATACCATGGCAGATTTTTCAGGTAAAAAAATATTGGTAGTGGGCGGTGCTGGTTTCGTTGGCAGCAATTTGACTCAGAAATTGCTTGCATGTAATGCACAAGAAATTATTGTTGTTGATAATTTATTGTCCGCTGATATCACCCGTGTCCCTGAGCATCCTCATGTACAATTTATTCATGCCTCAATTACGAAAGATAACGTTTTATATCACTTGCCAGAAGATTTGGATTATGTCTTTCACCTGGCAACCTATCACGGTAACCAAAGTTCTATTGAAGATCCACTGAAAGATCATGAAAACAATACATTAACGAGCTTAAAACTGTTTGAGCGCATAAGCAAATTCAAGTCATTAAAAAAAGTGGTTTATTCTTCTGCAGGTTGTACCGTTGCAAAAAAAACGTTTGAACATGCCGAAGCCACTGTTGAACAAGAAGATGTTTCGCTGTACCTGGATAGCCCATATCAAATGTCGAAAATATTCGGCGAATTTTATGGCAATTATTATTTTATGCGTTACGGCATGCCGTTCGTTAAAGCACGTTTCCAAAATGTTTATGGACCTGGTGAAATCCTGGGTGCAGGCTTATGGCGCGGCAATGCGAATACTATTTGGCGAAATGTAACACCAACCTTTATTTTCAAAGCCTTGCATCAGGAAGCGCTGCCACTGGAGAATAATGGCATTGCAACCCGGGATTTTATTTATGTAGATGATATTGTAGCGGGGCTTATTGCCTGTGCGTTAAAAGGCGAGGCTGGCGGCGTTTACAACATCGCTTCAGGCGTAGAAACATCAATCCGGGATCTCGCCGTGATGATTAATGAGATAACCGGGAATCAGGCTCAGATTGATAATTTGCCTGCGAGAAATTGGGATCGCTCCGGCAAGCGGCACGGCAATACTGAAAAATCCCAACAGCAACTCGGATTTAAAGCGGAAGTTTCTTTACCCGAAGGGTTAAAAAGAACCATCGAATGGACTCAACAAAATATGGAAACCATCAAGCGTTGCATGCAAACCCATCAACGTTATGCCCCTGAAATAAAGAAATATCTTTAAGAGGGCAAGTCTGTAAGCAAATCCAAGAATTAAGGATACATTATGCAATTCATCGACTTAAAGACACAATCCAACCGGATTGAAGATCGCCTGATTGCGCGTTTTAAAGACGTATTAAATCACGGCGCTTACATCATGGGGCCTGAAATCACTGAGCTTGAAACAGCTTTGGCAAATTATGTGGGCGTAAGCCATGCATTAGCTGTAGCAAGCGGGACAGATGCCTTACTCATTGCCTTGATGGCTTTGGGTGTGGGTGCGGGCGATGAAGTGATTACCACCCCGTTTAGCTTTTTTGCCACGGCGGAAGTCATTGCACTCCTGGGTGCAAAGCCTGTGTTCGTAGATATTCATCCCGATACCTACAACATCGATGCAAGCTTAATCGAAGCAGCGATTACTGCTAAAACCAAAGCTATTATTCCAGTTAGCTTGTATGGCCAGTGCGCTGATTATGACGAAATCAATGCAATAGCAAAAAAATACAATTTACCGGTTATCGAAGATGCAGCGCAAAGCTTTGGTGCTACTTATCAAGGTAAGCAATCCTGTGGTTTAACCACCATCGGCTGCACCAGTTTCTTCCCATCCAAACCATTGGGATGTTATGGGGATGGGGGCGCTTGTTTCACCAATGATGCCGAGCTGGCACAACGGATGAATGAAATCCGCACGCATGGACAATCCAGGCGCTATCATCATACCCGCTTAGGTATCAATGGACGTTTGGATACCATTCAGGCGGCGATTTTATTAGAAAAATTAGCTATTTTCCCCGAAGAAGTCGTGTTACGGCAAGAGGTTGCAGATCGTTATCAACAATTGCTGCCCGCAGAAATCCGAAAGCCGGTCGTTAAAACTCATAATACCAGCGTGTTTGCTCAATACACCATCGAAGTATCCAATCGGGATGCCGTACAGCAAGCTTTGCAAAAACTAGGTATTCCTACGGCTGTGCACTATCCGGCGGGTTTACATGAGCAACCAATCTTTAAAGAACTTTTTCCGGGCAGACAAAGCTATCCGCACACGGAAAATGCTGCGCGCCGGGTGATGAGCATCCCCATGCATCCCTATTTAACGATAGATGACCAGCAAAAAATTTGCGGTGCTTTAAAGGAAGTATTGCGCGAAAAAGTTGGGGTATAAGCAATAAAGCGGTAAGAAGAAGCCTGATAGAAACGGATGAGGTAACATTATGTTAGATAGCTTCGTAAAAAAAATTAACAACAAAGAAGCAATTATTGGTATTGTGGGTTTAGGATATGTCGGATTACCGCTAATGCTCCGTTTTGCGGAAGTGGGTTATCGCGTAATTGGAATTGATATCGACGAGAAAAAAAATGCATTGCTGAATCAGGGTAAGTCCTACATTCAGCACATCCCATCTGCCGATGTAGCTAAGGTAAAAAATAGAATCCATGCCACGTCGGATTTTGCGGAAAGCAAAGAAGCCGATGCACTCATTTTATGCGTACCGACCCCGCTGGATAAATACCGGGAGCCTGATTTAAGCTATGTGCTGCAAACGACAGACGCTTTGTTACCGCACATCCGCGCAGGGCAATTGATTTCATTGGAGAGTACCACTTACCCTGGCACGACAGAAGAAGAATTAAAGCCGCGTATTGAAAGTACGGGGTTGATTGTTGGCCAGGATGTTTTTCTCGTGTATTCCCCTGAGCGGGAAGACCCGGGCAATGCTCATTACACCACAGCCAGCATCCCTAAAGTTTGTGGCGGGCAAACTGCCCATTGTCTCCAGGCAGGAGTTGCGCTTTACTCTGCAGTAATCGATAAAGTCGTACCTGCTTCATCCACAAAAGTGGCTGAAATGACCAAGCTGCTTGAAAACATCCATCGCTCAGTAAACATTGGTTTGGTCAATGAAATGAAAATCCTGGCCGATAAAATGGATATTGATATTTATGAAGTAATCGATGCCGCTGCCACCAAGCCGTTCGGTTTTGTTCCCTATTATCCAGGTCCTGGGATCGGCGGGCATTGTATCCCCATTGATCCTTTTTATCTCACCTGGAAAGCAAGGGAATATGGCTTGCATACCCGCTTCATTGAATTGGCTGGTGAAATTAACAGCAGCATGCCGCACTGGGTAGTGAATAAAGTTTCGGATGCGTTAAATGCACGTGAACGCGCCATTAAAAACAGCAAAATTTTGGTTCTTGGTATCGCTTATAAGCGTGATGTGGACGACATGCGCGAATCTCCATCCATTGAAATTATGGAGTTATTGCAGGCCAAAGGAGCGGAAGTTTCTTATTCTGATCCGCATGTGCCTGTTTTCCCTGCCATGCGCGCACATCATTTTGATTTGCACAGCGTTGAAATCAATGCCGAAATGCTAGCGCATCATGATTGTGTTCTTCTGGCTACCGCGCACCGGGCTTTTGATTATGAATTGATTGCTCGACATGCAAGATTAATCGTAGATACACGTGGTGCATTTAAACAATTCAAACAGAATAATATTGTGAGTGCGTAATATGAGTAAAGCTCCGTGGATTATTTCTGACAGAAAAATAAACATTGCATTGGTAGGATGTGGGCGGATTGCAAAAAATCACTTGCAAGCTATTGAACAACATAAAGATACTTTAAGCCTCACTGCAGTTTGTGATGTAGATGAATCCGCCTTGCAGGAAACCAGTAAACAGTATGGGGTCGAAGGCTATCGGCATTTGGATGATTTGTTACGCTTCACTGATGCGGATGTCATCACCTTGTGCACTCCCAGCGGTTTGCACCCTTTACAGACTGTTAAGATAGCGCAGTCTGGACGTCATGTAATAACTGAAAAACCGATGGCTACCCGCTGGCAGGATGGATTACAAATGGTAAATGCTTGTGCTGAAGCAGGTGTGAGGCTTTTTGTCGTCAAGCAAAATCGTTTGAATGCGACGCTACAGTTATTGAAGAAAGCCATCGATGGCGGCCGTTTTGGCAAAATTTATTTGGCCAACATCAATGTGTTTTGGACCAGACCGCAAGATTACTATGATCAAGGCGGCTGGCGGGGTTCGTGGGAAATGGATGGCGGTGCCTTTATGAACCAGGCAAGCCATTACATCGATTTAATTCACTGGTTATTAGGCCCTGTGCAGTCTGTCCAAGCCATGACAGCTACTTTGGCAAGAAAAATTGAAGCTGAAGATACGGGCGTAATGAACATTCGCTGGCGAAGCGGTGCCATGGGGTCAGTCAGTGTGACCATGCTCACTTATCCGAGAAATTACGAAGGGTCTATTACCATCCTGGGGGAAAAAGGGAGTGTACGCATCGGCGGCATTGCAGTGAATGAAATCCAACACTGGGAGTTTGCAGATTCTTCGCCGGATGACGAAGAAATAAGACAAGCCAGTTACCAAACCACATCGGTGTATGGTTTTGGTCATCCACTTTATTATGAAAATGTCATCCAGTCATTACAGGGCCTTGCCACACCTTTAGTAGACGGGCGCGAGGGTTTAACTTCGCTGGAAGTGCTCATTGCTGCTTATCGTTCTGCACGTGATGGCCAAACTGTACACTTGCCTTTGGAGTTGTAGCCATGTCTTATCAAGCCCATGAGACGGCAATTATTGATAAAGGTGCGCAAATTGGCACAGGTACCCGCATTTGGCATTGGGTGCACGTCAGTAAAGGCGCGTGCATTGGAGAGAATTGCAGCCTCGGTCAAAATGTCTATATAGGTAATCATGTCGCTATCGGCAATAACGTAAAAATTCAAAATAACGTATCCGTTTACGATAATGTGACGCTTGAGGATGATGTTTTTTGCGGACCAAGCATGGTGTTTACCAATGTTTATAACCCGCGCTCAGCCGTTCCACGCAAAGATGAATACCGTAACACGTTGATAAAGCGGGGCGCTACGCTGGGTGCTAATTGCACGATCGTTTGCGGTGTTACGATTGGCGAGTATGCATTTGTGGGAGCCGGGGCGGTGATTAACCGTGATGTTCCAGCTTATGCTCTCATGGTGGGAGTGCCGGCGCGGCAAATCGGCTGGATGAGCCGGTTTGGTGAGCAGCTTAAATTTGCAGAGCAAAGCGATGGCAGCCTAGCTGCGCGTTGTGAAAAGACAGGGGAACTGTATCTAAACCGGGCCGGCCAAGTCGAGCTCGTATCGCAAGCATAGGAATAAGGACAATCATGAAGTTATGTACCATCGTCGGTGCGCGTCCACAATTTATAAAAGCGGCCGCTGTATCCAGAGTCATTGCGCAAAGGCAAGATATGCAGGAGATTATCATTCATACAGGCCAGCATTATGATGCCAATATGTCGGAGCAATTTTTTGATGAACTCAGTATCCCCAAGCCCGGGTATCATTTAAATATAGGTTCCAATTCCCATGGGAAACAGACTGGGCAAATGTTAGCGGCTATTGAAGATGTTTTACAGCACGAAAAGCCTAAATGGGTATTAGTCTATGGCGATACCAATTCCACCTTGGCCGGTGCCTTGGCTGCGGTTAAACTGCATATTCCTGTGGCTCATGTGGAAGCAGGATTGCGCTCATTTAACCGCAAAATGCCGGAAGAAATCAACCGCATCACGGCCGATCATTTAAGCAGCATTTTATTTGCACCCACCGATAATGGTGTACAACAATTGTTAAGAGAAGGCATTGCCGCGGAACAAATATTCAATGTGGGCGATGTGATGTACGATGCAACGCTTTATTATAATGAATACAATTCCCAGCGCAGAACCATGGTGGAAAAGCTTCATCTTACACCTAAATCCTATTGTCTGGTGACAATCCATCGTGCGGAAAATACTGATTGTCCTGAGCGCCTGCGCAATATTTGTAAAGCATTATTGGAGCTTAGCACGCTGATAAAAGTCATCCTGCCATTGCATCCGCGTACACGCAATGCGCTTGACAAATTGCAGCTTTTAAAGAGTTTACAGGATAACCTTACTTTGATTGATCCTGTTGGTTATTTGGATATGCTGGCTTTGGAAAAGGATGCGTATTGGATCGTCACGGATTCTGGGGGCGTGCAGAAAGAAGCTTATTTTAACCGTGTGCCTTGCATTACCTTGCGTGACGAGACGGAATGGGTAGAGTTGGTGGATGCTGGCTGGAATCGTTTATGCTCGCCCGATAAACCCTTTTCTTTATTGGAATTATTAAAAACATCCACAAATGCTTCGTTACCATTGGATAAATTATATGGCAATGGCGATGCAGCGGAGCAAATCGTTAAAATTTTATGTTAAGTCATTCCATCTGCGCGGATTACGTTATCATAGGTGCCGGGATTTTGGGCTTGAGTGTGGCGCGTGAACTCGTGCAGGTTCATCCTCATGCGAACATTGTAATTGTTGAAAAAGAAAAACAAGTAGGGTTGCATGCAAGCGGTCGCAACAGTGGTGTGTTGCATGCGGGTATTTATTATAAAAATGACAGTCTAAAAGCTAAGTTTTGTTTGCAAGGCTCACGCTTGCTGGCTGCTTATTGTGACGAATACCATCTCCCCATTGCCCGCACAGGGAAACTCATCCTTCCAGGAAAAAAGGCAGATGATCCTGCATTGCAAGCGCTTTATCAGCGTGCTGTTGTTAATGGTGCGAGCGTGCATTTGCTTGATGCTGGTGAGCTTAGAAAGCTGGAGCCAGAAGTGGATGGCAATATTGCATCCGCCATATTTTCGCCGCAAACGGCAGTAGTGGATCCTACGGCTATTTTATCGCATCTTCATCAGCATTTGTCGCAAGCGGGTGTGCGTTTCCTTTTCAATGCCGGTTGTTCCGACATCCATGTTAAAGACAAGCAGTTGCGCGCAGGTAAGCAGCTTATTTCTTATGGACATTTATTCAATACAGCCGGATTGCATGCAGACATCATAGCTAAAGCATGCGGAGTGGATGAGCGCTATTCCATGATTCCCTTTAAAGGGCTTTATTATGAGTTAAAGCCCAATTCCAGTATCCGTATCAATCATTTGTTGTATCCTTTGCCGGAGATGAATATACCTTTTTTAGGCATACATTTTACCAAGAGCATTACAGGTAAAATTTATGTAGGACCTACCGCCATTCCTGCCTTGGGCAGAGAGCATTACCAAGGCTTGCGGGGGATTAAGCTTATGGAAGCGGCAAATACATTGAGTACTTTGGCAGGGCAATACTGGCACAATAGGCAGGGGTTTCGCACTTACACGCATGCGGAAATTTTTCGTTTTATTAAATCGTCTTTTGTTAAATCAGCACGCACTTTGGTACCACGGTTGCAAGCACATGACTTTATCAGAAGCGAGAAAGTCGGTATACGTGCCCAATTATTTGATCATGTAAATAAAGAATTAGTCATGGACTTTATGGTTAGGAACACTGAAAATGAAACGCATGTTTTAAATGCAGTTTCCCCAGCATTTACAAGCGCGTTCAGTTTTTCAAGGTTTATTGTCAAAGAAGCATTGCATACAAAGCCAGTTACTGACTTGGTTTGCTAGTAAGGAGTTAAGGTGAATTTAAGTGGCAAAAGAATCCTGGTTATCGGCGGGGCAGGTTTTATAGGCGGGTTTGTAGTGCGCGAGCTTTTAAAAACCAATGCCGCTGAAGTGGTGATTTATGATAATTTTGCGCGTGGCAAGCAATCGAATATAGCAGATTGTCTGAATGATCCACGTTGTTCCGTCTTTCCTTATGGCGGTGATATCCGTGAACTTGATGTTTTAGACAAAGCCGTGGCAGGAATGGATTATGTTTTTCATTTAGCCGCCATGTGGCTTTTACACTGTAAAGATTTTCCGCGCACTGCATTTGACGTCAATATTGCCGGGACGTTTAATGTACTGGAAGCTTGCGTGAAGCATAAAGTTAAAAAACTCATTTACTCTTCAAGTGCATCAGTTTATGGGGATGCTGTTGAAGTTCCCATGCAGGAATCACACCCTTTTAATAATAAAAATTTTTATGGTGCCACCAAAATATCAGGCGAGGCAATGTGTACGGCCTTTTATGATCGCTACGGTCTTGAAGTCATTGGCCTTCGCTATATGAATGTATATGGCCCAGGACAGGATCAGCACGCTGTATACTCCGGGGTTATCCCGGTCATGCTCAATAAAATTGATGCCAATGAAGCGCCTGTTGTAAATGGTGATGGCAGCCAGGCTTATGATTTCATTTACGTAGAAGACGTAGCTCGCGCTAACCTCAATGCGCTGACCGCTGATGTTACCCACGGTTTTTATAATGTAGGCACCGGCGTGCAAACTTCAATAAGAGAATTATGCAATCTCATTTTATCGTTAAAGCATGCACATTGGCAGGTAATTTATAAGCCTTATAGTGCTGATGATGCGCGTCAATTGGTAAAAAACAGAATTGGGGCGGTGGACAAGGCAAGAAATGAACTTAATTTCCAATACCGGTTTTCCCTGGAAGAGGGATTGAGAAAATTAATTTATTGGCGCCAAACCGGACAATTTGAATTTAAAAAAGAAGAACAAGCCACAGAGTTTGCTTAAAGCATGCCAAAATTGGATAGGGAACAGAATGAAGCATATACCAATTACCAAAGCAGTTTTTGATGAGCGCGAATACACCGAAATTATAAAACCACTGCAAAGTGGCTGGGTAGTGCAAGGACCTTATGTAAAACAATTCGAACAATTGTTTGCAGATTTTACAAAAAGTAACTATGCAAAAGCCGTGAGCAATTGCACTACGGCATTGCATTTAGCTTTGTTAGCTTTAGGAATTGGTAAGGGCGACAAAGTGGTTGTACCCTCATTCACCTACGTGGCTTCGGCAAATGCAGTAGAATACACGGGTGCCGAAGTCGTTTTTTGCGATATTGATTTACATACATTTAACATCGATACCGTGCAGTTAGCCGGATTATTGGCAGCAGATTGCAGCATTAAAGCCATCATGCCGGTAAATTTATTTGGTTTGTGCGCTGACTTGCAGGAAATCATGCGGCTTGCTGCAGCTTATGGCGTTAAAGTAGTAGAAGATTCAGCCTGTGGGTTCGATGCCTGGGTAGGAGGGCATCATTCAGGTACGATCGGACATGTGGGTTGCTTTTCCTTTCATCCACGCAAATCCATCACTACGGGTGAAGGTGGCATGCTCATTACCGATGATGAAGCAATCTACAAAACCGTAGCACAGCTTTGTGATCATGGTGCATCCAAGTCTGATTTGCAAAGACACCAGGAAAAAGGCGGCTCTTTATTACCGGATTTCACCATGCGCGGTTATAACTATCGCATGACGGATTTCCAAGGTGCCCTAGGGGTTTGCCAGATGCAAAAAAGCAGAGACATTATGGATGGCAGGCGAAATATTGCTCGCCAATACGATGAAGCGTTGGCAGAAATCACCGCACTTAAAACACCAATAACCCCTGCCGGATACATCCATGGTTATCAGTCTTATGTCTGTTTATTTACTTTAGGTCATAACCTTGACAATTTAACCATTGAATTAATAGATGAAATTAATTTAAAACGCAATCAAGTGATGCAGCGGCTTGAAGAACAAGGAATAGCCACACGGCAGGGCACTCATGCTGTCCATACGTTGGGTTATTATGCAGCCCGTTATAATTTGCACAAGCAGGATTTTATTCAAGCTTATGCAGCGGATAGACTGAGCATGGCTTTGCCTTTGTACGCGCAAATGACGCAAGATGAATTTACCTATGTGCTTCATCATATTCACGAGGCGATGCAGTGTGTGGAATAGCGGGCGTTATTTCTCTATCTGCCAAGAGGATAAGCGCGGATAACATCAAACTGATGTGTGATGCCATAGCCCATCGCGGCCCTGATGGTGCTGGTTATTTGCTTGGGCAAACCCGTGCCGTGAATCAAGAAGCCCAATTGACGCGTGTGTTGACTGAAAAAAAGTTTGTCCATGCGTTTGACTATTTTCCTTGCATTGATGAAGTTGAGGCGGTACGCCATGTACAACAACAATCCTGGGATTTATTTTTCGGGCACAGACGCTTGGCGATCCTTGATTTATCCGCCTCAGGTTTCCAACCGATCAGTAATGCAGCGCAAACCGTATGGGCTACATACAATGGTGAAATCTATAATTATAAAGAAATCAGGCAGCAGCTCATTGCCCGTGATTATGAGTTTTTCTCCGACACCGATTCCGAAGTTTTGGTAAATGCCTACAGCGAGTGGGGTATTGAAGCCATATTGCAGTTTAATGGCATGTTTTCTTTTGCTCTATGGGATAAGCTTCGCCAAAAGGTTTTTCTCGTTCGCGACCGGTATGGCATCAAACCGCTTTACTACACAATAAATTCAGCCCGCCAAATTATTTTTGCCAGTGAAATCAAGGCAATTTTAGCATACGAGCAAGAAAAACCTTCTTTAGAGCAGGAAGGATTGGTTGAATATTTCACATTTCAGAATTTTTTTACCGATAAGACTTTTTTTAAAGGCATAAACCTCTTGCCGGCAGGCAGTTATCTGGAAGTTGATTTGCAAACGCAATCGATGGTGCAAAAAGAGTATTGGGATTTTGATTTCAGAGAACCTTTACTGGTAAAAAAAGAAGAAGATTATCTTGCCGAATTAAGTTATTTATTCGAGCAAGCAGTAAATCGGCAATTGATCAGCGATGTAGAAATTGGCTCTTACTTAAGCGGCGGCATGGACAGTGGTTCTATTACAGCGGTGGCGGCAAAACAATTGCCTTATATTAAAACGTTTACCGTTGGTTTTGATTTGAATAATGCTTCGGGCCTTGAGCTTGGTTATGATGAACGCGCCAAATCGGAATTACTGTCTTATCTATACAAAACTGAGCAGTATGAAATGGTATTAAAATCCGGGGATATGGAGCGTTGCATGCCGCGCTTTACCCGGCATTTGGAAGAACCGCGCGTCGGTCAAAGCTATCCTAATTATTATGCTTCCAAATTAGCCAGCAAATTTGTAAAAGTAGTTTTATCCGGAGCTGGCGGCGATGAATTATTCGGTGGCTACCCATGGCGTTATTACCGTGCAATAAAAAACGATAATTTCAGTGATTATATTGATAAATACTATCAGTTTTGGCAAAGGCTATTGCCGGATACGCAAATCAAACAATTATTTTCACCTATCTGGGACCAGGTTTCCCATATTTGTACCCGGGATATTTTTGAATCGGTCTTTAAGCATCATTCCGAGCAATTATATACGCCGCAAGATTACATTAACCATTCGCTCTATTTCGAAGCCAAAACTTTTTTGCATGGTTTATTAGTCGTTGAAGATAAATTATCGATGGCGCATTCTCTGGAAACCCGCGTACCCTTTTTGGACAATGACTTGGTGGATTTCGCGCAAAAAATTCCTGTGCATTTAAAATTAAACAAACTCGATGAATTGCTGCGCATGGATGAAAACACTGTAGGGAACAAACGAAAAGAATATTATCAGAAAACGAATGATGGCAAATTGATTCTTCGCAAAGCCTTGCGTAAATACATGCCTGAAGCTTATACCAGTGCGGTGAAACAAGGATTTTCAGCGCCCGATAACACGTGGTTTAAAAAAGACAGTAATGATTTCGTGCGTCGTACCCTGTTGGGTAAAGAAGCAAAATTGCAGCAATATCTGGAAAAAGGCTTGATTGAACAGCACATCAATGAGCATTTAAGCGGCAATAAAAATTGCCGCTTATTATTATGGTCTTTAATTAATTTTGAGTATTTTTTGAGAGTCTATGATGTTTAATTCTTTGACCTGGCTAAATACGCGCATAAAACATTTGCTAGCCAAGCTTATTCATGAAAAGCAGCAACAATTTGACCGGGTAGTTTCCATGGGGGACTATTTTATCGATCGCTGGGAAAAAGCAAAACTGCTCGGTTTTGGTGAAGGCACAAGCATTTACGACAGCGCCATCGTGTTGGGGAAACCCATGGTCGGCAATAACACGTGGATAGGCCCTGCGGTGATTCTTGACGCATCCGGCGGTCTTAAAATTGGCAGCAATTGTTCGATTTCGGCTGGAGTACAAATTTATTCTCATGATAGTATTCGCTGGGCATTAAGCGGTGGTAAAGAAAGGTACAGTTATGCAGAAACCAGCATTGGTGATAATTGTTACATTGGTCCTAATGCCATCATACAAAAAGGCATCAAGATTGGGGATGGCGTTTTGATCGGCGCAAATACATTGGTTAATAAAGACATACCTAGCCATAGCAAAGCATTTGGTACTCCAGTCACCATCACTCCCTTGAGTTAAGCATTGCTCTGCTTTATGTCCAGATGCCAGTAATGCTTGCGTGAGCAAATTAAACACAGGATTGTTATTATGAAAATTGAAGCGAATGTTTTGCACGATCACATGATCGGCGCCGTTGCAGACGACGTGCCGCAATGGTTTTTAAATTTGCTGGGAGTGAGTGAACCATTGCTGGCATGCCGGGAGATTAATGGCTCGCCTTGTGTGTTCAGCGATGGGATCTTGCGTATCCATGATAATTGTTCGGTTGAGCAAGAGCAGACAAAAGAATCGTTTGGATTCAAATGGTCGAAAAAGGAAACTTTTGAATCCGATACCATGCTAGCGCGTATGCGTGCTTGGTTAATTAGCCGTTACGGCGATGTCCATGAGATTTTGTCTTGCTTCCCGGATAGACCAGTACTGCTGGATGCTGGTTGCGGTGCGGGCATGTCTGCCATTGAATTGTGGGGCGAGCACTTTAACCACGTCAATTATTTGGGAATCGATGTTTCCACCGCAGTGGATGTGTGTCGGGAAAGGATGCTTGCCAGGCAGTTTGCAAATGCTGCTTTTATGCAAGCCGATATCACCAAACTGCCTTTGCCAGCGCGTTCGGTTGATATCATTTTTTCCGAAGGGGTCATGCACCATACCGATGATACCCGCAAAACATTTGTTTCACTGGCCAGCTTATTAAAGCCCAACGGTTTTTTTATGTTTTATATTTACAACAAAAAAGGCCCGATTCGTGAGTTTGTTGATGATTATATACGCGCGAAGCTGCAGCAGATGCCGCCAGAAGAAGCTTGGGAAGCCGTTAAGCCTTTGACCAAATTAGGAAAGATTTTGGGTGAGTTGGACATAACCATCCGGGTGCCGGAAGGCATTGAACTTCTTGATATTCCCGCAGGTGAAATCAACTTGCAACGCTTATTTTACTGGCATATTTTTAAGGCGTATTATCATCCTTCTCTTTCTTTGGAAGAAATGAACCATATTAATTACGATTGGTATGCGCCAAGCAATGCGCATCGTCACACTTTTGCAGAAGTGCAGGAATGGTGTCAGGACATGTCCATGGAGGTGGTGCGCCATGTCATTGAACCTGCGGGGATCACGGTCGTTGCCAGAAAAAAATCTTAATGAGGGCCTATGCTTATCAGCATTCGCCCATGCTTGTACTGAGGAAGAAGTATGCATTCCTATTTGCCGCATGAGTTTACGCTGGTTGAGTATGAGAAATTGCTGCAGCTTGCAGTGAAGAATTTTCCATTTAAAACCTACACCGAATTGAACACGCACAACCGCTTTGTTGTCTGGCGGCATGACGTGGACATGTCGTTGCAGCAAGCAGTAACTTTAGCCAGAATTGAAGCCAGGCAGCAAGTGCAAGCGACTTATTTCATTCACTTGCATAATGATTTTTATAATGCCCTGGATTTTGCCGCACAACAGTTAATCAGGGAAATCATTGCTGCCGGCCATCGTATCGGCTTACATTTTGATGCAGCTTATTACCACATAAGCAGTGCGCAACAACTGGTTTATTGGTTGAATTTTGAAAAACATATTTTGGAAAATTTGTTTGAACAGAAACTGGACGTATTTTCATTCCACAATCCGGATGAATTCACGTTAAGCTTTCGCCATGATCATTATGCCGGGATGATAAATACTTATTCAGGTTTTTTTAGAGACAACGTATCCTACTGTTCTGATTCCAATGGATATTGGCGTTATGAAAAATTACTGGATGTATTGAATGATAAAACAATAAGCCGTTTACAAGTGCTGACCCACCCGGAATGGTGGACCGAAGACGCCTTAATGCCTAGAGAAAAAGCAGTACGATACGCCGAGCAAAGCGGTAAGCGCGCCATCGTCAATTACGACAGAATTTTAAAAGCGGCCGGACGGGTCAATATCAGTTAACACATTATGAAATTTCTTAAAAAATTATTTCCAAAGCGACGCAGCGTAGTATTTTACAGACAGAGTTATTATCATTTTTACTATTTAGCGCAAGCGCTGCGCAAGCGCGGTTGGGATGCTGTGGTAGTTAATCTGGAGCCGGTGGATGGAGCCAATGCCAATTTTTATCACGGAGAAGATATAAATCTATACGACAGTAATCCGGTTATTTTCCAGCAAAATATCAACCACTTTTTTCAATATGCGCAAGCAAGGTTTCAACTGATGCATTTTGCAGGAGACGGTTATCTGTCTTTTTATCCGGAATATGCATTTATTGAGGAGCCACCTGATATTCTTGCCTGGAAAAAATTGCATAAGAAAATAGCTTATTCGATAAGCGGCTGCAACAGTGGCACGTCGCAAACCATGGTGAGCCAATGGTCTATTGCCGACAATGGTTTAAATGTCTGTGATCGCTGTGTATGGCAAGATCATACAGAAGTCTGTGCGAATGAAAAAAATTTGGATTGGGGCGCGAAAGTACATAAGTATTGTGATTTAATTTTTTCAGAAACGCTGCCTGCTTTGGATTATATGAAACCTGGTAATAAAGTGATCCGTGAACCCACCACCATGTGCCTTGATCCTGATTTTTGGTCGCCTGATTTGCACATCCCGGATGAACACCGTGTAAAAAAAGAAACAGGTGAAGTATTAATCTATCATGCAGTGGGTAACTATAATTTTCGCAATACCCAAACTAAAAACATCAAAGGGACACCGTTTGTTTTTGCAGCCGTAGAGCGTTTGCAGGAGGAAGGGTACCCAGTCCGTTTAATTTTTATTACGGATCAGCCCAATCAGGTCGTGCGTTATTACCAAGCTCAATCCGATATCATCGTGGATCAGTTGAATTATGGGCGCTATGGTGCCAATGCACGTGAAGGGATGATGCTCGGCAAACCGGTCATTTGTTATTTAAATAAATACGAATTTAGAGAAGAAGACAAACTGGCATGTCTTGCTGAATGCCCACTGGTTTCAGCCAGTGAAAAAACAATTTATGATGAGCTAAAAAATTTAGTCGTAAATGCGGCACTTAGAAAAACCATCGGTGCGCAAAGCCGGCAGTACGCACTCAAATGGCATGCTGCCGATGCTTGTGCCGAGCGCTATGAACGAATTTATGATCAATTATTTAGCTGATCACCCTTTTAACGTTATGCACACTTTTTCCAAGGTAAAGTGTACGCATGTTCGTGGTAGCGAATTATGCAATATTGATCGCTTAGTCTTGTTAGGGCAAATAATATGTTTACTCCCGAAATAGTTTCAGTAAAAGATATTCCATTTAATTACCTGGTTGCTGATCAGCAAGGCAAATTGTTGCAAGTAGGCCACAATGCTCATGATGATCCTGCCGCCGCTTTGCTTCCTTCTACAACCGTTGAACCCAATGAAGCGGGTTTTACGCATGCGTATGTAGTTTATCCCTGCAGGTTTAAGGAAATTTTAGATGCCCAAATCATTTTTTTAAAGGCATTCACCAAACAAGGCAGCAGTCATGGTGGTTTTGGCTTAATATTTAACCTGGCGAGGAAGAAACCCAGCTGGTCTCATAATTTTGTAAACCTTGAGTTTTCTCCGCAAGAAGAAAATCAAATATTTAGCGGTGAATGCCGCTCTGCTTTAACATTAAGTGGAGTAAAGCAAATGTTAGGGCATGATCTTACAAACATTGATTTTAATTTAAGAGGCTCCCGTACCGATATGTATAGAGAAAGCAGTGAGGAGCTTTTGAGTTACATTCCTGCAAGTTTAATCATTGGAGATGAGACGTATGATGTAAACATTGTTTATCATGCAGATACTCCCCACAGCGAGGGTCCAGGACGAGCAGGCGCTCGCAATCCTGTTGATCTACGTAAGGATTGGGAAAATTTCTGGAAAAAACAGGCTAAAAAAAATGTAAGTAAAGAGATTTTGCACCCTGAAATCCTGACTCAAAAAAATAAAAATATATTTTTTAAACCTGTTGCGGCTCCTGATCCTGCCAGTATGCGCTCAACCGATATTCCGGAAATCGATGTGGAAGCTTCAGCGCCTCAAGAAATACTGGCAAGCAATTGCAGAAATAAAGACAATCTTACTTTGTGAGCATTGCTTTCGAGCTGGCTACAAAGACGTGTGACTTCTCTTGAGGTGCTAGAAACCAGTGCAGAAAAGTCGGCCGGCAGCCAGGAAGCAGGTAATTATCGGAGTGAAAATTGCTGCGATCCACCCGGGGCTATGCTTGTGGCAGCTGGAATAAATTTTTCCACCATCTCAGGCTGGTATTCCAGCTTGTCGGTATTTGCATAAATATTAAACTTTAGAAATGATTCTAGTCTTGCTACTTGCTCTGCATCAGAAGGGGAAACTTCTGTGTAGAAAGTATAAGGAGCTCCTTCCTGACTAATCTTCAGACAAAACCTATTTTGGTTATTAACAAAAGAATGAGCTGTTAAATCTTCTATATGGGGATTGTTTATGCCTTTTAAAAAATCGTCTAAAGTGATGCTGGGGTTAATTTGCCTGTTGGTTGTATTCTCTATTACCTGTCCTTGAAGGGCCAACATATTCTGGAAATCCTTGTAAGCATAGACGGAAGCAATGGCATGCACTGTTAGGACAACCGGGCTTGAAAGGATAGTCATGGCAATCCCAAAAATAAAACGGGCCAAAATGAGAGGGGCATTGATGATGATGGCGGCAGCAAGCGGGATACTGCCCAACCAGTGTTTGCTGGCCAGTTCATAAGAATATTCGAAGAAACGTAATCCTAGAAGTGCTGTGCCAAAGGTTAAATAGTCAAAGACCCCTACATTTTTCCTGGTTACCGGCTGCTCAAAAAAGCTGGGGGTTGGATTATAGGAATAGTGTGGTGTTTCTACGATGGAGCCAGCCCAAAAATTGAATGTGTCATTAAATTTGGTTCGCACAGAACTTTTAATAGTTGCTGCATGCGGTGATGACTCTGAATTCTCAATCATGCTGTTAAGAGGAGAAAAAAAACCCATGTCAGTAAGACTCCGTCAAATAAAAGACAATATGGTATCATATTGAACAAAAAAGGGCAAGAAATCAATGCTGGCTTACGTCTTTGCAGCGTTGTTTGCTCTACACAGCCTGATAGAAACAATGTTCAATGGGTTAACAGTCATTGTGGTAAAAACTGTGCAGCCTTAGGATTATCTTGCACGTCACGCTCTATTTTCTCGGTAGTAGCAAAAATATTAAATTTTAAGAATGAAGTAATTCTTGTTTTTTGTTCTGTATCGGCAGCATTTACTTCTGCAGAAAAGCAATTCATCCCGCTTTTAATGGACAGGTGAATTGTATCATTTTCCACGTTAATTTCAGGGTGCAAATCTTCAACACAAGGGTTGCCTGCAAGTTTTAAAAAATCGGCCATCGTTTTACCAGTGGAGCCGTTTTGTTTTCCTTCGAGAGCCAACATATTTTGAAAATCTTTGTAAGCACAAATGGTAGCAACAGCATGAACCGCGAGAATGATTGGGCTTGAAATTATAGTCATGATCATGCCGAAAAGAAACCGAGGAGTATTCAGCATGGCAACAATAGCAAGTGGAATTGTACCCAGCCAATGCCTGGTCGCGAGATCCCAGGCATGGTGAAGAAATAATATTCCCAGTGATGAAAGGCCTAACGTCAAATAATCAAAAATCCCTACGTGTGATGCCTTGCGGGGACGGAAAGAATCTTGAGGGTAGCTTTCAGGGTTATAAGAGCTATTACAATAATAGTGAGGAGTTTCTACGAACGAGCCGGCCCAGAAATTGAATGCATCATTAAATTTAGTTTGCAAAGAGCTTTTAATGGTTGCAGAGTGCGGCGACGAATGCGAATTTTCAATTATGCTATTGAGAGGAAAAAAAAAGCCCATTAGTAAAACCATGCAAAAAATATGGTCAATATCATATCACTCTGGTTTAATAATTACAACATGGGCTAACAGGGCGGGAATTACCTTGAATAACAGCATTCAATAAGTTTCGTCTTTTAAAATTGCCATAATGTGGACATTGATGTAGCTGCCATTAACGTATGCGGCTTTTCGCAAAATGCCTTCCTGCTGAAATTTACATTTTTCATAAGCTTTGATTGCTTTCTTATTATTTGCAAAAACATGAAGGTAGATTCTCTCTAAATTTAAATTTGCAAATCCATATTGCACTAATAAATGCACCGCTTCACTGCCAAAGCCGCGGTTATGGTAATCGATTTCACCGATGCGGATTTGCAATTCTGCGTTCTTATGCAGCATATTAATGCGCCTAAGCGAGCAGCTACCGATTAACCGATTGTCTTGGTTCGCCACAATTGAAAAAAGTACGGCGTTTGGATCAGATGTAACCTTAGAAAACCAAGCTTCGTGTTCTTGCTCGGATACAGGCTTAAAAGCTGCGTTGCAAAGGACTAATTCCTTATGGTTAATCCATTTAAAATAATGGGGCGAATCTTCTTTTAATAAAGGTCTTAGTGTTACTCTTTCTCCACGCATGTGCATTCCTCTTGTTCTGCTGTCCTGTTAGGGTCTGTTAACCATCACCAGTCGCTATGATGCCGGTGCTTGCCCCGGCATCATAAGATCACTGGCAAATTTCTTTATAAAAGTCAGGCCATTGGGGGCAAACTTTTTCACTATCATTTTCTGCAAGGCAAATCATAGTAGCTAACATTATCTTGTGTTACCATCACCCGAAAATTAAAATGGAACCTATTTTAGCTGAAGTTAGCAATGAACGACACTGCACAGGACTACGCTCTTTATTGCAAAAAATTGTCAAAAGATTTCTACATCATCGACGATAATTTAAACTGGCGAATTGTTTTTTGCGATCCCCATAAAAACTTGCAAGCTTTTCATGCACTGGCTGATATTGATTTGTTGGTACCAAAGGGAAAATTCGTAGGAATTTTAGGGCGAAATGGTGCCGGCAAAAGTACTCTTTTAAGAATCCTCGGGGGTGTTTATCCACCGACGACCGGGATAGTAAAAGCCAATGGTGCAATTAGCGGTCTTTTCGAAATGGGGGGTATGGGCAACAACCGGTTAACCGGTCGCGCCTATGCCGATCGCTATCTTGAGATTTTCGGCATAGGAAAATCCGAACGTCAGAAATTAATCACGAATATCCAGGAATTTTCCGAACTGGGTGAAGATTTTAACAAGCCGGTTTATACTTATTCTTCCGGCATGTCAGCACGCCTTTTCTTTGCCACGGCCACCGAATTGCAGCATGAAATTTATTTAGTCGATGAGTTACTATCGGTCGGCGATGAGCATTTTCAGGCGAAATGTTGGAAACGTTTGCGCGAGCGTTTTTCAAATGGTGCTTCTGGTATATTGGTAACGCATGATTGGGCAGCTGTTCTTAAGCTTTGCGAACAATCCTATATTCTTGCAAAAGGACAAATCGTGGCGCACGGTAGTTCCGAAAACATGGTGCAGCAATATTTGCAACTGCCGGTACCAACAAGAGAATATGCAGAAATAATTCCTCAAGATTCTTACTTATTTGCAAGTGGCCGCGATTGCGAAATTGCATTTGATATTTTAGTCAAGAAACCTGTTTCCCTTGCAGTAAGTTATTCTGTGGATCTTTTTCGTGCAGGATATGGGTGGGAATTAATTTTATTAAACGAAGATTTTGTTAAAATTCATCCTAAGCCGGGGATGAATTCTTGTCGTATAAAAATTAAAAAGCTGCCATTAATTGCTGGCGATTATTATTTGAATCTTTTTTTAAAGTCATTGGATGCAACGGTTGATAATTTAAAAATTGATACGCGCAGTTGGACGTATGGAAATGGCATTAAACTGCAAGTAACTGGGGCTAAAGATGATGCTCATGCTATGACTAGACTGCCCTGGGCAGTTAAAATAGAGAAAAGCCATATGATGTAAATTACTACCCAAGAAAGTCTGACTCTGGTATGTGTTTTGCACACTACCTAAGTCAGACAAAAGCTTAACTATTACTTGGGTAAAAATTCAGCAATATGGGGGTGAGCTGCCGCCCTGTTTTCCAAAATTTCGGTAGTGGCAAAAAAATTAAATTTTAAGAAGGAAGTGAGCCTCTCTTTTTGTTCTACAGCAGAAGCAGGAATAGTTACATTGAAGAATTTAAGACCGTGTTGTATGCCTAGCTGGAGGGAGGATTCACCTTCAATTTCCGTATAAGCAGTATCGCAATCCTCCATTTGCAGGTTATTATTTTTTAAAAATTCTGCCAAGGTCAGCGAAGTATTACCAACTTCTTGTAATAAGGCTAAAAAGGTTTCCCGATTATAGCCTGGTGGTAAGTTGTTCTCGTCAATTTCTTCTGGATGAGAAATGAAGTGACGAGCAGTTAGGAACTTCTCCAAGTCCAATTCTCTTCCTTGCAAGGCCAACATTTTCTCTACATCTTGACGGGCGGCATGGGTTGCGATGGCATGTACTGCAAGAATAACCGGAGAGGAAATTATGGTTAAAACTGCACCAAAAATTAAGCGGGCTACTAAGAAGGGGGCATTCAGGGCCAGGGAAACAGCGAGGGGAATTGTGCCTAACCAATGTGATAGAGCCAGTGCAGTGGAGGCTAAAAGACATCCTATCCCAAGCAGTGGGATACCCAAAGTCAAATAATCAAAAATCCCTACGTGTACGCCTGTCTCAGAGTATTTTCGTTCTGCAGAATCATCATAATAATAACGATTGTTAATTCCGCCTGCCCAGAAACCAAATGCGTCGGCAAATTTTCTTGTTAACGTGCTTTTAATAGTTGCTGAATGTGGAGACGAATGAGAATTCTCGACAATGCCATGCAAGGGGGAAAAGAAGCCCATATGTTTTACATTTCAATACCGAAATTAGCTCAATATATTATCACTTTGTTTTTTAAATTTGCAATAATTTGCCTGGATTTTAGCAATTAGAGTAGGATGCTGCTCAATCGCAATTGCAATAAACAACCAGCGGCACACGCCGCTTTTAGACGGTCTAGTGTATCGAGTTAGTGCATGCAGCAGCTTGATAACCATGAAGCAATAATGAGTATAATCTGGCTACAGGTGTCGCTAACTTAAAACAAATAGCCTTATCGTTGGGTAAATTGTTAGCGGCAAAGATAAATTGTTCGTGGCAAATATTCGTGGCAAATAATAGTAGCCATGGTTATCTTGTGCTAACATCGGCCGCAAATAAATGGAACTGCTTTTCAATTGAATTGGCAATGAACACCACTGCACAGGATCACGCAGGTTACTGCAAAAAATTACCAAGCGGGTTTCACCTTGGCAATGATAGTCTAGCCTCAGGTATTTTTCGTAATTTGCGCAAGGATGAGGAAATTTTCCGATGCTTGTGAAAAGGAGATTACTGATACCTAAGGTCAGGCATTTGCATGCGAAGAGGGATAAAAAAATGGCTGCGTGTTATTCGGTCTGTAGGCACTTTATCAACCTGCATATAACTGATGCCAAACATCATGTTGGCGCCACGCCATCTTGGCGCTTAAAGCTTGAGAAAAATCATGCAGTGTAGGATCGAAATAAAGCATTTATCCAAAATTTTTTACCACCATGTGTCGGATGCCTTCCGCAGCGACACCTCGGCAAAAAAACCGTTATCTTTGCAAGATAAAGTAGTATTAAGCGACATTAATTTTACCATCGAATCCGGTGAGACAGTGGGTATTATTGGCCGCAATGGGGCGGGAAAATCCACGCTTTTATCCATCATTGCAGGGGTGTCCGAACAAACGCAAGGTGAGGTCATCATTTCGGGAAAAGTAACCGCGGTGATGACTTTAGGCATAGGTTTGCGCGAGGACTTGACCGGGCGGGAAAATATTTATCTGGATGGGCAAATACAAGGTAAATCCCGCGCCGAAATGGACGTTATGATTGCAGACATCATTGAGTTTGCGGAATTAAGTGATTTTATCGATAAACCTGTCAAGATTTATTCCACTGGCATGAAATCAAGGCTCGCATTTTCCATGCTGGTCGGCATTGAGCCTGAAATATTAATTATCGATGAAGCCTTATCGGCAGGGGATGCTTTTTTTGCTGAAAAAGCTTCAAAGAAAATTAAGGAAATTTGTCGCAAAGGGAAGATTGTCATCCTGGTTTCTCATTCCATGGCTACCATCGAAGCCATGTGCGATCGTTGCATATGGCTTGAGAAAGGCAAGGTGCTTTTGGATGACACCCCGGCTGTGGTAACGCAGGCATACCTTAAGAAGGTGAGAGAAGAAGATCAAAGCCGTGAATTGGAGCACATGCAGGCCGAGATATCCCAAATTGATGAGAAAGCCCATTATCAAATTCAAAGCATTGCTTTAAAACTAGCCGGTAGTGATTACCAACAAAGTATTTTTTATACAAAAGACCCATTCGCCATTGAAATTGCTGTGGCCCAAACTCATGCCGGAATGGCTCACGCGCACATTATAATCGAGCGGATTGATGGGCTGGTTGTGGCTCATGAACGCTATGATTGCAAAGACAGCGAGGGCAGCAAATTCCTGCTTGAACTTTCTTTACCTGCTTTAGTGCTTAATAAGGGATATTATCAGCTTAAGGTAGAAATTCATGAAGATAACCTTGTCAGCAATCATTTCACCCGTTTTTTTGAAGTGAAAAATGAGCGACCGCCAAAAGGGGGCATGCCTTTACTGCAATATCCTGCACAAATTATCTTACTAAATGAGGAAGTTTCCGTATGTTCGGATTCGATAGAACTGATTACCGAATGATTTACAATTTTTTTAAGATTAACCTTAAAGATCGCTACATGGCATCGGCACTTGGAGGAATTTGGGCAGTCTTAAATCCCATTATCATGTTAGGTATTTTTACTTTCATTTTTGGATTTGTATATCGGGCCAAGCTACCTGGCGCGACAACGACGCTGTCTTACGTCATTTGGTTGATTAGCGGCTATGGCCCCTGGTTAGCCATAAGCGAAGGGTTGTTAAACTCTGCCAATTCGGTAGTTTCCAATTCTGGCGTGGTAAAAAACATGGCATTTAAAACCGAAATTTTGCCGGTGGCATCCATTTTGGTTTCGATTGTACCTTTGGCAGTAAGTTTAGGTTTTTTAAGCTTGATTATGTTTTGCGATGGTAATATTCCCACTTGGCATGCGCTGATGATTTTTCCGGTTGTAGCCATCATGTATTTTTTTATGATTGGCTTAGGTTTTTTTCTTGCTGCTATTACCGTTTTTTTAAGGGATTTGGCGATCGTGCTGCCCAATTTGTTGATGATGGTACTTTTCGTTTCTCCTATATTCTATACAATTGATTCCATGCCGAAGCCTATCCAAATGGCATCTGTGGCTAATCCGTTTTATATTTTGACAGAAGGATTTAGGCAGCCGTTGGTTTATCATCAGATTTCGCTTAATTTATTACTGGGACTGTCTTATGTAATATTGCTTGCGGCAGTTTTGTATTTTACCGGTTTACACCGTTTCAGAAAAATAAAAGGTTATTTTACTTCTGTTATTTAAGGCATTTATGATTACCTGTGCTATTCATCAACCTAATTTTTTTCCCTGGGCGGGCTATTTCGATAAAATACGGCAAGCGGACGTCTTTATTTTTTTAGATGAAGTGGCTTATCCAAAAAGCGGCAGCGGCTCCGGTTCATGGTGTAACCGCGTTCGATTGCTGCAAGGTATGGAACCTTTTTGGTTTGGTTTACCTGTCCAACGTCAGTCTGGCGTACAGCTTATTAAAAGCGTGCGTTTTGCCGATAAGGATTATCATCTGAAAAAATTAAATAAGACACTGGAATTAAATTATAAAAAATATCCACGCTACCGCAATGCCTGGCCATTAATTGAGTCTTTGTTAAATTATCCTTCCGACAGCCTGGTTGAATATAACATACATGCCATCATGAGCTTGTCGAAGTGGCTGGGTTTAAAGACTCGATTTATCAGGCAATCTGAATTGCAACATCAAAAAAATTCCACAGAATTGTTAATTGAATTAGTGCAGCAAGTGGGTGCAGATCGTTATCTCTGCGGCAATGGCAGTAGTGGCTATCAGGAGGATGCATTGTTTAAGCAAGCAGGAATTGATGTTCAATATCAACAAACGAACCCTGCGCAACATTTTGTGGAGCAGATCAGCGATGAGGAAAGTGGGTTATCGATATTGCATCTTTTAATTGCACACTATGATGATTTTAACCTTAAAAGCAGCAGAACCATCGGGGTTGTCAGTACATAATTTTAAACAGCGGATAAGCATTTGTTTGATAGGGAGATACAATGACTGCAGCAGCTATGAGCCAGGAAGAAATTGACGAGAAAAACAGTTCGTTCTGGAATGAACTTTGTGGTACACAACTGGCAAAGGAATTAGGGGTGGTTGATTCCAGTAAGGAAAGTCTGGCAAAGTTTGACCGGTTTTATCTGGATTATTATCCTTATTTGGCAAAATATCTCTTTTTGGATGAGATAAAAGGCAAAAATGTTTTAGAGGTAGGCTTAGGATATGGGACGGTAAGCCAATTGTTGGCTTTGCATGGAGCAAATTATCATGGTTTGGACATTGCAGAAAATGCCGCCGCGATGGCAAGGCATCGCCTGAAACAACATCAACTTGCGGGCGATGTGCGTGTGGGCAGCATGTTAGATTGCCCTTTCCCTGATAATTATTTCGATTATGTCATCTCCATTGGCTGCTTCCATCATACAGGCGACCTGCGCGCTTGCATCAGGCAAACCCATCGTATTTTGAAAAAAGGCGGCAAAGCATCCATCATGGTATACAATAAATTTTCTTTAAGGCAATGGATGAACTGGCCTAAATTAACTTCAAGAAATTTATTATTACAATTCATGGGCAAGGAATACCATTCTTCAACCGAACAGCAACGCAAAGCCTATGATGCTTCCGCTGCCGATGAAGGTGCCCCCGCAACTGATTTTTTTTCTGTTAAAGAAATTAAGCGTATTTTTAACGATTATGATTTTCTTTGCGTAACGCGTGAGAATTTCGATGAAGGGGTTTGTTTCAATGTAGGCCGATTTACCATTTATCGGTTTGACCCGCGTTTGCATTGCCTGGAAAGTAAATGGGTGCGTAATCTGGGGTTGGATTTGTATATTCAGGCTAGCAAGTAAAGTGCATGGCAACAGGATGTAGCGATGAAATTAAATATCCTTTTTTTATGCGATAAACCCACAGGGAACGCCAATACAATTCTTGATCATATTTCTGCATTTGAAACTTATTCAAACCACACCATTTGGACTTATTCCAACTTGGGGGATTTTTCCCCCAAGTTGCAGCTCGATAGATTTGATGCCATCATCGTCCACTACTCACTCTCGTTGCTCTATGACCATTTTATTTCGCCTGCAGCGAAGCGACAATTGCGCGAGTTTAGCGGTTTAAAAGTTTTATTTGTGCAGGATGAGTACAGGCAAATCAATAAGTTGATGGAACAAATCGAGTTCATTGAATTTGATGTGTTATTCACTTGTTTCCCCGAGGCAGAAATTGAGAAAATTTACAGTCGTGCTGTACTCCCTAATCTCTTAAAATACAATAACTTGACTGGTTACATTCCAGAAAAATTAGCAAAGCTTGCAGAGCATAAGCACATGGCAGAAAGGGAAATTGATGTCGGTTATCGCGGCAGAAAGATCCCGTATTGGTTGGGGGAGTTGGCATATGAAAAGTGGTCTATCGTAGAAAAATGGCGGCAATATGCAGCAGATACTGATTTAAGGGTAGATATTTCCTATAAAGAAGAAGAAAGAATATACGGCATCGACTGGATTAATTTTTTATCTTCATGCAAAACCACCTTAGGCGTTGAAAGCGGCGCCAGTGTGATGGATTTTACGGGTAAGCTTGAAAAAATTATTGATTTTCATCAACAAAATTACCCTGAAGATTCTTTCCAGGAAATCCAGCAAATGTATCTTAAGGAGCATGAAGGGAAATACAAATTAAACCAAATTTCGCCGCGTTGTTTTGAAGCCATCGCACTTAAAACCGTTCTTGTATTGTATGAGGGTGAATATTCAGGAATTTTAATTCCCGAGCGCCACTATATTCCCTTGAAAAAAGATTTCAGTAATATTTCTGCAGTAATTGCTAAAATCAAAAACATCGATTATTTACAAAATATGGCAGATACTGCATTTGCAGAAATAGCGCAAAATCCAAAATACAGTTATAAAACCTTTATCCATCGCGTCGATGAGATTATTTCTTCTGCATTTGCGGTAAAGGATAAAAAGAAAGTCGCTGCTGCTTATACAGAAAAAGAATTTAATGAAGAAATACTGGTGTTTAATGCAAAGCTCGTGAGGGAAGTTAAAACGACTCTTTATAATACTTTGATCATTAATAACAATCGTTTTTTTCAATTTATTAAATTTCTTATAACCCGTAAAATACGCTTATTCAATCCATTGCTGCGTTTGGTAAAAAATAAAATTCAGCTTTAAATACCGACATACTAAACGTTTTATTATTGTTGTGAAATTATGTTAAATATTCTTTTATTATGTAATAAGCCTCCTGTAGGCCAAGATGCCAACACTATTGTTGATCACATTGAGGCTATTGAACATTACTCAGCGCATCGTATTTGGTTATGCTCAAACTTGGGTGAGTTATCCCCAAAATTGGATTTAAACCGGTTTGATGCGGTTATTATTCATTATTCAATTTGCCTTCTTAACGATTATTATCTTTCCCTGTCTGCAAAGAAAAGATTGAGGGATTATCAAGGGTTAAAAATCGTTTTTGTACAAGATGAATACCGCCAAATTAACAAGATGGTCGCTGAATTGGCTTTTTTAAAAATAGATGTGCTATTTACTTGCTTTCCTGAGGAAGAAATGGGTCGCATCTACAGCCCGGAGCAATTACCCAATGTAGCGAAATACAATAATTTAACCGGATACATACCTGAACGATTAACGACTTTAGCAGAGCAAATCCCTATAAAGGAGCGGCCTATTCACGTAGGTTACCGCGGCAGAAAGTTACCTTTTTGGTATGGCGAGTTGGCATATGAAAAATGGAATATTGTCGAAAAATGGCTGACCCATGCAAATCGTGCTGATTTGACTGCCGATGTTTCGTTTAATGAACGCGAGCGGATTTACGGTAAAGATTGGATTAAATTTTTATCTGCATGCAAGACTACTCTGGGCGTTGAAAGTGGTGCCAGTGTCATGGATTTTACCGGTGAGCTGGAAAAAAATATCGATTTTCACCAATTGACTCATCCCAATGAGCCTTTTCACGTCGTGCAGGAAAAATTTTTACGCAGGCATGAAGGCCAATATAAATTAAATCAAATTTCGCCGCGGTGTTTTGAAGCAATCGCCTTGAAAACCGTTTTAGTGCTGTATGAAGGAGAATATTCTAATATTCTTGTGCCGGGCCGGCATTATATTTCACTTAAAAAAGATTTCAGTAACATCGAAGCTGTTTTGGCCTGCATTCGTAACGACGATTATTTACAAACCATGGCCGATACCGCTTTTCAGGAAATTGCCCTAAATCCAGCTTATAGCTACCGCACGTTTATTAATAAGGTTGATGAAATTATTCGGCAGGAATTTAAGCTTCGCCATAAAAAAATAGTGGAAGCTTACGAGGAGGGGCAATATCAGGCTGCTATGCGTTATATTTCACTAAAAAGCAGATTTTATAAAACTGGGCTGCGTATTTATCAAAAAATGCCCGAGGGGATCCGTTTATTGATCAAGGGTGTTTTACGGCCTAAAGCAGCTATTCGTTATGTAGTGCGCTCTTTTTACCGCGTGGTGCGTCCTTTGCCAAGAAAAGGTGCCGAATAATGGAAAAACCTGATATTTTGTTTCTGGCTGATATCACTCATCATACCCAGGCTGTACGGGATCATATTCAAGCCATTACCAGCGATGCGCGCATCAATTGGCACCTTGTTAATCCATTAACTTGCAAGACCATCGATAAATTAGACTTGTCTTCTTTTGATGCCATTGGGGTGCATTATTCGATAAAGCCTTACAACCATTATTATTTATCCATGGGCTTAAAAAAATGCCTGGCGGCATATACCGGCATAAAATTCCTTTTTTTACAAGATGAATACCAGAAGGTTAATCAAGTTCAGGAATTTATGTTCAAACTTGGTTTTCATATATTGTTTACTTTAGTCAAGCAAGACATGGTGCAGCTGGCGTATCCCGATCCCCGTTTGTCGGCGCTGAAAAAAGTGACGGTTTTGACCGGGTATGTTTCGGATGCTATGAAAACCATGACATCGCCTCCCATTCACCGGCGGCTTATTGATGTATCTTACCGCGGCAGGCGATGCGAATATTGGTTAGGTTCTTTGGCGCATGAAAAAGAAATGATTGCCGCAGAATTTTTAAAGCGCGTAGAAAATACAAATCATAAGCTTAAACTTGATATCAGCACCAAAGAATCAGCCCGGGTGTATGGCCAAGACTGGCTTAAGCTTTTGATGTCATCCAAAGCTGTGTTAGGCACTGAGAGCGGCGCCAGCATTTGGGATTTCGACGATGCAATTCGTAACAAGACGAATCACTACCTAAGACGTCATAAACAAGCGGATTTTCACGAAGTCTATGCGCGAGTCTTACAGCCTTATGATGGCAAAATTATGTATAATGCGGTTTCGCCGCGGGTATTTGAAGCTGCCGCTACGAAAACCCCGATGATTATGTTTCCTGGGGAATACAGCCAGGTATGCCAACCGGATATTCACTATATTGTTCTGGAGAAAGATTTTTCCAATTTGGCGGACGTCTTGAAAAAATTAAAAGACTTTGATTTTTTGCAGCAATTGGCGGATAACACTTACGCCGATTTGATTGAGTCTGATTTATTTTCCCAGCATCAATTTAGCCAGTTAGTCGGCACTGAGCTTTTGTCCTTGATTAATTCCAGAAGAAAAACTCGTTCAATCGATGGCATCTCGGAACAAATCACACAAACCATGAGGCGCTACAAACACTTAAACCGTTTCCGCTGTTTGCTTACCGAAATGACATTTGTTGGCTGCAATTTTTTAAAATTGCTGTTTGATCGCAAACACCCATTGAGCGCAAAAGTTAAAACCTTGGTCGAAGGCGGCAAGCGGTATTTAGCGTATTTATTACCCAGAATGAAAGTGGAAAATAAGGAATGATTTTCCTGTATCTTGCGGTTTTTATCTCGTCGCTGTCTCTCACCGGATTTTTACGCCGTTATGCCCTGGCTAAAAATATTATGGATATCCCGAATCATCGCAGTTCCCATGCTCATCCGACACCGCGGGGAGGAGGGGTGGCATTCGTTCTTGGCTTCACTCTGATTTTACCTGTTTTAATCTATTTAAAATTGACTTCTATTTTTTTAGCCGCCCCTTTACTGGGTGCAGGTTTATTGATTGCCCTGTTGGGTTTCTTGGATGACAAGGCATCACTGCCTGCCACATGGCGTTTATTAGGTCATTTGGCAGCCGCTGGGTTTGTTTTGTATTATCTTGGCGGGTTTCCCCCTATTTACATTTTAGGATTTGGAGTGCCCGTGGGAGCTGTGTTGAATGTTGTAGCGCTTTTGTATCTGGTTTGGCTTATTAATTTGTACAACTTCATGGATGGAATAGATGGCTTGGCCAGCATCGAGGTTTGTTCGGTTTGTGTAGGCATATCACTCGTATATTGGCTTGCTGGTGAAGCTGGCCACATAATCTTGCCTTTATTGTTAAGTGCCGCTGTGGCTGGATTTTTATGTTGGAATTTTCCGCCTGCACGTATCTTCATGGGGGATGCAGGCAGCGGATTTTTAGGCATCACCTTGGGTATTTTGTCTTTACAAGGAGCGATGATAAGACCTGATTTTTTTTGGAGCTGGTTAATTTTATTAGGAATTTTTATTGTTGATGCAACCATAACTTTATTGCGTCGCTTCATGCAAGGTGATAAGCTTTATCAAGCACATCGTAGTCATGCCTACCAACATGCCTCTCGTCGATATCACAGCCATTTATTGGTCACTTTAGCGGTTTTGGTGATTAATATATTGTGGTTGTTGCCTATTGCGATATTAGTAGGTCTGGGTCATCTCGATGGATTCATTGGAATGATAATTTCTTACTTACCAATAACCGTATTAGCTGTAAAGTTTAATGCTGGCAAAGCTAGCTAAATATGCTCTATTCGGGCAAAAATAAGTCAGCTTAATAAATAGCCTGAACGAGTAAGTATGAGTTTACATACAAGGGTTATATTCACGTGAGGCGTGATAGCTGACACAAGAATATGGTAATTTTTTAACTCTTAATATTATGTTAAGAATCCTGCTGTAAAATATCAGTCAGCAATTTACTTTCTGATTGTTATTTGTGCAATATGATGCTACCGAACGCACCATGGAAGTTCTATGGAAGATAAGGTGGCGGCTTGTTAGGGAGATTTATTTTATGTTGATTTTGACTCGCCGTATTGGTGAAACGTTAATTATTGGTGATGATGTAAATATTACTGTGTTGGGAGTAAAAGGAAACCAAGTGCGTTTAGGCATTAATGCACCCAAGGATGTTTCTGTGCATCGTGAAGAGATTTATTTACGAATTCAACAAGAAAAGCAAGGTGGTGAACAGGGCAGTGAATCAGGCGATGCTGATGGCAATGTTTAATTCCACTCTGTGCATTTAGCTCCGGACCGTGTCCGGGGCTTCCCTCCTCACTCAACGTGCAATGATGTATCTCCTGATGATAAATAATGGATTTCCCCTTCAGACCATAAAATCAACTGCCCGCTTTCATTCACTCCTTGTGCCTGTCCATACATAGGTCCTAGCGGGTGCAGAACGCGAATCATTTTATTTTGTAAATAATCCGCTTGCTCCCAGCTTTCCCTGAAAGCTGCAAATCCTTGGCGGGTAAATTCCTGCAAATAACGCGTCAGAGTTACAATCATTTGCCCAATGATTTGGTTGCGATTAAAGTATTGTTTTGTCATATCATGGAGTGAACACCAGGGAATGTCGATTGCTTCCTCTGCGGTTGAGTTGCTATTTAAGCCAATGCCAATCACAACTTCCGCTCCACCATTGCTCTCCGCATTGATTTCGATTAAACATCCGCATAATTTTTTACCGTCCCATAATAAGTCATTCGGCCATTTGATTTGCACCCCGCCAATGTCAAGTTTTTGTAAAGTTTCAAGTACAGCCAGGCTGACTACCAAACTCAAACCGGAGAGTTGGGAAATATCGCAGTCAAAGTGCCAACGCAGGGAGCAATAAATGTTTTGTGCAAAGGGAGAATGCCATGAACGTCCGAAGCGGCCTCTCCCCGCAGTTTGTTTTTCTGCGCAGCAAATTTCTATGCAAGCGCTTCCCGGTAATTCTTTCAAGAAACGGTTAGTGGAATCGAGTGTGGCAAATAAATTAAAATTAAATGGTAAACTACATTGATTATTAAGCAATTCTTGGCGAATTTCCTCTTCGTTTAACAATAGGACAGGCATCGTTAAACGATATCCTTGCTGGGGGAGTGTTTGCATGGGGGCGCCAAGTTCTATTAATCCTTTGATTTGTTTCCAAATAGCTGTGCGCGAGAGGCCAAGCTCTGCCCCCAAATTATTACCGCTGTGGCAGCTTCCATCGTGCATAAGTTCCAATAATTTGATTTGGGTGGCACTCAATTGTTTCATGTACTGCTCACAGCAAGTTCAACCGATACGAGTGGCTGATTATAACAAAGCTTAACTTTAAGCTAAAATTTGGCATCAGTAAGTTTTATATAGCGGATTTCTTCAATGCCGGGATCGCAGCACAGCGCTGCACAGCAGATGATGTGCGGCATAAAGGCAATCAACTGCCAGGTTTGCTGGTATAAAGGGTCGTGAATGATTTGTTTGCCGGCAGGCAGAATAGGTAAATCAATGGTTTTGGTAGGATACCCAAGGCCGCGCCCGCAGGCTTTGATTAAAGATTCCTTCTGGGCCCAAATATTGAAAAAGCCCAATGGTTTTAATAGGGTCGGCAGCTGCTGCAAAGCATAATTTTCCCTATCGGAAAAAAGTTGTTGGCCAATGCCATGATAGGAGCGGGGGGAAAAAAATTCCAAATCAATGCCCACAGGATAGTTTTTTCCAACCGCCAATAGAGCCATGTCTTGCGAATGGCTTAAGTTAAATTGCAAAGGAGAATTTGGTAAATGCGGTTTACCATAAGAGCCTGAAGAAAATTCGATTTCTTGGGGGCTTAAATCTAAATAGCGCGCCAGAATGAGCCTTAACAGGGCATGGGCAGTAATAAAACGGCGGCGATGGTGGGAAAAAATAAAACGTTGCGCCCGCTCTTGCTCGCTTGCACTGAGCAGTGCTTCGCCATGAGGGAGTTCATCTTGCAGGGAGTATTGCCAAATATCCACGCGGTTTTCGCCAAGGATCAACTCATGGGAAGTAGAAGGCTTAAATGATTTAAATAAGGATAAGGACAAGATTGTCTCGCGAAGGTGAGTAATTATCTAGCATCAAGCAACGGTTATGGTTATACTTTGCGGGCAGTATTTTAACGTATAAGACTGTGTTTGCAAATCAGCCATTAAATCTGAAAGCGCGCAAACCAGTCGCGTGCTGCAATTAGAAAGCCGCGAAATAATGGGTAAACGATGTGCGGGCAGTATGCGTCCCACATATTGCGGTCCCAAATAAATTTTTCGTAAGCGGATTAAGTTGCGGGAAGTGCATAATCTGCAATCAGATTATGCATTACAAGATAATATATTTTTTTATAGGTACCGAATGAGTCGACAATTTCTTGATTTTGAACAACCTATTGAAGAGTTGAATCAAAAGATTCAGGCATTGCGCATGGTTGGCGATGATACCGAACTTAATTTGACTGAAGAAATTGCACGCCTCGAAGCCAAATGTGAGGAATTAACGGCTCATATATTTGCCCACCTTGAGCCTTGGCAGGTCGCGCAAATGGCGCGCCACCCCATGCGGCCGCAAACTACGGATTACGTCGAACACCTTTTTACAGATTTCCAAGAATTGCACGGCGATCGCCATTATTCTGCTGCGCCCGCAATTATTGGTGGATTAGCGCGTTTTCAAGGTGAACCTGTCATGGTTTTAGGGCATCAAAAGGGAAAGCGTACTAAAGAAAAAGTTTATCGTAATTTCGGCATGGCCCGGCCTGAAGAATACCGTAAGGCATTGCGGCTAATGAAAATGGCTGAGAAGTTCAAATTGCCTGTATTTACTTTTATTGATACCGCAGGTGCTTATCCAGGGATAGGAGCCGAGGAACGGAATCAATCCGAAGCCATTGCGCGCAATCTTTTAGAAATGTCCAAACTCAGAACACAAATTCTTTGTGTTGTGACCGGTGAGGCAGGTTCTGGCGGTGCGTTGGCGATTGGCGTTGGCGATCGGGTCTTGATGTTGCAATATGCCATCTATTCGGTTATTTCCCCGGAAGGCTGTGCCTCTATTTTGTGGAAAGATCCGGCTAAAGCCAGTGAAGCGGCGCGGGCAATGGGCATCACCGCTGAGAAAATTTATGACAATAAATTAGTGGATGGCGTAATTGCGGAGCCTTTGGGTGGTGCACACCGTGATGTAGTGAAAATGATGACCGATTTAAAAGGCGTTCTTGCGAAAGAATTGCGTATGCTGAAAAATTTGTCTCTGGATGAATTGCTGGAGCAGCGCTATAAAAAATTTATGGCGATGGGAGCTTGTGACTAATACTTTATTGACGGATGCATGGCTTGCCCGGCTTGCCGAATATCGGCGGTTGTTTGTCGGCTTTAGCGGCGGTTTGGATTCCACCGTTTTACTCCACCACGTGGCAACGCAGCCTTTACTCCACCAAAAAGTCTGTGCCGTCCATGTTCACCATGGCCTTAGTGTTTATGCAGATGATTGGGAAAATCATTGCCGGAAAATATGCAATTCTTTTAATATCCCGCTTACGGTGCATCGCGTAAATTTAAAAGCCTCGAGCAATGTCGAGGAATTGGCCAGGGTTGCGCGTTATAAATTTTTCTCCACGCTGATAAATGATGAAGAAGCATTGCTGCTTGGCCATCATCAAAATGATCAAGCTGAAACATTATTGCTGCAATTGCTGCGCGGTGCAGGAGTTGACGGTTTGGCCGCCATGCAATCCATAACTTCTTTTGGCAAAGGTGTACTGTTGCGCCCTTTTTTAAATGATGCGCGTGCAGCACTGGAAGTTTATGCGGCTGCTCAGCAATTGGTGTGGATTGAAGATGAAAGCAATGAAAATCCAATGTTTTCTCGGAATTATTTACGTCATAAAGTCATGCCGCTTATTCAAGCGCGATGGCCGAATGCAGTAAGTAATCTTGCACGCAGTGCTTACCACTGCCAACAAGCTGGAAAAAATTTGCAAGCCTTGGCTTATCTCGACTGCCCTGAACTACAAGAAAATAGCAATAGTCTTTCCCTGACTTCCTTGCAAGCATTGAGTGACGCGCGACTGATTAACGTGCTGCGTGTCTGGCTTAAAAATAACCGGGTTCGCTTGCCATCAACCCATATGTTTCAGCGCTTGCTGCACGAAGTGATCCGCGCCAAGGGAGATGCTAAACCCTGTCTTCATTGGGGAGAGATAAAAATAGGACGATACCGGCACACGCTCTTTTTGCAAAAAGCAGTTTTAGCGGAACTGGTAGAAATGGAATGGAATAATTTCCCGGAGACGCTCTTTTTGTCTGACCAAACCCGTTATCTTGCTGCTATCCCTGTTGCTGATGGCTTGCAAGTTCCTGCAGGAAGCTTGGTTGAGATCCGCTTTCGCAGAGGTGGGGAAGAAATCCGCTGGCATGGGCAAACGAAGCAACTGAAAAAATTGTGGCAACAATGGCGAGTGCCGGCATGGCAACGGGCGCAAATCCCACTCCTTTACATTAACAATGTGCTGGCGGCTGTAGTTGGCTATGCAGTCAGCGATTTGTTTTATGGAAAGCAATCTGCTTATCGGGTAGAATTGCGCACCTTAAATTTATCAGCCAATGAAGACTGAGTAAGTTACCAATCTTATCTTAATTCTATTTTCTTCTGCTTAGTCCTCAGTTTAAGCGGACTTACAGGCTGGAATAAACGAATGCCGCGTGCAAAAGCGAAATATTTTTCAACATTTATATCCATGTATCAAGTCAACTGGTCTGGCCAGGCTTTCAATTGCAGTAGTTTATCCATACAATAGTGCATGAAAATAAAACTTTTTGATTATTTATAAATTTATGAGCAAGCCTTTAATCCACATCACACGTAAACAAGCTTTGGTTTTTGCGTGCTTTTTAGTTCTCTATGAATTCCTCACCTACATCGCCAACGATATGATCATGCCGGGCATGATTAAGGTGGTGCAATCGTTTCACGGCCCAGAGTCGGCAGTCGCTACATCGCTTACTGCGTATGTTCTGGGCGGAGCAAGTTTGCAATTGTTGTTAGGCCCTCTTTCCGATCGGTTTGGCCGCAGGCCGGTTATGATTTTTGGGGCAGTGTGGTTTTTATGCTGTAGCATATTTATTGCTTCCTCCCAATCATTGGATCAATTTTTGGCTGCCCGCTTTTTCCAAGGGATGGGGCTTTGTTTCATCGGGGTTATTGGTTATGCCACCCTGCAGGAAATTTTTGCAGAAATGGATGCAATCAGACTGATTGCTATCATGGCCAATGTATCCATCCTGGCTCCTTTGATAGGTCCTCTTTTGGGGGCTGTATTCATACATTACTTCAATTGGCGCTTTATCTTTGTGACTATTGCAGGATTTGCACTCATCGCCTTGTGGGGATTGTATCGCTTCATGCCTGAACCAGTCGGGCAAGTAAAACGTGACGGGCAAGAAATTAAGAGGGTGCCTTTATCACCCCGTATTATTATGGCTAATTATAAAAATTTACTGTTAAATCGCAGCTTTTTATTAGGTTCGCTAAGCTTAGGCCTCTTAGGCTTACCTTGCATCGCATGGATTGCCTTAGCTCCTGTCATATTGGTAGTAGATGCCAAGCTTTCGGTCATTCAATACGGAGTATGGCAGATCCCCCTATTTAGTGCATCCATTTTAGGCAATTGGTTTCTGCGCTATTTAACCCATCGTTACTCTGTGCGGAAAATTCTATTGATAGGCTCTGCTATTACAAGCGTAAGCTTAGGATTAGTGCTATTCATCCCCACGCTTACTTCCGATTATTTTGTCTGGCTGATGCCTGGCCTCATCTTTTACTTTTTTGGCTTAGGCGTAAGTACGGCGCCTTTGGATCGCTTGATTCTTTTTTCCACTCCTATTGCCAAAGGCACAACTTCGGCTTTGATGACCATGATTGCCATGTGCATTCAAGGATTGGGGATTGAAGTGGCGAATTATTTCTATCTTGGCCATAGCAATCTGATTTTTGGCTTCTTTTGTGCAAGCAGCGGAGCCGTATACCTTATTTTCCTAATGGGTGCATTTTTCTTAAAAGCACCCAGGTTACAGGAGCAGTTAGCGAACAAATAAGTTATATAGCCAAGCCACTATCAAGCCACCAATAAACGCATCGATAAAACCAATCACACCTCCTATTATGCTGCCCATTATGGTCGCGTTATATCCAAGGTATAACGTGCCCATTGAAGTAACAAATAAATCACCGTAATTAAAAAAATAGGCGATTAGTCCCATGATGAGCATGGATAAACCCCATAAAATACCCAAAGCCAGACCAAAGGCCAGCGGACTTAACTTTGCATACCTCATGACTATCTCCCTGTAATTCCATCTTATTTAATTATAGGTCAATAAATGAGTGGGATATTTGCATCGGGGGATGTGGTTTCTACATATAATTAAGATGCAACAATTAAAATCGTCAAGGTATCCGTATAAGTTCCTTGTTTCGCCAAAACTTGGCTTGCTCCAGGAAGTTTAAGCTGCAAAGTGGCATTGTTAGGGAGAAGGAGGCAAGTGAGGGAGCCAAGAAGTTGAGCAGGGAAGGTGGACGGTGAATTCTGCCCCGAAGCGAGGGAAACAAACGTAGGGGAGCCTCCGGAAGAGCCAGCCCAGGCAACTGTGTAATTCAATTTATAAGTGCTATTGCTTGTATTCGTTAGTTGGAATGCAGTGGATGAACTGCCGCTGCTCGTGGCTCTGACATAATAATTGCTTGGTTCAAGCAGCAGAATATACCCCACGCAAATACTGCTGTCCGTTAGGGTTAAATCTGGAAAGGGAGGAGCTACTGTACCAAAATTAAAGGTCGCGTTAACACCCGTTAAATCATAAGCTTTGGCATGATGAAAAAATAAAATTAAAAAAAACAAACCGCATAAATTTCGAAGCTTGGCTAGGAACACCGTATTTCTCCAAGATATAGGTAAGCTTTATCTACAGCGAGCGCAGGTAAATTAATCCGGCATGATTCCCCGGCCATTAGAGTTTTGGTGTCTTGCGTCAATTCCAATTGAAAATTACCTTCATCGTCGCTAAAAATGCCATTCTTTCCTTCATAAATCCATGTATTCGCCAATGGATACTCTCCGTCTTTGCTAATGATCCGTCCAATCACAATCACGCGTTTTTCGACTCTCCATACATAATGATCTACGTTTCCCGGATATAGAGTGATATGGCGCGTTGGCTCTTCGATAAAGTAAGCTGTTTGTGAGATATTGGTTAGGGTGTAATTTTGATCGGTAAAACCTGGGAGCGAAACAAAAACTTTTTCATTTAGAGAAAGCTGGGCAATTTTTCGATTATTGGCATCCAGTAAAGCAAATTTAGACAATTTATCAGAAACGTTGCTCGTCTTAACTTCTACAATAATCCCTGCTGTATTTCCTCTGTCCACACCATTGAGATGAAGGCTATCCTGCGTTGCTGCAATTTCCGTCTCCAGATTCCCTCCATATCCTACAAAGCGTCCTTCGCCCTTAATTTGATTATAATTAACATACGTTGCTGCAAAACCTTGCCGGGCAGTATAATTATAAGTACCTGCTAACGAAGATACAGTAGGTGAAACGGTATGGATTTCATTGAAAGAATAGCCAAGTCCCTGTTCATTTTGCTGCGAATACACGGTATTTCCCTGGACTGCAACTGGCAAAGCGAGTTGGTTATTGGATAATGAATCCTTCTTTTGACCTTGCCATAGCAGTGACTCGGTTCCAGCAAACCGTCCTTCACTAAAATTCATGCTTAAGCTCAGGCTATAGGCATCACCCATGTAAACAGCTTTATTGTAGGCTGCATTAAAGAAAAATCCCATGCCTTTATAATGTCCTATTTGGCGTTGATAAAAAGCTCCGGAATTGTAAGTATCAGGTTGATCAAGGCTTTTATTATAATTCGCCTGTATACCTAACAAGTCATGTTCGGACAATCTATAACTGATTGAAATAGAGTCATTATCAATTAAATTATTGAGAAAGAAATAATAAGGATTCTTTTTTTGATAGAAAATTTTTGTCGCAATCAAATTGATATTAAAGCGATTCTTCTGAGTATTTAGCATGGTGTACATACCATAGTTGTTCTTTGTGGTAATAAGCCCTGCTGTTTTAATGAATGAATCTCCCCAAAAAAAGTCGGCCCAAAATCCATTAAACCTTGATGAGAATTTAATAAAATATCACTTAGAAAGGCTACTCGCTCACCGATTCTTTTATTTATGCCTGCCTGGAGCACTGGAATATCCAGTATTCCGGGCAGGAAATCATAAGCATTATGATTTAAAATCATTCCATTGGTTAAATATCCACCAATGACATAAAATTGGGGAGCATAAGCAGGGGGTAAAGAAGATCCTTTGCTAAAAAAACGGCGTATGATGTTGCTTGGACCTATTTTTATTGTTAATTCATAACCTCCCTCTGGAAAATTTCCTGTGTTAATGTGTTGATACCCCGCCTCAAGATATTGAGAAAAAATTAATTGTTCATTTTTGAAAATATCCACTTGTGAAGCTTGTGGCACAAAAATTACCAAAGGTGTTACCATAATGTCTTCGGCATTCCTCACTGTTTCCAAAGTGGTTTTGATGGCAGCGCCTGCAATAATCTGCGTTTGAAAAAAAGGGGAAGTAGGGTTGGTGATGTAGCCACCCATATAAATTTTATCGCGTGCAAAGTGTTGGGCATAAAAGTTTTGAATTTGAAAACGTTGGCCATTATTAATGCCATTATTCTGGGAAATATTACCTATGATGCTGCTATTTTTGTAAGCCCATACGTTATTCGAGTAAAGATTATAATAATTGGGCGTTGACGGATAAATTTGTGAGGCAAAAAGTGGATTATCATTACTGAAAGAACCTGCTGCTCCCAGTTTATTCAAATAAGACCAGTTTGCAGTCGAGGGAGGTAGGAACTCGATGGTGTCATTTCTTTTAGGTTTTTTAAAATACGAAGCTGCCAGGTACAAATAGACCGCTTCCTCTTTTGGATTGTAAATAATGTAGGCAGGTTCTTTTTTTAAAACCTCACAAGAAAAGGGCAAACTGGCCATATCATTTGGATAGCATTCTATATTTAACGGGAAGGATTGCTTTAATAACCGTAATACTTCTTTTTTATTTTTGATGCCTGTCAGTTGCGCCAGCAATTGCTCAGGCGAATGAAATTTCAGCTGCCCATTATGGATGTTGATGTAAAAAAATCCGATATGTTGATGCATAAATAATATCGATACGCGCAAGTGCTGGCTCATGCGAACCATTTCAAAGCCAGGAGGAGGAGAATCGATAAACGTTGTTTTGCCTAGGACAGCCGAGCAGAAACTTGCTAAACAGAAAAAGAAGATAAGTAACTTTATTTTAAAAAACGAGCTCATTAATCAGTATAAAACGGGCCAAGTGGCTTACCCATCAATGCAGCGTGTAAAGTAACTTGCGTTAAACGCGGCAATTCCCTTTTTATGGTTTGTCCTGCAAAAAGAGTGTACGCTGGTAATGGAATTTCCATCTTTTTATTGGAAATTTGCTGGGTGCAGGATGTTATATTTACAGCCGTGTTGCCTGTGTTTTTAATAATCAGTTCATTATGAATTCGTTTTATGGAAATAGATGGGGCAGGGGAGTCAGGGCGTAAAATTACACGAGCCCCGTAGCCAACAATCACGCGGATCCCAAGGGCAAAACCGTTAGGGTGTTTTATTGATAAGATGAGTGGCAACCTTGGGGATAAAATCTATTTCATAGACTTTATCCGATGTTAATGTGTCCGCTGTTTTAACCACCCGGACAAATTGAGTTTGGCCTGGCAGGAGGACTAATTTGGCCGGGAACACGAGTAATCCGTCTTGCCCGGGATGGTGCGCCCGCTTTTTGGGTGCAGAATGATGGGCAGGATTGGGTAAGTGGTATGGAGTTATTTCAACATAGGCATTATGTTTTGTGTCAAAATTTTTTACAGCTATTTCCGCATCGGCATCCTTGCCCATCAAGTCAACAACAATAGGGCTCACACCGATATCTGCATGTACGCCAAAGGATAGCCACCACAGCAATGTTAATAAAAAACGCTTATGTATCATATAGGTTACAGAAAATCCTATGCTAAATTGGAAAGAATAACATGCAAAAAAGATAATCTCTACTACATAATATAAGCTATTGTTGATAAATTAAGATGGTGTTTCACATGGAGAATATTATGCGCCCACTTTTAAAGGTCATCGTATTTGTTTTTCCCTCATGGATTTTTGCAGCAACTCAAGGCACCTTGGGAACAACTTCAACAGGAACAGTCAATGTTTCCATAACCATCCCTGCATTGGTACAAATTACCGGGTTAAGTGATATCACTCTGGGCTCCACCACGGCGTTCCCGGCAACAGGCAGTACGACCGCTTGCATCTACAGTAATGTAGCATCGCCTTTGGGTAGTTATTATGTCACCGCCACCAGCCAAAATACTTCTGGAACTGATTTTAGAGTGAAGGACAGCGGTACGGATTATATTGTTTATTCTGCTTACTGGAATAATTCTTCGGCTGCCTCCCAAACCACAGCACTTACCTCAGGAACAAAGACAGCCCAGCAAACAGGGGGTAGTGCCGTGTCATTAACTTGTGGCGGCAGTGCCAATGCCAATTTCAATATCAGTTTTAGCTCATCTCAAGTGCAAGGTGCGCCGGCAGCTACTTATACGGATGTGGTGACCCTTTTAATTACTCCAACATAAACATGATAAGGGCAAACCAACGCTTTCTTTTTTGCATTGCGGCTTATGGATATTTTATTCTGCCAAGTTTACTGTATGCAGCGAATCCATCAACCACGACGGTGTCGGTAATCATTCCGGGCTTAGTGCAAATCAGCGGCCTTAGCGATATCGTCTTGGCTCCTGCTGATTTTAGCAATCCCGTTACTGGCGCGACGACTGCTTGTATTTATACCAATACAATCAATCCCTTGGGCAGTTATTATATTACCGCGATAAGTACCAATGCTGCCTCCGGGGTATTCCGCGTGGCTAATGGTTCTAATTTTATCAGCTACGATGCTTTTTGGAGCCCAACTTCGGCGCCAACGCAAACGCTTTCCCTTAATTCGGGGGTAAAAACGACGCAACAAACAGGAGGCAATGGTTCCTCATTAACCTGCAGCGGGACCCCAAATGCTAATTTTTCTATTCGTTTTACTAATGCCCAAATCGTTGGGGCTCCTGCAGGCATCTATACAGACACGGTCACCTTAATTGTGTCACCAGCATAATTCTAAATCTTAACTGATGCTGTTTAGTTCGCTTCTGAATATTTATTTCAGACAATATTTTGCAAATAGCTCAGTAAATATCTGGCATTGCTGATTTATTGGACAAATTGAGTGCGTTTGTTGTCATTTTCGGCAATGCTTATATAGATAGAGCATAAAATAAAAAGCATGCTCTGGAAAATTGTGCAAAAACCCGTATGATCGAGGGCCGTTATCGACCGGGTTATTTGGAGTTAGCATGCATGTAGCGGGCGTTGATGAAGTAGGGAGGGGCCCTTTAGCAGGTCCTGTGGTTGCTGCTGCAGTCATTTTGGAGTCAAAAATAGAAGGTGTTACCGACTCAAAGTTGTTAACTCCTGTAAAGCGCAAGAAATTAGCGGCACTCATCAAAGAGCATGCTATTGCTTTTGCCTATGGGCGTGCCGAAGTGGAGGAAATCGATGCGCTGAATATTCATTATGCGTCTTTGCTGGCCATGAAAAGAGCCATTGACGCGTTATCTATTTCGCCCGACAAGATTTTAATTGATGGTCTGCACAGACCGGCGGTAGCGATACCTTGTTATGCCATTGTGAAAGGTGACTTACTGGTTCCAGATATTGGGGCGGCGTCTATTTTGGCTAAAGTTTACCGCGACGAGGAAATGGAAAAAATGGATGAGCTGTACCCAGGTTATGGCTTTGCGGCTCATAAAGGATATGCAACAGCATTGCACCATAAAGCCTTGCAAGAGCTTGGCCCTTGTCAGATTCACCGCAAGAATTTCACTCGTGTTGCGGCGGCACTGGCCTTAAGCTAATGAATTTTCATGCTATTGAAGAGAATCCGGTGCGAGCTAATCGACATCAGTATACCGAAGGCAGCTAAAAAGGTAACCATAGCAGTCCCGCCATAGCTCACCAAAGGCAAAGGAATTCCAACAACGGGTAAAATGCCCATGACCATACCCATATTTACAAAAGCAGAGATAAAAAAAGTCATGGCCAGGCTTGCCGCGAGCAGACGAGTAAAGTTGGTTTGCGCTTCCCTGGCGATATGCAAACCGCGCAAAGAAATTAATACCACGAAAATGATTAGCACCACGCTGCCAATGAAGCCAAATTCTTCACCGCTTACAGCAAAGATGAAATCCGTAGCGTGCTCGGGTAAAAAATTTAAATGAGACTGACTGCCTGCTAGCCAGCCCTTGCCAAAGGCGCCGCCGGAGCCAATAGCGATTTTCGATTGAATGATGTGATAGCCAGTTCCTAATGGATCATTTTCCGGGTTTAGGAAGGTAATGATGCGTTGTTTCTGGTAATCGTGCAAAACATGCCATAGCAATGGCAGCACTGCGGTTAATCCTAGCAAGATGAATAAAATAAGACGCATGGAAATACCGGCCAGGAATATCACACACAATCCTGCGGCAACCACCATGAGTGCCGTGCCTAAGTCTGGTTGTTTTGCTATCAACAGGGCCGGGAAGAAAATAATGAGTGCCGCTACCAGTAAAGATTTTAAATCCAAAGGAAAAGATTTGCGGTCAAAATACCAGGCTGCCATCATGGGCACTGCCAGTTTCATGATTTCAGAGGGTTGAAAGCGGAAAAATCCCAAATCCAGCCAGCGCTGTGCGCCCTTGCCGATTTTTCCTATGACCATGACCGCGATGAGTAATGTCAAGCCTATGCCATAAATCCACGGCGCCCACAATTTGTATTTGTGGGGGGGTATGAAGGCAAAAACCAGCATGACTCCTGAGGCTAAAACTAGCCGCAGGATTTGGCGCAAAACCATGCTCATATTTTGATTGGATGCACTGTAAAGGATCAAAAGCCCCAGCACGATCAATAATCCCAACAAACCCAGCAAAGGGAAATCAATGTGTAAGGATTTGGGTGTAAACCGGTAAATAGGTCTGGTTTGACTGATTTTCATGGTGTTAAGTTCATTTTATTTAAATCAAAATAGGTATCGATCACCTTGCGCGCCACAAAGGAAGCGACAAAATCATTTTCCACCAGCACGGCGATGGCGATTTCTGGTTTTTCCACCGGTGCAAAAGCGATGAACAGGGAATGATCGCGCAAGGTCTCGGGAATCTCAGCGTATGCTTTTTTCTCATACTGGCTGCCACTAAAAACTTGCGCTGTTCCTGTTTTGGCAGCAACAGTATAGGGGGTGTCACGTCCGAAACGATAGCCTGTGCCTTCATTGCTTTTAATGACGTTTTGCATGGCTTCGGCCACTATTGTCCAATATGTATCGTCTTTCAATTGCACCGGGTATTCTTCAAGAGCTTTATACTCATGAACTGTACCGCGATCCTGCACGGATTTGCTGAGCAAATGAGGTCTGAAGCGGCGGCCATGTTGGCTGAGTGCTGCGGTAGCATTCGCCATTTGCAGGGGAGAGGCCAGCATAAATCCTTGCCCAATTGAGGTGATTAAAGTATCGCCCGGATACCAGGCATGGCCTTTACTGCTGCGTTTCCAGCTGGGGCTTGGTACAATTCCCGGAGCTTCTTCATGCAAATCAACATGGGTTGATTGCCCAAAACCAAACTGCACCAGCATATCTTCAATCGCCGTTATGCCGATTTTATTGCCTAATTGGTAAAAGTAAGTATCACAAGATACAGTAATCGCCCGCTTTAAGTTGATTACGCCATGTCCCGTACGTTTCCAGTCGCGATATTTATGGCTGACCCCAGGGAGTCTGTACCAACCTGGATCATAAATTTTTGTATGAGGAGTAATGATACCCTTTTCCAATCCTGCAATGGCTACAAAAGGTTTGACCGTGGAGGCAGGTGGATAAAGACCGCGTACCGCACGGTTATAAAGAGGTTTATTCGGCGCATGCACCAGGTGATGGTATTCTTTATCGCTAATACCCTTTACGAAAAGATTGGGATCATAGCTGGGGGAGCTTACCATGGCGAGGATATCGCCATTTTTCACGCTCATGGCTACCACCGCCCCGCGTTTGCCTTCCAGGGCATTAAAGGCAGCAAGTTGTAAACGTGAGTCAATGGTCAGGTAAATTTTCTCGCCTGAAACAGGAGGTTGTTTGCTAAGCACCCGTAAAACCCGCCCGCTTACGTCTGTTTCGACTTGCTGGTAACCAACGCGTCCATGCAGCGTATCCTCGTAATATTTTTCAATTCCGGTTTTACCGATAAAATTGGTGGCTCGATAGTTGGTACTGTCGACTTGCTGCAGTTCCTGAATATTGATACGGCTGACATATCCAAGCACATGCGCCATGGCTTCTTTGAAGGGGTAATAGCGCATCAGTCGCGCCTTGATGCTCACTCCGGGAAAACGGTATTGATTGCTGGCGAAAGTTGCCACTTCTTCCTGCGTTAAGCGCATTTTAAAAGGAATCGGAACATACGAGCGATTTTGACGTCTGGCACGGTGAAAATCTTCAATTTCCTCATCCGTTATGGATGGCAGCAGCTTTTTTAATTTATGCAGGGTTTTTTCCAGGTCTTTTACGTGTTCCGGGATAATTTCTAAGGCATAAACGGGAATATTATCCGCGAGAATAATTCCGTTTTTATCCAATATAATGCCGCGAGGAGGAGCAATGGGGATGATGCTCATTTGATTTTTCAAAGACAATGTGGCATAGCGTTTGAACTGTGAAAATTGTAAATAGGCAAGACGCAATATGAGCCCCAGGGAGAAAATGATAAGCAAGGCGACCAGCAAGCTTAGTCGGAAACGTTGCAATTCGGCAGAACGATCAATTTTCATGGATGTATTAAAATGCATCTTCACACTATAAATGGGCAGGGGAAAAAGGCCGGCATAGTTTAGCTTAAATGCGAAGAATATTCGACCGCTAATCCCACAGTGCGGTAAGCATCTGCCGATTGATTAAAGAAATTGGCAAACATAAGAGCATTTGAAATTGCTGAATTTCCCAGGCTGCGGTTTACCTTTTTCTTCTTTTAACTGATTGACTTTAATTTGTACAGTTGGTACACTCGTTTGCTGCAAATTTAAAGAGAATGAAATATAAGCAAGTTGAGTATGCAAGGTTCTTTTGATACCTACAAATTTATCGATCTTTTGATTAATCCACATGGTGGATCGTGCTGCCGGGAAAGACAAGGAGTCGCGACATTTAGTAATTTAATTATACACAAGAGAGGATACATTATGAGTTTTTCCAATGATATGAGAAATTTTTTTTGGACACCTTACAAAGGACCGAGAGAAGCGTTTTTTTACTTGGCCGCCCCCGTATATTATCCAATTAGGATAAGTCTTGAAGCAGTTAAACTTTTCCTGGAAACGTTAACATTAATCCCGGAAATTTTAGGCCACTTAATAGATAGTATCAGATGCACAACAATGGCTTATTCTGAGGGCGATTTATATGACGCCAAACAAGAAGTTATGGAAGCTGGCAGCAAAATACTGGAAATTCCGTTGAATTTATTGCTATGCACTATTTCGTTGCTTGTCGCCGCAGTTTCACCATTACTGGGCGCGATCTCCATTTTAACCAGGGGCTTCAAAACAGGAGTGGATTTAGTAGCCAATTTTACTACATCATCTGATAATGAATATCAGCATTCGCAGCAATATGGATCGCCGCTTTAAGCGCCTTTCTCCCAGGCTTCGCAAACGTGCGCTGCCTGGGGGTTAAAAAATCTTATTTATGATAAGGGTGATGGTGCAATATGCACCAGGCTCGATAAATGGCTTCAATGAAGACAATACGTGCCAATGGATGCGGCAGGGTGAGTTTGGATAAAGACCATTGTTCGTGGCTGCGTTTGATTAGCTGCGACGAAAGTCCTTCCGGGCCGCCGATTAAGACACATACATGGCTGTTGACTTGTTGTAACCGGGCTAATTTTGCTGCCAACCCTTCACTGCTGAACATTTCGCCTTTCATGTCCAGGGCAATGAGCCGGGCGCCGGCAGGGATGGCTGCACTCATCAATGCCATTTCTTTTTCTAAAATCCGGGATAAATCTGCAGATTTGCCGCGACGGATTAACGGAATTTCTATGAGGCTTAATTGTATGCCATCTTGCAGACGTTTGGCATATTCCTGCATGCCTTGCTGAACCCAGAGAGGCATTTTATTGCCAAGAGTAACCAGGGTAATTTTGAACATGATTAAGAGTTTTCTTGCCACAACCCTTCTAAATTATAAAAGGCCCTGGATTCAGGCTGCATGACGTGCACCACAAAATCACCAAAATCAACCAAAACCCAATCACCACTCTCCAAGCCATTATTGCTTAACGCCGGCAACCCTGCCTCTTTCATGCCTTCCATAATGCGTTCAGCTATTGATTTCACATGCCGTGAAGACCGGCCCGAACAGACAACCATATAGTCGGTGATTGTGGTTTGTTCTCTGACGTCTATCACGGTAATATCGCTGGCTTGGATATCATCCAATAAGTTTTTCAGTGTATTTAAAAGCGGATGTGTATCAGACATAAATATAAATCTTATAAATCATGTAATAAAGGGGGTGGATAATAACAGTAATTTGTTCATGACACAAAACCTCTCCTATCTGCCCGCTCCATTATGAATAAGTAACAAGCTTGTTAACTAGGAATAATCGTCTCTTGCCCGGTAGCACAAGAATAGGTGGGTGCTGTCAGTAAAAATTTTATAATCCGGTTTAAGGCAAAACAGATTATTGTCGCGCCTAATAAAATATATAACAATTCACTAAATGTTGCCGCGTAATGAACTTTTAACTCCAGATTGGATAATCGATCCAACTCACCTTTGGATATGGCTGTGATGGCAGCCAGTTTGCCAGATAAAAATCCACCCAAACCTAGGGAAACAAAGAAAATACCCATCATGGTGCTTACTTTCTTGTGGCAAGACAATATGGTGATGGCTGATAAGCCGACCGGCGATAATAATAACTCTGCCATGGATATTAACAAATAGGCAGGAATGAAGAATAAAGGAGAAAGCAGAGCAATGCCAATATTAAACCGGCAAACCATTGTGATTAGCAGGTAAGCTGCCACCATAAACAACATGGCTAGCAGGAATTTATTTCCAACGCGAATGCTGTATTGAGATAGTGTCGTTTGTTTTTGACTACGGGCCAAAAAGAGTCCAAAGACAATCATTCCCAAACTTTGCACTGCTACAAAATAAGGTGGAGGAAAAGGCATGCCAAACAATGTGGGTTGTACCACGCGTTTTAAAAACAGTGTTAATGACAAGAACATTTGAAAATAAAATGCCCAGAACATAACTGAAATCAAACAGAGTAGCCCGATGATAAGAGTTTGTCTGGCTTGTAATTTTGATTCTTGCGAGATGGTTAGGATTAAATACCCTAGTGACAGCAAGCCAATAATAGTAAATAAGGCGTCAGCTAATTTAGGGTTTTTGAGAATATAAAAAGCGCCTTGCCACATGAATAAAATTAACAGGCTTGCATACAACACATTTTTAAACGTTAAAGGATAATCCGAGTAATCTTTTATGCCGTAATGGCGGACGCCATAGGCGAAAGTATAAGCGGCAATCAACATGCCGATGGTGGAACTCAAGAACGAAGCTGACCAGCCGAAATAAGATTGAATATAGCTGGGCAGGGTTGAGCCTAAAATGATGCCAGTGGTGATGCCCATGTAAAAAATAGTAAAACCTCGTTCACGGTTTGGTGAGCCCACCGGATATTCATTTCCGAGTAGAGAGGAAATATTGGGTTTTAACAATCCCGTACCCACGGCAATACCTGCCAGGGATAAAGTCAGCCCGGAAGCGGAGGTTAGGAAGCTCAATGAAAGGTAGCTGCAAAATAAAATACCAGCCCCCAGCATGATGCTGCGTTTTTGTCCCAAAAGGTGATCAGCAATCCAGCCGCCTATGACAGGCGAAAGATAGGTCAGGGCAGTAAAAGATCCCACCAGTGGATATACCCGATCATCTTCCCAACCAAAGTACATAACGAGATAAAGGGCAAGCAAGGTTTGCACAATATAAAAACCGTAGCGTTCCCACATTTCAGTTGCAAAGAAAATTTTTAAGGAAGAAGGATGACTTACTTGTCCGTTTCGCACAACAATACTACATGAATGTGAAATGCGCCCAGTATACCATAATGAGAATTATTTTTACAGATGGCTGCCGTTCTGCAGCAATTTGCGGGGATAAAAATGATCTAACAGACATCGTGCCCAATGTTCTTTTTAAGAAATAAACACAGGTTCACTTCCCTGCAATAATTTTTTTCTCTAGTATATCCCGGATTGTTATAGATGGATTTATTTTGCCCGTGTGTACAAGGAGAACGAATGACCACACGCATCGATACCAAGCGGCATATCCGTGCCAACCGCGGTCCTCAATTACAAGCTAAAACCTGGCTGACCGAAGCGCCATTGCGCATGTTGTGTAACAATTTGGACCCTGAGGTCGCAGAAGCTCCTGCCTCACTGGTCGTTTACGGTGGAATAGGCCGCGCGGCGCGCAACTGGGAATGTTTCGACAAGATTGTCGATGTGCTTAAAGCTTTGCAAGCGGATGAGACTTTATTAATACAATCCGGTAAGCCAGTGGGGGTTTTTCAAACGCATGAAGATGCGCCCCGTGTGTTGATTGCCAATTCAAACCTGGTTCCCCATTGGGCTACCTGGGAACACTTTAATGAACTGGATAAAAAAGGTTTGATGATGTATGGGCAAATGACTGCAGGCAGCTGGATTTACATAGGCTCGCAAGGCATTGTCCAAGGTACGTATGAAACTTTTGTAGCGGCTGGAAAAACACATTACCAGGGTGATCTAAGCGGGCGTTGGATTTTGACGGCTGGCTTGGGCGGCATGGGCGGTGCGCAACCGCTGGCCGCCACGATAGCCGGTGCGAGTATGCTGGCAGTGGAATGTGATCCCGCCCGCCTCGAAAAACGTCTGCATACGCGTTATCTGGATAAGAGCACCGATAATTTGCAAGAAGCATTGAGCTGGATTCAGGAATCTTGCCAAAACAAGCAGCCCTTGTCGGTAGGGTTATTGGGCAATGCTGCAGACATTTATCCAGAATTGCTAAGACGCGGCATATGGCCTGATATGGTCACTGATCAAACCAGTGCGCATGATCCGCTAAATGGTTATCTGCCGCGTGGGTGGACGCTGGAAAAAGCGGCTGCATTAAGAAAAAGCAATCCCGAAGAAGTGGTGCGTGCGGCGAAGGAATCCATGGCCATGCAAGTTCAAGCTATGCTTGGTTTTCAGCAACGCAACATTCCTGTGTTTGATTATGGCAACAATATTCGCCAAATGGCTTTTGAAACCGGTGTCAAAGACGCTTTTTCTTTCCCTGGCTTCGTGTCAGCGTACATCCGGCCGCTTTTCTGCGAGGGGATAGGCCCGTTCCGTTGGGTTGCCTTATCGGGCGATCCAGAAGATATCCATATTACCGACCGGATGGTCAAAGAATTAATTCCAGATGATGAGCATCTACATCGTTGGTTGGATATGGCGCAAAGTAAGATAGCTTTTCAGGGTTTACCGGCAAGAATTTGTTGGGTAGGTTTACAAGACAGAGCCAGGTTAGCCTTGGCATTTAACGATCTGGTGAAATCGGGTCAAGTAAAAGCTCCGCTTGTAATCGGCAGGGATCATTTGGATTCGGGTTCAGTGGCTAGCCCCAATCGTGAAACAGAAGGCATGTTGGATGGCAGTGATGCGGTGTCGGATTGGCCATTTTTAAATGCCTTGTTAAATTGTGCCAGCGGTGCCACCTGGGTAAGTATCCATCACGGTGGTGGTGTAGGAATGGGATTTTCTCAACATGCAGGCGTCGTTATAGTTGCGGATGGTACAGAAAAAGCGGCGGCAAGATTAGCCCGTGTATTGCATAATGATCCGGCTACAGGGGTTATGCGCCATGCCGATGCAGGGTATGCATTAGCCAAACACTGTGCAGCCGAACATCATTTGTGGCTTCCCATGGAAGAATTAAGCGGAGCCAATCATGACAAATGAATGGATATTAACGCCAGGGGCTTTGAGTTTGCAAGAGTTAAAACAAGCAGTTGCCGCGCATAAACTTTGCATTTTAGATGAAGCTTGTTGGGTGAATATAGCTGCAGCGGAGATGGCCATACGCGAAATTGTTAATGAGAAAAAAACCGTTTACGGTATCAATACGGGTTTTGGCTCGTTAGCAACGACAGCCATTTCTGCCGATAAATTGCAAAAGCTGCAGCGTAATTTAATCCTTTCACATGCATGCGGTAGTGGTGAATTATTATCAGACGAAATTGTCGCCCTGATTTTATTACTAAAAATAAATAGCCTTGCGCAAGGTTATTCAGGGGTTCGCAAGACGCTGATCGCTGCCTTATGTACGCTCTACAATGCAGAAGTATATCCATGTATTCCCAGTAAAGGCTCAGTTGGCGCTTCGGGCGATCTGGCTCCTTTAGCGCATTTGTCGTTACCTTTGTTGGGAGAAGGCGAAGTGCGGCATCAAGGGGAGCAAATCAGCGCATTGAAGGGTTTGCAAATTGCAGGGTTGCAGCCATTGGAGTTGGCCCCTAAAGAAGGGTTGGCTTTGATTAACGGTTTGCAGGTTTCGGCAGCTATATGCATGCATGCTTTTTTCAAGAGCGAGTGGTTATTTGAAGCGGCTGTATTGGCCGGATCTTTGTCTGTTGATGCTGCAAGCGGGAGCGATGTCCCTTTTGATGCTCGTATCCAGGTTGTGCGCGGCCATCAGGCACAATGCGATGTGGCGGCAATGTATCGCGAATTATTGAGCAAAAGCGAGATCCGCGAATCACATCGCCACTGTTCACGCGTGCAAGACCCTTATTCTTTGCGTTGTCAGCCGCAAATTATGGGTGCTGTGTTGCACCAAATGCAGTTTGTTGGGCAGACATTACAGGCAGAAGTCAATGCTGTCTCCGATAATCCTCTGGTATTTGCCGAGGAGGGGGAAGTCTTGTCTGGAGGGAATTTTCACGGTGAAATCATTGCGATGGCTGCTGATAATTTGGCTCTGGCTATTGCAGAAATGGGCGCAAATTCGGAGCGGCGCATCGCTTTGCTCATTGATAAAAATTTCAGCGGCTTACCAGCTTTTTTAGTGAAGGAAAGTGGTTTAAATTCAGGATTTATGATTGCGCATGTGACCGCGGCGGCATGCGCCAGCGATAATAAAGCATTGGCACACCCACACTCCGTGGACAGCTTGCCTACTTCAGCAAATCAGGAAGACATCGTATCGATGGCGACCAGTGCAGCACTCCGTCTGCAACACATGGTTGATAACACCGCCACCATTCTTGCCATAGAATTGTTAGCTGCTTGCCAAGGTTTGGAGTTTCACACTCCTTTAACCACGTCTCCAAAATTGCAAAAAGTATATCAAAAAGTCAGGAATCATGTTGACCCATATGAAAACGATCGCTATTTTGCACCGGATATTGCTATCATCAAGCAGCAAATCTTAAATGGCGGATTTGCATTGGCTAATTTTAGTGAATGATACGACTGCAATGAGTGTTGAAATTTATACAGATGGCGCTTGTAAAGGCAACCCTGGCCCTGGCGGCTGGGGAGCGTTGCTGCGCTATAACGGTAATGAAAAAACCTTGAGCGGAGCTGAAAGCCATACCACCAACAACCGTATGGAACTTACCGCAGCCATCCAGGCATTGGCTGCATTAAAGCGACCGTGTCAGGTTGATTTATATACTGATTCGCAATATTTACGCCAGGGCATGACCAGCTGGATTTCAGGCTGGAAAGAAAAAGGATGGCGCAATTCAAAAAAAGAAGATGTTAAAAATGCGGATCTTTGGCAGCAACTCGATAATTTGGCGCAGATTCATCAAATTAGATGGCATTGGGTCAAAGGACACTCCGGTCATCCTGAAAATGAACAAGTGGATCGCTTGGCCAATGAAGCTATCGAGCAATTGCTTAAAATTTGCTAGGCAAAGCCCTTAATGTCTTGATTTTTAAGCTAAGTGGACTTCACCTCCTGATGCGAATCCAAGCTCCCGCAGAAATTCCATAGGATTGACCGCCTTTCTTTATCCATTTTTTGCCGTCACTTACTCTTTTGTATATTTTCTAGGAACATGAAATAATGTTGTGCTTTTATTTTTACTAGTAATTAATATGCGGCAAATCGTACTGGATACTGAAACTACGGGTATAGGGCATGAAAATGGTCATCGCATCATTGAAATAGGGTGCATTGAACTCATTGATAGAAAATTAACCGGTAAGCACTTTCATATTTATTTAAACCCAGAACGCGAAGTAGAAGAAGGAGCGTTTAAAGTTCATGGAATAAGTACTGAATTTCTGCAAGACAAACCCTTGTTTAAAGATATACTCCATGACTTGCTGCAGTTTATTGGTGATACTGAATTAATCATCCATAATGCGCCGTTTGATGTCGGATTCTTAAATGCCGAATTGAAAATGGCCAATTGGCCGACTTCTTTAGAACATCACTGCCGTATCTTCGATACCCTTGACTTTGCCAGGAAAAAACATCCTGGCCAGCGCAACAGTTTAGATGCGCTTTGTAAACGTTATGAAATAGATAATTCCAACCGTCAGTTGCACGGCGCTTTGCTTGATGCTGAAATTTTGGCTTGGGTTTATTTAGCCATGACCGGTGGCCAGACCACGTTATTTGATGACGAGCATGCAGCAGTGGGACGGGCAACAGAAACAATCACTCAGACCAGTAATCCGTTAACCAATAGTTCGCCGGTGCTTTATGCAACTGCGGAAGAGTTAAGTGCTCATAACGAATTCATTCAATTCCTGAAGAAAAAATCAGGTATTGAGCTTTGGTCTGAAGAAATCGAAGTCATCTGAGCTAGAAGTGCTCAGATTCCCCTTGAGAATACCGTAAAAAAAACTTGAGAACGTTGCGTGAATTTTAGCTGCTGGTTATTATGCCTTAATTGCATATTGATTTTGCTTTCGTATTCTGCGCCTGGTTAAATATGCTAGCACCGCTAACCAAAATAGCGTATACAAAATTGCATAACTGAATGAAGCATTTTTGGGCGAAAAATGGCTGAATAAAAATTCCGTAATATACAAGCGCAGGTTGATAACTTCACCCGTTGCATTATGCAAGAGGACAACCGCTTGCAATTTTAAAAAAATAACATGCAAGACATATACCAAAAGTGAATTTTTACCAAATAGCAAGAAAGGCTTTGCCCACTTGCCAGGCGGTTTAATTTCAATCAGCATAAAACAAAGCGATAATGCTATAAAACTCAAACCGCTTGTCCATAAGACATAAGAGCTTGTCCAAAGGGATTTGTTGAATGGAAACACAATACCCCACAACCAACCGAGAACCATGAGGAGAAGACCGGTACATACCATCCACTGCAGTTTTTGTGCTTTTGTGCGCGAAGAAATCAGACAATAGCCAGCTATATTCCCAAATAAGGCTGATGCGATGGCAGGCAGGGTACTAAGAAGGCCTTCCGGATCAAACATTGGCGTATACAAATGCTGTGAAGAAAAAAAGAGCTTATCCCAATACCCCACTATATTGGTTTGCAAAGAGAGTGGATCGGTTGCAGGAAAATTTATGAGTAAAAGCCAATATCCAACCAGCAAAATCCCAATGATGAAAACTTGAGTCTTCATGGTGGTAGTCAAAAACAATACTGAGGATGACAAATAACAAAGGGCGATTCGCTGCAATACCCCCATCACACGGAGATGGGAGGGATCAAAATGGTTAGGCAGCACATTAAGCAATATTCCTAAAAAAAAGATATACAAACTTCGTTTGCCTAGCTTTATCAATAATTGCCAGTTCGATAAACCTTTTGTTTTTAAATGGGTTAAAGCGAGTACGGATGAAATACCGACGATAACAATAAAAAAAGGAAAAACCAGATCGGCCAAAGTACAGCCATCCCAGCTCGAATGTTCCAAGCAGTGGTAAGCAACCCGGTTGCCGGGGCTGTTCACCAGAATCATGATGGCAATGGTTAATCCACGAAATACATCGAGGGAAAGTAATCGCGTGCTCGTATTAGGCCGCATCTGATAAGTTCGCATTTTATCTGGATATTATAAAATCAATGTGATTATATAGTAGACACTGTTATAATGCTAGCAATTACTGAAAGAGCATCCGGACAAAGCCAGTTTATCCGGAATTGCTGCGGTGATTTATTGAAACTTGACGTTTGGACTAGTCGAAGGTTCTTCCTGAAGTTTCTTGAAGTAAGCGCATAACATGAATACTACCAAACCCGTGACTAGGGCAATGCCGCTAAAAAATAATATTTTTTGTGAGTGAGATGAGCTTACCCCGGTTTCTATGGACGGAAGTTGATAATCTTCTGCGAATAATTTGGAATTCGGTTCTATTTTCTTATATTTTTCTAACAAAGTCTGACAATTCTTTTTATGTTTTTCTGCATAAGTTTTTGCTTCTTTGGCCTGCAGCTTACCCGTTTCTTTTTCGAGGTCGGATGTCTCCAGGAAAAGCTTATATTTTTCGTGTAGTTGATCAATTTCATTGGCAAATTGCCCGTACCGCGTTGTAGCATTTTTTCTCATTATTTCTTGGGCATGTTTCGGTATTTTATATTGCGGATCGAATTGCATAGTCGGGTTTGCTTTAATTTGCTTTGCCAAGTCTAGAATGTAGAAAGCAATTTCGATGCTGTCATGCTCGCATTGCTTTTGCGTGGCTGTTAAGGGTTTTGCTGCCAAAATGTTAACTTTTGTGGTTTCTGCAATTTTATTGAGCTTATCCAGTTGCGCATCGGTTCTTTGTTTTACTCCCAGGTGAAAATTATTTTCATCAAGCAGCCAGCCTGCATGCGCGCGAGTTTGTTCTTGTACAATATAAAATCTAATCTGGTTAAAAATGGTTTCGTATACACGGTGTCCTTGCATATCCCAAGCCTTATTGTGCATCAAAACGCATAATTGATGGGCAAAAGTAAGCAACTCATCTACCTCATTTGCGACCAGTTTGCTATTTAAACGAGCATCTGGCCCAACGCCTCTGGTTGCAAGGGCAACATATTTATCAATTTGTACATTAATTAATTCATATAAACATTCAAATAATTCTTTATAAGGATTCATGTTTCCTCCCTGTATCTGTTAGCTGCCCTTAAAGGCCATTGATTATATGGAAAATTAGGTAAAAGCCCAATCCCCGTTGATTTAATCAATAAAAGATAGGGCGGGCGTATTCTTAGTAAACTGTTTAAACGGATACTATAATTCTTTATGTAATCCAAAAAAGCAAATAAGCCGTTGTTGATATGACTACTACTAAAATTGCACTAACCCATGCTTTGCTGCGTGATATTTTGCTTAGGGAATTGGGGCAATTGCGCAAGATTGAATTTGCAGTGTCTTCATTAGATGCAAACCCCGCAAATTGGAATCAGGCAATTAAAAAAATCATTTCTGAATACACCGAGAGACTGCGCTTTGGAGATAAACCTGCACGGCTTTTTAGGGCAGCCGCAGAGATAGAGCAAAAAATTTACTCGTTATTGAATCAAGTTCTCGAAGGATTATCTGTTAAAGCTCCGTTGAAAAAAGTAGGGAACAAGCTTGACGTGTTGCAGCACATGAACGAAAGCATGATTAATTTAACTTTACGACTAGCGCCCTTGGTGCCGGGGGCAATTCAGGAGGCGGCTCAATCCAGTTCGAATGGAGTTTGGCAGCGCTTGCAATCCATAGCCAATCACATTCAATACGATATAGCAAAAACGCCGGCAGCATTCCAGCAAAATCCTGCTGCATTGGTGAACATGAAGCATTTATACCATACTGCCCAGTCTTTAATTTTGTTTACTCTGGCCAAAGAGGCACATACTCGGCATGGGCAATTTCTAATTGAAGCTCTGGAGGCTGGTTTTAAAAATTACCCCTTGCAATTGAGCGCAGTATTTTCTTTTCCAAGAAAAGCAGATATAGGGGTTGCTTCGCTTAATTTGCCTGCTTTTCTTCAAGTCGAGAGGCAATTGATAGAGGCTTCATCGCCACTTGAACAACATTTGGCCCAACAAAAAAATAAGAAAACAGCTTCCTTGTTCATGATCCCAATTGCCTTACCTGTTGAATATCAGGATCTGCAGCAAGCTCCCGCATACATAGCCATGCGGGAAAAACCGCTGCATATTTTGAGTGATTTGCTTAAGGGCAGCTTTGTTTTTGACGAGAAAGGCGCATGTTTTGTGCCGTTTCATGTGCGATTGTGTCATGAATTTCTTCATGTGGTGCGCAAATTACCAGGCAGTCCTGCGCGAAATATTCACCTAGACGCAATTGAAGGTCCGGTATGGAGCGCATATGAGGATTATCTCACCATAATGGGCATCATGAGTGAAGTGCAATTCTCAGCAGCATATGGGGTGCGACAGCGGGAAAGCCATGATGGCATAAGAGCTGATATTCTTTTTGATAAAAAAGAAAGAAGCCCAAATGTATCCATGGCTGCATTAACAAAAAAACACACACCCAAACAACCCTTGCTGCTGGCTGATTGTGAAGATTTCAAAACGCATTCCTTATTTTATGAAACAGATGATAAAAAATATAATTTACATTAGGGTGTGTATGCAGCATCCTGCCTAAGCAGGATGCGTTAAACCGTTTGTCCGCCATCGACAACTATTGCATGCCCAATCATAAATGCTGCTGCATCCGCACAAATCCACAGAACGGTTGCGGCAATTTCTTCCGGTTTTCCCATTCTTCCGGTGGGTTCCTGTCGATTACTGCCTGACGGCCTTGTGCGAAATTGCCAACGAAGCGATCCATCATCGCGGTATAGATTGCATTGATACGCACATTAAAAGACGTATGGTCTAGTGCGGCGGCCTTTGTGAGTCCAAGCGCTCCATGTTTGGCAGCGATGCAGATCGCAATGCCAATGAATAAATAAAGTTCATAAATTTGTGTTGCTCGCCAAAGTCGGTTGTGCCAATTGTCCATGGAGCTTAAGGATAACTTTCTCATAGGCTGGTTGCGAGCCAGAAAGTTTGATAATTATTTACTTGATGTGGGCAGTTATTATACTATATTTATAATAAATTGTATAAATATTGGACTTTCTCATGGAAGATATACAAAAATTTAATCTTAAATGGTATTTCTTAGGGATGTTGGGTTTCAGTTTCCTCACAGCTTCTCCCAAGGCATTGGCCGAAGTGCTTAATGATGCAGTCCAACCCTCCTTTTCAATTTTAAATCAACAATTAGCAGTTAATACATTTGTCTATAATCCGCGCACGTTGCGCTGGCAGGCTATTAAAAATGGCAAGGTGGTGCGTTCAGGCAAAGGTTCGGGAGGAAGGGGATATTGCCCTGATGTAAAACGATCTTGCAAAACCCCGAGCGGTACTTACAGCGTGATCAGCAAGGGCGGTTCCAGTTGCCGTTCTTCCCGGTACCCTGTAGGAAAAGGAGGTGCCCCGATGCCTTATTGCATGTTTTTCAGCAAATATTATGCAGTTCATGGCTCGCCGGATGTACCTAATTACAATGCAAGCCATGGTTGTGTCCGCGTCAAGCCGCATGATGCGCGTTGGCTGAATCAAAATTTTCTGCATATTGGCTCAAAAGTGGTAATAAAACCCTATTGAGGCGGGCTATCGCTGATCGCCTGCTTTATGCTTCTAGTTCTCCTCTTCAATACTGAAAGATGAGCCGCACCCGCAGGTGGTCTTGGCATTTGGATTGCGGATGACAAATTGCTCACCTTGAATATTTTGTATATAGTCAATTTCAGCTTTTTGCAAATATTGATAGCTCATTGAATCAACCAGTAGTTTCACTGAACTTGCACCATTTGAGCAAATTTGTTCGATAACCGTATCATCCTCATTAATGGTTTCATCAAAGGTGAAGCCATATTGAAAGCCGGAGCATCCGCCTCCCGTTATATAGACTCTCAGGTTAAGGTTTGGATTTTCTTCCTCGGCAATCAAAGAAGCCACCTTGTCAGCCGCACTGACTGTAAAATGAATGGTCTCTTCCATTTCGGGTAAAGCATGAGTTGCAGCCATAATTTCTCCAGGATAAGGTAATTTTGTACAATAAATAATTATATTATAGTCAGCGGATAATATGTTCTATAGTAGCACCGCCCAAACAGCGGTTTTTGTCATAAAACACAATATACTGTCCAGGGGTTACGGCACGTTGGGGCTCTGAAAACATGACATAATGTTGGTTCTTATCCGGTGGTGAAATCACGCATGCTTGTTCAGGTTGACGATAGCGCGTTTTTGCATGACAAGTCAGCGGGAATTCAGGTGCCTCGCATAGCCAATGAATTGGACCACAAATCAATCCCTGTGCGTAGAGCATCGGATGATGGCTGCCCTGGGCCACAATCAACGTATTGCTGGCCATGTCTTTATCGACCACGTACCAGGGTGCATCGCCTCCCAACCGTGTCCCGCCTATGCCTAATCCCTGCCGCTGACCCAGGGTGTAAAACATTAAGCCATCATGTCGGCCTATGATGTCACCAAAAGGCGTTTTGATATCGCCCGGTTTTGCCAGCATAAATTCATTGAGAAAAGCTTTAAAACGCTTTTCTCCAATAAAACAAATCCCGGTGGAATCTTTTTTATCATGAGTGATGAAGCCTAAATCTCGGGCAAATTCCCTAACTTGCGATTTTAAATAATCGCCAACTGGAAACAGGGTTTTAGCCAGGGCTTGTGGATTGACTGCATGCAAAAAATACGTTTGATCTTTTTCCCGATCTTTGGCTTTGCATAATACTCCTTTGCCATCCGTCACATGCACCTTGGCATAATGCCCCGTGGCAATAAAATCTGCGCCTAATGTCAGGGCATGCTGAAGGAATGCTTTAAATTTAATTTCTTTATTGCACAGCACGTCTGGATTTGGGGTACGTCCATTTTCATATTCATGCAGAAAATGATTAAAAACCCGTTGCAAATATTCTTCGGCGAAATTGACGCTGTGCAGCGGAATGCCCAATTGTTCGCAAACGGCACGCGCATCGGCCAAATCTTTCGCCGCTGCGCAATAATCATCCTTATCATCCTGTTCCCAGTTTTTCATGAACAAGCCTTCCACCTGATAGCCTTGTTCACGCAATAACCATGCCGCGACGGAAGAATCAACGCCGCCTGACATCCCAACAATAACCTTGGCTCTTGTAAGTCCCATAGCAAGTTCAGTGTGTGTAAAAATTGTATATTTTACGCTATACTACATGAAGTGACAATTTGCGGTAATCTGCCCATTTCCTGCAGGTCTTCACTTTAATACTAATCTAATTATAAGCATTCATGACGCTATGAAAATTTGTTTAAAAACTTTGGCGAAAGAAGCCAATGCCCAATCTTTTGCGATCCGTTTGGATCATCGTTTACCACCTCATGTTGATGGGGTTTGCCAGCTCGTTTGCGACATCCAGGTAGAACAAAGAAACGATTACTATTTGTTAAGCTTACAAGCACGAGGGGATGTGCGCATCATTTGCCAACGTTGTTTGACGGCTTTCCCTTTCCTTTATGAGAATCAAACGCAAATAGCCATATGTTCTCAAGATGAAATTGCCGAGCGCTTAATGGAGCAATATGAATGCATCGTATTGCCGGGTAGCCAGGTTGATTTGACGGAAATACTGATTGATGATTTGTATTTATTTACACCGGAAAAGCATGAAAATCTAGAAGATTGCGATGTGGAAACTCGCTCCTTTATCCACGAGGAAAACGAAATGCATTCGTAATTATTCACTTAAAAGTATATAATGCGCTCTATTGGTTTTAATATTAATCATTTTTTTCTTAAAACATGCTGTGTTGCTGCACGAAGCATACAATTTCTAGCAACAATACTTGGATTGCAAATAAAAAATCGGTAATATTCCGACCTTATGAAAAAACAAATTGTTTAGGAGTAATACAATGGCTGTTCAACAAAACCGGAAATCACGTTCCCGACGTGATATGCGGCGCTCTCATGACGCATTAACCAAGCCCACTTTATCTGTAGATAAAACCACTGGCGAAACACATTTGCGCCATCACATTACCCCCGACGGCTATTACCGTGGACGTAAAGTTCTTGACACTGGAAGCGCATACGAACAAGACGACGAATAAGAGTAATGTCCTTGAATACGATAACCATTGCCATTGATGCGATGGGCGGGGATCATGGTTTGGATGTAGTGATCCCGGCTTGTGCGCGTGCAGTTCGCAATAATCCTGGTTTGAAGTTATTGCTGGTGGGTGACGAAGATCAGGTTAATAAGCATTTGAAGAAGCAGGGAATGTTCGGCAATAAGCAATTTTCTGTTGTTCACGCGTCGGAAGTCGTGGCTATGGATGAATTGCCGTCTCATGCATTGCGTAACAAGAAAGATTCGTCCATGCGCGTTGCCATTAATTTGGTGAAGGAAGGACGGGCGCAAGCTTGCGTCAGCGCCGGCAATACGGGCGCTTTGATGGCTACTGCACGTTTTGTTTTAAAAACCCTGCCAGGCATTGACCGGCCTGCAATCATTGCGGAATTGCCTACGCGAAAGGGCAAGACACGCGTGATTGACTTGGGCGCCAACGTCGATTCTTGTGCAGAACATTTATTTCAATTTGCCATAATGGGTTCTGCCCTGATTCAGGCAGTGGACAATATTCCCAAACCTAAAATCGGCTTGCTTAATATCGGTGTTGAAGAAATTAAAGGCAACGATCAAGTCAAGCGCACGGCACATATGCTTGCTGAATGCAAGGTGATGAATTACGTCGGGTATGTTGAGGGTGATCAATTTTACTCGGGCGAAGTCGATTTGGTGGTTTGCGATGGTTTTGTAGGGAATGCAACGCTTAAGGCTAGCGAAGGTTTAGCCAAGTTAATGCTTGCTGTACTCAAGGAATCATTCACGCGGAATTGGCTGACTAAACTGGCTGGCTTAATTGCTCGTCCTGCCTTGTCTCACCTTAAAAAACACATGGATCCAGCCCGCTATAATGGAGCGAGTATGTTGGGTCTAAACGGTATTGTTATTAAAAGCCACGGCGGTGCCAGTGAAATGGCTTTTCAATTTGCAATTGAAGAAGCTGTTTTGCAAGTTAAAAATAACGTGGTGGATTTAGTTCGCAATCAAATTACGGACTTTATTAATCAAGGTTTAATGTTATGAAAAATGCGGTTATTAGCGGTACAGGCAGTTATTTGCCTGAGCGTCAACTTACCAATAAAGAATTGGAAAAAACGCTTGATACCAGTGATGAATGGATTGTTACCCGCACCGGAATCAGCAGCCGCCACATTGCTGCAGCTCATGAAACCACATCATTTATGGCCAGTCAGGCTGCCCTAAAGGCCGTTGAAGCATCAGGACTGAGCGCTGAACAAATTGATTTAATTGTTGTTGCTACCTGTACACCGGATCATTTTTTCCCAAGCATGGCATGTCATGTGCAACACGCATTGCAAGTTTCCCGTCCTATTCCAGCATTTGATGTGAGTGCTGCGTGCAGCGGTTTTGTCTATGCGCTGGATATTGCCAAGCAATACATTAGTTCCGGAACTGCCCAGCATGTGTTGGTGGTTGGCAGTGAAAGTATGTCACGGGCTGTTGACTGGACGGATCGTTCCACTTGCGTCTTATTCGGAGACGGTGCCGGGGCAGTGGTTTTAAGCGCCAGCGACGAACCAGGAATTCTGGGCAGCGTTTTGCATGCCTCTTATGATGAGAGCAAATTGTTAACGTATGCAACTCATACTAGCGAGGGTCCAAGGCCATTGATTGGCATGCGCGGCAATGAAGTATTCAAAATTGCAGTCAATATCATGGGTGATATTGTGGATGAAATCCTTGCTGCCAGTAATTTACAGAAATCAGATATCAAATGGCTGGTTCCGCATCAGGCCAATATCCGTATTATTCAGGGAATAGCAAAAAAATTATCGCTTCCCATGTCGCAAGTCATTGTGACCATTGAGCATCAAGGCAATACTTCTGCAGCATCCATTCCTTTGGCATTAGATGTATCCATCCGCGAGCAGCGCATTAATCGTGGAGATCTTTTGTTGCTGGAATCGTTTGGTGGTGGAATGACCTGGGGCGCTATGGTAATCCGCTATTAATTCAAATCTATTCCCGCCTGATGACCATCAGAATTAGAGGATAAATTATGACGAATTTTGCATTTGTGTTTCCTGGACAAGGTTCGCAAACGGTCGGTATGTTAAATGATTTGGCCACCCGTTTTCCTTTGGTTACTGCTTTATTTGCAGAAGTTTCGGATGCTCTTGGCTATGATGTTTGGCGCATGGTGCAACAAGATCCGGAAGGCAAACTAAATCAAACAGAATTTACTCAGGTAGCGATGTTGACTGCTGATGTAGCTGTTTATCGTGTTTTGCAGCAATCGGCTGCTATCCCTGCCGCCATGATGGCAGGCCATAGTTTGGGAGAATATGCTGCATTGGTGTGCGCCGGTGCCATAAGTTTGCCAGGCGCTGCATTGCTGGTAGCGAAGCGAGGCCAGCTCATGCAAAGTACCGTGCCCTTAGGCAGCGGTGCTATGGCCGCCATTGTGGGGCTAAGCGATGAGCAAGTTACTTTGGTTTGCGCTGAAGCCAGCACGGCGGATGAACAAGTTATTCCGGCAAATTTTAATGCAATAGGGCAAGTGGTGATAGCGGGACATGCTGCTGCAGTAGAGAAGGCAATTCTTTTAGCGGAAGCACAAGATGCCCGCATGGCTAGGGTTATTCCAGTAAGCGTTCCCTGCCATTGTCCCTTGTTAAAAGAAGCAGCTGATTTATTTGCCGAATATTTGGCACAAGCTGAATTCAAAATCCCGCAGGTTCCAGTCATCAGCAACGTTGATTTAAGTATTTATGAATCTGCCGAGCAAATACGGATGTTATTGAAAGAACAGCTTTACCGGCCGGTACAATGGGTGCGGACGATCCAGTTAATGAAAGAAAATGGCATCGACTGGGTAATTGAATGTGGTCCGGGCCGAGTGTTAAGCGGTTTGGTGAAGCGTATTGACAAATCACTGCAAACACTTAGCGTAAATGATCAGTCCAGTTTGGACATGCTATTAAAAGAGGATGCAATTTCATGAGTAATTTACAGGGGAAAATTGCTTTGGTAACCGGTGCAAGCCGCGGGATTGGGCGTGCAATTGCTTTAACGTTGGCTCAAAAAGGGGCTTACGTGGTGGGCACTGCAACCAAGGAAGAAGGAGCAAAAGCAATCAGCGATGCGTTTTTGCAAGAAAATTTAACCGGCATCGGTATGGTTTTGGATGTAACGTGCAAAGACAGTATTGAAAATTTGCTGACCATTTTGTCAGATCAAAATAAATTACCTTCTGTTTTGGTCAACAATGCAGGGATCACTTGTGATAATTTATTATTACGGATGGAAGATGATGAATGGTTGCGTGTTATCGAAACCAATTTAAACTCTGTATACCGTCTGAGCAAAGCTTGTATTAAGCCTATGTTTAAAGCACGTTGGGGACGGATTATCAGCATTGGCTCAGTTGTGGGAGCCAGCGGCAATTCAGGCCAAACCAATTATACGGCTGCTAAAGCCGGTGTTGTTGGTTTTTCAAAATCATTGGCACAAGAAATCGGCAGTCGCGGTATTACGGTAAATGTAGTCGCTCCAGGATTTATTGATACCGATATGACTGCAGCTTTACCGGATATGGTAAAAGAGGAAATGTTAAAACGTATTCCATTAAGACGGTTAGGAAAGGCAGAGGATATTGCCGAAGCCGTTGCTTTTCTTGCTTCGGATCATGCAAATTATATTACCGGTGCGACAATTCATGTCAACGGTGGCATGTACATGGAGTAAATGGCTATAACGCATACATGCAGGTGTTTTGATTAGTATGTGCGAAAATGAGTATTTTGAAGCTCGATTTTTGCTATAGATTCTGAAGAAACTTGCGTTATCTGAAGAATAGAATAAACTACCCGCAAAAATTTTTTTATAACTGAAGAGGAAACACATTTTATGAGTACAGTAGAAGAACGCGTTCGTAAGATTGTTGTTGAGCAATTGGGCGTTAAAGAAGATGAATTAAAAAATGATGCCTCATTTGTCGATGATTTAGGCGCTGATTCTTTAGATACCGTGGAATTGGTTATGGCACTGGAAGAAGAATTTGAAACAGAAATTCCAGATGAAAAAGCTGAAAAAATTACCACCATCCAAGAAGCGATTGATTATATTGAGGCTAATCTGAACAAAGAAGAAGCCTAATCCTGATATTGAGGAGTTATTCATTGAATAAGCGGCGTGTTGTAGTAACCGGCATGGGGATGTTAACTCCAGTCGGTTTAAATGTAGAAGAATCCTGGCGTAATATTCTGGCGGGTGTATGCGGTATTGGCCCGGTAGAAGATTTTGATACCAGTGAATACCCGACCAAAATTTGGGCCAAGGTAAAAAACTTTAACGTTGAAAATTACATGCCGCTTAAAGAAGCACGCAAGATGGACGTGTTTACTCAATATGGCATGATTGCTGCAGACGAAGCGTTAGCCGATGCAAATCTATCCATAGATGAAGCTTTGTCTTATCGTGCAGGCGTTGCCGTAGGGGCAGGGATCGGTGGTATCCAAACGATTACCAATAACCAGGAAAAATTGCTTGCTGGCGGCCCTAGAAAAGTATCTCCCTTTTTTATCCCGGCAGGTATCATTAACATGGTTGCCGGGCAAATTTCCATCAAACATCAATTGAAAGGCCCCAATATTTCTGTAGTCACGGCTTGCACCACAGGGACGCACAATATTGGACTTGCCGGAAGAATGATTGCTTATGGCGATGCGGATGTCATGGTGTGCGGTGGTGCAGAAATGACAACAACCCCACTGTGTCTGGCAGGGTTTTCTGCAGTTCGCTCCCTATCCAAACGCAATGAGGAGCCTGCAAAAGCTTCACGCCCATGGGACAAAGATCGCGATGGTTTTGTCATGGGTGAGGGAGCCGGAATTTTAGTACTGGAAGAGTATGAACGCGCTAAAGCCCGTGGTGCTAAAATGTATGCAGAACTCGTAGGATTCGGCATGTCGGGTGATGCATTCCACATCACCGCTCCTGATGAAGATGCCGATGGTGCATCCCGTTCTATGGAAAATGCTGTACGTGATGCAGGAATTTCTCCTGACCTGGTGGATTATATTAATGCGCATGGCACTTCCACCTACTTAAACGATTTAAACGAAACCAAAGCAATTAAACGCGTATTTAAAGAACATGCTTATAATTTGGCAGTAAGCTCTACCAAGTCCATGACGGGCCATTTGTTAGGCGCGGCTGGCGCTGTGGAAGCTATTTTTAGTGTATTGGCTATTCGCGATCAGATAGCTCCGCCAACGATTAACCTGGATAATCCGGATGAAGGCTGCGATTTGAATTACGTTCCCCATAGGCCACAGGAAAGACAAATTAATTATGTACTGAGTAATTCCTTAGGGTTCGGAGGTACGAATGGCAGTTTGCTGTTCAAAAAAATAGATTAACCTGCAGTTAAACAGGGTGGATATTCCATCCTGTTTAATAGTCATACGTTCCCATTGATAGGACAGAGTGGCTCCAAGCTGCTTTGAGGCAAACTTTCCAGTTGTGCATATGGGCGCAGCTTCAAAATTCAGATTTTTATGGTTTGAGGTAAACTCAATCAGCACATTCCGTACCATGAGGTCCTCATGCAGCGTTTTTGGATAAGATTTATTCTTATTGCCTGTGCAATAGTAATGTTTTTTGGTTCCGCAATCGTAGGATTTAATGTATATCAACTGCTTTATCGACCGATGGGCAGCCATGAAATCGTTCGCCTTGATAAGAACACGTCTGCTTATTCTTTTGCGCGTATCTTAAAAGAACGAGGTTTAATCAAATCCAAACGTTTATTTCTAATCCTGATCCGCATGCAGGATTTGTCGCAACAACTTAAGGCAGGTATTTATGAGATTCAGCCGGAAGAATCAGCTCAACAATTCCTGCGGCGAGTTGCTTTAGGCGATGTGTTGCAGGAAACGTTTGCAATCATTGAAGGCACAACGCAGGCGCAAATTGCCATAAATCTTAAACGCGCTGCTTATCTAAACTATGATCCTGTAGACTGGCTTGCCATTACTGGGAAATACCCTAATGCGGAAGGGTTATTGTTGGCAGATACTTACCATTATGATGCGGGCAGTACGAGCAAACAATTATTGGCGCATGCACATCAACAATTGCAGGACTATCTAGCCGCGAGCTGGGAAAAACGTTCCCCCAACTTACCCTACAAATCGCCTTATGAGTTATTAATTACTGCCTCCATTCTGGAGAAAGAAACATCCCTCGCTCATGAGAAGCGATTGATAGCGGGGGTAATCATAAACCGTTTGCGTAAAAATATGCCCTTACAAATGGATCCCACCGTGATTTACGGATTGGGGGATGAGTATAAAGGAAAACTAACCCATAAAGACATGAGCTTTGATTCCCCCTATAATACGTACCTTTATAGAGGCTTGCCACCTACACCAATTGCTATGGTAGGTAAGGATGCAATTGATGCCGCCGCGCACCCTGAACACACGAATTATTTATATTTTGTTGCCAAAGGCGATGGCAGCCATCATTTTTCAGTAACTTATGAACAACAAAAAGCAGCCATTAACAAGTACAGCCGCCGCTGAGCAGGCGGTTGAAGGATTTTACATGCAGAATAAAGGGCGGTTTATTGTAGTTGAAGGATTGGAGGGGGCGGGCAAATCCACGGTGATTAATTTCATCAAGCGCTTTTTATCCAATCAGCGAATTGAGTTAACTCTTACGCGTGAACCCGGTGGCACCCGCGTTGGGGAAATGATACGCAATTTAATCAAGGAAATAGCGCCTGATGAGCCATTGGATCCGCGTGCCGAGCTGCTTTTACTTTATGCGGCCAGGACTCAATTAATCGAACAAGTGATACGCCCATCGTTGCAGAGGGGAGGTTGGGTTTTATCGGATCGCTTTGAATTATCTACATTTGCCTATCAAGGCGGTGGTCGGAAATTGGATTCCAGTATGATCAAGCGGTTATCTGATTTTTGTCTGGCAGGCTTGCAACCTGATTTAACTATTTTTTTGGATGTATCGCCACAGAAAGGTTTGCAGCGTGCCCGCAAACGCAGCAAAGCAGATCGAATTGAACAAGAATCGCTTGCTTTCTTTGATGATGTCTATGCTGCTTATCATGACCATCTTAAAAACCTACAGCATGTCATTATGATTGACGCTACTCAACCTCTTGGGACCGTGCAACATTTAATTTACACGGGATTGGAAAAATACATAGCCGATTGGGTTACTCATACGCAATGTTAGAAAGTTCTAACTTACGAATGTAATGCAATGAGTTAAGAGGATGCTGAAATCTTATGCAAGTACAACATTCTGCCGGTTTGGAACAAATCCATGCCACCCTGTGGGAGCGCTTTCAACCTTTGCTTGAAAAACAGCGTTTTCCGCAGTCGATTCTATTAACAGGCCCAAGGCATATAGGAATTAAGCTATTTATTCAGCATCTGCTAGGGCATCTTCTCTGCAAAGAAGGTAAATATTGTGGCCATTGCAGTGAATGCACACTTCTTTTAAAGGGAACCCATGCGGATGTTTATATCATCAAGCCGGAAGACGAAGATAGTGTAATTAAGATCGAGCCTATCCGCTCCCTGCAGCAAGATGTGTATCAAACACCGCAACGAGGCAGGTACAGGCTTATTGTCATTGAGTCAGCTGATAAAATGAACACAGCTGCAGCGAATGCGCTGTTAAAAGTGCTTGAGGAACCGCCCAAGCATACCTTATTTATCCTTATAGCAGAACACATCAATAATTTATTACCAACTATTTTAAGCCGTTGTCAAAAATTCGTGTTTCCCGAAGTTTTTCAATTTTCAGAAGTGAGAAATTATTTAAGATTGACTGAATTTTATCCTGAGGATTCTGTGCGTGCAGAATTAGGACGGCAGAAAGAAGTCATACTCTCCACTTTGTGCGACTTGATTGAAAAAAAAATTTCTCCCTGTACAGTAGCGGCGCAATGGGCTGTATATCCTTTGCGGGATTTGTTATGGTTTTTGCATCTTTTAACGGCACAAACCATTTATCGGCAACTGAATCAGGACAGTAATGGGCAGAAAGAAACCAGTAAATTCGAGCATTTTTGCTCTCTTTTAGAACCTTATTATCAATTTATGCAATTGGATGCAATCAATGCAGTGTTAAGAAAGATCAACCATAATATAAACATCAATCCGATTTTAACATTGGAACAATTGTTATTAGGATATTTGCGAGTGATCGATGGCTGAAGATGCGCAATTATTGATTTGCTCTTTCCGTGACGAAGACGCACTTTATCATGCATACATGCCTTTTATAAAAGGTGGCGGGCTTTTTATTCGCACCACCCAGAATTACCAGCTAGGCAGTGCAGTAAACCTATCTGTAAGGTTACTTGATGAGCCGGAAAGTGATGCCGTAGAAGGGAAGGTAGTCTGGCTCACACCGAAAGGTGCGCAAGGGAATAAGCCGGTTGGTATTGGCGTGCAGTTCATCGGCGAGCAGGGGCGCTATCTCGCCAACAAGATAGAAACCTATTTAGCGGGCATGTTAAAATCCAGCCAGATGACAGACACTATATGATGCATATCTTATGAACCAGAAAACCTCTTCCCTAATCGATTCTCATTGCCACTTGCATACTCTTGATTTAAAGGAATTTAATGATGATTTGTGCCTGGTTATCAACCAAGCAGAAGCAAATGGCGTAAAAGAGTTTTTATGCGTGTGCATTGAGCTTGAGGATTTACCTGCTTTGTATGATTTGGCCAATCATTACCCAAACATTTATATTTCGGCGGGTATACACCCAAATGTATTAATGCACCAAGAAATTACTGCCACAAAGCTTCTTTCCCTGGCTACCCATCCACGTTGTATAGCCATTGGCGAGACTGGCCTCGATTACTACCGTACTGCGACGGAAGAAGCACGCGAGTCGCAACGCCAGCGCTTTCGTGAACACATCCAGGCAGCCCGCATTTCTGGCAAGCCACTGATTGTGCACACGCGCGAAGCAGCTGAAGATACCATTCTGACTTTACGCGCGGAAAAAGCCGATGAAATCGGCGGGGTTATGCATTGTTTTGCAGAGAGTTGGGAGGTTGCGCGCCAGGCATTGGATTTAAATTTTTATATTTCTTTTTCCGGAATTGTAACGTTTAAAAATGCAACGAGCTTGCAAGAAGTAGCTAAAAAAGTTCCCCTAGACCGCATCCTCATTGAAACCGATTCGCCTTATCTTGCTCCTGTACCTTTTCGTGGTAAGCAGAATCATCCAGCTTTGGTAAAATACGTCGCTTTGGCACTTAGTGATTTACTGAGGGTGGAGTATGAAACCGTTGCCGCACAAACTACCCAAAATTTTTATAATTGTTTTAAGTTACAGGCAGTTTGAGCAATGAATTGTTAAAATAAAAAATGCTTATAAGCTTGGCGGTGCGAAATTGTTAGCCTCAAGACCAGAAAGTTGCAGCAAGCTATCCACGCATGTTCCTATTGGAAGAGCGTTTACATTTGAAAATGCCAGGTAATAATAATTAGTTTGTAATTTGGATTGTATCATGAAGCTTTTTATTGGATTGATGTCAGGAACCAGCATGGATGGAATTGATGCTGCACTGGTGGATGTAGACACAAACCGGTTATTGGCTGGCATCACTTACCCCTACAGTAAAAAAACTAGAACACTCTTGGAAGATGTTCTTGCTGCTGAAAAAATAATGATTGCTGTACTGGCGCAGTTAAACACCTTGATAGGCCGGGATTTTGCTGCTGCAGCGCAGGAATTGCTATCGGCAGCGCGAGTCACTTCTGCAGACGTCATCGCCATTGGCAGCCACGGGCAAACAATTTTGCATGAGCCTTTTAGCGACATACCTTGTACGGTGCAGCTGGGTTGCGCCCATACCATAGCCGAATTGACCAAAATTACTGTAGCTGCCGATTTTCGCAGCCGCGATTTAGTGGTCGGCGGTCAGGGCGCCCCGTTTGCTCCCCTTTATCATCATGAGTTATTTGGACATTTAAAGCATGCGGCCGTCGTCAATATTGGAGGGATTGCCAATGTTTCTTTTTTAAACGATGAGGGAGGCAGTGGTTTCGATACGGGGCCTGGAAATTGTTTGATGGATGCCTGGATCAAAAAACACTTGGGTAAAGATTATGATGAAGAAGGCCGATGGGCAGCAAGAGGACAGATTATTTTCCCCCTGCTGGAAAAGCTGCTGCAAGATGCTTTCTTTAAATTGCCTGCACCGAAAAGCATAGGCAAAGAATATTTCTCCCTTGCCTGGCTGGAAAAATATGGTGTGCATGAGTTTGCCCCCGAAGACGTACAAGCCACACTATTAGCCCTAACTGCAGCTTCAGTAGCTGCTGCGATAGAAAAGCGGCAATCTGAACAAATCATCATTTGTGGTGGGGGGGCGCATAATCTGGTGTTGCTGCACGCCTTACAAGGTCGTCTGCACAACAAGGAAGTGGTTTGTGCAGAGCAATTCGAAGTCAGTTCTGATTTTCTTGAAGCCATGATGTTTGCCTGGCTTGCGGAAAAAACGCTCACACAAACCCCGCTTGATTTAAGCAAAATTACCGGCTCCGCAAAACCTGTTGTTTTGGGAGCGCTTTATCATAGAGGCACTTAGATAATCAATTATCAAAGCGTAAGGAAGCTTCTGCAACATTATTTTGTGCTTGATAATGCTTGTAAGCAAAGAATCCAGCGCCAGCAAGGCTACCTGCTAAGGTGGCTGCCGCTGTAATCATTAAGGCAACCGGAGACATTGCTATTGAAATGACTGCCAGGGAGGCCAGGAATCCGGTGATTAGTGCGGTTGCACTTGCCGTAGCCAAGACGCCACAACCCAGAGTAAGATAAAGCCACGCATTGGATTTGCCAGCAGTTGCTGCCTGGGATGAAAGCCGTTGCTGTGCTTGCTCCTCTTTTTTTACGAAAGGGGATTGATTAGCTTGTCTTGAGCCTCTATCAGCCATTTTGTGTTGTCCAGGTTTTGCAAACCAGGGATCTTCAGGATGTTTGCCCTGCCCATCCCAATAGCTTTGTACCAAATGAGGATATTGTTTTTCAATTTCCTGAAGACGATGTACTTTTAAGCTGGGGTTTTCTTCACACTCATTTAAAAATTGAGTCAATAAGTTCAATTGCTCAGTGTAATAATTCGCCAAAGGTTTATTTGCAGCAAGTTGAACGCCGCCCCAAAAATTTGGTTCATCCTGGCTGTTGGCAAGCGGTTGATGAAAATAATCGACATTCTGGTGAGATCTCACCGGCAGTACCAGAGTATATCCCGCACCTGCGGCGCGCCAAAGATCACATAGAGCCTGGGTCACGGTTTTTTGTTGGCCTCTATTGGTTGCCCAGTTTTCCATCGTGGTGGTAGGCAAACTCAAGACTGGCCAGCCAGCATGTCCCAAAACACGTGCCAGGGCGGCTAATCCCGCTCCCCCTTTTACTGAATATAAGTTATGAGCTCCACCGTGGTGAGTTTCATTGCCAGGGAAAATGAAAACATACTTGCGATGTTTGAAAATTTCTTCATGGTTTTGGTGTTTGCAAAATTCTTCATAGCTTTTCAGTGTGATTGTGGATTGCTTAATAAATAAAATGGGCATGATACTCCAAGCTTTTAACAAAATATAAGGGCAGCTTACATGCTGCTCTTCCTAATTCTAACCTGAATTTACATGGCGGGTGCTGATGCTTGTTCGAATTGCAGTGGCTGATTTTGCGCTTGCGTATGCTTATGAGCAAAAAAGCCAATTCCAGCTATACCTATGGTTAAAGCCGCTGCCCCTGCTGCCACTAAAATTAAAGGTGGGCACAAAATGGTGATAACTTTAGCCAGGGCTAAAGCTCCTATCACGACAGTTGCCGCGCCCGCAGCACCAAAAATCCCGCTGCCAATCGCTAACAGGAGTGAAGGGCTAAACCAAGCAGCCGGTGGTTGCAGCCATTTATCTTGTGGGGAATTTTTTCCATGCAGGAAGGCATCTTTTAATATTGCGTTCTGATAATATTCATCTTCCGATTCCGCATCTAATTCTTTATCTTCTGTGGCGAATTCGCCCAATTTCTGTTCAAGATTTCTGTCTTGCTTATCACGCATTGTGGTGAAGCTAACCAGCTTCGGTACTAACGAGAGGTAATAATCAGCCAGTATCTCGTTAGAACTTTCTTTCTTGTCCCAGAAATTGAGTTCGTACTCCGTGCCCGAAGTATTGTCGAGCCTGCCTAAATGTTCCGCAAAAATATCTCCTTTTGAGCAGTGAATCCGGGCTGGAAAAATGATGGTATAACCAGCTCCTGCTGCCCGCCATACAGCAGCCATGGCCACTTCTGAATAGTCGTCTTCATCTTCGCCGCCTGGGGAAGCGGGAAGGCCTAAAGTGGCAAATCCCGCTTCTCCCAGCGTTTGGGCTATCTTACCCAAGTCATCATTTCCTTTTTTTATCGAAAATAATGTGTGTTTTGCAGGATTTTGATTGCTATCGTCAAGAAAAACAAACACGCATCGTTTAGGGTTTTGTTTTTTCTCCAAACAAAATTTTGTATAATTTTCTACGGTAATATTTTCTTCGGGGAATAAAAATACAGGCATTTATATCTCCATAAAAAAGCTGGAGATAATTTTACCATGATAACATTAAATTAATCTTAACGCTGCGTAACAGCTTTAAATTATTCGCCATAAACCAGAGTAAGCAAGCTTATTAGCCAGCGTTTTAAATTGGATGCAACTAAAGGAATGTTTATAAGGATTAAAAATAAAGAGCAGCCAGCTGGCTGCTCTTTATTTATTGGAATGCTACTGGATGAAGCCCAAGTGTGGCTCTGGCTCTATGGGATGGTTTTTGCTCTGCGAATGCTTGTAGGCAAACAAACCGACACCTGCCATGCCTGCCGCTGCTGCCACAGCCCCTGCAGCCAATAAGGCAACTGGAGGGCATAAAATAGCAATAACTTGTGCCAGCGCCAAGGCTCCGACTACTATCGTTGCTGCTCCGGCAGCCCCTAAAACCCCGCTGCCAATGGCTAAAAGCAGGTAAGGACTAAAGGTGGAAGATGGCTTTGGTTGTGGTGGTTGCAGCCAGGCATCTTGCGGGTAAAGCTCCCCCGTAGTATAGCTATTAGCTAAATTTTGATGTAAATTGAAACCCTGCATTTGACGTGAAAAGTTTTGTAAATGTTGAGCCCTATTCGGTTCTCCCGTCTCCCGCATGTGTAAAAATGTATGCAGATTCACTATATAGGTATTGTAAAAATGACCTAAGCCTGGGTTGGGCTCTCCTTCATTTCCGCCCCAGAAATTAAGTTCAACGGCATAGTTATTACTTTTACTCAAAGGAGAATTAAAATATTGTCCTTTTTCCCCAAAAGGTCGCACCGGTAAAATGATGGTATAACCAGCTCCGGCCGCCCGCCATAAATCTGCCATGGCTCGTTCGGGAAGGCTAATATCTTGATTGAGCACAGTAGGCAAGCTAAGGGTAGGAAATCCGGCTTCACCGAATCGCTGTGCTACCGCATTAAGATTAGATTTCCCTTCCTTTACCGAAAATAAAGTGTGTTCTGGGGTATGGTGGCTGGGATTGCCCGGGAAAACAAAAACACATTGTTTGGGGTCTTTACCGTTTTGCTTACAAAATTCCTGGTAGTTTTCCGCTGTAATCTGGCTTTCATTGAATAATAAAATAGGCACGTGATTCTCCATAAATAAAGCTGGGCAGCATTTTAGCATATTAATATTAAGATAATATTAATATCTAGGATGACAGGAGTGGGGCTTCTTTGTGCCGGACAATTTTTTACAAGACAAGCTCTGTTGATTCCACCAGGATCTGATTGGCTAATTTGTTAAACAGTTTTGTCTTGATCCTGGAATTGGTAAGCAAGTCCCTAAGATGATCCAATCCAAATCGAAAAAAGCTGTGTTTAGGTCTTTTTTGATTTCGTAATTTTTTAAAAGGAATAGGCTTGATAGATGCCTTCCATTCACCGATTCGATGAGCCCAAACAAAACCTAAAGCGAGTAAAACCAAAAGTTTTTCGATGCGCTTAGGCTCAATAACACGTGTATCTTCAAACCGCCAACCCTTTGTTTTTAACGCGGCAAAAAGCGTTTCTATTTCCCAACGGCGCAAATAGCAAGCGATAGCATTTTTTGGATTCTGATTTGTCAGTACAACTAGCAAGTCTTCACGAGAATTTTTGCTCCCTGCTAAATAAAGAGATTGACCAAAAACGTGAACTTTCATACCAAATACTTGTTGCTGATAGGGGGCCAGATGATTAAATAATTGGGCTGAGGTCTTAAATTTCTTTCTACCAATACAAATGTCTATGTTCCCTTTAATCCGTAAATAAAAGGGGATATTCTCTGCTACAAGCCAAGCGATAAGTGCTTTGTTAGGAAATTCTCGGTCACCGAGTACGCCTTGTATCGATTCTTTACCAAACGTATTAATAAATCGAGATAACAATTCGATTTGTTCTTTAGCTGTTGTACTTCCTGCTTTGTTAAGCAAGCGCCAAAATATAGGAATGGCAATCCCTTCATAACAAATCGACAACATAAATACGTTGATTTTTGCCTTCCCCCAATACCAATTTGTCCTGTCAATAGCTATATAAACTTTCTGGTGTGAAGTAAAAAATAACGAATAAATCCAACGAGCAATCCAGATAAAATCTAATTCAAACTTTGAAAAAAAACGATAGATTCTTTTGTAGCGTGATTCAATGCTTGCTTTATTAACATCCATTGCAACAGCTATTTCGCTTAAATTGATACTTCTCACCATAAATAGCGCTAACAACATTTGTGCAAAACAGTCTATTCGAGACTTGTGCCAATTTAATTGCTGACTTAAAATGCCTCTCAACTCGCTGATATATTTCATATTTACATCCTTTTTTAAGACAAAATGATTATATGAAATACATTTAAAATCAGCGAGTTATTTCGACCCCATACCATTTATAATCGGTTTTTGTCCGGCACAAAGGTGGGGCTTTCGTTTGACAGTCTTGTTCATTGGCCAGTATCTAAGCTGGTATCTATTACAACGAGCATTAGAATTGCAACGTTCTATTCCGATCATTCATTTCTCCGTGCACGCAGGAAAAATCAGCGTGATTTTGATAAGCCTTTATATAAAGAACGCCATTTAATCGAATGTTTCTTTAACAAAATAAAGCATGTTAGAAGAATATTTGCCAGATTTGCTAAAAAAGCATCTTCTTTTGCTGGTTTCTTTTTTTATACTTATTTTATGCATGAAACAAAGTGCGCAGAACCTAGAGCGAGTTCCCAGTCTGGTCCTGGCTCTATGGGGTGATTTTTTGCTTGTGAATGCTTGTAGGCAAACAAACCGACACCTGCCGCTGTTGCCCCAGCCCTTAATAAAAGATTATCCAGTTGTAGCGAATTTATGCTATTTTGCGCATCTTTAGAAAATCAAATATAAACGCTTGGGAGTATCAATTTTTTTAAATTATTTCAATAAACTTGCGGCTTGATTAAGCTTTGAATTCAAGGCATTGACAAATGAAATCCGCTTCGGTGTAATGTGTTCTAATTTCATTAACTATGACATACCCTTGAGCACGTATCATTTACCCCCACAAGAGCATAGCCGGGTTCAGGCTTATGTAATTTTTTTTCTGGCAGCTTCGTTTTATTTGTATGAATTTATTTTGCAGGTAGCTCCCAGTGTCATGGCTGATCCCATGATGAAAACTTTCCGGGTCAGTGCGGAAGGCTTTGGTGTGATTTCAGCGTTTTATTTCTATGCTTATGCGCCGATGCAATTGCCGGCAGGCGTGTTATTTGATCGCTATGGGCCGCGCAAGCTCATGACGGGTGCCCTGTTACTTTGTGCCGCAGGTTCATTCTTTTTTGCATCGACCGACAGTGTCGTTACTGCGTCATTGGGACGATTTTTAATCGGTATTGGTTCTGCTTTTTCCTTTATTGGCGTATTGGTTTTATTATCCCGCTGGTTCCCGCCGCAACACTTTGCCATTTTGGCAGGTATAGCTCAATTAATGAGTTCTGTGGGTGCAATGTTTGGCGAGATGCCGCTTGCATCGCTTATCGAGCATGTGGGTTGGCGGCAAGCGAGTTTTATTCTGGCGGGCGTTGGCGTTTTGTTGGCTATGCTGCTTTGGGCGGTAATTCGTGATTATCCGCATCAACCGACACAAGCATTGCCTACGCAACGTTTCCGCGATGAATGGCGCCGTTTGCTGGAGGTTTGCAAGCATTCATATACCTGGTTAACCGGGGCATATGCGTTTGCCATCTGGACTCCCATTGCCGTCTTTGCAGCCTTGTGGGGCGTTCCTTATCTTGAAGAAAAATACCAGGTTAACGTAGTCGTTGCTTCCGGGTTGTGCAGTATGATTTGGCTGGGAATTGGTGTCGGCAGTCCGTTGTTAGGCTGGGTTAGCGATCGGTTTTATAATAGACGCCTGGCCTTGGCAATCAGCTCCGTTTTAGGATTGGCTGCCACCTTGATTTTGCTGTATGTGCCGGGTGTGCCGATGCAGTGGATGTATGCGGTGCTTTTTGTTTTAGGCCTTGGTGCGGGTGGGCAAACCGTAAGCTTTGCCGTCGTGAAAGACAATAACCCAGCGCATTTGGTGGGGACTGCTTCGGGCTTTAATAATTTATCCGTGCTGATTGGCGGCGCTGTATTCCAGCCTTTGGTGGGCGTGATACTACATCGCAGCGAAGGGTGGCAGCTTGTCAACGGCATCCATGTATATGCTCTTGGCAGCTATCAAAAAGCTTTATTCATCATGCCTCTTTGCTATTTAATCAGTTTGCTCGTTGCTGTTCTTTTTTTGAAAGAATCTCATCCAGGCAGGAAATAAGCCTATTAAAAAATCAACTGGAAAGGATGCATGCTGGTTTTTAAAATTTTCTTTGCGATGCTTATTCTTTTGGTAAGCATCGCGTCGGCTGCAAAAAGCGATTTCTCAAAAAGCTTATATTGCAATGATTATGCAGACAGCATCCAAAAATATGCTTGCCTCACTGAACATGCGGTGCAGGGGATAAAATGGGTTTATGAATCTTCAGGCATCAAGCTTACCGATGATGAAACCAGGATTCTGCAAGCCATTGAAGCCATGAATTTAATACAAAATATTGCCAGCGCAGGTCGGTATGCTTACCTCAAACATACACAAAGGGAATTTAAATCTCCCTTGATGCATGAGCAGAATGTGTGTTTGCAAAACAGTTTTGGCATTTGCGGCAACCATCAATACCTTTTTGTAGAAATATTAAAACATTTAGGCTTAAGCGTGCGCCCGGTGGATTTTTATTATTCATTCAATCATGAAAATCACAATCATGCGGCCGCCGAAATTTATGTCAATGGTCACTGGGCTTTTTTCGATATAACCTGGGGAGGTTTCTGGGTACAACATGATTTGTTTACCCCGTTAAGCCTGGAAGCCATATTAAAAAGAAAAGGGACATTAATTGCAGGAAGCAACAGTTGGTATATTGCCAAGAATCATTTAAATCGGGTTAAACACTATCCCGATGTTTTTTCTTATCTGCACGGTAAAGATTTACAAATTTTAAGAAATAAATCAGGGATATTGCGAATCCGCTTTAAAAACGGGGAAGCTGATTTTAACCACTTGCCTAACTACTTCGGTAAATCAGAAAATGGGCGCTCTCTTAAAATAAAATTTCAAAATCCTGCGGCTCTTCAGGCTTTACTGCACATCGAAAATATAGGGGGCTATTGCGAGCATTCCTATATTAAGGCTGGAAGCCAGCGCTTTACCATAGTTAAAGGTAGCAGTCGCCTCGTTATTCCACCCAATGGGTTGCTGGAGATAGAAGGAAAAGATCCCATCTGTTATCTCGTTATAAAAAATTTAAAGGAAATTGCCTGGAGTTAGCCATGCTTGCCGTTAGAGCATGCATGGCTTTTACACGTGAATTCTAGTAAATTAAGCAGTTTTAAGATTTGAACTGTTAAAGAGGACTATTAGGGCCATGCTGAATACGTTGATTAAGAAAATGTTTGGTAGCCGCAATGAGCGGACGTTGCGGCGCATGGAAAAAACGGTGCTGGCCATTAATGCTTTTGAAGAACAGATGCAAGCTTTAACGAATGAACAATTAGCTGCTAAAACTGCCGAATTTAAATCGCGCCTGGCAGAAGGTGAAACGTTGGATGAATTGCTGGCCGAAGCTTTTGCTGTGGTACGGGAAGCGGCGGTTCGTACTTTGGGTTTGCGCCATTTTGATGTGCAGTTAATTGGCGGCATCGTGTTGCATGAGGGCAATATTGCCGAGATGCGCACCGGTGAAGGTAAAACATTAGTGGCCACTCTGCCTGCCTATTTGAATGCTCTGAGCGGGCGCGGGGTACATGTGGTTACCGTGAACGATTACCTGGCCAAACGCGATAGCCAATGGATGAAGCCCGTTTATGAGTTTTTAGGCTTAAATGTAGGTGTTATTTATCCAGACATGCCTCATGAAGAAAAGCAAGCTGCTTATCGTGCCGATATTTTATACGGTACAAATAATGAATTTGGTTTTGACTATCTACGCGATAATATGGCATTTAGCCTTGAAGATAAGGTCCAGCGCGAGCTAAATTTTGCCATCGTGGATGAAGTGGACTCCATTCTCATCGACGAAGCACGAACTCCTTTAATCATTTCCGGCGCCTCCGAGGGCAGTTCAGAATTGTACATTAAAGTCAATCAGCTCATCCCCAATTTAAAAATGCAGCAGGAAGAAGGGGATAGCGGGGATTATACGATTGATGAAAAACAAAAACAGGCTCATTTGACGGAGGCGGGGCATCAGCACATCGAAGAGCTTTTGGTAAAAGCAAATCTACTGGACCCTGGTGAAAGTCTTTATCATGCCAGTAATATCATGTTGATGCATCATGTGAGTGCCGCATTAAAAGCACATGCGTTGTTTCATCGCGATGTGGATTACATTGTACAAAACGATCAGGTGGTTATTGTTGATGAGCACACAGGAAGAACCATGCCTGGCAGGCGCTGGTCTGAAGGCTTGCATCAAGCAGTCGAAGCCAAAGAGCATGTTTCCATTCAAAATGAAAATCAGACGCTGGCTTCTATTACCTTTCAGAATTTTTTCCGTTTATACAATAAATTATCCGGGATGACGGGTACGGCTGATACAGAAGCTTATGAGTTTCAGCAAATTTATAATTTGGAAGTTGTGGTTATTCCTACGAATAAACCCATGCGCCGCGTCGATCAGCCTGATTTGGTTTATTTAACTCAAGAGGATAAATATCAAGCTATCATTCAAGACATACGCGAATGTGTAGAGCGTAAACAACCCGTGTTGGTGGGCACTGCATCCATTGAAGCATCTGAGCTGCTGAGCGGCTTGTTGAAAAAAGCGGGTTTAAAGCATCAGGTTTTAAACGCAAAGTTCCATGAAAAAGAAGCTCATATTATTGCTGAAGCCGGGCGGCCGGGCGCTGTTACCATTGCCACCAACATGGCAGGCCGTGGGACTGATATTGTTTTGGGTGGGAGTCTGGCCACGGAGCTTGCTGAACTATCTGCTGATGCAAATGAGGAAGCCCGTGAGGCGGTCCGTGAAGACTGGCAGAAACGCCATGAAATGGTACTTGCTGCCGGTGGCTTGCGCATCATCGGCTCTGAACGCCATGAATCGCGGCGTATAGACAACCAATTACGCGGTCGAGCCGGCCGGCAAGGCGATCCGGGTGGCAGCCGCTTTTATTTGTCGCTTGAAGATCATCTCATGCGGATTTTTGCTTCCGAGCGTGTCGCCAATATGATGCGGCGTTTGGGAATGAAACCAGGCGAACCCATTGAACATAATTTGGTAACGCGGGCTATTGAAAATGCACAACGCAAGCTGGAAGGATATCACTTTGATGTAAGAAAACAGTTGTTGGATTATGACAACGTCGCTAATGATCAGCGTAAAGTGATCTATACGCAGCGCGCGGAAATCATGGCGATGCCTGACCCACTAGAAGCTGTGCATTCCATCCGCATCGATGTTTTAAGCAGTTTGGTGGATAGTTATATTCCCCCGCAAAGTTTGGAAGATCAGTGGGAAGTAAAAACCTTGGAGCAAGTGCTTGCTGATGATTTCAAACTGAAAGCACCAATCCGTCAATGGATTAATGAGGATCACTCCATTCAACCTGAACAGATAAAAGAAAAAATTATCGAATTGAGCGAAAAACAATATCAAGAAAAAGAAGATAGAATTGGGCGTGAAGTGCTTGCCCAGTTTGAAAAGTCGGTCATTTTACAGACTTTGGATAATCATTGGCGCGAACATCTGGCTGCCATGGATTATCTGCGCCAGGGAATTCATTTGCGTGGTTATGCCCAAAAAGATCCGAAACAAGAATATAAACGCGAGGCATTCACTTTATTTTCTACCATGCTGGACAATATGAAATACGATATTATCCGCCTGCTGTCTTCTGTAGAGATACAAACGGAAGAGGATGTGGAAGCAGTTGAGGAGCAACGCCGCGCTGAACAAATTCATAAAATGCAATTTATTCACGAAACGGAAGAGCAAGAAGCTGAAGAAAATGCAGTGACCACATTCAAGCGCAGCGGTAAAAAAGTGGGTCGCAACGACCCTTGTCCTTGCGGTTCTGGTAAAAAATATAAAAGCTGCCATGGAAGCATTGCATGAAAGTAGCCGTGGCGGTTATTACGGATGCAAGGCAGCGTATTTTAATCACGCAGCGTTCGCAGAAAACCACGCACGCCGGTTATTGGGAATTTCCTGGAGGCAAGCTTGAAGCCGGCGAGGAAGCGACTCTTGCTTTAATTCGAGAGATCGAAGAAGAAGTAGGGCTTGAAGTACTGCACTACACTTTTCTGGGCGAGGTTAATCATACCTATAGCCAGCACTGTGTATCTTTATTAATTTACCATGTGGATAAGTTTTCAGGAGAAGCTTATCCACGGGAAGGGCAAATGGATTTGCGTTGGGTAGATGCTAATAGCTTGCAGCAGTTTGCCTTCCCTGCAGCCAATCTTGAAATAATTAAGCTTTTAAAAAAACAACATATCATTTACAGGTAGGGCTGTGATTCGTCGTTGCCGTGAGGTTGGACTGCCAGAGCATGAATTTCTATCTCAGACGGATTCAGGACAACTATTTGGCGTAAATCATTAGCGGCGACCGGACAAGCTACCGAACAAGTCGATCCATGGATTGAGCGGGTACCCAGAGCATGCCGAACTAAAAGGCGAGCTGAAAAGTATAGAACTGCAAGAGGTTGCTGGGATCAGGCATCGTGAGACTTTCAACGCAATTATCTTGATGAGCTACTCAACGAGGAATTGATGGAGCGTACCATCCCAGAGAAGCCCAAGAGCAGACTACAAAAATATCGCTTGTCCCATAAGGGAAAAATATTATTGGAAAATTTGTCTAAAAATGAAAAATAAATATATTTCTTTTCGCAACTTATCAGAGCAAGACTTACCGCTTCTATTAAAATGGTTAGAAACGCCCCATGTCAAAACCTGGTGGAATGATGAGGTGATTTGGACACTAGATAAAATCACTCATAAATACCGTAGTTATGTAAGCCAATATAAGTTAGAGAACGGAAAGAAAAAATCCATTTTTGCTTTTATTATTCTGCTGGTTGAACAACCCATAGGATACATTCAGTATTATGATATGTACGATTTTCTTACTCTACCTGCTAATAAGACTTTTGATTTCCAAAAAATTGCGGCTGTTGATTTCTATCTTGGTGAGGAATCAGTTTTGGGACAGGGGATTGGCAGTGCGGCACTGATGCAATTTGTTCAGCACACTGTTTTTCAACAATTTGATACAGCACTAGTCACACCAGATATTAAGAACCACCGTGCAATCGCCTGTTATCAAAAGGCAGGATTTATTCCTTGCATAACAAAAGAAGAAACCAACGAGCTATGGTTAATCGCAAAAAAGGAAGTACCTCATGCCCACTAACCACCTCAACACTCTTAAAAACACCATATCGTTAGTGCATGGTGATATGGGAAAACAATGGTGGCAGTGTTACCTCAATTCTTGAACACCTTGCGCATAGACTTACTTTATTGACCCGGTTTGAGCATTTAAGTTTTAACTGTGTGCTTCCAGTTTTAGGTTCAAAAAGCGAAGAATGGGTATTAAAAATCAACGTTCCTCATAATGAATTTTCAAGAGAATTCATGCATTAAGACATTTTAATGGGAGGGGTTCGACTCGATTAATTGCTGCAAATCCTGAAGAAGGCGGCATGCTCATTGAGCGCCTGTTACCAGGAACATGATGGGTTGATGAAAGGGAGTTTGAAATAGGTGCGTTTTAAGAAATTGACTTGACTGTATTTAATGGTGAACGAGTCTTAAGCTGGTGTATTATTCGAGCCATTTTATGTGTTTGTTGGTATGTTGAGGACACTATGCTTTAAAAAGCGCGTCAGCTCACGGTTTATGCCGAACGTTAATAAATGATGATTTAACTCAAGTGACTTATAAGGGATAAGATGAAGTTAACCTATGAATCTGAGCCAAGACAAGAAGATATTGATATTTTAAGTCAAGGTATTTCTGAGTATGCTTATTTAAAGAAAAGGCAACAGCCTATAGAGTCCTTTGCTTTTTTTTTTCCGTGATGCAGATGAACTTATTATTGGTGGCTGTAATGGCAGTATGTATTATGGCTGTCTCTATATTGATCAATTATGGGTGGATGAGCGTTACAGAAAACAAGGAATTGGAAAGCAATTGATTGAAGCGAGTGAGTGTTTGGGAAAACAAAAAAAATGTCGTTTTTCTACCATTAACACCATGGATTGGGAAGCTTTAGGTTTTTATCAAAAATTAGGGTATGAAGTTGAGTTTCAACGTGATGGGTATGAACATCATTCAACTTTATATTTTTTAATTAAGAAATTTAATAATGTACTCTGATCCAACGAATTGTATCCAATGCAAGGATTTGAGCGTACCGTTTTAAGAATATCATTAAACATTGTTGGAGATTATATTTATTATGATGATCCGGTTGATGCCCATAATTTTGAAAAAAACGTGCTCTACCATTTCGATTTTATTGGCGATGACTCATCATTGATAAATTTTGCCAAATAGCCACCAACGTCAAATTTGTTTTGTATGGTGCCAGTCATTGTTTTCCAATCTTTTGGCCTGAAGCGTCTTTTATAGAGATCGTAAGAAAGCACCGTGATTGGTAATGATGTCATTGGCTATGACGCTATCATTATGCCAGATAATGTGGCTATTATTGGCACTTGCGCTGAGAATATGAGTTATGACTATGATGTTGCATGAATATAACAATATTTATTCGATGATGAAGTAGTGCACCGTCTGCCTGGGGAGCCCTGGAAAGGATTAGGTAAATAATATTTATAATTTAAGATCACAATTTTTGACCTTAAAAACAACGCCTGTTTCTGAATGGTTAATGCAAAACTATAAAAGCTTGCCAGCTAATTAAAATTACATATGCCTAGATAGATTGGGGCTTCTGTATGGCGTAACTTATTCATTGAATTGTCGCACAAGGTGATGCTTAACCCATGCTGTCCAAGCTGCATTTTTGGAACAATCCCGCAACTCTTATTCATTCTAAGCAATATCAGGTGGCAGGAAGTTTTAGGCGGTAGTGAGCGTTGGTAAAACCCATTGTAGATATCAATTTTGTCAAATTCGGCGGTATTGCGTAGCAAAGCCAGATAGATAAAAACCGTATCTTTTAAGGATTTTAATTGCTGCAGCCACTTATTTAAATCAGCTTGCCTCTTTTCCGGTTCACTCTCTAGCCAGAGCAGTAATTGCGGCGAATAAATTTCGCAATCGCTGTAATCTCCGGTTTGGGCAAAACGAATGGATTGCAAGAAAGGATTGATGTGGATGGATTCACCAAAACGCCCCGCCACATGATTTAAAAACTGGACTTGGACGAACAAATTAGCATAGAGCGTGTTGGATATGGTAATTTGTGACTTGTTTATCGTATGTTCAATGCGCATTAACTCTTTTAAAAAACGGCTTTTAAGCTCTGGTTTTTCAATCAATTTTATAATTTCAATCACGTTTTTCAGCGCATAATGATGAATGACTGGGTGGATTTCTTCACAAGCTTGCTCAACGGTAAGAAACAAGCATTCAAGGCGTAGCGCAACCTTGGGCAGATAATGGGTTGCCAGTTGAAATGTAATGGTTTCATCATGCATAACGAAATGCGGTCCTTTGCTTGTTTGAACAAGCCTAACATAAAATTAAATGAACATAAAAATCTAGACGATGTCTGCTGCAAATACTTTGTAAAAATACCTAATACTGTAATGGATTTGCTCAATAAGGACAATATATACAAACACAGAGTTAAGCTATTAGCTTGTTTGTATTCTAAGCTACTGCCTAGGTGCAAACCTGTTTATTTAATTTTCTTTGAGGAGTTTTGTGATTTTCAATGAAGCAAAGGGTTCAAAAAAAACATGATCTGTTTGCATGAATATTGGTATAATCCGTAGTATTTCCTGCCACTGAGGTAATTATGAAACGTTGCATGATCGGTTTGGTGTTGGCATTCGCCGTGTCTGCGTGCGCACCTACTTATTTTGGTTTATCCAAAGAACAGTGGCAAAGTTTGACCCCTGGGCAGCAAGCGCAAGTAATCCGCTCATACAATGAGCGGGAGGCAGAAAGGCAGCGTGCTGAAAATGACAGGGCAATAATTGCCGAGCAGAATGCACCATTGAATAATTTGATTGGCGCATTGGGAAGTTCCGTACCGCATCACGAGCGTGGAAAAAGCAAAACCATAACCACTTCCAGCCAAAATTGCACGGCAAATGGCAGCCAATGCACCAGTACATCAACGTCGCGCTCTTCTGGGTGGCGGGTCGGCAATTAATTTATTTCAACTACGGCCGCAAGAATAGTAATCTCCACTTTGCGGCTGTCTTGGCATCAATATCTTATAATATATTGTATTATCTGCTTTTAATTTGGTAATACAATGTTCTTTTTGATCTTTAAATCTACATTAACTTTTGTTTTTTGCTATAATTATGAATCACTTTGTAATTCGAGATGTTTATGCCTGCTGAAAGAATTTACGTTTATAAACCGGCAGAAGTAGATTATGTCATTGTCGGGAATGACTTTTTTGCAGCCATACAAGCCATTAATCTCGGCATTGGGGCATTGCCCCTGAAACCTAAAACGGTTCTTATTGAAACGTATTTAAAGAATAAGGAAGAAATTTTCCCGCTATCTTTTATTGATAAATTATTAAGCGGTTATGAAGATGAATTCGTACTTTCCAGCATAAAGAATTTCAAGCAAAAAAATCAAACGCAAAAAGGCAGAGAAGGCCTGAGCAAAGAAGATTTAACTGCATTACTTCAATATGAGTCATTCATCGATCATATTTTAAAAGATTGTAAAGACGAGGATGTCATCAAGGAAGTCAAGACTCGGCGACAAGGGAAAACGTGGGAGGAATTGCTTCACTATTTACATAATGTAGCACGTTACCACGGAGCAGATTTTGATCCCTTGTTAAACGTCAGTAATGTCGAAACGGATCTTTATAAAAAATATAAAAATGCAAAAGGAATTTTCGGGGCTTTAACGGTATGCCAAGCTCCAGCCGATGAGGAAGTGGAAACAGTAGTTGTGGGGGCGGGTCCAATAGGTTTATTAAATACCATCGGTTTGTTATCCCACCATAAAGGCATGAAGCTTGTCATCCTGGAAAAGTTTGATGAATATAAGCGGAATCATACCTTACACATGGATTACACGCAGATTGACAAATTTTTGCAGGCTAGCGCCCATCCTCAGCTGGGCGAGGATCCAGCCATAAAGGAATTTCGCGATCGCGTCAAAAAAAATCCCTATATACGAATTTCCGAAGTAGAACATTTGCTGAAAAACCGTGCCGTAGAATTGGGAGCACATCTTATTACAGGACGGGGTATTACAGATGTGAAGTCAGAAATTTTGGATAAATATAAAAATGCCAATTTAATTCTTGGCGCCGATGGTACGCGCAGTGTGATTTCCCAACAAATTATGGGTGAAATCGATAAGTATGAATTTGCAATGGCTGCGGAAAATACAAGTCTTGAGGAAAATAAAATTTATTTAAGCCTCAGCGAAGATCGCAAATTTACCTACTCCATGAAAGCCCTAGATGGCAGCGAAGTACGAAACATAGTTACTGAGATAAAAGCTCCTGAATCTTACCATCACCCTGATGATCTTGATCATAAGCTTAAATTGGAATTAAGGACTGCTGCTGCCCGAAATTATCATGCCGGTAATACCATTAAAAAAGAATTTGATTTTGTTTTGCAATTCCGTTTTGAGGTAGAGGGGGACGTAACCCCTATGCCTTTAGCCACCCAAGTGCGTTTCATGCAAAATTATGGTCTTACTTGTGATGAATACGTAGGCAAGAAGGATGCGCACGGCAAGACCCCGGTTACTTTCCAAATGATGATTAGCAAAGAACATTATCAAATCCTGGAAAAATTTGCTAAGTCGGGAAATCCCATTATGCCTTTTTCCGGAGAAGATGATGAGCGGATGGAGAAAGTTCCCGAAATTTTAATGCAGCAGCTTAAAGGTTATTTGGGCTTAAGATTGCGTCACTTTACTCATGAATATGACATTGTAAGCCTGGATAAAGCAACCATCAGCGTCAATGAAGCCCCAGCGACTTTTGCAAATTTGACTTATAAAAAATTGAATGGGGAACACCCTTGTGATGTTTTATTAGCAGGTGATGCCAAATTAGGCCTTTCGTACTTTAAAGGCATTAATGCAGGAGTTGAAGCTTCGGCAGCAGCATTCCCAAGTCTGGTCAAACCGTTTGGGCAAAGGCACGAGGGGTTGGAGCAGCATCAAACCTGGTTTCAAGAGGTTTATGCACCACAAAAAGTAAGGGAAGTACACAATTATAGCGTTTACAGGATTGGCGCTTTGGTTGGCTTGTTTAAAACTTTGCAATTTATTTTCCGCAGCGATTTGTTAATGCGCGGGGAGACAGCTGAAAAAACGGTGGACTTATATCTGGGGCATCTTAAAGCCATTCGTGACGCGCAGGAAGCAGGTATTAAACGAAGACCCATTGCAAAACCTCATTTTGTGAATGTCATCCGGCAAATTGATCGAAACGTTAAAGATATAGCTCTACTCCCCACACTTGAATTGACTTCACGTTCATCAGACAGCGATGAATGGTTTGATGGGGAAAGCCCGGCTTATACCACTCCATCCCTGCCGGAATGGACGCATGCTTACGAATATGATGGCCGTGCTTTAGAAAGCGTGTTAACGTTTAGACCCCAAAACAGTGTAATTATTTTACGCGAAATTGGGAAAAATATACGGGAAAGCGTAAAACCTTACAAGTCATGGTTTTATGCATTACGCGATGTAATGTTGCCCTTCCGCGCCATTTACAATTTGCTGTTAGGGGCTTTGCAAATCGTTACGGCTTTGCCCGTCGAAATTTTCAATGGCCTATATGGGATTATTTTTCCAGCCGGTAATGAAACGCGCATTAGTAATGCTGTTACCAGCATCTTTTCTTTTTTTGCTCGTATAGCGGAAGGAGTGTCTCGCATTATTCTCGGAATAAATTTAGCCGTTTCTACTGTATTTTTACCCTTGAAATTATTTGCACGGATTATCAGTACGGCAGTTGCCGCTTTTGGGGAAGAGCCTATTCTCATTGAAAATAATAGAAAAATTAAAGAGTTGGTTAAAGAAGGAGAATCGAGGTTAACCGTGCGCAAAGACCCTCAGGAGAAGATTGCAGCCAAGGCATCCCATGAACAGACTATGGAAGAAACGATTGCAATGGAGGAAGAGGTGCCACCGCATGCAACTGGCAAACATCCTGCAGCTATCAAGGAGCTTTCTTCCATCGCCCTAACCATCCATCAGGATTATCTAAAATATCGCCATCGGTATCAAAGGACCCACATCTCCGTCGATGAGGAAAAGAAAAAATATCAACAATGCGTGAGCAAAGGAGATAAACAATCTTTTCAGCAATATTTTGGTTTATTTAAATCCACAGCCGTCCCTGAGGCTCCTGCATCTGTGGAGCAGGAAAATTTCCGAGTGAATACAGGAATGTAATATAGGGTAGTGCTAGCTGGATGGCATTAGGTATCCATGGCGCTTCAAATTGGATACCTTAATGCTTTCATCGTGGTTTTTGTATGCCGGGCTTATCTTTCATAATCGTCTATACTGAACATATAAATCCATCTGCATAATATTGTTCTTTCAGCGCACCCTTGTATGTTTATCGATGATTTACTGCCGGCTTACTTAAGCTACCGCAAGAAAATTAAAAAAGGAAATTTTTTATCTTCCCGCCATCGGCAAGCCATCAGCCGGATGAATCAAGATATTTATATTCGTGATTTAGTGGTGAGGACACCGCCTGCACGGTATGGCGAAGCGGTTAATGATACCAATCCCTATCTACAGCCTGCCGTGGAAAGGCTGGGAGTCCATATTTCCTTTTTGTTTAATTTGGCGAATGAGGAACACCGGGCAAATTATTGCGAGCAAGATGTAAAAGGAAATTTTCATATAAAAAAAGAAAAAGAAAACTATATTACGCGTTTATCTTTACCTGAATTTTCCTTATATACTCCTGATCAACCTCTAACGGAAGAAGAATTTCAGAATTTATACCTTAAAATAGGAAATATGGCTGATAAGCTTGAACCTAATGTGCACGTGTTATTAAGTTCTTTTGCCATACGCAATAAACATGGCGATCTTTTAAATATGTGCCTGTATGTTGAAGGAGGATGCCCTTCCATTATTCACGCCTTTTGCAAAAGTACGCCTTCCGACATTGATGTGACTTACAATAAAAGAGAACCTCTGTTTTCCCAACAACGAGACAATCCAGATTTTCATGCGCACCACATCACTACAAAGGAAGGTTATACGGTGACGACTGGAAGTGTTTTTGAAGTGACTACAAAAGGAGGCGCTTGCTTTACCCAAGCAATTGATATTTGTTTGGATCATGAATTGGAACACAGTAAAAGTTTTTTAGAAGAACGCATCAACACAGAGATGATGCCCAATGAAATTTTGCCGAAACAGATTGAATATTGCGTTACGGCCAATTCAATTGATTTGCAATATGAATATATTTTGGCAAGCTATGTATTACATGTTGACCCCTTGATTTCCATGCATCATTCTTATCATGCGAAGTTAGGGAAAGGAGTATTAGCTGAAACGGTAAGATACCAGCTGATTCCGGAAGATTTTAATCATATGGAGATAAGAAAACACAAGCTGGGGTATTTGATTGTAGAACCTCCTTTTGGCTCTGATTGCATCGTTGAGGTATTGGCGGAAAGACCGGCTGCTCGCTACATTTCTACCGTAGAGGAATGTATTGATTTACATAATAAGAAAGTTTTAAACCGGCAAATGGACGCAACGAACTTGTTCTTTTCCCAAGAGGAAAATCTGTTTAAGGTGATTGATGAAACCCATGCTCTGGCGCATAAAATGCGCAAACTGGAGCAAGAGCTGTTAAAACAATGTGAGCCTTCATTTTTGCAAAAACAGTTAAAAACCGTGGAGTACCAGCAAAAACAAAAAGCAGCTCAAATCATTCGCAACAGCTTTGCCTTAATTCAGGAAAGTATTGCAAAAAACGAGAGCGGTTCCTTATTTTTATTGCGTCCCTGGAAGAATGAGCTTTTGCATAAGTTAAATGCACTTTCGCCTTGCAAATTCCAAAGTTGTAAAGATGCGCTTTGCAATAAAATACGCTCTGCCTTAGAGCATGATTTTGCGCAAGAGTTAAAAACGGCTTTGGTAAATAAATAAGATAATTCATGAATTCTTGCAGCTTACATGACATTTGCTATTTGCAGGGATTTTACTATTTGACTAAGATGATAACTCCTCCATTAATTTGATAAAAAACCATGAAACTATACTATACAAAAGGAGCTTGTTCATTAGCTGCACATATCCTAATCAATGAATTGAGCTTACCGTGTGAATATGAAGCAGTGGATCTGAAAACCAAAAAAACGGAACAGGGCAGCGATTTTTTAACCATAAATCCCAAGGGTGCGGTCCCGACCCTGGAAACCAATGACGGTGAAATCCTCACTGAAAATGCGGTGATCCACCAGTATTTGGCTGATAAGAAAAAAGCTTATAACTTATTACCCCCTATTGAGGAATTTAAGCGTTATCGCGTGCTCGAGTGGGAAAATTATATTACTACTGAATTGCATAAATCCTTTGGTGCTTTGTTTAACCCTAATATTTCCAAAGACTTACAAGAAAGCATTTTTATTCCAATGATTAAAAACAAATTTGCTTTCGTAGACAAACAATTGCAGAACAAGTCTTATTTATTAGGAGATGAGTTTACCTTACCCGATGCTTATTTGTTTGTCATGCTCTCTTGGGCGCGGCATTTTAAAATAGATTTGGACAATTGTCCTAATTTGTCTGATTATTTTAAAAATTTGTCAAAAAGAGCATCTGTGCAGAAGTCTTTACAAGAAGAAGGTTTGCAGTAAATCCGATTTTCATGGCAAGAATTGAGGTGTTTTAATAGTTATCCCCCGCAAATTTCGAAATGATGAGGGATAACTATTAAGTTCATGCAGGCGTTTAGAAAGGGGATTACCATCCCGCTATAGTAACGTAAAGACATTTTGTGCTTGCTGCTTTTATAAACATGATATTATTCATAACCATTTTTAAAATTATATCAGCGAGCGCTTTTTTTCATGGCATACTGTACATAGTCTTTGTGCAGCTTTGTTATTTGCTGTTTTAGCTCCTCCAGCGAGCCATGGTTAACGAGTATGTCATCAGCAAGGCTTCGATATTGAGCAGGCGTGCTTTGCGCCGCCAGTATGGCCAGGGCTTCTTCCTGGGTGCACAAGTCGCGCTGTGTAATTCTTGCAATCTGCACTCTTCTGTCTGTTTCGACTAATAAAATTCGATCAAGATAAGAGTAAGCTTCTCTGTTGATTAATAATGGAATTTCAATGATGCAATAAGCGCTTCGGCAAGAGGCAACGTCTTTTTCAATTTGCTGCCGAATCAGTGGGTGCAAAAGATTTTCTAACCATTGCCGCTGAGATGCTTGATTAAAAATAATCTGGCGCAATTGACGACGGTTTAATGCGCCAGAGGCATCCAGGATATGCTTGCCGAAATGCTGCACGATTTTGTGGTAAGCTGCTTGGTTGGGGGCAGTAATTTGTCTGGCTATTTCATCGGCGCTGATTACTTGAACCCCCAGTTCTGAAAAATAACGCGCCACCGTTGATTTGCCGCTGGCGATGCCGCCGCTAAGACCGATGCAGTACAATTTTTTCCCTTAAATGATGCTATTTAACGTTTGTATTTTTACATGTGACCAAATTCACGTAACACGTGTCAGGGACTGCACTGTGTTGTATACAAAATGTTTTTGCTCCCATTGCCGCGTCAATGCCTCGCGGAAAAAAGTCTCCAAGCCAGGCTTTTGCCATTCTGTCCACAGCCGTACATTGCCACATGGGGCGGCTGTTCAAACCTTTTATATTTGCCTCACAATATTCTTTTGCTGTTTTACAAGTTCTCGGTTCGCGGCTGTGTTTTTTACAAGCTTCAAAAGCTTTATTTAAAGCCATTTGTTCATAAGGGGCTTTCGCCACCCATTGTTTGTCCTCACGATCGAAAGCACTACATTGCCATAAGTTGCCTTCCGCTTCCGGCACAAGGATGGTAGCGCCCCATGCTGGAACCGCAATCAAGGTAATAACAAGAGACAACAGCCGGTTATGCATAACGAACTCCTTTTATAAATGCTATGAATTGTTCACAAGACATCGCCTTGGCAAAGTACCATCCTTGCATCAAGGCAACGCCTTGTGCTTTTAGGAATTCGAATTGAGTCAAAGATTCTACTCCTTCCGCAATAATTTGCAGATTTAAATTTTTTGCCATCTGTAAAATAGATTGGCTGAGTGTTTCCGTGATAGCGCCAGTGCCAATTGCTCTTACAAACAATTGATCAATTTTCAAGTAATTAAAGGGAAGATGCCGTAAGTAAGAGATGCTAGCATATCCTGTACCAAAATCATCTACAGCCAGGGAGAAACCCCTTTGGCGTAAATCCAGCATTTGCCTGGTTAATGCAAGATCATGCCGGTTCAATAAACTACGCTCGGTTACTTCCAGCATCACTTGCCGGGACGGCACATGGTATTTTTCACATAAATTAAGAAAAGATGCAAAAAAATATTTATCGCGGAAATGCACGGCGGACACATTGAAACTTAAATAAAACTGGGGGTTGCCCATGAGAACAATTTGGCAATCCAGAAAAGCTTTCTCGATAAGTTGCAAGGTAATGGGCACGATCAAACCGGATTGCTCAGCATCTTCAATAAAATAGTCCGGCATAATAATTTCTGAGTCAGTGCTCGACCACCGTAATAAAACTTCTGCTCCTGCACAAATAGAAAATTCGTTGTTGAAAATAGGTTGATAAACTGGAAAGAATTGATTGCTTTTTAACGCATTTTGCAATGCCCGGTGCAGGGAAAATCGTTGTTGCTTTAAATTGTAAAGGGAATACCAAATCAAGGCAGTAAGGGTAAGAAGCAGCAGTGCCAGGATGATTTCATGATGCCAGGTGAAATGCCGGACGCTGCCGGGATTAGTCGTTAATAAAATTCGGTATTTTTCCAAGTTGTTCAAATAAATTTGTATGGGATAATTTGCTAAAGAAAATTCTGTTTCTTTCTCTTTTTCCGCTGTATGGCTCCACTCCCAATTGCCATTTTGCTGCAGCAGTTTAAATATAATTTTATGCCGGATTCCATCATACAAAGCAATTTCTTGAACAAAAGGAGATGATATTTTTAAATTATTTTTAATTAAATCTTGTGGAAAATAAATATGGATCAAGTAGTCACCTAACGGTTGATGCAAAATAAAAAAAGATTTCTTTTTTTTAGGCAAACTCATAGGGCCTGATAAAATGGATGTTTGTGCTTTGGCCATGGGGAGAGCTTGGGGAGGCTTAAACGTACTGCATGCCCATCGTTTTTTTTTATTTTCCACAATCAATCCGCTGATTCTGGGATTGCCTGCGACAATCGTTTGCAATTGGCTTAATAAGCCTGAGGGACATGTGGAAGCATCTGGATAAGGGGGCAGGGTTACTGCTATTTGCACCATCTCACTGATAAAATGATCCAACTGATCTGCGACATCGTCTGCGCTGCGGTAGAGAATATCTTGGGTTTGCAATTGTTCTTTTTGCCAGGAGAAATAAAAAATAAACAAGAGAAGTAAAACCGTTAGCGAGCCCCAGATTAAATTTAAAAATAAGTAAGTTCTTATTTCTTTTTTATTCCTGATTTTCATGGATATCCAGGGTCGCGATTTTTATATACAGCTTCTATTGAGTTTAGTGTGATCTCAGCCAATTTACGAATCGTGGCCACATCGGCATTAAGCGGCGGTAGCCAGTATACGGTATTTCCCAATGGCCTTAATAAGGCTCCGCGGCGACAAGCTTCCTGAGCGAGTTGAAAACCCATGCGTGGTTTCTGGTGTGCGAGCAGATCACCTGCTACCCATCCTCCCAGGGAGCGTACGTTAGCTAATTTTCCGGTTTGTTGAGCTATTTTATTAAATTCTTCTGTCATCAGCGCACCAATTGCGCGGGCCTTTTCTGGGATATTAAGATCCTTCATGGCTTTTATGGTAGCCAGTGCCGCACTGACTGCCAATGCATTCCCACTGTAGGTATGGGAGTGTAGAAAGGATTTTCCTGTTGAATAATCGGCATAAAATAATTCGTAAATTGCATGATCGATTAATACGCAGCTAAGCGGCAGAGCCCCAGAGGTCAATCCTTTGGAGAGGCAAATCAAATCCGGTTCAATATTTGCATGATCACTCGCCAACCATTCCCCAGTTCGCCCAAGACCAGTCATGATTTCATCAGCAATTAAAAAAATATCATGTTCTTTTGCAAATGAAGCCAGACGTCTTAAAAAATCAGCACTGTAACAATGCATTCCACCCGCTCCCTGCACAATCGGTTCCACAACAATGGCACATAATGAATCTTTCATAGGCTCCAGTTCTTGCAAGGTTTTTTCCCAAGCTTCGCCACAATCCTGCCACAAGGGATCCTCGGCGTTGGGCACATAAGGAATCGACTGGATGAAATGACAAGGAAGTTGCATATTTTTGAATGGTTCCTTGTAAATCCCCAAATCACTAATGCAAAGGGTCGCCAAGGTTTCCCCGTGGTAGCCATTTTTTAATGCCGCAAATCGGTTGCGTTTCGTGTACCCTTTCAGTGCAGCAGCATGAATAGCCAATTTCATGGCAATTTCAACCGCAGAAGAGCCATCGCTGGCAAAGAAAACGTGTTGCTTATTGCTTATTGCAGTGAGTTCCTCCGCTAATTCCACAATTTGCCCATGCGTGGTATTAGCGCCAATGACATGCTCAAAGCGGTTTAATTGCTCTTGAATGGCTTGCAATACGGATGGATATCCATGCCCTAAAGATTTACACCACCAGCTTGAAATTGCATCGATGACCGGACCTTTGTCTGTGTGTAAATAACAGCCTTTCGCCTCATACACGACGAACGGTGGGTAATGTTCAAAATCTTTCATTTGCGTACATGGATGCCAAATGTGGTTTAAATCGCGTTCAATTAACTTTTGTGTTGTGTTAACCATTTTTAAAGTTTTAGGTTGACATTAAGTGCCGCCAATTTATCATATCGGGCAAATAAAAACACAGGATAAGTTTATGTCCGAAGCAAATAAAGTTTGGAGTGTTGAAGAAGTCGCTGGAATATATGCACAATCTTTTCATGATTTGCTATTTGCTGCGCATACGGTTCATCGCCAACATCATGCGGTTAATAAAATGCAATTGGCAAAAATTTTGAGCGTTAAAACAGGCGCTTGCCCGGAGGATTGTGGTTATTGTTCACAAAGTGGGCATTACCAGACTCACGTTGAAAAAGAAAAGCTTATGCCATTAGAGCAAGTCGTGCAAAGCGCGCTTAAGTCCAAGGCAAAAGGTGCCACCCGTTTTTGTATGGGGGGTGCTTGGCGTTCGCCACCTGCCAAGGCCATGCCTGAATTAACGGCTATGATTCGGGCCATTAAGGAATTAGGCTTGGAAACCTGCATGTGCGTTGGCATGTTAACACCCGAACAGGCACAAACGTTAAAGGAAGCGGGTTTGGATTATTACAATCATAATATTGATACATCGCCCAGTTATTACGATAAAGTGGTGACTACCCGCCATTTTAACGAGCGTTTGCAAACGCTGCAGCATGTCCGCAACGCCGGAATTAAAGTTTGCTGCGGCGGCATTTTGGGCTTGGGTGAAACTCGTGCCGATAGAATTGAGTTTTTATTTACATTGGCGAACCTTGAGGCACATCCAGAGAGTTTGCCTATAAATAGTTTAATTCCGGTTGCAGGTACTCCATTAGGATGCGAACCACGCGTTGATGACTTTGAATTGATCCGCACCATTGCCACGGCTCGAATCTTAATGCCTAAAAGCGTGATTCGGTTAACGGCAGGTCGCTCAGAAATGAGTGATACCTTGCAAGCCTTATGTTTTTTTGCTGGTGCGAGCTCTGTTTTTATCGGCGATAAACTTTTAACGGAAGGAAATCCTGAGCTTGAGCGCGATAGCGCATTATTTGCAAAACTTGGCTTGGAAGCGGCACTTGGAACAACAGTGCTGCCCTAACTGCAGTTAAAACCATGTTGCTCGATAAATTACAGCAAGTGACGAATGCCCTTAAAGGGCAAGGGTTGCTGCGCAGGCGGCAAGTTTCTGACGAATCGTTACTAAATTTCAGCAGTAATGACTATTTGTCTTTGCGTTCGCATCCGAAAATAAAGAAAGCTTATGAAAAAGGAGCCAGGCATTATCCCACAGGGAGTGCTGGTTCCATGGTCGTGTGCGGTTATCATGCTATCCACAAGGAGCTTGAGCAAACGCTTGCCTCGGCATTGGAGGTTGATGATTGCCTGTTATTCGCTTCGGGCTATGCAGCAAATTTAAGCATGGCTTTTTTATTAGCCAACCTAAAGATACCCATTGTGATTGACAAGAGTGTGCATGCATCCATTTATGATGGTTTAAAGTTGGCTGGCGCTCCATATCAACGTTACTTACATAATAATTTAAGTGATTTGCGTGCAAAAACCAGTGCATTGTCGGAAAGTGCGGTGGTTATTACCGAAAGCATTTTCAGCATGAGCGGGCAAATTACACCGCTTGCCGCGATGGCTCGGGAACTACAAAATAGCGCGCCTGTGCTGTTAGTGGATGAAGCACACGGGTTTGGAATTCTGGGAAAAGAGGGGTTAGGCGGCGTGCATGAACAACATTTGTCGCAAGGCCAGGTTCCATTGCGGGTGATTCCATTCGGGAAAGCTTGTGCAGCAGCAGGTGCTGTTGTGGCAGGACAAAAATTATGGATAGAAGCTCTGCTGCAATACGCCCGCCCATACATTTATTCGACTGGCATGAGCCCCGCATTTGCCTATGGATTGCTGGAAACTGTGGATATTGTGCGGAAAGCGGATGCACGTCGGCAAAAGCTAAGTGGGTTGATTGCCTATTTCAGGCAAGCCATAAACCATTCGCCATTAAATTGGCAAATCTCGTACTCACCCATCCAGCAATTGCGCCTGGGATGTCCACATCAGGCTCTACGGTGTGCTGAGATGCTGCGCAAGCATGGTATCGTTTGCTTGCCGATGCGTGAACCCACAGTATGTAAACAACAAACCGGCTTGCGTGTTATTCTTAATTATGCCCATGAGCCTGAACATATTGATTTTTTATTGGAGTGTTTACATCGATCATGAGTCTTAGTTTGTCCATCCACGGTAAAGGATACCCGCTTGTTTTGTTTCACGGCTGGGGTTTTGACAATTCAATATGGCATTCTTTAATACCCATGCTGGAGAGGCAATATCAATTATTTTTAATTGATTTACCTGGATTTGGAGGCAGCGCAGACATGGAGTGGCCGGCATTTAAAGCCAATTTGCTGGCAAAACTGCCTTCTTCTTTTGCCATAGCCGGATGGTCCATGGGCGGCTTGTATGCTACACGTTTGGCTGTTGAGAAACCGGAGCGTGTTACCCATCTGCTCAATATTGCAAGTTCACCCAGGTTTGTAAAAGAAGCTGGATGGCCCGGTATTACCCGTGAAGTTTTTGCAACTTTTTACGAGAATTTGCTCAATGCACCGCAAGTAGTTCTTAAACAATTCATCCGGCTACAGCTGCAAGGGCAACATTGCCCATCCGTGCAGATTGGAAAACTGCCTGCAGCAAAAGCTTTACGGGCAGGATTGGAGTTATTAATTCACTGCGATTTGCGCGCCGAGCTCCAGCAATTAAAGATGCCGGTTGGCTATTTATTTGGACGTCTTGATGCAATTACTTCATATAAAACCATGGATCACATGCAGGAACGCTACCCCCAATTTTCCTATATTTTATTTCCCAAAGCAGCGCATGCTCCTTTCTTGTCTCACCCGAAGCTTTTTATAAGCGCGTTGGAAGAATTCATATGTTAAAGCGATTTTTTATCACCGGCACAGACACGGAATGCGGCAAGACATACGTAACCTGTCAATTGTTGCATCATTTAAAACAGGGCGGTAAACGCGCACGGGCCATTAAACCTGTGGCGAGCGGCTATACGGAAAAAAACGGTTGTCTGGTAAATGAAGACATTGATTCCCTGCAGCAGTTTAATGGTGATACAGAAACTATTTGTCCTTGGCCTTTAAGTTTACCCTTATCACCGCATTTGGCGGCATTGCATGATGGGAAAAAATTATCTGCGCAAGAAATCGCTGCCTATTGTTTGGAAAAAAATGTTAATGATTTGGATTACTTGCTGATAGAAGGGGCGGGAGGGTTAATGGTCCCATTAAACAGCAGCGAAACCTGGCTTGATTTTTTACGCATCAGTAAAATCCCCGTCATTTTGGTCGTGGGCATGCGGCTTGGGTGTTTAAACCATGCATTGTTAACTGCAGCAGTTTTAGAAGCACAACATATTTCCTGTGCAGGATGGATTGCCAATTGTCTGGATGAAACCATGGCAGAGCGCGCGGCAAATATAGGAACGCTGCTTGATAAGCTTCATGCCCCGCATCTTGCAACAGTCGAGCCTCATGGCAGTATAACCAAATTCTCTTTATAAGGCACTGACAGCTGCTATGCAATTAGGCTAGATTTTGCATAGGCTTTACACAAGTTGTTGTTTACAGATAGAGCAATTTTATACTACAGCAACTCATCAGGAAAAACTGGTCAAACCGCACAGCAGCATCCGCAAAGATATCGGCAAAGGCCTCTTAGTCTTCGTTGGGCTCGTCCTTGGCATCGTCCCAGGTATCCTCCTCTACAGCCGCTTCTTCTCAGCCTCAAGGCCCACCACAACAGGGGAAAAAATCGTCGAGCCCGTGAAAAAAGAATTTGGAGCCTAGGCAGCAGGCAGATGGTGTATGTATTGAAAAAAGGATTCAGTTAACCAACCTTCTATTTATCAGGAATGTGGTACAGGCGGTAAAAGTAAATGATTTAACTGGGAGAAACGTTTATAAAAATCAATATCATACTCTTGAAGTGTTAAAAAACCCCTCTCATCAAAAATACGCAACTCAATACGACAACCGTTTTTTGTGGTTTCTATCAAGAAATAACTGTTATGTGCGTCTTTTTTACGTGCGCATGAAAGGGAGCCTGCATGTAAAATCAGGGCGGAGCGATTATTGTTTTTTTTTATGAGGCTTAAATTTGCATAATGCAAGTGGCCGGTACAGATCAGATCAATGTGACTTTCTGGCAGATAGTTTACTAACTGCTGGTAATTTTTAAGCGGCTTGTGCAAGTCATATAAATGATCAAAATTATGATGGAAAAACAAGATGCTTAATCCAGAAAACGGTTGCTTAAAATAATATTTAATTTTTTGTAGCGTCTTCTGGGAAATTTTACCATTCTTCACCCGATATGGATTTACGCTGTTTACCCCGAGTATTCTTATTTTATCGTTTTTAAATTCTGTTCCATACTGGCATGAAACATGAGTGTTAAAGGGTTTGAAAGGCGAAAAAAAGCGCTCGAATACATCATAAAGCGGGACATCATGATTTCCTGGAACGATCAAGATTTCAGTTTTTATATTTCTTAAGAAAGCGAGGAGCTCCTGATATTGTTCTTTTAGCGCCCGTTGTGTGCAATCGCCGGAAACTAAAATTATATCCGGTTTTATGCCATCTACATCTTTGAGAAAAAAATCAAGGATGTCTGGTTTATGCATCCCGAAATGCAAATCTGAAATGTGCAGTATTTTCATGGGTTGTTGGTAATTAAAGTCAAAGAATTCGGGATTGACTTGTATAACAAAGGCGTATTTTTCACCATGGTTTCTCCATCCAGAGACAAGGTAATTTGAGAGTGGTTATGGATATGAATTTCCATCGGCAGCTTGGAGGACAGTATTTCGAAACTTTCTTTTTTATTAAAAAAATAATGAATGAATTGCAACAATTGCATCTTGCCATATTTGTAATAATAAATACCGAGTTGAGCGTTGCTAAAATTTATTCTTTTGACAGAAAACGGGAATTCATAGGTATACAAATTGTTACTTATCATTAAAAAAGACGTATCGATTGATCGGCTTAATTTCCGGTTTTGCAAGGTTAAAGAAAACGCTTTGTGTTTTTTTAGAGCATGCCACAGGCTGGGGATGTAGCATAACCATTTATTATAAAATTTTTTATAATAATCCAATTTTTTTGCAAAACTTGGATAAAATCCAATAGAAGAATTATTTACAAAAACCGAACCATTAACTTCTGCCGTATCAATTTGCACGGTTTTTTTATTTTCTATCGCCTTGATTATTTCATCTGGGGTTTGAGGTAAATTTAATTCTTTTGCAAAATGATTCATCGTACCGAGCGGCAACACGCCTAAAATTACCGGCGAGCATATGCATTCTTGTGCTGCTGCACGAATAGTGCCATCCCCCCCTCCCACGAGTAATATGGAATGACGATTGCGTGCTTTTTTAATGGAATCATTCAATTCGTCAGGAGATGGTTTGTATATTGTATAGCTGATGTTACGTTCGGTGAATGCAGTTAGATAGCCAGAAAGTGAGGCTGCATTTTTTGATTGGCTGTTAATGACAATGCCTATATTCTCCATTTATCCCCGCATTAAGGCTTTATGATGACCAAAGTTTGCTTTTTATAAGCATAGAAGGCGGAACAACTTTTGCCAGCCATTTATTAAGTAGATGTTGGGGTGGGAGAATATTATGCATTATAAAAAAGACTATATTTTCATATTCTTAGCATTCTACTCACAGAGTTATAAACAGATTTTGTGGATAAGTAGATGGTAAGACTTAAATGAAAAAACATTAAGTTCTTATAATATAATGATTTTTCATATAGTGAGTAGGGGAAAAGAAAAGATAGTGAACTAGGCAAAAAGTTATCCACAAAATGTCCTTTGTGGATTTTTAAAATGGGAAGGTATATCGTATCTAAAACGGTCGGTATCAGGAATTTCAATAAACTGTACAAATCGATTGCAAAAGACAAACCAAGAGGATGCGCCTTTGTCGATTTTTAAAAAATTTAAAAAGTTTTACAGAGCTTCTAAAGAAAACCGGGTGCAAATCCATCTCTTTCTGGGCTTTGTAATTGTTCCCGTTATTGGCATGACCCTTTTATATATTTGGGTTAACTTATTCTGGATTTAACTTCCCGCCAACCCTTTTTTATGGAAGAATCGGCGGGAGTCGTAAAACTTATATTAACAATGAACCTATTTGTAATTTATATTGGCGGCACACATGCCAATTCACTAATCGAGCTCCACGACATGCGTTTTGTGGTAGCGAATTGCATTGAAGATACCTATGATTTTTTGCGCAAAAGCTGGTGGGGTATTCCTGCCAGTTTGCATTTAGATGCGTGGGGGGTTTTAAATTATGCAGACGGGTATCAAATTCAAATCGCAAAAAATAAGCCGGAAGATGATGTAAACAAATTATATTTCGTTAACTTGGGCGGATACGATGCAAAACAATTTACTGAATTGCATCAAAATGTTTTTGTCGTGGCTGCTGATGAAAGCGAGGCAAAACGGAAAGCAGTGCAGCAAATCGCCGCCTGGCAATCCCCGCATCGCGATTACTTGTACGAGATGGAACAGTGCTTGGATTTGAATACACGATTACAGGCTGATGGATATTATATCCACCTGACAAGGCAAAACGAGCCACGACCATTCGCGTTTACCTGCCATTATACACCTATTGGTAGCAAGGAATAATTACAGTGTATACGCAAGGCATGGTTCGAGCTTGCGATGCAGCCACTGCCTTGCCCATGAGGCGGGATAATTAGTTAAAAATAGGCAAGAAGCAAATTCCGGTAACGAGAATTCAGATAAATTCTTGTGCAGCAAAAAAAGATACTCATTTTCAAGGTATTTAAGCGTCTATGCACAGAGTTATACACAGTTTTTGGGGATAACTTTTATGAATAAAAAAATCCATAGTAAAGCCAGGGGCTTTGTATTTACTGGAAGATAGGGTTTTGCAGCAAGAAAGTCGTGGTGATTTCAGCTGAGATTAAAAAAAGATATCCACAGGAAGAAAAGTGATTTTTCTAAAAGCAGTGTACATGTTAGCTAAATAAAAATAAAAAAAACAGTCTTGACTAGGGGATAATTTTCATACTCAAGTCTTGCAGCATCATGGATTGTTACTTGTTTATCACCGGCTTGTTCGTTTATAATTTCAGCTCAGTTTAGTGTTTTTACTTTAACCATTTTGCTAAAATATAGTTAATAATCAAAATGGAAATTTTCGTACAAGTTGTAATGTCTAGGGAGATTTATTGATGCCAATTTATGAATATCAATGCGCGGGTTGTCATCATAAATTTGATTTAATGCAAAAAATTACAGATGAGCCTGCAAAAAAGTGTCCTCAGTGCTTTGAGGATAAGTTGCTAAGGTTAGTATCGCCCGCCGGTTTTCAATTAAAAGGCACCGGATGGTACGTCACTGATTTTAAAAATAAAGGTACGGCTAAAAGCACAGCAGCACCTTCTGAAAAATCGGATGCCGGAAGTAAATCCAGCAGCGATTCCTCCAGCACAAAAAAGGGTGAAACTGATTGAAAAGCAAATCAATTCGCAGTTACTTGCTAGCGGGTCTCGTTGTTTGGTTGCCTATTTTGGTCACCTTTGTGATTTTGCGTTTTATTGTAGATTTACTCGATCAAACCATGGCTCTTTTACCTAAGGCATATCAACCTGAGCAGTTGTTTGGCTTTCATTTGCCGGGTTTGGGTGTCTTGCTTTCCCTAATTTTGTTAATGGTTACCGGGATTGTGGCCACGAATTTTTTAGGGCAAAGATTAGTATGGTGGAGTGAATCTGTCCTGGAGCGTATCCCTTTGGTACGCTCCATTTACAATGCTGCCAAACAAGTGATTCACGCTATCTTCGGTGCTAACGGGCAATCGTTTCGAAAGGTGCTTTTGGTTGAGTATCCGCGCAAAGGCATGTGGAGTTTAGCCTTCCAAACTGGAGTTTCCAATTTTGAGGTCCATACGGGTGCAGAAATGGTTTCCATTTTTATCCCCACCACACCTAACCCTACATCGGGCTTTTTAATGATGGTTCCCAAAACCGAAGTCATTGAACTCACTATGAGCATCGATGAAGCATTGAAATTTATAATTTCTCTGGGTGTTATGCAGCCTGTAGCTATGGGTGCATTTGCAGTAAAAGAACAATTATCACAATAGGCAGTTTTCCTTATGAGATCACACAATTGCGCCGCCATTAATGAAACAATGATAGGTAATCAGGTTACGATTTGCGGCTGGGTTCATAATCGCCGCGATCATGGCGGGGTTATTTTTCTTGATATCCGTGATCGTTCCGGCCTTGTACAAGCTGTTTATGAACCAGAAAGGGCAGATGTGTTTGCGATTGCCGAGAAATTGCGCCATGAATACGTAGTGCGAATTTCAGGGCAAGTGCGGCCACGCCCCAGCGGGATGGTGAATGAAAAAATGCCTACAGGCCGCATTGAAATCGTTGGTATGCAGCTCGATATTTTAAATCAGGCACAAACCCCGCCTTTCTTGCCGGATGAACATCAGAACGTCAATGAGGATTTACGTTATCGATATCGTTATTTGGATTTACGGCGTCCTGAAATGCAGCAAAATCTGATTATGCGTCATAACTTAATCCGGTGCATACGCGAATATTTAAATGCACAAGAATTTCTTGATATTGAAACGCCAATGCTCACCAAGGCGACTCCAGAGGGCGCGCGTGATTATCTGGTGCCTTCACGGGTGCATCCTGGGCAATTTTATGCCTTACCGCAATCACCGCAATTGTTTAAACAATTGTTAATGATGTCCGGATTTGAAAAATATTATCAAATTGTGCGCTGTTTCCGTGATGAGGACTTAAGAGCAGATCGACAGCCAGAATTCACCCAGCTTGATATTGAAATGTCGTTTATTGATGCAGAAAACGTACTAAAGCTCATCGAAGGCTTATTGAAAAATGTATTTTCCACCTTGCTGGGTGTGCAATTGCCAGACACTTTGCCGCGTATGAGTTATGCGGAAGCCATGCGCCGCTTTGGTAGCGACAAGCCTGATTTACGTAATCCGCTGGAACTCGTGGACATTGCGGATTTGGTTCTGGAATCGGAATTTAAGGTGTTTGCTGGTGCTGCGGCTGATCCCGAAGGGCGGGTTGCGGCTTTAAAATTACCTAATGGTTGTGAGCTAAGCCGTAAGGAATTGGATGATTATGGGTTATTCGTAGGCAATTACGGAGCCAAGGGTTTGGCTTATATCAAGATCAATGATAAAAGTCAGGGGATTGCAGGGTTACAATCGCCTATTCTGAAATTCCTGTCCGATTCAACTGTACACGCCATTTTAGATCGCGTGCAGGCACAAACCGGGGATGTCATTTTCTTCGGTGCGGATAAGGAAAAAGTTGTAAACGATGCCATGGGAGCTTTGCGTAGCAAATTAGGTCAGGATCGTAATTTGATTCAACCAGGTTGGCAACTCTTGTGGGTCGTCGATTGGCCCATGTTTGAGCTGGATACCCAAACGCATAAATTACAGGCCATGCATCATCCGTTTACTTCGCCATGTCATTTGTCTGTTGAGCGTTTGCAAGAAAATCCATTAGGCATGCTGGCAAAAGCATATGACATCGTCATCAACGGTTACGAGATTGGTGGGGGCTCGATTCGTATCCATCAACCGGAGTTGCAACAAGCGGTTTTTGATTTGCTTGGAATCGGCTTGGAAGAAGCTAAAGAAAAATTTGGCTTTTTGCTGGATGCATTACAATTCGGCTGTCCTCCGCATGGAGGCATTGCTTTGGGAATTGATCGATTGGCCATGCTTTTAACTGATTCAACCTCCATTCGTGACGTTATTGCATTTCCAAAGACACAATCGGCTTCTTGCCTACTGACCAATGCACCTGCAGCAGTAGGGCAAACGCAGCTTAATGAATTAGGAATCCGTCTTGCTCCCAATTTACAAGCACGATAAATCCATCACCGGCAACAGCTCGATGCATTGGCGTCGCAGCTGCTTGCTTGCCTGGTTTAGTATTTTCCTTAGTTTATTTGTTGTAACAGGATATGCCGAAACTTCAATAAAAAATGAAGGTTCCAGTAAATTGTTAGAATATCTCTTGCAGGAGAAAAATAACCTTACTATTACCATTAATGAAGCCAGACAATTAACTCCCCCTCAAAGCCAAGCCCAGTTAAATCAAATTAAAAAAGAAAACGAAGCGATGCTTGCCTTAACGCGGGCCAAATTGGAGTATTTACAAGGATTTTTGGCTAATCAGACCATTCAAAAAGAACAGCTGGCGCAACGTTTAAAAAAAGTTCAGCAATCTCCTTTGCATAAATCAGAGGAAATGTTGGCACAGGAGCGCATCAGTAAAATTAATACGCTGAATGAGGTGAATCAAAAAATAATCGAATTAATCCTAAGCAATATTGAATTGTCACGCAGTTACGAAAAAACACTCCAGGCGCAAAAACATGATCTGGAAATATGGCAGGCTAAATTTGATGAGCGCGAGCGGTTGGAACAATTAAACCAGAGAATTTTGATTCTTAATAAAACACGCGATGACTTGTATCAAAAAAATATAGAATTACAGGAAAAAAAACACGACCTCACGTTTAATGCCAATATTTCTCATGAAGCCCGCTTATTGTTGAATAACCAAATTATAATTCTTATCCAGCATAGGATTACTGAACTTAAAATTCGCAAAAAGCTGATAAAAGCCGATTATTTATTGTTAAGAAACCGCGATACGAAAACCATCCAATTTGTTATCGATTCCTACCAGATGGCCATCGATGAATTATCAACGATGGAACATTCTCTGCGTAAAATGACGGATTTGCTTAAAAATGAACAGGTTTTATTAGCGGATCATGGGTTAAAACAACAATTTTTAAATTTACAAAAAACAGTCCATACGCGTTTGCTGGAAATAACGCTGCAGCAAAAAACGTTATATCAAGATTTGGAAAAAAAACAGCAATATTTAAAACAGCAAATTTCTTTGCGACAAAGTTTGGCAGAATATAACCTTGGCAGCTGGCCTGCCATCTTTAAACAATTGTTGGATATGCCCAGCCGTTTTTATAATTATGGGAAAGTGCTGGTGCTCAAAGTCAAAGATAATTATCGTTGGCAAGATACTTGGCCAAAAAGTATTTTTCTCCTGGAGCTTTGCTCTATTTTCTGTATAGCCATCGGCTTAAACCATTTGTTAAAAAAAGTCACTCAAAATAAGAAACGCTCCCGCTTAACGGCCCATTTATATGATGGTTTATTAGTATTGTTGCAGCGAAATATACCGCATCTGGCAATTCTGGCTGCATTAATTTTAACATTTGTTAAAAACCAGGTTCCGCATGCCAATTATCAATTGTTAGTGAACTTATTTTTGGTATGGCTTACATTTCGAAATTTAATCCTGATTGCTCGCCTGACTTTACTGGAAAGGATAAGTGACGCATCCGGAAAGGATGTTCGTTTATATCATCGCCTGAAATGGATATTTCTAATGGGAGAGTGGTCGACTGCCTTAATGGTATTTAGTACGCAGCTACCGCTATCTTCTTTGTTGCAAGATATTTTTAATCGTTTATTCATGCTGTTTTTGGTCGCCATGTCTGTCGTAATTTGGCGAAGCAAAGATGTTTTCCCTCACTTGTTAAGACCATTTCTTAAAACCAGAAAACGTTATATACGCAATGCGCTTGGCGTTTTAGTCATGCTTTTGCCCTTGACCTTGTTAACCATTGCCGTAATCGGATTACTCGGTTATATCAATTTGGCCTGGACCATGAGCCAATATCAAATTTATGTTTTACTGGTCATTAGCGGTTATGTTTTAGCACGCGGTTTGATATTCGATGCGTTAGAATTATTGTCGGAATGGATGATTTTTAATTTAAAAAATGGTTGGTTGTGGATTGAGGTGATATTAAAGCCTGTAGACAAAATTTTACAGGTACTTTTACTTTTAGGTGGTACAGCTATTCTTTTTAACTTATTCGGGTGGCACAAAGATTCCTGGGTGGTCATGAGTTTAAAGGAATTGGGGCGTTATCCCTTAGTTAACCTCTCCGGCGTGCATATTACCTTTGTTAGCATCATTGAATTTTTAATTTTACTCTGCGTAGTGATTTGGGCTGCAAAATGGACGCGTGAGTTCAGTTATCGCTGGTTATACAGCAATGCGAAAGATGCAGGCATACGCAATAGTCTTTCCGTATTTACACAATATGCTGTGATCTTAATTGGTGGTTTCATCACCTTACGCGTTTTGGGGCTTGATTTTAGTGGCATGTCCATGATCTTGGGAGGATTGGCAGTTGGTATGGGATTTGGACTGCGGGATTTTGCCAGCAACATTATTGGCGGGTTGATGTTGTTAATCGAGCGCCCGGTACGGGAAGGAGATTTAATTACTTTAGGGGAATATGAAGGGCGCGTGGCTCACATCGGTATTCGCTCCATGCGTGTATCTTCCTGGGATAATATGGAAGTATTAATTCCCAATGCTGAAACTTTTAATAAGCCATTCACCAATTGGACGCATCAGGACAGCATAGTAAGAACAGTAGTACCCATTAAAGTCAGCCGCAGTGATGATCCCACGATAGTGCAGCATTTAATTCTGGATGTACTTGCTGTCATTCCAGAAATTTTGGATGATCCGGCCCCGCAAGTTTTTCTAAAACAAATTGATGATGCATTAATTGAATTTGAAGTGCGTTATTTCATCAATGTACAGCTGCATACGCGGTTTGAAATTCGCTCCAAAGTCTTGTTTGCAATTATGGAGCAGTTTAAAGCCGCAGGTATTAAACCCCCTATACCTCCTTTTAGTGTGGAATTGAAGAAGGCTGACAGTGACATTAAAAAAACAATTGATGAATGAAGAAGAATTGTTACAGCGTTGCCAATTGCTGGCAGGTTTAAGTTTCGGGCAATTGGCTTGCGAATTAAGCTTAAATATTCCCATACATGCATCCAGGGCAAAAGGTTGGTTGGGGCAGGCCGTTGAAATTTTTTTGGGAGCTACGGCTGGCAGTAAAGCCATCCCTGATTTCCACACATTAGGAATTGAATTAAAAACATTGCCCGTTAACCATCTTGGCAAGCCCGCTGAATCCACTTTCGTCACGTCCATTTCCTTGCTGACTGTGGGTAAAGAAAAATGGCTTACTTCACAATGCTACTCCAAATTGAAGAAAGTTTTGTGGCTGCCCATCGAAGGGGAACGGGATATCCCTTTACCGCAACGCCGCATCGGCAGCGCAATTTTATGGTCGCCAACTGTTGAACAAGAACGCATCTTGGCGGAAGATTGGCTGGAATTAACCGCTATGATTGGCATGGGCCGTCTGGAAGAAATTCATGCTGGTATTGGGCGCTATTTGCAGGTTAGGCCCAAAGCCGCCAATGGTCGCTCGCTTTGCTATGGATTTGATGCAACAGGAAATAAGGTGTTAACTTTACCCAGAGGTTTTTATTTACGCAGCAGTTTTACTGCAACTATTTTGGCATCAGAATAAGCCGCTGGGTTTGCATTATTGCATGCTGCCTATTATCTTTCCTATCGCATAGATAACACATATAATTACCGTAGGAACAGGGACAAGCTATCACTTAAAGGGAGTTATCATGACCAAATTGGGACTAGCATTATTTTCATCCTTCATATTAGCAAGTTTGGGGAATGTAACCTTTGCTGCAGCAGCTAATACTTCTGATCAAATTCAATTGTTGAATAGTCAAATCCAAGCTCAATTACAAAAAATCCAGGAAAATCAACAAAATCAAATTAAAGCATTGAATGACCAGCTACAAAAACAATTAAGCCAGATGCAAAAAAAACTGGAAGAGCAGATTCAGCAAGTAAACACCAAAACACAAGCACAAATAAAACAGGTTTTAGATACGTTGCAACAACAAATAAAACAAGTTCATCAAGAAGCTCTACAAGCCAGGAAATCATGACGCATTGGTGATTTTGACAATTTGCTTTGAACACTAGGAAGCAACATGGTACAAACAGTTCGCCCCGAAATTGAAGTTATCGCCCCTGTTTCATTGACCGACACGGAAGAAGTCCGTTGGCGGATTCAAGATATAAAAAAGCACCTCGATGAAGTAATTGATTCTATTTATCATAATTCAAGCATTTTGAACGGATGGGCAAACTTCTGGGGTGAGGTGCCGCTTTGGCAAAAAATTTTAACAGGAATTGGTTTTTTTGGAACATTGTTAATCCTGGGTATTGTCGGGCATTTATTGCCCCTGATAGCAGTTACTGTTATTTCTGCAGGTATTTATGGATTGAGTAGTTATCTTTTGGATGAACATTATGAAAGCAGCGAGATGTCCAAGGAGAGTCTTAAACAAGGAGTATTGGGGTTAGTTGAAACTTTAAGCATTATTATTGAACAATTGCAACAAATTAGAATCCAATTAGCCGAGGAAATCCAGCATTTCAAGGGAGAAAATGAAAAATTACAGCGTTCGATCGATGAGCTTTCCCAACAAGTGCAGTTATTATCGCAGGAAACAAAAGAGTTACTTGGAATTAAAAATGAATTCGCACAATTAAAAGTAAAATATGAGCAGACAAACGAGAGATTGGAGAGTTTAAAAGTCGAGGCTGCAAAGCAAATTGGAAATTTGAAGGAAATTAATCATTCTTTTTTTAAAATTGCAGCCAATTTAACGGAATCAAGCTTGGAGAATAAAGAGCATCAGGAAATTTTTATTACCCAATTAAAAAAGTTTGTAGAGGAGAGCACGCAGGAATCCATTAAAAAAGCGGAGGAATATAATTTACTTAAGCAGGAATTGGAGGTTGCCAAAAAACAATTGCAAGAAAACAATTCTCGTTATGAAGCATTAAACGGCAGCCATGAATTATTGCTTAAAGAATACAATGAAGAATTAAAGAGAGTGCTTAAACGAGATCATAAGCCTACTCCCCAATTGCTGCCCTTTAGCTTTATTGCCGCTGCAAGGCCGCTGACGATGGTAAAAGATGAAGAAGAGGATCCGGTTTACACGCCCATTTTATAGTTACGAAAGTAGCTCTCAAAGCTGCCGCTGCTTAGGAAGCTTGCTATACCAATGGAGCACAGTTGCATGCCTATAATCTCTTCTAAAGGTATCATGTCAGCATTATTTTCACTACAATAGAAGTTTTAACCCACTTAAATCATCTATGTTCAAGCCATTGGCGTTGTATATTGGCATGCGTTACACGCGTGCTAAAAAGAAAAATCACTTTGTTTCATTCATTTCATTAAGTTCCATGCTGGGTATCGGCATGGGCGTCATGGTGCTCATTACCGTACTTTCCGTAATGAATGGATTTGATGAGGAAATCCATAAACGTTTTTTTGGCATGGCACCGGAGATTACGGTGACGGGCCGGGATGGCAAAATCAGCAATTGGCAGGGCTTGGCAAAAGAATTGGAACATTATCCCGGGGTCACTGCCATTGCTCCTTATGTAGGTGAGCAGGGATTATTGACCCATGAAGGGCAGGTATTGGCGATTATTTTAACCGGCATTTCTCCGGAATATGAAGGGCGCGTTAATCATTTGGAAGAAAAAATGATTACCGGCAGCATGAAGGATTTGCACGATTTCGGCATCATTCTTGGACGCGGGCTGGCAGACAATTTGGGGGTCATGATAGGGGATAAGGTTACCATCATGATCCCGCAAGCAACGGTAACCCCAGCCGGTATGGTTCCTCGTTTCAAGCGTTTTACGGTGAAAGGGGTATTTTCAGCAGGCTCTGGATTTAATTTTGATACCAAACTTGCTTTCATCAACATAGCGGATGCACAAAAGCTATTGCAGTTGAGTAGTGATGAAGTGACCGGCATTAAAATGAAAATAGCCGATGTATACCAGGCGCCCAGCCTTTCCGAACAATTGGCCGTTAAACTGGGTGAGGAATATGAGGTTGGTAATTGGACAAACCAGTTCGGTGCTTTTTTCCAAGCTGTTAAAATGGAAAAAACCATGATGTTTCTCATTCTTCTTTTAATCATTGCAGTGGCGGCATTTAATTTGGTGTCATCTTTGGTCATGGTAGTGAATGACAAGCAAGCCGAAATTGCTATTTTACGTACCATTGGGGCTACGCCCGGAATGATCCTCTGGATTTTCATCGTGCAAGGTATGATGGTCGGTATCGTTGGCACGGTACTTGGGTTAATAGGAGGATTGATTTTAGCCAGTAATGCCACAGAAATCGTCAATTTCTTACAAACTTTATTTGGGGTGCATTTATTATCGTCTAATATTTATTTTGTCGATTATTTACCTTCCAAAATTTTATTAAAAGATTTATTGCAAGTGTGTATAGCTGCTTTGTTGATGAGTTTTTTAGCTACCATATATCCCGCATGGCGCGCTTCAAGAACGGTAATTGCTGAGGCTTTGCATTATGAATAAAATGATTGTTTGTTCCTCTAACCTTGGTAAAACCTATCGTGACGGTCAGGTGTCTGTAGCGGTGCTGCAGGATGTTAATTTTTCTGTAGAAAAAGGTGCCCGCATTGCAATCGTAGGACCTTCGGGCTCCGGGAAAAGCACGCTGCTCCATCTTTTGGGAGGGCTTGATAAGCCGAGCGGGGGACAAGTATCCATTGAAGGTGTGGACTGGCAATCGTTATCGGAAAAGCAACGTTGTCAGACCAGAAATAAAAATTTGGGTTTTATTTACCAGTTTCATCATTTGCTGCCTGAGTTTACTGCGCTTGAAAATGTTGCCATGCCATTATTGCTGGCGGGAGAGCCCACTGAAAAAGCACGTGCACAAGCACGGATGATTCTTGCCGAAGTTGGGTTGGCTGCACGAGAACAACATAAACCCTCTCAGTTATCGGGTGGGGAAAGACAGCGCGTTGCCATTGCACGTGCATTGGTGCATAAGCCTCAGTGCGTGTTTGCTGATGAACCCACCGGCAATTTGGATCATGCCACCGCATTGAAAGTTTTTGATTTAATGCTTGATTTAAATCAGCGGTTACACACCGCTTTGGTGATAGTTACGCATGATATGGAGTTGGCAAAGCGTATGGACAAAATCCTAACCTTACAAGAAGGCCAGTTATTGCAGTTAAATGATTAGGAATTGCAACATGAGGCAACTTCAGGGACATTGCCTCATGTTTGCTTGCGTCAAAGCGTATGCAGGGACCCCTCTGACGTAAAGCAGTAGTGCTGCTACGGCAACTCATGACGCGTCCACAGGCATCCTGTGGACGGCGATTAATATTCAGCGTGGCCCGGTGTGCGCGGGAATGGAATTACATCACGAATGTTGCTAACCCCGGTGATGTAGCTTACTAACCGTTCCAAACCTAAACCAAATCCGGCGTGCGGAACAGTCCCGTAGCGTCGTAAATCTCTATACCATTGGTAAAGTTCCTTATCCAAACCGCATTCATCCATGCGTTTGTCAAGCATCTCAAGGCGATATTCACGCTCACTGCCGCCAATAATTTCCCCGATGCCGGGTGCTAACACATCCATCGCGGCAACAGTGTGCCCGTCATCATTAAGCTTCATGTAAAAGCCTTTAATATCTTTCGGGTAATCCGTGAGAATGACCGGTTTTTTACACAATTCTTCTGCCAGATAGCGTTCATGTTCTGATTGTAAATCCAGCCCCCAGCTCACCGGAAAAGCAAATTTGACAGGCGCTTTTTCCAGAGCATGAATGGCATCTGTATAAGTCATGATTTCAAAATCAGAATTGACAATATGCTCTGCGCGTGCAATACACCCCGGATCGACAAATTGGTTAAAGAAATTCATATCGTCCGCTTGTTCATCCAGTACGGTTTTACAGACATATTGCAGCATTTTTTGACTGAGCAGACTAATATCCGCAAGCGTAGCAAATGCTACCTCCGGCTCAACCATCCAAAATTCGGCAAGGTGACGACTGGTATTTGAGTTTTCCGCTCTAAAGGTTGGGCCAAACGTGTAAACCTTAGACATGGCCAAACAATAAGATTCTACGTTTAACTGACCAGACACGGTGAGGAAAGCTTCACGGCCAAAGAAATCTTTAGAAAAATCCACCTGGCCTTGCTCATTTTTTGGCAGATTTAATAAATCCAAAGTGCTGACGCGGAAAAGTTCACCTGCACCCTCACAATCACTGGCAGTGATGATAGGAGTATGGATCCAGAAATAACCTTGCTCATGGAAGAATCGATGTATTGCTTGCGCCAAAGAGTTGCGCACACGCGTGACCGCGCTAATCGTGTTGGTGCGTGGACGAAGATGCGCTACTTCACGTAAAAATTCAAGCGTGTGTCGCTTTGCCTGAATTGGATAGGTATCCGGATTGTCTACCCAGCCTATTACTTCAATTTGCTCAGCTTGAATTTCAAACGATTGGCCTTTGCCTTGCGAGGCGACAAGTTTTCCAGTGGCGACCAAGGAACATCCAGTCGTTATTTTTAATACATCCGTTTGATAATTAGGAAGATTTTCGGGAACAACAATTTGTATCGGCGCAAAGCAAGACCCGTCATGGAGGCTTATGAATGAGAGCCCGGCTTTGGAATCCCGTCTGGTTTTTACCCATCCACGCACCGTAACGGTTTTATCAACATCGATTTCGCCATTCAAACTCTGTTTTACTGTAAAGACATTGCTCATATATACTCCAAAATATTCCACTGCCTGGCAAGTAATCAGTCAATTGAATGCCTTTCGTTTGCTTGCCTAAACATTAGGCTGAGGCAGCTCGTTGAATAAGGTTTTTTATCCTTGCTTTATCCTGGCTGGAAGTAGCAGGAAGTAATCGTGTATGACAAAAGCTTGAGTGATGAAACGCCTGGATTCAACTTTAGCGAAAATAACGGTTGCTTTTATCGCTGACAATATAATTGAATAATACACCAAATAAAATAAAGGTGGGAATAGTATGCAGCGCGAAGTGTTTTTGTTTTTGAGCTTGTGTTCTTCGTTAATTTTTGCCAAGGATACCGAATTACAATATTACAGGCCGTTTGCTGCTAGGGAATTGCCAATTGCAATTGAGCTTGCCAGCAGTGGGGAATGTAAAGAGCAATCCTACCTTATCAGAAGAGAAGATGCGTGGAAATGCACGGTGGCTGATAAAACCTATGATCCCTGTTTTGCGAAGGATTCTTCTGAAAACCCGCTGGCGGTATGCCTATCTTCTCCCTGGGAAAGCAAAGGAGTGCAGGTTACCTTGGCTAAACCTTTGGATAGTAGCCAAAATGAAGTCCTGGATATGTCTACTGCTTTTCCCTGGGCTCTTGAACTTTTGAGTGGGGAAAAATGCCTGGCTGTACAGTCGTTCGGGCAAATAGATGGTCTGCCGGTTCGTTATGTGTGTGATAATAAAACTCGCTTATTCGGTCATGTGCAGCGCTGTTCAGCGGAATGGCAAATGTTGCAGGAAACTACTGGTGGGATGCATCCTGCTAAAATAAAAAAAGCATGGTTTTAGCAGCCAGCTTTAAGGTTTAAGCATTTGCAAAATAAAGCATTTAAGTCTTTACTTAATAAAGAGACATCTGCAGGGAGTATGCTATGTTTGGACCAATGTTTCATTCCGTAGTGTTGGCACAAGTTTTAGGATTGTATTTCACGGTTATAGCGATTATTCTGCTATCCAGAAAAACTTATTTCCAGGCACTGGTTCTAGAAATGAGGCCTGATGGCGCACAGATGATAGTAGCGGCTGCGTTTGGCTTTCTTCTGGGGTTGTTTATCGTTGTAACCCATAATATTTGGGTTTTGGAACCACGTGTTTTGGTAACAATAATTGGTTGGATTATTCTTATTAAATCATTATTGTGGCTTGCTCTTCCCGAGCGCATGGTAAGTGTTTCCAAAAAAATGTATTCCGGGCCAACATATTATGTAATTGCTGCCATTGTTTTAATAGTTGGGCTCATCCTTTTAATAAAAGGCTTCTATTTTTACGTTGATCCAGACTATTACATTGGCCCCGAAGATTTTAAAGGGTAATTAATTTTCAATTAACACTCTGGAGGTGTCTGCCTCCGGAGCTGCTTCTGCAAATGCAGGCAAGTGGGAGCAATAGTCATTTATTTCAGTAATCAATGGATAAGCGTCCATCGAAAAATGAAAGCGTTTTGCATTATATACCTGCGGCACCAGACAAACATCAGCTAAGGTAATTTCCTGCCCATAGCAGACGTGATTTTTACGCGGCAGGGCTTGCAACCGTGCTTCCAACGCAGTAAATCCTTTCTTTAGCCAGAGATGATACCATTGTTGAATTTGCTCTTCTGTGGCAGCAAAGTTTTGGCGTAACTCTTGCAGTACCCGTAAATTATTTAAAGGGTGTATATCGCAGGCGATCAGGTATGCAAGGCTTCTTACCAAGCCTCGTCCTAATGGTGTTTGCGGGAGGAGGGCAGGTTTTGGGGATATTTCTTCCAAGTATTCAATAATGGCAAGGGACTGGCTTAAAATATGGCCATTTTCATCCAAAGTAGGAACAAGACCTTGCGGGTTAAGTGCTAGATACTCGGGCCGGTTTTGTTCGCCGCCATGATTCACCAAGTGTACAGGTATACGTTCATAGCTGATATTTTTATAATTTAAAGCAATGCGTACGCGGTAGCTCGCAGATGAGCGAAAATAATCATAAAGTTTCACGATGTCCCTCAATTTGGCAATTTTTCGAATGCGTTTCCACGGGCTGTACCTGCTGGTTAATGGCGCCAAAAATGCTGTTTCCTGCTGTATCTCTCATCTCGATACGGATTGAATCGCCATAACGCATAAATGGGGTTTTAGCCTTTCCTTCCTGTAAAATTTCAAGCATGCGCTTTTCTGCTATACACGAAGAACCTCTACTGCGATCAATATTGGAGACAGTACCTGAGCCAATGATGCTGCCGGCACTGAGGTTTCTTGTTTTTGCAGCATGCGCAATTAACTCTGGAAAAGAAAACGTCATGTCTATTCCGGCATTGGGTTCACCAAATAGCTCATCATTGAGATAACTGCATAAAGGCAAATGCAGACGCTGCCCATCCCAGTGGCTTCCCAATTCATCAGGGGTAACCGCAATCGGAGAAAAGCTGCTTGCTGGCTTGGATTGAAAAAAACCGAAGCCCTTGGCAAGTTCAGCAGGGATAAGGTTACGCAAAGATACATCATTGACCAGCATCAACAAACGTATGTGTTTTTGTGCGTCGCCGGGGCTCACTCCCATGGGAACATCATCGGTGATAACGGCTACTTCTGCCTCAAAATCAACTCCATAGGCTTCATCAGCGACTAAAATAGGATCCGTAGGGGCTAAAAAATCATCAGAGCCGCCTTGATACATGAGAGGATTTACCCAAAAATCAGCAGGCATTTCTGCACCGCGGGCTTTTCTTACCAGCTCTACATGATTTACATAAGCACTGCCGTCTGCCCATTGAAACGCACGCGGTAAAGGGGAAGCCATTTGTTCTGGGTCAAAAGGAAAAGCTCCACGCAAAAGGTTTTCATTAAGTTGTTGATAAATTTGCTGTAGAGGTTTTACAACTTGTTGCCAATTTTCTATCGCAAGCTGTAGTGTTGCAGCGATTTGCGGCACACAAACAGCATAAGTTAATGTTTTATTGACGACACATAACGTGCCATCACGTGATTGTTTTGATTTTAGCGTGGCTAATTTCATATTATTTCTACCGGAATTATTTTACCTGCGGTTATATGAATAACCACAGGGCCATCTTTAATTGGTTTCTTGTAAGGTCCCGCGTTTTATTTGGTCTCGCTCGATCGCTTCAAATAGTGCTTGGAAATTACCTTCGCCAAAACCCTGGTTGCCGTGCCGCTGAATGATTTCAAAAAATACCGGACCAAATAAGTTTTCGGTAAAAATTTGTAGTAACAGGCCGCCTGCAGCTTCAGCTTCACCATCGATTAAAATTTTTTCTTGTCTTAAGTTTGCAATGGGTTCGGTGTGCCATGGTATGCGGTTGTTAATCATTTCATAATACGTATCCGGTACATCCAGGAAACGTACACCGTGTTTTCTTAAAGAGCGCACTGTTTCGTAGATATTTTCAGTGCTGAGCGCGACGTGTTGAATGCCCTCGCCTCTATATTCATGCAGGAATTCTTCAATTTGTGAATGATCATCTTTGGATTCATTTAGCGGGATCTTAATTTTTCCGCACGGGCTGGCCAGAGCTCGGCTAATCAATCCGGTCATTTTACCTTTAATATTGAAATAACGAATCTCACTGAAATTAAAAATGGTTTCATAAAACTTAGCCCATTTATCCATGTTGCCGCGAAATACATTATGAGTTAAATGATCAATGCCTTTGAGTCCGGCTGAAGGCGTTTCATCATGACTGGTGTTTGTCCATTTGCCTGCAAACGGCTGATGCGAATCGTCTACAAAGTAAATCACACTGCCGCCAATCGCTTCGATCGCGGGTAAGCCGTGATCGGCATGGGCACAGTCTTGAAAGGGGGTTGCCCCATGTTGAATAGCGTACTGAAAGGCATGGTTTGTATCATGTACACGAAAACCCATAGCGCAAGCTCCAGGGCCATGGGTTTTTGCATGTTGCGCTGCCTGGCAATTGCTTGCGCCATTTACTATAAACTGGATGTCACCCTGTTTAAAAAGAGCAACTTCCCCGAAAGTTGCCGCAAGGTGAAATCCCATTTCATGAAACTGACGGTGTAAAGCGTCTTTATCTGGGCCTGAGAATTCCAGAAACGCGAAGCCATTCAGACCGCAGGGATTGTCCTTCATCTGTTGATTCATACTGACTCCTTGTACTTTGAATGAATAGGTTGCAGCAGCTATTTGGGTTGAATTAAAAATAAACCGTCGGCAATAGGCAATAAACTTGTGAATACCCGTGTATCATGCTGGAGGATTTCATTTAACCTACGAATTTCCCGAGTTTGGCCATTGTTTTCTTGTTTATCGACTACCTTGCCGCTCCACAATACATTGTCGATCGCGATAATTCCATGCGGTTTTACCAACTGCAAGGATAACTCATAATAATTTACATAGTTGGTTTTATCGGCATCGATAAAAATAAAATCAAATGCATGCTTATGAGTTGCAACAAGTTTTTCCAGCGTGTCTAAAGCTTTGCCCAGGCGTAATTCAATTTTGTTATCCTGGTGTGCTTCGCGCCAGAATGGATAAGCTTTTTCGGTCCATTCCTCGTTGATATCGCATGTTAGCAAATGCCCATCTTCCGGCAATGCTAATGCCATAGCCAAGGAGCTATAGCCCGTAAACGTGCCAAGCTCCAGAACGTTTTTAGCACCGATTATACGCAAAAGAAATTGCATGAATTGCGCTTGCTCAGGGGCGATTTGCATATTGGCGAGCGGTAATTTTGCCGTTTCTTCCCGCAATGCCTTCAATACCGGGTGTTCTTGCACTGATGTCTGCAGCAGATATTCGTACAATTCCGGCGTCATGTTGATATGTTTCATTAATCTTCCTCAAGCCAATTTTTCTTGAGCAAGGGTATCGGTAATTACGCTTACCGGTCTGTTTTCTTTGGCTGAACGCTCAAAAATTTGCAATAGTGTCGTGCCTATTCCATCAATTTGCTGATTCACCAGACTCTCTTGGGTATGCAGATATTTACTGGCAGCAAAAATAAGCCCCCCTGCATTGATTACATAGTCGGTAGCATAAAGAATGCCTTTGTCATGCAATTTTTGACCGTGATAAGCATGGGCCAGCTGATTGTTGGCGGCACCCGCGACAATGCCAGTTTGCAATTGATTGATGGTTATATCATTAATTACAGCACCGAGCGCACAGGGAGAAAAGACATCGCAAGGTATTTTATGGATATTCTCAGTGGCAACTGCAGAAGCGCCAAATTCCTTTACAGCTTGCTCAACGCGTTCGGGATTAATATCTGCTACCGTGAGGTTTACACCCAATTCATGAAGATGCTGCGCTAACAAATAGCCGACATGGCCTAAACCTTGCAGGGCAACGTGCAAGCCATTTAAATTTTCTCTGCCTAGTTTAAAAAAAACTGCAGCTTGGATTCCACGTAAGATGCCTTTCGCAGTATATGGAGAAGGATCACCGTTATGGCTGGATAAACTGGCTACATGTGGGGTATGCTCTGCAATAATATCCATATCGCTTAACTGAGTACCGCTGTCCAGCGCCGTGATATAACGACCGCCCAAATCATTGACAAACTCTCCAAACCGATGCAAATAAGCGGTTCTGTCGTAAGGCTTGCTGGGCTCAATGATAACCGCCTTGCCTCCGCCCAATGGCAGGTTAACGAGCGCCGCTTTATAACTCATCCCGCGCGCTAAACGCATTGCATCATATAATGCAGCCGTAGTGTCTGGATAGTGAATGAAGCGGCATCCTCCCAGAGCGGGGCCAAGTTTGGTACTGTGGATGGCAACAATCGCCTTCATTCCTGTTTCGCGATCAACTTTAAAGTGGAGCTCACCAAATCCCCGTGATAAAGCATATTCCAAAAAATCTTCATTTTGATCCAGGGTGGGGGTACTGGGCTTGAGTGAGTCGACGGAAATCATGGGTAAAACTCCTAAATGCAATAATGTGTAATGTTATAGACGGATTTCATTTCTAAATCAATGCTCATTGCCTGCGAACCGGAAGTGTAATTTTGGTTTTTTAAAAACAATATGTTTCAGTAAATGACAAATTAAGGCAAGTAAAATATAAATCCATCGACAGGCTCGACTACACTTCTAGGAACTTGTTTAAAATTTATTTAGCCGAAACATGCTTAACATCTTCGATGCGCACTTTCATATTATTGATTATGGATTTCCGCTCACTGCGAATCAAGGGTACTTGCCACAACAATTTACCCTGAATGATTATATGCTGCGCACAAAAAATTTGCCTGTAAAAGGCGGGGCCCTGGTATCTGCATCTTTCCAGGGGTTTGATCAAACGTATCTTTTAGCAGCGCTGCAAGCATTGGGTACTGCATTTGTGGGTGTCACCCAATTACCTTTTACGGTGAGCGATGCTGCCCTCATCAAATTGGATGCAAGCGGCGTAAGAGCCGTGCGTGTTAATTTATTTCGTGGCCATAAGATAGATATGCCTGAATTGACACAATTCGCACGCAGAATTTATGAGCTCGTGCAATGGCACATTGAACTTTATCTTAATGCCGCACAGCTTAACGCCTTAATGCCGGCTTTGTTACAATTTCCTGCATTAAGTATTGATCATCTAGGATTATCAGATACAGCATTGCCTGCTTTGTTGAAATTGGTAAAACAGGGAGTAAAGATAAAGGCAACAGGTTTTGGACGCTTAGCGATGCATATTCCGCATGTATTGACCGAAATAGCCGCGATAGACCCGGCTGCCTTATTGTTTGGCACAGACTTACCATCCACCCGCGCCGCGCGTCCATTTGCTGAGCGGGATATTCATTTGATTCGTGAGGCCCTGGGGGATGAACTGGCTGAAAAAGTTTTGTATACGAATGCTGTGTGTTTTTACCGTCCCAAACGTATATTATGCAACTAATTTGTGTATAAAAAATGCAATTTATTTGCAGCAAGGATGACACAAAAGATAAACCTGTCGTACACTAGGAAGCTTTGTTTCCGGAGAATGATTATGAAAAAAATAGCTGGCTTGCTTGCGCTCTTCGCCCTGACCCCTACCAGTTATGCAGCAGATGAATCGCCGGATGTATTACTGGATAAGGTTACATTTCAAGTCACGGCAAGACAATGGGTAAACACCAAAACGGCTTTGCTGACGGTAAATGTGAATGCAACCTTAACTCATGCAGACTTGGCTAAGGCCCGGGCAGAAATCATGGGTAATCTTTCCCAAATTGCCAAAGGAGATTGGCATTTACTCCAGTTTGAGCGCTCGCAGGATAATTCAGGCCTTGAAAAATTGACTGTACAGGCGCAGGCACGCGTGGATCAAACCAGTTTGACCGAGGTATATCAACACGCAAAATCGGTTAGTAAACCGGGTACAAGTTATGAAATCAGTATGATTGAATTTAAACCGAGTCTTGAGGAAGTACAGCAAATTAAAACGCAGCTGCGTGAGCAATTATACCAACAAACCTATGCCGAGTTGGCACGCATTAATCGCGTATATACCGGGCAAAATTATACGCTATATAACTTGACCTTCGTTGAGGGTGATGCAGTTCCTTTGCAACCTAAAGCCATGCAAGCGCGCGAAGCTATTAATACCATGGCATTGCCTGCCGCTTTGGACGTCTCGGTCAGTAATGAATTAACCATGACGGCTGTTGTCCAGGCTGCTTCTAATCGTCAAGGGGAATAAAGTTGGAAATTGCTCGTGTGATCGCTCATCGCGGTGCTTCAGCCTATACACCAGAAAATACGATGGCTGCGTTTAACAAGGCATTATCCTTGGGAAGCCGTTTCATTGAGTTTGACGTCATGCTAAGTGAGGACGGAGACCCCTTTATTTTTCATGACGATAACCTGGAGCGCACGACAAATGGGCGTGGCGAGTTTGGGAGGATGCGTTCCGAACAGGTACGCTCGCTGGATGCCGGCACCTGGTTTTCCAGGCGCTTTCATAACGAAAAAATTCCAAGCTTGCAAGAAACATTGCAATGGTTCAGTGCGGCAAAAATTCAAGCGAATATAGAAATCAAGCCTCATCCCGGTCAGTTTGAACCGGTAACCATTGCCGTATTGTCGCATTTAAATCAATATTGGCCATCCGATCTGGAATTACCTTTGTTATCAAGTTTTGATCGCGACGCATTGTATTTATGCCGGAGCATCGCCCCGGAAATTCCTTTGGCTTTGCTTTTGCATGAATGGCAGGATAATTGGCTACAGCATGCGAAAGAATTGCAGTGCATGTCCGTTAATCTCAATAAATGCATTTTAACGAAGGCACGCGTCGCTGAAATTAAGCAACAGGGTTATAAAGTTTATGCTTATACTGTAAACCATAAGCGCCAGGCTTTAAAACTTTTTGCCTGGGGAGTAGACGCCGTGTTCAGTGACTATCCTGATCTGTTGTCATGATCTTTCGTTTGCTATTTATAAGCTGGTTATGTTTTTCAGCACTTGTAACTTGGGCGAAAGAAAAACCTGTAGAAATTATTCTATGGCATTCATTTGCAGGGCAGCTGGGTCATGAAGTCCAGCAACTAGTCAGCCGATTTAACAAGAGCCAGGAAGAATATCAGGTTAAACCTGTATACAAAGGCGATTACCTTGAAACGCTCACCAGCTTTGCAGCTGCTTTTCGGGCTAAACAACCTCCGGCATTAGTGCAGGTTTTTGAAGTCGGTATGCCGACCATGTTATCGCCAAGAGGCATCATTAAGCCTTTGCATGAATTAATGGCTGAGCAAAAAATGAACTTACCCTTGGAAAGCTTTTATCCTGCCATCCGCACGTACTACAGCGAAAATGGTCATCTTAAAGCCATGCCGTTTAATTCATCCGTACCTGTAATTTTCTACAATGCTGATGCATTGGCTAAAGCCGGGTATTCTAATCAACCATTCCCCAAAACCTGGGAAGAATTGGAACTTCTCGCAGCCGACCTGCGGAAAGCGGGATACCCCTGTGCGTTTACCTCAGCGCATCCAGCTTGGGTATTAATAGAATCCTTTGCAGCCATCCATGGCTTGCCCATGTTAACCGAAGATAATACCCAGGCGGTTTATAATCAAAAGCCCATGATTGAACATTTAGAGCGCTTATTAAGGTGGCAGCAGGCACACTATTTTGAGTACGGCGGCCGCGGTGATGATCCAACTATATTATTTACTAGCGGAAGATGCCCGTTGTTTAGCCAATCATCGGGTGGCTATAATAGTTTAAAAAGCATGGTTTCTTTTCCTATGGGCATAGCCCCATTACCGCTTGATCAAAAAATTAGTCCCGTTCGATTTAACAATGTCACAGGCGGTGCGGCGCTTTGGGCTGTTGCGGGGCATTCATCTGCCGTTTATCAAGGCGTGGCTGCTTTTTTTGTGTTTTTGGCAAAACCAGACGTTCAGCAAACCTGGCACAATAACACCGGCTATTTACCCTTAGGAGTAAACGGTGTTTATAAATCCCTGGCGCAAGGCAGTCAGCATCCCTCTCTTGCATTGGCACAAATGGAATTCACTGCAGTGCCGCGTCCTCCATTACGAATTCAAATGCAAATAAGGCGAATTAATGATGAAGCTTTAGAGGGGATTTTTGCAGGTCTTAAAAGTCCCAAAGCAGCCCTGGATGAGGCTGTAGCACGTGCAACTCATGCCTCTGTTCGTTTTAGACGGAATACCACTATTGAATAGAGGCTGATTCGTACTTGCATTAGGGAGGGGGCTTTTGGTTACAATAGACAAGCCATTAATACCAGGGACGGATTATGAATGAAATTGATTTATTAGAATTGTTCTATCAGGAAATGAGGTTACAAGGAAAACCCCATAATCAAATTTTCCTAAGCTTAACCGAAGAGTTGATCCCTTATCTGCAAGATAATATCGATGTTGGTATGACTTTGGAAAAGCTTGAGAAACTTGCAGACATTTGTATTGCCAATGAGTGGCTGGAAAGAACAACCGCAGATCCTCATTATAATTTCCTGTCGTTAACGCCGGCTGGATTGCAAGTGGTTTTGGCGCGTGAATATAACCGCTAACCAGGATTATAATTTCTGCACTTGCTTTCTAAGTGCACGCAATAATAGTCGCACAGCTTTGCGGTTCTTTGGATCATCGCTGTTTGCGTGGCGTAGTCTTAAGGCTTCATAACGGGCGAGATAATCTTGCAACAGGGAAGTAAGTTCGGGAAATTTTTTACCCAGTTCATTCCATTGTTTTGTTAAGGATTGATACGGAGTGACTGGGATTTTTAAGCGTTTAAATTCGCGCTGCAAACGATGGTACTCGCGCAGCATAGGATCCTTTGGATGCCACCAAATATAGCAACACCAACTTCCTGCCAAGAAAAATAAAAAGCCAAGCAGCCAAAGTTGTAATAATTTCTCAAAGTCCCAGGCACCTAGCCCAAGTAATTGCAGCAAACTCTGTTGTCGGTCCTGATTATAGAAAATTAACCATCGTTCCCAAAAAAAACGCATTGATTCAAGAGTCAGCCTTAATTGTTGCCAATGCGCAAGATTTAACGAATATTGCTTGTTTTGAATATAAAACCCAAGCTCCTGACTATTTTGTCCTAACAGATCAGTTTCTATGCGTTGCTTGGCAATAAAGGCAGAAGGGTCGACCCGTTTCCAACCCTCTCCCTCTAGCCAATATTCCAACCAGGCATGAGCATCTTTTTGCCTTACATTTAAATAATGGCCATAGGGATTCCATTCGCCTCCATAATAGCCAACCACAATGCGGGCCGGGATGCCGGCTGCTCTTAAAATGAAAGCGACCGCGCTGGCATAATGCTCGCAATAACCTTCGCGGGTGGAAAACCAAAAATAGTCCAATTGCTGAGCGCTGTCTCCAATGGGTTTCGGATGTAAAGTGTACCAAAATGGTTGTTGATGGATGTGGAGAAGGATTTGATCCACCATGGCCTTAGTATGGCCATGAACTTGGTGTTTAAGTTGCAAGGCCCACGTTTTAAGCTTTGGATTCACATGGGATGGGTATTGCAGATTTTGCCGGATCTCCCCCGAGCTTAATGGTTTATATGCCGGTTTTTGTGTGGTTAATGCATAAGCAAACCGTTGCGTAATTTTGCTATGATCCAAACGCATTAAGCCAACAGCTTCGGAAAATTGCAAATTGGGCCATCCCGCTTTGGGTCTATTCAAATAAAATAGCCAATTTTTGTTATGCGCTTCCAATAAAACTTCATAATCTGCATCCTGTTTAGTAGGCAATAAGGTTAAAGGAGACAGATAATTGTATGGTTGTGGTTTGGATGTCCAGTTAACACCATCAAAATGATTTAAAATCAGTCCGTGCCAGTAAAAATCCTTAATCGATTGCACACGCTTAAATGTAATGCGCATGACGGTGCTGTCATCAGGAAACAATGACGACAAAGCGCCTGGGCTAATGCTTTCCCGAAAAGCTACTTTACCCTGAGCAGGGAGATTGACGCGCCAAAGAGGCGAAGAAGTGCGCGGGAAGAGAAAAAATAACAAAACACTTATTGGAATAGCGATGAGTAATAATTTTGTGCTGCGAATGAATAAAGCTTTAAGAGTTAGCTGAGGGAGGTATAATCGCAACAACAGCGAGAGGTTGGCAAGCATGGCAGCGAGCAGATATAACAAAATCCATAAGGTTTGGTGCAATATCAATGCCACCAAAATAACATAAAAACTGCATAAAATAAGAATGCGTACATCGCGTATGCGATGCAGTTCAACGATTTTTAACCAAAAAAAAGTAAGCAGGGCGCCAATGAAAAAATCAGCAGATAAAAAACTTTGATAATAAATCCGCAACACGGCAAGGAAAATTAACACGAGGAGGGCCAAAGCCCATTGCGGCAGCAGCGGATAGCTAAAATAACCGGTTAACAAGCGATAACTGATGGCTGTAATGGCAAGCATGATGATCCACCATGGGGCAACCGTTACATTTGCTAAAAAACAAAGCCCCATAACCCAAAGCGTGTGGCGCAAAATAGGCAATGGGACTTGTTCATTAAACTTTGTATGCATCAATAAGCTGCCAATAGTCGTAAACAATACTGAAGATGGTGGGCTCCCTGGCTTATTTCAGTGCAGGTATCTTTTATTTCCAGCCCGTAAGATTGCCCCTGTTCCTCAGCTGTCTGCAGCCAGTAACTCAATTGTTGCAAACTTTTTTCTACGTTTGTTGAGGATGCTTCCTGCATGCGAAACATCCAGTTTTCCCCAACAGTGCTTGTCATGGTTTTAAGATACCAACCCTGGCTTCGCGCTGAAATTTTCCAGGCAATGCGGCCTGCTTGCATCCAAGGATTGGCTGCTGGTTTTAATTCAAATAAATCTTCATCGCCCAGCTGTTCTGCCGAGCCGTGCGGGAAATCGAGATTTTTTTCCGGCCAATATCCTGGAGAGATAGGCTTTGGGTAAACATAATATTCCATTTGAAAATTTAGATATCCCCAGACGCGAAAGATCCCCAACGGCGCATAGCTGTAGATTTTTATTTGCGGTAAGAAAAAAACACCCCGCTTTGCAGTGGATAAAGGCAAAGTTATTTGCAAGCCTTCTTTGGGAATGTTCTCAATATAATGGCTTTCTTCCCGTGGAAATTGCAAAATTAAGCTAAAATGCACCGCATTTTCCCCTTTTACTAGCAGATTGATCGTTGCTGGTTGTCCTTGTTCTGTATCGTTTATAGGCAAGCACTGGACTAATAAACCTTTCAGATTCTGATGGCTTGCCCACATCCCTAAGATGCCTAGGACGATGAGCAAGAAAGCCAGCAGAAAAGCCAAGTTTAATTGGTAATTAATTGCACCGATGGCAATTGTTAATACAACCAAACCATAACCGCAGCCAAAAGCAGAAGGTAGTATGTAAAGCGTCCTGGTTGTCAATTGTTGAGGATTTTTGGCCGAGATGCGTTTTTTTGCCCATGGCAAGAAAAGGCGGCGCAGCGTTGGATATTTCATTAAACAGGCACCTCGACCTGATTTAATAACCTATCTGCAGGCGAAAGCTTATCAACTGTTTTCCTGACTACCAAGCGATGATTGACGACCGCCGGCAAAATGGTTTGTACATCGTCTGGCCGCACAAAGTCGCGTTCATTTACGAATGCATACGCTTGTGCAGCTTTAACCAACGAGCGTCCGGCTCGCGGGCTTAAACCGTGATTAAACCAGTCATGAATGCGGCTGGCTTGCAAAAAAGCCTGAATATAATCGAGTATGGGTGCGGAAACGATGACTTGCTGACTTTTATTTTGCCATTCCAGTAATTGTGTTGTATCGGCTACGGGCTCATATTGCTCCAACAAGCGGCGTTTTTCTTCGTCCATAAGCAACCGTCGCTCCGCATCGGGTGATGGATATCCTATAGAAAGCCGCATTAAGAACCGATCCAATTGCGATTCAGGTAAGGGATAAGTACCCGTTTGGTGTGCTGGATTTTGCGTGGCAATGACAAAAAAAGGAATAGGGAGAGCATGCGTGCCGGTGTCATTGGTCACTTGTCTTTCTTCCATGGCTTCCAGCAAGGCACTTTGTGTTTTTGGCGTCGCACGATTAATCTCATCCGCTAATATAAGTTGAGAAAAAATTGGGCCAGGATGAAAATGAAATTTTTGTTTAGTTATATCCAATACAGAAATCCCTAACACATCACTGGGCAAAAGATCGCTGGTGAATTGAATCCTTCTATATTTCATTCCAGTAAAATGCGCCAGCGCATGGCTTAAGGTGGTTTTACCCATCCCCGGGATGTCTTCAAGGAGTAGATGCCCGTTAGCCAGTAAACAGGTTATGGCTAGCTTAATGACCTCATCTTTACCCAATAAAATTTTATTTAACGCATCCTGTAATGTCTTGATCATAAAAATGAAGCCTTTCTAGCCATTGCCGACTTTTGTCTTTAGCTGCTCAAGACAGATAAGTGGACTTACTTTTCCAATTCTTAAATAAAGTATAAGTGCTTTAAGACGTATTTCAATTGTGGGTGTTTTCGGCATAAATTGAAGATTTCAACATATTTTTTTACTTGTGCTACGTTTATAGTTTCATTGCACAGGAGCTGACGTTGGTTGAATTACTATCAAGGGCACAGTTTGGTTTCAGCATCGGATTCCATATTTTATTCCCGACTTTAAATCTGGGCTTAGCCGCTTTTTTGGTGCTGACAGAAGCCTTGTGGTTATCGAGCAGAAACCCGTTATATCTGAGTATGTGCAAATTTTTTGGGAAAATATTTGCCCTTACCTTTGGAATGGGAGTGGTGTCAGGGATTGTTTTAGCCTACCAGATAGGCACTAATTTTGGTCCTTTTATTGCACAATTTGGCAATGTATTGGGTGCCTTGTTTGCTTATGAAACGTTGACCGCATTTTTTCTGGAGGCCGGATTTTTAGGCGTTATGTTGTTTGGTTGGCAACGCGTTCCTGGCAGCATCCATTTTACGGCCACTTGTTTTGTGGCCGTTGGCACGACCATCTCAGCTTTTTGGATCATGTCTGCGAATTCCTGGATGCAAACGCCAACAGGTTATTCCCTGGCCGATGGAAAATATTTAGTGGCGGATTGGTGGCAGATTGTTTTTAATCCATCCTTTATCCCACGCTTGCTGCATATGTTGATGGCTTCGTACACTACAACTTGTTTTGTGCTTGCTGGCATTGGCAGTTACTTTCTTTTGAAAATAAAATATGTGGAAATGGGTAAAAAAACATTATCTCTTGCGATGTGGGGAGCGCTTATTTTAGTGCCTACCCAAATTTTAATAGGTGATAAAGTCGGTTTGGATATCCATCATCATCAACCATTAAAGACTGCTGCCATCGAAGGAGTTTGGGAAACACAGCGTGGCGCCCCGTTCATACTCCTGGCTTGGCCATCTCAATCTTTGCAAAAAAACCAATACAGTATTTCTATTCCGAAAATGGCCAGTTTGATTAACACACACGATTGGAATGGAGAACTTGTCGGATTGAAATCAGTACCGAAAAGTGAACAGCCACCCGTTGCTGCAGTCTTTTTTTCCTTTCGGGTTATGGTGGGCATAGGCTTACTGATGTTATTCACCGCTCTACTCGCCTTGCTATTGCGTCGAGATGGTCGATTATATTTTAGCCAACGCTTTCATCAATGGTGCATTATCATGTCACCCATGGGATTTATTGCTGCAATTTCTGGCTGGTTAACTGCTGAAATAGGCCGCCAACCCTGGGTGGTTTACAATTTATTGCGTACCAAACAGGCGATTTCAGCCGTAGGAGAGGAGGAAGTTTTTACTTCTTTTGTATTATTGGTATTGGCTTATGGCATTGTTTTTGGCTTTTATCTTTATTATTTGTTTAAGACGATCCGCCTAGGCCCGCTTATCATGGATGCTGATGAAGTGGAACATCACACATTTCAGTATATGACGGATCAACACCCGATAGAGCCACGCGGAGATAAACCATAATGCTACCCTTCATTTTCGCAAGTCTGCTTGGATTCATCATCATCATGTATGTGATTTTGGATGGCTTTGATCTAGGCATCGGTATTTTATTTCCATTTACCCATAGTGAGCGTGAACGTGATTTAATGATGAATTCCATAGCACCCGTCTGGGATGGAAATGAAACTTGGTTAGTGTTTGGCGGGGCAATGCTTTATGCTGCTTTTCCAATCGTTTATGGTTTGCTTTTACCTACTTTATACGTGCCCATCATGCATATGCTTCTTGCCTTGATTTTCAGGGGGGTGTGTTTTGAATTTCGCTTCAAGGCCGAACGAAGCAAACCTTTATGGAATTGGGCTTTTGCCATCAGTTCGATTACGGCTGCTTTTTTGCAAGGGGTAATCCTGGGGGCATTTGTACAGGGTTTCGTCATTGATGAAGCTGCCCTAAGCATATCGACTTCCGATTGGTTGACCCCATTTAGCTTGCTGACAGGGCTTGCTTTAGTTTGCGGTTATGCATTACTGGGGGCTTCCTGGATGATCATAAAAAGTGAAGGGAAGCTGCAAAGAAAGATGAAGCATTTCGCAAAAGGGTTTTTAATTCTTGTCAGTATATTTTTATTGTTTGTGAGTATTTGGACCCCTTTGCATAACCCGGAAATATTCGCGCGCTGGTATAGCGTACCGAATATATTTTTTTTAATGCCGTTGCCTTTATTAACGGCTTGGATGATCATTTTGGTTTGGAGAAATCTTGCTAACGGGAATGAGCATAAGCCTTTTGTTTACAGTATTATTATATTCTTATGTGCCTATGCCGGTATAGGGATCAGTGTTTATCCGTATTTAATTCCGCATGAAGTGACGATTTGGGAAGCTGCAGCCCCGGATTCCACACTTATTTTTATTTTGATTGGCGTGGTAATTATGTTACCAGTTTTATTAGGGTATACTGTGTACGCTTATCGTGTGTTTTGGGGAAAAGCGGGACATGAGGGATACCATTAGTTTATTTTTTATTCGAGAGGAACGCGCTAAGATTCTTATTTTAGATGTGTGACTCTTTTCCCTTTCTTCCTTAATACGAATCGAGTATCTTCTTTTGTATTTTACAATACATGGCCATTGTTTAAGCGGCAGCTGACTTCCTTAAGATGGAGGGAGCTATATTTATTGTGGGGTATTGACTATATGCATGATGGTTCGGTTTTTTACACTATTTTTCTCATTTTTGCTGGCGCTGCCATTTTCTCCACCGTTGTGCTCTACACCAAACAATCCTTGTTGGTGGCTTATATTTTGCTAGGGGCTGCATTAGGTCCATGGGGTTTAAAATTAATTACAGACTTAAGCGCCGTTCAGCAAGTGGGCGATATGGGAATCGTATTTCTTTTATTTTTGCTAGGCTTGCACCTGCAGCCGCAAAATTTGCTGCACATGCTTAAAAAAGTCACTTGGGTTGCTGTATTAAGTTCGATATTTTTTGCTTTTATTTCCTACTTGATCGGAAGATGGTTTGGTTTAACAGAGGCAGAATCCTGGATACTTGGCGCCGCTATGATGTTTTCAAGTACCATCATCGGCCTGAAATTATTGCCCACTACAATACTTCATCATCAACATACCGGGGAAGTAATGATAAGTGTGTTGTTGATGCAAGATTTAATTGCTATCGTAGTTTTAATTTTGATCAATGGGGCACAGCAAGGCAATGGTTTATCTTGGGACAATTTAATTTTGGTAGGAGTTGCGCTTCCAGCGTTGATATTTTTTTCGTTTGCAGCAGAACGCTATGTCTTAGTCAAATTGCTGGCAAGATTTGATCGCACGCAAGAATATGTATTCTTGCTATCCATTGGTTGGTGTTTGGGGGTGTCCATTTTGGGGCAGAAAATGGGTTTATCCGAAGACATTGGTGCATTTGTCGCTGGAGTTGCCTTGGCAGCAAGTCCGATTTCACTTTTTATTGCAGAAAGCCTGAAGCCTTTGCGTGATTTTTTCCTGGTGATGTTTTTCTTTTCGGTAGGTTCTACGTTCAATTTTGGTTTTGCAGCGCAAGTAGTCATCCCCGCCTGTATCCTGGCCGCGCTTATTTTAATCCTAAAGCCTTTGGGATTTTATTTATTATTGGTAAAAGCCGGGGAAAAAAAGCAGGTTTCCAAGGAAGTTGGTATCCGCTTAGGGCAAGCAAGCGAATTCTCCCTGCTCGTGGCAAGTCTTGCGTTGAGCAGCAAATTAATTTCCGAGGTGGCATCCAATTTAATCCAAGCCACTACAATTTTAACATTTATTGTCTCGTCCTATGTGGTGGTATTAAAGTATCCTACGCCCATGTCTTTATCCGAAGGCATGCGCAAGGATTAAGAAGACAGATTTCTTCTATTGTTAACCAAGCAAACTTTTGCAGAAATTACAGATTGCGATTGGAAGCTGCAAATATTAGTAGGGGTTCATGATGAAACTTTTGGTTATTGTACTTTGTCTTTTAAGTGAGCGTTATTTAATGCACGCAAGTGCCCACTCGCGGTTTTATTGGTTTAGCCGTTACGCAAATGCAATGAAGCTGAATTTATCCAAAACAGGGATAAATGCCTGGGGTATCCTTGCCAGTCTCATATTACCGATCGCGCTTGCAGTCTTTGCGCTATTCTATCTGGTTGAGGATAAGGTATTTGGTTTTGTTGGGTTAATATTGAATATCTTCGTATTTTATTATTGCCTTGGCCCAGATAACCCTTTTTATGCAAAGCGATTGGAAAAGGAAAAAGAAATTACTTCTATTGAAGTAGGCGATTACTTAGCGCAAGTCAATGGACAATTGTTTGCAGTCATTTTTTGGTACATTGTTTCAGGTCCAGTGGGTGTGGTGATTTACCGCTTGATTTCTTTATGCCAGCGAGATGAAACGGTCCAAAGACAAGCAGCTTGGCTGACCGGCATCCTAGATTGGGCACCAGCCAAGTTAACTTCTTTACTTTATTTGTTAGTAGGCAATTTTCAAGCGGGTTTTAGTTGTTTTTCCGAGCTATTTTTTGCTTCTCCTGAGAAAAATCAAACCATGTTAAGCGGTTGTGGCTTGCAGGCTGTGGGTTTTGAAAAGAATGAGCAGACACCAATGCCACATGCCGAAATGCTGGTGGAGCATGCGGTTATCGTGCTATTGGTTTTTTTGGCCTTTTTTACTTTGGTCGCTTGGCTATAATCCATTATTAACCCCCTGAGAAGAGTTATGATGCCTATTACCCGTTTTCTTGTTTGTCTTATGTTTATTTTCATGACGGGATGCAATGCATCCCGTCATGTGCAAGTTCCTGTTGCTTGTAAAAACGCTTGCCTGGAGCGCCTTAGTATCTGTCAACAAGTATGCGATAATAGTTGCCGACAATGTGCAGCACGCGCAAATCGGGCTGCCGAAAGGAGTTATAACCAATACAAAAAAGAAGAATGTTTGCGGGGCGGCATTATCACGCGCGAGTTGAAATCCTACCGCGATCCACTACAATGCCGCAAAACGACCTGTGAATGCGGTGCGGATTATCGAGTATGCTTAAAAGCATGCTCTGGAGTTATTCATAAACGTCTGCAAGTTGCACCGGCTTGCTGTTAGAGTCTGTAGAGGCGGGGAAAGTCCAATGGCAAATGAAAAAATAAACGATATTGATCCTATCCAAACAAAAGAGTGGCTGGATGCCCTGCAGGATGTGCTTGCTCAGGATGGCAATGAACGCGCAACTTTTTTATTAAAAGAATTATTAAATAAGGCAATGGCAGAGGGAGTTCAACTCGGAAGTACGACCATCCATACGCCTTACCGTAACACCATTAAAACTTATGAAGAAAAACAAATGCCGCCGGATGAAGGCATAGTTAAACGTATTAATGCTTTAATCCGTTGGAATGCAGTAGCCATGGTGCTTCGTGCTGGCAAATATGAGCCGGAGTTAGGCGGGCATATTGCCACTTATGCTTCCGCGTCCACCCTTTATGAAGTCGGTTTTAACTACTTCTTTAAAGGCCCGCATAAAAATGGCGGCGATTTAGTGTACATACAGGGGCATTCTTCTCCTGGTATTTACGCGCGTGCTTTTTTGGAAGGCAGATTATCTGAGCAACAACTTGATCATTTTAGGCAGGAAGTGGAAGTAAATGGTTTGTCATCTTACCCGCATCCTTGGCTAATGAAAGATTTCTGGCAGTTTCCAACGGTGTCCATGGGATTAGGGCCTTTACAAGCTATTTATCAAGCTCGTTTCCTGAAGTATTTGGAAAATCGTGGTCTAATCAAGGCAGAAGGGCGGAAAGTTTGGGCTTTCTTAGGCGATGGGGAAATGGATGAGCCAGAATCCGTAGGAGCTTTGTCCATAGCTGCCCGGGAGAAATTAGATAACCTTATTTTTGTGGTGAACTGTAACCTCCAGCGTTTGGATGGACCTGTGCGTGGCAATGGTAAAATTATTCAGGAATTAGAAGGTTTATTCCGTGGTGCGGGCTGGAATGTCATTAAAGTTATTTGGGGCGGACGCTGGGATCCTTTATTTGCACGCGATAAAAATGGCATCATGCAAAAACGCATGGAAGAATGCGTGGACGGGGATTATCAAAGTTATAAAGCCAACGATGGAGCTTATGTTCGCGAGCATTTCTTTGGCCAATATCCCGAATTGAAAAAAATGGTTGAACACCTGTCTGATGAAGAAATATGGCGCTTGAATCGCGGTGGCCATGATGCCCAGAAGGTTTATGCTGCCTATGCCCAAGCAGTTGAGCATAAAGGCAATCCCACTGTTATTTTAGCTAAAACCATTAAAGGTTATGGGATGGGGGCTGCCGGCGAAGGGATGAACATTACCCATCAACAAAAGAAAATGAGCATTGAACAACTGCGTGCTTTTCGCGATCGTTTTAGCATCCCCATCTCGGATGAGGAAATCACGCAAATCCCGTTTTATCGACCCAGTGAAGACAGCCCGGAAGTGCAATTTTTACGCAAACAGCGCGAGGCATTAGGCGGATATTTGCCGGCACGCAATACGGAATGCGAATCTCTGCAAATTCCGGATTTGTCTGCTTTTTCCGTGATAACCAAAAGCTCAGGGGAGCGTGAAATTTCTACCACCATGGCTTTTGTGCGTCTTTTAACGGCGTTATTAAAAGATAAGGAAATTGGCCAACGCATCGTGCCCATTATTCCTGATGAATGCCGTACTTTTGGCATGGAAGGTTTATTTCGGCAGATTGGTATTTATTCACCAGTGGGACAACTATACACTCCTGTTGACCGCGAGCAAGTGATGTATTACCGCGAAGCACGCGATGGGCAAATTTTGGAAGAGGGGATTAATGAAGCAGGTGCTTTCTGTTCTTGGATAGCAGCAGCCACTTCCTACAGCACAAACAAACTGCCAATGATCCCTTTTTACATTTATTATTCCATGTTTGGTTTCCAGCGCATTGGGGACTTGGCTTGGGCAGCTGGCGACATGCGTGCGCGCGGCTTTTTATTAGGTGGTACTGCCGGCCGTACTACGTTGGCCGGGGAAGGTCTGCAACACCAGGACGGGCATAGCCTGTTATTGGCTTCAACGATACCTAACTGCGTGGCTTACGACCCAACTTATGCCTATGAAGTGGCAGTAATCATTCAGGATGGCTTACGCCGTATGTATGAAAAACAGGAAAATGTATTTTATTACATTACCCTTATGAATGAAAATTACCATCACCCGGATATGCCGGAAGGTGTGGAAGAAGGGATCATAAAAGGCATGTACCTCTTGAAAGAAACTTCAGCACCTAAAAAACAGCATATTCAACTCTTGGGCAGCGGTACGATCTTGCGTGAAGTGATTGCAGCAGCCGAAATGTTGGAAAAGGATTTTTCCATTTCTTCTGACATCTGGAGCGTTACCAGTTTCACAGAGCTGCGCCGTGATGGATTAGCAGTTGAGCGCTATAACCGCATGCATCCTGAACAAGCTCCAAAGCAAAGCTATGTCAATCAATTATTAGACGGCCGCAAGGGTCCAATCATTGCTGCGACGGATTATATGCGTTTATACGCTGATCAAATCAGACCTTTTGTGCAAAATCACTACGTTACATTGGGAACAGATGGTTATGGGCGCAGTGATACCCGTGCAAAATTACGGCACTTTTTTGAAGTAGATGCCAAGTTTATTGCCCTGGCTGCACTGGATGCTTTGGCTGAGCAAGGCGAGTTGCCCAAATCTGTAGTGGCAGAGGCACAAAAACGTTATGGCATCGATGCAGAGAAAATAGATCCGGCAATCAGTTAACTTGCAGGGTTATTTACCTTAAATTAAATAACAAGGCTTCAATCTGGATGATTCATTAGTCATCCAGCGGTTAAGACCTGGAAGCTGATGCGTGCTACAGGTACGCAATGAGATGAGGAAATGTATGGCGAACGAAAAAGAAATAAAAATCCCGGACATTGGGGGTGCCGCCAATGTCGATGTAATTGAAGTATTGGTCAAAGAAGGCGATGAAATCAGCGTCGATACTTCTTTGGTTACCTTGGAGTCAGACAAGGCAAGTATGGAAATCCCTTCACCCGCAGCTGGCGTGGTTAAAGCATTACGCATTAAGGTGGGTGATAAAGTGTCCGAGGGCGATGTTATCTTGACGCTAACTTCTGCTGAAGCTGAACCGACTGAAAAAGAAGAAGCGGAGCAAGAAGCAGAGCCTAAGAAAGCTCCTGCCAGAGAACAGGCGCAGGAAACTGCCCCAACTGAAGCAGCTTCACCAGCAGCACCTCAAACTGAAGATAAAAAACAAAGTGAAGGCGTAGATGGCGAAGCTGCTGCCGAAAATGGCGGCTCCATTGCGGCAGGTCCTGCAGTGCGTCGTTTGGCGCGAGAATTAGGGGTGGATTTACAGCAAGTTGCAGGCAGTGGACGCAAGTCTCGCATTACTAAAGAAGATGTACAGCAATTTGTCAAAACCAAATTACAAGAAAAATCTACCGGTGGTTTTACGCTTCCACCCGCGGCAAGCATTGATTTTGCTAAGTTCGGTAGCATTGAGGTTAAACCTCTAAATAAAATTAAACGCTTAACCGGTGCTAACGTGCATCGCTCATGGATCACCATCCCGCATGTGACGCAATTTGACGAAGCTGATATCACTGAGTTGGAAGCTTTCCGTAAATCCGAAATAAACAATAGCAAGCATGCTGATGTTAAATTGACGATATTGGCTTTCGTATGCAAAGTCGTAAGCAAAGCATTAACGATGTATCCGCAATTTAATGCCTCTTTGGATGCGAGTGGTGAAAATTTAATTTACAAACAATATTTCAATATCGGTGTCGCGGTTGAAACGCCGAATGGCTTGGTTGTTCCTGTGATTAAACAAGTGGATACCTTGTCTGTGATTGAAATTGCCAAAGAAATGGGGCGGTTAAGCAGCAAAGCCAGGGAGAAAGGATTAATGCCAGCGGATATGAGTGGTGGTTGTTTTACGATTTCAAGCCTGGGGGGTATTGGGGGCACGGCATTTACACCTATTGTAAACAGTCCTGAGGTCGCAATTCTTGGCTTATCCCGCGCAAGCATTAAACCGGTGTATCTGGATGGTGAGTTCAAGCCTCGATTGATGCTGCCATTATCCCTATCTTATGATCATCGGGTCATTGACGGGGCTGAGGCTGCGCGGTTTACCCGCTTCATCAGCGACAGTTTGGGCGATATCCGCAAAATTTTATTGTAGTAGTGCTATGAGGCTTTAACATGACAGAACAGATTAAAACTGATGTAGTGGTAATTGGAAGTGGTCCAGGAGGCTATACGGCAGCCTTCCGTGCTGCGGATTTGGGAAAAAGTGTGGTTTTGGTCGAGCGTTTTGATACGTTGGGAGGCGTTTGCTTGAATGTTGGTTGCATACCCTCCAAAGCTTTATTACATGTTGCGAAAGTAGTGGATGAAGCGCATGAAATGGCAGAATTAGGTGTGAATTTGGGCAAACCTGAGTTTGATAGTGAAAAGCTGGTGGCTTGGAAAAACTCGGTTGTTGGCAAGTTAACAGGTGGTTTAAACGCTTTGGCTAAACAACGTAAAGTTCAGGTAGTCACTGGAAATGCAAAATTCTCAGGTACTCATGAGTTAAGCGTAGAAGGTAAAGAAGGTAATGTTAAAATCGCTTTTGAACACGCTATTATTGCTGTGGGAAGCGAATCAGTAAATCTGCCATTTATTCCGAAAGATAAGCGCATATTCAGTTCAACAGGTGCTTTGGAATTGGCAGATATTAAGGGAAATATGCTCGTTTTAGGTGGCGGTATTATCGGTTTGGAAATGGCAACCGTATACTCGGCCTTGGGTGTAGAAGTCACTGTCGTTGAGTTTATGGATCAGCTTATTCCAGGTGCAGATGCTGATCTCGTTCATGTCTTGCAAAAACGCATGAGCAAAAAAGGTGTTAAATTCCTGCTCAAAACAAAAGTGACCCAAATTGATGCCAAACAAGATGGTATTTATGTTTCTATGGAAGGCGAGCATGCTACCGGCAAACCGTTATGTTTCCAGCAGGTTTTAGTTGCGGTTGGCCGTAAACCCAATGGCCACACCATTGCAGCTGAAGAGGCTGGCGTGAAGGTCGATGAGCGCGGATTTATTCCTGTTGACAAGCAAATGCGCACCAATGTTTCGCATATTTTTGCTATTGGCGATGTGGTCGGTCAACCCATGCTGGCACATAAAGCCATCCCAGAAGGAAAAGTTGCTGCAGAAGTCATCGCGGGCAAAAAACATTACTTTGATCCGAAATGCATTGCCAGCGTGGCTTATACTGATCCGGAAATTGCCTGGGTAGGTTTGACTGAAAAAGAAGCTAAAGCGCAAAACATTTCATTTGAGAAAGCATCTTTCCCATGGATGGCCAGTGGCCGTGCTTTAAGTATGGGACGTGAAGAGGGAATAACCAAACTGTTGTTTTGTCCTGAAACCCGTCGCATTCTCGGAGCTGGAATCGTGGGCATTAATGCGGGCGATCTTATTTCCGAGGCTGCATTGGCTATTGAAATGGGTTGTGATGTAGAAGATATTGCGTTAACCATCCATCCGCATCCGACTCTTTCAGAAACCATTGCACAAGCAGCGGAAATATTTGAAGGTTCTATTACCGATCTGTACATGCCTAAAAAGAAGAAAAAGGATTAATGTGCTGCCTTGGATGGCGGTGGCAATAGGTAAGCGTGGTTAGTGCTGCACGAATCACGCCTGCCTGCTACACGCCCGCTTTATCCAAGGATACTAGGTGCCGGTTGCGTTTTGATGCGCCACTGTCAAAGGATAAGATATGCGACCCCATGTGCGTCCCATGCAAACTGACGATATTGACGAAGTGTATGCGATTGAGCTCATGGCACATCGGGCTCCTTGGAGCCGTAATATCCTGAGCGACTGCGTTCTGGTAGGGTATGATTGTCGTGTACTTGAGTTGCTTGCTACAGAACGAAAAGAAATTGTTGGGTACATTATCGCCCGTTATCATGGCAATGTATGTCATGTATTAAATTTATGCATAACTCCTGCTCAGCAAGGCAAACATTATGGGCGCTTCTTATTGGGGCAACTCATCAAATCACTGAATGAAATTGAAGTCAGTAAGGTAGTGCTGGAGGTAAGGCCCAGCAACACGGCAGCCCTTAGTTTATATCAAAAAATGGGCTTTGAGAAAGTTGGAACAAAAACAGCCTATTACTGTGATGAACAAGGCATTGAAGATGCTGTGGTGCTGGAAAAAATCTGTATCTAAAGAAACTTAAGTTTCATCATAGGGAAGCAGGCGCATGCTGATTTGTGTTTCGGCAAGCAAAACCATGTCCGGGTGCTCAAAGACAACACTGCCTAATACTAAGAATTTACCATCTGCTGTAGGGCAAAAATCGACAATTTCTCCGATTTCGCTTTTACCATCTTCTGTCCATAGTTTTTTTCCGGACTGTAACAATGAGGGATCCACAGTAATTTGAAACAGCTTCATTTCATGTTTAGGTTTACTGCGGTAGTGCATGCGTGCAATGATTTCCTGTCCCTTGTAACAGCCTTTATTAAAACTGATGTGTCCTGAATGTTGTAAGCCCAGGCGTTGTGGCAGGAAGAGACCGCTCGATTCGGGATAAATTTCAAATTGTCGATGCTGCAATTGTAAGAAGTGCCATGCTAATGAGCCTCGCCATTGGTGCTGTGCCTTGAATAAAGAAGAAATTAACTCAGCTTCATTATGATTTAGTAAAAAAATATATAAACCATTCCCTAGCGAGTAACAGCAATAAGATTCTGTTTGTGTCATATGCAGCCGTTCACCGGGCAACTGTATGTTAAAAGGAATGGGATCCGCCGGGTTTTGATGATAAAAACCAAAGGCATGCATAAGCTCGGCATCTTCTAAATTAACCTTGGAAAACAAGGCAACTTTAGCTAATGCCCCCTGCACTGTTTTAAAAAGATCAGCTGGCAGGATTAAATGTAATCCATGCCAGTTTACTACATCCAGTAAGGCCACAACACGACCTTTCAAATCACATGATGCCCCTGGCTGCATTTGTTGGGCAGTTACTTGGCGTACATCGCACGTCAATTGTCCCTGCAGGAATGTCTCTGCCTGGATGCCATTGACCTTCATGATGTGTAAATAAGACAAATCAAATAGATAGTTTTTACCCGGGGAAAACTTCAGTTCCTCTGCAAGGGGGGAAAAAACAGTCAGTGCACGATTGTTGATGTAAACCATAGCGAAAGCCACCGTTTGCTGTTCAAAAATAGTTAGTGTAGCATTACCTGCTTTATGAGAGTTAGTCATTATGAGCAAATGAGTTAGATGTTTGGAGTTTCATGAAAACGTCGTTTAGAAAAGCTAAAATCAGTTGGAATTGCCGGCGTGGCATGCTGGAATTGGATTTGTTATTGACCCGCTTTCTGGCAAACGGATTTGATCGCTTAACTGAAGAGCAAGTAGATTTATTTGAGCAATTACTTAATTATTCTGATCCCGAATTGTATGCATGCCTGATGGGACAAATGCAGCCTGCAGAGGAGTTCAGCGAAATTGTTTCCCTCATCCGATTTCACAGTAACCCTTAACCCCTCTAAGGATTTTTACAAGCTTTTTTTTCTTATCCATCTGGGTGCACTCATTTCCTTGTGGCAGTCTATGCTGCCTTTTATTTATTGTGTGTTCCTCATGCTGGTGCTGATTTTTTTGTGTTGTGCAAAACTTGGTACCGCCATGCCGAATATCCACAAAATTTCTTATCGCGGCAAACAATGGCTTTTGGAAAATTATTCTGGTGAACCCTATCAATTTGAGCAGGTGAGTTTGCGGGTAGATGGACAATTCTTTATGTTGCTGGTTTTCTCAACGCCTGCGGCCAACATGAGAAAAACTGTGCTTGTTTTTAACGATCAATTACAAAAAACTGAGGCGAAAACTTTAAAAATTATAAGCAAGATTAAACGATGAGTAAGTTCTGGTTTCTCGCACTGACAGTCTACTGCCTACCTCTTACGTTTTGCCTCACTACTTTTGTGCAGCCATTCCACAAAAGCTATGTTAAAATCTCTTATCATCTTCAAATCCCATATTCTTATGCTGGAAAGTGACCGTTTAATCAGCATGCAAGCCGCTGCTTCTGAGGAAGCTATCGATAGAGCGATTAGGCCTTTAAATCTTGACGAGTACATTGGTCAGGATGAAGTGCGTACCCAAATGCGGATTTTCATTGACGCCGCGCTAAAGCGGCGCGATGCGTTGGATCACGTACTCATTTTTGGGCCGCCAGGCTTAGGGAAAACCACCCTGGCTAATATCATCGCTCATGAGATGGGGGTTAATCTTAGACAAACCTCAGGCCCTGTGCTGGAGCGCGCTGGTGATATCGCCGCTATTCTTACCAACCTGCAAGAAAATGACGTGTTATTTATCGATGAAATCCATCGTCTAAGCCCAGTCATTGAAGAAATACTTTATCCGGCCATGGAAGATTACAAACTGGATATTATGATCGGGGAAGGACCGGCAGCGCGTTCCATTAAACTTGAGCTGCCGCCTTTCACATTAATCGGTGCAACGACCCGGGCTGGATCGTTGACTTCGCCTTTGCGCGATCGTTTTGGTATTGTGCAACGTTTGGAGTTTTATACGGTCGACGCGTTAACGTATATCGTTACTCGTTCAGCCAGGCTGCTTGGCGTGCAAACTGAACCTGCAGGTGCGCGCGAAATCGCCATTCGTGCACGCGGTACCCCGCGGATAGCCAACAGGTTGCTGCGCCGTGTGCGCGATTATGCGGAAGTAAAAGGCAATGGGGTTATAAGTCAGGAAACTGCCCGGATGGCTTTGGAAATGCTGCACGTCGATGCGAATGGTTTTGACGTGATGGATAGAAAGCTATTGTTAGCCATCGTTGAGCGTTTCAGCGGCGGTCCGGTAGGAATTGACAGCATTGCCGCAGCCATTGGCGAAGAAAAAACAACCATCGAAGATGTCTTGGAGCCTTATCTTATTCAACAAGGCTTTTTAATGCGTACCCCGAGAGGGCGGGTTGCAACGCAGCTGGCTTACCAGCATTTTGGTTTAATCATGGAAAATGGTTAACTCATGCTTTTGAATAGCGAACACACACTTAACCTGCGGGTTTATGCTGCAGACATCGATTTCATGCGAGTGGTTTATCATGCCCGCTTTTTAGAGTTTTTTGACAGAGCACGCACGGAAATGCTGCGTGAGCATGGATTATCTTTGACTACGATGGCAAGACATGATACATATTTCGCCATTCATGATGTGCATATACAATATTTTTCTCCAGCTCGTCTTGAGGATTCTCTAGAAATTAAAACTTGCTGCGTACTTAAAAGTGCGGCAGTTTTACAATTTAATCAAGTTATGCACAATCAATCGGGTATTTTATTAAGCGAAGTAAAGGTACAAGTGGTTTGCGTTAATGAAGCCTTAAAGCCGAAACGCATCCCTGCAGAGTGGATTGGAGGAGTAAAACGTGGGTAACGCAAATGTATTGGGTTATTTTTTTCAAGCAGGATTAGTAGTCAAAACGGTGATGCTTATCTTGCTGGCAGCGTCCATCATTTCCTGGACATTAATACTGCAGCGCGCCTGGTATTTTAAACGGATAAAAAAACAGTACGAGGCATTCAGCAACCGCTTTTGGGATTCTTCTGATTTAAGCAAGCTTTATTCTGACTTGGATAATCGCAATGAAGAACGGCAGGGTTTAACGGCAATCTTTTATTCAGGTTTTAAAGAATTCCTGCGTTTGCGCAAACACGGCAGTGTATTACTGGAACCCATTCAGCGCGTCATGCAAATCAGTCATGCAAAAGAGGCTGAGCGTTTGGAACAGCATCTTTCCCTCTTTGCATCGATTGGCTCCATTGCTCCTTATGTGGGGTTATTTGGCACGGTTTGGGGGATTATGACTTCGTTCCAGGCTTTAGGGCATGCTCAGCAAGCTACTATAGCCATGGTGGCGCCAGGTATTTCGGAAGCATTGGTTGCAACAGCGTTGGGTCTTTTTACCGCCATACCTGCGGTTATTGCGTATAACCGTTTTAGCACGCGGGCCAATACGTTGCTTGATCGTTATGATTTATTCCAGGAGGAATTGATTGCTCTGATTGCACAGCAAACGGTGTTGCCTGCAAGAGGATAAAAGATGAAAAAAAATATGCGTCGCTCAGCCCCTGTGGCTGAAATTAATGTGGTTCCTTACATCGATGTGATGTTGGTATTGCTGGTAATTTTTATGATTACCGCCCCCATGCTCACTCAAGGAGTAACCGTTGATTTACCCAAAGCTGCCAGTGACACCATTAAATCCGCAGATCGTGAACCGATCATTGTCTCGGTGAACCGTGATGGAGAATACTTTCTAAATGTCAGTGCAACACCCAATACTCCGATTGCGCCACAGGCTTTGATGGTGCAAGTAGCGGCGCAGCTTGAATTGGCCAAGGAAGCAAAACAGGCTCTGCATGTTTTAGTCAAAGGTGATCAGGGGGTTCCCTACGGTAAAGTGGTGCTTGCCATGAGTTTGCTGAAACAGGCAGGTGCCGAACAAGTTGGGTTAATAACCGATTCTTCCGGCATGGCGCAGGAGGATTTGGCATGATGAATTTTGAAAGCTACAAAAGCGCTTTTATCGGTGCTATTTTATTGCATCTGCTCATTGTCGTTTTATTGTTGGCAGAACCCTCTAACACCCAACCCACATTAGAACTTTCTGCCAAGAATGAAGTTGCATTACCCCAGACTGCAGTACAAGAAAGCAAGCCGGAAGAGCAGGCTATAAAAGCCGTAAGTGTTGACCAACAAGAAGTAACGAAGGCAGTGAATCAACTTAAAGCAGAGCGGTTGCGTGAAAAACAGGCGGAAGAAAACAGACAGCGTGCTCTTGCGCAACAAGCGGAAGCCGCTCGCAAACGCCGCATAGAAGAACAGCAGCGTTTAGAGCGCTTAAAAAATGAAGCTGCTAAACTTGCTTTGGCGCGTGAAAAGCAACTTGCTGAGGAGCAAAAACGCCTTAAGCAACTGGCAAAACAAAAGGAAGAGGAAGAAAAAAGATTGGCTGAGATGAAAAAGAAGCAGCTGCAATTGGAAAAGCAGCAAAAAGAAGAAGCAGCCAAATTAGCAGAATTGCAAAAACAAAAAGCAGCCGAAGCGGCGCGCATGAAAAAAGAACAGGAAGAAAAAGCTCGTGCCGAAGCTGAACAGAAACGTCTTGCTGCACAACAACAGGCGGCGATGGAAGCTGAAAGAAATGCGCGGATTGCTGGTGAGGTTGATAAATATAAGGCTTTAATAATTAATGCAATCAGCCGACAATGGATTTTACCGGAAAATGTAGACAGCAGTTTATCCAGTCAATTTCGTATCCGTTTGGCTCCAAACGGTGCGGTACTTGAAGTCAGTTTGACCCGCAGTAGTGGTGATCCTGTTCTGGACCGATCGGCTCAATCTGCCATCTATAAAGCTTCGCCATTACCTGTGCCTAGTGATCCTGATACATTTAATGTATTCCGAGAAATTAGTTTAACGGTAAGACCCGAGAACGTTAGGGGGTGATTGTGATTAAACGACTATGTGGCTTATTTTTATTTTTATGCACGCAAATTGCATTGGCAGCCGTTGATCTTGAATTGACGCAGGGTGTAAATGCCGCCTTGCCAATAGGGATCAATGCATTCTCAGGCGCGCAGCAGGTTGCGCAGTTGCAAGACATTATTGAGGGAGATCTGCGTTTTTCAGGACAATTTAAAATCATCCAGACGCCAGGTACCAGTAATCCGGCCCCAGTTGCCATGTGGCGCGAGGCAGGAGCCGATAGTGTCTTATCGGCGCGCATGAATCAAATTGGTTCCAATTATTATGATGTCAACTATGAATTGGCAGATGCAGCGGCTCATGGCAGGTTGCTTCTTAGCAAAAGTTACCAGGTAAGAAGCGAGGACTTACGTGCTTTGGCTCATCACATCAGCGATGAAGTTTATCAAAAACTGACTGGGGAGCGGGGAGTTTTCTCAACCCGCATTGCCTACGTACTGGTGCAACGGAATGGCAAAAATGCCCGCTACTTTTTGGAAGTTGCTGATGTAGATGGACACAATCCGCAAAGTTTATTGGTTTCTTCTGAGCCGATCATGTCGCCAAGCTGGTCGCCAGACGGCCGGCAAATTGCTTATGTTTCTTTTGAAAAGAAGCGCGCGCAAATTTTTACGGTTTCAGTGGAAACGGGCAAAAGACGTTTAGTGACGGATTTTCCGGGTATTAATGGTGCCCCAGCTTGGTCGCCAGACGGACGGGAGTTAGCAGTTGTATTGTCGAAAGCGGGCACGCCCAAGATATATACAGTTGATTTGTCTTCGGGGGCGATGAAGCAATTGACTTTTGGGGAAGCGATCGACACCGAACCTCGCTATTCACCTGACGGGCGTTCTTTATTATTTACCTCTGGTCGCGGTGGTTCCCCGCAAGTGTACCGTCTCTCTTTAGCGGATGGGAAAATAAGCCGAATGACATTTACAGGTAACTACAACGCCCGGGCGTCTTATACACCCAATCAACGGCAAATGGTGATGCTGCATCGTGAAGATGGACATTTTAATATTGGTGTGCAGAATATGGATACAGGGCAAGTCACCAAACTTACTTTTTCACCCATGGACGAATCTCCATCCATAGCTCCCAATGGCCGTTTAATATTGTATGCAACTCGTTACCAGGATAAAGGCGTGCTAGCCATGGTGTCTGTGGATGGGCGCGCACGCACGCGGCTGCCATCACGCGATGGTGATGTTCAGGAACCTGCATGGTCGCCTTATTTAGGGTAAAGGCTTCAGGCATCTGACTTGGTGTCTAAAGATTGTGAGCCCTGCATTCTGTGAGCAAACCACAGGATGCAGGATTTATAGCGGTAATTTTGCCTTGCTTATGCATGCCGTGGTATTTGCAGCAGTTCGAGAGTAAGTCTCTGATCTAAGTTTATGTAAATTCAAAGTTTCCAACCGATTAAATTTCTTATCCACCTGCCAAAACCTAGCAAAGGTCCTTAATTTTTATAAGTAGTACTTAAGCAAGAATTGAGAATAGAGTTTTATTCACTTCGCTGCTTCTTCTGCGCTATTAGCTTTAAAATGGTCGACCTGGTAATTACGCATACCTCAAAAAGGAATATGGGGTATCTGTGAGAGAAAATAAGTTTATATCTAATTATTATGGAAAAGAGCTTTATTAATTTACATATCCATGTGTTTTATGGACTCAGTAGAAAGACGGCTATCAGGAGGTGAAGCCAATTTGAAGAATCAGGTATAGATGGGCTAAAAGAGCACTCTAGAGCATCACATTATGCTCTGCCACCAAGCATAAGCAAATGGCTCAACCAATATGTTTTGATGAATTTAGAAAAAATTTAATTAAATCTGCATTGACCTGCCGCGGTTCTACTGCGGGAAGGTCAATGAAGTTTAAAGCAGGCAACGGACGAGGTTAAAATAAATTTTCTGCAACTTCTTCTTCTGAAGATGTGGTGGTTGACGAACCTTCTTCAATGCCTGGGATTTCTTCTTCACGGAAATATTCAATGATTGCATTGGCTTGGTTGGAAGGCGCCAACAATCCGGTAGTTGGATCAATCCGTACAGCCACTACATTATCCGGTTGCTTAAGCTCATGCTCAGGTTTGCCTTGCAGGGCAACTTTCATAAAATCAATCCACATGGGTAATGCTAGGCTCGCTGCATATTCATGCAAAGAGTGAGGCGTGTCATAGCCTACCCACGTCGTGACCACAAGATCTGCATTATATCCAGCGAACCAGGCATCAACTTGGTCATTGGTAGTACCCGTTTTTCCTGCAATATCTTGCCGGTTGAGTACACGTGCCTGGCTGGCTGTACCGTGTTGTACTACACCTTTAAGTGCTGAATTCATTAAAAAGGCAATATCAGCTGGAATTACCCGTGGAGCCAGATTATCCGGATCGACGTTTTTATCCTCACACTGGGCTTCACAAACTAGTGTGGGTTTGGCTTGTAATAATATCTTGCCATCATTGTCCGTAATATGATCAATTAAATAAGGCTCAATTTTGTAACCGCCGTTTGCAAAAACCGCATAGGCTGCCGTTAATTCCATCGGGCTTACGGACAAGCTACCCAATGCTAAAGATAAAGCGTGGGGAAGTGATTTTTTATTAAATCCAAAATGAGTGATGAAAGTTACTGCATAATCAATGCCTATATCATCCAGAATGCGAATGGAAACGAGATTGCGCGAGCGTACCAAACCTTCTTTTAAACGCGTGGGGCCATTAAACGTACGATTATCATTATGTGGACGCCACAAGTTGGCTTGACTTGGGTCATCCACCACGATGGGCGCGTCATTAACTAATGTAGCCAGCGTATAACCCTTATTAAGGGCAGCTGCATAGATAAAAGGCTTAAAACTGGAGCCAGGTTGACGGGTGGATTGTGTCGCGCGATTGAATTTGCTGCGTTGAAAATCAAAGCCTCCAACTAAAGCTTCGATCGCACCGCTTTTGGGGTTTAATGCCACCAAGGCTCCTTCAACTTGGGGAATTTGCGCGAGTTGCCACTTGTCATTGTGAAAACGCACATAAATTACATCGCCTGACGTTACGATTTGTTTGGCTTGAGTTGGCGCCTTACCCATCCAGCCATTTCTAAGAGCAGGTCTGGCCCAAGACATGCCTTCCCAGGGAAGAATTACCCGATTGCCATTGCGCAAAAGGACCGTGGCTTCTTTTCCTTCCATACTGATTACTAGGGCTGGTTGCAAATTGCCTACCGTGGAGTAGGGAGCTAAAACATTTTGCATGGTTGCTGCGGATGGATTTATTTTTCCCACATTGGTTACAGGACCGCGATAACCATGGCGGCGATCATAGGCGAGCAGGTTTTCTTCAATCACTGTGTTTGCTGTTTTCTGCAAGGGTGCCTTAATGGTCGTGTACACTTTATAGCCTTTTGTATAGGCATCTGGCCCAAAATGATCATATAGCGACTGGCGAATCATTTCCGCTACATAAGGAGCATTGATTTCCAGTGTAGCCCCATGATAAGCCACAGTAACAGGCTCATTGATCGCTTCATGATACTGTGCTTCAGTGATGTATTTTTCTTCAAGCAAGCGCTCCAAAACGTGATCGCGTCTTTTCTTCGCGGCGGCTGGGTTGGCAATAGGGTTTTGTGTGGATGGGGCTTGCGGCAAACCGGCTATCATGGCTAGTTGGGATAAGTTAAGTTCTTTCAAAGGCTTGCCAAAATAAACTTGGGCTGCAGCGCCGACGCCATAGGCACGATTTCCCAAATAAATTTTATTTAAATATAATTCAAGAATTTTTTCTTTACTCAGTTCCCGATCGATTTTGATGGCCAGCAGGATTTCATTAAATTTGCGTAAAAACGTTTTTTTACGGTTTAAGAAAAAATTACGGGCAACTTGCATGGTAATTGTACTGCCGCCTTGTGACTTGGTACCTGTTTGAATCATGCGTACCGTTGCGCGCGCTAAACCAAATACATCGACTCCGGGATGATCAAAAAAACGTTGATCTTCAGTTGCCAGGACGGCGTGGATTAAGGTAGGCGGTATGTCTTCATAATTAACCGGAATACGTTTTTTTTCTCCATATTCCTGAATTAATAATCCATCTTGCGTGTAAATGCGCAAAGGTACTTGCAGCTGGACGGTTTTGAGAGAATCCACATTGGGTAATTGGCTTTCTAAATATAGATAAAGCAAACTCGCGCCTACCAGAAATAAAAAAAACAAGCTCAGTAAAGCCCAAAGCCCCTTACGCCAAAAATATGTGGTTTTTTTCATTGAAATGATGTCACGTTAATTGACTACGCGCGATTATACCGCGATTTATGGATGTAATGTGAATTATTCAAAAATAAATCTATATGTCAAGTCACATGACAAATCCTTTACACCTAAATTAAAGCCGCTGCTTAGGTGCCGGCTCTTTTTTATTTTGCGCAGTTTCAGTGAATACTTTTGCGGTTAATAATCCTAAAGCCCCTGCACTTAAGGGTGCTTGTCTTTTAAGGGGATGAATGAATGCCTCGTTCTTATTGGAAAATTCTGCATCTTTGGCGGCTGGTTCCTGCCGTGTCTGTTTTTGTCTTTTTTTAAAGAATAACATGTTGTATCCCCAAAATTGATTTTAAGTTTAGTAATTACTTAAAAAAACTAAAAATGCTTTGTTCCTCTTCTTCCTTTTCCCCATCTTTTGTATTTTCTGCGTTTATATCTTCTGCGTTCGCAGGAGTCATGGATTCTGGCGTCATCAGCTTTTGGAATTGCTGATAAAAAACTGCTGTCCAGGTAGGTATGCCTGGGCTATGAAGAGTGGTGGGAAGAATTGAAGACGGCTTTTTTTCAGAGTTTATTGTCTTTACAGCATTTAAAGCAGCCGCAGTGGTTATCCTTTTAATGTAAGCTTGAGACGCCTGAAGCTTTTGTTCCACTGCTTGCAGGCGTTGTGCCATATCCTGATGTTCAAGTGTTAACGTTTTATTTTTTCTTTCCAGATATTCCGCTTTCAATAGCGATTTCTCTATCGTCAATAAGTTTGAGATAGCAGTATTTATTTGTTGTTCCGAGGCATTTGCTCGTAATCCCAGAGTTAGAAATAACGTATCTTCCAAGATGAGCGCTGATTCACAATAAGATGACAAAGCCCAGCTTTTTTTAAAACCTAGCAAATTTTTCTGATTTTTCTCATCATAAGTTATGGGGATATATTTCGATTGTAAGGTTGAAAATAAGGTGTTTATATCCAGTAAAAATTTCAGTAATTTATTACTTAAAATAGGTAAAGATCCTTCTTGTTTTTCGCAGGCGTCCATATAATTTTTTATAGAAAAAATCATATGAGCAAGGTAATCAAACAAGGGCTTTCGATTGTGATCTGCTGCTTCTATGAGTTCGTTTATATCAATTTGTATGGCAACTATTGGTTTTTTAAGAATCGTTTGAACTTTATTCTCTTCTATAACTCGCTCATGATCCGTTATATTTTTTTTGGCAAAATTATACCTGACGACGGCCCGGGTGAGTGCCGTTAATACTTCACTTAAAGTGGCCATGGCTGTCTCCTTATAAGTCCTTCATTATCGAATATATTTTATTGCTGCTCAGCTAGCAAGGAGCATAGTTGTAAAAAATTTCAATTTTTTTATAGTTGCGTTAGTATTAGCAATATGCAACGAGGTAGTATTTGTATGATTTCTTTGTGACAAGCGTAGTAGATTATAGCCCTTTATAAAGAAGAAAAGGAAATCAGCACATGGAGAATGACCGTGCTCAAGTTATTTAAGCCTAAACATCATCGCATCCTCGGCATAGACATTAGCTCGAGTTCCGTAAAAATATTGGAAATTTCTGCAAATGGCGATCAGTTTTGTGTTGAAGCTTATGGACGAATTGCATTACCGGAAGGAGCCATGGAAGGGGTCAATATAAAAAATGTGGATGTGGTTGCAGGCTCCATCAAAAAACTGCTTACCACCGAACATTTCAACTGCAAGCAAGCCGCATTGGCTGTGCCTGATTCAACAGCCATTAGTCGAATGATTCAAGTCAATGAGGGACTAAGGGACGAGGAAATTGAGGAGTTGGTGACTATAGAAGCTGACAAATACATTCCTTATGCCATTGAAGAAATTAATCTGGATTTTAATATATTGGGCCCATCGACTAAAAACTCAGCCATGCTGGATGTTTTAATTGTGGCTTCCCGAGCAGAAAACGTGAATAATCGTGTGGCTGCAGTAACAAAAGCAGGTCTTGAAGCGAAAATTGTCGATGTGGAATCCTATGTCATTGAGCGCACGGCAAGATTATTTGTTCCAGAATTGCCTGCAGGCGGTAGTAATAAAATTGTAGCGATCATCGATATTGGCGAGGTTTACACTCATTTCTTTATTTTATACGGGATGAAAATTATTTTTTCTCGGGAAGAAGAATTTGGCGGTAAGCAATTAATGGAAGCCATCGTCCAGCGTTATGGGATGAAGATTGAAGAAGCAAGAGCGGCGATGGAACAAGATGCTTTGCCTGCCGAATTTAAAAGTGAAATTTTACAACCTTTTAAGGAATCAATCTTATTGCAAGTAAAACGTGGCTTGCAATTCTTTTTTTCTACCAGTAGGCACACTTTTGTGGATTATATTTTGCTGGCAGGAGGAATTGCCAAATATTCGGATATTGCCCAGTTATTACAAGAACATATCAATATACCGACCAGCATTGCCAACCCTTTTTCGCGTATGAATTTTTCAAAAAATGTAAGCCGAGAGAAAATCGAGCAAGATGCCCCGCGCCTGCTGGTAGCGTGTGGTTTGGCATTGAGGGCGTAATATGGCGGATATCAATTTACTCCCATGGCGCGAATTAAAACGCGAGCGCGAAAAAAAGGAATTTGGCATTTTTGTTTTTATAGGTTTAACCAGTGCAGTTTTGATTATTTTTTTAATTAATTTTTATGCCAAGCAATTGGTGGAACAGCAAAGCCGACGCAATGAAATTCTGCAAACCGAGATTACGCGCCTTGAAAAACAAATTAAGGAAATTGCAGACATTAAAAAACTGCGTCAGGCACTGATTGCAAGAATGAGGATTGTACAAAACCTTCAAGGCACGCGCAGTTTAACAGTAAGGTTATTTGATGAATTAATAAAAATCATGCCAGATGGTGTTTTTTTAACTCATGTGGAACGCAGTGGGGATAAGGTTACCCTTTTGGGATACGCAGAATCCAATACGAATATTTCGCAACTGATGCGTAATATTGAAAATAATCAGTGGATACAAAATCCGGAACTTACCGAAATTAAAAAGACAAAAGAAGAGACACCATCCAGTAATGTGGAAAATGAATTCAAGTTGAGTTTTATTTTACGGCCTGCAACCAATTTATAACCAATTTGGCTGGAACATGAATATAAATCTGAGTGAACTGACGTTAGACAATGTGGGGCAGTGGCCGACAGTGGTTAAAGCCAGTGTGGTTGCTTTCCTGGCTTTGTTGGTTATTGGCATAGGGTACTGGCTGATCGCTAAGCCAAATTTTGAGCAATACGATTCGTTAAAAACAGAAGAAAATACCTTGCGCAGTAAATTTGAGTTGAAGCAGCATCAGGCTTCCAATTTACAAAAATATCGTAATCAAATGCAAATCATGGAAGAACGCTTTGGCAATATGCTCAAGCAGTTGCCTACGCAAAATGAGATGCCTGGATTGTTGGAAGACATATCGAAAACAGGGATTGCAAGCGGTCTTACTTTTGAATTATTTGCCCCTATGCAAGAAGTACAGCATGATTTTTATATTGAATTGCCCATTAAAATTGCGGTAATAGGTAATTATCATCAATTCGCGATTTTTTTAAGCCGGATAGGGCAACTCAATCGAATTGTAACGCTACATGATTTTGTAATTGAGGGAGCATCCACCGAAAAGCAAAAAAACGCTGCGGGGGAGCAGTTAATAATGCGGATAACGGCAAAAATTTATCGCTATCGCACACAATAGAGCAGGAATATTCATGTTGAAAGCGGTGGGAATGAGTTTTTCTCCAGGCAATGCGAACTGTGGCGGCTTAATGGCCAAAGTGGTGCATTTGTTTATTCGCTGTGGTCTTTATGCAGCTACAAAATCCTTTTTGCTATGGAGTATTGTTGGTTTGTTTTTTACAACCACTATTCTTTCCGGTTGCAGCTCCTCAGAAGATGAGGAATTGCAGCGTTATATGCATGAAATAAAAACACGTCCTTCTCTCCCCATCGAACCTATTCCTGAATTCAAACCTCAGCCAAAATTTGCTTATCCTGAAAATGAGAATAGACGTAGTCCATTTAAGCCTATTGTAATAGAACAAACGAGCGAGCAATTAGCACCCAATATAAATCGTCCCAAACAGCCCCTGGAAGCTTTTCCTTTGGATGCGCTTAAATTTGTGGGACTTTTAAAAGAAAATGGTACGATATGGGGGCTAATCAGTCAGCCGGGAGGATTGATATCTCGGGTGAAGCCGGGTGATTATATGGGAAAAAATTTTGGTCAAATCTTGAGTATCTCGCAAGATACTATGCAAATAGAAGAAACTGTGCAGGTAAATGGTAAATGGGAGAAAAAGAAAATAGCATTAAAGCTACACGTTGCGCCAGCAGATGAGGGCGGTGAAAAACCTGCCCAGTAACCAAAAATAATTATAGTGAATGTCTTAGGATGAGAGAAAGCAGAATTGAAATGCTTATACCCAATGGAGACTAGATTGCATAAGATCATCACCGTCTTTTTGTTATGGATCATTTCTTGTGTTGTATTTGCAGAGGAAAATACATTGGCGGCTGTAAAAGTAAGACCCATGCCGGATAACCGCGTGCGTATCGATTTTTGCTTTACCAAGCCATTGATGCAGCTACCAGCCAGTTTTATTACCCAAAAACCTCCGCGTCTGGTTTTGGATTTTATGAATAGCAATAGCCAGTTAAATGAAAATGACAAAAACAAGCAAATTGATATAGGCTCTCTGGTCCGTTATAAAATAGTGGGCGTAGGCAATCGGGTCAGGGCTATTCTTGATTTGTCTGATTCCATTACCTATTCCGGACAAATCGCTGGAAATCGTTATTCCTTGATGTTGAAGGGCAAGGGGCAGCAACTCATCTCGCAACGCAAAGAGGTTTTTGTTACCAATCGGCCAGTTAATGCACGCTTTGGGATTACGAATCTTGATTTTAGAGGAATAGAAAAGCAAGGAGGGCGGTTGATTGTTGACGTGACTGATACAGGTATCCCTATAGAAGTTACGCAGGCGGGCAAAGATGTGGTGGTCAATTTTATCAGTACCCGTTTACCGCAAAATCTGATGAAACGCTTTGATGTCGCCGATTTCCATAGCCCCACCCAAATGATAAGCGCGGAGCAAGATGGAAGGAATGTGCGAGTCACTCTGATAAACTCCGGGGATTATGGCCATTTTGCCTATCAGGTAAACAAGCAATTTATCGTGGATGTTTTTCCATTGAGCGAAGAAGAAATCCAGCAGGAAAAATTAAGGAAAAAAGTATTTACCGGCAAACGGATTTCTTTAAATTTTCAAGACATTTCCATTCGTGCAGTATTGCAATTATTGGCTGATTTTACCGGCACCAACATTGTTGTCAGCGATGAAGTGAAAGGCAATATTACCCTGCGTTTAAACGATTTGCCCTGGGATCAGGCACTAGACATCATAATGACTACCCAAGGCTTAGACAAGCGCCAGGTGGGAAATGTAATTTTAATTGATACTATAGACAGTTTTGACAAGCGCGAAAAAGCTGAATTAACAGCACAACAAGCTGCAAAAAAATTAGCCCCCATCCGTTCAGAACTATTGCAAATTAACTATGCAAAAGCGGCAGATATCGCCATCATGCTTAAAGACAAGGATAATTCCTTGCTTTCCGAGCGTGGTACACTAAGCGTGGATACGCGCACCAATACGATATGGCTGCAGGATACCGCGACGCAGATCGATGAAATCCGGGAGTTGGTAAAACAATTGGATGTGCCGGTCAAGCAGGTTGTCATTGAAGCACGCATTGTGAATATGACAAAAGATTGTGCCGAGGATCTTGGCGTCCGTTTTGGTGTATCGCGTCCCACGCATTTAAGTGGTACCTTGGAAGGCGCTAATGAATTGGCAAGAGGTACGCCACCAGCTGATGTGCCCATACCGGATCGCTTGAACGTTGACCTTGGGGCATTACCAATTGACGCAACTCCAGCCTCAATCGGCATTGCCTTAGCCAAGTTAGGCGATAATGTTCTTCTTGATCTGGAGTTATCGGCTCTGGAGAGCGAAGGAAAAGCAGAGATCATTGCCAGCCCGCGCCTCATGACGACGAATCAACAAGCCGCAGTCATTGAATCGGGCGAAGATATTCCGTACCAGGAGTCAACTTCAAGCGGCGCCACTGCAGTAGCTTTCAAAAAGGCAGTTTTAAGTTTAAAAGTTACGCCGCAAATTACACCGGATGGTAAATTATTAATGGATTTACAAATCAACCAAGACTCGGATTCTGGTCGCCGTGTACAAGGTGTACCCATTATTCTTACCAAATCCATCGAAACCAATGTATTGGTAAATAATGGTCAGACTATTGTTTTAGGAGGTATTTACAGACAAGATAAAAATAATACCATAACACGGGTGCCATTTTTAGGTGAATTACCTGTAGTCGGTAATTTATTTCGGCGTACATCCGCACGAGTTCGAAATGAGGAGTTGCTCATTTTCATCACTCCAAGGATAATAACCAACAATTTATCGATTACTACCGTCGAAGGGACGAGGCCGCGGTTCGCTCCAATGATGCCTCCACGCCCTCAACCCATAGCGCCACCAGTAAGGCCGTGGAAAGAGTAATCTCTAAGTTCTAAAATAGTTTAGATACCTGGAGGTGATTAAAACGTGTTGGTATGTGAAGGTATACGAAATGCATTCTTGGGTTAAAGTAGATGCTGGATTTCGTCTATGCAGGAAGAAAAAATTGATGAAGTTGGCAAGGTCACTCCTACTTAATTATTATGTTAGTTATAAGAGGTAAATAATTAAAAATGAGCATAGTTAAAGTACGCAATATATTCTTGATAGGGCCTATGGGCGCGGGAAAAAGTACCATAGGCCGTACTTTGGCAAAAGAGCTCAAACTTGAGTTCTATGATTCTGATGAAGTCATTGAAGAGCGTTCAGGTGCAGATATTTCCTGGATTTTCGATGTTGAAGGCGAGGAAGGTTTTCGCCGTCGCGAACAAAAAGTAATTGAAGAATTGACACAAAAAAATAATATTGTTTTGGCCACGGGCGGCGGCGTGGTGATGACGCCGGAAAACCGTAATGCCCTTGCAGCAAGAGGCACGGTTATTTATCTTAAAACTTCCTTGCAACAACAATTTGAACGCACGAAGCGGGATACTAAAAGACCTTTGCTGCAAACGGATGATCTCGAGAGCCGCCTGGAATCATTGCGAGATGAACGGGAGCCTTTTTACGAAGAATTGGCTGATATTAGTTTTGAGACAGACAAACTAACAGTGAAAGCCGTAGCGAATAATATTATAAAATACATCTATGGCGAGGTCTGAAATTTATCAGCAATTGTCGGTACAGCTCAGCAGTTGCCAATATCCTATACATATCGGCTGGAATTGCCTGGAGGAGCAGCAATTATTGCAAAAGTTCGTCACGGGAAAGCAACTGCTTATTGTAACGAATGAAACGGTGGCTCCTCTTTATCTTAATAAAGTGCGGCAAGCGTTTACCTCCTGGCAGTGCGATACGGTGATATTGCCTGATGGGGAAGTTTATAAAAATCAACAAAGCCTTAATGCGATTTATGATGCGTTAATTCAATTTAAACATCATCGCGATACGACCTTATTGGCACTGGGCGGCGGAGTTATAGGCGATCTTACAGGCTTTGCGGCTGCTACGTATCAACGTGGCGTTAATTTGGTGCAGTTGCCCACTACTCTTCTCGCGCAGGTGGATGCGGCCATAGGAGGAAAAACTGCAATCAATCATCCACTGGGTAAAAACCTCATCGGTGCTTTTTATCAACCGCATGCAGTCATTATTGATTTGAGTACGCTAAAAACCTTACCCGAACGTGAGCTACGGGCAGGGTTTGCTGAAATCATTAAGTATGGTTTGCTTGCAGGCGGGGATTTTTTATTAAAAATCCAGCATATCTTGGGTGAAGGCCTTAACGGGGCTTCCAGGCAAGAGTGGAGCGAGCTTATTTCCGGATGTTGTCAAATTAAGGCAAAATTTGTTCAGGAAGATGAGCGTGAAAGTGGCAGCAGAGCATTATTAAACTTAGGCCATACGTTTGCACATGCGCTTGAAGCATATACATCCTATGAACGGTGGCATCATGGGGAGGCCGTTGCAATAGGGCTTTTTTGCGCTGCACAATTATCCTATGAGCATGGGATAATTGATTATTCTTGTGTAAAACTAGTTGATGCTTTACTAGCTGCGGCGCAATTGCCGCGCCGTATTCCGAAAGAGATTGATTTGCATGTCCTGCATGGCTTAATGTTTAGCGATAAAAAAATAAAAAATCAGCGATTACGTTTCGTATTAATGAAGGCACCGGGAAATTGCTATCTTGATAGCACTATAACAGATGAATGCTTGCACCATGCATTAATGAATGCAGTTGAAGGAGACTGACAATGAGTGATGGAACCATCCAATTTAACGCTGATCAATTAATTGATCATGACAATTTATACAAACCAGCATCCTGGCTTAATAAAATTACGTTCATCAATCACTTGGTTAAAGGCTGCAATAATATCCTTATTTCAGTTTTAGGCGAACAGGGGAGCGGCAAAACGACTTTTGCTGCACTATTGAGCGAAAATCTTGATAAAGAAATAACATCCTGTCTTATCACGGCCAGCCCTTTATTCAATCAAGGATTGTTCCTATCGCAACTGGCAGTACAACTTCGTCATAATGGTGAAGTGACTTTGGCTAATATTGTTGGCAAAAGCCAGGCTGAAAAAGAGCATACCTTGCTGATAATTGACGATGCGCATTATCTGTCGGAAGCTTTTATAAGTGAAATATTATCTGTAGCTAAGTCGCAAGGTGAAGAAGCTTATTTCCATGTTTGTTTGATCTCCAATTTCTCGTTGGTGCAGGTGCTGAATAATCTTGGGCAAGACAGCAAGGATATGATTCATAGCTTGGAACTCGGGCATTTAACCGAGCAGGAAACCAAGGTTTATGTGTTGCATCGTTTGCTTTCTCAATCCAGTTTCCTGAAAGATGAATATCTAAAGCAATTTTACCAGTTAACGGAAGGAAATATTCTCGGAATTAATACACAATTGGCCGGATTTTTCCATAATGGTTGCATGCCTAAAAGCAAGGGTGTATTTTTTAACAAGACTGCAAAGCGCGTTACCTTGGTAGGAAGTGCAATCATTGTTGCATTGGGTGTTGCTTTTTTCCTACAACCGCAAAACCAGCTTCCTGTTGAAACTGCATTGGCGCTTAATGCAGTTCAACCCGCGCAAGAAACTATTGCAAATGTGAAAGCCATCGCCGAACCAGTATTGGACAGCAATATTCCCCGCTACGATATGGCATCCACTGTACAATATATTCAGCCGGCACCATTGCGCCGCGCGGAACTGGCTTTCTACAGTGAGGAAGAAGATGTAAATGATAACTTGGTTGTTATGGATAAAGTGGTGGTAATACCGCAAGTTGCGCAAGCCAAAGCGCATCAATTATTGGAGCAGGAAAGTACTTCCATAGCGCAGGCGGTGCCGATGGGTGGCGAAATAAAGGCAAATAAGCTTGAAATTAAGAAACCAGTATTAAAGATCGCCGATGTTAAACCTAAAAAGCCTGTCATGATGCAACATAAAACGCCTCCTGGTCAGTTTACAATACAATTATTAGCGAGCCACAGCATATCGGCATTAAAGGATTTTGCAAAAATTCACCGGCTTGCGGATGCCAAAATAAGACGCGCTCAACGGCAAGGCAATGCATGGTATGTATTGACCATAGGCGAATACAAGCAAAAAGAATCGGCAAACCAGGCTGCCTATCAATTATCTAAAGAAATTGCCAAATTAAAGCCGTGGATTCGGCAGTTAAGTGATTTGCAAGATATTGGGTAATAGTAATTTGTTATGCTGTTTTTTAGATTATTCATTGCCCCGGATAATTAAGCCTATCCGGGGCGGGTTTGTCTTTCTTGGTTAAAGCAAATTAAAAAACCGTGACCCCTTGCTTGTCTGCATGTGGTGCCACGTTTTTCTCAGAGGCAAAATCTTTTCTCCAAGTCTTAAAGCCGATAATGGCCATACCCATATAAATTAAAACGAGCATGACGTGGAACGGTAAATCTTTGACATAGTACAAGATTACATAGATGCAATCGGCGCAAAACCATAAAATCCAGGTAATCATCATTTTGTAGCACATGGCGCATTGTGCCGTAATGCTAAGCGCCGTGGTGGCAGCATCTAGCATGGGTACATTTGAATGCGTGGAAATTGTTAGTATGCCGGCAATAATACAATATAAGATTAGAACTCCACCAGCCACATACACCACTTGTTTCAGGGAAAGAGGTATCATTTTTGACCGCAATTCATTTTGTTGCGACCAAAGATACCAGCCATAGCAAAAATTAAAAAAGTAAAATATTTCCAGACACATATCGGCGAAAATACCTTTTTGCCAATAAAGCCAGGCGTTGCAGGAAGTAGCAACCAATCCTATCATCCACGCCTTCATGTCACGACGGATAAAAAAATAAGTTGCAAGCAGAGCGGTAATCGCCCCAAACAAGTCAATTAGCATATGCTGATGTCCAATGAAGCCAATGGGATAAAAACAATTCCTGCACTTTACCAGTAGCATAAGACGCTTGTTATTAGGCTTGTTGCGTCAAACACTGTATAAAAATAATTCCCTATACTTAAGGACAGCAGGTATTTTACATGAGTTGGGGTTGCTGGGAAATTACAGTTTTTTCTGATAGGCTGTCATTTACAGCATTATGCATTTTAAGGAGAAGAACATGTATAAAAAGGTATTGTTTGCCACCGATTTTGACGAGGTTGGGATTAATGCTGCCCATAAAGCTAAAAAAATTGCCGATGAAAATAAGGCTGAATTAATTTTAGTCCATGTGGTTGAGCCAATACCAGCTTATGCTTATCCAGGTTTTGCAGGTTTTGCTGAAGTAGAAGTTTCTATCCGCGAGCAGGCAGAGAAAGAATTAAACACATTGGCTGAGCGTCTAAAAGTGGATGAAAAACATCGTTTTCTGGAATTTGGTTCTACAAAAAATGAAGTTTTGCGTGTGGCTAAGGAAAACAATATTGACCTCATCGTGACGGGAAGCCATGGCAAACATGGGCTTGCCTTGTTGTTGGGTTCCACAGCGAATGCCATTTTACATGGCGCTCAATGCGATGTATTGATTGTGCGCTCTCATCAGGATTAATTTTGCAAGGGGCTAAAATAAGCTGATAAGCGCTTTTGCCCCGCAATTTTATAAAACTCCAAGTTCGTAATTGAGAATAAAATCAGTATAATCCCTTTTTTGTCTTCTATAGAAGAGCATGAAATTATTACGCGGTTTACAAGATATGCCTGCCCTCCGTGCAGGTACAGTGTTAACTATTGGCAATTTTGATGGAGTGCACAGGGGGCACCAGGCTCTGTTAAACGAATTAAGGAGCGAGGCCCGCCGCTTACAGCTACCATTGACTGTGATTTTATTTGAACCGCAACCGGGCGAATATTTTCAAGGAAGTGCAGCTCCTGCCCGCCTTGCAACACTAAGAGAAAAGATCAACGAGCTAAAAAAATATGGCGTTGATTACGTTTATTGTCTTAAATTTAATCGAGATTTAGCTTTAATGCCGCCTGCTGAGTTTGCAGAGAAAATTATATTTTCTTTATTGCAGGCAAAATATATCCTAATAGGTCGTGATTTCCGGTTTGGTAAGGAGCGTGGTGGTGATGTGGCATTATTGCAGGAATTAGCAAAAAAATGGAATTCAACGGTAGAGATGTTTCCGGATTTTGCAACGGCAGGCGAACGCATTAGTTCGACAAAAATTAGGCAAGCGCTTGCCGAGAATCACCTTGAGCGGGCAGCAGAATTTTTGGGGCGCCGTTATGCTATGTGCGGGAGAGTGGTGCCGGGAAATGGGCTTGGGCGGCAGTGGGGGATCCCTACCGCGAATTTATGTTTAAACAGGCGCTCTTTGCCTATTAGGGGAGTTTTCTGTGTCTACGTACAAAGAAAAGGACGTTTATTCCCTGCTGTGGCAAATTTAGGCTGCAGACCAACGGTAGATGGGGTGCGCAATTTATTAGAAATCCATTTATTAGATTTTAATGAAATGATTTATGGAGAAATTTTACAAGTTATTTTCTTGCACAAACTGCGGGATGAGAGTAAATTTTCTTCATTGGATGCATTAATTGCACAAATTAAACAAGATATCGCAGCAACAAAAAATTATTTTAATCGTGTGATTTCCGTTTCCAAGTCCTAAGCTTATAAAAGCTTGCAGTAACAAAGTTAACGGCACAGGAGTTTGGAATTATGATTCAAATGTATGACCTTTGCAGAGTAAAAATGAATGGCAGAATATAAAGACACGTTGAATTTACCTCATACCCTTTTCCCAATGAAAGCCAATTTACCGCAGCGCGAGCCGCAAATGTTGGCCGAATGGGAGTCAAAGGCAATTTATACACAACTACGTAAAGCAAGGGCAGGCAGAAAGCGCTTTGTGTTGCATGATGGTCCTCCTTATGCCAATGGTCATTTGCATTGCGGCCATGCCTTAAACAAAATCCTTAAAGACATCATCATCAAATCAAAATCTTTAAGCGGTTATGATGCTCCGTTTAAGCCAGGTTGGGATTGCCATGGGCTGCCGATTGAATTAAACGTAGAAAAAAACGAGGGGAAGGCGGGTGTCAAGATAAGCGCAGATGAATTCCGCAATAAATGCCGGGAATATGCTGCCGGCCAAATCGATATCCAGCGTGAAGAATTCAAACGCCTCGGCGTTTTTGGGGACTGGAATAATCCATACGTAACCATGGATTATTCCTACGAAGCCAATATTGTTCGCGCTTTGGCAAAAATTGTTGCCAACGGACATTTGCAGCAAGGATTTAAGCCCGTGCATTGGTGCATTGAATGCGGTTCAGCCCTTGCTGAGGCAGAAGTGGATTACGAGGAAAAAACTTCTCCTTCCATAGACGTGGCTTTCTATGTTACCGAACCCAAAGCTTTTCTCGAGAAAGTAAATAATGCGCTCACTGAAAAACCTGTCATTGTGCCCATTTGGACGACTACTCCATGGACTTTGCCGGCAAATGAAGCAGTTTGCTTACATCCGGAACTAACTTATGCATTAATTGAAACTGCAGAGCATTATTTTATTGTGGCGGCAGATCTTGCAGAAGATGTCATGAAACGGTATGGGGTGAGTGAGTTTTGCTTAAAGGGTGAAATAAAAGGCAAGGCTTTAGAAAGTAGTTTACTGAATCATCCATTTTATGAGCGCCAGGTTCCCATCGTCTTGGGAGAGCATGTGACCACGGAAACAGGCACAGGCTGCGTGCACACGGCACCAGCGCATGGTCCGGATGATTATCAAACAGGGTTGCAATACGATTTGCCTTTGCTTAATCCAGTCATGGCGAACGGGTGTTATGCGGATAACGTGCCTTTATTGAAAGGGCTTCATGTTTTCAAAGCAAATGCCCCTATTTTGGATTTGCTGCGTGAGCGGCACGTTTTACTGCATGAAGAATCGTTACGGCATAGCTATCCTCATTGCTGGCGGCATAAAACACCGATGATTTTTCGTGCCACACCGCAATGGTTTATTGCGATGGATAAAAATAATTTGCGTACGCAATTGTTAGAACAAATCAATCACGTATCCTGGATTCCGGATTGGGGCAAAGCGCGTATTCGCATGATGGTTGAAAATAGACCTGATTGGTGTATATCACGGCAGAGAGCCTGGGGCACGCCTATCCCTTTATTTGTACATAAAACAACGCGCGAATTACATCCGAATACTGTCGAGCTCCTGGAAGACATTGCCAAGCGTATTGAGCAGAAGGGGATCGATGCGTGGTTTGACTTAAAAATAGAAGAAGTGTTAGGGCAAGAGGCTCTACTTTATGAAAAAGTGAATGATACGTTGGATGTATGGTTTGATTCAGGCGTTTCACATTTTTGCGTACTCAAACAAGAAAAAGACCTTGCATTTCCAGCCGATGTCTATTTTGAAGGTTCGGACCAACATCGAGGTTGGTTTAACTCATCCTTAACCACGGCGGTTGCCATGTATGGGGTCCCGCCTTACAAAACAGTGTTGACGCATGGTTATACGGTAGACGCAGAGGGAAAAAAACTCTCCAAGTCGAAGGGTAATTATGTTGCTTTGGATAAATTGATCGCGCAGCATGGGGCTGATATTTTACGGTTGTGGGTGGCTTCAACGGATTACCGTAATGAAGTCAGCATTTCTGATGAAATCATTAAACGCAATGCGGATGCTTATCGGCGCATCCGCAATACGGCGCGTTTTCTTTTAGCGAATTTGTTTGATTTCACCCCTGAGCAGGAATGCGTGCCTGTTGCAAAGCTGGTGGAATTGGACCGATGGGCCATTGCACGTTCCCAGCAATTGCAGGAAGAAATTTTGTCCGCGTACGAACAATATAATTTCCATGTGATTTATCAGAAAATTCATAACTTCTGTGCCGTGGATATGGGTAGCTTTTATTTGGACATCATCAAAGACAGACAATATACGACGCCGGTCAACAGCATAGCCCGCCGTTCTTGTCAGACTGCAATGTATTACATTATTCATGCCTTAACACGCTGGCTGGCACCTGTTTTATCATTTACCGCCGAGGAAATTTGGCAAGCTATTCCAGGCAGTAAAAGCGAATCAGTGTTTCTGGAAGAATGGTATAAGGATTGGCCAGCTATAAAAGATATTGATATGAATGCCTGGCAGCAAATCCAGGAAATTCGTGATGAAGTCAATAAAGCTTTGGAAAGCAAACGCAAAGATGGAGTAATTGGTTCACCTCTGGCAGCTGAAGTGACTATTTATGCCCAGGATGAGATCCAAGTTCTTTTATCACGATTAGGTGATGAATTGCGCTTTGTACTCATTACTTCCGCAGCTAAAGTGTTGCCGTTTTCTGCACTTACTCCTGCTGCGGCAGTCAATGAGCACTTGGGCGTTGCGGTCGAAGTGCTGGCGAGTCCATATGCAAAATGCGATCGCTGCTGGCATCGCCGTGCCGATGTTGGCCAAAATGCGGTACACCCTGAATTATGCGATCGATGCATTGGCAATATTAATGAGAATGACGAATTGAGATATTACGCATGAAAAAATGGATGTGGTTTCTAATTAGCATGTTGGTTGTGTTGCTCGATCAGGGAAGTAAGTATTGGGCAACACTCAATTTATTCCCTTATCAACCTGAGTCTATATTACCCGTTTTAAATTTTACCTTGGCATATAATACAGGTGCAGCATTCAGTTTCTTGAGCAGTGCTGGAGCCTGGCATCATTGGCTTTTTGCAGGATTCGGTATCCTGATGAGCATTGTATTAGTGGTTTGGATGCTTCGCTCTTCCAGACACGATTATCTGCAATTGTTGGCGCTTAGTTTAATTTTAGGCGGGGCATTAGGCAATCTCGTCGATCGGGCCACATGGGGATATGTTATTGATTTTATTGATGTATTTTATAAAGAATACCACTGGCCTATTTTCAATCTGGCAGATAGTGCGATTTGCATCGGTGCATTTTTACTATTTATTGACTTGTATAAAAGCCAGAGCCGTTAATACAGTTAAGCTTGGTTGTTATTGACGAACCAAGCTTAACATTAACTGCCTATACGGGTTCTAAAGCCCGCAAATGCTTGCTTTCGGGATTTAAAATGCTCACGGCTGCGACGGCAGGCAAATTAAGAAAATGCTCTGCTTCTTCCATTTCAATTTCCGCAGGAAATAACCTCAATAAAGGCAAACATTTATTGAGCAGGGTACAAAATGTAAGATCCGCTGGGTAGGGACGTACATAATGGCAACCTAATGCCATAGCCTGCATGGCTTCAGAAAGCGTTGCCACGCCTGGTAAATAATTAATGGAATAAATATTGGCGGTTTGGGCTATTGCAGGGAGAAACCCGGGGCTTGTTACGAAGTGAACCCCGGCTTGATAACAGTTTTCCAGTTGTTGCACGTCGATGATGTTGCCAGCCCCAATGCGCAACATGGGAAAATCCTTTAAAACTGTAGAAAGATAAACAGGGTCGACACAATTAATTTCTACCACTGAATAACCTGCTTGAGCAATTTGCTTAAGCTTGTCAAATAACAGTGCATCAACATCAAGAGTAATTATGATTGATTGACTGCCAATCAGTTTTTCCATCATCATGTTGCATTCGCTAAAGGGCTACAATTCTTGTCATGTTAGAAGAGTTACCGGCACTTAGCAAGTATATTTTTAACAAGTTCTCATTTAGGAAGCGAGCTGTGATGAATAAAAAAATTGGGTCAACAAAGTGACCCAATTCTGTTCGGTATGATTTGAATTTAATATGGTTTCATGTTAAAGGGTGAAGGGTTGAACTGGTTAGTCACTTCCTTTTCTATGTCTTTGCTAAGATTTTGTCTAAACTCTGCAATTACTTTCGAGATGATTTCCGGTTTGTTATTAAGCAGTTTGACGAGCAAATCGCTGGTATTCTGATTAATTTTATCTCCTTCTTTGAAATCGCGTAAATTTTGCAATACGGTTTTAAGTTCCGGATTTCTTTGCATAATTGCTTCCAAAGCTTGATTTAATGCACTCACCTGTCGTACGGAAGGATTGTTTTTTAGTATCGTCAGCAAATTAACGAAGCGGCTACGCACGTCTTGCGGGGAAGGTTTCAGGGTATTTTGCTGATTGCCTGCATTAAGTTGCGGCTGCTCGATAGAATTCAGTAATGAATCAATTGCATTCGTGGGTTTAGGGGTTGGCGTTATTGTTGGTTTTAGTTGGTCAATTCGTTGTTGCTTGGATTCTTCAACTTGCTTGATTTGCATTTGCAGGGCGGCTACATTGGCTTCAATCTCCGGTTTTTTGGCCAATTGCAGTTTTAATTGTTCCTGAATCACTTCCTTATTCCGCTCAACCAAGGTATTAAGAAATTCCAATTCAGGTCGCGCTTTTAGGAAAAGTTGATGAGCCTTGTTTTGCAATTCTTTTTTCTCGTTGGGATCAACTATATTTTCTAGATTTTGCCCAGGAGCTAACAGGAGCAGCTTGCCATGTTCATCCTTTGCAAGCCTCATACCCTTCATACCTTTTAGCACCGTATCTTTATTCAATGCGTATTGCGCCTGCGTTAAATCTTGGGTGACCTCGCCTGTGGCATCGTATAACACTTTGGTGCCGCTGAGGATTTCTTTGAAATCATGCAAATTCGCATGCTTTGTCTGAACTTCTTTTAGTTTATCGCGTAACTCAGCGAATTGCGGAGTATCTTCTTTGTTGGCTAGAATGTAATCATCAATATCGCGGTTTAGTTTTTCTTGTTCTGTTGCAAGATCAGCCAGATTTTTATTAACCCATTGCAAAACTCCTTCTTTTTTCTCGGTAGGAAGTTTATCCAATTGAGTATGGTATTCACCCAGCATGTCAAATAGTTCCTGCTCACTACTTTGTAGGACTTGCTGCAGAAGATCTTGTTCGTGTCCTTTATCCTGTAAATAATCAATTTCACGCAATGAGGCATTTTCTTTAGCCAATAAAGATTCAAGGTGATTAATGGTGATCGTATGGGCTTTCACTAAAGAATCTTCTTCAACTGTTTTGGCTATTGGTTGGGGAGCATTGCGTTGTTGTGTGCGGTGAAGTTGATGATCAATTTGCTCTTGGATGAAGGCATTTAATTCATGGGCCTTAGCTTCTTTTTTACTGGCTGCATATAGTAAAAACATAGCGAGTAAGCGGCGACGCATGAGTTCTTCATCGCGCAAGCGTTCTTGTTCAGCCAACGCTAAATTGTGTTCCACCGTAACTTTTTCGCTCATTTCTCCTTTGACCGTTTCACCGGCAGGAGACTCCAAAAATTCAATGATGTCATTCGGAAATTTAAAACCAAACCGGTTTACATAGGCGTGGGCATATTCTTCCGGGGTTTTTAACATTTGCTCATCGCCTAATGGTTTTAGGGAAATGGCTAATTCTTTTTCTTCATTGGCCAGCATTTGGATTATAGCGGAGCGCTTAAATTCCATATCCCGCCCATTTTTTCTTTTAAGACGCAACATGTCTTCTTTGTTATTAAGTTTGCTGTCTGCCGGGGGTGATAGTGGAATCATAATTTATCTCATAAAAAATAGATCAATATCATATACATTATACATGATAAAATTGTATATTAAAACATCATATTGTTCTTGCATTGACGGGATTACCAGCATTGCGCAGCTGTCCCTGTAGGCGTCCCCCCGGGGCCTGCAGTGATTCCTTTCACTCCCAGGCTGTTAAGGGTCAAGGCTTGGCAACGCGTATCGCTGGTAGCTTGGGCTCTTACCGGCGTGGCTCGTAACGTAAAATTCGACTCAGTGGCGCTGGTGATTGCAATCACATACCAGCCTTCTGGCGATGCATTACTGCTTAACACGTCCGTACTTTTGCCTGTTCCTATGGTTGCGGTCTGATAAGTATTATGTTCGGAATAATGACGTTCCATGCGGCTAGCTAAATTTAATAAGGCCGCCTGGCCATCGCTGCGGCGCGCCCGGGTAATGTATTCCCGATAGCTGGGATAAGCAATAGTAGTAATAATGCCGATTATCAGCAGAACTACGAGTAATTCAATCAGTGAAAATCCTTTCTTCACCATGTCAATCCTTTTTAAGCGCACGACAACATCTTAGGTCTTTAAGATTAGGTTTGCAATGAAGGGAATATTATTAGAGGCGGTAATGGGATTAATATAGGCAAGTTGCTGGTACAATGGAAAGTTGGCTGATAAAATTACAAAAATAAAGAATTTTTCGCGCAAGTTATTCAATTTAGACAAGCGAGACTAGATAAGCTCCTCAAACAGGAAATATGATAGATGAACACCTACTGTGGATACATAGCCTTGATTGGCCGCCCTAACGTCGGGAAATCAACGTTGCTGAATCAAATTTTGCAGCAAAAATTAAGTATTACTTCGCGTAAACCGCAAACCACAAGACACAGCATTTTAGGGGTGCGTACGGACGATAATTATCAATTCATCTATGTTGATACGCCGGGAATCCATCAGGGAATGAAAAAAACCATCAACCGCATGATGAATAAATCTGCACTAAGCGCTTTGCATGATGTTGATATAATTGTTTTTTTAATTGATGGCTTGCAGTGGAAGGAAGAGGATGAATACATTTTAAAACAAATCAAGGAAGTAAATTTACCCTGTTTCCTGGTCATTAACAAGGTTGACAAAATTACTGATAAATCAGCCCTACTACCGTGGATTGATAAATTAAATCAACTTCATACCTTCACGGCAATCATTCCTTTATCCGCTAAAACAGGCATACAAGTGGATGCTTTACAAGAGCAGCTTAAAGCCTACCTCCCGGAAGGGCCGTTTTTATTTGATCCTGAGCAATTTACCGATCGCTCGGAAAAATTTCTTTGTGCCGAGCTGTTGCGGGAGAAAATTTTTCGCCTTTGCGGACAAGAATTGCCATACTCCACCACGGTTGATATTGAATCATTTAAAGAGGAAGATAAATTGATTCGCATTCATGCTTTGATTTTGGTGGATAAGGATAATCACAAGCGCATGATCATCGGCGATAAGGGCAGTAAGTTAAAAGAAATTGCCAGCAGTGCGCGTATCGATATGGAAAAATTACTGGGTAAAAAAGTATTTTTGCAATGTTGGTGCAAGGTAAAAACTGGATGGTCGGACGACGAGCGATTATTGAAACAATTGGGTTATGATCACTAGCGCATTACCGACATGGATTTTGCATAAACGCTGGGTTCGCGATACCAGCGTGCAAATTACTTTCCTTACCGAGGAAGAGGGTTTGCTCCAGGCGCTATACCGAGGCGGACGCAGCTTGAAAAAGAAACCCCTAATCCAAGAATTCATGCCGCTCTGGGTATCCTTAAACAAGCGTGGGGAGCACGTTTACGTGCAACAATTGGAAGCTTCCGCTCCTTCGTTGCAGCTTAAAGGACATGCTTTGTTTGCAGCCCTGTACACGAATGAATTGCTCTGTTTGCTCCTCCATCCGTCTTCTGAGTTAAACCGAGAGTTATTTGCTTTATACACATCCACATTATATGCATTGGCAAAAGCTTCGCAGCGTTTGCAAATCGAAGCAATATTGCGTTGTTTTGAATGGAAGTTTCTAAGCCTATCGGGGTATCAAGTTTCGCTGGAGCATGATAACGCAATGCGACCCATTGTTGCTGATAAACGGTACAACTTTTTAGCTGGAAGTGGGTTTTTTGCAGAAAAAGAAGGCATTTCAGGCGAACATATACTTGCATTTGCACAAAATAAGTTTAATGATGCCGCCACATTAAAATCCATTAAATGGTTTATGCGCCAGGCCGTCGATTACGCTCTGGATGGAAAACCGCTTAGAACGCGCAAATTGTACTTAAATTCACCGAGCTAATCACGGATGCGTGTTACTTCATTAATTAATCACGGGTGAAGCATGAAAAAAGATATACTCTTGGGTGTGAACATCGATCATATTGCTACGCTTCGGCAAGCAAGAGGTACACGTTATCCTGAACCGGTGCAGGCTGCCATTGCCGCCGAGGAAGCAGGGGCTGATGGCATTACGTTACACATGCGTGAAGACTTACGTCATATTCAGGCAAGAGATGTACGCTTAATTAAAGCCGTATTGCAAACTCGAATGAACCTTGAACTTGCTGTGACAGAAGCCATGCTTTCCTTCGCAGAAGAAATTAGCCCTGAGCATGCTTGCCTAGTCCCGGAAAAGCGTGAAGAGTTGACTACGGAAGGAGGGCTGGACGTTAGCGGAAATTATGCTGTAGTTGAGCATGCTGTGAAGCGCTTGCAACGGTTGGGTAGCGAAGTATCATTATTCATTGATGCTGATTTTAAACAAATTGATGCTGCTGCTGCCACTGGTGCTGAAGCCATTGAATTGCATACCGGTTGTTATGCAGATGCTAAAACCGAGCATTCCCAGCTGGAAGAACTTGAGCGAATTAGACAAGCAGCGGAATATGCTGCTAAGCTGAATTTAATAGTCAATGCCGGACATGGGTTGCACTATCATAATGTCAAACCTATCGCGAGTATTAAAGAACTGAACGAATTAAATATTGGCCATGCGATTATTGCACGTGCGCTGTTTTGCGGTTTAAGTGAAGCCGTAAAACAAATGCGTCAGTTAATGCAGGAAGCAAGATTGTTTATGTTGTAGGTGTTAAGTTAAAAGGACATTTTCAGTAACTTACAAGAGATGAGTAAATGACTGATGCAATTATTATCCGCTTGACCGGGGATTCGGGAGATGGGGTGCAGCTGGTCGGTGAGCAGTTAACGATCACTGCTGCCTTGGCAGGCCATGATGTCCGTACCTTACCGGATTTCCCTGCCGAAATCCGTGCCCCAGCCGGAACTGTCGCCGGAGTATCCGGCTTTCAGCTTGCCATGGCTGACCGAGCTATTTTTACAGCAGGAGAGACGCTTGATGTGTTGGTCGCATTAAACCCTGCCGCGTTAAAAAATTCTCTGCAGTATTTAAGTCATGGCGGATTATTAATTTTAAATGAGGATAGCCTGCAGCCTAAAGATTGGGAACGAGCTGGTTTAAGCCCTGATTTCTTAAACGATAAAGCCCAGCACTATCAAATTTTGTCGCTTCCTCTCATCAGCAATACCTTAAAAGCGATCGAAGGACTGGATATTAGCCACACCCAGGCTAAAAAAGCCAAAAATTTTTATGTGCTTGGGTTGGTGCTTTGGCTTTTTGATTTATCTACTGACCATTGTCTATCGTTCATTACCCAAAAATTTAAAGATCCTCAAATTGCCAAAGCGAATACCCAAACCCTGTTGGCAGGATACAATTACGCCATGACGTTGGAACTTAGCCGGCAACATTATGAGTTAGGTCAAATCGAGCGTCTGCCCGGCGAATACCGACAAATTACTGGTGTTGAAGCCATTTCCTTGGCATTGGCCGCTTTGGCAACGCATACCCAAACTCCTTTATTAGTTTCAGGCTATCCCATTACACCGGCTTCTGCCATTTTACAAGAATGTGCCAAATTAACTGAATTTGGGGTACAACTGCTGCAAGCCGAAGATGAAATCGCAGCCATTTGTTCCTGCATTGGTGCGGCTTTTGGCGGTTGCCTGGCGTTAACATGCACCTCAGGTCCCGGATTTGATCTGAAAAGCGAAAGCTTAGGTTTGGCGGTGGCTGCTGAATTGCCGTTAGTGGTCGTGGATGTGCAACGCGCCGGAGTATCGACTGGGCTGCCAACAAAAACGGGACAAAGCGATTTGCGGCAAGCATTGTATGGTCGGCATGGGGAGGCGCCTTTGCCCGTTTTAGCAGCTAAATCACCAGCTGATTGCTTCGCTACCATCATTGAAGCGTTTACGCTAGCCACGGCGTATATGACGCCCGTGGTGGTATTACTGGATGCCTATCTTATCAATGCCGCAGAACCCTGGAAAATTCCAGATGCTGAAACATTGCCTATACCGAAGTTGGAATTTAATCGCTTTGCAAAACCTTATCAGCGGGATAAACGCTTAAGCCGCAGCTGGAATATTCCCGGCACCCCTGGTTTTATTCATCAGCTCGGCGGATTGGAGAAGCAGGGAGAACAGGGGCAGGTTAGTTATGATGCAGCCAACCATCAGCACATGGTGGCTTTACGAGCACAAAAAGTAGCCAATATTGCTGGAGAATATGCTGATCTGGTCATAGAAGGAGACGAAGAAGCTTCTGTGCTGCTCATGGGTTGGGGCAGTACTTATGGCAGTCTTAAATCCGTTCTAGAGCATTATCAAGCCGCAGGCATACCCATGGCACTGGTTCATTTACGCCAGTTAAATCCACTGCCTAAAGAATTGGCTGTTATTATAAAAGAGTTCAAGCATGTGTTAGTTGCAGAATTAAATACAGGGCAGTTATGCGAAGTGCTGCGTGCACAATATTTAGTTGACGCCCGTGCAATCAGTCAATGCAATGGCCAGCCATTTACGACGAGTTATTTATTGGAAGCCATTAATCAGGTTTTAGAGATGGAAAAAGAGACTTCATAATGATCTCTACTGGAAGCAACTATGAACAAAACAAAATACAACCGTAAAGACTTTACCAATGATAATGAAGTACGTTGGTGCCCAGGTTGTGGTGACTATGCCATCTTGGCTGCTTTACAGCGCGTACTCCCTGAATTGGATCTGCCGCCGGAGCAACATGTTTTTGTCTCGGGAATAGGTTGTGCAGGCAGACTGCCATACTATATGAATACCTATGGTTTACACACCATCCATGGGCGTGCCACAGCGGTTGCAACGGGTTTGCAAGCACTGCGCGATGATTTATGTGTTTGGGTTATCACGGGCGATGGGGATGCTTTAAGTATTGGCGGCAATCACCTCATTCATTGCCTACGGCGCAATGTTAACCTTAATATTTTGTTAGTAAACAATCAGGTTTATGGCTTGACCAAAGGACAGTTTTCACCCACCTCACAAAAAGGGCAAATTACAAAAACTTCTCCCCATGGCGTAACCAGTCAACCGGTTAACCCGTTAGCCCTGGCTTTGGCATCGGGCGCTACTTTTGTTGCCCGTGCTGTTGATAAAGATCCGAATCATTTGGCTGAGCTCTTAAAAAAAGCCTATGCACATTCCGGTTGCTCTTTCGTAGAAATTTACCAAGATTGTAATATATTTAACCATGGGGCATTCGATGAATTTGCTCTGAAAGCCAATCGGGCGCAAAATACGGTGCTTCTCGAGGATGGCAGGCCGCTGGTATTTGGCGCTGCAGAGGAGTGGGCATTAACTCTGCAAGGCGAATGCCTTGAACGTTGCCCAAGCCAGGAGCCCAATTCATACCTTCATGACTCTTCCGATTTTATAGCAGCGATGCGTTTGGCCCGTCTGCATTTCCCTGACTATCCGGTCCCATTGGGGGTGTATTATCAGGAGAAACGAGAAGTATTCAATTTAAACAGAAAATTTAACAAATCGGTACACGATTTAGCGCAATTATTTCGTTGCGGTGCATGTTGGGGGCAAAAACAATAAAGGCGGCTCAAAGGCCGCCTTTATTGTAGGAAAGATGGTTAATTATCACGCCCTGAAAAAGCACTCAACAAATTCAGCAAGCTAATGAACAAATTGTATATTGATACAAATAAAGTCACGGTTGCTGAAATGTAATTGGTTTCACCGCCATGAATAATTTCACTGGTCTGCAATAAAATCACTCCGGAAGAAATAAGGACAAAAGCAGCGGAGATACCCAAGTACAAGGCAGGGATTTGGAAGAAGAAGTTGGCAATCATCGCCAGCAGCGCCACCATGACGGCGATAAACAAAAAGCCGCTTAAATAGCTGAAATCCTTACGCGTAGTTAATGCATAACCAGATAACCCGAAAAATATCAATCCTGTGCCACCTAAGGCGGTTGCAACCAATTGCGGGCCATTTGAAAAGTTCGCTATATAAAAATTAAGGATGGGACCTAGGGCATAACCCATAAATCCTGTGAAGGCAAATACGCTTAATATTCCCCAAGCGCTATTGCGAAGCGCATTCGTCAAGAACATTAAACCATAAGCTCCCACGAGAAAGAGTAAGGGATTCATATGTCTTACATTTAATGCAAACGAAGCATAGGCAGCTACAGCACTAAATACAAAGGTAATACCCAATAATAAGTAAGTGTTTCGCAACACTTTGTTAGTCGCAAGCACCGATTCAGTTCTGCGGCTTAGTACGGAAACGTCGTTTCTGTTCATTAGTAACTCCAGATTATTTATATTCCAATTCTAGCATAAATGAGGATTGTTTGCCGACTTTTCAAGTCTAGCTGTGGTCTAATTAACTGACAAGCCTCTCTCTTGTTAAAAAAATTAAAAGTTGCAGCGGTTTAGGGCTGTTATTGGTTATAAAATAACTATATTTTATAAGATAAGCTTATTAATAAGGTTGCTTATGGGTCGTGTAGCTGTGGCGCAGATGGTTTCCCGCGCTGATGTCCGTGCTAATTTAAGTCAAGTTTCTGAATTATTGGCAAAAGCGCATGCGCAAGATGTGCAATTGATAATTTTGCCAGAAAATTTTGCTTTCATGGGTAAGCATGAAACTGACAAACTCAACATTGCTGAACGCTATGGAGACGGAGAAATCCAGCAAACCATAAGCCGTTTGGCGCGAAAATATGGCATGTGGATTATTGCAGGTACCATGCCAATCCAATCTGCAGAAGCGCGCGTGCGGTCGAGTTGTCTTGTTTACAATGAGCAAGGGGAATGCAAAGCTCGCTACGACAAGATTCATTTATTCGATGTACGGGTTTCTGCCAATGAAGCGCATCGAGAGTCGCTCACTGTGGAGCCAGGCGATGACGTGGTGGTTGTAGAAACTCCTGTGGGACGCATTGGCCTTAGTGTGTGTTATGATTTACGTTTTCCTGAGTTATATCAACAATTGCGAGTAAACGGTGCTGAAATTTTTTCTGTTCCTTCTGCCTTTACAGCAACAACAGGAGCAGCCCATTGGGAAATTTTGTTGCGCGCTCGCGCCATTGAAAATTTATGTTATGTATTAGCAGCCAATCAGGGCGGGCAACATGAAAACGGGCGGGAAACTTATGGTTACAGCATGATTGTAGAACCTTGGGGCAAAGTTCTAGCCCAGCAAAAGCGCGAAGCAGGGATAGTAGTGGCTGACATTGATTTGTCACGGATACGGCAATTGCGTCAGCAGTTTCCGTGTCATGAACATCACGTATTGACTCAGAATGACTTACACAGGTAAACAATATGAAAGCACCGACATTGGCCCTTGCCAAAGATATACTGTTAAAACCGGCTGCAATTGATGAATCAAACATTGAAAAACTGATGCGCTCGATGTTGAATCAGCACATCGATGATGCCGATCTCTATTTTCAAAGCTGCAGTTATGAATCTTGGTATTTAGAGGATTCTGAGGTTAAAAGCGGCAGTTACTCGATTGACCGCGGCGTTGGAATTCGTGCGGTAAGCAATGAAAAAACAGGTTATGCGTACTGTGATGATATTTTATTTCCTGCCATGGAACGTGCAGCGGATGCGGCCCGGTCTATTGCATTTAATAAAACGAAAAATACACAACCAGTAAAAGTGTCTTCTTCTTCGCTTATGCATTACCCCAGTATAAATCCCATTATCGGTATGACGAAACAAGAGAAGATTGCTTTATTAGAATCCATTGATCGGGAAGCCCGGCGTTTGGACCCTCGCGTGATTCAGGTAAATGCTTCATTAAGTGCTTGCTATGAAGTGGTGATGATTGCGGGGCTTTATGGGCAGCTGATCGCGGATATAAGGCCTTTAGTCAGTATCAATGTGAGCGTTATCGTGGAGCAGAATGGACGGCGTGAATCTGCACGCTCAGGTGGTGGTGGCCGGGTAGCTTATTCCTATTTCCTGGAAGAAGAGCGGGCATTGCATTATGCCAGGGAAGCAGTACGTGAGGCTTTGGTCAATCTGGAAGCCGAGGAAACGCCGGCAGGTCTTATGCCAGTGGTATTAGGGCCCGGCTGGCCTGGAGTATTATTGCATGAGGCGGTGGGGCATGGGCTTGAAGGCGATTTTAACCGCAAAGGGTTGTCTGCATTTTCAGGCCGTCTGGGCCAGCAGGTTGCTGCTCCAGGAGTTACGGTGGTTGATAATGGCACACTAACTAATAGACGTGGGTCTTTAACGGTAGATGATGAAGGTACTCCGACCCAATGCACCACGTTAATTGAAAATGGGGTGCTGGTGAATTACATGCAGGATAAGTTAAATGCAAGATTAATGAACATGCAGCCTACAGGAAATTGCCGGCGGGAATCTTATGCGCATGTGCCCATGCCGCGCATGACCAACACTTATATGTTAGCGGGATCGCATGATCCTGCCGAGATAATCCGCTCGGTGGACAAAGGCTTGTATGCGGTAAATTTCGGTGGCGGGCAGGTTGATATCACCTCGGGTCAATTTGTTTTCTCGGCCAGTGAAGCGTATCTTATCGAGAAAGGGCGTATTACCAAACCGGTTAAAGGTGCTACTTTGATCGGTAACGGACCTGAGGTAATGAAAAAAATCAGCATGATTGGAAATGATCTGGCTCTGGACAGCGGCATAGGGGTTTGTGGGAAAGAAGGACAATCAGTGCCGGTCGGTGTCGGGCAACCTACTTTAAAAATCGATGCTTTAACTGTAGGCGGCACCAAATAGCTCGGTTGAAAGCGCCAACTGTCATGTTCTTGTGCAAATACTATACTGTTAAAGAAGAAGTATAGTATTTCCAAATGGATCAAGCATGAACGATAACCCCTTGGATTTAGACGAAGAACATCGGCTGGCGGCGTTATATGAATTAAAAATCCTCGACACGCCCCCGGAAGAACGCTTTGATCGGATAATCAGACTGACCGCAAAATATTTTTCCACACCCATTGCCTACATTGCTTTCATTGATAGGGAGCGCCAATGGTTGAAATCAAGTCAGGGGTTATCGGTGAAGCAAACCCCAAGAAACATTTCATTTTGCCATCATACTATCCAGCAAAATACTCCTTTAATTGTAACCGACGCAACCCAAGACACCCGTTTTTGCAATAGTCCTTTGGTGCTGGATACGCCTCATATGCGTTTTTATGCAGGAATACCGCTTGCCACCATACAAGGGTTTAATGTGGGGACTTTGTGTGTGTCTGACCAGATCCCGCGGGATTTAGATGCAGATCAAATTCAATTGCTCAAGGATTTGGCCACTTTAGCTGAAGATCAACTGACTTTACTGGATATTTCAAAGTTAGAAAAAATGATTCGGGAAAAGAATGAAGAGCTGGCACTACGGAATAATTTTATCCGCAAAGCGTTTAGCAGTTTTATGTCGGATGAAATTGTTTCCAAGTTGCTGGAATCCACACAAAAATTAACAGTAGGCGGCGAAGAGCGTAAAATCACCGTATTGTTCAGCGACCTTCGCAATTTCACCCCGCTGGCAGAAACTTATCCTGCGGATAAAATCGTCAGCATGTTGAATAATTATTATGCGCATATGGTAGATGTTATCGAAAAATATAATGGCACCATTGACTCGTTTATTGGTGATGCCATCATGGTTCTTTTTGGTGCACCTTTCTCTGGCGAAGATGATGCCAAGCGTGCAATCGCTTGCGCTTTAGACATGCAGGAAGAAATGACTCGGGTAAATTCCATCAATAAAACAAACAATCTTCCGGCATTGCAGATGGGAATAGGAGTTAATACTGGATATGCCATTGTAGGCACCATAGGCTCTGAAAAGCGGATGCAATATAGTGCCATTGGTTCTTCGGTCAATCTGGCATCCAGAATTCAAGATTTAACGCTAGGCGGACAGATTCTGATTTCTGCAGCAACTTATCAGGAAGTAGCTGGCAAAATCGATTTGCATGGTCATTTACGGGTAAAAGTCAAAGGCATAGATTCGCCTATTACTATATACGATGTCATGGGCTTAAAAGAATAATGCAGTAATGGCCCATCCATTACTCATTATAGTGGACTAAGCTTAAATATAAGCTCCATTATTAATTAAACAGACATGGAGAAGTCATGCCCGACCCATTTATCAAGTCCATAAAATCTTATGCTGCTTCCCCTAATACCATCTGTATTGGCGGCATTTTACATAATGATGTATTGATAAATGCACCAAAATTAAATATTGCTCTCCGATCCCTTAACCGCCACGGTTTAATAGCTGGAGCAACCGGGACAGGCAAGACAAAAACCATCCAAATGCTTAGCGAGCAATTATCCGCTCAAGGTATTCCTGTTTTTTTAATGGATATCAAAGGTGATTTAAGTGGTTTAGCTGTACCTGGCGAAAGGAGTGAAAGTATTTTAAACCGGCAGAAGCTGTTGGGGCTTGATTACAAACCAACAGGCTACCCCGTGGAGTTACTGGCAATGGGGGAGCAGCCAGGTGTCAAGATTAGAGCAACACTCACCGAATTCGGACCTATATTGTTTGCCAAGATGCTGGGTTTAAATGAAACGCAAACCAGCATCATCAGCATCCTTTTTCAATATGCCGAGGATAATCAGCTCTTGTTGCTGGATTTGTCTGATATCAAGCAATTACTGAGTTATGCCCAGGGCGAAGGGAAAGAAAAGATTGAGTCTAATTATGGCGGTTTGGCGCCTGCTTCTCTCAAATCGATTCTGCGCGCAATTATTGAACTGGAAGCTCAAGGGGGCCACGAGTTGTTTGGCGAACCTTCGTTTGAAGTACACGATCTACTGCAGACGACTCTGCAGGGGGCGGGCGTTATTTCCATCCTGCGGTTGATGAATCTTCAAGATAAGCCAAAATTATTCTCAACCTTCATGCTGGGACTGCTAAACCGGGTTTATGCTGCTTTCCCGGAAATCGGCGATGTGGACAAGCCAAAGCTGGTTTTTTTTATTGATGAAGCTCACTTGATTTTCAGCCATGCATCGAAAGCTTTGTTGGAGCAATTACAAATCATCGTGAAGCTAATTCGTTCCAAAGGGGTTGGATTGATTTTCTGTACACAAAGTCCTGAAGATATACCTGAAGCCATTTTAAGCCAGCTGGGTCTTAAGATTCAGCATGCTCTTCGCGCCTTCACCGCCAAGGATCGTAAAGCAATAAAACTGGTCGCGGAAAATTTTCCTTCCACCGTTTTTTATGATACTGCGAATTTGCTGACTTCCCTAGGGATTGGGCAAGCCCTGGTTTCAGCCCTGGATGCGCATGGACAACCCACCCCCCTGGTAGCTGCCATGATACGAGCTCCGCAATCACGCATGGGCCCTTTGCAGGAGGGAGAATTAGTACAACTTGTTGCTAAATCGCATTTGGTGAAAAAATATGACCGCAGAATGGAGCGCGAATCAGCAATGGAAGTATTGCAGAAAAGGAAAAGTGAATACAATTTCCAGAAGGATGAAAGGCTTCCTGGTACAAAGCCTGCGAAAGAAACGTCTACTCTTGAAACATTATCCAAAAATACATTGTTTAGGCAAATTATTCGCTCTTTTGTGCGCGAATTTACGCGGTTCATTATGGCTGCCTTGGGTTTAACTAAATCCGGCAGGAAGAAGTAAAGAAATAGGTGCAGTGCCGATACCAAACGAGTAGACCGCAGGCAAAATTCTTGCGGGTTGAACGATACACTTTCATTTTCACAGAACATGATTCAGTGAACGTCGTACTAGATAATTCCAAAATATACATAATCATTTTGGATAAAAGCTCTCCCTAATGTCAAGTTGTCCAGTAATTATCCATTTGCTATAATGTGCAAATAAATGTCATATTGGGCTTTAGTTTATGCGTACTTATGTGCTCGAAGTTGGAAAAAGGCTTGGCTACTTCAAAGAAAAAGCCAACGGGGTTTGCCATGGCTTTTCCGTACGCTGGCTGGAAGCTTGCTTAGCTGGTGAAAAAGATGAAGAAAAATTTTCAGCACGCATTGAAAAGGTAGGAAAATATTACCAACTTGGCGAGGCATTTCCGGAAAAAATTGCTGCGTTAAAAAAGAAGATCATAGCTTCAAAGAAACCGCCCACTGAAGGAGATTTAAACCAGGAAGAACAGGAAATTTTCGATATTCTGGCTTTCTACGAGAGCCTTGCTCTATACCATCAACCTGCTAATTATCCATCGCTTACAGAAGGTTTGGTGCAAGGAGAAATAGAACAAATTTCTCCAATTGCTGCCTCTGATTCCATCCTTAAAAAAGGTGGCTTGCAACAGGTTTACTCGCAAGCGGTGATACTCTCCAGCACTGAAATGGCAAAATATTTCGACGAAATGGCAGCTTTTCTTGATAAGAATCTAGGTTCTGTCGACATTTATCTTAACCAAAGGGCGGTTGCAGCAATATAAATGAACGATAAAAAAGATTGAGCAAGTTTATCATATCGTGTTGCCACTCTTCTAAAATGTTTGAGTTTATTAAACATGCGTTCGATAAGGTTGCGTTCTTTATAAATATCTTTGTCATACTCCCTGAGCACCTTTCGATGAGATTTTGGCGGTATGACCGCAACAGCTTTCATGTCTATGGCAGCGTTGATAATGTAATCCGCATCATACCCTTTATTCTGCGAGTAGAGCGGTAGTTGTCTTTCAGGGCTTTTTACCTAAAAGCGGCTTCAATAGCCGCTTTTTTTTCGCCTAAAATTTGCCTTATTGTCTATAACCCATCGTGCTGCCAATTGTTTATGAAAATTTGCAGCAATCGTAAGCGAATATCTTTGCTTAATACTTGTTAAGCAGGATATTTCTGAAACTTTTTCAGGACATTGCCTATATTTTTCGGAGAATTCTTATATTTTCATGAGGCAAGGTATACTATTAAAAAGGATGCTATTTATAAATTTCATGAAAAACAGGATTCTGTTTCTTTTCTTTGCCCTTTTTCTATTAAGTTGCGGAAACACGCCGCCAATACCTTACAATGGTTACATTGAAGGCGAATTAATCTTTTTGGCTTCGCCATACTCCGGTATCTTGCAAAAGAAAGCAGTGGAACGAGGTCAACAAGTTAAAAAAGGGCAATTGTTGTTTGAACTTGATCCTAATCCTGAAATTTTGGCCATTGAGCAAAGCAAGGCCGACCTTAAGCAAGCACGTAAGATTTTACAGGATTTGCAAAATCCCTCCCGATTGCCTGAACTTGCCGCGTTACATGCGCAAATTGCGCAAGTCACCGAGCAAATTGAATTAGCCAAATTACGCGTGCAACGCTATCGCCAGTTAGTCGCCAAACAAGCAGCGTCAAAAGATGTTTTGGACGAGGCTGAAACGCGTTATAAAGAATTGCAGAATTTAAAAGCCCAGTATGAATCAAATCTTGAATTGGCCTTACAAGGTAGCCGCGAAGAACAAATCAACGCGCAAAAAGCACGTATAGAAGCGCTTGCAGCAAATTTACAACAAGCCACCTGGCGTCTGCAGCAAAAAAGTGTTGTTGCTCCAGGGGATGGAATTATCTTCGATACCTATTATCGTCAAGGAGAATTCGTCGCTAATCAAAAACCAATCGCCTCATTATTAACTCCGCATAATATAAGAATTGAATTCTTTGTACCTGCAAGAGCCTTAAGTTCGTTACACATAGGACAATCGGTAAATTTTACCTGTGATGGATGTGCAGATAGGAATGAAGCCGTGATTAATTATATTTCCCCAGAGGCAGAATACATACCTCCATTAGTTTACACTTACGAAAACCGTGACTATTTGGTCTTTCGCGTCAAAGCCGCCCTCAAAAATCCGCAACGTTTTAAACCGGGGCAACCCGTAACAATAACGGGAATTGCGAATGGTGCGTGAAGAAATCATCAATGTGGCAAACCTTAGAAAATCCTTTAACAACAAGGTTGTTGTAGATGATATTAATCTGCACGTAAAAAAAGGGGAAGTATTTGGTTTCTTAGGTCCTAATGGCAGTGGCAAGACAACTACGATCCGCATGCTTTGTGGTTTGTTAACACCGGATTCAGGAGAAGGTACTTGTTTGGGATACGATATCGTCAAAGAATCAGGCAAAATTAAAGAACATGTTGGTTATATGACCCAGCGCTTTAGTTTTTATACCGATCTTAGCATAGAAGAAAATTTAAATTTTATTGCCAATGTGTATTTGGTTGCGGATCGTAAGCGACGCATCGCCGAAATCATGGAGGATTTTGGTTTAACCACAAGGCGTAAACAATTGGCCGGTGAGTTATCGGGAGGGTGGAAGCAACGCATGGCATTGGCGGCATGCTTATTACATAAACCTGACTTATTGTTGCTTGATGAGCCGACGGCAGGTATTGATCCTATTGCTCGCCGTGATTTTTGGGACAGAATACACAGCTTGAGCGAGCAAGGCATTACCACACTGATGTCAACGCATTACATGGATGAAGCTGAACGTTGTACGCGGTTGGCTTATATCGCCAATTCCAAATTAATCATTACCGGTACTGTGGATGAAGTCATCAAAAGCACCCGCTTGCGCACCTGGGAGCTAAGAGGAGATATTACTACCAAGCTATTGCAGGAAGTGAAAAAAATTCAAGGTATCACACAAGCTGCTTTATTTGGCCGACAAATTCATGTCTGTGGTTTTGATGTAAAACTTATCGAGCATGGCTTGCAACAGCTAGCGCAAACTCAAGATATTTCCTGGGAAGAAATTGCTTCAACTTTGGAGGATGCATTCATTAGCCTGGTGCATCAAGCGCAAAGGCAAAATTAATATTGTTAATTATCTGGAGTTTAATTTATGCATGGACGAGGTAGCGAGGTGGGGGATCAAGTCCGATAATGTGTTAATATTTTTCTTCAAAAGAGCTCGTATCCGTAGTTTTGAGAAAAATTTCGGATAATTCTTCCAAGCTCGCTGTTAAGAAAGCACCCAAATGAGGCAGCAAGTCTACATCTTTTCCATTTAAGGCTTGTTTTAGCGCTTGTACAGCTTGCACTTTCTGCATCTTGCTGAATCCAAAATTTATAAAAAAGAATCTTGTTTTATATTCGGCCTCGATATTGCTGCGGCAAATTTTTTTCTTTCCTTTTGCAGAGGAGTATGGGTTATCGGCTATGAAAACGAATATTCGGCTTTATGGCGCAAGCGATGATCAAGGTAACGTTCTAAATCTTCCCAACTTTCTGTAGTCTCAGGGCCGTAAATATCACAGCAGCGACAGACGTTTATGCTGGCTTGCATAAGCATGAAGCCTTCTTTAAATTGCGAGGGAGTGTTTTCACCGCGATATAAGCAGTAGAATTATAATTTTGCGCTCCTGGGGTTCGAATCATTTTTTATTAGGTGCGCGGCCTAGAAATTGTACGTCGGTTAGATATTTTCTGCTAAATAGTTGCTCTTCGCGTATCGCATTGAACCGTAATTCCCTTAAGGCTAAATAAATAGCGTTAAATCAGGAAGCAAATTTAAAAGACGGGTGTGATCTTTGACGTAAATATTGTTTAAATGATGGTGAGGGTCTAATAATTCAGAGCTGGCCTTGAATTTTACTTATTGCGGTTGCTTAATCCGGTTTAATTTTCGCTTAAGAAAATGAACGAATGGTTGGACGTTCAGCAATCAGTTCTAATCATTATTGTTCGGCCAGCTTTAAGTTAGCCGCGTAATTTTTTATATCGAAATTTGCTTTGATAATGAGTTGCGAGATGATGATGGCATGTCATTCCTTAAATGTATGCGAATCTAGCAGCATGCGGATTGCTTACATAAAAAATTATGTGCTTAAATCCAAGACCTTGGCTGAGATGCATGAAAATCTAATGGCCAAAATGATTATATATTGTCATGATGGCCTAGAGAGATTAGCAAACAATTAAGAAGTAGTGAGCAGTGGTGTTTTAAGAATGAATGACTGGAATTTTCAGATACCAATTTTAAGGAGAGTAAGTGAGATCATGGGCTAATTCCCGTTTGCTTGCGGTCATGCTGAAAGAGTTTATTCAAATGCGCCGCGATAAAGCCACTTTTGCCATGATTGTAGGAATCCCGTTAATTCAATTAATCTTATTTGGTTATGCCATCAACATGAATCCTCGCCATTTACCCACCGCCATTATTGGCGATGAACAAAGCATTTACAGCCGGCGGATTTTAAAAAGCATGGAGAATTCTACGTATTTTCGCTTTATCAAGCCCGCCATCTCTGCTGGCGAAGCAGATGAGTTATTAAAAAGAGGAAAAATACAATTTGTGTTAAATTTTCCAGTGGATTTTTCCCATGATTTGATTAAGGGTTTACAACCTGAATTATTGTTGGAAGCCGATGCGACTGATCCGGCGGCAACCAGCAGGGCGGTTGCCGTGTTTGCTGATTTGGCTTATTCATCACTAAAAGAAGAATTGCAAGGCGAGCTTTCCTCGTTAATTGCTACCATAAAACCTTATCAACCCATAGTGCATGCCCGCTATAATCCTTTGGCCATTACGGCATTCAATATTGTTCCGGGATTATTAGGCGTTGTTCTTACCATGACCATGGTAATCATTACTGCATTGGCTATTACGCGTGAATATGAACGCGGTACCATGGAAAATTTGCTGGCTACACCGCTAAAACCCATTGAAGTGATGATTGGCAAGATTGTGCCGTATATCATTGTAGGTTATATACAAGTTTTATTGATTTTACTCATGGCCAAATTTTTATTTGGCGTACCCATGCAGGGAAGTGTGTTATTGTTGCTCATCTTGTGCTTGCCATTTATTGCAGCGAACCTTGCCATGGGGCTTACTTTTTCCACGCTCGCCAGCAACCAACTGCAAGCAGTGCAAAGCGCCATGTTTTTCTTTTTGCCCTCGATTTTATTATCCGGCTTCATGTTTCCTTTCCGCGGTATGCCGGATTGGGCACAGTATGTTGGCAACGCATTGCCATTAACACATTTTTTAATCATTGTGCGCGGGATTTTATTGAAAGGCAATGGTTTCTGGGAGGTTTGGAAAGAAACTATCCCCATCATCGTATTTACAGCCGTGGTGATGTATGTCAGTATCAAACGCTACCGCCAGACGTTAGACTAAAGTAATCCCATCAACTGGTTTGACGTCTTCATTTTCCTTGGCATGGTCTTGTTCCTTCACGGCATTCATTTGCTCTTTATATTTTTTCTGTTCTTCGACAAGTGCTTGCATTTCATGAACTTGGGTGCTCCTGCTTCCCTCATCATGCAGTAAGCCTTTTTCCCTTCCTGCGAATCCAGCTTTGCAAGTAGCCCATCCTTTTTCTACCCAGCCCTTGGTAAGCCCAAAAGTCGGGAGCAAGAGTATGGTACCAACTAATGCTTTCATAAAGCCGCCCAGAGTCTGCAAAGCAGGGTACTTAACCGTCAAATCTTTAGCCAAAGTCAGATAGCTCGCCAGATTTTTTTCCTGTTGGATATTTATTCTTGCATCTTGAACATGGATTACTGAAGGTAGGAGGAGTTCTGCAGTACGCGTTACAGCCTCCAATAGCAGCCGTTTGCCGCTTACACCGGCAATGTGCTGTTGCTCAATGTTTTCGAGGATTTTTATTCCTTGCGCAATGCTTTTTAATTCAAGTTGGTTTTCTTTGGCAGGGATAAGGTTAGAATTTTGCAGGCTTGCCTCTCTTTGCCTTAATTCCTGCAGAACTTGCGCCGTGCGTAAATTGAGAAGGGCTTCCACACGACTGTGTGGACAATTTAAATCTCTCCATTCAATTAACCATGCTTTTTTAGGATCATCGCGAATTTGTTCGTAGTTTTGATTGATGTAAGCATCCACTGTGTTCCAGATTAGCTTACTATGATGATTCATGCCGCGGGCTTTAACCATAGCTGGGGCGGCGTGCAAAGCACATTCGAACTCTTTACGACTGAGTGGCTGCCCGCTCTCTATAGATTTCATCAGGTTATAATAGGCAGAAGATACGCCGCCGCGATCGATCGCGTCCTTACAGGAAAAATTAATGCTTACAGGATTAATTGTTTCAATGATAAAATTTGGTAACTCATATTTAGTGAAATGGAACCAAACCGCTTGTCGTTGTGCGCTCGATAATTCTTGTGCAGTTTCAGGATTTATCCCCATTTGTCTGAAACTTTTATCCAGTAATTCATTTAATTTATTTTTTTCAAGTTGTTGTGAATAAATACCTCCCTGATTGCTGAATAATAATGTTCTAATTTTAGGGCTGATATGAAAATCCCGCACCGTCTCTTGGGCTTTCCCATCTTCCAGGGCAATGTGTAAAAATTCCTCACGTACTTTTTGATAAGAATGGTGATCATTGGTTTTTTTAAAATCAGATTTTCCCATTAATCCTTTATCAGCGGGCAAAGTAATCACTGCGATGTTTTCATGGTCAGTTTCTAAATCATGCAGGGCAGTGGTTAAAGCTTTTTCTTTATGCCCTTCAAAATCCAATTTCTTGGGTCTATCTTTCCCCAAGTTGTTAAAATAAATATGCGTGATCGATTTTTCCGAGGCTTGACGTTCCTGCACCTGCAGCCAATGCTCAAATAAAGGACTTACCCGCACTTCGCCATGGTGGCGTTGTGCTTGCGTGCCAAAGCGATATTCTGTCACCCCTTTCTTATTTTCAGGATTGATTGCGCCATCGTTATATTGATAGGTACGAACCGTAGCAATACTGGTGGTGTGCTGCGGTTTAAAATTTGCAGAAATCATCGCTGTAAAACGGCCGTAGGCAGAGCCTGCCTCAGCCGGTGTTTGCGCTTCTTTATTTATTCGCTGGCTCTTGCTGTCCAGCAGTGATTGAGAAACCTTATGTTCAATGGCATTGGCTACAGGGCGGTGGTTAGCGGGAATTTCGCGGATGGCTTCATAAGTGTTAGGCAGGATGTTATTGTCGTTGTGATAAATGGCAAAGAAAAAATTATCCCACTCTCTTTCAATTTCGATATTATCGCTATCTTTAATCCAAGGGAGAAATTCATCCTCTACAACGCGAAAAAAACGTGAATAAAGGTCTGCATAAGCGGTTTCTGGATGGTAGGCTGGCTCGATTTTTGCAAGTTCTGCAAATAAAGAAGTTACATTTTCCGGTAAATTTTGCACTGCCTGAGAAGGAATAGCTTCCTTTATTTTTAGCAAGTAAGCATGGCAATTTTTATTATGCAGCTTTTCGCTGCTCATGGCTTCTTTTACTTCAACTTCAGGTGTAGACATCATAATCCAAGTGAGTTTTTATAATACAAGTATAGCTTAAAGAAATATTGACTTGCGAAGGCAGGCTCTTTACCATAGCAGCAAATTCACCAGGGGTGCTCTTTGCAATTCGAGAGCTGAGAAAAACCCTCACAACCTGCACTGGATAATGCCTGCGGAGGGAGTGTGATGATTGCCACATTTAAGTTATGTTTAGTAACCAATTTTCATGGTTACAGCGAAGAATCCTATTTAAAATTAATTTGCGAAGCGGTAGCAGGCGGAGTCAGCATGGTTCAGCTTCGCGATAAATCCAGCCGTCAGCATGAGACTTACCATTGGGGAATGGCCATTAAACGCGCGTTGCAGCCATTTTCCGTACCTCTTATCGTAAATGATTCCATTGATTTGGCGATTGCCATAGGGGCAGATGGAGTGCATCTAGGACAAGCAGATGCCTCCCCTGTTATAGCCCGCGAGCGCTTGGGTGTTGAGAAAATAATTGGGCTATCCATTGAAACATTCGCACAACTTGAATACGCCAATACGCTTGATTGCATTGATTATGTTGCGGCGAGCGCGGTATTCCCCAGCGCGACTAAGCCAGATTGTAAAACGACTTGGGGCTTAGAAGGACTTCGTTTCATTGTAGACAACTCCAAACATCCGGTAATTGCCATTGGCGGAATTGGGCTTGGTAATGCACAAGACGTTATAAAACAAGGTGTGGCTGGCATTGCCGTGGTGAGTGCACTTCACCAGCCAGACAGTTATCAAGCTGCTGCTGATTTATTGGAGACGATTAATGACCAGTGATGAAAATTGTTTGATTAGCCAAGTTCAAAATAAAAATCCGCTCATCTTAAATATTACTAATTATGTTTCCATGGAATTTGTAGCCAATGGATTATTGTGCATGGGTGCATCGCCTGTCATGAGTCATAGCCTGGAGGATGCAAGCGCGCTAGCCCATTTCGTTGCGGCAGTCGTGATTAATATTGGTACCTTAGATGCTGATTTCATGGAGTTGGCCGACAGCATATGCCAGGCTGCAACTCAAAAAAACATTCCCCTGGTTTTAGATCCGGTAGGTGCCGGGGCAACCGCTGCCCGAACCACAGCATGTTGGCAATTACTTGATTCTTATCCTTTTGCCGTAATTCGAGGTAATGCCAGTGAAATTAAAGCACTGGCAGGACGTCAAGGATTGACAAAAGGGGTAGATAGTACTGAAGATAGCCGCACGGCATTGGTAGCAGCACAACAGTTGGCCCGACAAAAAAATTTGGTGGTTGTGGCTAGCGGTGCAACCGATCTCATCGTTCATCCCGGCGCGCAGCAATTAATAGAAGGTGGCTCAGCTTTAATGCCTTTGGTCACCGGCAGCGGCTGCCTTTTTACTGCTGTTGTCGCTGCTTTTTGCGCAGTGCATAGCGATTATTTTGCCGCTGCTGTCGCTGCTGCTCGATTTTATGGCCGTTGTGGTGAGCTCGCCGCAAGAACGGCACCAGGGCCAGGCAGTTTTAAAATGCAGTTTTTAGATCACTTATATCAAGTGGCTCAAGGGGAAGCATCATGAGACACCCGCCTTGTGTATTGACCGTAGCAGGAACCGATCCTTCCGGAGGCGCAGGCATCCAGGCAGATATCAAGGCGATATCAGCAACAGGCAGTTATGCGGCTTCTGTCATTACGGCTTTGGTAGCGCAAAATACGCAGGGAGTGCAGGCTATTCAGGAAGTTCCCACCGCTTTCATCGCTCAACAATTGGATGCTGTATTTCAAGATTTGCACATCAAAGCCGTTAAAATTGGTATGCTGCACGATCACGAGGTTATGCATGTAGTTGCACAGAGTTTACAAACCCATCATCCTGAGTATGTTATTCTGGATCCGGTCATGGTCGCAAAAAATGGCTGCGCATTGCTAAAGGAAGAGGCCGTTTCTTATCTGAAAGAGCAATTGATTCCTGCAGCAACCCTGATTACACCCAATATAAGCGAAGCCGAAAAAATTTTGGACATGTGCATAGAATCGTCTGCTGACATGATGCATGCTGCACGCAGTATCGCAGAAGAATATCAAGTTAATGTGCTGTTAAAGGGCGGCCATCTTAATGCCCCCGAGGCTTCTGATGTTTTGTGGGTGACAGCAGACAATACGTCTCATTGGTTTCACGCGCCGCGTATCCATACGAAAAATACCCATGGAACTGGGTGCAGTTTATCTGCAGCAATTGCTTCGTTTCTGGCGCAAGGGAAAGATTTGCTTACCGCGGTGCAACTGGCTAAAAAATATCTTTTCCATGCTATTGTTGCTGGAAGCAACCAACAAATCGGGAAAGGGCATGGGCCCGTTGATCATTTTTATTTTTTGGATGAAACTCTTATCCTTTAGAGTGGCTGCATGTAAGCGGAAATTTTATTCGGAAAAATTACACTTATGTTAACTAATAAAATTGTGTTCATCACTGGCGCATCCAGTGGCATTGGAGCTGCCTGTGCTAAAAAATTTGCAGAAGAGGGCGCCAAATTGTTATTGGGCGCCCGGCGGCTTAATAAGTTACAGGAATTGGCGGAAACCTTACAGCAGGAATATGATGCCGATGTGCACATTGTGAAGCTTGATGTTTGCCGTCAGCAGGAAGTACAGCAAGTGCTATCCCAACTTCCCAAAGCTTGGCAAGAGATTGATATTTTGGTGAATAATGCCGGTCTTGCGCTGGGCTTGGAATCTTTCTCTGAAGGCACAATAGAAGATTGGGAGCGCATGATAGATACCAACATCAAAGGTTTATTATATGTAACGCGAGCAGTGTTACCTGGCATGGTGAAACGTGATGCAGGACATATCATCAACATCGGTTCAATTGCCGGTCATTATGTGTATCCAAATGGCGCAGTATATTGTGCCACTAAACACGCAGTCAAAGCCTTGACGGAAGGCATTAGAATGGATGTTTTTGGCACGAAAGTGCGTGTCAGTACGGTCGACCCAGGGGCTGTGGAAACCAATTTCAGCGTCGTGCGTTTCAAAGGTGATAAAGCCCGGGCTGCTGCGGTTTACCAGGGAATGACTCCTTTATGTGGTGATGACGTTGCTGATGCAGTCTGGTATTGTGCGTCGCGTCCGGCGCATGTAAACATCAGTGAAGTCATTATTATGCCTACGGATCAATATTCGGCTACCTTGCTTGCCCGCCGCAAAGAAAGCCAGAATTAACGGTGCAGGAAGTTGCTGACCATGTCTTCCACGCGTGCATCCAATAAAACGCCGATGTGATCTACATTTGGCAACAAGGCTAACGATGCAAAAGAGTATTGCTTGCAAAAGATAATGGATTCACGGGGTGTGATTACTTCATCTTTTTCCCCATGGATGCAAAGAAAAGGCGTATGGGCATGTTTTGTGTAGTTGCGAAAATCCAGACTTTTGGGATCAAGGTTTGTTTTGTCTCGAAAAGCCTTACGTAATAATAAGAATCCTTTTCCTGTTAATTTAAATTGCCGTGCTAAACGGATGATAGGAGTGCGCATTCTAGTGGGCGAGGCCAGCATCACCACACGTTCAGGTTCTTTATTTATCTTCCAGTTAGGATATTGCCGGCCTAAATTTAATGTATTAAGGATCACAGAGCCGCCGAAGGAATGCCCGATAACCCCGTAAAAAGGGCCCAGTTCATTCAAGGTGCGCTGCAGTGTGGTAATGGCATCAGTCCACAGTAATTGCAATCCTTTTGCTTCTCCATGCGCTGGAAAATCAAGCGCATATACGTCAAAGCCTTGTTGATGCAGGGCGCGAATTAAACGCGCCATATAGGCAGCGCGAGACATCCAACCATGAGTAATCAAAATTTTTCTTGCCCCAGGTCTTGGGGCAGCAAAATGATGAACAACATGATGGCGTGGGTGATCGCAGTGCAGCGATTCAGTGCGCTCTTTTTGCAAATATTCGCAAGCACGCCTGGCAAATTCCCGATATTCCTTTTCCAAAGGAAATAAGACTGGGGTAATGAATAATTGATAACAGATGTGCGAGTATAAAAAATCCCGAAAACTTTTCAATGAGTCTGTAATCATCTACTGGCCCGTCCCTGTTAAGCTTTGCTCGTGTTTCTTTCCAGTACGGCTTGAGTTTCTGATACCCGTAAACAAAAACAGGTATTTTTATTATCATAATAGTAGAAAATTCGAGTTAGTAGGAATATTGTTAAACACGTTTATGGGCATGTTCAATTTTGACTTTTGCCCATATCGATTTAGACTTACGCCATACTGAAATATAAAGGATTTATAAATGAAAACAGCCGATTACATTTATCGTCATGATCATGAAGAGCTTCGTGGTTTTGTGGCCAATGCTGCACAGGAAGGCGACACAGTGCCTGCTGTGCTGATTGTGCACGATTGGTCAGGCCGCAATGAATTTGCCTGCCGTAAAGCAGAAGAATTGGCAAAATTAGGGTATATAGGGTTTGCTGTTGATGTATTCGGGCAAGCGCGTATCGGAAAAACCACAGAAGAAAAAATGGCTTTGATGCAGCCTTTTGTGGAGGATCGTGCCTTGCTGCGTGAGAGATTGCTCGCAGCATTTAATGCGGTAAAAGAGATGCCGGGAGTTGCGACGCAACGGATTGCTGTGATTGGATTTTGTTTTGGTGGATTGTGTGCGCTTGATTTGGCGCGCAGCGGCGCTGATATAGCAGGGGCGGTGAGTTTTCACGGGTTGTTGCACAAGCCTGAGAATCTCTCTGCTAACGTAATCAAGGCAAAAATTCTAGCCTTGCACGGCTATGACGATCCCATGGTACCTCCCGCACAAGTGGATGAGTTTTGCCAGGAAATGACGGCAGCAAACGTTGACTGGCAAGTATACATGTACGGCCATACCAAGCATGCTTTTATGAACCCACAAGCTCAGGATGAAAAATTAGGTACTATTTATAATCCGCAAACGGAACATCGGGCGTGGCTGGCAATGCAAAATTTTCTGCAAGAAATATTCAAACGTTAAACTTATGGCTCAAGCAAACCATAATGCATTGGCTGCAGAACTCGGCTCTCTTTTGCTGCGTCGAAAGATTCGCTGTGCTGTGGCTGAATCATGCACCGGTGGCGGCTTATCTTCTGTCATCACCGAAATCCCCGGCAGTTCGCAGTGGTTTGAGCGCGGATTCGTCACCTATAGCAATCAGGCTAAAGAAGATATGCTGCGCGTACCTCACCGCCTCATTGCCTCTTATGGCGCGGTGAGCGAGCAAACTGCTCGGGCAATGGCAGAGGGGGCGATCGCAGCAAGTAGGGCAGAAGTAAGTGTTGCCATTACTGGAGTTGCGGGTCCTGGTGGCGGCAGTGAGCAAAAGCCTGTGGGTACAGTTTGGATTGCCTGGGCGGGCGACTGGCAAGACACGTATTCCCAATGTTATCAATTTAAGGGAAATCGCACCGAAATACGCAACCAAGCAATAGTCATTGCTTTACAAGGATTGCTGAAGCGTTGTGCTGTCTTAAGCCACCCTAAAACATCAGAACGTTATTTTTTTGCTTTATGGCCTGATGAAAAAACGGCGCAGGCTTTATATGAGCAAGCCCGAGCGCTTATAGAGAGAGATAAAAGCAAGCCGACTTCCTTGCAAAATCTGCATTTGACTTTAGTTTATTTAGGACAAGTCCCCCCTGAATTTTTACGGCAAGCGATGGATTTGCCAGCAAAAATACATCTTAAACCATTTGCAATGAACATTTGTAAGGCAGATAGCTGGGAACGAGCCCAGATAGCATGGCTTGGAGTTGAGCAAGTGCCTGCGGGATTATGCGAATTGGTGGAAACTTTAAATCATCGCTTGCTTGGCCTTGGGTTTAAACCGGAGTGTAGGCCTTTTGTGCCGCACGTGACTATTGCCAGAAAACTTATGATAAAAAAAGCGGCACTTATTCCTGCTCTGACTTGGTTTGTCAGGGATTTTTGTTTGGTAAAATCTTCTGGAAGAGAAGGCCAGTCTAAATATGAGATTGTGCAGCGGTGGCAATTATAGTGTGTAATCTTCTTATCCAGGGGTTATCCATGGGCAATTTTCCGCCAGTAAAATGTTGCACCATTAAGTTCTTACTCCGTCGCTGCAAACATCGTTAACATACACCAGCATAGAATTTTTTTGTCTTTCCTTGTGTATGCTTTTTAAACCGCCGCAAGCCAAAGAGCAAACAATGGAGGTTTTAAGGCAGAAAATTAATTTAGCAGCCTGACAGCGCGTTGCCTGGGACGAGGGAGCCGGAGCTGTCTAGTAAAGATTCCTTATCTTTACACGAATGATTTTGTCATCATCCGCACCTGCCCAGCCTCTTCCGTCTGTATTGGCAGTCATTAAGTATAAAAAACCGTCTTTCCCGCATACCGCATTGCGCAAGCGCCCGTATTTCCTGTGAAAGTGCATGTTTAATTTGCCTATTTTTATTTTTTGCGGGTCAAGCGGCACTTGATACAGAGCTTGTCCTCTTAATCCTGTAAAAAATAAATTGCCCATAGCGTAACAAAGGCCTGAAGGCGCCCATGTTTCTTTTCCGCCTGAGGTAAGTACAGGAGGTTTTATCCCTTTTGCCTGCTGGTAACCTTGGCTTTGCGGCCATCCGTAATTTTTGCCTGCTAAAATTAAATTCAGTTCATCATAATGGCTTTGTCCATGCTCTGTAGCCCATAGCTGCCCCTGTTCATCCCAAGCCAATCCCTGTGGGTTGCGATGACCAAAAGAATAAACCGCTGTATTAAAAGGATTGTTTGGAGCTGGCATGCCATCTTTAGTTATCCGCAAAATTTTCCCGGCAAGAGATGTACGTTGTTGAGCTGATTCAGGATCTTGCGCATCACCGGTGGACACATATAAATAACCATCAGGCCCAAATTTAATGCGTCCTCCATTGTGAAATCGCGCGGCAGGGATATCCGCCAAAATAATCGTCTTATCGACAAGCTCTCCTTTTTCTGGGTAGACGTAACGCACGACTTGATTGACTGGCTTTCCGTTTTTTTTGGTGGTGAAGTATAAATATAAATGGTGATTTTGCGGGAAATCCGGATCAAGAGCCATTCCTAGGAGCCCGCCTTCGCCTACTGGATAAACGTCGGGTACCACAAGCGTTTTTTCAACCTTGCCTAACTGTCTTAATTTGCCATTGCGTTCGGTCACCAAGAAGTCATGATTAGGTAGAAAAACCATTTCCCAAGGTGCATTTAAATTCACAGCCACTAATTCTTCAGCGTAATTTATATGATTTTTACCGGCTTGCGCTTTTGGAGCCGTTGGCAGGAAAAATAACGGAATTATGTGGTTTCTTCCTATAAAAGCGAATAAACCCAAAAAAATCAGGGTGACAACCATAATAAAAATGAGTTTGACTTTCTGTAAGCGCATGCGAATCCATTTAAGTAAATCGGTTAGAAACTAAAACTACTATAATTAAATATACCCAATAAAAATACGAATGGGTCAAGCAAGTGTATTGTTTTAGTCAATACAAGGTATTGAAGGAGAAGAAATATGGAAATTAAAGAGGTCATGACTGAAAGTCCTACCTATTGTAGCCCCGATTCTACGTTAAGTGAAATTGCCAAAATCATGAAATCATTAGATACCGGAATTATACCGATTGGTAATGGGGAAAAATTATTAGGTACGATTACGGATCGAGACATAGCCTTATGCCTTGCTGAGGGAGGGGATGCGGATAGCAAAGCTTCAGAAGCCATGCATAAAGGAGTTTATTATTGCTATGAAGACGATTCGATTGAAAGTGCCGCCAAAAACATGGGTGAGTTGCAAGTGCGCCGCTTAATTGTTCTTGATAATCGCGAAAATAAAAAAATGGTAGGTATCCTTTCCTTGGGGGATATAGCCCGGGTAACGCACGATAAAAAGACATGCGGTGAAGTGGTAAATAAAGTGTGTGAAGAAAGAGCACAGTCACCCCACTAGGCAGCATGATAGCGCCCCAATTGCGGGCGCTACTTATTCGATATTGCCGTGAATCCATAAGCTCCTTATTTTTTAAATTATTCTTGTGCTAAGATGGTCTTTTTCATTTAAAGGAAATGCCATCATGTCAGATAAATTCAGCAATGTGACCAAAGATATCAGCACGCAATTGGCAAAAATGCGCAAGGAATTGCCGGAAGTAATGGCAGGTTTCTCTGCTCTGTCCCAGGCTGCCACCAAGGATGGAGTATTGAGCAAAAAAACCAAAGAGCTCATTGCCATGGCATTGGCTGTTGCCAATCATTGCCCCGGGTGTATTGGTTTTCATTCACAAGCTTTAGTGAAATATGGCGCTACGCGTGAAGAATTGCTGGAAACTTTGGGTATGGCCGTTTATATGGGCGGTGGCCCTTCTTTGATGTATGCCGCAGAAGCCTTACAAGCTTTTGAAGAATTTTCTCAATAAATCAAGTAAAGCATGTAAGTGCCTTATTCGGAGGCACTTACATGCATCATTTCTTTGGGCGTGGCAATGGGCGTAGGGTTTTGGGTTGGCGAACAAGGATATTGCTTGCGTACCCCAAGTAGCGCTACTTGGGAGACGGTCATTCTATCTTTATCGCTTTGCTGGCTTGAAATTTCGCGGTAAGTTTGCTGAATCAATTCATTTAGCATGGTTGGATTAAGTTGCATGCCGGCGGGCAGACAAAATAGAGGCGAACCGCTCGCTTTGGCGGTGTCATTAGCTAAAAGCAGGGTTTCGGCAATGCTTTCACTGGTTAAAAGAAGAACGTTTCTTGCTGATCTCGCCCAGGCTTGCGCCTGTGGATCTGCTTTCATTTCCATTTGCGGTATGTTGTTAGCAATATTCATATAATGATCAATTGTATCGGCACAGACAGAGGCAGACATCAATAACATCATATAAAACACTCGCCGCATTTTCATATCCTCATTTGCCATCGGTAAAACACAATCAAACTACTACATCGCGCTGCTGAATGAAATCCCTTATAAAGAGTGAGGTGTAATCCAGCCAAAAACAAAAGCCAAAAACAGTAAAATAAATAAACTAAGTGATAAACCAATGCGCCAGGTTAATGCTTTGACGGTGCGTTTTGTTTTACCTTCGTCACGCACAAGAAAGACAAGTCCGCTTCCCAATGCGATTAGAATAATTAACATGACAATAAGGATGATCGCCTTCACCAACATTTGCTATACTCCCGGACTTCTTACAGCGAGCTGTATATATCAAAATGGTAAGTCTAACTGGTTTTAAGCAGCGTTTCATCTCAAATTGGCTAATAGTCGCCTTGGCAATCAGTGCGGTCGCACTTTGTACCCGCTTGGGGTTTTGGCAACTTAAGCGTGCCCATGAAAAAACAGCGCTTATTAATCAAGAAAAAAAATTTTCCGCGTCTGTCCCCAGATCCTGGCATCCGGCGCAGGAGTTACCTCTGGCTTATGAGCCGGTGAATGTTGTCGGTAAGTATTTACCGGCTGTTTTACTGCTGGATAACCAACATCATCAACACCGGTTTGGCTATCATGTGTTATCGCCCTTTGTGCTGAATAATAAACATGTCGTGTTAATTGATCGGGGCTGGGTGGCCGGCGATCTAACCCGTAAAAACTTGCCCGAAGTTGTAACGCCAAAAGAAGAAATTAAATTAAGCGGGCAAGTCTATTACCCATCTGCGAAAAAAATAGTTTTAGGTGAATTAATAGAAAAAAAACAAGAAGGGTTGGCCATTATTGAGGCAATCGATGCGCAAGCAATCAGTCAATTTTTGCAAAAATCAGTCTATCCGTTTATTATTCGTCTTGATAAACATGCAGCACATGGTTATGTGCGTGAATGGATTGTCGTTTCCATGCCGCCTGAACGCCATTATGCCTATGCTGTGCAGTGGTTTGGCTTGGCATTAGCCCTTTTTTTCTTATTTGTAGTGCGTAATATCAGAACAATGGTTTTTCCATAATCTGTAAGCATAAACATCCAGGATATGTTGAAACGATATGAAAAAGTTTCGTAGTAATTATTTTATTCTCTTATTTTTAGCGCTTGTATTTCTCGCTCCAGGAATATTTGCTTATTTTTTTTATACTCATCCCGATTGGCTGGGGGGAAAGAAGATCAATAGAGGAAAATTGTTAAATCCGCCGCAGTTGCTGGCGCATGAAAATAAAAACGCCAAATGGCGATTAATTTTGTGGAGCCCGGGCACTTGTGAAACAGCATGCATGCAGCAACTGGACAAACTGGCAAGAAGTCGCTTGGCATTAGGCCGGCGTTTATATGAAGTAGAAACCTGGTTATGGCTGGGAGCAAGCGCGCCTGAGATCAGTTTGGCACAAAATCAAATTTTGCAGGATGAAGAAATTTATAAACGTAGGTTAAAGGCAGATGACAAGGTCAATTTACCGCCTGCTTCCTTGATTTATCTACAAAATCCAGCAGGGTATTTGGTCATGTCTTATGAAACGTCCGCCAAACCTGCTGATATTTTCCATGATGTAAAACGTTTGTTGAATACGAAAGAGTGATAGCTGATGAGTGTTAAATTTTTAAGGCGTATCACCACTTTGGCTTTAATATTAGCCTTATTTGTGGTGATGTTGGGTGCATTTACACGTCTTACCGATGCAGGATTAGGTTGTCCTGACTGGCCAGGTTGTTACGGGCATTTGGTATTACCTACGGCGCAAAATAAGTTAACGCATATGCAAACGCAATATCCTGGAACTTTCATTGAAACACAAAAAGCTTGGACGGAAATGATCCATCGCTATGCTGCCGGCTCATTAGGTTTGCTAACGCTTTGCATTTTTTTAGGAGTCCATCGTTACCACCGGTTTTTACGCAGTGAAAATCCAGTTTTTTCGCAAAATGCAATACAAGTATCCAAAAAATTGCCACTTATCTTGCTGGGATTGCTCCTATTCCAAGCGCTTTTGGGAATGTGGACCGTCACCTTGAAATTATTACCCATTGTAGTCATGGCGCATCTTTTAGGTGGTATGCTGATTTTTGCAACTCTTTGTTATTTCCGCTGGCAATTGAGCGATTTTACGCCTAAATATTTGCCGCGGTGGCGTTTTTGGATAGCCTTGGGCGCGCTGCTTGTATTCATGCAAATTGCTTTGGGTGGATGGGTGAGTTCCAATTATGCCGGCGTAGCTTGTGTGGGTTTTCCGCAATGTAACGGGGAGTGGGTGCCTGATTTATATTTTTCCCAAGGGTTTAATTTGTTTTCTCCGGTAGGCGCTAATTATCAAGGTGGTTTATTGGACAACCATGTGCGGGTAACTATCCAATTCATTCACCGAGTCGGAGCTTACGTTACGGCGTCTTATGTCATTATTTTAGCATTATGCTTGCTTAAGAAAACTCAATACAGCCACCTGCGTGCCGTAGCTTTAGCAGCGCTCCTGTTAGTCCTGGGGCAATTCTTACTCGGTGTATTCAATGTGATTTATTTATTGCCATTAAAGGTGGCTGTTGCACATAATGGCCTGGCAGCATTGCTGTTTGCTGCCATGTGCAGCTTGCTTTATTTATCGAGAGGGAATGCAATCCATGCAGCTAATTAATGAACAATTCGTAAGTAGCACATGGCGGGATTACCTGGAGTTATGCAAGCCTCGTGTCGTGGCTTTGATGTTGCTTACCGTGGTGGTAGGGATGTACTTAGCCACACCAGGCTGGGTGCCTGTCGCTACATTAACTAGTGCACTATTGGGTATAGGTTTATGCGCAGGCAGTGCAGCTGCCATTAACCATTTGGTGGATAAACGCATTGATGCCATGATGGCACGCACCAAAAAAAGGCCTATTGCTCACGGGAGAATCTCGGTAAAAGAGGCATTTTTATTTGCATGCGTGTTAGGTGTGGGCGGGCTTGTCATTCTAATTTTATTCGTCAATAGGTTAACGGCCGTATTAACGTTTGTTTCTTTGATTGGTTATGCCGGGGTTTATACTGGGTATCTTAAGCGCGCTACTCCACAAAATATTGTTATAGGCGGTTTAGCTGGCGCAGCGCCGCCTTTACTAGGTTGGACTGCGGTAACCAATCAGCTCGACCCGCAAGCATTATTACTGGTTCTCATTATTTTTACCTGGACCCCGCCGCATTTCTGGGCGTTGGCTATTTACCGTTTTGAAGATTATCGTCATGCCGAAATTCCAATGCTGCCAGTTACCCACGGTATTGACTACACCAAATTGAATGTGCTGCTTTATACTATTCTGCTCGTGGCAGTTAGTATATTGCCATTTGCGGTAAAAATGAGCGGGTTGGTTTATTTAGCCGGAGCATTGGCTCTGGGCGCACGATTTTTATATTGGGGAATCGTTTTATATCGCAGCAAGCAAGCAGTGATTGCAATGCGTACCTTCCGTTTCTCTATCATCTATCTGATGTTGTTATTTTTGTTTTTATTAATTGATCATTATTTGTGAGGAAGTAAGATGTCTGCTCGAAAAAACCGGATTGTAATGACGGTAATTAGTTTGATTGCTGTAGCCGCATTAATTGCTGGGTTGTTTGTTTCCCAGCACATGCATGCTAAAAAGCATGTGGATATGAGTGAGTTTCATGGGACTTTATTAGAAAATCCCCGTGAAATCGGCGATTTTTCTTTGTCTGGTATTGATGAGAAAACATTTGGCAAGGATAGTTTGCAAGGGCAATGGACTATGGTGTTCTTTGGTTTTACCAATTGCGGTTATCTTTGCCCCACCACCATGGCGCAACTTAGCAAAATGTATCGTATCTTGGAAGAGAAAGGCGCAAAAATCATGCCTAAAGTAGTCATGATCACCATCGATCCACAACGCGACAGCTTGAAAAAATTGGCGCAATACGTGAAAGGGTTTAACCCGCACTTTTATGGAGCGAGGGGAGACGAGGATACCATCAAGCGCATGACGAAAGAATTAGGTGTTGCTTATGCCAAGATTGCCTTAAAGGATGAAAATCCTGATGATTATGATATGGAACATACGGGAACGGTTATGCTTTTCGACCGGCAAGGGCATTTGCAAGCTTTTTTCACCACCCCTCACCAAGCCGAACTGTTGGCGCAAGATTATCTGTTGCTTGTTTCATAAGCAAATCAACGACTGCCTTTGCGAAACTCCAAAGGCGAAGGCAGTTAACTGGTTTAAAATTTTTTAAAAACGAGTGTAAAAAAAATACACTTTCCTGCGAGTTTAGAGGATAATTACATAGTTATTTTAATTTAGATACCAAGCGAGTACAGTGAAGGTGTTCTAAACTTTTCTTATCAGCTCTTTCATTTGTGTTGGCCTCAAGCCAAATTCTTTGTGGATTTAAAATAAAAATGAAGAAGGAAATATAGATATATGAAAATCGCGATTCTTGCGACTAATGGTGAGTTGTATTCTCATAAACGCTTAAAAATGGCCGGTGAAGAAGCGGGTCATGAAATCAAAATCATTAATCCTTTATATTGTTATATGAATGTGGCGGCTTCTAAGCCCCAGGTTCATTACCGTGGTGGAGAGCCTTTACCACATTTCGATGCGGTGATCCCACGGATTGGCGCATCAAATACATTTTATGGAACCGCCGTTTTGCGTCACATGGAAACCATGGGAATGTATACCCTTAATGAGTCCATTGCCATCTCGCGTTCTCGTGATAAGTTCAGGGCATTGCAATTGTTAGCACGCAAGGGCATACCCATGCCTTTAACAAGTTTTGCCCAATCGCCGGGAGATACCGAAGATTTAATTCGCATGGTGGGCGGAGCGCCATTGGTGATTAAGTTGCTGGAAGGTACCCAGGGTAAGGGCGTTATTTTAGCGGATACGCATCAATCCGCAGTCAGCATCATCAATGCGTTTAAAGAAATGCACGTCAATATTTTAGTGCAGGAATTCATTAAAGAATCGCGAGGAACCGATATTCGCTGTTTGGTGATTGGCGATAAAATAGTGGCTGCCATAAAGCGGCAGGCCAAAGAGGGAGAATTTCGTGCCAATGTGCATCAGGGGGGCAAAGCTCATGAAGTAAAATTGTCTCCGCAAGAACGTACTATAGCGGTTGCAGCCGCTAAAACCATGGGCTTAAAAGTGGCAGGCGTGGATATATTACGTTCAAATCACGGACCTTTGGTTCTCGAAATCAATTCATCACCTGGTCTGGAGGCAATTGAAAAAACCACCCAGATTAATATTGCCGGGGAAATCATCAGTTATATCGAAAAACACGCCAAACCGATTGGGGTGAATAAACGTTTTCAAGGTTAAGCGCGCGGTTCACGGATGAACCATAAGATGCAGCAAGGCCATCAATTATGTCGTTTATCACTTTTGCCGAGTAGCCATTCCGGATTGACTTCCAATTCTTCGGCAATGAGTTGCAATAGTGGGGTACCAGAATGGATATTGCCATTTAGAATCGCTTCCGCCTTGCCGCGTGGTATATTGATTAGTTTGGCAAATACTTCCACGCGTTCATCCGCACGTTGTGGGACGCCAATTTCATCTAATTCTTTATTCAGGCGTTCTGAGAATTGTTTATTGCTCATAATCTACCTCCACCAGGTAAGAGTCAAATTGGCGTCCCGACCTATGAAGACTATCGCTCACATTAAAAAAAACATTATTAAAAAGTAATAATTTCTGTTATTCAATGGATATAGCATAAAAATATACTTTTGCAATTTTTATGATAAAAGATCATTTTTATTTCAAATTGGTCAAATTAAGTAGTTCTTGCACCCAAACATCATCGTCGTTCACACAAGGGATTAAGGTAAATTTTTCACCGCCCAATTTTTGCCAGTCTTCGCGCGCGCGCATGCCAATTTCTTCCAGGGTTTCCAGACAGTCAGAGACAAAAGAGGGGCAAGCCACTGCAAGACGTTTTATGCCGCGTCTGGCGAGCTCGGTTAGCATATGGTCGGTATAAGGTTTAATCCACGGGGTTTTTCCCAGGCGGGATTGAAATGACATGCCGAATTGATGCTGCCTGAGTTGCAACTCTAACGCCAGTAGCGTCGAAGTTTTTATGCATTGCGCGCGGTAACAGCTAGGATGGCCAGGTGATTTTTTATTGCAGCCAGTTTGGCAGTGGGTTTTACACGCGTTTTTTAAAAGGTGATTTTCCGGCAGACCGTGATAACTCAGTAAAATATAATCATGATCGTTGAGATAAGGTTTTATTTTGGCTGCCTGTGCCTGGATAAAACCGGGGAATTGGTGGAAGTCCCGGATTATATTTAAAAAAGGTATCGTAGAGCGGATGCTGAGTTGGCGCATTACTTCTTCGAGGGTTGAGCCGGTCGCAGCAGATGAATATTGGGGATATAAAGGCAAGACTGTAATGTGGTCACAAGAATGTAATTCCTGCAGTGCTTTTGCTATGGAGGGTTCTCCATAGCGCATGGCTAGCACCACTTTGCAGTTTGTCCCAAGTTCTGCTTGTAATTTATCAGCCAATTTTTTGCCATGATAAAGCAATGGCGAACCATGCTCTGTCCAAATGGCTTTATAGGCGCGTGCAGTTTGTTTGGGCCTAAAGGGCAGGATAATCCCGTATAAAAGCAGGTAGCGCAGGGGTGCTGGTAAAGCAATCACCCGTTTATCGGCTAAAAATTGACGCAGGTAACGTCTCACAGCCGGGACGTCCGGGCTGGCAGGCGTACCTAAGTTGAGTAATAATAAACCGTGTTGCATTTGGCAATGATGTTCCGGAATTAAAAAACTGGCGACACAGCAATTGCTTGCTGTGTCATTGAGACATAGTTTACCCGAAGTGAGATTGTTTGTACTAATTATTCTAAGACTGCTTCGTGCAGGGCTGCTACATTGGTGGCATGTAAACCGCGTTCCCCACGCTCAAGATCGAAACTCACTGCCTGACCTGCAATTAAGGTTTTGTAACCTGTGCCTTGAATTGCTGAGAAGTGAACAAAAATATCGTCGCCGCCTCCTTCAGGAACAATAAAGCCCCATCCTTTGGCATTGTTGAACCATTTGACTTCGCCTGTAGCCATAATTCCTCCTTTTGCTAAGCTTATCAATCGTCGGCCAGTTACTCCATGAAGCTTCCGGCTGGCAATTGCATTTGTCCTTAAATGACAATTGTTAATATAGCCCATTTTAATTGGGTTAATCCAACATAACCTAAAATTAACTCATTTCTCAATACTTTTTTCTAAAATACCCTTGATTTTATGAAAAAAAGCTTGGTTTTGTTATTTTAAACAGCGGGATACAAATTACATCGGTTCAGTAAATTAGCCAAAACCATACTAATATAATTTTTATAAATGCTCCCTTAAAGGATTATTGTGAGTGTACACATACAGCAAAAGCTTGTTGCCATTCTTGATGAAGCTGCCCATCCCTTAACTGAAGATAAATGCGATTATTTATTAAATAAAATTGGCGATGCCCGCTTTGTGCTTATAGGCGAAGCAACACATGGAACTCATGAGTTTTACCAAATACGGAGTCAAATTACCAAACAATTGCTCGAGAAAAAAGGTTTTATGGCTGTGGCTATAGAAGGCGACTGGCCGGATGCTTATTGCATCCACCGTTTCATCCAGCAAAAAGATAATTCCGACATCAATGATGCATTGGCAGGATTTAAACGTTTCCCTACCTGGATGTGGCGAAATACGGCAATGCCTCCTTTCTTAAATTGGTTGCATACATTTAACAAACAGCAAGCAATTTTGCGCATGCCAAAGATAGGGTTTTACGGGTTGGATTTATATAGCCTGCATTCATCTATGCAGGCGGTTATTCAATATTTATATAAGGTAGATGCAAAAGCAGCGCATCGTGCCGAGCAGCGATATGCCTGTTTTAACCACATTCATATTGATCCACAAGCTTATGGTTATCTCGCTTATGCCGGAATTAAAAAAAATTGTATCAAAGAAGCCGTGGAACAATTATTGGAGCTACAGCACCGGGCTTTTGATTATCTTTGCAAAGACAACTCCGATATGGAAGAAAATTATTTTTTTGCCACCCAGAATGCACGATTGGTAAAAAACGCAGAAACTTATTATCGCTCCATGTTTGCAGAACATACATCTTCCTGGAATATCCGCGATCGGCATATGGCAGAAATGGTTAATGTATTGACTGATCATTTAGAAACCCGGTTCAACAGGCCGGCTAAGATGATTATCTGGGCACATAATTCGCATATTGGCGATGCTAGAGCTACTGAAATGGGCGAAGACGGGGAAGTAAACATCGGCCAATTAGTCCGTGAGCAATATCATCCGCATACCTATTTAATTGGGTTTTCCACTTATGAGGGATTTGTAACCGCTGCTTCCAATTGGGACGCGCCCGCGGAATATAAAAAAGTGATCCCAGCTCTCAAGGGCAGCTATGAAGACTTGTTTCATGCCCTGCAATATAAAAATTTTATTTTAGATTTAACAAATCGAGAATTGGAGCATTTTTTAAAAATTCCCCGCTTGCAGCGTGCAATAGGCGTTGTATATCGTCCTGAAACAGAACGTGCGAGCCATTATTATTTTACCCGTTTACCGTACCAATTCGATTGTATGATTCATTTGGATAAAACAAATGCTGTGCAACCGCTTGATGATAGCGAGGAGTGGGAGCGGGGCAGGCAGCATTAATTTTGAGGATACAAAGATGGAGGATCATTTCCAAATTGGAACTTCCGGGTGGAGTTTCAACAGTTGGAAAGGGCAATTTTATCCCAAAGATTTAAAAGCGAAAGAGTGGTTGCCTTTTTACGCACAATATTTTACCAGCGTTGAATTGAATAACAGTTTCTACCAATTGCCCAAACTAAATTCTGTGAAGACATGGTGTGAATCCACCCCTCAAGATTTTATTTTTTCCTTAAAGGCTCACCGCTACATCACGCATATGAAGCGTTTAAATGATAGTAAAGAAAGTCTTGATAAGATGCTGGAAATTTTTGCCGCATTTGATGCAAAATTAGGACCGATTTTATTTCAATTTCCTCCAAGTTTTTCCCTGGATTTATCCCGCCTCCAGGATTTTCTGAAGCATTTGTCACGAGAATACCGCTATACTTTTGAGTTTAGAAATAAAAGTTGGTTTTGCGCTGCAGTCTATGCACTCTTGGAAAAACAGCACATTTCATTATGTTTTTATGATTATAAAAACTACCAGGCGCCAGAAATTCTCACCAGCGATCTGGTGTACATTCGCCTGCATGGTCCACAGCAGCAACCCTATCACGGCTCTTACAGCAGAACAATGCTCACTGACTATGCAGAAAAATTAATAAGCTGGCGCAAACAAAACAGGCATATATTTTGCTACTTCGATAATGATGAAAAGGCTTGTGCGCCTAAGAATGCACTTTATCTTAAAGAGCAATTAACCCGTAAACAGCAAGATTTGCTATACCTAAAGAATATGGATAATGGAGTCAGCCATGAACAATAAAGGTAAGGATGAGAAAGAGCACCCTGAAATTGAAGAGCTTAAACATATTTGCGATATAGTGCAAAAGGATAAGACCATCAACCCTGAACAAACGCAGGCTGTGCAACCTGGCATGCAAAGTGAGATGCGCCCGCTGCCTATTTCAATGTATAAAGATTATCACCCAGCTGATAAACTCAAGGGCAAAGTCGTGCTCATCACAGGGGGTGATAGCGGGATTGGTCGCGCCGTGGCTTATCATGCTATTGCAGAAGGGGCAAAAGTTGCATTTGTGTATTTAAATGAAACTGCGGACGCTGACGAAACCATAAACCAAATTCAAACGATGCGCGGTGAAGCGATCGGCATTCAAAAAGATTTAACGGAGCGAGCGGCTTGTAAAGAAGTGATACAGGAATGTTTGCAGCGCTTCGGACAAATCAATGTTTTAATTAATAACATAGCCGTGCAGTATCCAACTAAGAAAATTGAAAAAATATCCCCGCAAACTTTACGCAAGGTTTTTTACACGAATGTATTTTCCTATTTTTTCATGATCCAGGAAGCCCTTTCGCACCTGAAAGAGGGTGATGTAATCATAAACACCACTTCGGTTACAGCCTTTCGTGGCAGTGAGCATTTGGTTGATTATTCTGCAACCAAAGGTGCCATTGTGTCATTGACGCGTTCGTTAGCCACCTTATTGGTGGAAAAGGGGATACGGGTGAATGGTGTGGCGCCTGGTCCTGTATGGACTCCTTTGATTCCCGCGAGCTTTTCGGCGCAAGAAGTGGCTGAATTTGGCTCACAGTCACCGATGAATAAACCCGCGCAGCCTGCTGATATTGCTCCTTGTTATATTTTTCTTGCATGCAAAGACAGCACTTTTATTACTGGGCAAATCTTACATCCAAATGGCGGAGAAATTATTCCATAATCTTTTTAAGGAAATTGCGATGTACAAATCTAAAGATTTTGAATTTCCCAAAGATTTGGAACCTGTTTATAAAAAGGCACAACGCATTGAATGGCTGAGCATTGGTTTTCTTATTTCTGTCATCATCATGACTTACTTGGTAATGGGAAATATTCAGACAATGAAAACCATTTGGTTGGAAGATATGTTAAGCTTAACCGGCCCCGCCTCATTCTTAATGACTTCGAAAATCTTTTTTCGCAAACCTTCGGTTTATTTTCCATACGGTTTCCATAGCATTGTAAAAATTGCTTTTTTAATTTCTTCTGTAGCACTCGCTGGCATTGGTTTATTTCTTTTATTCGATGGATTGCATGTGCTTCTTAAATTGGAAAAACCCGTTATCCCTACCATTATGTTATTTGGCCATGCAATTTGGTTAGGTTACTTCATTATTCTTATCATGTTGTATAAAGTCATTGTTCCATACATCTTGGGCACTATAAAAATACGCCTGGCCAAACAACTTCATGACAAAATCTTATATGTTGACGGGCGTACGAACCGCGCGGACTGGGTAGCTGCATCAGGAGGAATTTTGGGGGTCATTGGCATTGGTTTAGGATGGTGGTGGTGCGATGCGCTGATTGCCATACTTATTTCCTTGGATATCATAAAAGACGGATTTACCAACACCAAGCATGCGGTTTTCGGGTTATTGGATGAAACCCCCACAAACGTTGAGCGTGATAGTATTGATCCATTGATAAGAAAAATTAAAAAATATTTACAAAGAGAAGCTTGGGTAAGAGAAGTTGAAATAAGAGTCCGTGAAGACGGGCATGTATATTATGGTGAAGCTTTCATTGTTCCGCGTTCTTCTGCACATTTATTGGAAAACATTGAGCAAGCCCGCGAAAATATTTATAAACTAAGCTGGCGTATCCACGATTTTTCCATTTGCCCGGTAAAAAAGTTGCCTTAAAAAATTTCAGAAAAGATAAAAAATAATTCATTCTTTATCAAACAGTTAAATTAAAAATAAATCCAAAAAAACAGCTGGAATTTGTCATAAATTGTTCTATAGTTTTTAAACCGCATTACTTTATAAGATTTAATATATGGAAATATTGAATGTTAAAGTATTGAAAGGACCGAATTATTGGTCAAATTCCCGCCAAAATTTGATTGAAATAAAACTGGATTTAAAAGCTTACGAAGACCGGCCTACTAATACTCTTGATGGATTTACCAATGCCTTAATCCGTTTAATGCCTTCATTGCATACGCATCATTGCTCTTATGGACATGAGGGCGGTTTTATAGAGCGGCTAAAGGAAGGAACCTGGCTTGGGCATGTTGTGGAACACATTGCTCTTGAATTACAGACATTGGCCGGCATGGAATGTAATTTTGGACGTACACGCCAAAAAACAGGAAGCCGCGGCGTTTATCATGTCGTTTTTTCTTATGAAATTGAAAATGCCGGACTTTATGCTGCTACGGCTGCGGTAAATTTGGTCAACCATCTCCTCCGCTGTAATTCCTATTCACAATTGCAAGAAGACATTGAAGTTTTAAAGAAAATTCATAGAGACGATGGCTTTGGCATCAGTACCAAAGCCATCGTCAATGAGGCGCAAAAACGTGATATTCCATACATGCGTCTTGATAACGATTCTTTGGTTTTATTAGGGCAAGGCTATAAACAAAAATTACTCTGTGCCACTTTATCAGCTCATACCAGCAGCATTGGTGTGGATATTGCTGCAGATAAAGCATTAACCAAACAAATGCTTGCGGCAGCGATGGTGCCTGTACCCGTAGGAGAAGTAGTCAATAATCCTGAGCAATTAAACGCAGCCATGCAGAAATTGGGTTTTCCACTGGTTATAAAACCTATTGACGGAAATCATGGCCGCGGGGTAACGACAAATATCTGTACACAAGAAAAAGCATTGCATGCGTTTCAGCTGGCGCAGAATATTTCTTCGCAAGTCGTTGTCGAACGTTATGTAGAAGGTGATGATTACCGGTTTCTGGTGATTAACTTTAAACTGGTTGCAGTTGCCAGGCGCATTTCGCCACGGGTAATTGGGAATGGATGCTCAACCATTGCAGAACTGGTTGAGGAAATTAATCAAGATCCGCAGCGGGGTGAGGATCATGGAAATTTCCTCACTAAAATAAAACTCGATGATCTCGCTCTCGCTTGTTTAAAAGAACAACAGCTAACCCCAGACATGGTTTTACCCCAAGGAAGAATCATTTATCTAAAATACACAGCGAATCTTAGTTCGGGAGGAAGTGCTATAGATGTTACCGATCGAGTGCATCCTAAAAACAAATTTCTTGCCGAACGCGTTGCCCGTATTTTAAACCTTGATGTTTGTGGTTTGGACGTGATCGCTACAACCGTGGAAGAGCCTTTGGCAAATTCCAATGGGGCTATTATTGAAGTCAATGCGGCTCCCGGCCTGCGCATGCATTTATTACCGTCTGCAGGTCAGGCACGAAATGTTGCCACACATATAGTAGATATGCTCTACCCGCACCAATCCAGCGCCCGCATACCAATCGTTGCCGTAACCGGCACTAATGGCAAAACCACGACGGTACGTTTGGTGGCGCATTTAGCAAGGCAGGCAGGTTATATTGTAGGGCACACGACCACGGAAGGAATTTATATCAACCATGAATTGCTCTATAAAGGCGACTGCAGCGGGCCAATCAGTGCGAAAACCATTCTTCGCGATCCAATGATCGACTTTGCCGTTTTTGAGTGTGCTCGCGGTGGAATTTTGCGTTCAGGATTGGGATTCGACAAATGCAATATCAGCATTATTTTAAATATTGCAGAAGATCATTTAGGCATGGAAGGCATCGATACTTTAGAGGAGCTCGCACGGGTAAAAAGCGTAGTTGCTTACAGCACTATGAAAGATGGTTATGCCATTTTAAATGCGGATGATGACTGGGTTTATGCGCTCAAAAAAGAATTACGCTGTCACACTGCCTTGTTCAGCATGCATGCCAATAACTCCAGGATTGCGGAGCATTGCAAGCAGGGCGGACTTGCTGCTGTTGTAGAAAATGATTGCATCATTCTTGTTAAGGGAGATATTAAAACGACTTTTGTCAAAATAAGCGATATCCCCTTAACTTATGCCGGTACGGCGACCTGTATGGTGCAAAATATTTTGGCGGCTATTTTGGCAGGTATTATCAGTGGGTTTACCCCAGAAGAAATTGTGTCCTGGCTGCAATATTTTCCTGCTTCTTCTACTAGTCTTCCTGGGCGAATGAATTTATTTGAATTCAATAAATTTAAGGTGCTTGTCGATTATGCCCATAACAAGGCTGCGTATCTTGAACTTAAGAAATTTGTTGAACGAGTAAAATGCCGCAAAAAAATAGGGATTATTGGCTCTCCCGGCGACAGGCGACCTGAGGATATTCGCAACATAGGTTTTTATGCAGCGCAAATGTATGATGAAATTATCATTCGCTTGGATAAAGACGGCAGGGGGAAAACAGCGGATGCCATCACGCATTATCTGCAAGAAGGAATCCGGGAGTTTAATCCCTGCATTCCTGTTTTGGTTATTGCTGACGAATTAACCGCGCTTCAACATGCGATCGCACAAGCTGACTCTGACTGTTTTATCGTAATCTGTCCTGAAAATGTGTTTGCAACGCTTGATTATTTGCAAGCAATAGAACGAGCAGGGCAAGCTAAGGAGCTAAACTATGAACTGTAAGGGACAATTGCTGTTAATTGGTGGCGCAGAAGATATTGGCGATGAATATGCACAACAGGAAAGAGAAGAAAACAGAAAATTCGAAGAGTTTGAAATTTTAAAGGACGTGGTAAACAAAGCATCGCGGGATAATCGCATTGAATTCATTACTACAGGAACACGTCAGCCAGAAGCCGTCAGGGCGCGCTATGAAGAAGCGTTTGATAAAATGGGGTATTCTTGTCCTAATTTTACTTATATCGAGGAAAAAGAAGAAGCTCATGATAAAAACATCTTGGCTCGTATTGAAAAAGCGGACGTGGTGTTTTTTACCGGGGGCGATCAATCCCGCCTTGCCCAAATTTTATGCGGAACTCCACTTACCCAGTTAATTAAAAAGCGTTATGAAGAAGATGCCAATTTTTTGATAGCCGGCACCAGTGCCGGTGCCATGTTTTTATCCGCACTCATGATAGAGGAAGCACCGGTCACAGAAGCTTTATTAAAAGATACCGTCAAGGTAGCTGGGGGATTTGGGGTAGTGCCTTTTTGTATCATCGATACTCATTTCATCAAAAGAGGAAGGTTTGGACGCTTGGCACAGGCAGTAATTAGTAATTCTGAACATCTGGGTATAGGCTTGGGTGAAGATACAGCGATTAGTGTCAAGAAAGGTACGGAAGCCACTTGCATTGGTTCCGGGACCGTCGTAACCATTAATGGTAAATTTGTTAAAAATACCAACCTCTCCAAAGCTCGGGAAAGAGAGCCTATCTTTATAGAAAATTTAGTCGTTAATATTTTGGTCAAAGGTTGTCGTTTTTCGTTGGAAGATGGCGCCTTGCTAGCCTCTGAGGTTCGCTAATAGGGACCCATTGGATATTAATTGGGTAAATTGCCAAAATTATTGGCGTTTACTACTATTTAATTTAGAGTCTTATCGCTCCATAAGCCTTTGCAAAAACCGTGCAGAACGGCTTATCTTGGTTTCTTGGCAATATGAGAATGCTGAAACCTTGTCTACAGGGAGGTTATATGAAAGCTTTAGTATTCCACGCCATAGGCGATATCCGCTTGGATGAAGTTGATGAGCCTTCTATCGAAGATGAATATGATGCCATCGTACAAATCACGACTTCAGCTATTTGCGGCACCGATTTACATTTTATTCGCGGCACCATGGGTCCCATGAAAGAAGGCACTATATTAGGCCACGAAGCCGTGGGGGTGGTGGTCGAAGTGGGAAAAGGAGTACGTAATTTAAAAAAAGGCGAGCGGGTAGTCATCCCTTCTACCGTGTCTTGTGGCTATTGCCCCATGTGCCGCAAAGCTTGTTATTCTCAATGCGATGAAGCTAATCCTAACGGCCCGGAGGCAGGAACCGCATTTTATGGGGGGCCGGAAGCAACAGGACCGCTCAATGGTTGCCAAGCCGAATACGTGCGCGTACCTTTTGCCAATAACAATCTTGTTAAACTCTCCGATGCAGTGTCAGATGATGAAGCTATTCTTGTTTCCGATATTTTTCCTACGGCTTATTTTGCCGTGGACATGGCCAAAGTTAAACCCGGTCAGGTGGCTGTGGTCTTGGGCTGTGGCCCTGTCGGACAATTTGTGATTGCCAGTTTAAAATTGCGCGGGATTTCAAGGATATTTGCAGTCGATGCACTTCCATCGCGTTTGGATATGGCCAGAGATCAAGGCGCTGAATGCATTAATTTTAATGAAGATGATCCAGTGGCTGTACTCAAGGAACTAACCAATGGTTCTTTGGCGGATGTGGTGATTGATGCCGTGGGAATTGATGCATTTGCCCCAGAGCATGGCCCTGCTGCTGCCATCGCCCAGAAAAATAAGGCTGAATTTGCAGAAGAAGTCGTAAGTTTAGTGCCCAATTATCAAAACCAAAAACAGCATTGGATACCAGGAAATGCGCCCAGTTATACCTTGCGGGAAGGAGTAAAATTGGCGGCTAAATGCGGCACGATTTCTATTGTGGGGGTTTATCCGCCGGAATTTAAAGTTTACCCGATTGGTGATGCGATGAATAAAAATTTACGCATTGTAATGGGTAATTGTCCACATCGGGCTTATATCCCAAAATTATTATCCTTAATTGAGGATAAACGCATCGCTCCACTACATATTCTCACGCAAAAAAAACCGATGGATAATATTTTGCAAGCATATCAGCAATTCGATGCTCGCAAGGAAGGCTGGATTAAGGTAGCCCTTAAATTAAAGTAAGAATGTATACGATAGAAGAGTGTGAGCAAATTGCAGAAAAAGCATCGCTCCGTTATGTAAAGGATACGTCCCCTGGCATTTGCCGGCGTAAATTTGGTCGGGGGTTCGTTTATTACTGGATGAACGGGGAAAAAGTGACGGAGGCAAGAATTTTAGAACGAATTAACTCATTGGCCATTCCGCCAGCGTATAAGAATGTCTGGATCTGTCGCTATGCAAATGGTCACATTCAAGCAACGGGCAGGGACGAGCGTGGGCGTAAACAATACATTTATCATCCATTATGGCGGCAACTGCGCGAACAGCAAAAATTTACGTCTATGGTGCAGTTTGGCCACTCCCTTTCACGTATCCGCAGAAAAATCCGCTATGAATTGAATAAACCTCTAAGCTTGAGCAAATCGCAGATCATTTGCGCCATTATTTATTTGCTTGACCATGCTTGCATACGCATTGGTACCCCTGTTTATGCCAAGCAGAACAATTCTTATGGGATCACAACATTGCGTAAAAAACACGTAAGCATCCACAAAAATAAAGTCATATTGGACTTTGTCGGAAAAAACGGAAAATTTTGGCATATTATTCTAACCGATAAAAAAATAATCAATCTTATTAAAAAATGTGAAGAAATTCCTGGGTATGAAATATTTAAATATCTTGATGCGCAAAATCAAATTAATGTAATCACGTCACAAGACGTAAACGGTTATTTGCAAGAGATAACACAACAGCCCTTCACGGCAAAAGATTTCAGGACTTGGACTGCATGCCGCGAAACTCTATATGGGCTTATCTGTGCTCATAAGCTGCAACTTCCTACAGAAAAAGGAAAGCTTAAAGCCGTCATTAAACAAGTGGCTCAATTACTGGGCCATACCGTTGCTGTCTGTCAAAAAAGCTATATTGAGCCCGATATCATCGCCTGGTGGCAAGACAAACGGTTAGAAAAATGGATTGAGGAAAATCATGTGTTAATCCGCAGCCGTAATAAAGATAAAATTTTACTCAAGTGGCTGAGTGACAAGCTCCCTTGTATCCCTTAATCCTGTTTGCGATTGTGCTCCCTTGTCATGGTTTTATTTTTTTTATCCGTTTTATCCATTTCGCTACCGTGTAAATTGCTTTGTTTATCCTGGCGATTGATTTTTGAACTTTTTTCCATGTGCGGTTGCGGGTTATATTTTGAATGTTTCATGAGCATCCTTATGAAGAATAATCCTATAAAAGGCAAAAACCACCGCAAGGGTGGTTTCTGTCGAAGATCCAATTCCATAAAGGAATCACTTATCTTCAATTTAAGTATAGTACATGGGAGCAATTTGTCAAAAAATAAAGCAATTCATTTTATGAAATCGCAGTATTTATTTTGGTTGCGAATGCCGCATTCTGTTTTGCACTTTCCACTCCGGGTTGATCAAAAGGGTTGATATTCCATATAACGCTTTGCGTGAAAATCTTATGCTCATATAAAGCCACTAAAGCGCCAATGCTATAGGGCGTGCAATTTTTCATGCGAATGTGGTTTAAAGGGATCCCTGGGATAAACCCGTTGGGATTGTCATGAGAAGCTACGCCGTGAGCCAGTACCTGCATCTTCGCCGCTGCTATTTCATTGATAAACTGACCATTGAAGGCATCCATGGTGATAAAATCTGCAGTGATCTTATGAGTTCCCTGGCAAAGCAATTGGTAATAACTGTGCTGCACTTGATTGCCTGAACCTCCCCACACTAAAGGCCCGGTAGCATAATGTACGCTTTTACCCTGTTGGTCTATCGATTTGCCATTGCTTTCCATATCCAATTGCTGAATATAAGGGACAAATTGTTCGAGTTGTTGTGCGTAAGTCAGGATGAGTAAATTATGAATGGCTAGAAAATTATTGTTCCAGATACCAAACAAGGCTAGTAAGACCGGCAGATTATCGCCAAAAGACGTTTGGGCAAAATGCTCATCCATGCTGTGGGCGCCTGCCAACAAATGATTAAATTGCTCATAGCCAAGTGCGATGGCTGCAATAAGATTAATTGCCGAACAAAAGGAGTAGCGTCCTCCTACCCAAGGCCATATGGGCAAGACGGTACGTAATCCAAATGCATGTGCTGCGTCAAGATTGGCTGTTACACCAATGAAATGTTGCTGCCAATTAGTTTTTTTTCCAATCCAGGCTATAGCTTTTTGGGCATTCCACAGCGTTTCCTGAGTGGTGAATGATTTGGAAGCAACAATGAAAAGGGTGGTTTCCGGGTGCAAACGGGCTACTGTTTTCTCAAAGCGATTCGGATCGGCATCTGAAATAAAATGATAATTGAGTTCAGGGGCAGTGAATTCGGCTAGGGCTTGCAGGCAAAACCGCGGTCCTAAATCAGAGCCGCCAATGCCTATGTTAATGATATCAGTGATGGGTTTTCCTGAATATCCCAACCATTTTTTGCTACGAATTTTTTCAGCAATGAGTTTAATATCATGTCTGGTTTGACGCACTTGTTGCATCACGTCTTGGCCGTTGACCTGAATAGACAAGTGATCAGGCGCACGCAAAGCAGTATGCAGTGCAGGTCTTTGTTCGCTGTGATTTACTTGCTCACCTTGCATTAAAGCTTCAATTTTTTGTTTTAATTCACAATGATTGGCTAGGACTAGCAACAGTTCAAATATTTCCTCATTTAAGTATTGATGGCGATAATCAAGGGTAATATTGCAAGCAGAAACTAATTTTGCGGCATTTACCGTGGATTTATTGAATGGAATTAGGCGAGCAAGCTCTTCTAATTTTTTCCAAATATCTGTTTTGGTGCAGTCTTGCATTCAATCTGATCCGTTGAGGAAATAACTAAGTAGCCGGGAGGCAAGATGATAAAATAATTCACCAGAATTGTAAAAAAATTGCTTATTTTTTTACAAAAACAAATTCTATGTTGCGAGTAAAATTTGACCTGATTAATTGCTGTCATTGTGGCTCGAAGAAGCATTCATTCTCGCCAAAGAATAAGAAAAGAAATGGTATTGCCATGTCAATTGGAATATTTTAATCCAAAATGACTTTTTGATAAGCAATTTGAGTTTGCTATACTAACTTTAGCGTACTTAAAGGATAGGAGCACGCAAAAAACATGGAGGTGGTTATGAAAGCGTTATGTTGGCATGGAAAAAGGGATGTAAGAATTGATGAAGTGCCTGAGCCCAAATTAATCAATGATCATGATGCGATAATACGTGTTACATCGACCGCGATTTGTGGCTCTGATCTTCATATTTTTAATGGTTTGCTCCCGATGATGGAATCAGGAGACATTTTAGGCCATGAATTTATGGGCGAAGTGGTGGAAGTAGGGCGCGGAAACCGCAAATTAAAAGTCGGCGATAAGGTGGTCGTACCCTTTACGATTTCGTGCGGGCACTGCAATTATTGCGAACAGAAATTATTTTCACACTGTGATCATACCAATCCCAATGCTGAATTGGCTCGCGAGCAAATGGGCATGTCGCCTTCTGGTATCTTTGGCTATTCGCATTTATTGGGCGGTTTCTCCGGCGGTCAAGCTGAATTCGTACGCGTACCTTACTCGCACGTTGGTCCTATTAAAATTCCAAATGAAATACCGGATGAAAAAGTTTTATTTTTAACAGATATTTTTCCCACGGGATATATGGCAGCTGAAAATTGCAACATTCAGGAAGGTGATACAGTCGCTATTTGGGGTTGCGGGCCGGTAGGACAATTCGCCATTCAAAGTGCCTGGATGTTGGGAGCTGGGCGGGTTATAGCTATAGATTGCGTACCCGAGCGCCTAAAAATGGCAGAGAAATTAGGGAAGGCGGAAACTATTAATTTTACCGAAGAAGATGTATACGATGCGTTAATGGCTATCACTAAGGGCAAGGGTCCAGAATGCTGCATCGATGCTGTAGGCTGCGAGGCTCATGTAGGTCCAACATTTGATTCGATTATGGATAGAATAAAACAAGCGGCTTATTTATTAACTGATCGGTCGCATGTATTAAGAGAGGCAATTCGGTGCTGTGCTAAAGGAGGGACAATTTCCATACCCGGAGTTTACCTGCAAAATCTGGATAATATTCCTTTTGGTGCAGCCATGAATAAAGGATTAACATTTAAAATGGGGCAAACGCATGTACAGCGTTATCTAAAGCCTCTACTTAAAACCATTGTCGATGACAAAATTGATCCCTCAGCCATTATTACGCATCGAATCAAATTAAAAGATGCTCCCAAAGCTTATGAAACATTTAATGAAAAGGAAAATGGCTGCATTAAAGTGGTAATGACGCCATAAGGAGTAGGCTATGGATATTTATGACTATTTAAAGAAGGACCACAGGAAAGTTTCTGATTTATTTAAACAATTTGCAGATGCTAAAACGCATGAGCGCAAAAAAGAAATTATTGATTTTCTGGCGCAAGAATTACTGGTGCATGCTCGGTCCGAGCAAGATACTTTTTACAAATTGCTAGAAAGTTTTAATGAAAGCAAAGAAGAAGTATTGCACGGCAGAAAAGAGCATCAAGACATTGAAAAGCAGCTAAAAGAAGTCATGAATTCTATGGATTCCATGGCTGATTTGGAAAAAAAGGTGCAGAAGCTTAAGGAAATTGTGGAGCACCATGTAGACGAAGAAGAAAGCGAAATCTTTGATCAAGCCAAAGACGTATTGTCTGAGGAAGATGCCTACATGATTAAAGAACAAATGCATGACAGGAAGCTTCAGTATTATCAAAGCATAAATATTTAACTGACCTTTTTGTTTCATTCAAGCACAAGCAAGTCGGTTTATCGTACGGCTTGCTTACCAAAAATGTACTATATTTTAATAAATTATGTCTAAATTTTGCTTATACCTGATTAGATAAGTTAATTTGTAATTTAATATATTGCTATTAAAAGAAGCATGTCGTTATCATAAGAGTCTGTTAGAGAAATTTTCATTCGGAATAATGCAGATGTGCCAAAAACTGTAAATCCCAACTTGTGGCGTCAGGCGAAGCTGATTAGTTTGGTCGGGTTGTTCAAGGAGCCTGTAAACATTTTCAAGTGCGTACAGCGGATCTATCCATCATCACTTTATTGAAGGGCCCTGAAGGCATTATAGTCGTTGATCCTCTTATCTTTACTGAAACCGCATAAGCATCCCTGGAATTATATTTTCAACATCGCCCGCGAAAGCCAATTGTCGCGGTTATTTATTCCCATAGCCATGGTTTATATCCGTAAGGATTACGTTTTTCACCATGAACTCTTTTTTCAAAATGCTGATAGTCTTGCACATCGTACCAATCGCCGCCCCAATCCCACCCATGCTGTTTAAAAATTGTATAAACTAAGCTGATGCTGGTAATTTTCCCAGGATAGGTTTCCTGTCTGTCTATAAATTTGGTGCCATTTAAAGGCAATATGATTTTCCCTTTTACGTAGGGATTAATTCGCGGGTTAATATCAATGGCGCGTCCATAACTGTGTTGTGAATACATGCCGGGTAATTGGGTCTTCCCCAAATCCGGGGGCACTTCACTTATCCGCACAGCACTCTAACTCTCAACCTATAATTTTCAAAATTTCTAAATCCGTAAGCTCTTCTCTGAATCAATTTCATCTTCCGATGAAACCCTTCAGTTATTCCATTGTTCTTCGTAAAGCGAAGCATTCTAACGACTTCTATTTTCTGCCACTCCTAGCTCTCTCGCTACTTGTCTTAATGGCTTATTACTTTGCTCTAGAAATTCAATTGCTTTAACTTTGAACTCTTTTGTGTAGATACTTCTGACCATTGCTACTCCTTGTTGATGAGATTATATCTCTTAAACAAGGTGTACGGCTAATCGAGGAGGGATCAGGTATGTTTTTAGTGGTATGTGTTATTTCTTTAGATAATAATGTTAAACCCTATCTTATTAAGCTGCTAGTAGATACTGCTTCTGGATATAGCAAATTTAATTTTTGGAGCTTAGTTTATACATATGCCGGATTTCAAATTCTTACAACGTTAGCTTGGACCTTTAGCGATTGGCTGCACGCTAATTTTGTACCATCGTATAGAGCGCGTATAGCATCAATATTGGCTGATAAAGTGAGTTATTATTCGTATGCTTTTTTTCAGAACAATTTAAGTGGAAGTATCTTGGCCAAAATTAGTGATGCTTTTAGTCTTACTCCTACTCTCATTACTACTATCGGTCATCAGTTTATTCAATTTGGAGTTACATTTTTTCTAACCTTATTATTGCTAGCTAAGATTCATGTCTTATTTGCAGTAGGGCTATTTGTATGGATGTTATTTTTTTCTTTAATGACTTTTATAGGATTACAAAAAGTCGTCCCCGTTTCAAAGAGTTATGCCGAAGCGCGATCTAAACTTTGGGGGTATTTAACAGATTATTTAGTAAATATATTGAATGTGAAGTTGTTTACAAATGTACCGATGGAAAAGAGCAAACTTCGCGCTATAGCAGAACATTTTAGAAAAGAGGGACGTGTTCAAGGTTATTTTTTGATGCGGTTTTATATGATACAAGGAGGTACGCTTTCTATTTACACCCTGTCATTTTTAATAGGACTTATTTATTTACAGCATAAAAATCTAATTTCTCCTGGAGATTTTGTTTTAATTTTTATGCTTAACTTCAAGATCTCAGATACGATGTTTGAACTTTCTAATCATCTTCGTGATTTTACAACAAACTGGAGTACTGTTGATCAAGCATTAAAAACATTAAACACAACCCCTGAAATCTTAGATAAAGCCGATGCTATAAATTTTTCTGTGGGCAAGGGTGAAATTTTATTTGATAAAGTGAGTTTTCAGTATCACGAATTATCACCTCTTTTCCAAAATAAAACAATCACTATTAAAGCAGGAGAAAAAATAGGTTTGGTGGGTCATTCTGGGGGAGGAAAATCGACATTTGTTAATTTAATTCTTCGATTATATGACGTTAATGAGGGAAGTATTTTTATCGATGGGCATGATATTCGGAATGTGGCTCAAACATCATTACACTCTGCTATTAGTGTTATTCCGCAAGAACCCTCATTATTTCATCGTACAATAATGGATAATGTACGTTATGGAAAAATTAATGCAAGTGATGACGAGGTTATTGATGCATGTAAACAAGCACAAATTCATGAGTTTATTTCTTCGCTTCCTTTAGGATATAACACAATAGTGGGTGAGAGAGGATTGAAACTGTCTGGCGGACAACGGCAGCGCATAGCCATTGCCAGATGTATTCTTAAAAATGCCTCAATTCTTATACTAGACGAGGCAACCTCACAATTAGACTCTGTTACTGAAAAAAACATACACGATTCGTTATGGAGCTTTATGCAAGGAAAAACAGCTCTTGTTATTGCTCATCGTCTATCTACATTGTTAGAAATGGATCGTATTATTGTGTTTGATAGAGGAAAAATTATTAGTGATGGTTCGCATGAAGATTTATTAATTAAATCAAAAGAATATCAATCTTTGTGGAATGTGCAAGTAGGTGGTTTTTTGCCTGAACAAACCTACTAATAATTTATTGCTAGAGAAATAATAACATGGAGTAATAAGTGCAAAGTTTTCTAAGAAATATTGTAATTGCTTTTCTAACTTATATTGTTTTTCATGGTGCATTATATGCAGAAATTAAAGAAGCTGTATTACCATTAAAATTTAACACGGGTAATGAAATACATGGCTTACCTTCATGCGATATAGAAATACAGGGAAAAAAGATACCCGTTATCTTAGATACAGGAGCATCAAAATATGAGCTCGCATTGAGTCGTTATGCTTTAAAAAATATTAATGTAGGGCGTGTTTTTAAAGTTTCAGCCACAGCAAAATACCTATTACAATTAATGCACCCAAAAACATGGCGGCAGTTTTATCATACCGCGTAGCAATTCTTCTGAAACCTTTTATTCTGTTAAAAAATCGTTCGACATGATTCCTTTCTTTATAAATATGGGAATCATGCTCAATAAAAATAATTCGATTCTTTTTACTTGGAATAACGGCCTCAACACCACGTTTCGCCAACTGCCTCAATAAATAATCGATCATTTTCCCCATGGCGACCTTTAGGAGATGGCAGTAATTGTTCTAATTTGTTCCACATTTTGTCATCAATAACAAATCTTGACATCCATTTGCTCCATTTTCACTATGGAGGCTTTTTATCAGATTTTTAATAGTTTGAAAAACTTTAAAAACACGCCCTAACATTGTAATTTAAGCTGTCCTTCTTGCCCAACTGGTAATAATACCCTCACCAGAAAAAAAGGTCATATGTCATTGGATTTATTTAAAAATCTAATGGAATGAAGTGGGTGATTATCTTGTGCAGCTATTTTTCTGGAATTATGGGGAACCCACATTAAATCCCCATTATGCTGAAATGCTGACTTATGCCAAGAAAAAAATATTTATATTCAAATGGATACAAATGGAACCACATTAAATAACGTGGCTAATTGCGAAAAAATTGTTAAAACCGGCCTCGACCGAATAACCATATCACTGGATGGTGTTACCAATCATTCCTATAAGGAATTTAGAGGCAAGAATATGTTTGAAACCGTTCGTGACGGCGTTCAAAGTTAAGTGAGGCTAGAAAAAGATTGGGCTCTAAAACCCCTTTCATTGAATTGCAATTTATTTTAATGAAAACCAATGAGCACGAAGTGGATGATATTGTGCAATTAGCAAAAATAGTTGGAGCGAATGAAGTCACATTACGTTATTTTATTTTTAGGCAGTACGGCCAGCTCTATTAAAAGCATTATTGGATAAATATAAGCCTAGTAATGATGAATATGCGATTTACACGTCTTGCAATGGTATTGCTGATTACAAAAGAAGCATTGATCAATCTTGTTTCATGATGTATTCCAGCTCTTGTGTTTTTTGGGATGGAGAGGTCGTACCTTGTTGCTATGATGCCTATGCGAAAGTACCTTTAGGAAATATTACCGAGAGTGGTTTTCTTAACGTATGGAATGGGGAAAAGTATCAATCATTTCGAAAAAAAATATTCACAGAAAAAAGAAGTGTTGGCTTATGCAAGAACTGCAATTCCTTCGAAAATTGGGTACAGCAAAGAATACCCATTACTGATTCAATTTGAGTTATTTTTAAGACTTGATTATTAATCCACCACCTAAATTTAACTTTTAGTCTGGTATGTGCTCTTGCGTTTGCTCAATTTGCTTTTGCTAAACCCGCTAATTTGGGATTAGGGACGCAGGCAGTTAAAATTTATCATGACTCAGGTGAATATGAAAAATCACCATATTATAAGGGCAAGTAAAGCCGGCACCACGTTACCGACTACCTATAACGGTGTAATTCCAACAACCGCATATTATACCGTTACCAATAATACAGCTTCTCCCCGCAGTGGGAATTTTGTGCGTAGTTTACCTAAAAATGCTGTACAAGTGCGCAGCAATGGAACTTATCCAGACACGTGCGGAGCCCAGTTTCATCTTGCTCCTCAAGGTGCTCGTGGGGATAGCTGTACCTTACAACTTAATATTCTGGGTGCGATAGATGGAAATGATACCAATCCCAATCATCTGATTTTTGTTTGTTTTCCAGGTGGGTTGAGTTGTGCTGGAGCATCTCCCCAACTGAATGTGAAATTAGTGGACCCTTGGATTCCTTTATCTGTGGCGTATGAAATCGTTTACATAGCAAATGCCGCAACTAATCCACGCTCTTTTGTACAAACGTATAAAGATGCCGGTCCTAATCCAGTATCTACAGATGCAGAGTGGAATGCATTTATTCCTCCAGACGGCTACACCAAAAATACAACACGCTATTTACAGTTTAATGAACAAATTTTCCTGGCCTCACCTGGGCAACCCGTGGGCTCCACCACTTACATTAACACAGCAGGAACCCCTTCAGGCTACACTCGGGGTGCGATGTCTAATGCGATAAATGCCATGTGGCCTTACGATGCCGCGCAATATCCAGATCCTCCGTCTAACCTTGGCCCTTTTGAAGCTGGAAACTTTACCACGACCCCACCTGCCGGTGTGGTTAAAGTCACTGCTAATTACAAAGCACAAGAAATGAAGTTTTATGCGAATGAAAATGGCGTACCTCCTGGAACACCAGGGGCTGTGCCTATTCTTCGATTTTATCTGATCGACCCATGGGGAAATGAATACATCATGCATGCATCAGCCCAGGATAATCCGACTGATGTTAAAGCTGCTTTTGATGCGGCCATCCTGCCTCCTGGTTTTCGCAAGGTATCGCGTTATCTTAAAAAAGATTTTATTTTAAGACCGGCGACTGGTCCTGATAATGCATTTGAATACAATCTCTTACGCGATAACGAAAATAATACTTATCACCAAAGGAAGTGGAATGCGAAAGAGATAACCATTACTTCCCGAATTCAACGCTCAGGAATGCCTATCTGGGGGGGAAAATTGGGGAATACCTTAAAAATTACCCGTTCTTTTGACAATACTATTTATGGTGACGGAGGGAAAAATGTCTTTATTTTTCCAACCACCTTAACAGCTGGGCTTAATACAATTGCTGATTTTAATGTGGATGGGGATAAGCTTGATTTTCAAGGACAAATTTATACGCCTATTGTTTTACCATCCGGGATTAGAGTCGATTTGGAAAACGGAGCAAGTGTATTATTAAGCAGAATATTTTACTTTGATGATACCTGGGTTATCACTTAATAATTATTTTTGGGGTCGGATGCACTGAACCCCCCAGGCTTCCTATACATACCTGATATCGAGCAAAAACTCGATTTGAAATATTTATTGCAGGGCAATTAGGCGAAAACTATCAATTATTTTTCGCCTTTTAACCCTTTTACCGAAACTTTTTCTTGGATGATTTGTTTTAGCCTGCTCGCTGGTTTTGACTAGCCGGGTGGCCATGTCATCTGGCGGCCACCTAAAACGTGTAAATGAATATGGTAAACTTCTTGTCCGCCATCCGAATTTACATTGAAAACAAGCCGGTAACCTTTAGCCAATCCTTCTATTTGTGCAATTTTACGGGCTGCTAACAGCATTCTTCCTAATAACTGCTCATCTTTTGTATCCGCATCGTTAATCGTGGCAATGTGCTGCTTGGGTATAACCAATATATGCGTAGGCGCTTGCGGGTTTATGTCACGGAACGCCATGATTTCCGTATCCTCAAAGACAATATTTGCAGGAATTTCCCCCCTGGTAATTTTACAAAATAAACAGCTCATAATCGTCCTGATTATTGTTAACAATGCATTGATTATAACAAAAAACTTCTTTTTAGTCAGAGATACCGCTGCTTGTTTAATTTTTCAAAAAATATGCTGTAAAGGTCTGAGCTAATGATGTATGCAACCGGTTTTGAATTTTATAGGCAGGATTAGTTGACGATTTTTAAAATCCGTTTACATAATGATAAACCATCCATGAGGAGGTGCCTATGTATAAAGTAAACTTGCACAAGGAAGGAAATTTAAGTGTTAGGATGAAATTGGATTTAACCAAGTACTTAAAAAACATACCTATTTCTTCACCCCTCATCCCGTTGGATACTCTGGTTCCACTCGAGGCGGACAGCTTAAATGAGTTTGCCGAAGAGCGGAAAAAATTGGAAGATGCCATTCTCGATCTTTCCGCTGATGTCATCTGGATTGCCATCAAAGAACTTATCGCCGAGCAATGCGATAAAAGTATTGTGGAACACAATCTGCTTTCCAGTTATTTAAGGTCCAATGAAGAAAATGGCACTCCCCACGCGCTTGAAAGCCTGAATGGTAGTTTTCCAGAATTGCTTAAAAATTGGGTTGATGCTCTTATTAAGAAATATTTAAGCGATGGAAAAACCACGACTTTAGAGGTGTTAATTGCTTGCAAGCTGGTTAAGAGCAAGGTGGGTGGAGATTGCGAAGAGTGCAGGGATGATTTGGTTATCTCTATGATTGATAATGGTTGCGGTTTTCCTGAAGAGTATATGAGGAATTTTCAAAATTATCTGCATGAGAAGTCATATAAATTCCAGGCTAAACCCAGTGAAAAACAGGAAAATTATTTTTTCGGCGGCGCCGGGAAAGGTTTACCTATTTTTCTCGCTTATTTTATTGATGGCGAAATATTGGAAGATTTTTCAAAACCAATCAAGGTTAAAGAGGTAGCAGGTGCAAATATTTCTATCTCGATTAACAAAAACGTAAAAACGCAAGGTGCAGAAATAACGTTGGTTTCGCCCCTGAAGCCTTTGGCTGCGCTAGAAGAAAATCAGGATGATTTAATGGGTACAGAAAGAAAACCTATCCCAATACTAATGTCCCCACCCGCTGCAAAATTTAAAAAAAGAGTGAATTTTTTTCTGGAAGAAAGTCCGCAGAAACTGACGAGGCAATTTGGAAAATTTGTGGTGGATAAAAAAACGGTAGAAGGGGACGATGAGGCGAGCGTAGAATCGGAAAAACGCCCAGTTTTTGCCTTTCATCAGTAAATTGCGCATAATATTGCGTCTTTTTAATAGCCTACAGGTATGATAATGGGTTTAATGGAAATCAAATGCGGCCGTGACGTGCCCAATGAAATTAACGTCATCATTGAGATCCCAATGCACGGGGAGCCCGTTAAGTATGAAGTGGATAAACAAACAGGTGCGTTGTTTGTTGACCGCTTTATGACAACGGCTATGTATTATCCGGCAAACTACGGATATATCCCAAATACATTATCCGAAGACGGCGACCCGGTTGATGTGTTGGTGGTAACGCCAGTTCCTTTGATTAGTGGTGCCGTGATCCGTTGCCGTGCCGTAGGCGTCCTTAAAATGACGGATGAATCAGGGGTTGATGCGAAATTAATTGCAGTTCCTATCAGCAAACTCAGTAAAATGTATGAAAACGTGGAAACGTATAAAGATTTGCCGCAACCATTGCTTTTATCCATTGAGCATTTTTTCAAACATTATAAAGATTTGGAAGAGGGGAAATGGGTGAAGGTTGATGGCTGGGAAGGCCCGAAGGCGGCGCATGAAGAAATACTGGGGAGTGTTGCACGTTACCAAGAAAACCATTCTAAACAGTAAGTTCTGCATCCTGGGTGGCATGAATCGCTACCCAGGATGGCTATATGCTTGGCCATTGCTGGCATGCTAATCAAGATTTTTTGCTTAAACTCGTTTCAAGGCAAGCGCCATGAAAATATAAGTCCAGCCGCTTATCATCAAATCCACTGCCACAAATAAACCGATTACCCAAAACCCACTCCACGGCCATTGCATGAGGATGAGGATGCCGAGCAGGACCGCAATTAAACCAGCTAATAAAAGCCAGCCCCACCCGCGGGAATGGCGTAAGGCAAGTGCCATGATGACCCGAATGGTTCCTATGACGATTAATACAGCAGCGATCAATGCGGTGAGTACTGTCGATGCAAAAATCGGATCATAAACAATGATGCCGCCCCCGACGATGTATAAAACGCCAATCAAGGCATGCCACAAAACACCATTCCAGTCACGGCATTTAAAGGCATCAATAATTTGCATAACGCCAGCGATGATTAATAAAACACCTAAAACTAAAACACTAGCCAGGGTTAGCCCAACCACCATGCCTAGCCCGATTGCGCCCAGAAGGACGAACAAAATCCCCAAGCCCAATAACCAACCCCAGCTGCGCTGTAGCCCAGCAGGAATTTTTGTTGTTTTTACAGTCATAAAATATCCTTATAAGTTAAATCCCATTAAAAAATATAATCTTAAACGGCTACGAAGTATAGACTTTTAAATTTCCGCCATGGTCGGTTTTGCAAGAAGGTTACAGGCTAACGGCCGTTTCGATAGTAACCGTAAGACTCGATTGGACAGCGGCTTAACTGCGTTTCCGCAAGCTGTTTGCAAAATCAAATTTAGGGATTTCTATGTGAAAAATAATTGCCAAAACGCGGGTAATAAAAATACAAGACAAGGTAATAACAATATTTATATTTTCAGGGATGTTAAGGTAATCCAAAATAATAAACAATAAAGCGCCCGCCAATGCAATTACTGCATATAATTCTTTGCGTAATACCAAAGGAATATCATTGCACAAAATATCGCGCAGCATGCCGCCGCTAATCCCGGTAATCATTCCGCCTATGACAGCAACAATGGGCGACATCCCGAAGGTAAGAATCTTTTGTGTACCAAGGATGACGAAAGCAGCCAAGCCTAATGCATCCAGAATTAAAAAAACTTTCATGATGCGAACCAGTGAGTGGGCCACGAAAATAGTCAAAAAAGCAGCGATGCAGGTATAGAGCAGATAATGCGGGTGTGCAATCCAAGTCAGGGGCGGCGTATTAAATAACACATCGCGTACAGTGCCCCCTCCCAAAGCGGTAACCGAAGCAATAAGCATTACCCCAAAGAAATCCATTTTTTTACGCCCGGCGGCAATCGCGCCAGTAATGGCTTCTACACAGATGCCGATAATAAATAAATAATGTAGAACCATAATGACTGCTCATAAAAAAAACGATCATATCATTGCCCAATCGATATATAAACTAAAACGCTGCCATAAAATTGCGCAAAAAAGGGTAACTGTTTTACAATGGATAAAAATTATGCTTGTAAATGCGTTCTTGCGGTGATAGCGCTTGTTTTCGATTGGTAACTTCATGAAAAATCTTATGGCCAGGCAGCGGCAATTAATTTTATTTTGGCTGTTCAATTATCCTTTGTTTTGCATTCTTTTTTTGGCGTATGGTGATAAATCCTTAGCGCAAGATACCGTATCTTTGCTTTATTTTATCCTGTTAAGCCTGGGCCATGCCGGTTTGATTTCTTGGTTGCTGCTGTTTGCCGCACCGTATTTGTTATATTGGGCAAGCTTTAAAAGGCTAAGTGCGGCGAAGCTTGCCTTAAGTTTTGCAGTCACGGGTTTATTTTGCCTGGTTTTGGATGCATTTACTTACCTTTATTTCCGTACCCACATTAATATGACTTTGCTTGCCATGATGCTGAGTCCGGCTCGGGGACAAATATTTGCCCTCACCATGAGTGAATACTTAAGTTTAAGCGCTGTGTTTGCATTAATTTTTATGCTGCAAATAGCATTATATAAAATCGCTCGAAACGTGCAGGCGAATGTACATCGGTTTGCAATTTTTACCCAAGTCGCGGTAATGACTTTTATTATCTTAACGCAAAGTGCTTATGCTTGGGCAGATGCGGTTTATGAACCCAGAATATTATTGCCCACGGAATTGTCACCTGGTTTTTTTGGTATAACGGCAAAACGATTTTTTGCCCGTTATCATTTGCTTGACGTTAATAATAGACAAGCGCAATTAACAATGCCTTCCGCACGGCTGCAATATCCGTTGCAGCCTTTGCAAACCCAGGAAATGGTAGAAAAACCCAACATCTTAGTCATTGCCATTGATGCATGGCGCTATGATGGGTTAAATGAACAATATACTCCAAACATAGCAGCATTCAGTGAGCGTGCCAGCCATTATACCCAGCATTATAGTGGCGGCAATTGCACCCGCGCCGGATTATTCAGCCTTTTTTATAGTGTCAATCCGGGTGATTTTGATGCGTTTTATCAAGCCGGAATAGGTCCCGTATTATTCAATATGCTTTATCGGCAAGGTTATGAAGTCGGTGTTTTCCCCAGCGCATCGGCTATATCGCCGCCATTTCATCGCACGGCTTTTGTGAATGTGCGCGAATTTGAACCCAATACTCCCGGAAATAATAGCGCTGAGCGTGATAAGGCAGCTACACAACGCCTTAAAGAATTCATGAGAAAATCCAGTGCGAATAAAAAGCCTTATTTTGCTTTCATTTTTTATGACAGCGCACATTCCTACACTTATCCGGATGAAGCATTCAATCCGCCATTTAAGCCTGCCGCCCGAGTTAGCCATTTAGGCTTGCATAATAAAAAAGCCCAATTGCAGTATCGTAATCAATATTACAACGCATTGTACTTTATAGATGGCTTGGTCAAAGAAATTTTGTCCGAGTTAAGCCGGCAAAATTCTTTGGATAACACCTTGATCGTATTTACTTCCGATCACGGCGAAGAATTTGATGACAATGGTTTAGGCTACTGGGGGCATAACAGTAATTTTACTGCAGCGCAAACTCATGTCCCCATGGTAGTTCATTGGCCCAGGCAGCATGAACGTGTTGACTATCAGCACGTGACCAGCCACTACGATTTCGTGCCAACTCTTTTGCAGGAGATATTAAAAGTTAAAAATCCGCTGCACGATTACAGCTTGGGGAAAAACCTCAATTCTGCCGAGCCACGAGAAATTATTTTATTAGGAAGCTATGCCAAGACTGCTGTATTTTCCCCACTGCAAGGCTTGGTTGCCATTACCCATCCGCTAGGATTTTTCCGCCTGGAGGATTTACATGGGCGACTTGTAAAAACCGAGTTGGACCATGATGCGCTCAAACTCGCATTTACACAAATAAATCATTTCCACAATGGTAAGGATTAATGAGATTAATCTACAAAAGAGTTTGCTTTGCATAAGTACCTTGATATAATAGCCAACAATTACTATTGTAGAATGAATTATAGGCACGTAGCTCAGTGGTAGAGCACCACCTTGACATGGTGGTGGTCGGTGGTTCGATCCCACTCGTGCCTACCAAGTTAACCCTGCTATGCAGGGTTTTTTTTTGTTGGATCTCTTACATTAAGCTTGTAAGCTAACAAGCTTATTTTCATTGCGAATCAAGAGGGAACAAGATGCCCAATATTAAATTGCCTGACGGAAGCGTTAAACATTTTGAAAACCCTTTAACTGTTTTAGACGTCGCAGCCAACATTAGTCCTGGATTGGCAAGAGCAGCCATTGCCGGAAAGGTGGACGGGTGTATGGTTGATGTTAGCTACCCTCTCACGCAAGATTGCTCGTTGATTATTCTGACCGAGAAAGATCTGGAAAGCCTTGAGGTTATTCGGCATTCCACGGCGCATTTATTGGCTCAAGCCGTAAAGTTATTGTTTCCAACAGCTCAAGTAACCATCGGTCCTGTGGTTGCAGATGGATTTTATTATGATTTTGCCTATGCGCGTCCTTTTACCCCAGAAGATTTAGAAGCCATCGAAAATAAAATGAAAGAGTTGGCGAAAGCCAATTATCCTGTAACCCGGCGTGAATTACCGCGGGATGAAGCGATAAACTATTTCAAAGGATTGGGAGAAGAATATAAGGCGAAAATTATTGCTGAAATTCCGGAAAACCAAACCATTTCTTTGTATCGTCAGGGTGATTTTGAAGATTTATGCCGCGGGCCGCATGTTCCGGCAACTGGTTTTTTAAAGGCATTTAAATTGACCAAGCTGGCAGGGGCTTATTGGCGAGGTGATGCTCGCAATGAAATGCTGCAGCGCATCTATGGTACTGCTTGGGCCGACAAAAAATCGCTGGATGCTTACTTGCATCGTTTGGAAGAAGCGGAAAAACGCGATCATCGAAAATTAGGCAAGGCATTGGATTTATTTCATTTTCAGGACATTGCGCCCGGCATGGTGTTTTGGCATGCGAAAGGATGGACTATTTATAGGATCCTTGAAGAATACATGCGCGGTCGGCTCAAGGATTTCGGTTATGAAGAAATTAAAACCCCACAATTAGTTGACCGTTCCCTATGGGAGAAATCAGGGCATTGGGATAATTTCCGCGATGAAATGTTTATTACCGAAACCGAAAACCGGCTTTATGCGGTGAAACCAATGAATTGCCCTTGCCATATTCAAGTCTATAATCAAGGGCTTAAAAGTTACCGTGATTTACCTTTGCGTCTAGCCGAATTTGGTAATTGTCACCGTTGCGAACCTTCAGGCGCATTGCATGGGCTAATGCGTGTACGCAATATGGTACAAGATGACGCGCATATTTTTTGTACTGAGGATCAAATTCAATCTGAAGTAGCCATGATGCTCGAACTTGTGCAATCAGTATATGCTGATTTTGGCTTTAGCAATATCATTTATCGCTTGGCATTACGCCCTGAAAAGCGCGTAGGTGCAGATGCTGTCTGGGACAAGGCAGAAGCCGCTTTGCAACAAGCCATGAGGAGCCGGGGCATTGAGTGGCAAGATGCGCATGGCGAAGGGGCATTTTATGGGCCAAAAATCGAGTGCTCGCTCACGGATTGCCTGGGCCGTATTTGGCAGTGTGGTACCATTCAGGTGGATTTTTCCATGCCAGAGCGCCTGGGGGCGCAATTTGTGGCAGAAGACAATAGCAAACAAACTCCCGTTATGCTGCATCGTGCTATCCTGGGATCGTTTGAGCGGTTCATGGGGATTTTAATTGAACATTATGCTGGTAATTTGCCATTATGGCTTGCACCGATGCAAGTTTCAGTGTTGACCATCAGCGAAAAGCAGCATGAATATGCTGCAAAAGTGAAGCAATTTTTACAAAATAAAGGGGTTCGTGCCAATTTTGACTTGAGAAATGAGAAAATTGGCTTTAAAATTCGCGAGCATACTTTGCAAAAGATACCTTATTTGCTCATTATTGGTGATAAAGAGGTAGAAAATAATTTGGTTACTGTGCGCAGTCGCGATGGTCGGGATTTGGGCACAATGACAATCGATGATATTTATAGTACTCTGCAGCAGGAAATTAATGCAAAGAGTGTTGTGCAAACTAACGTTGAGGAGGGTTGACCATTAGTGCATCAACTAAGCGTGACGGCGATCGCGCGCGAATTAATGAACAGATCAATGTACCTGAAGTACGCTTAATTGATGTAGATGGCAACCAGGCGGGGATAGTATCAACACGGGAAGCTTTGCGTGCTGCAGAGGAAAGTGGTTTGGATTTGGTAGAAATTTCACCAACGGCCAAGCCACCTGTATGCCGGATTATGGATTATGGTAAATTTCTCTTTGAAATAAGCAAGAAGCAAGCAGAAGCTCGAAAAAAGCAAAAGCAAATTCAAGTCAAAGAGCTGAAATTCCGTCCCACGACGGAAGAAGGGGATTATCAGGTCAAGCTACGCAACCTGATACGTTTCCTTAATCACGGGGATAAAGTCAAAATCACGCTGCGTTTTCGTGGACGTGAAGTAGCGCACCAAGATATTGGCATGAAAATTATCGAGCGTTTGCAGCAGGATACGGCTGAGTTCGCAGTAGTTGAGCAGCAAGCCAAACGCGAAGGTCGCCAGTTGATGATGGTGTTGTCCCCAAAGAAAACGAAGTAGCAATTGTAAATTTGTCTGGGTGCTTTCTGTTAATCTGAATGATTCACTTCACCAAGCATGACTGAAATTCACATTCTGCAGTTTATAGCCGAATGTGTCCGCCTTCAGACAAATCATTAATGCGGAGTATTTGTTATGCCGAAATTAAAATCACATCGTGGAGCGCATAAACGCTTCCGAAAAACAGCAAGTGGGGCAGTGAAGCGTCGTGGTGCGTACCGCAACCATATCCTCACTAAGAAATCAACCAAGCAAAAACGTCATCTGCGTGTTGCTTCAGGCACTTTAAAATCATGTGATGCTCGTCTTGCTGAGCGCATGTTGCATGGTAGTTAAGGGGGAGAATGAATTATGCCAAGAGTTAAACGCGGAGTGACAGCAAAAGCTCGTCATAAAAAAGTTTTAAGCCAAGCCAAAGGTTATTACGGTGCCCGCAGCCGGGTTTATCGAGTTGCCAAGCAAGCCGTTATTAAGGCAGGTCAATATGCTTATCGTGACCGCCGCCAAAGAAAAAGACAGTTTCGTGCGTTATGGATTACCCGTATTAATGCACAAGCTAGAGAGTGCGGTTTATCCTACAGCCGTTTGATCGATGGTTTGAAGAAAGCCGAAATCGAATTGGATCGTAAGGTACTGGCAGATATGGCCGTTCACGATAAAACAACTTTCGCAGCCATTGCAGAGCTTGCCAAAGCAGCACTTGCATCCTAATGTACCATAAATTCTAACTAGGAGGCTTTGGCCTCCTTTTTCTTGTAGGCTCACTATGCAAGACATCACGAGGTTACAACAAGAAGCGTTTGCAGCCATCGACAATGCTGCTGATATAAGCAACCTGGAAACTATTCGCGTCGATTATCTAGGTAAAAAAGGCAAATTAACCGATCTGTTAAAAGGATTGGCACAATTGCCTGCCGCAGAAAAGCCTAAAGCAGGCCAATTGGTTAACGAAGCAAAGCGTGAAATCAGCGCACGCATAGAACATAAATTGCTGCAACTTAAAGAAGAACTGCTGCAACAAAAATTATCTGCAGAAAAAATAGACGTCACTTTACCGGGACGTTTAAAACAATCCGGATCGCTGCACCCAGTCACCCAAGTCAAACAACTCATTAATGACTACTTTAGTCGCTTAGGTTTTGATATTGTCTCAGGCCCTGAAATTGAAACCGAATTTTATAATTTTGAAGCATTAAATATTCCGGAACATCATCCGGCGCGTGCAATGCACGATACGTTTTATTTTGGTGATGGCCGCCTGCTGCGAACCCATACTTCCCCGGTACAAATCCATGTGATGGAAAATCGCAAGCCACCGTTTCGCTTAATTGCTCCAGGTCGTGTATACCGTTGCGATTCGGACATGACCCATACTCCCATGTTCCATCAAGTGGAAGGGTTGCTTATTGACAAACAAGCCACGTTGGCTGGGTTAAAAGGATTGTTGCAAGATTTTTTTACCCATTTTTTCGGGCGTAAATTAGCGGTACGTTTCCGAGCTTCTTATTTTCCATTTACAGAGCCTTCTGCGGAAGTTGATATTGAATGCACACAGTGTTCAGGAGAAGGATGCCGCTCCTGTAAATATACCGGTTGGCTTGAAGTCCTTGGTTGCGGAATGGTGCATCCCAACGTCCTTAAAGCGGTGCAAATATCACCTGATGAATATCAAGGATGGGCTTTCGGGATGGGCATGGATCGCTTGGCCATGCTGTATTTCGGCATCGATGACTTGCGCATGATGTTTGAGAATGACATGGCTTTCTTAAAGCAATTCTAATCTAGCCAGAATCTGAGGAATTTTCATGAAAGTAAGTGAATTGTGGTTGCGTGAATGGGTTAATCCCGCTTTGACGGGGGAGCAGTTGGCTGCTCAGTTGACCATGGCTGGATTGGAGGTTGATGCACGCAATCCTGTGGCTGGCGAATTTGACCACGTCATTGTTGCGGAAGTGGTAGAAACCAAACCGCACCCGCAAGCCGATAAATTAACCCTGTGCGAAGTGAACACAGGAAGCGGCATGCTTAAAGTGGTGTGCGGCGCTGCAAATGTGCGAGCAAATCTTAAAGTTGCATTGGCTCTACCAGGAGCTCATTTGCCTGGGGGTCTTCATATAAAAGAAACGAAGTTGCGCGGTGAAATTTCTCAAGGAATGCTGTGTTCGGCAGCGGAGCTTAAATTGGAAGAAAGCTCAAATGGCATTTTGGAATTACCAGAAGATGCACCGCCAGGCATCGATGTGCGCGAATATTTATCGTTGCACGATCATGTCTTGGACATTGATTTAACTCCCAATCGTGCCGATTGTTTTAGCGTAATAGGGATCGCGCGAGAAGTGGCTGCGTTAACCAAGCTTACCTTAAAACCCGTATCGGTTAAATCAGTACAACCGCAAACCGATGCAATGGTAAAAATAGACTTAATAGCAGAACACGCGTGCCCACAATATTGCGGCCGGGTGATTACAGGGATTAGTGCACATGCGGTTACGCCTGTGTGGATGAAAGAGCGCTTACGGCGCAGCGGTATTCGTCCATTGCATCCGGTGGTTGATGTGACCAATTTTGTAATGCTGGAATTAGGGCAGCCCATGCACGCATTTGATTTGCAAACGCTTGCAGGAAATATTCAAGTCCGTTTCAGCGAGGAAAACGAAGAGTTGGAATTGCTAAATGGACAAGCTGTACGCCTGGGGAAAGATGTTTTGGTCATTGCTGATCAAGAAAAACCATTAGCAATTGCTGGGATAATGGGCGGCGAAGCCAGTTCAGTACAAGCAGAAACAACTCATATTTTCTTGGAAAGCGCTTTTTTCAATCCGACCACTATTGCAGGTGTTGCCAGACGTTATGGCTTATGTACGGATTCTTCACAGCGCTTTGAACGGGGTGTGGATCCGAGCATCCAGACCTTGGCACTGGAACGCGCTACGGAATTATTGCAAGCAATTGCAGGCGGTGAGGCAGGCCCGATTTCTGTTTGCAATAAAACGGAATTCCTCCCACAAGCGGTAGTCATCCAGTTTAACCCGGAAAAAGTCGAACGTTTGAGTGGTGTGCACGTGTCGCAGGCTGAAATGGAGACGATTTTACAAAACCTGGGCATGAATGTGATGTGCAGTGAAGCCAACTGGGAGATACAAGTGCCTGCGCATCGCTTCGATATTCGGCATGAAGTTGATTTGGTTGAGGAAATTATTCGTTTGCACGGTTATGAAAATATTATTGCAGACCCGATGATAAGCACCGTTACGGCAGGAGAAATAAATCCTGAAGAGCAATTTATAACACAGGCATCTGTTTTTTTTAAATCCCGCGGCTATTTTGAAACAATTAGTTACAGTTTCGTTGATCCGGAACTGCAAGAAGCAATTTACCCGCAGGCCCACGCCATGCAATTGTTAAATCCTATTTCGCAGGAGCTGTCGCAAATGCGTGCGGGAATGTGGCCAGGGTTGCTTGCGTCGATGATTTATAATGCGCATCGCCAGCAAACCAGCATTCGGCTTTTTGAAGCAGGCGTGGTTTTTAAAGTGGATGAAGAAAACTTACAGGAAGAATTATGCTTGGCAGGATTAGCCGCAGGAGAGCATGGCACACAAAACTGGAGTGAAATGTCCAGAAAATTCGATTTTTATGATGTAAAAGGCGATTTACAAGCGCTGTTTGCAGCGTTTCATATCCAAGACGTGCGATTTGTACCTGCTGTACATCCGGCCCTACATCCAGGGCAATCTGCGCAGATTATTCTTAATGGCAAGAAAGCAGGTTGGCTAGGTGCCTTACACCCCCGATTGTTGGATGCTTTGGATTTAAGCAGTGAAGTATTTGCATTTGAACTCTCAGCTGTTCCCTTTTTAGAAAAAACAGATAGGCGCTACAAGCCCATTTCCAAATACCCACAAATTAAACGCGATCTGTCTTTGTTGGTAAGTGAGGAAATCACGGCACAACAAATCGAAGAAATTGTGCGGGAAACGGTGCAGCCAGGTTGGTTGAAGGCATTTGATGTGTTTGACGTTTATAAAGGCGGTTCTATACCTGCAGATAAAAAAAGCCTGGCTATCACATTGATTTTGCAAGATGATAATCGCACTCTGGTCGATGCAGAGATCAATGCGGCAATCGATGCTATAATTACAACACTGGATCAAAAGTTTGCCATTACATTGAGGGACTAATCGTGAATGCCTTGAGTAAAGCCATTATTGCTGATGCCTTATGTAGTGAAATCGGACTGGCCAAACCGGATGCCAAGGAAATTGTTGAGCAATTTTTTGAAGAGCTCCGCTATGCCTTGGAAAATGGCCAGCATGTAAAATTGTCCGGGTTTGGTAATTTTACCTTACGCGACAAACCCCAGCGGCCGGGCAGAAATCCAAAAACTGGGCAAGAAATCCCGGTTGAAGCACGCCGGGTCGTTACGTTTAAGCCGGGGCTTAAATTAAAAACCAAAATAGAAACACGGCAATAACTGAACGCTGAGTAGATTTATCTTGTCCAAATTCTAAGCCGCCAACTTTCCTAATTTTCACGAGGATTTGATTTTGTCTTTTTATGCAAAACATATTTTTATATGCACTAATCAGAAAGCCCCCGGCAAAAAATGCTGTGCAAATGCAGGCGCTGAGCATTATTTTGATTATTTAAAAGATAAATTAAAAGACCTGAACTTGTTTGGTCCGGGAAAGGTACGAGTGAGCCAATCAGGATGTTTGGGACGTTGCAGTTTAGGGCCTTGCATAGTGATTTATCCGGAAGGAGTATGGTATACTTACGCTTCTTCCGATGACATAGATGAGATCATCAGCAGTCAGTTGATTAATGGAGAAGTCGTACAGCGGTTATTAATCGATTCAGATTTCCCGGCTCAAGGTTAAAAATCCGATCTCAATAAAATACTATGTCATAAATTTTGTTTTCCTACTTGTAGGTTCATCCAGTTTTGGTTAAAATCGCCCGTCCAAGATTGAAGATTACTATTTTAAGGCGGTACGGAGTTAGTTAATGAAAACATTTAGCGCCAAGCCACATGAAGTAAAGCGTGATTGGTATGTGGTCGATGCCAGCGAACAAGTGTTGGGGCGTCTTGCCACTGAAATCGCACGACGTTTACGTGGCAAACATAAGGCCGAATATACCCCTCACGTGGATACCGGCGATTACATCATTGTTACCAATGCAGAAAAAGTGATGGTAACAGGCCGTAAGTTTAAAGAAAAAATGTATTATCACCATTCTGGTTTTCCTGGTGGTATAAAATCTGTTTCTTTTGATAAATTACAGGAAACAAATCCTGAGCGAATCATTGAGCGCGCAGTGAAAGGCATGCTTCCGAAAAACCCACTGGGCCGAGAAATGTATCGTAAGTTAAAAATTTACGTAGGTGCTGAGCATCCGCATGCTGCACAGCAACCTAAAAAACTTGAGATTGAGGAATAAGTATTATGGCTGAAATGCAGCAATACTATGGCACTGGTCGTAGAAAGAGCTCGGTAGCAAGGGTTTTTTTACGCCCTGGTAAAGGTCAAATAAAAGTCAATAACCGTGCTTTGGAAGAATATTTTGGTCGTGAAACCGCGTGCATGATTATAAGACAACCATTAGAAACAGTTGATGTTCTAAATAAGTTTGACATTTATGCAACCGTTGTCGGCGGCGGAATTTCTGGTCAAGCTGGTGCAATTCGTTTAGGTATTGCTCGAGCCCTGGTCGAGTATGACGAGCAGGATCTGCCTGAAGCTTCTGAACCAAATCCAGATTCATTTAGAAGAAAACTCCGCGCTCGTGGTTTGCTCACACGTGATCCTCGTCGCGTAGAAAGAAAAAAAGTGGGTTTACACAAAGCAAGACGTGCAACCCAATACTCCAAGCGTTAAGGCAAAATTATGCAAAAAACCCCGCATCATGCGGGGTTTTTTATTTATGTCGTTTCCAAACATGCAATTCTTTGATATAAAATACTAATCTTTGCATATCAGGATGATGTGGCGTGAATCATGAAATTGAACCCGGCTCAAATTCCGAAGTCCACGATGATCTTGTCGATGAACAACGAAGGCGTTTTTTGCTAACAGCAACCGGCGTGTTGGGGGGAGTTGGAGCTGTTTGCGCGCTTACTCCATTTATTTCATCATGGATGCCAAGTGCGAAAGCACAAGCGGCGGGCGCCCCTGTTGAAGTCGATTTATCTAAACTCGAACCGGGACAGCAAGCAACTGTCGAGTGGCGGGGCAAGCCCGTCTGGATTATCCGTCGCACCCAAGAAATGCTGAAGCATTTAAACGATATCGAATCCCGTTTGCGCGATCCAGAATCCTTAGTTGAGCAGCAACCTGAGTATGCACGCAATCAATATCGTTCCATTAAGCCTGAATATTTGGTGCTAATCGGCATATGCACTCATCTTGGCTGTTCTCCCAAATATAAGCCGTACGAAAAAGAATTAGGCCCCGACTGGCCAGGTGGTTTTTTTTGCCCATGCCATGGTTCCAGCTTTGATCTGGCGGGGCGGGTCTTTAAGAGTGTGCCGGCGCCAATCAATTTGGCTGTTCCTCCTTATCGTTTTATCAACGACCATACCATTATAATCGGCGAAGACGAAAAATAGGATTATTAACAATGAACGGATTGTTGAAGTGGCTTGACGATCGCTTTCCATTGCTGACTACTTGGAAGCAGCATGCGAGTGAGTATTATGCGCCAAAAAATTTTAATTTTTATTATTTTTTCGGTTCATTAGCCATAGTCGTATTGGCCAACCAGCTCATTACCGGATTATGGTTGACGATGTTTTACACACCCACGGCTGCTGATGCGTTTAATTCGGTCGAATACATCATGCGCGATGTAAATTACGGGTGGTTACTGCGTTACATGCATTCAACGGGAGCATCCGCTTTTTTCATTGTAGTTTATTTGCACATGTTTCGCAGTCTGCTGTACGGATCGCATCAAAAACCCCGTGAATTGGTATGGATTTTAGGGGTTTTTTTGTTTGTTTTACTCTTGGCTGAGGCTTTTTTCGGATATTTGCTGCCGTGGGGGCAAATGTCTTATTGGGGGGCGCAAGTTATCACCTCTCTCTTCGGGGCCATACCTTTTGTCGGTGAAAGTGTGATGACGTGGCTGCGTGGGGATTACAATGTGGCTAATGCCACGCTACAACGATTTTTTGCCTTGCATGTGATTGGTGTTCCGCTCATGTTGCTTTTGCTCGTATTTTTACATTTGGTTGCGCTGCATAAAGTGGGTTCAAATAACCCGTTAGGTGTGGATATTAAGAAATTTCATGATGGGCAAGGACGACCGCTTGATGGCATCCCATTTCATCCTTACTATACGGTAAAGGATTTTTTTGGCATTGTGGTTTTTTTCATTCTTTTTTTTGCTATTGTTTTTTTCTCACCCGAAATGGGAGGTTACTTCCTGGAACATGCAAACTTTGCCCCTGCCAATCCATTAACTACCCCTGAGCACATTGCCCCTGTTTGGTATATGACACCTTTTTATGCCATGTTACGAGGCATTCCGGATAAATTATTCGGTGTTATTGTGATGCTAGCCAGTATAGTCATTTTATTTTTTGTCCCCTGGCTTGATCGCAGTCCTGTTCGCTCAATCCGCTACAAGGGGATTTATTCAAAAGTTGCTTTAGCCCTATTTGTCATGAGCTTTTTTATTTTAGGCTATATGGGCACAGTGAACATCACGCCTGCAAAACAATGGTTGACACGGATTTGCACGGTTATTTATTTTGCATATTTTTTACTGATGCCCTTTTATACACGCCGTGAAAATTGCAAACCCTTACCAGAAAGGATAAGCATATGAGGAAAACTATTTTTTATTTTCTGGCATTGGTGCTGGCAAGCTCGGTGCAAGCGGCGGCGGAAGTGGAGTTAAAATCCATAAAAATTGATTTGCGGGATAAAACCAAATTGCAGCGTGGAGCCAAAATGTTTATGAATTATTGTTCCGGCTGCCATGCATTGCGGCACATGCGTTATAACCATATGGCAAAAGATTTGGGCTTGACTACATTTGATGGTCAAATCGACAGCGATTTATTAAAAAACAATCTCATTTTTACTGCAGCAACCGTATACGACCCGATTCAAATCAGCATGCCTGAAGAAGATGCCAGACAGTGGTTTGGCAGATTGCCACCTGACCTGTCTTTATCGGCTCGCGAACGCGGGCCAAACTGGTTATATACGTACTTGAAAAGTTTTTACATTGACAAAAAAAGACCTTTCGGCGCCAATAACTTACTCATTCAGGATGTGGCAATGCCCAATGTTTTGGCTCCATTGCAGGGCGAGGTAATTGCAGTGAGGCGTCATGGTGCTTCGCAAGAACCTGACAACTTTAATTTGATATTGTTGGAAAGTGGAGAAATGACACAGCAACAATTCGACAGTGCGCTGGAGGATTTGATTACTTTTCTGGTGTATGTCGGTGAACCGGTCAAATTGATCCGTTATCAACTGGGAGTTATTGTAATTATTTTCTTAAGCATGCTTGCGGTTTTAGCTTATCTGTTAAAAAGAATATATTGGCGTAAAATACATTAATTTATCTTAATTATGTCTAAAGTCAGCACGAATGATGAAAATATGCTAAAATAGTGACCTTTGGTTTAAATATTTTAATTAAGTTTTGCTGGCAGATGATGAATCTGTAGCTGAAATACAACGGTCTATCTTTATTCCCAGGCCGTTTCATCTCGGTAATGAATTATAAGTAATGGCGCGTGTTATGAATATTCTGGTTAATTATTTCAGGATCCAATGCTGCTGCCCGTGCTAATGAATAATGAGGAGTTTTGAATGGCTATTGTTGCAAAGCGTACTATTATGTCTTTGTATTCTGACAGTGATGATGTTTACAGTCATCAAGTCAGAATTGTACTTGCCGAAAAAGGTGTGAATGTTGAAATCATGCCGGCCAAACAAGGGGAGGTGCCTGGCGATTTGTTGGCAGTAAATCCCTACGGTACCGTACCTACTTTAATCGACCGTGAATTAGTATTGTATGAAGCGCGGATTATTATGGAATATCTGGACGAGCGCTTCCCGCACCCGCCGTTACTACCAGTTTATCCGGTAGCGCGTGCAGAAACGCGTAAAATGATGCACCGCATCGAGCAAGATTGGTATTCATTGTTGCATCGCATCTACAAGAATGAAGATGCAGACGGTGCTCGTGGATTATTGCTTGAAAGTTTATTAAATCTTGAACCAGTGTTTGCAGACAAACCTTATTTCATCAGTGAAGAATTTTCCTTGCTTGATTGCACTTTGGCACCGCTGCTTTGGCGTTTGCCGCAATTGGGTATAAATATTCCTGCTGAAGCCAAAGGTTTGCATGCTTACATGCAACGCTTGTTTAAGAAGGATTCGTTTCAAACCAGCCTTACCGATGCAGAGAGGCAACTAAGGGCAGCATAATGACGACAATGACTTCCAACAAACCCTACCTCATTCGGGCAATTTATGATTGGATTATCGATCATGACTTGACGCCATATCTTTTGGTCAATGCGGATGCGGCTTCTGTGCAAGTGCCCCAGGAATATGTAGACGGTGGCCGTATTGTGCTGAACATATCTCCAAAAGCATGTCGTGGTTTGCATCTGGAAAACGATAAAATTTTATTTACTGCCCGGTTTTCTGGAATAGCTACGCAAATTTGTTTGCCACCAAGCGCTGTTCTGGCAATTTATGCAAAAGAAAATGGCAGGGGGATGGAGTTTGCAGAAGACGATGAAGGCGGTACAACTCCTCCACCTGCGAGCAACTCCGAGAAGGGAACTGGGAAACCTAAGTTAAAATTGGTTAAATAATTCTGCATGTTACAGCAGTTGTTTTTACCGACTGCTGCAATCCTCTGGGCAGGAGCATAATCACATGGCTGCAACTGGATTTTATTTAATCAAGGATATTCGTATTTGCGAACGCAATGCCGTTGATGAGCTGGGATTGACTGAGGATGAGTTGATGGCTCGTGCCGGCCAAGCGGCATTTGCTGCATTGCAAACCTTCTACCGTGAAGTTCACTCCATTGCTGTATTTTGCGGTGGAGGAAATAATGCCGGGGATGCTTACGTTTTAGCATATCTTGCCCGTCAACATGGATTAGCGGTTACTATTTATCAATATAAGTCCATCGAAAATTTGCCACCTGCCGCACGGCATGCCGCTGTGACCGCAATTGCTGCTGGCATTCCTTGCCAATATATTGAAGATCCCATCGAGGATAACATTGAACTGATTGTTGATGGGTTATTGGGTATAGGCGTTCAAGGCGAGGTAAAAGGGCCTATTGCACAAGCCATAAACCATATTAATGACAGCGGTTTGCCGGTTTTAGCTATTGATGTTCCATCAGGATTAGATGCCGATACGGGACGGATATTTGGAACTTGTGTTCGGGCTACAGTCACCGTCACGTTTATTGCCCGTAAATTTGGTCTTTATACTTTAAATGGTCCTGATTTTTGTGGAAAAATTATTTGCGACAGCTTGAAATTAGAGCCTTGTTTAGCGAAAATCCCCGCTATTTGTGCCTTGGATAAACAATTATTAACCGGTATCGTTGCGCGTCCAAGGAATTCACACAAAGGTATGTTTGGCCATGTTCTTGTAATTGGCGGCGGACCAGGCATGCCGGGAGCCGTGTATTTGGCTGCCCTGGCTGCGTTAAAAATTGGGGCAGGGATGGTAACGGTGGCCACATGGCCAGAGCATGCCGGTAAGGTTTTACCGCTTTTACCTGAAGCGATGATTTACGGGGTCGCAGATGCTAATGACTTAATGCCTCTGCTGGCGCGTGCTTCGATTTGTATAGTGGGACCCGGCCTTGGAGATAATGCCTGGGCAAAAGCTTTGTTTGCGACGGTTATAGCCGCCCAATTACCTTTGGTGATTGATGCTTCAGCTTTGCATATGCTCGCACAAAATCCCCAGTACGATGATAATTGGATATTAACGCCGCATCCTGGCGAAGCGGCTGCCTTATTAGCATGTACAGCCACGGAGATTCAAAATAATCGTTTAAAGGCAGCAGAACACATCCAGCAACAATATGGCGGCCAAATCGTTTTGAAGGGCGCGGGTACGGTGGTGTGCACCAGTGCAGATAAAGTTTATTTGTGTACTGCCGGAAACCCTGGCATGGCAAGTGCTGGCATGGGCGATGTGTTAAGCGGTGTGCTTGGTGGTTTAATTGCCCAGGGGTTGACGCTGCAGGATGCGGCAAAGCTTGGGGTATGGCTGCATGCTTATGCAGCCGATAGAGCCGTTCACGAAAAAGGTGAGCGTGGTTTATTGGCAAGTGACTTGATGCCTTATTTACGTCAATTAATCAATTCTCGATGAACTTAATAATTAATTTAGCAAATGAAGACGCGAGTAAATACACAGCCCAGCGCTTGGCTGCGTGCTTGTACGCACCGTTGACTCTTACATTCAGTGGCGAAATCGGTGCCGGGAAAACCACGTTCATCCGCGCCCTGCTGCAAAGTTTGGGCATAAAAGCAGCGATAAAAAGCCCGACGTTTTCTTTGGTAGAAAGCTATCAACTCCCTAACATGCATATTCATCATTTTGATTTATATCGAATTCACGATGAATCAGAACTTGAATACATTGGTTTTCGCGATTATTTTGCAGATAATGTAATTTGTTGTATCGAGTGGCCAGAGCGTGTTCATTGTCTTGATTTTGCAGATATTGGCTTTACTTTAATGATGAAAGGCGTAGGACGAGAAATGCATGCTCATGCTTTTAGTCCTGCGGGTATTGAAATTTTGACTTGCCTTGCAGGTGAATCATGAGCATGCAACCAGCTCCCATACAAATGTCAATCGCAAGAGACATACCGAGCACTGTTGAACGCGCTTTTGCATATTTCGAGTTTGTCTTTTTGCTTCTCGCCTTGTTTAGTTTCTCATGGGCAGCCCAGGCAAACTCAAGGCCGGCAGGCATGGTGACCGAATTGAAGTCATTTGCAGTTAGCGAACAAAAAAATGTTACGGCAATCCATTTTAAATTTAATCATCCGTACATTCATCATGTGTTTATTTTGCCCAACCCAGAACGTCTGGTGGTGGATTTAGGTAAATCCGCCAATGCGCTAGATTTGCAAAATTTAATCCATGGACACCCGTTAATAACGCGGGTACGCAGCGGCTATGATGATAGAAAAAATCTTCGCATTGTGTTTGATCTCAGCAATCCTATTCGCTTGCGCTCACTGCCGGCAGCACGTGAATTACGTTTAGAACTCGAAAAACAAGCCGCGCCAAGAACTTTAGTTAGACCATCGCCACTGAAAATGGATATCAGCAAGGCAATGCCTGCAGGCAAGAAACCGCCTCCCTTGCGCGTAACGCAAAATCTGCGCGCATCATCTCGCGACATTGTGGTGGTTTTAGATCCTGGTCATGGTGGTAAAGATCCCGGAGCTGTCGGGCCAAATCGCCATGCTGAAAAACACGTTGTACTGGCTATTGCCCAGAAGCTAAAACAAATTATCGATCGCGAGCCAGGCATGAAAGCGGTGCTTACGCGTGATGGTGATTATTATGTAGGATTACGCGAGCGTTTGAACATTGCGCGCAAATACAATGCTGATATTTTTATATCCATCCATGCAGATGCATTCATTAATCAACATTCCAGTGGCGCCTCGGTGTTTGCGCTTTCACAAACTGGAGCAACGAGTGAAGCTGCCCGGTGGCTTGCTGAAAAAGAAAACTACTCAGAATTGGGAGGAGTCAATTTATCCGGCTTGGATGATCAAAATGGCTTGGTTAGAACGGTTTTAATCGATCTTTCGCAGACTGCTACGATTACCGCAAGTTTGCAGATGGGGGCTAGCGTGCTAAGGAGCTTGGACAATATTACAAATTTACATCACAATGCAGTCGAGCAAGCCCGTTTTGTGGTTTTAAAATCCCCGGACATCCCATCGATTTTGATCGAGACAGGTTTTATTTCCAACCCCCGTGAAGAGAGCAATTTGACCAATAGTCGTTATCAGGCGCGGATGACACAAGCTATCTTTCGCGGCATTAAGCAATATTTCATGCAACATCCTCCACAGAAAAGAACAAATGTTGCTGCTTTCAGAGCGAGCGCCCCAGCTCCCACGCGGCATATTGTGCAGCGTGGAGAATCATTATCTAAAATAGCCGCACGCTATCATTTAAGCACTGCCCGCTTGCAAGCTTTAAATCACTTAAACAGTGAAAGCATCCGCGTTGGACAAAAACTCATTGTGTCGGCAAGATGAGCTACCGTATCCATCAACTTCCTCCTGAAATCGCCAATCAAATTGCTGCCGGTGAAGTGGTGGAGCGCCCGGCATCTGTAGTAAAAGAATTATTGGAAAACTCGACGGATGCCGGTGCTGATGCAATCCACATTGAAGTGGATTTCGGTGGTTTAAACCGCATTAAAGTCAGTGATAATGGCTGTGGAATCCTTGCTGAAGATTTACCGTTGGCTGTTATGGCGCATGCAACCAGTAAAATTACAAAACTGGAAGATTTATACGCCATAACCAGCATGGGATTTCGCGGAGAAGCCTTGGCAAGTATTGCCTCCGTATCCCGGTTAGACCTTTATTCACGACCTGCTTTGCAACCGCATGCCATGCATTTGCAAGTTGAAAATTCTATTATAAATATAATGCCTTGTGCGCGTGCTCCCGGCACGACCGTTGAAGTGTTGGACCTTTTTTTTAACGCGCCCGTGCGCAAAAAATTCCTCAAAACTGAACGTCATGAGTTCCTGGCAATTGAACAAGTAGCCAAGCGGTTTGCCTTGGGGAATCCGCATATCGCCTTGACATTAAAACACAACGACAAACAAATATTTGCACTCGCTGCAGCGGCTTGTGAAAATACAAAATTGTTACGCATAAAAAAATTGCTGGGCAAAGGATTTCTTGAAAATGCAATTTACATCAATGTGAAACAGGGGCAATTTTCACTTGAAGGTTGGGTTAGCAATCCGAATCTGCAGCGCAGCCAAAATGATAAGCAATGGTTTTATATTAACCAGCGTATGGTAAGAGATAAATTGGTACAGCATGCAATCAGGCAAGCCTATGAGGAGATATTACATCCAGGTCGCTTTCCTGTTTGCGTATTATATTTAGCATTGCCGGCCGAGCAAGTTGATGTCAATGTGCATCCGACCAAGCATGAAGTGCGCTTTCAGCAGCCAAGAGCTGTGCATGATTTCATTACTACTGAACTCAAACGAGTTTTAATCCCGGAAGAAAAAATTGCTGTAAATCATTTTATTAAACCGCCTGTTGCTAACAAATTTACAGAATTGCGTGAGCCTCATGCAGATTTTTCCATCTCCCCTATAGGCAAAGACAACACCAGCGCATGGCTGCCCTTAAATGATGAATTTACCTTAATATTTATAAAAGATGTGCCATTTCTTGTGGACATTAAACAATTGCAATACCAACAAAAATTGGCTTTTTTAATGGAGGCAGGGTTTCCTTTGCCGCATAGGCCATTGCTTGTACCGATTATCATTGCGTTGCAGCCTGCCCAGGTGAAGGCAGTGGCAATACAGCAACAGGCATTACTGAAAGTAGGTATACAATTTGATTTTGTCAGCGATGTGCAAATTGCAATACGCAGCATTCCAAAATGTTTGCCGCATCTTGATATAAAGCAGGTTTTTCTAAATTTAAGCGAACAACGTCTTGATGCTCGCGACGATTGGTTAAAATTTCTGGTCCAATGTCAGGCATTCCATGCCGAGCAATTAAGCTTGGATGAAAAGGATGAGTTATATGCTCATCTGGCATCCTTTCCTGAAAAGAATACTTCATTTTATCTGCAATTAACCCGAGAAAATTGTCGGCTTCTGCTCTCTAAAGCTATAATTGGCAAATAATTGTTGAATTTGTAAATAATGGCAAAACTTGTTTTTTGTTTAATGGGGCCTACTGCTTCTGGAAAAACCGATATTGCATGTAAGTTGTTACAGCAATTTCCATTTGAAATCATTAGCGTGGATTCCGCTTTAATCTATCGTGAGATGGATATTGGCACAGCCAAGCCCGACGCTCAGATTTTAGCGAAAGCCCCCCATCACTTGCTGGATATTCTTAATCCTCCTGACCATTATTCAGCAGCGAATTTTTGCGATGACGTTGAGAAACTCTGCAGCGAAATTTATGATAGAGGCAACATCCCGTTATTGGTAGGGGGGACCATGATGTATTTCCGTGCCTTGCAGCAAGGATTGTCTGCTTTACCACAAGCGGATGATGCGATTCGGAAAACACTTTCAGCACAAGCTCAGGAGCACGGCTGGGCGTATATGCATGAATTACTTAAGAAGGTAGACCCAGTCTCCGCACAAAGGATTCACGCACATGATACGCAGCGTATACAGCGGGCTTTGGAAGTGTATGCAATAACGACAAAGCCCCTTTCAGAATGTTTAAAGGCAGAAATGCATGCCTCGGATTATCAATTTATCAATCTCATGTTAATGCCTGAAAATAGGCAATGGCTACATGAACGCATTGCCACGCGTTTTACCCATATGTTAGATGCAGGTTTTCTTGATGAAGTGCGGCAATTACTGGACAAATGGAGCTTGACTCTGGATTGTCCCGCTTTACGCAGCGTGGGCTATCGCCAGGCATTTTTATATCTTAGAGGGGAATATGATTATCCCACTTTTTGCGCGAAAGGGATTGCCGCTACCCGGCAACTGGCAAAAAGACAATTGACTTGGTTGCGGCATTGGCCAGAGGGTTTCACCTGTGTTGCGGAAAATCCCGGCGTTTTCGGCGAAATCATAGTCATTATTAAGAAAATACTGGATAATAAGCGCAAAATTTCATAGCCCGGCAACTAGCATGGCATGTTGAATTTATCTAGGAGAAATGAATGTCTGAACCAGTAAAAAAAGAGCCAGCATGTACAGAAAAAAACTATGTTGTTTATCCACATGAACTGCCGCTAAGTTGTCCTACGGATAAAATGGAATTATGGAATGCCCACCCTAAAGTTTATTTACCTATTGAACGAACGGGTGTTGAGGTTTGCCCTTATTGCGGGGCGCGTTTTGTTCTACATAAAGAATAAGCTTAGCTTTTTTTAATTGATTTTCAGCGAATTACCCATGATTGATTCGATTTGCATCGTGCGTCTTTCCGCATTGGGGGATGTATTAATGCTGGTACCCTTGGTGCGCACCTTACAAGCCCGTCTTCCCAATGCAGCACTCACCTGGATCATTTCGCGTCCAGCGTATGACTTGGTGGCGGGGATGGATGGTGTTGAATTTATTGTCATCGATAAACCCAACACGCTTGCCGATTACTGGCAATTTAGACAGAAAATGCGTGGCAGGCATTTTGATGTATTGCTGGCGGCACAAGCCAGCTTTCGTGCCAACTTGCTATATCCTTTCGTGCGAGCCAAACGCAAAATAGGTTATGATAGCCTGCGCGCCAAAGATGGGCATGGATGGTTTATTCATGAAGCCATAACCCCGGGAAATGATCACACCTTGGATGGATTTTTAAAATTTGCAAGTACTTTAGGGATTGAGCAAAAGGTCATTCAATGGAATTTACCGATTGCCCTGGAACACCGGCAATGGGCGCAAGCACATCTTCCGCAAAAAAATGGCCCGATTTTATTGCTTAATCCGGCAGCCAGTAAGCAGGAGCGTAATTGGCCGCTCGAACGCTATATTGAAGTGATTAGATACGTGCAAACCTCCTGGAGAGCGCAGGTTGTATTGACTGGTGGCCCAGGTGCAGAAGACCGTGCCATTGCCGATGTTATCATGCAGGCAGTCGAGGCCACGGATCTGGTTGGTAAGACCAAGCCCAAGCAGCTATTGGCCGTTATCCAGCAGTGTGATTTGGTTTTATGTCCAGATACAGGCCCCTCTCATATGGCTGCTGCCGTATCCACTCCGGTGATCGCATTACATGCAGTGACTAGTGCGGATGTCTCGGGTCCTTATGTTTACCGTAATCTTGCCGTTGATTTTTACACCGAAGCGGTGGAGAAAATTTTAAAAATTTCGCCACAAGATAACGTTTGGGGAACCCATGTCCACGGTGATGAGACCATGAAGTTGATTCCGGTAGAAGCAGTGATTCAAAAAATAGATGAAGTATTGTCGCAGTTGGGATATAGCCGCCGCAGCGTTTGACTTCTCGCTTGTAACGCACCGGAGTAGATAGTGTATGCAAATACGCTTGTGTACCGCAGCTTTGCCGAAAGACAAGGCTATGGTTTATCCCCGGCAATGGAGGTTATTGCTGCACGCTTGGGTTAGTGATTAAACTTGGTTGCAATTGCCGTGCATTTTGCAGTAACAGGATGCTGTTCGTTAACAATAACCGCTCTTGCTGTTGCCTGCTTAAATATAATTGATAATTAATTTCTGCTAGCAGTATGGCTATTTGGCGTTGTACGGCAGAATCAGGTGCATTATTGATTTGATAAATCCAATCTTCATTTTCGTCTTGGCCAGGTTTGAACAACCGCCAGGTGGCCATTTCAAATTCGCTTTGTGCTTGGCTGGTGGCGTTATTTCTATCTCCCATGTCTTGCGTTAATCTTTTAGACAAAATGGAATATAAATTTCCATATGCCACGGAAGTTTGCGCGGCATAAACGCGTAAGTCCGTTAGATAAGTGGTAAGTATCCTTTGCGCCTGTTTTTGTGCTGCCTCTGTGGTAGTTGGGTCTAATTTTACGGCTTGATTGTACAAAGCCGTATAATCCCTAAGCTTCGGCAAGGGAATAGGGCTTACCGAGCCCGTGGCATAACGAATAAAATTTTGGGCTACCTGGGCTTGCGTTTGGGCTTCCAGCCCTTGACTTTGCCCGCTATCGCCTCCAGAGCTGCCAGAAGGTGGTGCGGTTTCGTCAGAATAGCGGAAAGGTGCTATTAAAGAATTGCTGTTTAACTGCGCCAGAAACCGCTGGTTGTAATCATAAGAAAAAAAGTCTCTTGGCTTGGGCAGGCTTCCAACTACATTACTTAATACTTGCGATTCACTAAGCAGTTGACAATCAGGGGATATTGCTGTTTCAGTCTCATCCATGCAATAAGTATAACTGGGGGTGCCGACAATATTGAGGAGGCTTTGACTTACTGGGTCTGTCTGGTAGATTTTTTGGTCGATAAGGGGACTGACAGATACCTTGCCATCCTTCCGTCCGCTTTCGCTTTGATAATTTTGTGAGTTAAACGTTTGATTCGCGAGCCGGTTAAAAGCTTGCAGCGCTGAGTTATTGGGTACAAAAAAAGCCAAGGCACTGCTGAATGCATTGACAGGGATGGCACCCACCATGAAACTTACTGCAAAAGCATTATCTGTTCTGGAGCGGGTTTTCGCAAGCGCTTCTTTTGCCGTTTCAATGCTAGAGGGCGCTTCCTGCTTTAAGTCAAAGCCTAAGTATTTACCCAGTGTTTCGAACATTTTTATAAGTTCTTTTAGATTACGACTGCTTTCTTCCCCATAATAGGAGTCATAATTTTGTGCAGTTGCCGGCAAAATTGCTGCGAACAGTAAACCAGATACAGCTAGACGCGAAATAGCGTTCATTATTCTTCCCCTTCAAAAGCACGCGCTACGAGTTTAAGTCGATATTCAGAAAATACCCGGGACAGTAAACGTAATCGTTCAAAAATGATATTTCTTTTAAGAAAAAAGCCGGCGGGATCTGTACTTGACAAGCTGTGTTCTTCTGCGTAGATAAGGATTTTGGAAGCACTCCCCGGGTGAACGGTATCAATAGCCTGCAGTAGCCTAAGACCACGTCCGGATTTAATATTGCCAACCAGCCGGATGAATTTGTTCTCATGGCCAAGCATGTTCATGTCCACAGCTTCTATATCATCCAGTTCTTTTCCAAGTTGTGTGAGTGCTTCTTCAAGCTTAGGGTCGCCATCCAAAGTCCAATCTTCAACGCTTTCCATAAAAGTTACAACGCGATAAATCATGGGATCAACGTATTCGTGCCAATATTGGGCGGAAGCTTTATGACTTAAATCAGGCATCGTTTCTCTTGCGGGATAAACAATTCAAACATATAGTATTTATATAATATAAAAGGTGAAAAAGAAAAGTCTACGCAGAAAAAGTTAAAATTTCGCAAAAAGCGCATAAAAAAACTGCTTCTTTTAATTTTTTTACTCTTTTTTTACCGTTTTTACAAAAGTGCGGAGTCATTGCGGATTTATAAATGGGTATAATATAGTAAGAAAATAACGCTCTTAAGAGTAAATTCTTATGAAGAAAAAATTTGGCTCGCGAACGGCTTCGGTCATAAAACGAATTTTTAATATTCGCAGATGGGCTGACTGGGAGCGCATAAAAGGATTTACACAATACCTAGCCGCTGGATTTCGTAAGTTATTTATCCCGCAACGCGGGCGGCGCAGCGAATCGTTCGAAGCCGCAAAGGCACGGTTGCGTTTAACCGAAAGCGAGTTGCTGGCTAGGCAAAATGGGTTGTTCCGCCTAAGCGTGCTTATGTTTGCCATCGCAATTTTTTTATTTCTTTATGCGGTTTACCAACTTATATTTTTTAATGTCCTCGCTTTCTTGCTCAGTTTCATCGTCATGTTAATTGCAGCAGTCTTAGCCTTTCGCTATCACTTTTGGTACTTTCAAATTAAAAAGCGGAAATTAGGGTGCACTCTAAATGAATGGTTTAGACAGGGCATAATGGGTGAAAATAATGATTAGATTTATATTCAGCTTATTGCTTGCATTATGTCCTTTCCTAGCTTTCGCTGCGGATAATACCTTGGGGTTTACCCCACCTCCCGGCGACTATTCTGTAATTTTTCTGGGTAATATTTTTGGCGTGGTAGATGGCGTATTGCATGGAACAGGCAGCCAAATTATGGGCAGCATGTTTGCAGTGTTCAACGCAGCCGTGCTGGCTATTGGCGGCATCATCATTATGTATACGCTGTTAGTTTCTACGATGAACACCGCTCACGAAGGCCAATTTTTAGGGCAGAAGTGGTCTTCTCTCTGGGTTCCTATCAGAACAACAATAGGTTTGGCTTTATTAATCCCCAAAGCATCCGGTTATTGCTTGATGCAGATTTTTGTAATGTGGATTATTGTGCAAGGCGTCGGTGCTGCAGATAAAGTTTGGAATGCGGCTTTAAATTATTTAAATCGGGGTGGAGTGATTATCCAAGCGCAACAAGATCCGACCCGCGGTTTGATCGCTTCCGGTAATATGGGAGTAAGCGGTGCTGCGCAAACCATCTTGGCCGGCCAAGTGTGCATGCTTGGGCTGCAAAAGCAATTAGAAAATCAGCGCCAAATTTATTTACGGCAAAAACAGGATAAAACGGGCCCTTGCTATGAACCGTCATCGGCTGACATGCAAGCTTTTTGCAGTTCAGCCGTCCCGGATTTCATGAATACCGTCAACATCATTTCCGTACAATCAAATAGTGAGACGGGGCCATACACAGTTACCATGCCTAATTTTAGCAGTGGTATCTATGCAAAATTAAATGGTGTGTGTGGTGAGATTTCCTGGGCTACCTTCAACACCGATAACATTAAAAGAATAAGTACTATTGGCACAGAAGACGTCAACACGGCAAAAATGTCGCGCGCTATCGCCATCCAGCAATTGTATATCGATCTTTCCTTGGTTGCTCAAGTGATGATCAATAATAATCCGGCATTATCAGGAAGAGCTCCTCCTAAAGATGCTAACTATTTTTCCCCCATTGCCCAACAACAATTTGGCGTGCCAAAAAATCGATCTGGAAAAGTTTGCGTGGATACGAGGGAGCAAGGGTGCACAGCCTGGGGATCTTCTTCCGGCACGACGACTGGCGCTTTATTTAATGGCACAGAATTCCAGGGTGCGTTAGCTGATTACAATGGCATCATGCTGCCCGCTTTAAATTTGCTGAGGCAGGCAGGAAATGTAGGGGCTGCAAATGCCAGCCGGGCTTTCATACAAAAAGCTTCCGCGCAAGGATGGATCATGGCGGGAAGTTACTTTTTTAATTTGGTTAATTTAAACCAAGCTGCAACGACCGGCTCTTCTTTGTTTGATGAAAATACGGGGCTTGAGAAAAGCAAGTTCAATGTGAGCATGCTTACTAATGCATTCGGCACGGGCAAGCAGTGCACGGGTACCGAGACTTACCAAATGTTTATGTGTGAGTTATTTGGTGGGGACGTCACCAAGGTACAGCCAGTGGTATATTTAATTACAGGCGGTGGCTCAGTTCCTGCCATTAATGCGCAAGACTTAAGCCCAGGGAAAACTCGCGCTGTTACCGATGGTCTGGCTTCTTCAACCGTTTATGGCTTTACAAACAATTCCACGATTATCCAATTACCTGGCCAGCCTGGGCAAAAGCCATTAAGCTTTGCCTCTACCATGAAAACCACTATTCATCCTGAGCCATTCCAGTTGCCATGGTCTAATTTTGATTGTGGTGGAATAAAAATTGGTTTTATTACGATCTGCGTTGGAGAAATGTTAGGAAACTTGTTTTATAACATCCTGTTCCGCTTAATCTATAACCTTTTCTTGAGTTTCTTTAACCAAATGATTGAACAAATCATCATGGCTTTCCTATTGATCCCTCTCCAGGGAATGGCTGCGATTTTTAGGGAAGGCATTGCAATTATTTCCGCACCCGGGGTTAACCCGATTGTAGCACTGGCCAATATGGGTACTTACTACATTAATTTTTCTTCACAACTTTGGTTGCTTTTATTGGAGCTTTCAATAGCCACTATTTTAATACCCGGTTTTGGAATTGCCATCATGGTGATCATCGCTCTCTCCATGCCATTGTTGATGGCTTGGACCAGTATCATGGTATTAGTGGGTTTTGTCACTGCTTATTATGTTCCCGTATTGCCCTACATAATATTTACGTTTGGTTCGATAGCTTGGTTGATTTCAGTTATTGAAGCCATGGTGGCGGCTCCTATCGTTGCTCTTGGCGTGACACATCCTGAAGGGCATGAAGCCTTTGGTAAGGGCGAGCAGGCCATCATGATTTTAATGAACGTTTTTTTAAGACCGTCCATGATGATTATTGGTTATATTGCCGGTATCGCCTTATCGTATGTGGGGGTGTGGATATTGAATGCAGGATTTGATAATGCGGTAGCATTCATGCAAGGTGGCGCTGAATTCGGTAGCAAAGCAGGTACCATCGGAGATGCTTTCCAAAGTTTATTTAAAGGGGATACAAATGCCTATGAGCTGCCAGGTACAGGGAGCTCCTTTGATTTGGCGCGCGGCTTAAATATAAATTTAACGCCAGTGCCGACGCAAGCAGGAGTTATTTCGGGCGGGTATAGCAGTTGGGCAGCTGTTTTTGCCTACTTTTTCTCGATTCTTATTTATACATCGCTATATCTGGTCATTGTGCAACGTTCCTTCTCATTAATTTCTTATCTTCCGGATAAGGTACTGCGCTGGATCGGCGGACAACCCGAAAGCATAGGCCAAGAAGCTGCGCAATGGGGTGAAGAAGTTAAAGGTAAAGTAGAACGCGAAGGTGAAAAAGTGCAAGGTGCCAAGGCTGCTGGTGAGAAAGCGCTCTCAGGTTATGCTGCAAAAGGTGCCGGGAAGCTTCGGGAAGCATACGAAGGTTCTGGTGGCGGTTCTATTAAGGCTGAAAACCAGCCAGAAAGTCAGCAGCAACAATCACAGGATGATTCTGGCCAAGTGGGCAATTCAGGCGGGAATACGTCCGGAAACACCAGTACCAGCAGCAATACTAGTACAAGTTCCAGCACTAGTACGAGCAGCGGTGCTGGAACTAGTGGTGAGGCGAGTGCTTCGGCAAGCAGTAGCGGTACAGTTGCACCGGGCTAAGCCCGACAAGCCCAATAAGCTGCATGCACCGGCTTACGAAAAAGATTTTGCGTATTCTTTGGTTCCGGCAATAATCAGTTTGTATACGCGCTCGCTAATTAGGCCTTGTTGAAATTTTTCCGTAGCATCTACCGTCATCAGATGGCCTTTTTGGCGCACCAATTTACGCGTGACATTGGTTACTTCATTCGGATCGCTTTCCAAAAGAATATCCCTTGTTTCTTCATCGAATACTAAATATTCACGCAAAGCCACCCGTTTGCCGTCTACCGTAGGCACAAGTTTCTGCCAGATGCATAAGCGGATGGTTTCCAAAATATCAATGGTGCGCCCTATGCGCTCTTCTCCGGAAAATGAGGTTACCAGGCGGCGCATCGTTTCTGCTACGCCAGACGTGTGCAAGGTGGTATACACGGGATGCCCGGTAAGCGCTGCTTCTAAAGCAGCGCTTATAGTTTCTGCGTCACGGCATTCACCTACCATGATTAAGCGTGGCTTGCGTCGTAAAGCATTGCGAACTCCTTCCGCGAATGTAGGGATATGTCGAGGCACTTCCGATTGACTGACGACAGCCGAGGTGGTTTCAATTTCATCATAAACAAATTCGATGGGTGCTTCATAAGTTAGCACTTTACGGTGGGAATCTTCTTTTTCAATGAGGCTGCGGATAATTGAGGCAAGCAGTGTAGACTTACCGGAGCCGGTCGCGCCGGTAATGAATACAATTCCCTCTTGCGGTTCAATGGCTTCCAGGATGTGATCGGGCAATCCCATGGTTTCAATTTTTGGAGGCGTTGTTGGAATGGTACGCAATGTAATTTGTATGGCATCATGGCCTTCTACCAGACAGGCAGTAGCATTGACGCGATAGCGGTAACGAACCCCTCGGTTTGGGCGGAATTCATAATGAGTATCAATGTCTACCCCTGAGAGTAATTGCGTGGTGGCATTGGGGCCATATATGGAATTGATTAAATCGCCGAGTTCCGTATTCGAGAGGCGACGATTGGTTAATTTAAGCAAACGCCCATAAACCTCAGCATAAATGGGTTCGCCGGTTTGAATGGTAATGTCAGACGCATTAAGCCTTTCGGCATGCTCAAGCATTTTATCCATGAAACCAGGGGTGAAACGGGTGGGTTCATCTGGCATTAAATTAGTTTGTGTTATCTTAGTATCCAAGCTTCATTCCTCACATGATTAAGCTTGCCCAAGTATAATGCGCGACGCCGTACTTAGTGCAAGAGGATCTGATGCTTCTAGTGCTTCATACAACTGGATGCTCACCAAGAAATTAGGTTTTCTAGAAGTACTCTGGAAATCCTAATTAAAATAAGTATTTCTCGGTTATTCAGGGATCGGCGCAATAACAGGTTGCCAAGCTTTACTGGTTACAGTAATTTTAGCTCCTTTTACCAATTTTTCCATGTGTCGGAATTGTTCAAGGGCATCTTCATCTTTGGCAACAGCGGCGCGCCATTCTTTGCTGTTTGTATTCAATGCCGGCAGAGCCGTTATACGCAACACCCTGTCGTCAATATGGATTTCTGCGCCGTCACCGGTTACGCCAAGGTCAGTGTGCGATACAAAAGGCGCTGACACCATATTCATGGCCAGCAATTTCCGATAAAGAATCATACCATTGAAATCTTCTTTAATGCGGGCAATGCTTTCTTCCAAAATGACATTGGCTTGTTCAACGCCATCTTTCCAGCCTTTTTCCACGCATTGCATCCAAACAATTCGCTCTTCCCTTGTTTTTGGTAAAAGTGTTACGTCAGGATAATCGGGTTTTTTATAATCCATCCATAAATATTGACGCCAGTTGGGAGGAGTAGTTACAAATCGTGCTTGTTTCGCGACTTTATATGTTCTATCGGAAATACGAATGGTTTGTGTGTCAGCCAAATTCAAGGTATTTCTGCCCTCTAAAAGCACGGGAGGTAAAATATTGTGGGGGAGGATAAGTGAATTAAAATCGAAAATAGCGTCGAGATTGCGGGCTTCGCGAGTGAGTTCCTCGTCGATGAATTTTGCACGCCAAGCCAATCCGGATTGTGCCCCTAAACTCAAAGCAGTTTCCCGTAAAGCCATTTCTCTAATTTTACCCATGCCGGGTCTGGAACGGGTAAGAGCACCTTTTTTGCCTGCGGCAGCCATAGCCTGCAAGCCAGCAAGGGAATCTGTATTTCCCGCTTGCATGGAGGTTTGCGAAGAGCAGGCCATCAGTAATCCTGCCAGGATGACCGGGAGACTATGAGTAAAGTTTGGCATAACGCAATTCAACAACCTGGCTATTAGGATAAACGTAAATACTGGCTTTTTTTCCAGCTTGATAATCTATATCGCGCAAAATTTCAGCTAAACTTTGGTCTTTAGCATTGAGGCTGATCAACACGGGGATGGCCGGTTCTCTGCCCAAAACACGCAAGCGGTAGTGTGCGGCTTTAGCTACGCGCGCTGTCAGTTCTTGGATGGGACCAGACCAATCTACAGTTGCACGGGCTTGTAAATTAAAAGCATTAGGAATAGTAAGCGTGTTATCTTTGTTTGCCGGCAAAATGGTTTTTTCAATGCGTGCCATTTCCAGCATCGAATCACTAACGGAATTGGCAGCCTCTGCTAGTTTAATCGTGGCATCGTCGCTTGGTTCATTATAAGGTGGCTTTTTATAAGAGGCAGTAGTGCAACCGGCAAGTATGGTGCATGCCAAAAAAAGCATAACAAGCTTGTTATTCATCCTACGTTTTATAAACTATGAGATTAGCATTGATTGAAACAGGAGCATGAGAGCTTGTCAAGCGGATATACATTTTTTACACATTATTAATGAAGCAGGATAAAAGGCTGCTCAGCATTTTCTGTATAACCCGTATACAACTTGCCCTGCACGTTTTAGCTTAACGGTTTCCCATTGTTTGGATTCCAGTTCAAGTTCAACGGGTGATTCAACATATAAAAGTCCATTTGCAATTAAAATATCCTTCTCAGCCAGCAAGGAAATGCATTGCGGCAAATAATCCCGGGCGAAAGGGGGGTCTAAGAATACAATATCAAATTGTTCCTTGCTTTCGCAAAGATAAGTGCAAGCGTCTGCTTTCACAACGGATATGCCAGGGTCGTTAAATGCGGAGGCATTCTTGCAAAGATTGGCAAAGACTAACGGGGATTGCTCAATCAAGGTGACTTTTAAGGCGCCACGGGAATAGGCTTCAAAGCCTAAGGCTCCACTTCCTGCAAAAGCATCAAGACAGCGTGTCCCGCGTATATCATGCATTAACCAATTAAAAAGAGTTTCACGCACCCGATCAGGTGTTGGCCTTAATCCTGGTGCTTCCGGGAAATATAATTTTTTGCCTCTATATTTCCCACCAATTATACGTACATTTTGCTTCACATTTTGCCTACTGTAACTTGCACCAATTGCTCAGGTTTAATAAGTTCCTGAAAAGCTTGTTGGATTTCTGCAGCGGTTACTGCATTAACACGGGAAACATAAGTATCTAAATAATCATTAGGCAGCCGGTAGAAGGCAATTTTCAGCAACATGTCTGCTATGCTGCGGTTGCTGGCAAGAGCCAAGGGAAAACTGCCTGCTAAATATTGTTTGGCGGCGAGCAATTCTGCCTCGCTAGGCCCTGAATTTCGGAAAGAAGATAATATTTCGCGGGTCAACTCAACGGCATTTAGCGTTTGCTTGTTTTGAGTGGCAAGGCTAATAATAAACGGTCCAAGGCCAGGCATGGGAATAAATTGGCTGTAAACTCCATAGGTTAAACCTCTTTTTTCACGAACTTCAAGTGCAAGTCTTGAAACTAAAGAGCCACCACCTAAGGTGTAGTTACCAACCAGTAAGGGGAAATAATTTTTGTCGTTATGGTTAATTCCTATTTGGCCTAAACGCAGCACGGTTTGGGATGAGGGAAATTGGATTTCAATATTATGCTCTTTGCTTAATGGTTTAGCTTTTGGAATTTGTGGCGCCTCTTGTCCCACTGGCAATTGGCCAACCAATTGTTCCGCTATTTGGTGTGCTGTATTGGTATCGATAGCACCTGCCAGCACAATTACGGCGTTTTTACCTACAAAAAATTGCCGGTAAAAATTACGTGTATTCATAACGTTTAATGTTTTGACACTGTCTTCATAACCGTTTATCGGATGTGCATAAGGATGATTTTGGTAAAGGGCTTTAAAAAAGGTCAAATTGGCTATTTCATCCGGCGATTCTTTTGCTTGGGCTATAGCCATTAACTGCTGGTTTTTTTCCCGGGAAAAAGCTTGTTCAGGAAAATCAGGTTTGTTAATGATTAAAGAAAAAATGTCTAAGGATTCTTTGAGTGCTTTTGGGGTGATTAAGGTTTTTAAACTCAACTCAATCATATCACGGTTGCCTTCGCTGCTATACTGAGCTCCTGTATCGGCAAGCTTTTCGGCAATTACCGTGGCATTTAAACCGGCATTCCCCTGATTCAACATGCGGGTGGTTAAAGCGCTTAAGCCAGGGTATTTCCCATCATAAGCAGAGCCTGCGGCAAAGGCTACACTGATTTCCAGCATAGGTACTTCCATCGCTTGATAAAAAATGACACGGGCACCGTTTGCAGTTAGCCACTGTTCGGTCTGGAAAGATTTGGCAGCTATCGCTTGCTCGGAAAGGTTAAATGTACAACAGGCTAAAAACAAAAAAATACGAATGTAAAACGGTTTCATACTTACCCCTTAAATTAGGATTCTGGAATTAAACGTGCTTCCGTAAGATAATTTTCAGCAAAATACCGTTGTGCTGCTCTTTGCAATTGTTCCGGGGTTACGCGATTGATGCGTTCAACGTAGCGATCAGCTGTTTGCCAACCAAGCCCTATTGTTTCCAATAAACCAATTTCCATGGCTTGCCCAAAAATAGAATCTTTCTCAAACGTTTTTTGCGCAATGATTTGGGTTTTTACGCGTTGTAATTCCGGCTCGCTGATTTTTTCAGTTTTTAAACGTTCGATTTCGGCTAAAAACCCTTTTCTTAAATCATCGAGCGTATGTCCCTGGCTTGGCGTGCCATAGAGAATAAATTGAGTTTGATAGCGGGTGTATAAATTGTAATAAATATCTGCGGTGCTGGCGATTTGCTTGCCGCGTACTAAATTTTTGGTGAAGCGCCCACTGTCACCCGCATCTAAGATGCCGGCAAGGATTTCCAGGGCGTACGGTTCAACTTCATTTTCAGGGCTGGTTGTTTTCACGGAAGGGACCGTGTAGCCAAGCATAAGCATAGGGATCTGCGCCGGGGCATGAACTTCTATGGTTTTTTTGCCCAAGGCTGGCGGCTCCAATTGCAATTTGCGTGGGGCAGAAGTTCGCGCAGGGATTTTGCCGAAATATGTTTTTGCCAATTCGTAGACTTGTGCAGGAATAACATCGCCGACAACTACCAAAGTTGCATTATTGGGCGCATAGTATTTTTGGTGCCATGCTCTCGCGTCTTCCACGCTCATTTGCTCCAAATCACTCATCCAGCCTATGACAGGATGATGGTAAGGAGAAGCCAGGTGCGCTGCGGCCATGAAGCGTTCAAAGGTCAATGCCTGCGGGTTGTCGTCAGTGCGCAGCCGACGTTCTTCTTGGATAACCTTGATTTCCTTGCCAAATTCTTCTTTATCCAGCAATAAATTTTGCATGCGGTCAGCTTCGAGTTCAAAGCTGGTTTTTAAATGGGGAGTGGCAATTTTTTCAAAATAAGCTGTGTAATCGTTATTGGTAAAGGCATTTTCCTGTCCCCCCAAGGCAGCAATGGTTTTGGAGAACACACCCAAAGGGAATTTTTCTGTGCCTTTAAACATCAGATGTTCCAGCGCATGCGAAATTCCGGTAATGCCGCCCGGTTCATCCGCAGAGCCTACATTATACCAGATCATGGCTACAGCCACAGGGGCGCGATGATCTTCTTTTACTACTACTTTCAAGCCATTATCTAAGGTAAACTGTTGCGTTTGACTATAGGATTGGCAGGAAAGCAGTGTTAATAACAGAATTAACACAGGACGCATGATACACCCCCAATTTGAAAAAAGAGTGATAGAATTCCATATTTCGTTTATTTTGTATACTTTCCAAGACTGAAGATAAAGGATTTGCTCTTTTTTAATAAAATTTTGTCAAATATTCATCTATTCCATGAGGCAAAGACTTATGATCAAATGGTTTAAGCGCAATCAACATACACCAGACCCGCAAAAAACTGCCGATACCGAGCTTATGACCCCGGCAACGGATTTGCAGCAAGCTCCAGAAGAGAAACAGCCCAAACAAACTTTGTTTACCCGTTTCAAGCAAGGCTTGAGTAAAACCCGGCACCAACTGGGCGACGGGATTGGCCGTTTGTTACTTGGAAAAAAAGAAATTGATGCATCCTTGCTGGAAGAACTCGAAACCATACTTCTTAGTGCGGATATAGGAATTGAAACCACAAAAAATATCGTGCAGCAATTAAGCGATGGCTTGGCAAGAAAACAACTGGCTGACGGAGAAGCTGTCTTTGCCGCTCTTAAAACGCAATTGCAAACCATCCTGACTGGTGAAAAGCAGCCATTTGCGCTTGATATGGCTACTCACCGCCCTTTTGTCATATTAATGGTTGGCGTTAATGGTGCCGGGAAAACCACAACGATCGGCAAGTTGGCTAAACAATATCAAGCCATGGGCAAAAAAGTGATGCTGGCTGCAGGCGATACTTTCCGTGCAGCGGCAATTGAGCAATTGCAGGCTTGGGGCGAGCGAAACCAAATTACTGTCATCGCGCAACATACTGGGGCAGATAGTGCTTCCGTGATTTATGATGCATTGCAAGCTGCAAAGGCTCGCAATGTGGATGTTTTGCTAGCTGATACGGCCGGCAGGTTACACACGCAGCAAAATTTAATGGAAGAATTAAAAAAAGTTAAACGCGTCATGCAAAAGCTTGATCCCACCGCACCACATGAAACCATGCTGGTTTTAGATGCGAGTATCGGGCAAAATGCATTGAATCAGGCACGTCAGTTTCATGAAGCTGTAGGTGTCACAGGAATTACCATGACAAAGCTTGATGGCACAGCGAAAGGCGGTATATTGTTTGCTATTGCCAATGAACTGGAAATACCATTTCGCTATATTGGTGTGGGTGAAGGGATTGATGATTTGCGGCCCTTTAGCGCTTCGCAATTTGTAGATGCAATTTTTAATGATGATCACATTTAATCAGGTAAGCAAACGATACCCCGGTGGCTTCGAGGCATTAAGCGAGGTTAGCTTTTCCTTAGAGAAAGGGGAAATGGCTTTTCTCACAGGTCCTTCGGGGGCTGGGAAAAGCACCCTGCTGAAATTAATCGGCATGTTGGAACTCCCTACCGCCGGGCAAATCATTGTAAATGGGACACGTTTGAACCAACTTAAAAAACATGAGGTGGCTCATTATCGTTGTTCTTTGGGTATTATATTTCAATCCCCCCATCTGCTAAATGACAGGACTGTTTTTGAGAACGTTGCTTTGCCTTTGCAAATTCAGGGATACACAGCGCAAATGATCAGCAAAAGGGTGCATGCCGCTCTGGACATGGTGGGTTTGTTAAGCCGTGAAAAAATGCTGCCTCTTCATTTGTCGGGCGGCGAACAACAGCGCGTGGGGATAGCACGGGCCGTGGTGCATAAACCGTCTGTATTATTAGCCGATGAGCCAACCGGCAACCTAGACCCTACTTTATCGATTGAGGTGATTAAGCTGTTTGAACAGTTTAACCAGGTTGGCGTAAGCGTTATAGTTGCCACGCATGATTTGGCATTGATTGCGGGAATGCGCCATCGAATTGTCATGTTAAAAGGGGGGCGATTGTGCTGAAATATTTTCGCGTCTCTTTTCCACAACACATGCAAGCGGCTGCAAGCAGCTTTAACTACTTGTGCAATAAGCCATTTGCTACGATGATGACTATTGTGGTGATTGCGATTACGCTCGCTTTGCCTGCATTATTTTGGGTGTTTGCTGACAATTTGCAAACTTTGACGGCAAATTGGAAGCAAGGTGGTCGCATTTCTCTTTACTTGAAGCTGCCTTCTACTCCAGTACAGGAAGAAGCTGTATTAAGAAAAGTTTCAGCTTTGCAAGGTGTCGCCCATGCAGATTTGAAAACGCCAGCTCAAGGGCTAGCCGAACTGCAATCGCAAGAAGGGATGCCGGATATAACCAATTTTCTGCTTGAAAATCCACTGCCTGCCGTTATTGAAGTCACTCCGGCAGCAAACATGAGCACGCCTGAAAAATTGCAACAATTGCACAATGAATTGAAAGCCAATCCGGAAGTAGAACAAGCCAAACTGGATATACAATGGGTTAGTCGCCTACATGCTGTATTGGGATTGGTAGCCAAAATGGCTTATGGCTTAATTATATTGCTTGCTTCCGCTGTTATTTTGATCATCGGCAATACCTTGCGTTTGGCTATTCAGAATCGCCATGAGGAGATACAAGTATTAAAATTAATTGGCGGAGCCGATCCTTTTATTGCTCGGCCTTTTTTATATGCAGGGATTTGGTATGGACTTGCCGGCGCTGTGCTTGCGGTTTTTTTAGTTAATATTTTCATGCTGAGTTTAGCGGTGGCTGTGAAACAATTAGCTGCCGTTTATCAGATGCATTATCCGCTGCTGGGGTTGTCTGTCCGGCAAGCCTTGCTCCTCATTCTTTCTGCCACTATACTAGGTTGGCTCGGAGCCAGGTTGTCCGTGAAAAGGCAACTATCTTCTATCGAACCTTATAATTAGTGTATAATTATTTTTCAAAATTGTGTTGGTTCCTGATTTTGACCGTGTAATTTAAAAGAGGGATAACATGAGTCTGCAAATGCAACTTTCGCAAATGAATTTACCTATCGGTAGTCTTGATGCGTATATTCATCGGGTCAATCAAATCCCCATGCTTTCCGCAGAAGAGGAAAACGAATGCGCTCGCCGTTTTCGGGAGGATGGTGACTTGGAAGGGGCGCGCCGCCTCGTTCTTGCCCATCTGCGATACGTTGTGCGCGTGGCGCGCGGTTACCTAGGGTATGGGTTACCACTGGGTGATCTCATTCAAGAAGGCAATATCGGTTTAATGAAGGCCGTCAAGCGTTTTGATCCAAGCATAGGCGTGCGCCTGGTTTCTTTTGCTGTACATTGGATTAAAGCTGAAATCCATGAGTTTGTTATCCAAAACTGGCGCATCGTTAAAATTGCCACTACTAAAGCCCAGCGTAAATTATTTTTTAACATGCGCCAAATGAAAAAACGATTAGGCTGGCTTACCAATGAAGAAGTGGATGCTGTGGCGCAGGATTTAGGCGTCAGCCGTGAAGACGTTTTAATCATGGAACAACGTTTGAATGCCATGGATACTTGTTATGATATGACGAGCTCGGAAGAGGACGATGAATCCTATAAAGTCCCTGCGAACTATCTGCACGATCCGCATACGGATCCAGCCTATTTACTGGAACGGCAAGACAGTAACGTGCAAGGTAATGAGAAGTTGCATGTGGCTTTGGAACGCCTGGATGCACGCAGCCAGGATATCTTGCAGCAGCGCTGGCTGGTTGATGATAAAGCGGCTACTTTGCATGCCCTTGCAGAAAAATATGGTGTATCAGCAGAACGGGTACGTCAGCTTGAAAAAAATGCCATGAAAAAATTGCGTCAATATATGGAAGAAATGTAATACAAATTATGGGCGGCTTTATGCCGCCCAGCCTTCTGTTATTTTATTTTTGCATGTAATTTCTTTTTAGTTTCCTCATCAATGAAGGCACAATCAATTGCTGTTCTAGTAATGGATTGCATCGTTTCATCACTGTAGTTATAGACTTCTTGTACGCGTGCATACTCATGCGCCAGTGTCGTTGGGATAAAGGGCGGATCATCTGAATTAATGCTTACCTTAATGCCTGCTGCCAGCAATTCGGGGAAGGGATGGACGCTCAAGTCATTAAAGAGATTGAATTTAACATTGCTGGAAGGGCATATTTCCAGGGCGATATCTCTTTCTTTTAGAATGGCCATTGTTTCCGGCGAATGGATGGCTTGCACCCCGTGTCCAATGCGTTTGATGGGTAAATGCGCAATGGCTTCCAGCATGCCGCTTGCTGGAGCGAATTCGCCTGCGTGCACGGTACAAGATAAACCGGAAGCTGCAGCTATTTCATAAGCCTTGCGGAATAATTTTGGCGGAAAATTCACTTCATCCCCGCCTAAGCCGAAGCCGGTGGCGCATGCAACAGGATGTTTGTGCGCATATTCAGCAACCCGGATAGCTGCTTCTTCGCCAAAATGCCGTACGGCGGTAATAATAATGCGCCCCACAATAGCAAATTGATGTTCAGCGTCACGAATGGCTTGCTGGATTGCATTTAAATGTTCGATGGAGGGAATCCCCGTGGCTTTTTCCGCATGATCAGGAGAATACATCATCTCAACATAAATCGTGTCTTCCAGCGCATTGGAGCGCAGATAATCGAAGGTCACATCATAATAATCTTGCGGGCTTTTAATAAGATCGGCAACGATATCATAAACACTCAGAAAGTGCATAAAATCACGTGAGAGGTAGCTTTTACCATCTGCTGAAATTAAATTATCAGGAAGGGATAATTTATTTCGTTTTGCCAGGGTTTTTGCCAATGCAGGAGAAATCGTTCCTTCAAGATGCACGTGCAATTCCGCCTTTTTTACTGCCATGGTTTTTCTCCAGGTTATAGAACATGGCAACTTTAATAAAAACCCGTTAAAATTACCAGCAAGTTTGGTCGTGAGTGAAGATTATGAGCAGTTCTGATATTGATAAAGCATACATTAGCCCCATTGATCGATTTTTGTTTGAATTTGACTTAACCCATCAGAAATCAGCTTCACAAATGCGTGAAATTGAGAAATACCGCCGTATTTCGGCATTACGGGATCATGCGCCGGTGCAAAAAGAGGGAGAAGAAATTTGGAAAGATTTTTAAAAAGATAAACCACTTTTTAATTATCCTTTGCTTTAAAGATATTATCAATGCCAGCGCACTGATACGGTTTCGCTGGCTATTTATAAAAAATTGGCTCCATGACTTGTACCCGTCTGGCAATATAAGATAACTCCTTACCAAAACAATCTTAATAAACCACGGAATAATGTTTCCTCCGTTAAGCAAAGTGTGCTTTTACTATTTTTATCCAATTCTCACAAGCTATTCATGCCAAGGCTTCTTATTCTTTAAATCAATAAAGGTGAGGAATCTTGTGTTATCTATTCCGCAATAGCTAACTACGCTTATGCTAAGTACCCGAGCCTATGCCTGTGTGTAATTTTACATGCATGGAAACCAAGATTGACTTGTACAACCATAAATGAGCAGCCAGTGAATCAAGCTAATGATTGTTGGGGGTTCATGCCACTCTGCCAAGTGAGCATTGTTGCTGCCTATCTAAAGCCTTATGTTTTGATTCAGCACGACCGATTAGAAAGTATGGCGTGTGACATTTTTTATGAAGGTACGACAATGCGCATGGACAGTGTTGACAAAAAATAGGCACATTGTATAATGAAAAGATATATTTTTGGATTGATTTTATGCCAAGTCATTTAACAACTTTAGGGGAATTAAGTTATCAATTAAGTTCTCAAGACCCTGAAGTCAAGGCTGAAATTTTAGATGAAATTTTTAAAGATTCCTCACAGCCGTTGCATATGGTATTTAAAAATCCAGCCGATATAAAATTCTTCCTTCAGAATATCAGTAATGAAGATATTACCTTGGTATTTACAAGTATTCGTGACAATCGTTTTCTTAGCCAAAACCCAATTGCTGAAAACTATGTATTTAATTATCTGGCTCCTTTTTATAATGAACTCAGTGCAAAGCAACAGACAGCGGTTTTAATTGGACTTGGCCATGTGTTTTGCTGCAAAAATCCTGAATTTTTCGATAAGATTTTGCTTTCAGGCAATAAAGAGCAAATCGAGGCTATCTTTGCCGGGGCAAAAGGTGGAGGCGCTGCGACTCTTTGTTCATTACTGTATGACAGTTTCGAACGGTTTGAGAAAACTTTTTATCGACAGGATGCACAGACGCAAAAGTTTTTAATGGGTAACTTAATGGAAATGGCTCGTAATCGAGGAGTTGTCTTCACACCGCGTACGGAGGACTTAGAGTATCAGGAATTATATCGGTATTTTTCGATCTTGCCCAAATCGTTAGAAGATTACTCCAGTTTTTTTAACCGCTGCCAACAGCTTGAATTGAAAAAAGAAGTTTTAACTAAATGCAAAATGCATATTGCCCTGTTCATAAGTAAAGCATCCTCCTCTGAACGTCAGGATTTCTTTGCCAACCTACCGCCAGAGATTGCTCCCGCTATAAAGGAAAATTGTAGCAAATGCCTTCCAGTGGTGATGTATCCGCAAGTATATAAGGCCAAAGAAATAGTTGAACAATTGCAGCAAATAAACCCCATTGAGCGCGTAGCTTCCCAACCTGCATCGGCAAGTATTCAACAACCGGGAGGAGGGAGCCATTATTCTCTTCCCAAAGAAGAATTGGATTTATTGGAATTAAATTTATGCAAACTCTTCATTAAGACCGAAACTTATCGCGCCCATCTTCTGGCAGCCAATAAAACGTCTGATCCACAATATGTTCTAACAAAAAAATTAAAAGCAATTTTAGAAAACAAAGAAATGGATGCAGTAAATAAAGTTAAAGAATTTTATGAAGTGCTGAATTCCCCGGTTCATGAGTCTAATTTCTATGAAACGGGTGTGACTTGTCTCCTTCGTGACGACTCAGGTAAAGAATACTGGAAAGGTGTTGCGGCAATTTTGGCCACGGTGGCTGCTTTTCTGGTTTTCATCCTTCCCGGCATAACAGCCTTGATAGCCGTCCATGCCACAACCGGCTCTATTTCCCGTACTTATGGTAATTTTTTTAAAGGAGCGGGGGAGCGATTTCTTGAAGAAGTAAACGAGCATCAGTCAAATTTCAAAAAGCTTAATAGTTGATTTGTGTTAAAAAATTTCATCATGTCCCGCAAAACGTTTGATAGACTCGCTCGCTTGCTGTTGGCGTAGCTTGATAGGGTTTGAGTTCTGGACGTTCCGTGTAAGGCTCTTTAAGCACAATCAGGAAATCCTGCAATGGTTTCATATCACCACGCATAGCTGCTTGCAGCGATTGTTCTACTTGATGATTGCGGGGGATCACGGCAGGGTTCATTTCACGCATCAGACGAAACGACGTCGCCAGTGGTTGTTTATTTTGCTTTAAGCGTAGCTGCCAGCGTTCATACCAAGTTTGAAATAGATGGTTATCATCGTAAAATTTACCGCCAGGTTTTACTGCTTGGCTTAAATCGCGGAAGGTATTCGTGTAATCTGCATGGTGTTGCTGCATTAAGCTTAATAAATCAATAATTAATTGTTCATCTTCTTGTTGCCTGCCAAAAAGGCCAAGTTTGGCACGCATCATAGTCAGCCATTTATTGTGGTATAGCTCAGGAAACTCATTTAAGATTTCTTCAGCCATAGCAATCGCTCTCTCCTGATTACTATGCAAAAGAGGGAGCAGGGTTTCCGCAAAGCGCGCTAGATTCCATTGCGCAATCAGCGGCTGATTGGCGTAAGCATACCGGCCCAGGCGATCTATAGAGCTAAACACGGTGGCTGGGTAATAAACATCCATAAAGGCGCAAGGTCCGTAATCGATGGTTTCTCCAGATAATGCCATATTGTCGGTATTCATCACCCCATGAATAAAGCCAATGCGCATCCAATGCACAATTAAATCAACTTGTTTTTTTATGACTGCGTGCAACAGTTGCAGATAAGGTTGCAACGATGCATTGAGAGCAGGAAAATGTTTGGCAATAGTATAGTCTGCAAGTGCCTTGAGAGTCCTTGTATCGTTTTTTGCCGCTGCATATTCGAAAGTTCCTATTCTAAGGTGACTTGCAGCGACGCGGGTAAGAATAGCTCCCGGCAATACGGTTTCCCGATAAACTTGTTCGCCTGTGGTTACGACTGCCAAGCTACGTGTAGTGGGAATACGCAAACCATGCATGGCTTCACTGATGAGGTATTCTCTTAACATGGGGGCAAGTGCCGCCCGGCCATCGCCGCTGCGGCTATAAGGTGTTTTTCCCGAGCCCTTAAGCTGGATGTCGACTCGCCTGCCGTCCGATATTTTATGCTCGCCAAGCAAATGAGCTCTTCCATCGCCCAAACAAGTAAAATGGCCGAATTGATGTCCTGCATAGGCTTGGGCAATGGGTTCTGCACCCTGCGGCAATATATTTCCTGAAAACAATTGCGCCTGTTGTTCGTTGTCAAGCAAGCTAAGCTTAAGCCCAAGTTCCTGGCTCAAGGCATGATTAAACATCAGCAGCTGCGGTTTGTAAACGCCAGTCGGAAGTATGCGGGTAAAAAGATGCGTAGGGAGTCTTGTATAAGTGTTGTCAAAATTCCAACCAATATTCGGCAAAGGCATGTTTTAGCACCTCCATCACTGCAACTGAATATGGATGGTATTTATTCAGTCTCGCTTAATATAAGGCTTGCTGCGAGAAGATAGGGTCGGGCAATAACCAACCCCGCTTGCATTGCATATAGATTAAGCGTATTGCAAATTTATTTTTCAGTCAAATGGCGCCTGGGCAATGCGCTGATTTTCCTATCCCAAAAGAGCATGCAACATCTTGTAAAAAATAATCGTTAACAATGAGGCTGCTGGTAGAGTCAGGATCCAGGAGGTAAAAATATTGCGGATAACGATCAAGTTTAATGCACCGATACCACGTGCAAGCCCTACGCCTAAAACGGCGCCAACCAGCGTTTGCGTGGCGGATACGGGAATTCCCAGGCTGGTTGCCACAACCACGGTGGTGGCGGCGGCAAGTGTTGCGGCAAAAGCACGGCTGGGTGTTAAAGCCGTAATTGCACTGCCCACGGTTTCAATGACTTTTTTACCATACATGAGCAATCCGGTGATGACTCCAAAACAGCCCAGTAAAATAATCCAGGACGGATAATCTGTAACGGCAAACGGTTGATTTGCCTTCATAACCAAACTGTAGATAATGGTCAGAGGACCCACCGCTAAGGCCACATCATTTGAGCCGTGCGCAAATACCATGGCACATGCCGTCATTGCCATGAGTACAGCAAAATATTTTTCAACTTGTAAGAAGCGTTCGCGCCGGCGCAAGTTAGCTTTTTCCGGTAGCCGTTTAATGAATAAAATGCCAAGAAAGGTGATGGTGATGCTGGTTGCCAGGGTTACAGCTATGTCTTGTTTAAAATTTAAATGAATGTCGAAGTGGTTTAAGCCTTTAAATACGGTAATGAAGGAAAGGATACAACCGATGAGAAACAAATAAACTGGAATATAAAATTTAGCTTTGCTTAAAGGATCGCTTTTTACAAATATGGCTTGCTGGATACTGATAAACAAAGCATAGGCGGCTGTACCGGAGATGAGCGGCGAGGTTACCCAGCCAATGGCGATGTGCGATACTTGATTCCAATGTATGGCATCGCTGCCTAAAACCATGCTGCCAAAGCCCACCATGGAGCCAACTAAAGCATTGGTGATGGAAACAGGAACGCCCAGATAGCTGGCGAGGTTCATCCAAATGGTGCAAGCCAGCAGCACTCCCAGCATTCCTTCAATTAGAATGAGAGGCTGTCCGGATAATTCACTGGTGTTGATGATGCCGTCGCGCATGGTTTCGGTTACGCCTGTGCCGCCCAGAAAAGCGCCAGCGAATTCGAATATCACAGCGATGAGCATGGCTTGCCTGACCGTAACTGCTTTGGATCCCATGGTGGTGCTCATCACATTGGCGAGATCATTAGCACCTACACCCCATGTCATTAAAAAACAAAGAGTAACCGCTAGAACTACATATACAATTGAAAAATCCATAGGAAATTACCGGGCAATGAGAATTTGCAGCCTACCGCCCACAATTTGGGCATGGTCAGCCAACTCGCCAATCCATTGAACCAGTTTATAGAGAAAAATTACCTCAATAGCAGGCAAGTCCTTTTCCAACTCAAAAATTTTGTGTCTAATTTCAGCTAATTTATCATCGCTGTCATGTTCGATTTCGTCGAGGGTTACTATCATATCTTCAACGATATTCACTTCACTGCCGCGAAATCCCGTTTCCAGCAATTCATCCAGTTCATTGATGGCTTTGCAAGCTTGCTTGGCGGCATCGAGGCAGCGGGCTAGGAAGGGCATAAACAAGATGGAAAGAGCTTGAGGAATGACCATGCGCCTGCTGATGATAAGGCCGGCGATATCTTCGGCTTTGTTTGCGATGCGATCTTGCGCGCCCAACAATTCCAACAAATCAGTTCTTGAGACGGGAAGAAATAAACCGGTAGGCAAATGCAGGCGCAAATCACGTTTTATTAAATCCGCTTCTTTTTCGGCGGCGATAATCTTTTCTTTAATGGTTTCTGCCGTTTGCCAATCTTGCCTAAGTACAGCCTCAAAAAAAGGATAAAGCTGCTTGGCGCAGTGGTACACTTTGCGCATATGCTGCTCAATTGGCCTAATGGGAGAAGGCCCGAACATGTTAAATATGCGACTCATAGAATCAAGATACCTGTTGGCTTAAAACTAGGAGGATTATATCGAAAAATTTATAAAAAAAGAAACCTGTAATTTAAAAGATCCTTTAAACATTGTTTTAAACTGATTCGAAATGCAAGTCTTACTTATCCTGAAAATACATTCGACATTGTTTTTTCAAGCTTCACAAACCTTATTGCCATTAGGCGAGCAAGCAGACAGGCATGTATGAAAAGATGAAAAATATCGTGCGCCCCTATGTTGTATATGCATTCATGCGATGACTCAACAAGCTTAAAACGTGCCACTGGAACGCGTTACTTGACATATCTTCTTCCTGCCAAAACAATACAGCAAAAAATTGTGAGGATGGATTATGCGAATTGCCAGTATTAAAGGACGTGAAATTTTAGATTCTCGCGGTAACCCGACGGTTGAGGCGGATGTTATTTTGGAAAGCGGCACGATAGGGCGCGCCAGCGTGCCCTCCGGGGCTTCCACTGGCAGCCGCGAAGCTTGTGAACTGCGCGATCAGGATGCGAGTCGTTATGCAGGAAAAGGCGTGCTGCACGCGGTTAAGCACATCAATGAAGATATTTGCCATGCTCTGCAAGGTTTTGCAGTGACCGAGCAGGAGAAAATTGATGCCCGCTTATGTGAGTTGGATGGTACGGAAAATAAATCACGGTTGGGCGCTAATGCAATCCTTGCCGTGTCACTGGCCTGTGCCAGAGCGCATGCCAATGCAGCACAATTGCCTTTATTTGCAGTCTTGAACCAGGATGAAACCATGTCGTTGCCGGTCCCTATGATGAACGTGCTAAATGGCGGCGCACATGCAGATAATAATGTCGATATTCAAGAATTTATGATCATGCCTGTCGGTGCCCCCGATTTTTTAACTGCTTTGCGTATGGGGGTAGAAACATTCCACGCTTTAAAATCCGTGCTTAAAAAACAAGGATTAAACACCGCTGTAGGTGATGAAGGGGGATTTGCGCCTAATTTGCAATCCAATCGGCAAGCTTTGGATATGCTGTCAGCGGCGATTGATCTGGCCGGGTTTCGTTTAGGTAAGGATCTGGTTTTTGCGTTGGATGTGGCGGCGTCCGAATTGTATAAAAACGGGCGTTATCAACTGGAGGGTAAAAGTTTCTCCAGTGAAGATATGATTCATTATTACAGTGACTTGCTGCATCATTATCCTATTGCCAGTATCGAAGACGGATTGGATGAAAGCGACTGGAGCGGCTGGCAGCAGCTTACACGCGTATTAGGGCATAAAGTGCAGTTAGTGGGCGATGATTTATTCGTAACCAATGTGCGCATTTTGCAAAAAGGCATCGAACAACAAGTGGCAAACGCCGTATTGATTAAATTGAATCAAATCGGCACCTTAACCGAAACCCGGCAAACCATGCGTCTTGCTGCCCAGCATGGTTACAATTGTGTGGTTTCCCATCGCTCAGGGGAAACGGAAGATGCCTTCATCGCCGATCTGGCTGTGGCGACCGGGTGCGGACAAATAAAAACTGGTTCACTTTGCCGTACTGATCGCGTGGCAAAATACAACGAATTGCTGCGGATTCATGAATTGGCGGCGTTACCCTTTGCAGGGATGTCTTATATTGCAGGCAAGTCACGCTAGCAAACAAGCAGAAGCAGCGGTTATCGCTGTTTCTGCAGTCGTGGTTACAAGTGACAACTTATTTTAAACTGGCAATTCTCTCTGCCTTATGCAAGTCAGAAGCGGCTTATAGAGTTTTTTTATAAAGGATTTCTGTTAATAATGCGCCGCCTTCATAAAATTCTTCCAATTTCGTGTCGGGGAGTTCGGTAAACCCCAGCGACTCATAAAAACTTCTTGCCTGTGCGTTAGCTTTTAACACCCAAAGATAAACTACTTTGAATTCCAACTGCATCAGTTCTGCAAGTGCCATTTGGCAAAGCTTTGTTCCCAAGCCTTGGCGCCAATAATCAGGGAGCAAGTAAATAGCGCTTATCTCGCCTGCAGAAGATTTAGCGGCTGCGTCGCGAAAAGCACAAAAGCTTGCAAAACCCACGATACGATCATCAACCGTAGTAACCAAGACATTAACATTTTGCTGAATTAACGTTTGCCATTGTTGCGTACGTTCTTTCAAGGATAAGTTCATCAAGATGGATTCAGGAATAAAATCTTTGTACATCATTTGCCAGGAGCGAATATGGACGTGAGCAATTGCTGCGGCATCGCTTATCGTGGCGAGCCTTATCGAGGTGTTAGAATTCATGAATGTAAACCTCCAATCTCAGGTTAAGATCCCTGGTGCAAGCAAGCAGAAGATACAGGGGGTTGCATGTCTTTGCAAAACTTTTTAGTTATTGGGACAACCGGGTGTGAATAGGTGCATGCGTTTTAACAAAATAACTCCTGCAAAAATTGCTTCATGCTCTGCCAGGAGCGTTGATCGGCCGCTTTATTATAATGCAAGCCTAATTCAGCATCGTCAGCCAAGGGATTGGTAAATGAGTGATGAATGAGGCCGTACGTATGGAATTGCCAATCGGCTTTTTTACTGCTCATCTCTTCTGCAAATTGATAAATTTGCGGTGGGGGTACAAAAGCATCTTCATAACCATGCAATACTAAAATTTTTGCATTTATAGAATCGGATTTTGATTCTGGTGGGGCGTTCAATAAGCCATGAAAGCTCACCACTCCTTTTATGTCGATTCCTGTACGTGCGAGATCCAGCACGCACATACCGCCAAAACAATAACCGATGGCAGCTATTTGCTTGCGGTTAACCATAGGCAAGGCAGCGGCACTATGATAAGCCATGAGCATGCGTTGGGCGACTAAAAGGCGATTTTCTTTGAAAGGATAAAGCCATGCTCTTTTTTCTTCTGTTGTTTGCGCCAGTTTGCCATCTCCGTAGACATCGATCGCGAAGCCCACATAGCCTTCTTGCGCTAGCTGCATGGCTTTTTGGCACATGGCTTCACTTCTTCCAGTCCAGTCATGAGCGATTAAAACGCAAGGTTTAAATTCCCTGCCATCGCTTTGGTAAGCGATAAACCCTCTGCAAGTGAGTGGACCGTCGCAATAAATAAGTTCTTCAGTATGCATCGTTACTCCAAATTTAGGCAAGAATGCAAAGAGTGTGTAAAAAAGGCTGACGAATTTGAAGTTTAATTCGATTCGGTTTTATTATACGTGCAAGTGGAGTAACAGGTAACCGTTATGAATAAAAATGCACAGCGCTATTATGAAAGTGCACTGAATTTAGGCATGCCTGCTACTCCAGTCGCCAGTATATATGGTTTTGCAATTAGCTTGGGTAAAAAACGATATTTTTTCAGAGGTTGCTTAACTCCTTTTAATAATGCGGGTAGCGTAGGCTTGGTAGATAGTAAATATCGTACCAATCGTTTATTGCGGGAAGCCGGCTTTCCAGTCGCCAAGGCTACATGCATCCAGCGGCATGAATTTACCCAGGGTGAATGGGAGGCAAAAATTGCCGGCCTTGCTTTCCCGCTAGTCATCAAACCAACGGCTGGCACGAGCCAGGGGATGGATGTGCTGTGTAACATTCAGACGCTGGCAGAATTAAAAAGCCATTTAAGTTCTTATTTGAAAACTTATCATGAAGTCAGCATTGAAGAGTTTCATGCTAACCTGACATGTTACCGGGTTTTAATTTTCTACGGAAAAATCATTGGGGTTGTTTTACGCGAAGCAGCGTATGTTATTGGCGATGGCAAGCATAGCGTAAAAGAATTGGTCGAACTCACGAATGTGCAACGCCAGCAAACAAATGAAATTTTAAAACCCATTGTCATTGATGATGAGTGTCGCATCCGCTTGCGTGAATTAGGACTTAGCGTCGACGCTGTTCCCGCCCCGGATGAACGGGTTACTTTGTGCTATACTTCTAATGCAACACGCGGTGGAATGTACAAGACGTTAAGTACAAAAATTTGTAAAGAAAACAAGAAATTGCTCACCCGCGCCGCCGGGGTTTTAAACTTGAAATTGGTAGGGTTAGATGTGCTTTGTAAACATATTAATACACCCATTGAAAAGTCGTCGGGTATCCTAGTTGAAGCGAATTACAATCCTAGCATCCGCATTCATGAAGAACCTATCGAGGGTGCACCTAACTATGTAACTAAAAAAATACTGCGGCGGCTTATTTTGCGTCATCCTTTCGCCTATGTTTATGGGCTTTATAAACATAAACAAGCGAGCCTTTATGTGAAGTTACTCATATTATTATTGTTTTTAGGGCTGGGCTACCAGTTATTGCTATGAACATTCAAGCTTTAGACGTGACATTGCGCGATGGAGGCAATCGCACCAATTTTCATTTTAGCGACGAAGACATTCAGCATATTTTAAGCGGACTAGATAATTCCGGGATCGAATACATTGAAATTGGTTATCGCAATGGCTCCATTCATCCCATTCCTGATTTAGGTAGAGCGGGATTGTGCGCAAAAAATTATTTAGCCTATTGTACGTCGCTCATTCATCACAGCCGGATTGCAGTGATGGCGCATCCGCAAAATTTAACGCAGGCTGATCTTGAGGAATTAAAGTCTTTCGGCATTTCCATGATAAGGATTTGCATTGCAAAAGGCGGCGTGCAGGCTGCATATTCCATCATGCAAGACTGCCGTAAACTGGGTTTTATCACTTCTGCCAATTTTATTCATATTTCACAATATCATGAGCCTGAACTGGATGAGGCGGTCGAGCAAATCAGCCAAATTTCTCCTGATATTGTTTATTTTGCCGATTCAAATGGCAGTCTTTTGCCCGCAAAAGTGAAGAAAATGTATGAAAAATACGTCAATGCATATTCGATGGCATTTGGCTTTCACGCGCATGATAACTTAGGTTTAGCACAGGCTAATGCAATTGCCGCCGCAGGGGCTGGCGTTAGCTACATTGATTTTTCTTTGGCTGGGATGGGAAAGGGAATAGGAAATTTGCGCACGGAATATTTTACTGCTTATCTGCATGCGCTGAATATTAAGAAATACAGGCTTGAGAGTATATTACCAGCCGCCAATTATGTGCGTAAAATGTTTCACACTGAACAGGAAAATATTCCTATGGATGAGTTTGAGCGTGGAATTTTGGATTTATCCACGGCTGAAATAAAAACTAAGAATTCTACTAATAATAAGGCATCATGATTTCAACTAAAAAAAGAATGTTGGTTATCGCCCCGGTCCTCGCACAAAGCACGGATATTAAGGCCATTGCGAACTCATTAGCTTTCCTCGCAGGGGAGTATGAATTGGATTATATTGATCCATTGTCGCAGTATAGGGATGCTTCGCCTGCAGAATTTTATCTGCAATGGCAAAAAAAATTAAGCGAGGCAATAAATTCTTACGAAGTATTTTTAGGCTTTTCTTTTGGTGGGGTTATCTTGCAGCAATGTTTCCCCATATTCGCATCGGCACAAAAAACTATCATGCTGTTTTCAACGCCATCTTTTGCAGATGAAACCTTGGTGCAAAAATTGGGCGAAGTGATTCGCTTGTGCAAGGAAAATCAGGTGCAGGCTGCTTTATTGCAGCTTCACCATTATGTTGCCTGTAAGCCTGGCCCTGCAAATTTTAAGCTGGATGACTCTTCCGCGGCTGCCAGGCGCTTGATCTTGGGGCTTGAGCGCGTTTTGAGCAGCGATTCCAGGGCAATACTCCATACAACGGAAGTGAGATATTGGCATTTTATCGGGGCACAATCGAATCTGGTTAATTTACAGAATGTTGTTGTTGCCAAACGCGGGCGGCTTTGTGTCATTCCGAATGCAGGGATGCGGGTACTACAAGATAATCCCCAACATTGCCAGGCACTGATTTGGCAAAGGTTAAATGGTGATGCACAAGACCACATTTAAAATAGCCATTCTTCCCGGCGATGGAATTGGCGTTGAAGTGCTCACTGCAGCATTGCCTGTCTTTAAGGCATTCGCCTTGCCACTTAATCTTGAATTCGGTGAAATTGGCTGGTCTTGCTGGCAGAAAGAGGGTACACCGGTTCCTGATAAAACTTGGGATTTGCTTAAACGCTCCGATGCTGCTTTGTTGGGGGCTATTACCAGCAAGCCTACCCGCGAAGCCATGCAGGAGTTGCCTGCGCATTTACAAATTTCCCCGCCGCAATATGTTTCTCCCATTATTCAACTTAGACAAAAACTGGATTTATTCGCCAATGTCAGGCCTTGTTTTAATATTAAACAGGATACGAAAGCATTTAATTTTTGCATCATTCGCGAAAATACCGAAGGTTTATATGCCGGGTTTGATTATTATCCATTGCCAGAATATTTGCATGAGCTAATCCAGTTAAAGCAATCCTGGCGGCATGTTTCTCGAAGTGGCGCAAGTTGTACCTTACGCTTGCAGAGTAAGAAAGGTTTGCAAAGAATTTTTCAATTTGCTTTTGCGTATGCCGAGCAACATGGGTTTAAGCGAGTGACTTTTGCAGATAAGCCCAATGTCTTGCGTGAAAGCAGCGCGTTCGCGCGCATCTTATTTGAAGAAGTCGCGCAGCAATTTCCCCAAGTCACAGCCGATATATTAAATATCGATGCGGTGGCACTATGGCTTATACGAAGACCAGAAGAGTTTGGCGTTATTGTAACGGAAAATATGTTTGGTGATATTTTATCCGATGTAGGCGCTGGAGTTATGGGTGGGTTGGGATTTTCCCCTAGTGCAAATATAGGGGAAACTTACAGTTATTTTGAACCGGTTCACGGCAGCGGCTTACGCATGCGGCCAAATGCGGCGAATCCAAGCGCCATGTTTTTAACCATAAGCTTGTTACTGGCACAATTAGGCTATCATAAGGAAGCAAAACAAATTCGCCAGGCAATTGTCAGGGTGGTCATGCAAAAGCAATTTATAACCTATGATGTGGGTGGGCATGCCACCACCCAGGAAATGGCTGCAGCCATTATCGAGCAGGCGGTGCATAGTGAGGGAATATGAATTCGATGGAACAGTTAGCTGCTTTTAACACAGCGGAAATTTCCGATGCCTTAGACGCCTGTGGTTGCGAGGGTGCTCTACTCAATCTTCACGCCCTAGTCCCTGGAGTGCGCATCATCGGTCCCGCTTACACGATTAAATATGCTCCATATTCGGCAAAACCAACTGGTTTTCAAGGTGCTGCTGATTATATTGATGCCATACCTGCACGGCATGTTGTGGTGATAGACAATGGAGGACGCATTGATTGTACTACCTGGGGCAGCATCCTGACGCATACGGCACTAAAAAAAGATTTGGCCGGCACTGTCGTTCACGGTGCTATACGCGATGCGGCATTCATCCGTGCCAGCAACTATCCCGTATTTTGCTCTGCTGTTTATATGCGTTCTGGAAAAAATCGCGTGTATAAAGACGGCGAGCAATGCAGGGTTATCATCAATGGCGTTCCCGTTACACCAGGAGACATCATTTTTGCTGATGAGAATGGTGTAGTAGTCATTCCCGTTTCCCGCCTGCAGGAAGTTTTGCACAAAGCACAAGCTATTCAGGATAATGAGAAAAAAATTATTGCCGCAATCGATGCAGGGGCGAGCTTGAGGCAAGCGCGCAAAGATTACTGTTATGATATGCCATGGTTCAACAAATCGGATAACTAATCAGGGAACTCATTATGCGCTTGCATGAATTGGAACAGTACCGCTTCATTGATATTCATTACCATGCTGATCCCGATTTATATCGACGCAGTCTGGATGTATGGGGAGCAGGCAAACAATATCAGGCATTGCAAGGGGCTGTGTTTTTGAAAAGCCATTTAGGCGCAACCAGTATACAGGCACAAATTGCCCAACATCATGGCTTGCCCGTTTTCCCTTCGGTAGCATTAAATGCAATTGCCGGTGGCATTGATTATCGCGTCATATGCCGTGCCTTGGCTGAATATAAGGCACATCCGCATACCCGCATGCTGGTTGATTTCCCGACTATTACCGGGCGTAAATACACGTCCAAACTTCCAAGACAATTGTTGCACCCAGCTTTGGAAAAATTTACCCTTGCTGCGGAAACTGTGTTTGATGAACGCCAGCAACTGCGTAAAGAAGTCATTGATATTTTGAAAATGGCCAGAGATTATCCCATTGTGCTGACGACTGGCCATGCTTGCAAAGAGGAAATTTATGCCTTGATTGAGGCATGCTCTCAATACAATGTGCCGGCATTGTTGTTAAATCAACCTGCTAATCCGTTGACGGGGCTTCCGGCAGAAGAATTACGGGCGCTGGCAAAACACGAATTTGTGTGGATAGAGCAAACTTTTTTAACTTATGTTCTCGGGCATCAAAGCGAGGCTGATTTTTTAACAGTGCTTGCTTCTCTGCCGCGAGTGATTTACAGCTCAGATTTAGGACAGCCCAAGCAAATGGGTGTTGCGCACTGGATTAATCACTCGCGTAAATTATTTACCGAATTTGGCATTTCTGTGAGTCGCCAAGATGAAATAATGCGAAGAAATCCTATTTCTTTATTGGCCATCTAAAGATAAACTAAAGCTCCGGTCAAGGGATGGGACAATGCTCAATGAGTGAGCAGTAGCAAAATTTTCAGGATGAAAAATGAAATATAAATACTTGGGAAAGGTGCATTTTGAAGATGACCACATTGCTAAACATTTTGCAAACAATGTGGATGAGTTGGTGCGTTGGATGCATGAGTTGGCACAAAAAAAATTTAGCGAAATAACAGGCGAAATCATTGATAACAAAACGCACCGCATCGTAAAAAGTATTCAATTTAACCCTGCCGAAGATTGATGAACGGCTTTTTATTTAACTTTTTATACAGCTACAATAAGACAAGAGTCTATTTCGAGAGGTTTCATGCGCATCATCATAGCTTGCTTACTGCTTGCACTCATAGGTTTGCAATACAAGTTATGGCTGGGCGATGGCAGCATTTTGCACTGGCTGCAACTGGAAAAAAAACTGGCAATGCAAAAACAAGAAAATAAGAAGCTGGCTGCACGCAATCGCCATATTGAAGCCGATATTCTAGAACTTAAATCTGGGGAGCAGGCTCTCGAAGAACAGGCGCGCTTTGAATTGGGTATGATTAAAAAGGGTGAGACTTATTATCATGTTATCGAATAACCTGCGTTGAAAAGGTAGGCATGCCATGCAGCTATCTTTTTGAGCAGACGCGAGTTCAGGAATAAACGGATGTAGACGCAGTAGGCTTTAGCGGCAATGGCGCTCTAACCAGCATTCATCCGTGTAATCATCACATACTTCGATGGTTTCACATTCATATACATAAGGTCTTGGGGTTCTCGGCACGGACACGATGATTTGCGGCTCACCCCAATAATTATAATAGTCATTATGTCCATGGTAATGTCTCTCCGGATAATTCCCATATCCGTATGCGTGTGCCGAAAAATGGCTAAATGCTGCAATGAAAAGAAGAACATATGTCATGATGCGTTTCATGGTAATCCTGAATTCTTGTTATTAAATCCAAATCACAACGCCGGCAAGACGCTGGATTTAAACGCATGAACAGTATATAAAATATTTGACTGGAATTCACCTAGATTGCATATAAAAACAGCATGCAGTTGAAATTTAATATATTATTGGCAGCCATTACGAATTTATACTTTAATCATGGCATCCTTAAAGTCTGCCGGGGGAGGGGAAGCCCATAAACTGAGGGTGTAACCGCCGCCGCCTGATCCTGTGGGCTTGACTGCTACGGCACCTGCATTTCGCAGTGTTTGCATATGCTTTTGTAAGCTTTCACTGATTAAGCCCCATGCCTTAAAACAATCGGAAGCTTGATTGATTGCCTGCGCCAGCAGTTCCAGGGCAGCAGGTTGTTCTAAAGCATCTGCCGCTCTCAGCACGCTTTGCATCATTTGCACATCAAGTTGAGAGGCTTGCTCAGGGGCTTCTTCCCACAACGTTTGCACTTGCTGAATGCAATGGGATGTGATGCCTATTTGTCCGCAAGATGATAAATACCATTGCGGTTGCCAAACTTGTTTAATAGGGTGGTACTGACCTTCTTGAAAGAAAATACCGTTTTCCGCAGAAACTCCGGCAATATCAAGTCCGCTACTTTTTCCATGGAATAAATTTTCCAATTCTTTGGCAAAGTGATAAATGTCCCAGTCAGCTAATAATTGTTGCGCTGAAAACCAGCGGGCTACTGCAACGCAAAGGGCTGCTGAAGCTCCCATGCCTACACCAACGGGAATATTACTATATAACTGAAAGTGCCCATTTAGCGTATTTAATGATTTCCCCACCAAGTGCATGCCTTGTTCGAGCACGCTCCAAAATAGCAAGTGAGTATCTGCACCGCTTTCGCCTTCATAATGGGCATTCAACTCTGAGGTGGAACGATGATAGCTTAAGGTAAGCTTTTTATCTTTGACAGGAAATACCAGTGCTGCGTGCCCGCGAATAACAGCATGTTCGCCGGCGAGAATCCACTTTCCATAAGTGGTTGTTTGAAAATCATAAAACATCGTAATTGCCCACCAAATAATCTTTTTTAAATTGGTTTGCCATGCTGGCTTGCTCAGGACGGTACAGAAGGTGAATATTAGGGCCGGCATCCATGGTCACCAGCGGGCCATCGCCTGTCTGTTGCCAGAATTCTTCGAGAGTTCTAAGGACTTCACGCGCTTCTTTGGTCATGTATGAAAAGGCAGGGGAACTGCTGGCAAACAATTCATGGATATCCTGGAATTCGCGCCAACAAATTTGGTAGGCGCATGCCCAATCCTTTGTTTCCAATGCGGCAAGTAATAATTTTAAATTGTTTTCGGCGCGTTGCACGCGTTTAGCATACAATGGACTGGTACGAATGCGGATGTGAGCTTCGCTCGAAGGGATTTTCTTTTCTTCGTGGCTGATGATGATCACTTGATGCAGTAAATTTTTATATGGTAATTCAATGGCTTCTACTCTATCTTCCTGCCATAAAGCCCAAGGGGAAAAAAATGAGCGGCATGAGGAGCCGGAACCTTCGCGGCTCAGGCTGGCTTGGATTTCAATCGATGGGAGGGGAGTATTGGTTAATTCACTTAAAGCAAGGACAGCGCATTTGGTCAAGGCGGCGAAACTGGATGCTGAACTTGCTAGTCCGCTGCCGTGTGGAAAATTATTACTGGAACGCACCACAAATGCACCCTGGTAGTTAAAAAAAGCTTTCAGGCGCGCCAAATGGTTGAGGAATCGTTCCTGACTTGTTGTCGATAACTCAAAATTTAAAGCACCGGGAATATTCAACGGTTCCCAGAAATCTTTTTTTCCAGGTTGGGTTTCCAGTGCAACGCTGCTTAATAAATTGTTTAAAGTATAAGATAATGATGAATTGATGGGTAAATTGGTTTTTCCTTCTTTTTTTCCCATGTATTTAATCAGAGCAATATTCGATGGTGCTTGCGCGAACCACGGCATGTTTATTCTCCTAAATTTACGTAGCGCCTATTTTAGTGCCCAGGTGCGTCATTCCATAATATTTTATGCAATTGCAATTGAAAGCGTACGGAAAGCTTATCTTCTATTATCCAATTGGCGAGTTCAGTGGGATGTAACTGGCCCCAGCTTGGGGAAAAAAGAATATGAACGCGCTTGGTTAATTTATATTCGGATATTATGGCGCAGGCCCATAAATAATCTTCCCGGCTGCATAATACAAACTTAATTTGATCGGTTGCTTTGAGGTAGGAAAGATTTGTATATTTATTTTTTTCACACTCTCCTGAATCTGGAGTTTTTAAATCCATGACGATCATAACCCTAGGATCGACTCCTGCAAGATCCCGTGCCCCACTGGTTTCCAATGAAACGTGGTAACCGTTCTCACATAATTGCTGCAGCAAATCAATGCAGCCAGGCTGCGCTAAAGGTTCTCCGCCTGTAACGCAGACGTGAGAACAGTTGAAAGCGGCAACATCGGCCAGAATGTCACTTATATCCCGTAGCTGACCACCATGAAAAGCATAAGCTGTATCGCAATATTGGCAGCGCAGTGGGCAGCCGGTAAGGCGCACAAAAACAGTGGGCAAACCCATGGTAACGGATTCACCTTGCAGGGAATGAAAAATTTCAGTAATTCGTAGTTGATTTGCTCTGCGGTTCATTAACTGCCTAACGTTTCCAATTTTGCGGTGGCAAGCTGTGCTGTATTGGTATCAGGATAATTTTTAATTACTTCTTGCAAACGTTGTTTTGCTTCAGTTTTCTTGCCTGATGCAGCCAAAGCGTAACCAATTTTTAAAAGGCTTGCAGCGGATTTGCTGGATGATGGGAATTGTTGCAACACTGCTTCAAAATGGCTGATGGCTTGTGAATAATTTTTCTTAACCATATAAAGTTCGCCCAACCAATATTGAGCATTTGCCGTATAGCCACCTTGCGGATATTGATTAACAAAATTTTGCATGGCGGTTAAAGCATCATCGTATTTTTTATTTTTTACCAATTCATAAGCTGCAAGGTAACTAATTTGTTCATCGGCTGGATTATGGTGGCTAGCCGCGTTTGCAGGCTGGGATTTTACAATTGCAGGAGCGTTTGCTGTTGGCGCTTTGGGTGCTTGCGCAGTGGGTGTAGATAAATGCGGGCTTGGCTGCTTCTCGCTCAGTTCTTTTGCTGATAATTGCGCTGGTGCTTTTTGCGCTTGCTGCGCCGCTGCATTTCTTATGCGTTCATCTAAATCTTTATAAAAAGTTAATTGCTGTTGCTGCAACAATTTTAAATCATGGGTTTGTATTTCTAACTGGCCGCGCAACTCTTGTATTTCTTGCTGTAACCCTTGAATTTTAGCAAGCAGCATGGAATTGTCATTTCTATTGTGCGGTTCGGCAGTATCATAAGCTAAAGCCGGTTCATCGTCGTTGTCGTAAATTTCTACAGGAGCCCGAGCAACAGGCTGCTCATAAGCATCCTGTTGCTCTTCCAGAAGCATGAAGTTTTCGCTGTCATCAATCACCGGCGCTGCGGCAAAAGAAGGTATCAGAAAACAGCTCAAACATGCCGCAAGAAGAAATCGGGATTTAATCATCGGGTAGCCTCATAAGTTAATTCCACGCGTCGATTTTGACGGTGAGACGCTTCATCATGGCCAAAATAAACGGGACGCTCTTTACCATAGCTGACCACGCGCATTTGTTGTGGACTTACACCAGCCATGCGCATCAATTGTGCAACGGTATTGGCACGCCGCTCGCCCAAGGCAACGTTGTATTCACGGCTGCCACGCTCATCTGTGTGACCAGCAATCAGAATACGTGCACCAGGATGAGATTTCAAATATTCAGCTTGGGCATTTACTGAAGGTACGTATTTTGCAGCCAAGTTACTGTCGTCATAATTAAACAAATAAATTTGATTATGCGGGGCTTGCGTGGTGTAGATTTCACCTTGCTCTTGTCCTGCAAAGCGGCTGTTTAGCTGACCAAGGCCGCGGGCTGACATATCACCGTCATCCGGGATGCCATCTGCACTGCCAGGGGTTTTTGAACAAGAAGCAAGCAAAATGCTGGCTGCTAAAAAGCCCAATTTAATCATGGTTCGTATATTCATCCTAAGTTCTCCTTATTATATTTTTTCTGTCAGTAACAGGCCTAGTTTGATGGTGGCACATTGTACAATTGTTTTGAATTTTTTGCTATTGCTTGAATTGGATTATTCAGAATGTTTTGCTGCAGTAAATTCAAGCTTTGTTTTTCAGAATTTGCGCTGGGATGGCCTGCTTGCGCGGGCCTTATTTCATCGACCATGACGCACGGAATTCAAGGTAATGGATTATTGCAGAGATTAGAGATAAATGAACGTGCCCTTAATGCCAGGGAAACAGAGGTTCTATCCCCCAGGCTTTGAAAACCTCATCATCTAAATCAATATCGCCATACTGGTTTTCAATATCAATAGGCGGGGTGGTTATTGTCGGCTCTTCTACATCATCGAGTAATTGTTCAATATTTTCCAGTACGTTTTCTGAAAGTGGCTTGAAAAAATTCCAACTTGCGCCTTGTGAATCAATATGGCGTTTTATAATCAAGATGAGGGTGGTTAAAATACCGATCCCTAGGGGTATGGAAACGCAGGAAAGAATTTTTAAGAAAACTTCCATGAAGCTTTGCCGATTTAAGCGAAGCGTTTCATTGATAATTTTTTTATTTAAATACTCAGTTTTAAGATTATATAAAGTATGTTCTGCAAAACTCTCCCGGAGATTGCTATCGAAGTCAACATGGTTAAATAAGGTTAAACGTTCGACGAGTTCTTGCATCACCAGCCTTTTCGCATAAGCATAGAAAACAGGTTTTGCAGCATCGAGTTCGCTCTTTAATCGCGCGACTTTGATTTTAAAATTGTTAAAGTGCTTGCTTTCTTCACCTGCTTTAGTAGCAACAGGTATCTCATCTATTTGCCTAAACACACGATCTAGTATGTTAACTTGATCGAGCAATTCCTTGGAGGCAAAACTGAAGCAACTTGCTGAGTTAAATTTGAAATGTCTTGTTTCACATTCAATTTGAATAGACGTCATGATGCTTGTTAGAAGAGTTGCAAGCTCGTATTTTCGCTCTCCTTCCCCGTCAAGAGAAGATTTTGCGTGTTCACGTGGTTGAAGCTGAGGTGCTGTATTGGGATAAAGGATAGAATTTATATTTTGATTGAAATGATCCAGCCAATGATCAAATCCTTTTCCTAAAGGAGAATTCTGATTTTCCAGCTCTTTTTTATTATGGGTAATATAAGCTGTGGAAATTTCTTTAATTTTTTGGACTTTGGCAAAAAAGGTAGGCATTTTTATATTAAAGCGTAAAAATTGATAAATTATAATACACAAGTCAATTTATTTCAGCATATTTGAAAAATAAAGTACACATAGGGTCATGAGAGCTTAGTGCATGGACTTGGAAGTTGGTATGACTCACTTCTGTTTAAAGTGTTTGATTTGTGCTATGACAAACTCAGCCAAAATAGCTGTAAGTGCTTTGCTGGCATGGTTCGCTGCTATGACGCCGCCATAAGGAGTATCGGCAGGACAGGGGATTTTTTCTGTAATGATTTTCGAGGCGAGAACCTGATTATCTTCTACATGCGTCAATACGACTTTCACGACCATTTCAATATGGCTTGGTTTACAAATGAAATTTTGCTGCAGCTTGATAAGTTGCGTATCCAGCCTGTAGTCTGCTTTATCGGAGTAGGGGGTGGAGGTCACTGCATGGAAATAACCCGTTGCCTGCAGGCTTTGCATGATCAACGGCGCCAGCATGTTGGCAGGCGCTCCTACCCAGGCATTGCGTGCAAAAGCACTAACTTCATAGGGTTTGACGCTATAGAGCATTTGTTCTGTTTGATACCCTGCAGCCGCTTCAGGTTGGGTCACCAGGATGGTGGTCGCACTTTTTGTCGTATGCATCTTACGGCTAAACGCGTCTAGTTTATACTGGTTATTTACCGTAGTTTTAACCGCGCAACCGAGTAAAAAAACCTGGATGCAAATTAAAAAAATAGTGCTTGATTTTTTCACATTATTCTCCAGGACCAGGTTTTGGAGCCGTGCTGCCACGAATTAAAACGGCAGGATTTTGCCGCATCTGGGCACTGACTTTTTCCAAATTGGTTGCAATTAAATCCAGACGTCTTAGAAGTAAAATGGTAGGAGGAATTGCCTGCTGGGAAATTTTATCGATGCCATTTTTACCAGCTTTCATGGTGGCGGTAACTTGACGGCCTGCCACCGACATATCCGTTGCCATAGCAGTAAATTTATGGATAGCGGCCTTGAGTTCTTTTGTTACCAGGGGTAAATCTCGCAATGTTTTATTGATATTATTATCGTTTTTGGCAATGGCTTCGGTAATTTTTTCCAAATTCACGAGAGACTTATTTAAATTCTTGGCATTTTCCGCATTAAAAACGCGCTTAAACCCGGTGGCAATATCATTAATATTTTTTTCAAGGCGGTTGAAGAAAGACGGTTTCGAAGGGATGACAGGATAGGGTTCGCCGGGTGTGCGTTGCAATGGTACAAACGAGGAAGAATCCGCAGACAGCCCAAGGTAGGTGGTTCCGGTAATGCCCTGAGTGATCAGCATGGCATGCGTACTCACCGTAATTGGGGTACCTTCTTTTATCTTTAACAGAATTTTTACCTGTTGTGGATCAAAATGACTGAGTTCGATTTTATCGACCATGCCCACTTTCACGCCGTTATATTTCACCAATGATTCCTCGGTCAATCCTGCGACGGATTCATGCGTATAGACGGTGTAATAATTATATTTTTTTCTTTCAAACCCAATGGATAACCATAGGCTCGCAATAATTAATCCAGCGGTTAAGATTAAAACCGTTAAGCCTACTATGGTGTAATTAGCATTTGACTCCAAGCCTGTCTCCTATGCATCAAGAGGAAGATAGCTCTTGATTGAACCTCAAACAGTTTAAATTTTACTGAAATAATCAGCAATGAGAGGGTTTTTATTTTGCATCAATTCTTTTATTGGCTCCACGCTTATTATTTTGCCTTTCCCCACAAATGCCACGCGATCGGTAGTGCGTTGCAATGATTCAATATCATGGCTTACGATGACGATCGTCAAATTTAGTGCATTGCGCAGAAATACGATTAATTCATCAAACTGTTTGGCACTTAGCGGATCAAGACCCGATGTTGGTTCATCTAAGAATAAAAGTTCAGGGTCCATGGCAATGGCTCGCGCTGCGGCAGCGCGGCGCTGCATTCCTCCGCTTAATTCAGCAGGGTATTTTTCCGCGGCTTCCTTAGGCAAACCCACCATCAAAAGCTTAAGCATTGCTAATTCTTGCATAAATTTTTTATCAAGCACAGCAAGCTCACGCATTGGGAACATGATGTTTTCAAGCACAGTCATCGAAGAAAAAAGAGCACTATGCTGAAATAACATTCCCCAGCGCCGCCGTATAGCATTTGCGGAGGCTTCATCCAAGTGTGCCAAATCGTTACCGAAAACGCGGATGGTACCTGCGGTTGGCTGCAATAGCATGAGAATGCTGCGTAAAATGGTGGTTTTTCCGCTGCCGCTGCCACCGATTATAGCGAGAATCTCGCCGCGGTTGACGGTTAAATTAACATCCGAATGCACCCATTGATTGCCCAGATAATTTTTTAATCCTTTAATTTCAATGACAGGCTCAGACATGTTACACGTCCAGCCAGCTGTAGATCACCGAATACAGAGCATCGGCGATAATGATTAAAAACAGTGCCTGTACCACGCTTTTCGTGGTTTGTGTGCCAATGCTTGCTGCGTTGGATTGTACGCGAAACCCCTGAAAACAGCCGACTAGGGCAATGAGCAAGGCAAAAGCCGGGGCTTTGTATAAACCAAGCATTAATTGTTTTAAGCCTACTGAATCCTGCAAGCGGCGCATAAATTCAACATAACCCACGTTTAACATGAATTTAGACATGAGCATAGCACCTAGGGTACTGAAAAAATCAGACCAGAAAATAAGCATCGGGAAAAAAAGCAATAATCCAAGCACCTTAGGCACTACTAATAATTCCGTAGGGGATAACCCCATCGTACACAATGCATCAATTTCTTCATTAATTTTCATGCTGCCAATCTGCGCGGTAAAAGCGGAACTGGTACGTCCTGCCACGATAATCGCTGTAATTAAAGGCGCAAATTCACGGAAAATCGCCATACCCGAGAGATAAGCAATAAAAATATTTGCCCCATAGGTTTCCAATTGCAATCCCATTTGATAGGCAAGGACTACTCCAATTAAAAATGAAAGTAAGGCAATAATGGGCAAGGCAGTTACTCCAGTCGTGTACACAGTATGCACAATGCTTGGAAATTGAAAACGCCGCCATTGGCCAAATGCTCTGAATAATTTATCGCTTAAATCACCAATCAAAACGATCAAGCCTCGGGCCTGATTTAATTTATGTACGGTTTCTTCGCCAACTTGATATAAAATAGTTTCTTTTTTAGGTTTTGGGGGAGAATAATCGAGTATTTCGCGCTTTGCCTCTACCAATTTATATAAATCTTCTTGTGCCGGGCTAAAATCCACACGTTCGACTAAATTGTCTTTTTTGTTCAACTCTTCAATGCAACGCAATAGCGTCAGAGCACCTGCACTGTCAAAATGAGTAATTTCTTTGCCACTTATGGTGATTTTTTGTGAGGAAGGTAATTGCGTGCGCAGGAATTGTTTAAATAAATTATCCATAGCAAGTATGGACCAGTTCCCCTGACAACAGTAAAGGTTTTTTTCTTCTATAAATTGCAGTTGAGCAGGTGACTCGTTCGCTGTCATAAAGAGATTGCATGCGTAAAATACTCTAGGATAATACGAAACCGTATATCATCGCAAAACCGAATGGTTTTATGGTAAAATTCAAACCATTTTATTACTGTGTGACGGGCATGACGGACGATTACAGTCAATTTGAAAAACGCAAACAAGATCATATTGAGCTTGCATTGATGCCGGACAATCAGGCGCAGGAGTTAAATGCGCTCGATGGCGTCACTTTAATCCACGAAGCATTGCCCGACCTTGATTTTAACGACATAGATATTTCTGCAAGTCGCTTTGGAGAGCAGGTATCTACGCCGTTTATGGTTGCTTCCATGACGGCAGGACATCGGCATGCACTGGATATCAACCGCCACCTTATTACTGCTTGCGCACAAAATGGGTGGGCGATGGGGGTTGGTTCGCAGCGCCGGGAACTTACGGATAGTCAGGCTGCATACGAATGGCAACCTTTAAGGCATGAGTTTCCAGAAGTCAGTTTATTCAGTAACTTAGGCATAGCGCAACTGATTACCACTCCAATAGTGCAGATTAAGCGTTTGACCGATGCGTTACAGGCAGATGCGTTAATTATTCATTGCAACCCTTTACAAGAGTGCATTCAACCGGAGGGCACGCCTTTATTTAAGGGATGTTGGCAGGCGTTGGAGAATCTCGTTAAAAACATGCCCTTACCGGTCATTGTGAAGGAAACCGGGTGTGGTTTTTCCTATACAACACTGCTTCGTTTAAATGATATTGGAGTCGCAGCAGTGGATGTGAGCGGATTGGGAGGTACGCACTGGGGGCGCATTGAAGGGCATCGAGCCGTGGATGAACCATTACGCCATAAGGCTGCCGCCACATTTCGCAATTGGGGAATTAATACAGTGCAAAGCGTATGCGACGCCCATTCTTTAGCACCTGGATTTGAAATTTGGGGATCTGGCGGTGTACGGCATGGTTTGGATGCAGCCAAATTAATTGCACTGGGAGCCACGACCATTGGCTTTGCCAAGCCCATGCTGGATGCTGCTTTACAGTCAGCGCAAGCGGTAAGTGAACTCATGGTTGCAATTGAATACGAACTAAGGGTCGCTATGTTTTGTACAGGCAGCCGCGTTTTAGATGATTTGAAGGAGAAGGCATGTCGTTAATAAATAATGCCGGTGAATTGTTTCAAGGTTTTTCTAAATTAAATCGCGAAGAACGTTTCCAGCGCTTATTGCAAATGGGTGCGATGACGTCTGAAGACATTGTTTATTTAAATCAAGGCGGTGTGCGAGATACCGACCTCGCCGATAAACTCATTGAGAATGTCATTGGCTATTTTCAACTTCCCTTAGGTGTTGCCACCAACTTTTGCATCGATGGCTGCGATTATGTCATCCCCATGGCCGTTGAAGAAACGTCTATCGTAGCGGCTTTGTCCAAAACAGCGCGATGGATCCGCCAGTGCGGCGAAATTACGACTTCGGTAGCGGGTGAATGCATTGTAGGTCAGATTCAATTGGCGAAAGTTAAAGATTTCGCGCGTTTTTCGCAAATTTTCACTGAAAATAAGGCATTTTTGATTGAAAAAGCCAATGAGGATGTGGCGGGTAACATGGTGCGTCGCGGTGGTGGAGTAATGGATTTGCAATTGCGCCATTTAGCCCGACCAGATGGCGGTGATATGGCTGTGATCCATCTCACCATGAACAGCTGCGATGCTATGGGCGCTAACATCATCAATCAAGTATTGGAATACCTAAAAACACCGATAGAAAATTTAAGCGGTGAGCACGTCAGCATATGCATTTTATCTAACTTAAATGATCAAAAGCTGACAACGGCCCAGGTGCAAATCCATGATATCGACCCATCCCTCGGTGAACGCTTGCAAGAAGCATCTTTGTTTGCAGAATTAGATCCTTACCGCGCCGCTACCCATAATAAAGGGGTCATGAATGGTATGGACGCAGTCTTGATTGCCACAGGCAATGATTGGCGGGCAGTGGAAGCTGGTGTGCATGCTTATGCCGCCCGCTCCGGACATTATCAAGCGATCACGCGCTGGCGTTACCAGGATGGCATTCTCAAAGGGGAGCTTACAGCACCGGTTATTGTAGGCACAGTGGGGGGGGTAACCGCGGTGCACCCTACAGCCAAAATGTGTTTGCGCATGATGGGCATCGAATCCGCTAATCATTTATCAAGAGTGATAGCTGCGGTGGGGTTGGTGCAAAACTTAGGTGCTATTAAAGCGTTATGCACTGAGGGAATCATTCAGGGGCATATGAAATTACATATTGATAATTTACTGTTGGTGGCTGGGGCAAATGATGGAGAAATGCCGCTTTTAAAAGAGCGCTTAAAACAATGGTTGGTTTTACACAAGCGGGTAAGTTTGCATAAAGCTTGCGAATTATTGGCTGAAATCAGACAGGCGCAATCCATTTTATGAAATGGCAAATACCGGCAAAAACCTTTCTTTTAGGAGAGTATGCAGCGCTTGCCGGTGGTCCTGCTCTGTTGCTGACCACAGAACCTTGTTTTGCAGTAAACTTAACTTACGCAGGCAATACGGATGGGGTGCATGCTTTATCTCCAGCTGGGGTGTGGTGGGCAAAAAATGCTCCTGAAAATGCCGGATTGTCATGGCATGATCCTTATCATGGACGAGGTGGCATGGGAGCTTCCAGCGCACAATTTTTAGGGGTGTATCTAGCCTGCCAAACCGTACAAAAAAAAGAGCCTGGCCACCAGCATTTGTTGGAAGCATATCTATCCTGCGCTTGGCAGGGGCAAGGACTTCCTCCCAGCGGCTATGATGTGTTGGCCCAATCCATGCAGGGTTGTGTTTATATTCATAAGCAGCAGGGGATTTGTGAAAGTTTGCCTTGGGTTTTTGCAGACTTGAGTTTTGTTTTGCTGCACACGGGCAAAAAATTAGCCACTCACGAGCATTTACAGCAAAGCCGCCGCTTCTTGCATGTGGAAGAATTGGCATCAATCGTATGTTTGGCCAGGGAAGCATTTGCATGCAAAGACAGCGGGCGCTTGATTGATGCAGTGAAGCAATATCATCAGCAATTAGCAAAATTTAATTTAGTAAGCCAACACAGTTTGCAATTGCTGCAGATTCTCAATAAGTATCCACAGGTAGCTGCTGCAAAAGGGTGCGGGGCATTAGGAGCGGATGTTTTACTATTATTAGTGCCCGCGGAAAAATTATCTTCTTTTTGCAATGTTTTGCAGCAAGATGAATGGCCTATTTTAGCGACCAGTGAAAATTTGTACACAAAATCTCCATTAATTGAAAATAATCCGCGCAAAACACTTGAAATTTCACCTTGATCCGGTATGATTTCAGCCTCTTTAGGGCCGTTAGCTCAGTTGGTAGAGCAGGAGGCTTTTAACCTCTGTGTCATAGGTTCGAATCCTATACGGCCCACCAGTATTTGGCTACTTTTTGCTGGGCGTGGTAAAATATTTAGATAGCTTGCATTTCCGAATGCTCGAAGTACAACGTGTTTAATTTAAAATAAGAACTACGGGCCGTTAGCTCAGTTGGTAGAGCAGGAGGCTTTTAACCTCTGTGTCATAGGTTCGAATCCTATACGGCCCACCATCACACCTCTTACAAAGGCGCTCGTAGCTCAGCTGGATAGAGTACTTGGCTTCGAACCAAGGTGTCGGGGGTTCGAGTCCCTCCGAGCGCGCCATTTAAAGGGTCTTCCCGGGTCTTCCCCAAATCCGGGGGCACTTCACTCATCCGCACAGCACTCTAACTCTCAACCTATAATTTTCGGGTCTTCCCCAAATCCGGGGGCACTTCACTTATCCGCACAGCACTCTAACTCTCAACCTATAATTTTCAAAATTTCTAAATCCGTAAGCTCTTCTCTGAATCAATTTCATCTTCCGATGAAACCCTTCAGTTATTCCATTGTTCTTCGTAAAGCGAAGCATTCTAACGACTTCTTCTCTCCATTTAAATAATGTATTACCTAATGTTTTAAGTGATTGAAAGGGGCTCTGCCTTAGTTCTTTCACCATTTCCAAGAATTGTGGTAGCAAACGCTTGCACTCTTTAGCCGTACAATGCTTCTTGGTTAATAGTTGATGCAGTTGTTGTTTAAAATCATAAATGGCAGCAATGGCGGGCTGCTGTTCCAAATAGCGATTACGTTTGGTTAAAGCGTAGAGGTTATATGGGGCGCTAAAATATTTTCTGTGTTGACTTGTTCATGATCAAAGAACCGATAGGCTGCTTTGGTTTCATGCCAGCCTCCACATGCCGCAGGTATACTTAGATTGGGGGCATTGCCTAACTTATCAAATAAAGAAAGTAACCGAGCATTAAGTCTTTTATCGCCTAAATCAATTGTTGCATTTCCTCTGCTGCCCAGCTCATGATTATCATCCTGACTTATTGGGCATTGCAGTATACGAATTATTATAAAAAATAACTGCTTTTTATACTTATGGGTAATGATGTGTTCATTTGGAGGAGAGCCCCCAATTGTTGTAGCTCATGTAAGGCCGTCCCGCTTTGCATATGCCAACTGGCCCATGTGTGGCGTAAATCATGCCAACGAAAATCCTCTATACTCGCTCTAAGTAATGCTTTCTTCCACGCATAATTATTACAGCGAGTTACGGGCATTTCTTGAAAGGAAGAGAGGAATTAATAATTTTGCTCTTCGTTCATTAGGACGACCAAATTCAATGCTGCTATACGTTCTAGAGTGTGGTGGGGGAGTTAAAGAACTTCCCCCTTAATTTATTTTTATTACACGGATTTATAAGCTATTCATTTTCGTTTGAAATAGCTTGAATATGTGTATATACCATGTATAATTATACTATGAATATACATATGGGGAATTACAATGTCTACAGTTACGCTAACCAAATGGGGAAATTCAATCGGGATTCGTATCCCCTCTGTTATCATTAAAGAAGCTCATTTACATCCGGGTGAAGAATTGGAAATTAGAGCAGATGAAAAGGGTGTGCTCACATTAATTCCAATCAAAAATCAGCAAGAAGGATGGTTAGAGCAATTCAATGCTGTTGTAGATAATAGCAATGATGAGGCTCATTTAAATTTAAGCAATGATTTCGATCTGGATGAATGGACATGGTAAAAATAAAAAGGTTTGATGTTTTTTTAGTAAACCTCGATCCTACAATTGGTTCTGAAATTACAAAAACACGCCCAGCAGTAATTATATCACCGGACTCAATGAACTTGAGCAGGTTAAAAACAGTTATTATAGCGCCGATGACAAGCACCATCAAAGACAATTTTCCAACAAGAATATTAACAGAATTTAAAGATAAAAAAGGGCAGATTGCGCTTGATCAACTGAGGTCAATTGATCGGACTCGTATTTTAAAAAAATTAGGCGTTATTGAAAAAAAAGACCAAAATAAGGTACTAGATCTTTTATCCATAATATTTCAAAAATAGTTTTCCAAGGAAAACGGTATTGTATATTCATATCTATATTAATTTTACAAAGTCTGATTAATCGTAAAACTAAGCAAACGAGCAGGATGAATTATGGTTCTCCGGCGAAATTTCCAAGTTGATTATCAGACATTTAATCGGTTATTACGGATAAAGTCCCCTCCCCCTTTCCTATATAAACATTCGGGCTCGCTGAAACAAGTGCATCTATTCGACGATATGCTGAATGAATTAATCCGGCTCAATCATTTTAATCCTAACAAGTGCGGAATTAATGCTCTATAAATAAAAGTAAAATTATGGAATAATTATTGTCCAACCTCAATAATATTTGTTTATTTATATGAAAATTAAAGCAGTTTTTTTGATCGTTATTAGTTTATTCCCCATTTCTTTATTTGCTAGTAACGTGATTTGTCCTTTAGCAAACGGAATCAATGTACTGACCACTAAGCGAGTCTTAAATATTTGTAAACGTGGCACTGTCATTAAAACCTTTAAAGTAGCGCTCGGGAATAAAGGCCTTGGTAAAAAAAGGGCGGGTGATAATAAAACCCCCCTTGGTTTATACGGGTTAGCTTATCCAAGAAAATCCGCTCAGTTTAAAATTTTTATTCCAATTCTCTATCCCACAGCAAAGCAATTAGCTGCAGGATATACAGGTAGGGATGTTGGGATTCATGGCCCCAATCAGTCATCTCGTTTGTTGGGTTGGCTAAGCAACTTACCAGGCTCCACCCGGGGTTGCATTGCTGTTGGCAAGAATAACTATATTGAGTATGTGGCTAACTGGGTCAAAGCCAACCCCGGAACTAAGATTTTAATTATTTAGAGATATCGAGCATGGATGAGGTCAGACTCCTTGATGTGGAGTCTGAACACCAATCGGAGGTCCCTCAATGGCCATTCCACCCAGCCAGCATATTAGCTATTATTACGTCGATGGGTAAAATAGTTGTGTTTGCTTCCGCAACAATATCGAACACACCAAAACCAAGGTGCAATCACTGCAAACGGATGGCATTTGCGAACGCTCCCATAGACTATTTTGCAGGAGTTTTATCAAATCACATTTGGCAAGAAATTTATACAATATTACTTTTCTATTCGATTGCTATCTTGACAATGCATCACCTTTCTTCCCTCAAAGGAACTACAGTGCCTTCAATTAAAACAGGGGGCAAGTTGGATGAGCAAGGGAAGGCTCATTTTGGACTACTTTCATGAGGAATAGGTGTCAAATAGCTCTTTAGCAGACTCTGAAAGCACTCGTACTGGCCAACATTTTTTTTCGAGCAAAGCGCTATTGCAACCTGCACCATGTTGAATTTTTGGTGCAGGCTGTTTAGTAAGTTAGTTTATCGTTAAATGCTAATGATTGATTGGAAGAATTTCGGTGACTTCTAAATTTAGCAATTTAAAATAATCATAAGACATATAAAACTCGCCCCAATAACCAACAGAAGTTCCCCAGGAATTTCTTAGTGTCAACAAACCTTTATGCGCAACCCCATGGTCATCATATACGGTTGCATTATCATCATAACCGGTGATGATCATTTCATGCGCGGCTTCAATATCACTGATTCCATCCATAACTTCCTTACTTAAAACCCAGGTATCTTGGGTAAACCAAGTACGATATTTCCCTACTGCCCCAGCTGTTCCTAAATCCACTCTGGGAAGTAAAACGCCAAATACAACGCGATCACCCGCATGCAGTGCGTTTTTCACATTGTCCAAAGTAGCTTCAAAATTCCTTGCAACGCGAATGTCCTTAATGGCAGCATAAGTCCCTAAAACTGGTTCACTCATCTTAGCAAAATCTTCAGGAGCGATATAAGTTTGTGGTCTTTTCGAATATTTCGGGTAGTCATAATAACCACCGCATCCATTCTTCCATTGATTGTCCACATTTATAACACCGTATTGGGCCATTTGGCCAAAAACTTCACCAGAAAAAGAACCATCCCAACCGCTAATGCCATAACCATGTTGCTCCAGATAATTTCCTAATTGCAATTGGCACAATTGGCTAATATAGTCGCCTTTTCCTATTACAGCATCTAAACCACCGGAAACAGCAAAGGTAACACAAGTACCATGAGTTCCCTGGTCTAATACGGGTACGTTGTTCATATTTAATGAAACCGCTTTCGGTAATTCCAGCGAAGCAGCTGCCCGATTGCTTGATGTAAATCCATTTCTATGTTTATTCAAATCTTGTGCTTGGGATTTAAGCTCTGCTTTTTTATCCTCAGCTAAGCGCACATGCAGCAATTTAATGGTTTTTTCAGTTAGCTCCAATCCCCTGGAATCTTGTTCCAATTGATTGCCTGAGGCATGAATTTTCAACGTTTGATTTAACGAGCCAATTAACTCAACATCTTCTGCATTAGCCAAGGGCGTAAGCAAGACTAAGCAAACAATAACTTTCAGACTAAAAAATAATACGTTAATACGATTCATAATTATACTTTGGTTATAAACTTACAAACGGGGATCCATTATGCAAAACAGCATTTAAACAATTCAACATAAGTCATGGCTTGTTTTGTGAGTAATTTGTAAGTTTTGAGCAAAAGGAACATGAATTGTACACTATCGTTTGCCATCCGTTAAGAGCTTTTGCTGAGTAAAGAAAGGTGAATGCTTTAACCATTGAGAACACAAGCGTCAACAAAAACCATATCTGATTGTTAGCTTGGATAAAAAGGCAGATGCAGTAGAAAAAATTAAAGAATGGATAAGTAAAAATAATATTCGTATCTTAAATATTGCAGGGCCAAGAATCTAATAGCCAGAGGATACACCAAAATTCCAGCGAACTCTTTAAAGAATTATTGGCTAACTAAAAAGTATTAACTGCATACACATGGCGGTAAAAGAACTTTTTTTAAGAAAAACAGATCAGTGTTATCTTATTGCTTGTTAAGAAGCTGAATCATCTAAAGAGCTAGAATTTAAATGAAAGAATTTATAGTTTATCATAATCCGAACTGTTCTAAATCAAGACAAGTTTTGCAAATATTACAAAGTTGTCATATTAACCCGACTATAGTGGAGTACCTTAAGACACCGCTTAATATAGAGCAATTGCTTGAGTTACGATCACATTTTGATTTAAAAGACTTTGTTAGGACGAATGAACCTGTTTTTAAGAATTTGGGTTTGGTTTTAGAGGATGAGGCTAAAATTTTAGAAGTCATGCTGAAAGAGCCGATTTTAATGCAACGCCCAATCGTGACTTGTAACGGCCAGGCTATCATTGCCAGACCGCCTGAAAAAATATGGGAATTGCTTAAACCATCCCAAGCTTTTTCTAAATGAATTTATTAAGTCATAAGTCAAGAAGACTTTAAATTGCAGCCACAGATTTAAGTGTCATAATTAGGTTTGTTAAAACGTGGCCCAGGTCATGGTAGTGCTTGCAGTTCAGACACGAGACTTTAAGGAGTTTGGCGTTTTGCTTAAAGATTTAATCAGCGGCTCCAAAGGGAGGTAAACTTCTGGGCGTTATATAATCATGAACTTGATACAAAGTATTTGCTGCAGTTCGATGCAAGTAATTTTAGAACCCTTAGTATAATCGTAATCCACATCCATAAACTTGGTTTTACATGTCGATAATTATCTACAACGGTAATCCGCTTTCCTCAAATCAGCCATGCATTAAACATAATGATCGCGGCTTTACATTGGGTCACGGTCTTTTTGAAACGATACTAATTAATAAAGGTGCAATGCCTGCGTTCGATTATCACTGGCATCGGCTTGAAACAAGTGCACCACTGATTAGCATGAATTTGCCATTTTCTAAAGAAGCATTAACAGAAATGCTTCTTTTTTTAATCGCAGAAAATAATTTAGAGGAAACAATTGCCGGTGCAAGAATAACGATTACTGCCGGGGAATCTATAAGGGGTATCTTCCCTGAGGCACGTCCAGAACCAAATTTTACTATTTTTGCTTTTGCGTTTGCTCATCCTGCCAAACTGGCTTATTCGGCACGGATTGTAAGCACAAGAAAGAATGAAAAAACAATCGCTGCAAGGATTAAATCAATTAGTTATTTAGACAACATTCTTGCGAAACAAGAAGCCATGATGCAAGGATTTGATGAAGCTATTTTATTGAATACGGGATCGAATGTGGCTGATGGAGCCATTACCAATGTGTTCATGGTTAAAAATGGGCAAATTTATACGCCGCCCATTGCTGATGGAGCATTGCCTGGGGTTATTAGAAATATTCTTTTGAAAGAATTAACGGTTAAATTTTCCATTATTGAGAAATCCATCACACCTGCTGAGTTACTGAGTGCCGATGAGGTTTTTTTGACCAATGCGCTCATAGGTATTCAACCAGTAAGCCAAATTAATGACAAAAAATATCAATGTTTTTCTGTAGGGACTTCGGTTGCTTTTGCGCTCAGAGAATTAAAAGATTACATATAAAAGTCAATGGGAGAATGATGCGGCAAATAAAGTACGTCTAAATGCAGTTTTTAGCTGTATCTCATTGTATTTAATTCGTGCCTATATATTACAGGGTGATGCCATTAAATTTTATTTTCGCAGGAAAGTATGGTCGGTAAAGAGAAATGGAAGAAATTGACAGAATGGATGACGAAGCTTCATATCGATGAAATTGATCTTGTCGAAAAATTTATTCTGGGCAGCGGTAAGGGTGGGCAGAAATTGCATAAAACGGCGGCTACTGTTTATTTAAAACACGCGCCATCGGGTTTGGAAATAAAATGTCAGGAATCCAGAAGCCGCGAGGATAATCGCTATTTTGCAAGGGTACGCCTCTGTGAAAAATTACATGCGTTGATTAGTGATGAAAAAACGAAGGAACAGCAAAAAGTTGAAAAAATAAAACGCCAAAAGAAACGACGTTCAAGGCGCGCGAAACAAAAAATTTTAGATGAAAAATCAAAACGAAGTGAATTAAAAGGGTTTAGGAAAAAGCCAGAAACTTTCGAATAAAAAGACTTATATCTGGGAAAAGGTAACACCGCAATGAAGTGGTTGCCTTGAATATGTTTAATTTTTCGTCTAATCAGCCGTTGCAATATTTTAGTCCAAAGCATCAGGTTTTTGAGCCAAAAGGTCGGGAGCTTCAAGCGTGTCTTTAAAATGTGCGCTATTGTTTGCTATATATAAAATAAATCATCCTATAATCCAGCTTGATGCATTTATCGCACTTCATGATTATTATCGGAGCATTTCTTCTTGCCGGAGGAGCTTATTTCACCTGGCCTCTTCTAAAGAAAACGTCTCATTATCAGCAACAATGGGTAGCTAATTTTACCCTTATCTGTTTCTTTTTATGCAGTTATCTCTTTGCCATCATCTATGGTGTATGGGGCAACCCTTTTTTTACCAATTATTTTTATTCTACGATTTTTTTACTGGGGGGAATTTATGTCTTCTGGGTCAGTTATTTGAGCGCAAAAACCATTGAAAAAACAAAGATAATAGATGATTTAATATTAAAATATGAAAAAATTCGCTATCAAGCTGAACACGATAAGCTGACCGGGTGTTATAACCGTCATTATCTAATGGAAATATTAGACAATCGTTACCAAAAAATTAAATTAAATAGCGGTCATTTAATCGTTATTTTCATTGATTTGGATGGCTTTAAGAAAGTTAATGATGAATATGGTCATGATTTTGGAGACCATATCCTGCAGCGATTTTGTCATTTATTAAGGCAACAGCTTCGTAAAGAAGATGTTATGGCGCGCTACGGTGGTGATGAGTTTGTGGTATTAATTGAAAATATCAATTTAAAAAAAGCAGGGTTAATTGGACAAAAAATAATTAAAATCACATCGCAACTAACCAAGGAAATTTTAAAGCAAGGCAATTTAATATTAGGTTGTTCCATTGGCATCAGCCAATTGATTCATAGCTCACCTTCTATTGATTCCGCTCTGAAAAAGGCTGATGCGGCTTGTTACAAAGCGAAAAAAAATTATGGTAATACCATTTGCTTTGAGGATGGCATACAATCTGAAGCAACTTGTAGCCAAATGAATGACAAATAGTAGATCATAGGCGGATGACGCTTCCAAGCATAAATTGCGTGAAGTAGGGAATAATGATGCAGCAGGACATAGCAGCACTTAAAATACAAGGCTTTTTTAAAACGTATCGACTTAAAAAGCAGCAGGTATTGCAAGAGGTGATCGACTCTAGTTCTTCCAAGCAGTTATTGGAAGCATTGGATTTAAGATTTCAATGCATGCGGGCTGTGGCTGCTGCGAAATTGCCGCTCGGTAAGCCAATAAATGATAAAGCGCAAATTGAAAAAGTTCTGGTGCATGTGCGGGAGTTGGCGAATGAAAAAGAAATAAAAAATGTGGAAATGGTAGCGAATCTTTTTCTACAAAATATTACATTGGCAGAAAATATTCAGTCGCCTTACTACGATGTGATCTGGAAATGTCATTATGGCCAGCGTGACTTTAAGCTGCTCGTTAATAATGCTTATATGCAACTGCGCCAGATTGTGTCTACTAAGAAGTTACCTATTGCATGCAATTATGAAAAAACCGATTTTACCTCGGAAGAAGTACTGCTGTTGGCGCGGGATATTATTCAACATGCCAGTCAATTGATTATTGAGGCATTGGGAAATTCAGATTTACATGAATATTATCAGAATAGTCAGCACATCAACTCAACTCTGCGACAGATGCTAGCCAATTACATGACTCCCAGTGCATTAATAAAATGCACTGGGGAAATTGATTCTTTAGCAGGAAGCATAAAGCGTTGTACTCTTTAATGCTAAAGAGTGGTTGCGAAATAAAATTTGTAAAATAATCTGAACAAATATTTGAATTTTTTTCATTAAATATCAATAACATATATTTATATTTGACTATTTTATTTTCATATAAAGCCATTAAAGCTGGAAAAAAAGGATTGGCTTACTACAATTTAAGTGTTTGAATGGTATAGGTAAATCAGCTTTAATCTGTTAGATAGTTCGCTCTCATTATTATTTGTTACCTGCGCAGATAAAAATGGTAAACAGTTCTGATAATCATCATGCTATTTCAGGGGGTGGGACCATTGGCTAAGAAACAGCCTACAGAATAATTCTCTCTAAAATTTTAACTAATCATTGTTAGTAGTATCTCTCTTTTAACTCGTGACTTAAGGATAAAGCATGAAAGTTAACAAAAAAAAATTCCCCGTTATTCTGGCATTAACATTGGCAGCAAATGGTTATTGCGCTGACAGCACTCATGAAGCAGTGTCCAATCATATTTCTGGTTCTGCAACCAATTCTTTAATCCCTAATCAACGTTTACTTTTAACTGGTCAAAATAATAATGAAGCTTGGGATAATTTAGCGGCAATATTAGCTGATGGACAAATACCAGACGGTGGTTCCATCTATTATCAATCCAGGCCCAATGAAGGTGACACTTCCGGCGATTTATTGAGTAGCGCCAAAGAGAATTATGCCTATTTGGTTGATAAGGCCAATCAAGCGCAAAAAGACATATATATTCAATTGGCTGTGAGTATTAAGGATAATCCGCCAAATAGTACCCGCTGTCCACATGGTGCGAAGCCAGGGGAATGTACCACTCTCGAGGCATCCGTTGCTGCCGTTCATGATGTTGCGGATGGAAAAAGCGATGGATTGTACCAAAATTTAATTAAATATATTAATGCCAATCCAAAGCCTATTTACCTGATACGCTTAGACTATGAAGTCAGTTCAAACTTTTTTTGCGATCCAAATACAGATCCCAAAATTGGCTGCGCGGTATACAAGCAAGCATTTAAACATTTACGTAATTTAATTAGCAATGGCACGAAAGAGAGCGGTGCGAAAGTATATTACGTATATCATCCAGTGCGTGGCGAATATCAAGATTTATATCCAGGAAATGATGTAGTTGACTGGATCGGTTTGAGTGTATTTGAGCACGACTTATGTCTGCCTCATTTTAATGGGTCAAGTTATGGGTATAATGGTTTTCCTGCAACTAATTATGTTGCCAATTCAACTTGTAATATCGGTAATGAGCGTTTACCAATCGATGGGAATATTCTCGGAGCCGTGGCTTTTGCAAATGCGGTGGGGAAACCAGTTATCCTATCCGAGTCGGCGCTTACAAACTATGTTGATAGATCGGCAAGCCATCCTCATGACGGGAATAATTTTGTTTGGCAAACTGCCTACAAACAAGCATCTACAACTTGGGTGAATCGCTTGTTTGCTTTAATTAATTACAATGGTGTGGTGCCGATAAATTGTAATCCGGCGAATCCGAATAAATCCCCGGCATGTAAGTCAGACAAAGACAATCCTGTCATTGATTTATCTTCAACGATAAAAGCGATAGTGTATATAAACAATGATTTTCGCTATGGCTTTGATGGTGCCCAACGGTCTTCGCCAGATTGTAAATCAGAGACGCAAACTCAAAGCAGCATAGGCGGATGTGTGCCATTTAATGTGGGTTGGTTCAATGATGCAAGGTTACTTGATGATGGTAATTCTTATGAAAACGGCTCTTTTGTTTCCCTAAACGGTGAAGCAAAAGCTGCATTTTGTGCCGGCTTGGAGAAAGCACAATTCGCTGTAAAATGTAAATAAGCTCCTACCATTTAATTCACTTCATCGCACGTGCTTGGGTGAAGTGAATTAATTTAAGCGGCGAAGGGATATTGACTCACATGCCAAGTTTTAAAAGTAAATTCTAGCGGGGGCCAAGAAGGATACGCAACAAACAAACTGGCCGAATCCCGGTAATCTCCCTAAATACAGTAAACAAAATACCTGTTATCGTGTGCACTAATCTTCCTATAAATTGCTCACATTTTTTGCGGAAAAAGATATAAGCTTACTTAAACGTTAAGTAAAATTGCTCATGAAAACTATAGGATACGCTGCCCATTCAACTACAGATAAATTGTCCATATCATTTTGAACGCTGTAATTTACGTGAAAATGATGTGGCGATAGAGATTTTATATTGCGGAGTTTGTCATTCCGATCTGCATATTGTTCGAAATGATTGGGGTTGGACTGAACACCTTATCGTACCAGGGCATGAAATTTTAGGCCGAGTTATGGAAGTGGGATCTGCGGTAAAAATACAAAGCGGGCGATTGCGTTGCGGTAGGTTACATGGTGGATAGCTGCCAGAATGTGATCGATGTCATAAGAGCCAGGAACAATTTTGCCAGGAAGGAAACACAGGAACTATTGCGGAATAGATCGCATTACAGGAGAGTCTACCAAGGGCGGATATTCTAAGTATATTTGCCGTGCGTGAAGAATTCGTTTTACGTGTTTCCGGAGGTTTGGTATTGGCAATTGTGCCCCATTTTATGTGCAGGCATTACTGCTTATTTCTCCCTTGCGCATCTTGAATGCCAGGCCTGAAAGCCGGGTAGGGGTTGTGGGGTTAAGCGGCCTTGGGCATATGGCCGTAAAAATAGGGGTTGCCGTGGGTGCTTGTGACCTTACTCATTTATTGGTTCTGTATTTGGTGATGTTTATGTTGCTATTAAGTTTTTTATAAGTGAGGATACTCCTTGACATTAAAATGAAACAATGAAGACTAAACCTATTTTTTCTGAATGATAATATTATACTTTCTAAATAATCAAAGGATTGATATGAAAATGAAAAAACTGGCTTTCAGCATTCTAGCTGCATCCCCTCTATTTTTTTTTAAATACTGCTCATGCAAGTGAGTCCCCCAAAGAAGCTTCTTCATCAACAACAACCTTAAATAATGAATTATTAAAAAAACTGCCTTTCAGCGATAAGGAATCGTTTAACAATGCATCCAAAGGATTTATAGCCCCGTTACCTAATAATGGAATTATTAAAAATACTAATGGGGATGTGATATGGGATTTAGGTAATTTCTCTTTCATCAAAAATGACATTTCATCACCCACTACGGTCAATCCCAGTTTATGGCGACAAGCCCAGCTTGTAAAAATGGGTGGTTTATTTCAAGTTAATGAACATATCTATCAAGTGCGAACGGCAGATCTATCCAATATTACCTTTATTGAAGGGCCGCAAGGTATCGTTATTGTTGACCCATTAATTTCAACAGAAACAGCAAAAGCATCATTGGATTTATATTTTAAACATAGACCGAAACAACCTATCGTTGCAGTCATCTATACTCACAGTCATGTAGACCATTACGGTGGTGTTAAAGGCGTTGTTTCTGAAGACGACGTAAAGTCAGGAAAGGTAAAAATTGTAGCGCCTATTGGCTTTATTGAAAGTGCTGCTGCAGAAAACGTAATGGCAGGTAATGCCATGAGTCGACGTGCCAGTTATATGTATGGCAATTTATTACCTATGTCACCGACGGGTCAGGTAGGGGCAGGTTTAGGCATGACGACCTCTTCGGGAACCGTGTCACTTATTCCTCCTACTGAGATTATCAAAACCAATAAACAACACCTAAAATTAGCAGGCCTTGATTTTGTTTTCTATATGGCCCCTGATTCTGAAGCACCATCTGAAATGTTTTTCTATATACCTGAATTTCATGCTTTATGCACAGCTGAAGATGCAACACATACCTTGCATAATACCTACTCTCTACGAGGTGCAAAAATCAGAGATCCATTCGCGTGGTCAAAATACTTAAATGAAGCAATGTATCTTTGGGGAAATGATGTGCAAGTCTTATTTGCACCACATCATTGGCCTGTTTGGGATAAAGAAAACATCGTCAAACATTTAAAACTACAGCGCGATATGTATCGTTTTATTAATGACCAAACCTTGCATTATGCGAATCAGGGTTTCACCATGGATGAAATCGCTGAAAAAGTGATGCTTCCTGAGAGTTTAAGTCATTATTGGTCAAATAGAGGCTATTATGGGACGATGAATCATAATACCAAAGCGACTTATGTGAAATATTTAGGCTGGTTTAGTGGCAATCCTGCAACCTTGCATCCCCTTGAGCCTGTAGAAGGCAGCAAAAAATATGTAGACTACATGGGTGGGGCTGCAAAAATTATGGAACTAGCCCGCAAAGATTATGAACAAGGAAATTATCGCTGGGTTGCTGAAGTAATGAACCATGTAGTTTTTGCTGAACCGAATAATCAAGAAGCCAGAAATCTTGAAGCGGATGCATTAGAACAATTAGGCTATCAAGCGGAATCAGGCCCTTGGCGCAACTTTTATCTTAGCGGAGCTAAGGAATTGCGTAATGGGGTACAAAAACTGGCAACTCCCGATACTGCAAGCCCTGATACTATTCGCGCAATGAGCACTGACTTATTTTTTGATTATATGGGAGTTAAGTTAAATGGAGATAAGGCTGCAAACACTACAATCACCTTAAATTTTGTTTTTCCTGATATCAATGAAAAATACATTGTCGAACTTAATAATGGTAGTTTACATCATATTCAGGGCTATCAATCAGACAAAGCAGATGCAACGATTAGCATTAACAGAGAAACGTTAAATCAAATTATTCTCAAACAAAAAACAGTGGAAAGTACTTTAGCAAATAAAGAACTAAAAATTGATGGTAACCAAGAATCATTAAAGCAGTTGTTAGGCTTTATCGATAACTTTGATTTTTGGTTTAACATTGTGACCCCAAACCAATAAAAACTCAGAGCCTTATCAGATAAAGGGTGAGGCTTTCTCTTTTCTTCTAAAGGACATTCATGAATTTTTTTAGATTGGTGGTAAATTACCGCCGTTATTATTTTTACGTCACAGGCAACTGCTACTGAAGATTTAGCGCAAACGAATAATCCTTTAGCAATATGCAAGCATTTAACTTACAAAATTATTACTATCCTCAAATTTCAGGATTTGACCAAAAGGAGATACATTTTGGCTTCGCTACGTCCAACCAATTAATAAATTTTAGTACGTGCATCTATGCCCTTTACTTCCTATCCTGTTACACACACCGTTAAAAAAAGTGGCTCTGGTGACTTCAACATTTTTGCAGCATATTTACTTGATTTGATATGACATCATTCAAGCAAAATAATATAGATATAGCATTATTGGTGAAAAAGCTGTTAGATGCTTAATGGGGGGTATGGCTCCGTTCTCTGAGCTGAGCCTAGTATGAAGCGTTTTTCATTAATTGTTTTTAAAGACCTTATTATCTTATTTTTTATAGCGTGCTGTTGAGTTGTTATCTTTGCGCGCTTCTTTATTTCTTTTCTAATTAAGAAAAATATTATTTTTACGAAAATAATATTTGTTATCAAGCTAATAAAATCGGGCAAACCTTGCACCGAAATTCTTAACCTTTTTTCGAGATGGCACATTTTTTTTCTTAGTCTAAGCTTACCTGAGCTTATAAGTATTTGCGCAATACAGATAAGACTACAGATATTTTCTAATGGATTGACAAGGAGGAGTTATGAGTCGTTACAAGGAGAATAATGGTTCTATGAGCCGGGAGGAAGCAGGCAGGCGTGGAGCCGAGGCGCGCTGGGGCCGTGATTACGATGATGATTATGAAAGAAGCAGCCAACGGCGCAGTTCCCGTGACGATGATGAACATCGCATGAGCCGGGAAGAAGCAGGCAGACGGGGTGCTGAGGCGCGCTGGGGCCGTGATTACGATGATGATTATGAAAGAAGCAGCCAACGCCGCAGTTCCCGCGACGATGATGATTATCGCATGAGCCGGGAAGAAGCAGGCAGACGGGGTGCTGAGGCGCGCTGGGGCCGCGATTACGATGATGATTATGAAAGAAGCCGCCAACGGCGCAGTTCCCGCGACGATGATGATTATCGCATGAGCCGGGAAGAAGCAGGCAGGCGGGGAGCCGAGGCGCGCTGGGGCCGCGATTACGATGATGATTATGAAAGAAGCCGCCAACGGCGCAGTTCCCGCGACGATGATGATTATCGCATGAGCCGGGAAGAAGCAGGCAGACGGGGTGCTGAGGCGCGCTGGGGCCGTGATTACGATGATGATTATGAAAGAAGCCGCCAACGTCGCAGTTCCCGTGACGATGATGATTATCGCATGAGCCGGGAAGAAGCAGGCAGGCGGGGAGCCGAGGCGCGCTGGGGCCGTGATTACGATGATGATTATGAAAGAAGCAGTCAACGGCGCAGTTCCCGTGACGATGATGAACATCGCATGAGCCGGGAAGAAGCAGGCAGACGGGGTGCCGAGGCGCGCTGGGGTCATGATTACGATGATGATTATGAAAGAAGCAGTCAACGGCGCAGTTCCCGTGACGATGATGAACATCGCATGAGCCGGGAGGAAGCAGGCAGGCGGGGTGCTGAGGCGCGCTGGGGCCGTGATTACGATGATGATTATGAAAGAAGCCGCCAAGGCCGCAGTTCCCGTGACGATGATGAGCATCGCATGAGCCGGGAAGAAGCAGGCAGACGGGGTGCTGAGGCGCGTTGGGGTCGTGATTATGATGAGAATGAAGACGAGGGAAGAAGTGGTAGTGGGCGAGAAGATGAGTATCACACCATGAGTCGCTCAAAAGCAGGTAAACTTGGCGCGCAAGCACGGCATAATATTTCTGCCGAAGAAGAAACCGAAATTGCACGGAAAGCTGCGAAAACCCGCAAAAAGAAAGACCCGGATGCTTTTGTTAAAATGGGTAAGAAAGGTGGTGAGGCTTAGACTTCATTCCTTGGCCTGACGAGACCTGTTGTTTAGGTCGCGCCAGGGTTATTTGTATTTAACCAGTTGTTTGTCTTGTCGTTCATACCGTCCGCATTTATCATGAAAAAACGTAACAATTTGCGTATAATATGATCAATAATGGCGTTGCAAAGGATTGGTATGAAGCCTGTTCTATTTTTTATGTTCATGAGTATGTGTTCCGTCTCAGCTGGAGCGACGATCTTCATTAAAGGATTGCCCATGGCATTGGAATACAGGAATGAGGTTTATCTTCTTCCTCCTGCAAAAGTTATTTCGCCTAATACAACTTATTTATATATTACTATGGATGGCGTTGATAAAATATGTACTTTAAATACGCAAACCGATGCCGTATTTGACCAAGCTACACAAGTTTACTTTCTCATTAACGGGGCTAGAACAGCATGGAATTGCCATGCTTATCAAACCACAGTAATTAAGGTGCTACCATGGTAGCATGGTTAGGCCGATGCTATTTTTCTGCATTCTGCTTCACAGCGGTAACATGCTTCGGCGCAACGCTTGCAATGTTCCATATCTTGATGTTTTGAGCATTCATCGCCACAAGTTTTACAAATATCCGCACAGAGCAAGGAAACAGGTAAGGCAAACTCTGAGCCGCGAGCTAGCAATTTGGCGGTCAAAATGCAAATGTCGGCACAATCGATGTCCAGCTTAATACAAGACGCGAGCTGTTGAATGGTTTGCTCTTCAAGGCAGCTATTGGCGCAATGTTCACACGCTGTGGCACAGGCATGGCAGGCATCAATGCAGGATTGATAGTTTTCATGCGACATTTTTCGGCTCCTTTCTCTGCAAGTGGGCAAATAAAGCCTAGACGGCTTTACTTAAAGTGCAAGTGAGCTTAAATGCATTTGCTGCTATAGTGAATTGTAAATCATTGTTCATCTTAAGCCATGTGGAAAATCCTTCATTATTTAAGAAATGTATTTTGTTTCTTTTTTGCCAAAAAAACCTTGGGCGCCCGAGCATTAATCATCGACAATGATAAAGTACTTTTAGTAAGACACACGTATGCTGCCGGATGGTATACAGTAGGGGGCGGTATTCAGGCAGGGGAAACTCCAACGCAAGCAATTATCCGGGAATTAAAGGAAGAAGTCGGCATCATTTTAACGCACAAACCACAATTATTTTCTGTTTATCATAAACGTCATCATTGGGATGATTACATCATTTTGTTTATATGCAAACACTTTATACAGGAAGCAGTAAATTCTCCGGAAATTGCAGAGCAAAAATGGTTCCCACTCAAGAAATTGCCACCCGATGTTTCACCGGCCACAAAGCGGCGTATTTTAGAATATCAAAATCAATTGGAACTCACGGAAGAATGGTAAATATTGCAAAGACCTTATTATGCAGCACAAAGGTTACACGTAATGTTTATGACTTGCTTCAAGCTGCATAAGTGAAAAATAGGATGTAGCGTGCAACCTTAGCTTGGTAATTTCAATCTCGATTGGTAAAAATTTATGGTTATCCTATCTTACTTATGTTTAAAACCCTGCTATGCTTCCATAACTTAAGTGTCAAAAAAAAGACAGTAGTTGCACAAAAAATTCAATAGGATTAAAATTTAACGATCTTGTTTTTATTTAATAATCAATGGTGCACAATGAAAACTAAAACTGCTCCACAACGATCGCCAAGGCGATGGTCTGTAACCACACCTGAAAACTATCTTAATCCTAAAACACAATTTAAAATAACTGCAGAGCAAATGCATGGTTTATTGCGTGACTGCAATTCATTAAGCGAAGCTGCTGCGCATCTTGGTGTTTCCTATCAGATTCTCGGCCGAAGACTAAAAGCTTTTCAAGAAAAGAAAATATTCCCAGAAGGTAATTGGAGCGAGGTAAGAGCTCAATTAGAGGTTAAAGAAATGACTTCGTCTTCTTCCTCGATGTTTTTTAACTGGAGTTTGAAAAGCCCGCAAGATAAAAACCAGCCGGGTAGAAAAATTTCCCTCCTCAATCCCACGAATGTTGATCCTAAACATTTGAGCAAAGATACTCTGGAAAGCCTGCGCCAGACATTTTTTAACAAAGCAACGGAACCGTCCGTACAATCTGATTCTTCCGCCCCGCAAATATTGCTTGGTAAATAGTAAACTCAGCACATCGTGCATGATCTTGCACGGATAATACTGTTTTAGTAAATCATGCCAGTTAACTGCGTATCTGTCCTTCGCCGAAAACCAGCCATTTGTAGCTGGTTAAGGCTTCCAAAGCCATGGGGCCGCGTGCATGCAGTTTTTGTGTGCTGATGCCAATCTCAGCGCCCAACCCAAATTGTCCGCCGTCGGTAAATGCCGTTGAAGCATTCACATACACGGCTGCTGCATCCACTTGCTGGGTAAAATAAGCAATGGCTGATTTATCCTCGGCAATAATGGCTTCGCTGTGTCCGGATGTATATTGCTGAATATGCCGCACCGCTCTTTCCAGAGAAGGAACGGCTTTAATTGCCATTTTGTAAGATAAAAATTCGCGTCCGAAATCTTCTTTCTGCGCGTGCTGTAATAAGGCTTGTGGGTAACTCCCCAAAAGAGCCTGATGGCTCGTCTCATCAGCATATAATTCCACTTGTTTTGCTGCCAGTAGCTCCACCAAGGCAGGCAGGCTGGATAAGCGTCCTTGATGAATAATCAATGTATCCAAGGCATTACATACGCTAACGCGCCTGGTTTTTGCATTGTGTACAATCAGCCGTCCTTTTTCGAGATCGCCGCTGACATCAAAATACGTGTGGACAATGCCTGCTCCGGTTTCGATGACAGGGATCCGGGCATGTTCCCGTACAAAATTTATCAAGGATTGTCCGCCTCTGGGAATGCAAACATCCACCAGATGCACAGCTTTTAATAACACGTGCAAAGCTTCGCGCTCTGCAGGCAACAAATAAATGGCTAAAGGCGAAACAGAGTGTTTTTTTAACACGTTATGGATTAAGGAAACCAGGCAGGCATTGCTGTGATACGCTTCCTTCCCTCCTTTCAAAACGCAGGCATTGCCGGTTTTAAAGCACAAAGCAAATACATCCACGGTCACGTTGGGCCTGGATTCATAAATCACCGATACAACACCAAGCGGCACCGGGACTTTTTGCAGCACCAAGCCATTGGGAAGCTTTTTATTTTCAAGGATGCCCCCGAGAGGGTTAGGTAAAGAAGCCACGGACTCTACATCGTTTGCTATGGAATCAATGCGTTCCTGGCTCAGCAACAACCGATCGTGGCGGGGATCATCTTCCTGCATTAAAAGCAAATCTTTTTGGTTTTCGGAAATAATAGTGATGCTTTCTTCCCTTAATGTTTTGGCTAAATCCAACAAGATTTTTTGCCGGATTTCTGCGGGCATTAAGCTCAGGCAATGGCTTCCTGCTTTTATTTGAGTTAAGCGACGTAAAACTTCATCCATCTTGAATTCCTAAAAAATATGCAAATGATCATAATGAATAAAGACTGGTTTACCCTTTTGACCAAGAAGTTCTTGTAGTTTTTCGGCACCATAGCGGGCAATTCCAACCCCTAGTCGTTCCTGATTAGGGCCTAAAATTTCAATTAAATCCCCTCTTTTAAAATTTCCGTGGCAGGATTGAATGCCTACCGGCAGTAAACTGATGATCCGTAAGTTTTCTTTTAAGATAGCAAATAAACAAGGATTGACTGTTATCGAGCCTGCTTGTTTTTCACTGAATGCAATCCAGCGTTTTAGGGGGGATTTTTTCTTGCGCGGCAAAATTTTAGTTCCGATTGGCTCATCATTTAAGATGCGTGTAAGAACGGACGGCATATCCATGCTAAGAATATGGGTGGTAATGCCTAAGCTTGACATTTTCCGCGCAATCGCCAATTTGCTCAGCATGCCGCCACGTCCATGTTGACTTTTAAGCGCGGAAACTTCCGGCCACTGATCATCTGGATGAATGCAGGAAATTAACTCTGCTCCAGCTTTTGCAGGATGAGCTGTATATACTCCGGAAATATTGCTCAAAATGATCAATTTATCGGCATTTACTTGTGCTGCGATTAATCCTGCCAATTCATCATTATCGGTAAACATCAGCTCTTCGATGGCGACGCTGTCATTTTCATTGATGATGGGGATGATGATCTTGTGGTTAAATACTTCATGCAAAAGCCTTGCAATATTTAAGTAATGCTGGCGGGTATGGAAATCTTGCTTAGTCAGCAGCAATTGCGCAGCTAATAATCCATGTTTTTTACACATGAGGGCATAGCGGTGCATGAGTTCAGGTTGGCCCAATGAAGCCAGCACTTGCTTTTCACCAATTGCATTGCCATAAGTGCGGCCAAGAAGCTGCTCTGCAATTTTGCGTCCGGAGCCAACGGCTCCGGAACTGACCAATACCACCTGGTGTCCATCTTTCTTAAACAGCGCAATTTGCTCGACCAAATGTTCCATAACCGGCTCAAATGGGGTGCCGTCCGCCGCCAGAATGCTTTGTGTTCCAACTTTAATAACCAGTTTCATAATATCTCGCAGGGTTCTATGAATAAGATTAGTGCATTTTTTGCCCATTAGGTACACGCGGATCCACAGTCGCCAAACAAATAGCGCCATTTTCATCAGCAAATCCTAATAATAAAAATTGTGAAATAAACCCGGCAATATTTTTTTCACCAAGATTAATGCACCCCAACACTTGGCGGCCAATAAGCGTCTTAAGAGCATACCGGATGGTAATTTGCGCGGAAGTTTGCAATATCCCCAGTTCCGCACCAAAATCTACCCACACTTTATAGGCAGGCTTCTTAACACGCGGGAAGGGTTCTGCTTTTACTATGGTGCCGGTGCGGATATCAATTTGTGCGAATTCTTGATAGGACAGCATCATATTTACTCCTTAAGTATAAAAACTTTCATTATATCCGCGTTAAGGATGGTAGGGATTACCCGCAAGATGCAATTACTTTGCCGAAAAATGCATGGGATAAACAGGGAAAATTTTTATGGGTAGGTAAGAACGATTAAATAACTCAATAGATCGGGCAAATTGGGCTGATCGCTAAAGCAGGGGACGCAAAATCCTGGCCAAGATAAGTGGATAGGAAGGATCACCTTTATCCTCGGCAAACCAGGCTGCTGCAAGTATCAGGCGCACAAAAATCCATTGGGTTAACCGTACAGGACTTAAATTAAGAGTGTTTGCCAAAATATGGATCCGCATTTGCAAGATGTCTTTAACATCTGCTTCATTGGCTAATTCAGCTCGAGTTATGAAGTCAAATGCCGCAGCTTCAAATGCTTTTTCTCCAACGATGCCTTTGGGGTCGATAGCAACCCATTGGCCTTTATGCATGAGAATATTGTCATGGTGCAAGTCACCATGCAGCACAAAATAGCTTTCGGGAGAGTTTAAAAGATCATTTTTCAGGGCAATTGCCTGCAAGAGTAGTGAGTTTGGAATATGGGAATTGCAAGCTTCGTCCAGTGCTTTTAACCAATCATGTACCATTGGAAATCGTTGTGAAATAGTAGCTTTATGAAGAAGTGTTTCTACAACACTTGCATAAGCATTCACGGCTTCAGAAAATTGTAGCGGGTAATGAGTTTTTAATGTTTGGCCTGGAATGGCTTGTTCCAGCAAAATGGCATGGTGCTGCCAATTTATTTTTAAAAGCTTAATGCAACCATGTCCCTGAAAGTGCTGTAATGCCTTAACTTCATTTCGCATGGAGGTTGCATCACAACTTAGTTTTAAAACTACAGGGAGTTGCTGGCCGTGCATGGCTTTTACGACGAAGTTGTAGCTCAAATTAGGCAAGGGTTTTAAATCAGATAATTTCCATTCTGTCGCTAATTTTTTCAAGGTTGCAGGTAATGCCTGCAACCAAGATTTGCCTTGGGAGCCGAACAGGTTCATGATGTTTTGCTCGAATTCTCTCATGTATACTCTTTGGTGGGCACATGTTTTTGTAAATTTCGCTATTTTGCTTTAGAACTTTTTATTTGTATAGAAATAAACAAGCCACAAAGATAAGGACGCAGCCATGATGCAGATAGTTTTGCTTTTAATAGCGTTCGCATTGGTATTGTTGAATGCGTTTTTTGTTGCTGCCGAATTTGGGATGGTAAAATTACGGCATACCCGGGTCGCCGTGATTATGGAATTATATGGATTCCGCGGTCGTATTCTTTCTTACATCCATCAACATTTGGATGCATACCTCTCCGCTTGCCAGCTGGGCATCACCTTGGCTTCCCTCGGGCTGGGATGGGTTGGCGAGCCAGCCGTTGCCGAATTGCTGCAACCAATTTTTTCCTTTTTAGGGATAAAGCCGCACTATGCTTCTGCCGTTTCCTTTATCATCGCATTTTCCATTCTTTCTTTCTTGCATATCGTGGTGGGTGAGTTAATGCCTAAATCCCTGGCCATACGGCAATCGGAAAAAGTTTCCATATGGACAGCGGTTCCCTTATATGGATTTTACTGGCTGATGTATCCTGCCATTTGGTTTTTAAATTTCTGTTCAAATTTTTTATTAAAAATAACAGGCTTGGCACGAAGTCAGCATGGCGAGCACTTTTATTCTACGGATGAGATTAAGCTGATTTTAAGCGCCAGCCATTTGCATGGTGAATTGAGTAAAGAAGAAGTGGAAATCCTTGAACATACTTTAGATTTTGCCGATCTTAAAGTAACGGAAGTGATAAGGCCGCGGGAAGAAATGGTCATGCTGAATTTAAATGAGTCGGTTCAAAAGAATATGAACATCGTGATGCAGCACCGTTACAGTCGTTATCCCGTTTATGATGCCGCTACACAAGAAATTAGCGGCATCATTCATGTGAAAGATTTATTTACCGCGTTATATCAGCATGGGAAAATTCCAGATTTTAAGTTGTTGTTGCGTCCCGTGCTTAAAGTACCGCAGCGTTGGTCTACTCTGGATTTATTGCATAAGTTTCGTGAAGGCATGCCACATTTTGCTTTAGTCTACAGTAAAAAAGGAGCATTGTTGGGATTTGTAACTTTGGATAACTTATTGCATGTGTTAATAGGGCGCATCAAAGATGAGTTTCACCGCACCCAGGAAGATTGGACGATTAACCCAGACGGCAGTTTATCCGTAAAAGGTGATTGTTCTATTTATTCCCTGGAGCGGGCATTAAATCTTGAAATTGATCCCGGCGAAGAAGAGATTGAAACTTTCTCAGGGCTAGTTTTTACGCGTTTGCACTCAATCCCGAAAGTAGGCGATAGAATCCACTTTGAAGAATTTGATGTGGTGATTGAAAAAATGCGGGCGTCACGCATCCTCATGGCCAGAATTTATCCGCATTGAAGTTATAAGACCATGCCATTCACTTGACTGTCCCAAAGCTTTTTGAAATAACCCGCATTATCAATAAGCTCGTTAAAGCTGCCTTGTTCAATAATTTTTCCGTCCCCTAAAACAATAATCCTATCCATGTGGCGTATAGTTGATAGGCGATGGGCAATCGCAATCACGGTCGCGTTATTTTGGGTCAGCATGGCATCAATCGATTGCTGAATTTGTTGTTCCGTGATGCTATCAAGACTCGATGTGGCTTCATCAAGGACGATAATCGGTGCTTTCTTCAAAAAAGCGCGTGCAATGGCGATACGCTGCCTTTGCCCTCCTGATAATTTCACGCCACGCTCACCGACTGCAGTGCCGTATTGTTGCGGGAGCGACATAATAAAGGCATGGATATTGGCCAGTTGCGCTGCTTCTTGTACTTCTGCCTGGGACGCATCTTCTTTGGCATAAGCAATATTTTCCCCGATGCTACGATGAAAAAGCATGATATCTTGTGGTATCAAGGCAATTTGCCTGCGCAAGGAATCGGCAGTAATGATTTCAATGTTTTGTCCATCGAGCAAAATCTCCCCTGAAGCGGGACGGAAATTTTTAAGAAGTAATGAAATCAGCGTTGATTTTCCGGCACCGGAATGACCGATTAAGCCAATTTTTTCACCGGCCGCGATAGTTAGATTCAGATTTTCGAATACCGTGTTTTCAGCATCGTATTTAAATGACAAGTTTTTAAATTCAATCGCCCCTTTTACCAGGGTGGCGGGTTTAGCTGTGGGATGATCGAGCATACTGTGGGGTGTGGCTAACACCGAGAAAGAAGATTTAAAATCGCCAACTTCCTTCATAAACTCACATAACCCTGCGATAAGTGCCCATAAGTCAAAAGAAATCGCAATTGCGGTCAGCATGACAAATACAAAATCACCGATGGAGATTTTTCCTTGTTCGCGTAGATAGACCATAAAGATAAAAACCGCAATGATCATGAACCAGTATAGGAAAGTCCCCACCAGGTTGAATTTAAAATCATATTTATGCAGGTTGACATGGCGCGGCACATAATCTTTAGACATAAATTGTTGAGCACGCTCCAATTCCAGACGGCGGGTTGCAAAATGAAATAAGGAGAAAATATTGGTGATGTTGTCTGCAAATAAGCCTATGACCGTATGCTTGCTTTCCGCCGCATCTTCTGACAACTGATTAAGCTTTAAGCCCATTGGATACAGGACTGCCACTACCAGGGCACACCATCCCAGCATAAAAATAAATACAGCAGTATTCACCAATAAAAGTACAAAAATAGATAGAACAACCACAAAGAAATTTTTGCCGATTACATGGTTAATATTGTTTAAAATGCTGTCGTATTTATCTAATAATCCTTTTAACTTGCTAACTACAGAACCACTTTGTGTATTTTGGAAATAAGCATATGAATGATGTTGAACATAATCATAGGCAGTTAATAATAAATTGCGGCGGATATGCGGTTCCGCCTTCCAGGCTGCAATATTGCTCAGGCGCCAGGAAATATCCAATATAATCTGTGCTGCAATGAACAGCGTAATCGGGTAGATAAGATGATGCATTTCGCCTGCACTGGTTTCTAGGGAAAAAGCGTCCACCAGTAACTTTAAGGAATAGTTATTAGCAAATACATATAAAGCGGTTACGAAAGACGCTTGGAAAAGCAGGATATACCACCAGCGATACGGTTTAATAATGCTCCATAAGAATTCCCGGATGGTTAGTGTTTTTGGGAAAAAAGCGCTCATTTAAATTGCTCCAAATTTTGCAATAATTGCTGCTAGATTATCGCATTATTAGACCCAAGGTATTTCACCGATAAGATGAGTTAACCAAGAAAAAAGCGCCAGGGATTGCACGATGATGCATCCTGAAAATAAAGCCGGATGACAATTAAAATGAATAACAATGGGATAAAATCAGCATAAATTCTCAAAAGTTAATGGGAAGAAAGGTCTGCTTTGTGAATTTTGCTTAATAATGGCGCAATTATATAATTAAATGCACACCAGAGTCAATGTCCTTACTAAACCTATAGGCTTAAAAATGGTTGCGTTTTATTTTTCGCCATGTACAAGGTGGAATGCCATATAGGGCAGTGAAGCGCCGGGTAAATGCTGAAATATTCTCATAACCCACAGTATAAGCAATGGTTTTAACGTTTGAATTTGAAAATTCCAAAAGCAATTTTGCGTGTTCTATCCGTCTATTACGCCAATATTCCGCTAGCCCCAAACCCGTGCAATGTTTGAAGCGGCGCTGTAGCTGGCACTGACTTAAGTGGAAAATTTTAGCCAATTCTTTTAGCTGAATTTTGGCCGCATAATTTTTATCAATCCATTTTTTAATTTGCCCGACTAATTTATCCTCGTTGCGAGGGAATCTATGCAGAAGATTCAGCAATAAATTTTGTAACAAAATGTCCGTATCCAAAATTGCATGAGAAGGATTATTTAAAGCCAGATATGTTTGCGTAAAGTGCAGAAATTTTTTTGTAACTTCATTTAAATTGATGAACCCTGAAGTTGGGACCTGACTTAAGCAGATGTCTTGTTCCGGCACATTAAAAACTATAAATGAATTATTCGGGCTGCCGGCAAAACTGTGAACCGTGTCGGGCAAAATAAGTGCCGCGGTTTCAGTGGTAACTTTTCCTGCTGCTCCACCCATTTCCAGTTCAAGACTCCCTTGGACAGGCAGTACAAATTGAGCAAACCCATGCGTGTGTTGTTGTATCTCAGTCCCATAAGTGCACAGGCTTAATTGGCGTGGGGTGCGATCTATGCGAAGGTTTGACATTTTAAATTCACAAGGGCCGTAATGAGAAGGCTAATTTTAGCCAAATTTTATAAAATTAAACTATATTTTGATTATAATTTGCGAAAGGATGCGTTATGAAACGTTTGAGTCTCACCTTCATTTGTCTGCTGCTCGCGATGCCGCTACGTGCGGAAGAGCCAGTTGTGCAACTTAAATTTGTATTGGAAACTTTAAATGGATGTTATGAGTTGCAAGGAAAAAGAAAAGCTGAACTGGCAAAATGCGTATTATCTGTTTTAAAACAAACTAAAAATCCGGATGGTTATCAAGTGTATATGAATATGGATGATCCCAATGAATATCTGGTGTCGTCTTTTACCCTGACTTTATTTAACAAACAAGGACTCATGATCGTTTGTAATGGTACAGCGGCAGAGCGAATTAATTTGGAGTATTGTACCAGCAAACAAGTTGCACCGCTTACTCCAGAGCAGCAAATGTCGATTAATCCGCCTCGCTAATAATGAGCGTAAAATTAAGATAAATTGTTAAATTCTGGCCGTAGGTGCCACACAGCCAGAATTTTTTTGTTATGTTAGGAAGTAATACAAAAACAGCAACCCGCATGCGTATCTTCTTCGGTGTCGTTTTCATCTCCCAAAGAGTTTGGTAAAGGAAAATATCCATCGGAGCGAATAGGTTTAGTTAATAAGGAATATTCATTTTTTTCGGTGTAGCCTTGCATGATGAAGTGTTGCAAGCGCTCACTATGATGCTCTGCAAATTCACCGCAAAAATGCACGCGCATGGGTATAAAAGTGACATTGTACTGCTCTTTAATCGAATGAACTTCCTTTTGCATCAAATTCAGTTCTTCAATATTATCATCGAGATGAATCAGAATTCCCTCACCCATTTCCTGGGCAATGGCCGCCAGTCTTGTAATTTTAGGCTGGCGTGTGTTGACGGTACTCATAAAACATTCAGGGCGAATATGAATGGTCATATTATGTTCTTTATACTTCGCAGCGACAGCGTGGGCGGAATAAAATTTTTGTTGTTCCTGTTTATACGCTTGCACCAGCGCATTAGCTTCAGTTAACCATTGCTCCATGTCGTCAAGTTTTTGAGTTAAATTGCGTAAAGCGTAGGTAGTTTTATACTCATATGCCTGCATGGTAGTTTGCAAGAACGTGGCAGATGTGGTGGTTTTGACCAGCTCGTTGGAAAAAAATTTCCCATTATTTTGTACTCGGTTTTTCAAGTTTTGGCTGTCGAATTTGCACTGTTTGATTTCTTTTTTAAACGCTTGGATGCTTTTAGGTAATCCGTTTAATATTTGTTGCGGATTCCCTCTTGCAGTAAGGAAAGCAGCGTAAGTATCTTGTCCCATTTTTTCATATAGCGGCACAATATTCTTATTAATTATTGTTTCTTCCGATAAAATGGAGTGGGAGCGCAGGAAAGTAGTATCATCGATGTCCAGCGATATATATTTTTTTTTACTGGCAAAGCTTAATTGATTAAAAATTTTTTGATCATCTGCATTAATATCACCGCTGTCATATAAACATAAAGATTTAACATTTTTCTCGCATAAAGATTGATAAAAAAATTTGTCTAAGGTAATAAAAATATATTGATTTTTAAATTTTTCAGCAGGGAATTGCCTGTCTATCTGTTTTTTAATACTCACTTTATCGTAAATAAAATGTCCAGCCTGGTCTTTGCATAAAGATATAGGTTCCTTGGAAAAATGAATTTCCTCTTCTGCCAGGGTGTTATATAGCCATTGCAAGGGGACTTCTAAAAATTCCTCCTGGTAAGTTTTTTTCTTAAATTTTTTATTTGTTTTTTCTATTGGGCTTACTAAACAGTGGAGAATTATATCTTCTGTTGGTTGAGGAGTATTAGCAGATGCAATCTTGTTCAAGCAAGAATTTAATAAATCTTTAAAGTTAGAATTAAAATTCAGTTCACATTCCCCAGGTGAAAACGGGTTTTCGCGAATGATAACAAGCGCATGGATATCAATAATTAAATGTGTTTTCACTTGCAACATATATTGTTCTCCCTTTCCTGTCGTACATGAAAAATCAAGCGGAAATAGCCGCCCGTGAAAATTTGCTAATTCTGTATAAACTAATTTATAGCGGGATATAAAATTCCAGGGAATGGAAAATGAAAAATAAATTCAGATGGTTAATTTTGTTGCTGGTGTCTGCTTCCACCCCGCTTTTTGCTGAGGTGAGCCTTAAAGATTTGATTAAAGTTTCCAAAGAAAACAACCCCCGGTGTGTAGAATATTATAATTACGCGGGCCAGGTATATTGCAGTACGAAAGCATTAAGCACTGGGGCAATCGATGTCGATGTATTAACCGACGAGAAACAAGACATTTTGTTTGACTCGCGCACCTGGCGTGCTGCCTGGGGGAAAAAAACTGATGCAGTGGTGACGATTGAATACATACCGGCTGAGGGAAAAATTATGGAATGGCGTGAATTAGTTACCAGCCAATTCATTCCAGGCATTCAAGACTCGATTACCCCTATGGATTTTGCAAATTCAGTGATTGAAAATTTGCAAAACTCAGGTTTGAGCCCCAAGATTACCTTTCATCAAAAAACACCTGAGCAAGTGATTTTTGAATTTAGCATTGCATCTCCAGAGAATCTTAAACAAGACGAGTTGCAAAAGATAACCAAGGGCAAAGATGGATTTTATGTCTTGCATTATGTAATTAAAGAAACGGATATGGGAGATGAAATCCGCAATCAATGGCTACAAAATTTAAAAGATAGTCAAATTAAACCGGCTGGCAATGAAGCTCCCCACACGGATAAGGATTAATATGCGCGCCATTTGGTCAGGATCCATTTCGTTTGGCTTGGTTAATATTCCCGTCAAAATCTATAGCGCCGTAGAAAACCATACTTTAAATTTGGATTTATTGCGTCGTCAGGATTTATGTCCTATCCGCTATTCCCGCGTGTGCCAAACGGATGGAAAAGAAGTGCCTTGGGAAGATATTGCGAAAGGATATGAGTATCGCAATGGTGACATTGTACTCCTGGAAAAAAAAGATTTTGCAGAAGCCAATGTAAAAAAAACACACGCTATAGAAATCAGTGAATTTGTGTTGCAAGAAGAAATTGATTCTATTTTCTATGAAACGCCATACTATTTGGCACCCCAGAAAGACGGCATAAAAGCCTATGCTTTGCTGCGTGAAGCGCTGAAAAAAACCAAAAAAGTTGGTGTAGGCGAATTTGTATTACGTACCCACGAAAGCCTGGTAATCATCAAGCCCTACCATGATGCACTATTGCTAAACAAACTGCGCTATAAGGATGATATTCGCGAAACCAAATCATTAAATTTACCCGAAGCTCAACACATCAAACCTGCTGAATTAAAGATGGCGATGCAATTGATCGAGCAATTAACAGAAGAATTTAAACCAGAAGTGTTTAAAGATACTTATATGGATGATCTTAAAAAACTTATTGAGGCTAAAGCAAAGGGAAAAAAAGTGAAAACAGCAAAACCTGCACCAGCAAGGGAAAAAGTCACCGATATTATGGAGTTATTGAAAAAAAGCATACAGGCTAAGGCAGTAAAAGGGCGTTAATCATCTTGTTTACTCCAGTTAACTTATTAGCTCTTAACTTGGTGTGTCCAATTCCATTAAATCACCTCACATTAATCGCACTTCAAATGCGTTGAGGGATCGTTGCTTGGTGTGCTCAAAAAAATAAAAATCATCACTACAGAGAAACCTGCGCAGCCAAACACGTTCAGGATCATTGTTTATAGCTCGTAACAAAAGGCCGTGCAGGACCAGGTATACTGTTAAAGTAAAGTAAACAAGCGTTTACGGACAATGTATTCCATTCAGTCTTTATGATTTGCGCAATCAGTTTCCTGATGCAAGTCAGGAAGAGCTTAAAAATGATCCAGAAGCAAAAGAGCGTGAATGGCGCGAATGGAAAGAGGATTGTCTTAAACGCGCAAAAAAGAACGTGAACTTAAGTACAGTGAGCAATGTAAAGAGGAGCATGTATTACTGGTTGTGAAGACCCTGTAAACAATTCTGTGTAACTGCCATTGGTTAAACAAAATCAATCAATCGCTCTTCAAACTCGATCATAAATCGGTTTAAAGCGGCCTTCCAATTTCTAATGGGCATAGTCCATTTTTTGGATGCATCCATTATAGCAAGATAAACGACTTTTTTAGCAGAGTCGTCAGAAGGAAAGAGCTTTCTTTTTTTGATAGCCTTTCGAATAACACTGTTCAATGACTCAATAGCATTTGTTGTATAAATAGCCTTTCGGATGTCCTCTGGATAATTAAACAAGGTATTGAGATTAGGCCAATGGCTACGCCACGAACGGCTTATTTGCGGATATTTGTTATCCCATCGCTCGGAAAACTGCTCTAGCGCCAGCAATGCCTCTTCCTCAGTTGCAGAGTTATAAATCAGCTTCAAATCCGCGGTTACAGCCTTGTAGTCTTTCCAAAGCACATATTTGATGGCGTTGCGTACCATATGGACAATACAAAGCTGGATTTTTGTTTCCGGAAATACGGTGTTAATGGCATCGGCAAAGCCTTTAAGGCCATCAATACAGTCTCTCCTTAAATAACCTGTAATTTCTTTCTGAAGAAGTTTTTTTACAACATCAATTTCTGATTTATCCATTCCTTATGTTATGGGTTTCCCGGTGGTTCTTAATAGCAATGATGATTACTAAGTGAGCGCCTACTTCAACGCGATACACAATTCGATATTCACATACGCGTAATCGCCGATGACCGTTGAGGCTGTAACGCAATGGTTTGCCAAAGCCAATAGGGTCAATCATTAGTTGTTCCACGACTGCACTTTTAATTACTTTTTTTGCTGCCATTGTCAAATTTGGTATATCTTCTTCAAGAACCGATTGCAAATAATGTATTTGATATAATTTATAGTCAGACATTTTTTGCTTTATGTGTAGGAGTGGAGCAATCTCTTTCCTTGGCAACAGATGATAAAAACAAGTCCTCTCGTCTATCCAATGCCTCCAGTACCAATTCTTTTGCCAAGCCAGAAACAGACTTATGCTCTTTCTTGGAAATTTCGGATAACAACTTAGCTGTTGTTTCTTCAAAAGTAATATTGATTCGTGGATTCTTCGTTGGCATAAAGTTTAATTTTGTTCTTGATTATGCGATCTAGTGTAACATATTTACATCACTCGTAAAGATTGTTTAGGGCGAATGGGCTTGAAATTTTTTGTATTTACCCAGCTAAGTTAATTGATAAGTACACTTATTTAGTGTACTATTAAATAAAAAAGTAGGTAGAATTGAAATTGATAAAGCCATGCGAAATTGAGTTAACTAGAGGGGCTCAAAAGGATATTAATAAAATTCCAACCTACATAAAGGAAAAGTTACTCTTGTGGATTGATTCGGTAGAGCGTTTAGGGATTAGTAAAGTGAGAACTGTCCCGGGCTATCATGATGAGCCATTGAAAGGAGATCGGATGGGTCAACGCTCCATTCGCTTAAATAAAGCTTATCGAGCTATTTATATAGAAAATGAGCAAAAAGAAATAATTGTTATTTCGATTATTGAGGTAAACAAACATGAATACTAATGCACGTGAATATTTAGAGAAATTAGTCGGTCGATTAACTTTAGGAAAGGCAATTCGCTCAATACGACAAGGTGAGGAAGAAAGTCAGATTGATTTTGCAAAAAAATTGGGCGTATCAAAGCAATACTTATGTGATTTAGAGCATGATAGAAAGGTGGTTAGTGCAAAAAAAGCTAAGGAGTTTGCAGATATTTTAGGTTATCCGGTTGAGCAATTCATAGCATTAGCCATCCAAGATTCTCTGGAACATGATGGAATTCATATGCTTGTTGAAGTAAAAGCGGCTTGAATGGGCAGATAAGAGGTAGATGACACAAGGATGGCTTATTAATAACCGGTTTCTTAACCTTCGAATTTTAAAGGGAGATAACTAGCAAGAAGACTATTAATACCCCATATTTAGAGTTAGTAAGACATCGAAAGGAAAATAAATGTCTGCTTTTAAAAAAGCTATTTCTCAACTGTGTCAAAGTGTTAGGAATATAGTGTAACCATCCCGTAAAATAGGTGTATTCCTGATTAGAGTTCTCCGTCGTAAACTATGTATGAGGAGAACATCGATGAAGAAATCGCGTTTTACAGAAACACAGATTGTTAAAATACTGAAAGAAGTTGAAGCAGGACGACTGATGAAGGAAGTTTGTCGTGAATACGGCATTTCTGATGCGACCTATCGATCATTTTCCCCGTGGCGACCTTTAGGAGATGGCAGTAACTTTTCTAATTTGTTCCACATTTTGTCATCAATAACAAATCTTGACATCCATTTGCTCCATTTTCACTATGGAGGCTTTTTATCAGATTTTTAATAGTTTGAAAAACTTTAAAAACACGCCCTAGCACAAGAATCAATTGGCAGGACCAAAACCTGCTCGGATGGCAGGTAATTTCCATACTGGTAGTGTTGCAATGAATTTTTATTCTGCCTATTTTTTTTCCAATTTGTGACCGTCTAGGTGACGCTCAATGCGTTCATTTACTTGATTTTCAATATGCTTTTCTTTTTCTGTTCTTCCGAATTTAATACGATTTTCAACGGCTTTCTTTTTTTTCTCTAAACGATTTCTAGCTTTTCGCTTTTTATTTAGATTAATTATGTCTGACATCTTTGTTTCCTCTAAAAATATTTTGTTTGGCTATTATATCGATAATATCAAGGGGTGGCGCTCAATATTCAAAGAATATAGTGATTTGAGATAGATGACGTACCTTATCTATCAGAAACAGGGTACAATGAGCTCATGGAGAAATCCTTGAATTTCCTAGGTTCTGTCGACATTTATCTTAACCAAAGGGCGGTTGCAGCAATATAAATGAACGATAAAAAAGATTGAGCAAGTTTATCATATCGTGTTGCCACTCTTCTAAAATGTTTGAGTTTATTAAACATGCGTTCGATAAGGTTGCGTTCTTTATAAATATCTTTGTCATACTCCCTGAGCACCTTTCGATCTCGTCATCAATGACCATCCGTGACATTCCCTCTCCCCAACCCTCTCCCGCGAAGGGCATCATCATACTATCAAAACTCCTATCGTGGGAGAGGGGGTAGATCGAAGTGAAATAGAAAAATTTGTGCTCAATTTAAGATGAAATCTTGGCTAAAAAACTTTAGGAACGTTGCCTAAAAGAATTGCCAAAAAAAGTACTTATACATTTGGCAGCAGGTGCACGAGAAAGGCGCTAAATACTTTAGGGTATCCGATTGGTCGGCGTAAAACTCAGAGCTTGATGAGAGAAGCAGGTTATAGTTGGATATAGGAAAAAATATAAGATAACGACCGGTAGCAAATATAAAAAACGGTCTTGCAGATGTTCCGAGCCGTGATTTTTTTTGCCCAGAGCGCCAGACCGTGCTTATGTATCTATAAATTACTTACCTGTCAACACAAGAGGGTTGGTTCTATCTGGCAGTAGTTATTGATTTATTTTCCAAGAAAAGCTGTTGGCTGGAATATGAATTCAAGGATGAAAGCTGATTTAGTTTGTGATGCCTTGAAAATGACTCTGTGGGCAACGTAAGCCAAAGCTTGGCTTAATTGTGCATTCAGATAGAGGCTCTCAATATACCAGCAATGAGTATCGTAAATTACTCAATGACTGAAAGTGTACTGGCAGCATGATCTCCAATCAATCTAAAAATTAAAAGCATGGTATAATTAAAATTTAAACACATGGTTGTCATAATGGTCAAATCATATATAGCTTGTAAAAAAGAATTAGAACAAGCTTGCCTAGACTATCTTCAGCATACACAGAAGCCGGTTAATAACTTTTTACGTAAACTTGGCGGAGAGAGTGACCCGTTAGGTCCAAAAAATCATTTTTATAACGTCGTTTTGAGTGCTAACTGGCTATTAAAAGGTAATTATGGAGTTGAATATGAAGATTATAAAGATCTTTGCATGCCTGCTACTGCTCTTCTTTTTTTCAGAAAATTACTTGAATACAAGCCTACCGAGGAAGACAAAGAAGATATTCACGTAATGAGTAAATTAAAATTATTCAGACAACAACGCTCTCAATATGAAGGTGCTTTAAAATACTTTGCTATAGAAGAATTGTATCAAAGTCTTCAAAAAACACCCCAGGACTCTCAGGCTCAAATCAACTCAACCGATACCCCCGAGGAAGAAGCAAAAAAGATGCTCAAAAATTTTAAAACAAAACTTCGCGAGCCGGGGATGGCTGATGTTTTAAAGAACAATCGACAATCGGAGGCAGAAAAATTCTTTAAAATTTTATCTGTAGTGGCAAGTATCTTCGGTGTCGGTTTGATAACGACACTGGGTCTAATGATCAATACACTTGTTCAAACTAAAGGTCGTAGTGCTAATTTTTTCACCTCTCACACCAAAGTCCTAAACTATACATTCAATAGAATTGTTGATGAGGAATCTAAAAAAGAAGAAAACAAAGAAATAGAAGAAGAAAAAAAGGACATTGGTTTTCAGCAATAGAGCATAATAAATTTTATTCGGGATTTAAGATAACGGAGTGCAATTTTTCATAGAAATCCTCAATCCAACGAATCAGTGGAGCAAGTTTCCTCTAATAAGGGTCGGCTGATGCACTTGAGGCACTGGCTTGCTTTTATTTATCTGCAAAAAGTTCTCTCAATCCGGATAGCAAAGCCATAAAGAATTCAAGATAATTTTAAACAACAACTGGCGCAAACTTACAAAGACCTAAGTACCCACCGAGCATTGTGGAAGCCTATTATTGCCAATATTCTTATAGCAGCTAAAGGCTCGGCCTTTTAGTTATTTTAGGCAAACTTTTAATCACAGGCAGTGCTTTCTTTGCCCAAACCAATCGTCAAAAATCGGAACAAACTTAAGTGATTTCAAAAAACTTAGGAACGTTACCTCTCACCCTGTTCTTTTATTTTTAGCAATTGTAAATTTTATCACGTGTGCTGGGTGATTCCGGGGGAATTAATGGTCTTTGTCGATTAAGACATTGTTTAAAGCTCTTATATCATTGTTCTTATATTTGACAGTTAGTCTATTGTTAATCAATACTCATAAAGATAACCTGGGAAAGGATCAGTCTATGGGCGGCCGGGATATATGGGCAATAATTGATGATGATAAGGCACGCAGTGAAAAGCTTAGCCTTTTACTTAATTTTGTCAAGCAGCCTTGCCGAGTGTTTGCCTATGATGAATGGCAAAAACCGTTGGCAAAAGAGGCTTTGGCACTGATAGTTGGTGGTACTACTCCTGAAAAAACACGTAAGTTTTTGGAGCAATTGGATGCTGCTCTTTACCATATTCCTGTTGTTTTGATCGATGTGAATTTATCGGAGCGGGAATGTCAAAAATTCAATGTGGTTAAAAGTTTGACTTTTCCATTTTGTTATCCTGAATTGCTGGAAGTGTTACGTTCTATGCCTAAAGATTCAGCATTGGCAGGTGATGCAAATAAAACTACTCCGTTATCGCGAAGCTTGGTGGGGAAAAGCGCTGCAATTCAGGAAATACGAAAGTTGATAGAGCTTGTAGCTAATACGGATGCCACTGTCCTAATATCGGGAGAGTCCGGAACAGGAAAAGAAGTCGTTGCCCGCAATATTCATGAATTATCGTTAAGAGCTCATAAACCCTTTGTTCCCATCAATTGCGGCGCCATTCCTGCCGAGTTGCTGGAAAGTGAATTGTTTGGTCATGAGAAAGGAGCATTCACTGGTGCGATTACTGCCCGGCAAGGGCGATTTGAATTGGCAAACGGTGGAACTATTTTTCTTGATGAAATCGGCGATATGCCGCTTGCGATGCAAGTTAAGCTCTTGCGGGTATTGCAAGAGCGTAGTTTTGAGCGTGTAGGGAGTAACAAAACCATTGCGGTGGATGTACGGGTGCTTGCTGCCACCCATAGGAATTTGGAGCAAGCGATCGCTGCGGGGAGTTTTCGTGAAGATCTATATTACCGGTTAAACGTTTTCCCAATCGAAATGCCAGCATTGCGCGAAAGAAAGGAAGACATCCCGTTGCTTTTTGAAGAATTGACTGCTCGCATGATTGCAAATGGCAAACCTGGCGTGCACTTGTTACCGGATGCGTTCGAAGCGTTACAAGGCTATGATTGGCCAGGTAATGTACGTGAGCTTGCCAATTTGGCAGAAAGATTGTCCATCCTTTTCCCCAATCAAACAGTTAATGAACATGATTTGCCCAAACGATTCCGAATATTGCCAGAAGAAGTTTCCCGGATAAAAAATGAACGAGAACATTTGCTCGATGTGATTGGTAAACAGGATGATGAGATGCAAGCAGGCATTGATTTAAAAAATTATCTCTTGGAAGAAGAGTTAACTCTTATTCGCCGCGCATTGGAAGAATCCGATTGGATAGTTGCCCGCGCGGCGAGTTATTTGCATATCCGTAGAACCACGCTGGTGGAAAAAATGCGTAAATATGGGCTTTCGCGCCCAGAACGCTCAACCACTTAATGGTTTTCGTCTTTGTTCACCTCATTCGGCAGAGGTTCGTTTACAGTTGGTTTTTTCTTGGGCGGAACTTCTGCTTTTGGTTTAAGTTCAGGTTCCACATGAACGCCAGGTACTGATTGTACGGGTTCCACGGCAGGTTTTGGAGGTACCGGGTCCACAGCGGGTTTCGGAGTTTTGGGTTCTGCTGCAGGAGTCGAGCTAATCGTTTCGCCCGGTGTGTGTTGAGCAGTTGGTTTTATAGCTTCTTCATCTTCACGCTTTTGTTTGTAATCGCTGATGATTTCATCAACGCTATTTTTTAAGTCTTTTACCAGCTTTGTCGCCATCGTGCCCAATTCTTTGAGGCTGGGCAACTTGGATTTGAAGTCTCCCATGTTCATGCTCCACAAATTTTTATTCCTATCTATAAGTATATACTTATATTGGAATTTTGCCGGAAAATTATTATTGGATTTACTAAAGAGTGAATCGTAATGCTCTTTCTCTTATGTTCAAACGTCAAATAGTAATTAATAAAACAGGGAAAAAAATAAAATTAGTGTTGATGAGGAGGGCGGCAATATTGAAATCGTTAAAACAGATAAGCTAAAAGATATCCATCTAAAAACCAGCAAGGATAACGATTCGCTTATTTGCATTGCAGGAAGTAATATTGCCGATAATTTTCTGGACAATTAATGATTGTAAAACCAGCACTTTCTAAGACTTTTTATTTTTCAAATATTGCCCATTTAAGGTGTTTTGCTTTCTCTTGCGAATTCTCTCCCTTCAGAAGGTTTGACGTTTGAATTCATTGGTGTTGTCGGGAAGAAAAATTGCATGGGAGAGTTTAAAAAGCTCAGCGTGGGCGATGCGTTTCGGCTTTGTGTTAAATGATTTTCTGCTAAAACTTCTGCAAAAATCTGACCGACTTCCGGGGTTCTTAAGAAGTGCTCTTGCTCTTCTGATTGACTACTGCTTGCCATTGTGGATGTCGGAGTTTGTCCTTCGCTAAAGCTTGCTACCTTCTGTTTCTCTTTCATGGCTTTCTCGTAAGCGTGCAGGTAGCCTTTTGCAAAGGAAGGTCCTCTTCTAAATGTTAAAAGTTTCACCATAGGTAGTTTGGGTTTGTTTTCATTGGCATGCAACTCCCCTAAGCTAGCCCCTTTTTTTTCAATTAATTTTTCTCTTTTATCAGCATATCTTTTGTAAGCATTAATATAAGTCTCTTTATAAAGAGGATGTGCATTTACAAATTCCGGGCTGTTGTCCTCAGGGCAGGGAAGTTTTTGCTGGATGCGTTCTTTTGCGGCATATGCTGCTGCGTTTTTTATACTCTCTTTGCTCCAAAGTTGCTCATCTTTCTTAACAGCAGCTTTTAATTGCTCTTCATATCCAGAAGCTTCATTTAATTCAGTGCGATTACGTTTTTCTGCGACACGAGGCTGCAATGGTTGGTTATTTGATGAGGTTGTGGAGATTTCGGCAGTGATTGTGGGGGCAAGCGGAGTTGAGGCTGCATAATTAGACTGCGATTGCGGTAGGGAAAAATATTGTTGGGTTAATGGATAGGAAAAGTGTGGCGTATTAAATGGCCCTAAAATATCCTCAACACTTAAAGATGGGGTGGGTGGGATTAGAAATAAAGTTGACGCCAGAAATCCTTCAGAGAAATAAGCCTTTAGCGGATTTGAGTTTTGCTCTTGGGGAGAATGAATTCTTTGCCGTTTGCTCTGCTGATACATGGTGATTGCTCACAGATAATGGTGTTCGATTATAGGTCATAAAATACAAATTTACAACGGTTAGTTTTTTGTTTACCCGGAAGAGAACTAATTAGTTGGCCATTTTAATGCAATATGTTTTTTAATGAGTCAGATAATTTCAGCTTCGTCGCCTAGAAGATTTCATACCGGCATAGGTGGTCTCACCTAATCGATGTTCATTATTTAATTTCTCTATTCTTTGCATTAAAAACTATTATATTGGCATGATGTTTCGACAGTATTTCGGTGCGTGATGCGAATAATGGTAATATTTCTCAGTTGTTTTTACGGTCTTATAGAACATGCTCCTTATTTTCTTCATCCAGGGAAAATGTTGCTTCAAAACAGAGCCACTCAGGTTTAATAAAACTTGCACGAATGCGATTTTTTTTTATTGTTTGCCTGATGATTCTTTTCAAAGCGAAATTGCAACGCATAACGGGGCTAGGCTAGCATTCTGAATAGAGTGAATTTAAAGCAGCACTGCTTAATTATGCCAGCCCGTATTGCGTGACCAACCATCATGCCCATGGATGCAGCAATTTCATGGCTGGTTTTAAAAGTTTGCTCATTAAGTTTTGCTTCCCATGCACAGTAATTTTAAAGCAATTGTATGCGGCTTTTTTCTCGCTCAAATATTCATCGCTGGTTTGCAATGAGTCGACTAAGCGCAAATCATACGCATCGCTTGCCAGCCAATGCTCACCTGTGGCCACTTTATCAATATCTAATTCTTGTCGGTTCTCCAAAACATATTGCCGGAAGGATTGATGAATTTTTTCCAAATCTTCCTGAAATTTTTTCCGGCCTTTCTCTGTATTTTCCCCAAAAAGAGTGAGGGTGCGCTTATATTCTCCTGCAGTTAATAATTCAACATCAATATCGTTTTTCTTAAGCCAGCGATGAAAGTTGGGAAGTTGAGCGACCACGCCAATGGAGCCAATAATGGCAAATGGGGCGGCCACAATGTGGTTGGCGACGCAAGCCATTAAGTAACCACCGCTGGCAGCCATTTTATCAATGCATACCGTTAAAGGAATTTTTTTATCCCTTATACGTTGTAACTGTGAGGCAGCAAGCCCATAGCCGTTAACTGCACCCCCCGGGCTTTCTAAGCGGATGACGACCTCATCTTCTGGTTGTGCAACTTCAAGTATTGCCGTAATTTCTTCACGCAGTTGTTCAACCTGAGAGGCTTTTATATCACCCGTAAAATCCAGTACGTATAAAGAAGACTTTGGCTCTTTGCTCTTTTTCTCTTTAGGGAGTTTTTTACCCAGAATTTCTTTATGCATTCTTTGCTGCATGGATTCCCACTGTTTATTTAGGGAGATAATTTCCAGCTTGGGTTTTGGTTTTCGGCCTAAGGCAACTATGCCTGCGACTAACAACAGAAAAGCAATAACCAAGGTAAATGTTTTGAGAGCAAATAGACCATATTGGGCAAGAAAATCCATTGTTTACCTATCAAAAATAAAAAAACCAATTATTACCGGCATCGTTTGCAATCGCAAGCCAGATCTTGCAGGAAGTGTTATTTGGATATAGGCTCCCTTTTTTTAAGTGAAAGAATTAACATGCTTGAAGTTAGCGCGCTTGATTTTGATTATCAAGACAAGCCATTACTGCGTAATATTCAGTTTGCTCTATCACCAGGGCGTCTTTTGCATCTACGCGGTGCCAATGGAGCCGGCAAAACAACTTTACTCCGCTTACTCGCAGGACTATTATCCCAAGCGCATGGCGAAATCCGCTATCAAGGAGTTTCTATCCATGATGATTTACCTTCTTATCAGCAAAATATTTGTTATGTAGGACATAAGCCCGGTATTAGTCTGCTACTTACCGCGCGCGAAAATTACCACTTTGGTTTGCATGACTCGTTAAAGAATGTTTCATTTCAAAAATTAATTGCTCGCTTATCCTTGGAAGGGTGTGAAGATACTCCCTGCGGTTTGTTGTCTGCGGGCCAGCGCCGGCGGGTGGCGTTAATGCGTTTGTTTACAACAAAGGCTTCCTTGTGGTTATTGGATGAACCTTTAGTCGCTTTGGACGCTGATGGAATAACCATCCTAATGGATTGTATAAAAGAGCATCTTAAGCGCGATGGCCAGATTGTATTGACTTCTCATCAAAATCTCCCTTTGCCTGAAAACATATATGAGGAGTATTGCTTGTGATGAGTCTGGCTACTCTTTTTAAAACACTCCTGCTGCGTGAAGCGTATTTACACTTGCGTCAATTGCGCCTGATCATTAATTCGTTTCTTTTTTTCTGCATGGTTATGGTTTTTTTCCCCCTGACCATTCCCCCCGATCCAGCTTACCTTCGTATTATTGCACCCGGTATAGTCTGGATTGGTTTACTATTGGCAGCGTTGCTGTCGGCAGAGCGTTTGTTTCAACAAGATTTTGAAGATGGAGTCATTGAACAATGGTTGATATCCGGTTATCCCGTCAGTTTGTTTGTTAGCGCAAAAATTCTCCTGCATTGGCTGCTGGTTATGCTGCCATTAATAGTTTTTAGTCCTGTCCTTGCCATTTTATTTTCCCTCAATGCGTATGAAACAGCAGTTCTGGTTATAAGCTTAATTTGCGGATCGCCCGCCATCATGTTTCTTTGTGCACTGGCAGCCATATTCAGTACGGGTTTAAAACAAAAAGGCGTGCTGATGGCTCTTGTTCTACTCCCTTTAACCATACCGGTCATGATTTTTGGCAGTGGCACTCTGAACGCAGCCATGCAGGGATTGCCAGTAGCAGGATTTTTTGCTCTTTTATTAGCCCTGTCGCTTATTGCTGCCGGATTTTTACCTTTTGCTATTGCAGCAGTTATGCGCATTACTTTGGTGGATTGATGGTCTTTTCGGTTTTATTCATGCTATTGGGTTAACAAGCCCTTGGAAGACATGGTAAAATCTGAATCTTTTTCTGATTTAATTATTTCCTATGTGGAAACTATTGTATCAACTGGCTTCGCCTAAAACGTTTTATCAATTGTCCGGAGTCTGGTTGCGGTGGCTTGGGATTGGTGCATTTTTTATTTTAATTGCAGGCTTGCTCTGGGGATTGTTCTTTGCCCCTGCGGATTATCAGCAAGGGGATGCTTTTCGCATCATTTACATACACGTCCCCAGTGCATTTTTATCGATGGCTATTTATGCCTGGATGGGATTTTTGGCTCTGTTGTTACTCGTCTGGCAAATTAAGATGGCAGGTTTAATGTTAGGGGTGGCTGCCCAACTAGGTGCCTGCATGACCTTTCTTGCTTTAGTCACCGGTAGCATTTGGGGCAAACCTATGTGGGGCACTTGGTGGGTTTGGGATGCGCGCCTCACCTCAGAATTAATTTTATTATTCCTCTACGGTGCCATTATCGCCACGGGACATGCTTATCAAAATAAAGAGCAGGGCGATAAAATAATGGCTATTCTCACTTTGGTGGGGGTGGTTGATTTGCCGATCATTCATTATTCTGTGTATTGGTGGAATACCTTGCATCAGGGGGCAACACTAAGTTTATTATCCAAACCCAAAATTCATGTCAGCATGCTGTATCCTTTGTTGTTAACCCTACTTGGGCTTTCTCTTTATTGTGCGTTGATGATTTTATCCAAGGCCCGTAGCGAGCTTTTATTACGTGAAAAACGGCAAAGCTGGGTGAAAAATCTGCTCAATGAGGGTAAATTATGAATCAATTTTTGCAGTGGTTTGGCATGGGCGGATATGGTTTGTATGTGTGGCCGGCTTATGGGCTTTTAGGAGGCATTTTACTCATGAACTGGGTAAATATTAAATGGCAGCGCAAGCGTACACGGAAAGTTTTACAGCAATGGTATAAGAAGCAGTGACTATGAAACCTGTTCGTAAGCGTAAAATGCTATTGATTGTGCTAATCGTCTCGGTTTTAACATTGGCCACCTTATTGGTTGCTTTTTCGTTAAGCCAAAACATCAGTTTGTTTTATACGCCTGCACAAGTGGCTGCCGGAGAAGCGCCGCATGACAAGCCCATACGCGTCGGCGGTATGGTAGTACAGGGCAGTATCGTGCGCAGCAACAAAGATGACTTAAGCGTGCAATTTCAAATTACCGATTATAAACATACTTTGACTGTGGTTTATCGCGGTATTCTCCCGGATTTATTCCGTGAAGGGCAGGGTATAGTAGCCCATGGTTCACTTGCTGCTGATAATCAATTCCAAGCCAGGGAAGTCTTGGCAAAACACGATGAAAATTATATGCCTCCCGAAGTGAAGGAAGCATTGGCACAAACTTCCAAGGAGGGTAGTGTCCCATGATTGCCGAAGTTGGCTTATTTTCCCTTATTCTTGCCTTATTATTTGCGGTTTTGCTTGCGGTCATACCGGCAATAGGCGTATGGCGTAACTCGGTGCCACTGCAAACGGTAGCATCCCGCTATGCTTTGGCGCAATTCTTATTCATCGCTTTAGCTTACATTTGCCTTACCGTATGTTTTCTGAAAGATGATTTTACCGTGGCTTATGTATTAGCTAATTCCAGTCTGTCGCTGCCCTGGTTTTATAAATTTTGTGCAGTCTGGGGAGGGCATGAAGGCTCGATGTTGTTATGGGTGGGCATTTTAAGTTTTTGGATGCTTGCCGTTGCATTCCTCAGTTCATCTCTAGACCATGCCATGCGCGCCCGGGTATTGGTCATCCTGGGGTTTTTGAGCATTGGTTTTATTCTGTTTTTATTAATGACTTCCAATCCGTTTGCCCGCCAATTTCAAGTTTTAAACAGTCAAGGCCGTGATTTAAACCCCTTGTTGCAAGACCCGGGTTTTTTATTTCATCCCCCTATGTTGTATATGGGGTATGTTGGTTTTTCTGTAGCATTTGCCTTCGCCATCGCTGCATTGTGGGCCGGGCGTATCGAGATGCCGTGGACAAAGTGGACGCGCCCCTGGACTCTGGCTGCCTGGTGTTGCCTCACGGCAGGCATTACTTTAGGGAGCTGGTGGGCTTATCGCGAATTGGGCTGGGGTGGCTGGTGGTTTTGGGATCCAGTTGAAAATGCCTCGTTTATGCCATGGCTGGTAGGCACTGCTTTATTGCACTCTCTGGCCGTAAGTGAGCAGCGCCAGCAGTATAAAGCCTGGACACTACTGCTGGCTATTGCAGCGTTTTCATTGAGTCTTGTCGGTACTTTCCTGGTACGTTCCGGTGTCCTGACTTCGGTGCATGCTTTTGCGGTGGATCCAGAGCGAGGGATTTACATTTTATTATTCTTGCTCATGGTCATTGGCGGTTCGCTGTTATTGTTTGCTTGCAGGGCTCAAACATTGCAAGGTGATGTAAGACCAGAAGTCGTATCACGAGAAAATGCTTTGTTATTAGGGAATGTCATCCTGGTGGTGACCATGCTGACCGTTTTAATGGGGACGGTCTACCCTTTATTAATCGATGGTCTGGGGTTAGGCAAATTGTCAGTAGGCGCTCCTTATTTTAACGCCGTATTCGTGCCATTAATGATTCCCCTGGTTCTCTTGATGGGATTTGGAATGCACCTTAAATGGCAGCAAGACAATGCCAAAAGGATTGTTTGGGCTTTGCGCTGGGTAGGTGCAACTTGCATCGGTTTAGCTTTGTTTTGCATCTGGTTTTTTCATACTGATGCAAATGGCGCTGTATTTTTGGGTTTAGTACTCGCTTTTTGGGTCATATTAAGTACGTTTAAGCTGGTTTATACGCGTTGCAAACAACGCGGCTTGCGAAACATAGGTCAATCTTTTGTAGGGATGGTACTTGCGCATTGCGGTGTGGCTTTTACGATTCTTGGCATAGCGATTTCTTCAGGCTTTGGTATACAAAAAGATGTAAAAATGGCACCGGGAACCCATACATCTTTAGCAGGTTATCAAGTGGAATTTGTACGCGAAACTGCTTTGCAAGGGCCTAATTACCATGGTACGCAAGCTCATTTTAAAATAAGCAAGGGACAGCAGACTTCTACCATTTATCCTGAAAAACGTTTGTATGATGTAGGAAAAATGGCAATGACGGAATCGGCGATCGATGTCACGCCATTTCGTGATATTTACATCGCTTTAGGTGAGCCGCTTAGTGATAACTCCTGGTCTGTGCGGTTATATTACAAGCCTTTTGTGCGCTGGATTTGGGGTGGTGGATTTTTTGTGTTATTTGGAGGCATGCTGGCATTGGCTGATCGTCGCTATTATTCTGCCCGGCAAAAAACAATCCTCGCAACAGCAAAGGAGGCAAGAGTATGAAAACCATCTACTGGCGACTGATCCCCTTGTTGTTATTTCTATTGATGACGTATTTTTTTTGGCGGGGTTTATTCTTGAACCCGCAAGCGCTGCCTTCTGTGCAAATTGGCAAAACATTACCTCCTTTTCAGCTGTCAAGGCTTGATAAGGAAGGAGAGCACTTTAATTCCAAAAATCTGCAGGGCAAAGTTGCTTTACTGAACGTGTGGGCAAGTTGGTGTGCTGCCTGTGCCGATGAGCAAGTCTTTTTACTGCAGTTAGCACATGAGGGCATACCCATCTATGGGTTAAATTATAAAGATAATAAGGAACATGCAGCGCAATGGCTAACCGAATGGGGTAATCCCTATAAGCAAATAGGCAATGACACAACCGGCAAGGTCGGCATGGATCTGGGAGTATACGGCACACCGGAAACGTTTTTAATTGATAAAAAAGGGATCATTCGCTATCGTTACGCTGGCATATTGGATGCTGAAATCTGGCAGCGCGAATTTCTCCCACGTATTGCCGAGTTAGAGCGAGCGTCTTCATGATGTACAGAATGGGTATTGCAATCTGTTTGTTTTTCCTGTTAACGGCCAGTTTTGCAGAAACATTGTATCCTTTTGAGAATCGAAAGCAGGAAGCTCAGTTCCAGCATTTATTACGCGAATTAAGATGTTTGGTATGCCAAAACCAAGATTTAGCGGATTCAAACGCAGAGCTGGCAAAGGATTTGCGCAATGAAGTATATCATTTGGTTACGACCGGAAAGAGCGATATTGAAATTACCAATTATTTAACGGCTCGCTACGGTGATTTTATTTTGTTTAACCCACCAATAAAGACGCTCACCTGGATGCTTTGGTTTGGCCCTGTTTTATTTATGGTATTGGGTTTATGGGTTTTTTGGCTTACTTGTTTAAAGCGGCGGCGTAATGAGTGAATGGGCATCCATTTTTAGTTTAAGTATTTTATTAATCACGGCATTAGGGATAGCATTATATCCACTGCGTCCCTATAAAAAACTCAAGACAATGCTTGTCCCCGTACTGAGCGTTGCGGCAGTTTTTGCTTATTATCACTGGGGATCTTGGTTTGAATTGCAGGATTATAAGCAGCAAATAATAAAGCAACAGCAAGCGCAAGCTTTGCTGAGCAAGATACGTAGCCCGCAAGAATTAATTGCCAAACTCAAGGCAAAACTGGATGAAAATCCTAGCGGTGCTCGCGGTTGGTATTTGTTGGGTCGATTGTATGCAAGTCAGGGGCAGTGGAAGGATGCCCGCGAAAGCTTTGCCCAAGCATTCGCCCTTGAGCCTAATGATGAGCAAATTACGGTTAATTACGCGCAAAGTTTGTGGCAGGAAAATCAACGCCACTTCAATGAACCTATTCGTGGGCTTGTCAACCGTCTTTTGCAAATCAATCCCAATCAACCCGATGCATTGGCCATGCTTGCCATGAATGCATTCATGAGCCATGATTACCCTTTAGCAATTCGTTATTGGAGGCAATTGCTAACCGTTGTGCCGCCTGACTCGGACGATGCAAAAGCCATAAAACAAGCTATTGCCAAGGCGGAGCAAGCTGCGCAGGCAACCTAGTTTTTCATAAGCCAAGTTGCAAACAGGGAGAGTAAACATCATGGTTGATAAAGTGTATCAAGTAGTCGAATTGGTTGGGACTTCGCAGGAAAGCATTGAAGATGCCATCAATAATGCAGTAGCAGAAGCGGCAAAATCACATGGGAAGCTGGATTGGTATGAAGTGCTCGAAACCCGTGGTTTTATCGACGGGAGCAGAAGTAAATATTATCAAGTCCACTTAAAAATTGGTTGTCACGCGCATTAGTAAAGATAAGGTCAGAATATTAAGGTCTGTTGACCATTCATTTCCCGCCTACGTGCCGCGGCTCATCGCGGCATTCAGCAGTTGCGCAAATTAAAGCTACCATCTAATTCATTGCTTAATGAGAGCAGAGTCATAATGGAAAATATGTTTTACAATGCCAAGATCTTGTTTATTCAATCAATTCTTCCGCCTCTCTGAGCGCTTCCAAAAATGGTTGTCCGTATAAATTTAACTTATACTGGCCAACGCCAGGAACAGTTAGAAATTCTTTCAAATTCTTGGGTTTGATTTTTACCATTTCCTGTAAAGTGGAATCGCTGAAAATCATGAATGGTGGTTTATCTTCTGCTTCAGCCAATTTTCGCCGCAAGGCGCGTAAAATTTCGAATAAAGGACTTTTTTCGGCAGCAGACAAACGTTCTTTTTTTCTGGATAATTTTTCCTGTAATTCAAATGCTTGTATGGGGAGTCTTATGGTTTCTTCATTCCGTAAAACGGGAATGGCTTTGGCAGTTAACCGCAATACATTGTAATGTTCAACATCTTGTTTACAATAATTGCGGTGGATCAATTGCCAGACGAGATATCTCCAGTATGCGACCGGTTTATCTTTGCCAATAGCAAAAGTCGATAATTGCTCATGGCCAGCATCTTTTATTTTTTCAGAATTGCTGCCACGCAACACATCGATGACATAAGTGATGCCGTAATTTTGTTTCAAACGGTAAATGCAGGATAATATTTTTTGTACCTCCACCGTCACGTCAGCCGTTTGCGGCGGGTGATCGCAGACATCACAATAGCTACAGGTGTCTTCACACTCTTCATCAAAATAGTGAAGTAAAATTTGCCGGCGGCAATGTTGAGCCTCGGCAAAGGCCAGCATGTGATTTAATTTGTTATTCTCAATACGACGCTGTGTCTCTTGAGGCTGCGTTGCGATTAAGCCGCGTAATCGTGCACTATCGGCCGGATCGTAAAGCAATAAAGCTTGTGCTGGTAAACCATCTCGCCCGGCGCGTCCTGTTTCCTGATAATAACTTTCAATGTTTTTTGGTAAATCATAATGCACAACGAAACGCACGTTTGATTTATCAATTCCCATACCAAACGCGATGGTTGCGACGACGATGTCGATGCGATCGTAACGAAAGAGGGTTTGTACTTCCCGTCGCTCTTCGTAGGAAAGGCCTGCGTGGTATCCACGAGCCTTACAACCATATTCCTGTAGCTTACTCGCCACCCGCTCGACAGCAGCGCGTGTGCCGCAATAGATAATTCCTGATTGCTGCTCTTGGGTTTCTAGGAATTGCATCAGTTGTTTGACAGGATTTGCTTTAATGAGCACCCGATAATAAATATTGGGGCGATTAAAAGAGGCAATATATGATTTAGGCTGATAGCGTAATTTATAAATAATATCCAGCTGAGTTTGTTTATCGGCAGTGGCCGTTAATGCAATGATGGGTACGTGTGGAAATTGCTCTTTCAACATGCCAAGCGCTGCGTATTCTGGCCGGAAATCGTGTCCCCATTGCGATATACAATGCGCTTCGTCGACAGCAAATAAAGCAAGTTTACAGTCTTGCAACCGCAGAAGAAATGAGCTGCTCAATAAACGTTCAGGCGCAATATAAAGAAGGTCAAGATCCTCATTGTGTAATTGTGCCAAAACCGAGCGTGCTTCGCTGCTTGATAAAGAAGAATTATAATAGGCGGCTTTGATTCCTTGTGATCGCAATGCAGCCACTTGATCTTCCATAAGGGCAATGAGGGGCGATACAACAATGCCCACGCCAGCACGGAGTATGGAAGGTATTTGATAACATAACGATTTACCCCCGCCAGTAGGCATGAGCACTAAAACATCTTTACCAGTTACAACATCATCTATAATGTTTTCCTGTGGGGGGCGAAACGCAGTAAAGCCGTAGTGATGTTTTAAAATTTCAATCGCCGTGGTTGGTTTTTGCTCAAAAATTTCCATGTGCCTTTCTTTTTTTTCTTTCACGGGCGCTAAAAATTGGCAATAATACCATCTAATTAAAGATTATCCAGAATTCATAAAATTATTTAGCATCTTTAAGCAGATGAAAAATTTTGGAGGGACGATGCAATTTCAATTAAAGGAAGAACACTATGCTTTCCGTGATATAGCAGCGGAATTTGCCCGTAATAAATTATTGCCCAATGCAGATGATTGGGATGAGCAAAGTTATTTTCCTATTGAAATTTTTCGTGAGGCGGCTCAACTTGGTATGGCAGGGATCGTTGCTCAAGAAGATATAGGCGGCTCTCAATTGACCCGTTTAGATGCTGCGTTAATTTTTGAGCAGCTGGCAACAGGATGCGTAAGCACCAGTGCTTACCTGAGTATTCATAATATGGTCACTTCATTAATTGACCGTTATGCGGACAAGAGTTTGCGTGCCGAATGGGGGCCGCGCCTGACTTCCATGGAGGCATTTGCAAGTTATTGCCTGACTGAGCCTGAATCCGGTTCAGATGCTGCTTCCCTAAGAACTTATGCTGCAATTGATGGAGATGATTACATCATTAACGGTGCCAAGGCTTTCATTTCCGGGGGAAGCGTGAGTGATGTGTATTTATGCATGGTTCGTACTGGCGATGAGTCACCTCGGGGGATTACTTGTTTGCTGGTAGAAAAAGACAGGCCCGGTTTAAGCTTTGGGAAGCTTGAAAAGAAAATGGGCTGGCGCAATCAGCCTACATCCATGGTTTATTTTGAAAATTGCCGTGTTCCTGTTTCCAATCGGGTAGGTGATGAAGGGATGGGATTTAAAATTGCCTTAAATGCTTTAAATGGTGGACGCGTCAATATAGCCGCTTGCTCCATTGGCGGTGCAACCGCCTGTCTGCGTCTTACGCAAGCTTATCTAAATGAACGCAAACAATTCGGCAAAGTACTAGGTAAAATTCAAGCCCTGCGTTTTTATTTTGCCGATATGCTGACTGATTTCGAAGCGGCTCGCCTGATGGTTTACAGGGCGGCGCAATCTTTGGATATTAATGATCCCAATGCTCCCATGTATTGCGCAATGGCCAAGCGCCTAGCGACTGATGCTGCCTTTCAAATCAGCGACAAAGCGATGCAAATGCATGGAGGTTACGGGTATTTGCGCGATTATCAAATTGAACGCATTTTTCGTGATCTGAGAGTCCATCAAATTTTGGAGGGCACGAATGAAATTATGCGCGAGATTGTAGCCAAGGCTACTTTGGATGAAGAATTTTTTATTGATTAACATGGATTAAGGAGTTGGCAATGACGCTGGTAAACTTGATTGAACAAGAATTAGATAACGATGGCATTTTAACTCTTACGTTAAATCGGCCGGATAAGTTAAATGCATTAAGCACTGAAGTTTTAATGAAGCTTGGTGAGGCATTTTCTTCTGCTAAAGCTAATCCCATGGTAAAGGCATTATTGCTTACTGGCAAAGGAAAAGCGTTTTGTGCTGGCGCGGATATCGCGCGTCTTGCGGAATGCGATGCGCAAAGTGGTTACGAATTCGCCTGTTTTGGCCAGGATGTATTTCGCCAACTGGAAACGCTAGGCAAGCCTTCGTTGGCTGCTGTCAATGGCTATGCTTTCGGGGGCGGATGCGAGCTGGCCATGGCTGCCACGCTTAGAACTGCAGCTGCCACCGCCCAATTTGGACAACCGGAAGTGAAGTTGGGCGTTATTCCCGGGTATGGCGGTACACAGCGGCTGGGGCGTTTGGTTGGTAAAGGGCGGGCTCTTGATCTTTGCCTGACTGGAAGATTTATTGATGCTGAGACGGCTTTGCAGTGGGGATTAGTCAATGCAGTGGTTCCTGCAGAAACATTACTCGAAGAAAGCAGGCGTATGCTGAAAACTATTTTAACCATGGCGCCCTTGGCCATTAGCAGTGTGCTTGAAGTGATTGATAAGGGTTATGACATGGCACTTCCGGACGCATTGCATCTTGAGGCAGTGCATTTTGCCAAAGTTTGTGCCAGTAAAGATAAGGTAGAAGGAGTCGCGGCTTTTTTAGAGAAGCGCCCCGCACAATTTAAAGGGATTTAACATGAGTGACGAAATTATTTTTACGCGTGAAAAGCATTTAGGGCTCATTACCTTAAACAGGCCGGCTGCGTTAAATGCCCTAACTCTACCCATGATTTTGGCAATGCAAGAGCAATTGCAAGCGTGGGAGGAAGATAAAAATATTGCTGCTGTAGCAATTCGCGCCAGTGAAGGCAAAGCATTCTGCGCCGGTGGTGATGTTCGCTGGCTATATGAGACAGGGAAGAGGCGAGATCCGCAACAAATGCAGTTTTTCTGGCATGAATATCGTCTCAATCATTTTATTCACCATTTTAAAAAACCTTATATTGCGCTGCTGGATGGCGTTACCATGGGTGGCGGCGTGGGGATTTCTTTGCACGGTTCTCATCCCGTTGCTACTGAACGCTTTATTTTTGCCATGCCTGAAACCACCATTGGTTTTTTCCCAGACGTAGGTGCCAGCTATTTGCTGGCACGCTGCCCTGGGCAGCTGGGTATTTATTTGGGTCTTACTGGTAACCGCTTGCAGGCTCTTGATGCCTATGCTTTGGGCTTGATTAGATATAGTGTTTCTTCTGCACAAATTGGCAATATCCTAGATGAACTGATAGCTGCTGATTTATCTTATGATGCATCCTGCAAGGTAAATTCATGTTTGCAGAAATATGCAGTTTCCAAGCCTGACGTATCCATTAAGCCATTGGAATCTTTCGTAAACAGCGTATTCCAATATGAAACGGTAGAACACATTTTCACGGCACTTGCTAAGCAGGAAGATGAGTGGTACGTAGATACATTGAATGTATTGCAACAAAAAGCACCACTTAGTTTGAAGGTTACTTTAACGCAAATCCGGCAAGCCAAACGGTTGGATTTGGCCGCGTGTTTGCAGGTTGATTATGCATTAGTGCATCATTTTATGAGAGATCATGATTTTTATGAGGGAGTGCGTGCCTTGTTAGTTGACAAGGATAAGTCGCCCCGCTGGAATCCTGCGACACTTTCAGATGTTTCCGAGTTAAAAGTGCAGCAATATTTCGAAGGCACGGATAATTTATTCTTTATTGAACCCTGATTTTAGGGTTCGATAAGACCCACATAGGCACCGCTCGGATCGATAATGACCGCTACTAAGCCAAGTTCGTCAATATACACGGGTTCAATTACGACGGCAGCCCCAAGTGCTTTAGCTTTCTCAAGCGTTACATTGAGACTCTCGGTAACAATAAAGCTCAGCCAATTTGGAGGGATAGTACTCATTTGGCGTGGCAGAATTTTTAGCATGCCTGCAACCTTTTTGCCATCAAGTTCGAAAATTGTATAATCGATGTTGTTTACTTTAACGACGCGTCGTTCCCAATTAAACAATTGCATGTAAAAATCGGCTGCCGCTTCTGTATCCACAGTCAGGAGCCGGTTCCATCCCATTTCTCCCTCGCGCTTCATCATATTATTTCTCCAACTAAATCCTTGTATTATGTTTAATATAGGTCAATATGATATAATTAGAAAATTATTTAATTAGTTTAGAATCCACATTATTCGTAATGCTTTTATTTAATTTTCACGGCTTAAAATTTCATAATTAGGTTTTTCATGTCTGAGTCATTCCAGGATTTTAATAAACGACGTACATTTGCCATTATTTCGCACCCTGATGCAGGGAAAACAACTGTGACCGAAAAGTTGCTGCTTTTTGGCGGAGCTATTCAATTGGCAGGGACGGTAAAAGGGCGGAAAGCTTCGCGCCATGCTACATCCGACTGGATGGAAATGGAAAAGGAACGTGGTATTTCAATCACAACTTCGGTGATGCAATTTATTCATAATGGTCATGTAATGAATTTGTTGGATACTCCGGGACATGAAGACTTTTCCGAAGATACTTACCGCACGTTGACAGCGGTTGACTCGGCGCTCATGGTTATCGACGTAGCCAAAGGCGTTGAAGATAGAACAGTGAAATTAATGGAAGTTTGCCGTTTACGCGACACGCCAATTATGACGTTCATCAACAAACTCGACCGTGAAGGGCGCGAACCAATTGAGTTGCTCGATGAAGTTGAAACGGTTCTTGGTATTCAATGTGCGCCTGTGACCTGGCCTGTGGGAATGGGTAAGCGTTTCAAGGGTATCTATCATTTGTACCGGGATGCCGTGTATTTATATCAACCAGGGAAAAATACGCAGAAACAAGATGCCTTGCAAATTAAAGGCTTGGATAACCCGCAACTCGATGAACTTTTAGGGGCTGGGGCCCAAGAGTTGCGCGATGAGATTGAATTGGTAAAAGGCGCTTCCCATGAATTCAACCTGGGCGATTATTTGGCGGGAAAACTGACGCCAGTTTACTTCGGCTCAGCCATCAATAATTTTGGTATCAAGGAATTGCTGGACGATTTTGCACAATTTGCCCCGGGTCCGATGCCGCGTGCTTCCCAAGAGCGAGAGGTTCGCCCTGAAGAGCCAGCTTTCTCAGGCTTTGTATTTAAAATCCAGGCGAATATGGATCCGAAACATCGCGATCGCATTGCATTTTTACGCATTTGCTCTGGAGCATATAAAAAAGGTATGAAATTAAATCACCTTCGCCTCGGCAAAGAAGTACAAATTGCTAATGCATTAACTTTTATGGCTGGTGACCGCGCTCATGCCGAGGTGGCCTTAGCAGGTGATATTATTGGATTACATAACCACGGTACAATTCGCATTGGTGATACATTTACGCAGGGTGAATCTTTAAAATTTACGGGGATCCCTAATTTTGCGCCGGAATTATTTCGCCTGGTGCGCCTGATTGATCCATTAAAAAGCAAAGCATTGCTGAAAGGTTTGATTGAATTATCAGAAGAGGGTGCCACACAGGTATTTAGGCCCCTAAACAGCAACCAATTGATTCTTGGCGCAGTGGGTGTTTTGCAATTTGATGTAGTGGCGCATCGTTTAAAATACGAATATAAAGTAGATTGCGTCTATGAATCAGTGAATATTTCCTGCGCTCGCTGGGTGTATTCTGATGACGACAAGGCAATGGCGGAGTTGCGTACGAAGGCATATGACAATTTGGCACTCGATGGCAGTGATACGCTGACTTATTTGGCGCCCACCCGGGTTAATTTATCCATGGCACAGGAACGCTATCCAAAAATTCAATTTTCGGCTACGCGTGAACACTAATCATCCCGGATAGCAGCGCTATCCGGAATATTCATCTTGCATCCAAGTTATACTGCAGTCATTAACCCGGTGTACAAATCGCTTTGATAGGCTTCTCGCCTTGATTGACAAATTCTACTTTCGCCCCGGAAACAGCAGATACGGTAAAACTTTCTCTATTTTTAAAGTTAAATGAGCGCGTATCTCCTTCAACCAACTCCATTTCATTGATGGTGCCGGACTTACGTAATGCCTTAACCAATACCGGGTTATCCTCGGTTTCGCTACTTACTGTGCAAGTCGCTTTAATACTCCAGAAAAAAAAGTTAACGAGAACCAAGGGATCATTGGGTTTTAACTCAAATTCGATTGCAGCGGTTTGAGAAAAGGGAATAGTCCTCATTGCGAAGGCATTCGTAGTAAATAAAAGGGTAAATCCAAGCAAGCCAAGGCCAAGTTTTCGTAACATAAAAATCTCCACAAGAGAAAAAATACGTCCTAAGATACTCTGAATTTATTTATGTGGCAATTTTAAAAGCATTTTATGCATCAACACGCCATTATAGTGAATTTTTAAATGTGCGGCTTTCTACTTATCTACTGAATAACTGCTCTTTTTTGCGAGTTAAGCTGCAAGATTAATGCAAAACCCGTAGCTTTGCCGCATGCATCGCCTTTACAATCGCTTCCAGTGTATTTTTTGCGTCCCCGAAAACCATATAAGTGTTGTCACGATAAAACAAGTCGTTTTCCACTCCGGCATAACCTGCAGAAAGGCTGCGTTTGAGGAATAAAATATTTTTTGCATGCCCTACGTCTAAAACAGGCATGCCATAAATTGGCGACTCAGGATCTGTTTTAGCGGCTGGGTTGGTGATGTCATTCGCTCCGACCACCAAAGCTACATCGCAGCTAATAAAATCATGATTAATTTCGCTTTGCTCAAAAACATGGTGGTAGGGGATGTTAGCTTCTGCAAGAAGAACATTCATGTGCCCTGGCATACGTCCAGCAACAGGATGGATAGCAAAACGCACTTTGATTGAATGCGCCAGCAGGGTTTCCACTAATTCTTTTACAGCATGCTGCGCGCGGGCTACCGCCATCCCATATCCTGGCACGATGATGACGTCTTTTGCATTGCTTAATAAAAATGCAGCATCTTCTCCATTAGCTTGACGGATAGGCGGTTGCAACCGGTTCGCAGTTGTTGCTTCCTTTGCCACCTCGGAGTTTATCGCGCCGAAAATGACATTTAATAAAGAACGGTTCATGCCTTTACACATGATGTAACTTAAAATAGCTCCGCTTGCACCCACCAAAGCGCCGGTGATGACTAATAAATAATTGCTGAGCGTAAATCCTATACCTGCCGCAGCCCAGCCCGAGTAAGAATTCAACATGGAGATAACGACTGGCATATCAGCACCGCCAATAGGAATGATGATTAAGACACCCATGAGCAGGGAAAGCAGGGCCAATTGCAGAAATAAGAACAGGGAGGGATGGACAATAAATCCAGCCAAGGAGCTAACAACTGCAACCATTAATAATACATTAACAAATATTTGCCCCTGAAAGCGCCGCGGTGTTCCTGCCACTAACCCCTGCAGTTTTAAAAAGGCAATGATTGAGCCTGAAAAAGTTATGGCGCCAATCAGCAAGCCAAGCCCCATTTCCAATAAACTGGTTTTAGCAAGGTTTCCATAAATTGCTATTCCGAAAGCATCGGGAGATAGAAAAGCGCAAAAGCCCACTAAAACCGCAGCTAGCCCTACCAGCGAATGAAAGCCTGCAACCAGTTGCGGGATAGCTGTCATATTTATTTTTAAGGCGATGAAGATTCCAATGATACCTCCGGCAGCGATGAGGCTAAGCAAGATTCCATGTTGCGTAAGAGAAGGCAGCATGAGAGTCGCAGCTACCGCGATTACCATGCCCACTATTCCTAGCCAATTGCCTTTTTTTGCTGTGGCAGGGCTCGCCAGGTTTTTGAGGGCTAGAATAAAACAAACAGCGGCAATTAAATAAAAAATGGAAATCAAATTTAACATGAAGTATCCATCCTATTTTTTATACATGCGAAGCATGCGTTGCGTAACAACAAATCCACCAAAAATATTAATCGCTGCGATAAAAACCGCCAGTCCGCCGAGCACGGTGACACCAAAACTGGCTTGGCTTCCTGCCGCAATCAAGGCACCTAAAATAATAATGCCGGAAATAGCATTGGTAACCGACATAAGAGGAGTATGCAAAGCAGGAGTGACTTTCCAAACTACGTAATAACCTACGAAACTGGCTAGTACAAAAATAATAAGGATAGCAAGGTAGGGGTTGCTTAATGTATCGATGTGCGGCATTTAATGCTCCTTGGCAAATTGGAAGGGTAGATGTTGGCCGTCGTGACAAAGCATGCCTTTTTGAATGATTTCATCTGTTTCATTCAAGTTGAGTTTCTTGTTAGGATCTGCAAGAAAACGGATCAAATGTATGAAGTTGTTGGCATATAATTCGCTGGCCGTGGCGGGGATTTTTCGCGCCAGATTACTATAACCAATAATGGTGATTTGACCGTGTTTTATCACTTGATCACACTCTGTTAATTCACAATTTCCTCCGCGCGAAGCTGCCAGATCAACAATTACAGAGCCTGGTTTCATGGCTTCAATGGTTTGCTTTTTTAGCAACAGCGGCGCTTTTTTATCAGGAATAAGAGCTGAACAAATGATGATATTGGCTTGTCTTGCATGCTCGTCAATTACCTGACTTTGCAGAGCGCGATATTCATCGCTCACCTCATTTGCATAATCCGTTTGCATTTCAGCATTCGCACAATCGCCTGCGGTAATGAATTCCGCCCCCAGGCTTTCAACTTGCTCTTTGGCTGCTGCGCGTACATCAAACGCATACACCACGGCACCAAGCCGCTTGGCAGTGGCAATTGCTTGTAAACCCGCCACACCAGCACCTAAAACCAGTATTTTAGCTGGATTAATCATACCCGCGGCAGTCACCATCATGGGAAGGGCACGGTTAAAATACGTAGCACCTTCCAAAATGCTGCAATAGCCGGCCAAATTAGCTTGTGAGGAAAGGCTATCCATGCTTTGGGCACGGCTTAGCCGCGGCATATTATTTAAGGAAAAAACGCTGATCCTATGCTTTAAACACCATGCCAGCAGGGCACTGCGCGGGTGATTATCTACAGGGGCGATGAGAAAGGATTCCGGTGGCAAATATTTAATTTCATCGGCCAGTGGCTCTTCGACACAAAGAAGAAGGTCTGCATTTTCCAGCAGGAATTTTCGTTCCTTGATGATGACGGCACCGGCATCAAGATATTCTTGATCATGAAAGCCTGCCAGTTTACCGGCATTGGTTTCGAAGTTAACTTCAAAGCCAAGATTGATGTATTGGCGCACAGCAGCAGGCGTGATGGCCACACGGGTTTCATGACCGCCCGGATTAAAAGTTGCAATCATCATAGGTAAGATCCCTTTACCATTCGATATCTTATTTATCGTAAGAGAAGCAGTGTATTTTTTCCAGAAAATTGGATTGAGCGGCTCTTTTCTCTGAAAATATTCAAGCTTATTAAAGGATAATGCTGTAGTGAGCGACAAATTTTTTCCCATAAGGGTATGAGAATGTAAAATTTGCCATACACAAAAATTAAAATACCAGCAAACTGTACTTGTCTTGCCAAATTACCCAGAAATTTTTCAGCAATTTCTGCGGTAAGGTAATGGTCTGATTCTGGATATTGTATAGATAGTTTGACAGTTTTTATGCTGACAAGTTAACATTTTGAGCGTAATTATCTTTATCAACGCGGAGCAATAAATGTTACATAAAACCCAAGTCACTCTATTGGAAGAATTGGCAAAAACGTATGCATATTATACGCAATCAACACCGGACTGGGTGAAGAAGCGCCTGACGTTAGATGGAGGTGTCGGAGGCATGTTATTAGATAGCTGCCATCAGCCTGAGCACATGAAAGTTATTCTAAATGTGCTTAATCTAGGGCTTAAAGAAATGTTACCTGCTGCTACAACTGTTTGTGCAATGTTTGATGAGTTATTAAAAAAAGACGAAGCTATTCAACAGAGTGTTAATAAAGCTTACAGTAAATCCATGGCATGTATTTTACAGCAAAAACCATTAAAAGATGGACTTGGTGAAACGCTGCAGACATTTCATGAAGCACAAAAAATCTTTGATTCAGTGATTGAACTGGCTCCCAAGATTGTAGAAAAAGAGACGCAAGAAAAACAATCCTCAAAATTTTTCTCTCCTTTTTAAGTGTAAATATTCTCAAATATTAACTTTCTGCCGGGAAACAAACATGGGGGCATAGAAGCCTAAGACGTGAAGTGCCTACAAAATCTTCGATATGGAATTACAAAACAAGAGGAAGTGGTGTGAACAAAATAGCTCTATGGTTGCTTACTTCTTGTTTTAGTAGTTTTACTTGTTCAGCTCAGATAGTAGTGGATATTTATGGTGCTAATAAATTGCACGCAGAGCAAATCTTGCGCGAATACACAGCACAAGTCATAGAGATAGAATCTGAATTAGCCAAGCAGCGTGAATATTTTAATTTGACTGGCCATGAGGATATCCAGAAAGTAGAAGAAACTCGGGCAAAAAAAGCTAGATTGATGGAGAGAATCAAAAAAAAGGGTATGTTTCTCTATGCTGATGTGCACACGACTGTATACCCTGGTGAGAAGAATTTATACACTACTATCGAAGTAATCGAAAGGACGAAGCCTGAAAGGCTTGCCTTTGTTAACAAAGATGAGCAAGGCGCAAGCCACTTAATACAACCTGACTTAATTGGAAAAATGCAGAAATATGAAGCCTTGGGCTGGAGGTTAAGCGACACTGGACAATTAACGGAAAAAGATAATATCTGCCCTGTCTATCATTGTATTTTCGGCTTCAATCACCCTAAGTTAAAGCCCTATTTAAATATATTTAATGCAGGTGTTATTAAAGAAAAAACAAAAATATTAAATGCATTAAGTAATGATCCTGATCCTGAGCGTCGGGCATCGGCGGCTTTATTAGTAGGGCACTTTCAAAATCCAAAAGAAATTATCTTCGTATTGTCCAAGCATGTTCACGATAAAAGTCAGCTTGTCAGAAATAATGTGATAAGGGTAATGGGCGAAACGATTGAGAAAGCACCGATCGCTCAAATTAACGTGGAGCCATTTGTAAGTTTATTAAATTCTCCCTACGGAACCGATAGGAATAAAGCTTTATTTTTACTAACCACAGCGCCTTTAGACAAAAAATCCAAATGGCTCATCATTCGTAAGGGACAAAAAAGTTTATTAGCACTTTTGCGTTTAAAACAACCCAATAACCGTGGGTGGGCTTATTTACTTTTAAAGAAAATAAGTGGAAAAAAATATGATGAATATGACTTTTCTGCTTGGGAAAAATGGCTTTCTACGATAAAAAGGGTGTGAGAAAAATGAATAGGCATTTGATTTTAAATTAATGTAATCGGCTTGTTTGCTAAAAATGTAAAAAATTAATCCTAAAAAGAGCTCCGTCATATTATAAAGTTTGCTCCGCCGCTTTTTCGGACTGTTTTCGTGTCAATTGTATAGTGAATATGGGTGTGCCATCGTCCTATTTTTCGTTTTGAACAGAGACTGATAGCTTCTCAATCTTTATCTTGAAAACCTCTCATAATGATGCAATAAATGTATTTTAAAGTCCCAAGATAGTTTTTATTTAATAAGTTTTTTGTCCAATGTCTTAAAGTACACCCCGAGATAATCCCAATGCTTTTTGGCAGCTTATTTCAAGGACCATGAAACTTTTAGAATGCCAGCAGCTTTCTTTCCCCCTGGAGAAAACAGTATGCTAAGTCAATAATTAAGCGATAAATTTGCTGAATTATAAAAGTTGCGATAGAGTGGATTGGTCGATCGCAAGTCCAAAAAATATATGGAAATTCTTTGTTTCTACGCAGGGATAGCAATGGTTTACTTGTCTTACAGCTATCCTATTATTTTTTTAGCCATAGTGATTTTTTTTCGTCCATGCCTTCTTTTCTTTGGATGCTTTACTATTGGCGTGTGCTGGGGCATCTTCCATCAGTGGTGGGTGCATGCAGGCGGGGTGCCTGACGAATCAGTTATTAATAAAGCGGTACTGCAAGGTTATGTCGCCTCCATTCCTGCCAGAACCCATCAGAAAACCCAGTTCCAATTTGATGTCCGTAATTTAAATGGCAAGCCCATAAAAAGCCTTGTTTTATTGTCTTGCTATGATCATTGTCCACTGCTGAAGGCAGGACAATTTTGGCAGCTTACAGCCAAGCTCAAAAAACCACGCAACATACAAAATCCTGGCGGTTTTGATTATGTTTCTTGGCTGAACGCCCGCCACATCCATTGGAGTGGCTATACCAAACGCAATTCATTTACCTTGTTGGAGCGTCCTAATCCTTATTTTTTATTGGTATGGCGAGAGCAGTTAGCCGAGCGTTTGGCAAAACTTATTCCAGATGAGAAACCTCTTGGCATATTGCAGGCATTAACATTAGGGATAACCAACCATATCGATAAAGAAGAATGGGATTTATTCCGGCGTACAGGGACGGTCCACCTCATGGTGATTTCAGGCGCTCATATTGGGTTGGTTGCTGGTTTGGTTTATCTCTTGACCAGGCGGCTTTGGGGTTGCTACAGCCGGTTATGTTTGCTTTACCCGGCGCAAAAAACAGCCAGTATTATCGCTTTCACCGCCGCTTTTATTTATTCCTTGCTGGCTGGTTTTGCTGTACCTGCACAAAGGGCGGTAATTGTTTGTTTTTTTATGTTGCTGCGCAATTTTTGTAATCAACGATTTAGCGCATGGCAAGCTTGGCGATATTCTTTATGCGGCGTGCTGCTTTTTGAACCGCATTCTCTATTGATGTCGGGTTTTTACTTGTCATTTATAGCCGTAGCCATCCTGTTATTTGCAAATCAGCGTTTTTCTTGTACCGGCATAAAAAAAACATTGATTCTGCAAGTCGCTTGCCTTCTTGGGCTTATGCCTATGACGTTGTACTGGTTTTCTTATGGCGCAGTGAATGGGCTTGTCGCAAACTTATTGGCTATTCCCTGGGTAGGGTTTGTGATTGTGCCGTTATCTTTGTTTGTTTTAACAGCCCAAGCTTTCGTCCCTGCCTGGCTAGTTTGGGGTTTGCATGCAACGATCACCATTTTATTGCATTATTTAAACATTGTAGATTCATTTGCTGCTTTAAATTTAAATTTTACCTTCCCAAATGTATTAAGTCCCATGATCTTGATGGGAATTATGGGTTTTAGCGTCATTACCCCTTTACGTCGTTTTCTGCCGGCAATTTTAATGTTAGCTTTTGCAAGTTTTTTCCCGCAAAAGGAGAAAATAATGCCAGCAGAAGCACGTATCGATATTTTAGATGTAGGACAAGGCTTAGCAGTCGTGATACAAACCGCCAAGCATATGGTGCTTTACGATACTGGAGTTAAATTTTACCAAGGCAGCGACATGGGTAAGCTTGCCATCATTCCTTATTTAAGAACCTTGGGGATAAACCGCATTGATAAAATTATTGTTAGTCATCCTGATTTAGATCATCGCGGTGGTTTGATTTCTCTTGAGGAGCAATATACAGTAGGGGAGTTAATCGTTGATAATCCTCTTTTTTACAAACGCGGTTTACCTTGTGAAAATTATCCTGGCTGGACATACGATGATGTGTCATTCCGGTTTTTTCCAATCAAAAAGGAAATAAGAGGTAAAAACAATCATTGCTGTGTTTTGCAAGTCAGTACATCTGGCGGGCAAATCCTTTTACCAGGAGATATTGAGCGGCAAGCTGAGCATTATTTAACGCAAACCTATGGCAATCAGTTGCGTTCAAGCGTTTTATTAGTGCCTCATCATGCGAGTAAAACATCTTCATCCATGGCCTTTTTAAAACAAATAAATCCTGAATTTGCGGTGGCATCCTATGGTTTCGATAATCGTTACCACTTCCCGCACGCGCAAGCATTAGAAAATTATCAGAAATTGGGAATAAAGTTATTCAATACAGTTGATTGTGGAATGGTCAGTATCCATTTAGGAAGAAATTCCGTGCAAGACCCTGTTTGTTATTCTAAAACTGCAGCTTATTTATAAATTTATTGCAGGTTTGCCTTTTATCCGAAAGAAGGCATTTCCCTGGGTGAATGGGAATCCTTTTCGCGCTCAATTTCAGTGGCTTGGTGAAAAGATTTTTCGTTAAAAAAATTGAAAATGCTTCCAGGATTTTTAGGAGCAACGGGCTTTATGGAGCAATTTTTTACTTCTTCCATGATGGATGGAAGCGTAGTGAAAAAATCCTCCCATGCAGAGTTTGTTTGCAGTAAAACTCGAGCATCCTGGATAGCGTTCCCGCTTAATTGTTTAAAGGCTGCAAAAGTAATATCCTGAAAGAAATATAGCTTGGCTGCGTTTAATAATTCTTTGTAAAGAGTATTGAGAATTCGCGTGGATTCAATATCACCCAATATGGATTGGCTTACAGCCGATGCTTTAAATAATGCATGCAGTTTTTGTTCTACCAGCATTAGCATTTGAGTACAAGCTTCTTCAATCGATGTGCGCTTGCCATGAACTACTTCGTGTTGGGTATTAGGCGCTTCAGCAAGTCGATTAAATGTCTTTTTATCCAGAGAAATATAATCAAACTGTGCAAAAATTTCTTCGCACAGTTGTTTGGGAAGTATCTGTTCGAATTCTTTATAAAATTCTTCCATTACAGCGCCTGCAATGGCTTTTAAAATAGAGGGAGGAATGCCCCATTGTACGGTCATACCGGTAGAAACTTGCAATTTTTTTATTTCTTCAAATAACTTGGCTGGATTAGGGGCAAGTTTGATGAAATTTAATGTATGTTCCCGCACTAAGGACATAAGCTTTAAAGAAGCCGTTTCCTGGGTAACATAGATGATATTTACCAATGGATGCAAGCCGTTTAAAGTATCGACTAATTTATTGATAATACCGCTGATGCAAATGGGCTTATCTTTGCCGCCATCGTCTCTATTTTTTTTATCCAGATTATAGCCGCGCTGGCTTTCATAGAGATTTTTGATAAATGCTTCCTTAGCCACCGTAATTCTGCTTGGATTTACATGCATACCTTCCCAAACTAAGGCAAGAATGCAGTCAATTGTTAATTGAGTAATCATTTCTTTCTCATGGAAAATAGCTTCCATATTTTGAATAAAATGCTGGGCTGCCTGTAATTTTAAGGCGGGAATTTCCGGGAAATTATGCGAAGTGATTTCTTTTGCAAATTTCTTAATGGCACAAATATTTTTAGCAATGTCTATTTCCGTATAGTGTGCTTTTAAGTTTTCTAGCGAGGCACGTACACTCTCATGCACACTTGTTGTATGCGTGCTCTGGTTAGGATTTAAGGTTTCTGTGTGATGTACTTGCGTAAGACCTCTGTGTCGGCCTTCCTGCACCTGCAAAATAAGAGGTTCGTTAAAATAATAGGTTGAAATGCCAAGATCGCTGGCATAAATGTTGGGAGAAAAACTAAAAATCGTTGCTTCATTATCTGCTGAAGTTTCATACTCTAAAACAACCATTAAATTTCTTGGTCCGGCATACCAATTGCTTTGTGCCTCTAGGACCGCATTCCTTGTCGAAAAATCAATGGCTTCATGCTGGAAGAATTCTTCTTTTTTAATACTGTCGGCAACATACTCATTTTTTACTGGGCTTTTAACATTCCTTGGGAGTCCAATTGAAATTAAGGTGTATCGCCGCATGGAATAAGTTCCAAAGAGTTCAAAGAAAGAAATATAGCACTTAACTGCCAAACTATTAATTATTTCTTTAATTCTCGGTAAGCTGCCAATGCGCGTATTCTTGTTTGAGTTAAATCTATGATAGGAAAAGGGTAGTTTTTGCCTAAGATAAAGCCTGGCTGAGCATGCATTTGCCAAGGTTTATGTAGCCATTTTACAGGCAATGAAGTTAATTCAGGTACCCATTTTTTTACATATTCCCCGCTGGAATCAAATTTTTCTCCTTGTAAAACGGGGTTAAAAATTCTGAAGTAGGGAGCGGCATCCATTCCTGATCCTGCCACCCATTGCCAGTTGAATGAATTGGCAGCTAAATCTGCATCGAGCAAGGTATCTTCGAACCAGGCGGCACCTGTGCGCCAGTCAATCAACAAATTTTTTGTTAAAAACGATGCCGTAATCATACGAACTCGATTGTGCATATAGCCTGTCTGCCATAATTCCCGCATCCCAGCATCAACGATTGGAAAGCCTGTTTGGCCTTTGTGCCACGCTTGCAGGTAAACCTTGTTTGTTTTCCACTTAAATTCATCAAATGTTTTCTGGATATTGCTATGGGGCAAGGCAGGATAATGATAAAGCGTATAATATGAGAATTCCCGCCAACCCAATTCTGCCAGAAACTTCTCAATGGCACTGTGGCTGTAGGCGGAATCAAATTTTATTTTTTCCAATTCTTGCCATATTCTCCAGGGACTAATTTCGCCAAAATGCAGATGTGGCGAAAGGCGGGACGTGGCTTGACGGGCTGGTAAATCCCGATTTTTATCATAAGCGGCCAGCTCATCTTCGATAAATTGTTGCAATTTTTCCTGTGCGCCTTGTTCGCCAGGTTGCCAATAATCCTTAAAATTACTTGCCCAATCTGGCTTTGCGGGAAGAAGGTGCCAATCATCCAATTGTTCTGAAGAAAATGCAGGGCAAGCCGGCCATTTTTTAATAACTGCTGGTGGAGGGGGCGCTAGATGCTGTAAGCAATAGCGCCAAAAAGGGGTAAACCGCTTAAAAATAGTTTGCTGTTGAGTATGAATTTTTGCTGGAGTGAAAAATAAATTAGGTGGGTAAGTTTCGATTTGGATGCCATTTTGCTGCAATATTGATTTGATTTGTTGTTCTTCTTTTCTCAGTTCAGGCTCTATGCATTCATTCCAATAGATGTGGGTAACTTGATGTTGCTTGATGAGTTGCATCAAGACATCCAGTGGATTGCCTTGTTTTAAACATAAACGGGTATTTTGGGTGCAAAGATAATTATTCAAGGCAAGCAATGAATGATGTAGCCACCATTTTTGCGCTGCCCCGCATAAACGTTGCGGATTATCTGAATCAATATAAAGAGGAATGAGCAAATTATGACGATTACAAGCTGCAGCCAATGCCGCATTGTCATCGCAGCGTAAATCTTGTCTAAACCAAAAAAGTGCTGTCATAATAGGTTCCCAAAAAGTGCGCCCAATTGACACAAATATAAACACAATGTATCATATGTGCCAATTTAACGACGCAAGAAGTAGCATTATGCCCCGTATGATTCTTTTGATGATCGTTTTTTTTACGTTCATAAGCAAGGTTACCGCTGATGATTTAGCAGGCCAACAATGCCAGCAGCACCGTTGTATTGCAGTTGTGGATGCAGGCAGCACGGGCACGCGATTGCATATTTACGCATTTGACGTCAATGAAAAGAATGATCCGGTTAATATAAAAGACATTTGGTCGAACAAAATCAAACCTGGTTTTGCCACCTTAAATCCAGATCCTGAAACGATTAATACCTACCTTTCCTCTTTATTTGCTCCTGCCCCTGAACAAAATTTACCTGTTTATTTTTACGCTACTGCAGGCATGCGGTTATTACCACAGCCAAAGCAACAGCAATATTATCAAACGTTACAGCAATGGTTTGCTGCGCAACCGCAATGGCAGCTGGTTGAGTCAAAAACCATTACAGGCAAAGCAGAAGGTTTATATGGTTGGCTGGCGGTTAACTATCAGTTAGGCGCACTTTCCAATCCTAGTCAAGAAGCGGCCAGCGTGATGGACATGGGTGGAGCATCGGTGCAGGTAGTTTTCCCGGTGCAAAATGACTCAGTTATTGATCCAAGCGATATAATCGAAATTGATGTCTACGGCCGTCATATGAAACTTTTCGTGCATAGCTTCCTAGGGCTTGGGCAAACAGTTCTTTCTCATCAGTTTTTAGATGCCAGCAATTGTTTTGCCAATGATTATCTATTACCAAATGGAACCCCAGCGCAGGGCGATGCGCCGACTTGTAAGCGAGATGTTTCAAGATTAATTAACACAGTTCATAGTGTCAGCCGCATCGTAAAACCTGCAGTTGCTGCAAACCCGGGAAATACCTGGTATGTAATAGGCGGCTTGGCTGCATTGGCGCAAGATAAACCGTTTCAATTCCAAGGAAATCAACTCACGAATCAAAGTTTGTTGCAGCAGGCAGACAACATAATTTGCCATCAACAATGGGATGCACTACAAACTCAATACCCGAATAATGAATATATTTATGGCTATTGTTTATTCCCATCCTATTATTATGCTTTAATGGTACACGGCTATGGGTTATCCCCCAGCGAGCCGGTACGTTACCTAGCCAATTCGCAAAATGTCGATTGGACTTTGGGAGTAGTGTTGCATCATCAGCAAACTCAAGTATAATACCCGCCGTGCCGTTGTAGCTCAGTTGGTAGAGCAATTGATTCGTAATCAATAGGTCGGAGGTTCGACTCCTCTCAACGGCACCAATAAAATCAATGAGTTATGATTATTTTGAGAAAATAAGAGATTTGTTTCCACATAAACGTTCCCCTAAACGTTCTTTTCGTCGTTTTGTGAAACGTCATATTGCTGATTTATTTTTGTAATTCTGCTATCTAGTAATTGTTTAAGGTTCTTATTATTTAATGCATCTTGAAGAAAAGCTTAAACAGCCTTGATGAAATCATTTACTAACCTTGGAATACTTATTAAAACTAATCCTGTTGATTGTTGAGGATTATATATATGCTCCGAGCCATCGTGATAACCATATAGTTTATAGCCATTTTTTGCTGCAATACTTGAGTAGGAGGAGTAGGAGTGTAGCTTGCCACAACGTGCTGCCCACATTTCATGTGGATCATATTGATATGATTGATCCTCATCTGTTTGCATGTATTTCTTTACCCAGTTAATAAAATCCTGGCTGCTATTTTTTGTTTTATTAGAAGGCATAGAAAGATAAGCCATAGTATCTATGCTAACAAAAGTTAGAATTACCGTTGCAATTAATGCTTCTGATTCTTGTACGGTTTTAATTTCTTTTATAATTTTTTCAAATGCCTTATATGACATTCTTTTATTCCTATTTAATAAACTTAAAATTTGCTATTGATCTTCGTGAACGAATTTATGTAGTTCTTTGTGAAACTCCATAAATACTTTTTCATCGCCTATATCTTTATCATGAGGAATGTATTGATATTTTTTGAACAGCTTAATCAATAATTCTTTTTTTGATTCAAGTTCATTAACAGCATGTACAAATGCGTATGAGCGTGGAGAGTTTTTTACTTTATGCTCACGTGGATAGAGAACTAGAGGATAGCAAGAATTAGTGTGATCTACATACAAATAACCTAGCTCTTCTTCTCCCATATCAACGGGATAAACTTCCATGCATAATTGCTCTTCATCACCAACTGGATAACCTAGCGTATAAGGTTGTGGTGTATTACCTGTTACAGCGTCTTTAAAGAGAGTAATTTCATCTTCAATTTGAGAGTCCGAGCCAGCATAAAAAGAATAGTTAAGAAATGCCAATGAAATTATTGTCCGATAGCAGGGAGCGTTTTGAACATAGTCGCAGTTCGCGAAGTTCTTGTATTGGAGTACCCTGTAATTTTTCATTATACCGTCCTTGATAATCTCCCTATAGATAATTATAGAGCAAAAAATGCCCAAACTTTTTATGATATAGATACGCCAATTAATTAAACAAGGTCAGTGCTCTCTGTTCCTACTGCTATTTTTATGCTGAGGAGGATAAACTTGCCGAAATCATTAATATATTTTCTAAATCGGTAGTAAATTAGTTTTTTTCATATAAGTGCTACACGCCAAAAGCTTGCATTAGCTGATGTTTATATAGTTTTTTTTCAGCTCTATTTAAGCTGTGTTTATTCGAAAATAAAACATCCGCATGAGCTTTATTATCTGGTAGAGGTGAATGTTTTATGTCAAATACAGGAGAGAGTGATCCTTTAAGTATATTGTTTATATCATGAACAATAGCCTCACAATCACGTACATATGTATTGGTTGATCCCTCCTCGATTAGCCGTACACCTTGTTTAAGAGATATAATCTCATCAACAAGGAGTAGCAATGGTCAGAAGTATCTACACAAAAGAGTTCAAAGTTAAAGCAATTGAATTTCTAGAGCAAAGTAATAAGCCATTAAGACATACCGCCAAAATCTCATCGAAAGGTGCTCAGGGAGTATGACAAAGATATTTATAAAGAACGCAACCTTATCGAACGCATGTTTAATAAACTCAAACATTTTAGAAGAGTGGCAACACGATATGATAAACTTGCTCAATCTTTTTTATCGTTCATTTATATTGCTGCAACCGCCCTTTGGTTAAGATAAATGTCGACAGAACCTAGATGTGACACAATTCTTCATGGATTGTCAGCTATAGCTTCATATACTCAATACAAATCGTGAAATAACCATTAGAATACTGTTAATTTTGTATTAAGGAAAAATAATGTCTAAAAAATCCACTAAGCAACCAGTTAGAGCCCGGGACCTGGAATTATTTGAGGAGTATGAATTTGAACATAGTGAAATGGTGGATAATGTTCTCGACGATTTTATGTTCCATGCAACTGAAACTGTAAAAGCCGCACAAATGACTGCATTAGAACTGACTAAATTAGCTGTAAATCATGCAACGAACGTAGATGAAAATAAAGTATTTGAGCTTTTTCGTCGTGCTGCAGAAGAAGTAGATAAAATTTATAATAAAAACTAGGGTCTGTTGACATTTCACATAGGTAACCACAACAATGCGCAAACCATAGCTACAACAAGACACATAATTTCGTTTTAACTTATCAAATCTTGTAGCAAGCCCCCTAAAATGCTTTATTCTTGCGAACAAGTTCTCAACTAAATGCCTGTATTTATACAGGCACCAATTTATACCATCATTGCCAATTTTAGAATTAGATTTTCTTGGAATGACAGGAATAGATGATTTTTTGCGAATAGCATCGCGTACTTCTTCGCTATCATAGCCTTTATCTGCAACGGGTAATTTTTCGATAAACTCAGGAGCAACGTTGCAGTCATGAACCTCGCCACCGGTAATCTCAAAATCAAGAGGTAATCCATGCGCATCACCTGCCATATGAGTCTTTGTTGTATTACCTCCTCTGGATTTCCCTATGGCCTGATTTTCTTCAGAAGCTGCGCCAGCATGTGTTGATGAGCCTTAACGATGCTGCCATCAATGAATTCCCATTCTAGATCAGGCTCCTGTACCAATGCCTTGAAAACCAGCATTAGTTTGCCTTTTAATGACCATCGTTTAAATTTTTGAAAGACGCTATTCCAGCGTGCAAAGCGTCTTGGTACATCTCGCCATGGACATCCAACACGCATACGATACAGTATTCCTTCTACTGTTTTTCGTAAATGGGGCTTGTCATTAAATCCCTTGTTCGCGCATTATTGTCCGTAGCTTTGACCAATGCTCATCACTGAGCCTGGGTCTAGCCATTGCAAACTCATCTTGTTCTTGTGTGAGAACCTGAATATTGCGAGTTTGCCCTTACTTTTCAATGCCTTAACAACCAATTGTCAACAGACCCTAGTAAAATAGGAAATATCTGTTATATTTCGCCCCGATGTATGGATTATGGATATAACAGGAGTTGATCCTACCTCGAAAAACCGGACACCCACTTTATGCAACCATGCCAAATTTGCTAGGGGTCTGAAACCCTAAAGTTGAATGGATGCGTTTGCGATTGTAAAACACCTCAATATAATCGAATAGAGCTAATTGAGCCTCCTTTCTGGTTTTATAAGTCATCCCATAAATGGTCTCCACTTTCAAAGTATGATAAAAGCTTTCCATGACAGCATTGTCGTAACAGTTTCCAGAGCCACTCATGGAGCAAATAAACCCATACTTTCTAAGGAGCAATTGATATGCGTTGCTACAATACTGAGATCCTCTATCAGAATGATGAACAACGCCCTTAGGTGGTTTATTGCGATGGATAGCCATCATTAAAGCCTCTTGAATTAGACTCGTAACCAATCGTCTTCCCATACTCCATCCCACGATTTTTCGATTAAATAAATCAATAACCGTGGCTAAATAGAGCCAGCCCTCATTCGTCTGAATGTAGGTAATATCAGAAGCCCAAGACGTTTTTGCTTAATAGCAAAATGATTCATAGATGTTTTTACTTTCAACAATTCAAGTTTGCAGTATGCGATAATTGAAGCAAACAAATGATTGGATTGGGTTCTAATAGTTTTGGTCGGTGATTTGGATAAGCTTGCATTTTGTTTAATAGACTTATGATAATCTTCAATTTTCCACCGTTTTTGGTAGACTTCATACATGCGGTCAGCGTCAATGGATAAATCATTCGTGACGAGATAAAGGGTTCCGGTCGAGCCGTCTTCGTTTGTGAAGACTTTTTTGAGTCATTGGACGGGAAAGCTAATATCCTTGAGATAAACGGTGTTCACCGCACCATCATTCCACTCGAGTGTATTCACTTGTTGATATTGGCCGCTATCAGCATCATGTTGTGTTAATGCGACACAACGGTTTGATTTAATGCCGATAATAAAGAGTTTTTCTAAAGTCTGATGAATAAAGGTCATGTTTGCTTTGGAGCCAAACCAATTGTCCGATAAGATGTAATCAAAAAGCACATGATTGTTAACGGCTTGCTGAATCAGTGTCCGAAACATTTCATTCTTGCTGATTGTGGCTTTTCGCTTCCTTTGGCGTGTTTTGATATCAGAAAAAAGAATATCTTTTTCAACAATTTCATAACCTATTGGTAGTGCAATGTCGTCATAACGTACAACGCACGAAAGCAGGTTAATCCCTTTCACGTGTCGCCCCTTACCATGTGAAAAATGCCAACAATTGATAGTATTTTCATCGGTATAAGTTTTTTCTGATATCGTGTCATCTAGCAATAAAACGCCACCTGACAACTGCTCATGGCGTCGGACGTCTGGCTTAATATAACACCATAGCTCTTTTGACCCATGATCACCTGACCTTAGATATCTACTCACTTGATCGTGGCTAATCTCACCATCAAACATCGCCGCTAAACCTGTGGCTGTCGCATAGTGATTTTGACTGATTAGATAATCGCTGTAGAGGTCTAAAAGATCCGGTTTCATTTTCTTTTGTCCTTCAAAAAACAACCGACAAAAAATCCCGATTTTTATCATTTCCACACTCCCTCCCACGATTTTTCGATTAAATAAATCAATAACCGTGGCTAAATAGAGCCAGCCCTCATTCGTCTGAATGTAGGTAATATCAGAAGCCCAAGCGACGTTTGGGGCCTTAGGATTAAATTGCCTTTTCAGCAGATTTTCAGCTACAGGTTTTGAATGACAGCTATCTGTAGTTACTTTAAATCGCCGTGCAGCTTTAGGTTTAAGCCCTTCTCGCTGCATAAGCGCTTTATCCGAGCTTTACCATGATATTTTCCAGCTTGACGCAATACTTGCTGTCAACACGATTCACTGGGTGATTTAACGCCATGGGAATATTTGGCTAAAAAACAGGCGAAAGACTCTAATTTAGGCTGCCACTAAAAATGGGATGGTTACACTTCAAAAAGATGTATCTCCGGAAAATTTTTTATCCATTTTGAATGAGCTTGTTGAAAAGATAGAACAGAATGAAGAAATTAGGCATGCATTAACGACAATTTCCATAAAAAAGCCTTCAAAATTTTATAAGTTAAAGGTTTTTGAAAGTGAAGTTAAGCTATATAAAAACTTTCCACCAAAGTTTGCTCATCATAGAAAAGCTCTTCTAAAAACGCATGCTATTGTTGAAAATCATGAATATGTAAAATGTGTTATAACAACAAAAACCAATTCAAGCGATATTGATATCCATCTAAATAATTTCGAAGTATTTAGAGCATTACTTTGTCTACTTTATACTCATGAATTTCATATTAAATTCGATAATCAAAAAAATCCCCTAAATAAAGTTATGCTCGGTTATGCTCATACACTTCATAATGCAGAAGGCGAGGCTTTAGGGGAAAATATTTGGTATGAACCACAATATTATCAAAATAGAGTATCCGACATTGACGATTTAAATAAGAAAAAACTTGTCAAAATTATCTCGAAAATTCATAAATGCAAGTACTCTGACGACCTTAAAAAAAGTTTAATTATGTATGTTAAAGCATTAGATGAGTTTGATCATAACATATCTATTATGTTGTTATGGAATGGATTAGATGTTCTTCTTAATGAAAAAAAAGGAAACTATGAAAATATTTCAAAACGCATTAAATGCATTTTTGGTAAAAAGTCTCATGAGCTCGATGTAATTAATGCTTTACGCGTTACAAGAAACCAATATGTTCATGAAGCAATTCAGAATAATCAATCTAAATATTACTGTTTAACTCTACGAACCTTATTTTATAAGGTTTTTGCATTTTATTTAAATTATCTCCATGATTGTAAGTCAAAAAGTGAAGCATTAGAGATAATAGATCAACTAAATCAAATAGCAGAGAGTAGAAGAAAAATTAAAAGAATAAACAAATCAATAAAAATTGATAGAATTTTGAAAAAAGCCTCTAAGTAAGTTAGATCTTTTCTGTTTTATTTGCATTTGAATAAAATTATTGAAATTAATTAGTCTTAATTATATATTGCATAGGTCTTTAGGATGTAGGATTGATTTAAATGGAATTTTTAGATTTTTGCAAAGCGATTAGAGAAACTGTTGAAAATTATAACAAACTTAATGGCGTTTTAAAAAATAGTCTTATTTTATTAGCAGAGTTAGATAAACTCATTGAAAGCCACGATGTTAATCAATCTCTATGCATGACCCAAGCAACCATTTTATTTGAAGGCTTTTACCGTCATCTGAGCACAGAATCTCTTAAACATGAGTTTCAGATTATTAGAGCTAATCGATGGACTCATCACTTTGGCACACCCACAATTACTTTCCTTCTATCATTCAAAACACAGATTGATCAAACAGTAAAACTATTTGGTGAATTAACCGAAGAAGTAGAGCCTCCTCTTGAGCTTCCATGGAATATTTCCAAAACTGAGGGGCTTAGTATAGATCACGATAATAATATCGTTACTAATCCAAAAAGTATTACGAATGTAGAAGCGCCCTCATCCAGAGAAAGCACAGGAATATTTACAAAAACACATAATCCTTTTGGAGGTTTTACAACAACCCCTTGCGATCCTGTTTCTCAGAAGTTCATTGAACATGCAGCTTTGTCAGTTAAGCAAGGGGGTAAGGTACTGGAAATAGGTGCTGCCTTTGGTGCAGCAACATTGGAAGCAATTGCAAAAGGAGCAACAGTCTTTTGTAATGACGTTGAGCCTGAAAATTTAGCTGTTGTTCGTCAACGATTCTTGGAAATAACAGATGATACCAGTGAATCCTTGACCGGAGATAGTAGTAAGCTAATTCTTGTCCCCGGTGAGTTGCCTAATGAGCTCATTGGCCTTCCTGAAAAACAGTTTGATGCCATTTTGATTTGTCGTGTTTTACATTTTTTCTCAGGTGCGAAAATAGAGGAATCATTGGCTTTATTATCAAAGCTGCTGACTCCAAATGGAAAAATATACATCGTTTGCGAAACACCGTTTTTGAAAAACTGGCAGCGATTTATTCCTGAATTCAATAGACGAGTCGAGAATAATGAAGAATGGCCTGGTGAAATAACTGAACCAGCGAAGTATGAAAGTAGTGGACGGGGTAGCTCGTTACCTAAATTTGTGCATTGGATCACAAAGGAAGTATTAGATCGGAGTTTGACAAAAGCTGGTTTCTCAGTAGAACACTCCGAGTATATAAATAGAAAAGGACAATTTCCTGATGATTTATTATTGCCAGAGTATGGTAAAGAGAGTATTGGTGCGATTGGAATGATTTGAGTAATGGATTATGAAACAAAAAATCGGTTGGTATGAGTGGTTTGCTGGGATGCTAAAGGAATTTTTAGCTGAAACAGCAAAAAAGCCTCAATATGAGATTGTTGATATTTTTGAGTGTAAAAAAACAGGCTTCACAAAAGCAGTAATTAAATTGTCTGAGAGACATACAAAAGAAAAAAATATCAGCGATATTATCATGGACAACGAGTTAATTGAGAATCTGGATACGAAAACCGTCCGTACTTTAACTTATATAGCTACTGTAGAGCGATTAAAACCTGATTACTCTATCGTGGTGCAACATATGACTCCTGAAGTAGATGAGTATTTGCTTGAAATAAGATCAAAATCTAAAGCAACTACTATAAAAAAATCTCCTTCCGAACTTTCAAAAGACAAAGAATTAATAGCAAAGTTTAAACCTGAAGATGCTAATAAAATTGGTTATATGGCTGGTGTTAGAGAAACCGTGAAAGAATATCAATTAGTTAATAAAGATAAATAGCAGTAGCAAGGAGATGTTTTGAAGAAGGAAATTTTTGACGCATTAACTCGCAAGAAGCAATATAAATACCCTTACTTGTTGCTTGGTCTTTATTTAACTTTTTTGCTATCCACGGTGTGTTTAGCAAGCAGAATAACGCAGATTGGAACAATGCTCGAGCCTGGAGGTATTTTTGTATTTCCTCTTACTTTCAGTATTTGTGATATTGTTGGTGAGGTATATGGATATGCATACCCCAGATTATTTATTTGGATTGGCGTTTTAGCTGAATTTTTATTTTCTTTAGTTGTGATTACTGTATCTCATCTACCCGCACCCGAGTTTTTCACACAAGCGTCAGCATATGAAATTGTTTTTGATCCTACGCTAAGGTATGTAGGTGTAATCCCCCCTTATAATTGTTCCAGTCAAAATTAGAGTTCTCTGGGTATTGATCCCTCCTCGATTAGCCGTACACCTTGTTTAAGAGATATAATCTCATCAACAAGGAGTAGCAATGGTCAGAAGTATCTACACAAAAGAGTTCAAAGTTAAAGCAATTGAATTTCTAGAGCAAAGTAATAAGCCATTAAGACAAGTAGCGAGAGAGCTAGGAGTGGCAGAAAATATGTATGCATTTAGAAACTTAACGGAGGTGAGAGAGATCACAGAAGCATGGATCAAAGAATATAACGAGGAACGACCGCATCAAGCTTTAAACAGCATGACGCCTGTTCAATACCGATTAAACAGAAACCCGGAAACCTCTAGTTTAGCTTGGCACTAAAAAAGGAGGGTTTACATAGGTTCGGGGCTTGTTGGCCTGCTTATTGGTGAGCTGACTAATGTTTATCTTTTATCAAAATGGAAGATTTTTCTAAAGGGTAAGTTTTTTATAATGAGAAGCCTGCTATCAACAGCTTTAGGACAAGCCTTACTTACAGTAGTTGTTGATATGCTTAATTATTTTGGCAAGCTAACAGAACATCATCTTGGGTGGATGATGGTTTGTGGTTATTTATGGAAAATGAGTTGTGCAGTCCTAATGGTTTTTCCTGCTTGGTTAGTCGTTAAATATCTAAAGAAGGTGGAACAAGTAGACCATTACGATATTCATACAAACTTTAATCCATTTATATTTGGATTACATGAGGAAATTCCTAATGACTACAAACTTAATATTGAATCCGTGCCTCAATAAGTGTCCCTAGAATTCGATCATGAGGTTTGTCTAATTTTGTTAGTTTGAGGCTTCCATCTTCTAAGCCTTGTCGCAGATAAAAGGTATTATTTTCGATAAATAATCTATTAAAAGCGATTATTCCCTCTTTTGATAAATGCGCGATTACGAAGTCCCTATCCTTAGGAGTTTTGCCAGAATCAAAGATTAAAAGACTATTTTGTTGAAAAAGAGGCTCCATTGATGTGTCAGGCATAATTAACGCGAAAGAGTTTTTGTCAATTTTCTTATCAATTAATATTTCTTGTGTGTCTTGAGTTTTGGTTGTTCCTGAAGGCCATTCTTTCAATGACTCCCATTGGATAACAGGTATAGTACTGATCTGCAGGTTCTCTTTAACAGCATCCGGAATCACAGCAGGCAAAGGTTCTTGACCAGTTAATTCATCGATGGAAACAGAAAAATAACGAGATAGCTCTTCTAATGCCTTTTTCCGTGGATTTTTAGTAGAACCAGTTAGAATGTGATGAATAGTTGGTTGAGGTATGCCAGTTAACCGAGCTAACTCACTAACAGAAATATTCCCATGTATTCTCATGAGTTGTTGCAAATTCTCGCTTAGCGTCATATCAGCCATTAATAATAATCCAATAAAATGAATAAATCTATTCAAAAATAGATTGACAAAGACATACTATGATATGTAAATTACCATTAATTGAATAAATTAATTCAATTAATCTGCTAAAATAATCTTAAATAGAATAATTATCGCCAATATATCATGTTGCTGATTAGTTCACCAAATAAAATTGCGAGATAATTTGACATTTAATGAATAAGTTAGCTACTGGATAAGATAGTCAAAGGAGTATTATTCATGGATAACAATTCCAAGGTACAAATTTATAAAGGAATTATTCAATATCTTTTGGAGTCAACTAACTACACCTTAAAAAATATTGCAGACCTTTCTAATTCCCCAATTAAAAATATTCGTGCAATCTATTGCGATAACTTCGTACCACTTAATTTTTCTTCCGAGCTGCAATTAGTACGGCTATATCAAATGATTCTTGAAATACACACTCAAGAAAAACAATTTAAAAAATACTTACCTCTTCCTAAAGGTTTTCGGCAAATTAGTGCATCAATGGAGTGATATATCGTGAAATGGGTAAAGCTAAAAAAATATTGCCAAGATACTGGAGATACTACAAACGCAGTGCATTGCAAACGTAAGCGAGGAATGTGGCTAGATGGCTTACATTGCAAATTGGGACCAGATGGTAATTTATGGATTAACTTGGTAGAGGTTGAAAAATGGGTGGAAAACGGGGATCAAGCGACGCTCCAAAAACTGCAAATGGGGTAGTTGTCAGAAAATGGCCATCAGGGAAAACAACCCTAAGAATCAGTTTTTATTATCGTGGAGTTCGTTGCTTTGAACCTATTAAAATTGAGGCTACAGCTGCAAATATAAAATATGCAGAACGTCTTCGTGGTGAAATTTTAAATGCTATTGAACGCGGAACTTTTTCTTATACTGATTATTTTCCTAACTCAAAGCGTGCCTATATCTTTGGGCATGTTAAATCTAAAATAACCATTGGTGAGTTGCTTCGAGAGTTTTTAGAAGAAGCAAAATCAACTAAAGAAGCGAGCACTTTCCGCGGTTATAAGCGTGTTTGTGATGGCCACCTATTCCCAATGTTTGATACAGTTGAAATTCAGGATTTACAGCCTGCCATACTCAGGAAATGGATTAGGAATCTTAATTGTACTACTAAAACTGTGGCGAACATTCTAATCCCACTGCGTGCTGTCATTGAACAAGCACTAGTGGATCAATACATCAAAGAGAATCCTCTTAATAGCATTATTGTTGATAAATTACTTAATAAAGAAACAAAAAAGAGCGACTATAAACCAGATCCATTTAGTGTGGATGAAATAAACGCCATATTAAATAATTCAGAGGGTCAGGTACGGTTATTGTTTCAATTTGCTTTTTTCACAGGCCTACGGGTATCAGAGCTAATCGGCCTGAGATGGGAAGACGTGGATTGGCAAAATCAAATAATTCATGTTGAAGAAACAATTGTTGCAAAAGAAGCAAAAGGGCCAAAAACGGAAGCAGGGGTTCGAGATGTGCTATTATTACCCCCAGCATTAGAAGCATTAGAACAACAAAAGCAATATACTTTTTCTTTAAAAGGAAGAGTATTTCATAATCCACAAACGAATAAACCTTGGGAAACGTCGCAGCAAATTCGCCGTACCCAATGGATGCATGTTTTAAAAAGAGCTGGCATTCGCTATCGTAACACCTACCAAACCCGCCATACATACGCATCTATGATGTTGTCTCAAGGGGAAAACATTATGTGGGTATCTAAGCAACTAGGTCATGTTGATGTTGAAATGGTCATTAAGACTTATGGTCGATGGATACCCGATAGTTCCTCGCAATCGGGATACCGCCCAGTTCACGATTGGAGTCGTCATTTAGGATGAATGTATTTTAAGCCTTTGTTTTAAAAGTGGGCTTGTAGAAGCAATTATAATTTAATTACTTTTTTTTCTTTACTGTTTCCACAATCGCTGTAGACTTTCGTCGTTCTGCTACTTTTACAGGTATAAATTGACCTGTTTTTGCATCACGACCTCTTTTATAAGATTTAGACATTAGTCTCTCCTTACAATAGAGATGCGTTCAAGCGCATTGCTCAACAATAGCCCAATTGCTACTGCCAGTAGTCATCAGAGAATTGAGCAAAAAGAACTACAAGCCCTAGTTAATTATAATATATGTTTATGAGGTTATTTTTAGATTTTGGTGCCGCTATGGTGCCGCTACTTGAAGATAAATAGATTTATTATATATAAATCAAGGAGTTAATTGGTGGAGGCGGCGGGAATCGAACCCGCGTCCGCAAATCCTCTGCCCTTAGGTCTACATGCTTAGCCCGGTCTTTTGGTTTTAACCGTGTCTCCTCCGACTGGCAGGATGATTCACGGCGAGTCCCTGGATTTCGCAACTTGATTCGGGACAAATCAAGCCACTAGCTTATCTTCTATGACCGTTGATTCGATACCGACAAGCAAGCTCGGTCAACGGGGCGCTGGTTTTATGGCAGCGCACGGTCGATGGTGACTCTATCGAGCTTACGCAGCGATAGCTTCTCCACCAGCAAAGTTTTCATCGTTTGCATTTATATTTAAGTGAGTCTGTTTTGCGAGAGATCTCATTCTCGGCATGCACTTCAGGTTTCGCAACCCGCGTCGAAGCCAGGTCGCCCCCATAAGATACTTCTTCATTATAGCATATCTGTAACACATTGCATGCTTTGTATCCCAATACATATACCTGTATTTTTGCTATCATGTTGCAAACAGTTCTGGGTGGCATAAAAACAAGATGGATAGTAAAAAGCCAGTCGATGCGGTGATCACCTGGGTGGACGGGTATGACGCGGCCCACCGGGAAAAGCTTGCGGCTTACTTGCAAAAACTTGGGATTACCCGCTCGGAAGCGGCAGCTCCTACGCGCTACAATCAACAGGGGGAAATTACTTTTTGCGTTTCTTCCATCCTAAAACATGCGCCTTTTATCCGCACGATTTATATTGTAACCGATGGGCAAAAGCCTGCCGTTTTTGACGCTTTGCAGGCTAGCCGCTATGCAGACAAAATTAACATCGTCGATCATCGGCACATTTTCCGCGGTTATGAAGCGTATTTGCCGACGTTTAACAGTTTAACCATTGCGACGATGTTATGGCGCATTGAAGGTTTGGCTGAGGAATTCATTTGTTTTTGCGACGATTTTTCCATCATCCGACCGGTTTGCTATGAAGACTTTTTCCGTGATGGAAAAATTGTTTTGCGGGGCGATTGGAAAACCCACCATGAGCAATATTGGCACCGGCAATGGCTGCGGCGGTTTGAAAAATACCTCCCATTTGCACTGGGCAAAAAAGAGCTTAGCGAACATCGTGAAGTGCAGGAAAATGCCGCGCGCCTGCTTGATTACAACAAGCGCCTCTTCTATGTACCACATGTGCCTTTTCCGTTGAAAAAAGACATGCTCGCGCATTATTTCGAGGAGCATCCCGAACAATTGCTCAAAAATATTTCGCATCCGTTGCGAAACCGCAGCCAGTTTGAAATCATTACGCTGGCGCACCATCTCGCTATTAGCGCGGGGCAAGCGGTTATCGATAACGCTTACCAGGAAGTGACCATTAACCCGGCGCACCATGCCTGGGGCAAGGTGCAGCAAAAGCTAAAATTTGCTGATGAACATGAGGAGGTTAAATTCTTTTGTTTGCAAAGCCTTGATGGCGCGCAGGATGGGCAGCGTAAGTATTTGCTGGACTGGCTTTACAAACACACGGCTTTACCTGACCTGTTTTTTAAAGAAGTTTAGCCAAATCTTGTTCAATTTTTTTGAACGAAGTAGTGGGTAGATACCGTTTCAATACATGTCCTTTGGTATCAACCAAAATTTTGGTGAAATTCCAAGGGATGAATTTCCATGGCTTTTTCTCGATGTGTTGTTTTAAATAGGCATACAATGGCGCTTGCTGTGCGCCTTTAACATCTATTTTTGCAAACAGCGGGAAGGTTACGCGATAACAGCTTTCGGCAAACGCTTTTATTTCTTCATTGCTGCCCGGTTCTTGCTGTAAAAACTGGTTGCTGGGAAAGCCGAGTATGACGAAGCCGCGATCTTTGTATTTTTGGTATAACGTTTCGAGCTCTGCATATTGCGGGGTAAAACCGCAGCGGCTGGCTACATTGACGATTAACAAAACTTTGCCGCGGTAGTCATCAAGCGTAGAAGTTTCGCCAGTCACGGTGGTGACAGGGATTTCATATAATCCTTCGGCCATGTTGTTCCTTTATAAGTCAGAAAGAGAGCAATGCAGCCCTAGTTAATGCCGTTATGCCTTAACAAGGCATCGATGGTTGCGGGGCGGCCGCGGAAGGCGAGGTATGCTTCCTCAGCCTTGCGGGAACCGCCTGCCTCTAATATATATTTTAAAAAATCCTCGCCGGTTTTTGCATTAAAAATGCCTTCTTCTTCAAAACGCGCGAATGCGTCGCTGGAGAGGACTTCTGCCCATTTATAACTGTAGTATCCTGCGGCATAGCCACCTGCGAAAATGTGGGTAAAGCTATGTTGGAAACGGTTATAAGGTACAACAGGCACGACTGTGTTTGCCTTGCGCACGTCAGCAAGGATAACGCCAATAAAATCTTTTTTATCGGCGTCATATTCCTGGTGGATGCGGAAATCAAACAGGGAAAACTCCAACTGGCGCAGCATGCCCATGGCAGACTGGAAATTTTTGACAGCCAGCAGTTTTGCAAAAAGTTCGGCGGGTAAGGGAACTCCGGAATCCACATGGGCGGTTAATAATGCAAGTGCTTCTTCTTCCCAGCACCAGTTTTCAAAAAACTGGCTTGGCAGTTCGACCGCATCCCACTCAACGCCGTTGATCCCGGCTGCACTCAAATAATCGACGCGGGTTAATACATGGTGCAGACAATGCCCCATTTCATGGAATAGCGTTAAAACTTCGTCATGGGATAAAGTGGCAGGTTTGTTGGCCACCGGTTTTGCAAAATTGCAGGTGAGGGTGGCTATTGGCAATTGCACTTCGCCATCAGCTTGTTTGCGGCGGGTTTGCAGGGAATCCATCCATGCACCGCCGCGTTTATTTTGTCTTGCAAACAAATCAGCATAAATGTAGCCACGCAATTGTTCGTCTTTATCGACCAGTGCAAAGCAGGTGACATCCGGATGCCAACTATCGGCATCATGAATTTCGCGAAGCTTCATCCCATACAATTTGTTAATGATGGCAAATAAACCATCCATAACTTTGGGCAAAGGGAAATACGCACGCAATTCTTCCTGTGAAATGGCATGCAGGCGCTGTTTTTTCTTTTCTGAAAGGAAAGCAATATCCCAGGGGGCGATTTCTGCGATTTGATATTCATCCCGTGCAAAAGCTTGCAAATCATTAAATTCCTGCAAAGCCTGTGCATGCGCACGCGTGCTTAAGCCCGTTAGAAAATGCACAACTTCCTGGCAGTTCCTGGCCATTTTGGTTGCCAGTGATAATTCGGCATAATGGGCAAAACCTAATAACTGCGCTTTTTCATGACGCAGGGCCAATATTTCATCCATGACATCCGTATTGTCAAATTTCCCCGCAGTCGGCCCTTTATCGGAGGCGCGAGTGACATAAGCGTCATACATTTCCCGGCGTAACTCCCTGTCTTCTGCATAAGTTACCACGGCCAGATAACAGGGAATTTCGAGGTTAAGCACCCAACCGGTTAAATTTTTTTCTTGAGCCAATTCGCTTGCATGGTGCAATGCATGTTCGGGCAAGCCTTCCAGGCGTCTGGCGTCGGTAATGTGCAACTGATAAGCTTGGCTTGCATCCAACACGTGGTTTTCGAATTGATTGGATAATTCCGCCAAGCGAGTCTGCATGGCTTCGAAACGCTGCTTTTTCTCAGCAGACAAAGCGACACCTGAGAGTTCAAAATCGCGCAGTGTATCCGCTATAATCTTGCGCTGGGTTTCATTTAATCCGGTCGCATCGATGCGTTTAATTGCTTCATACAAAGCATGATTATGCCCAAGTGCGGCCTCATAAGCGGTAAGCTTTGGCAGGCAAGCTTGATAACACTCGCGCAATTGGGTTGAATTAACGACTGCATGCAAGTGCGAAAGGGGCGCCCAAAAGCGCTCGAGGGCATCGTCCATGTCTTCGAGCGGCTGCATGAGGCGCTCCCAAGTATATTCTTTGTTCTCGAGCAAGTGGTCAATGCGCTTTAAGTTATTTTCTAAAAGCGTTTCCAAGCGTTGGGGAAAAGTTTGAATATCAAGATCGGAAAATTGAGGCAACGCAGCTGCAGACATGAAATTCCCCTAGGTAATCAGAAATTTCCTAGCATACCATTGAAGTCTGCAGCACTCTATGATTAGTTATTGAAAGTTTTTTGCTGTATTCGCAATTTCTTCATATTCGGCGATGTTCGTGGTACTTCGTGACTTACTGAACATCGAATGGGTAAGGATGCTTGTTTTTTCCTTTTCAGAATCCACCGGCAGCATGGCCAGGGTAACCCGGGTCACCGGGCGTTGCTGTTCTAAAAATTGCACTGCCGTAAAGCATGCGAATGTGGTTAAAACCGCAACGAGAGCCCCGATAAAGGGAATTATGGGATTCACTGCCAGTGTTGGCAGGGCAAGAGATAGGGCTACTACCAAGATGGCATTGTTTATGATGCCTAAAAGCAAGCGTTTTTTCTCATAATGGATGCGCTGTTCCAGATAGTTAAGATGGGTTTTAATTTCTTGTATTTTTTCATGCTCATTTGCATCCGTGCTTGTTAACATTTTTGCATAAGCCGTATGTATTTCCTGCATGCGGCCGACTTCCACGAAGTAACGGATGGTACAAAGAAGCACGTCAAAAGCTTGCATGGCTACGGAAAGATATATGCCGACGGGAGCGAGGACGCCGGTTAAGATAAAACAATTGATTAAGCCTGCAGTTAACCAGAAGGAATCGTTAAAAAGTTCAAACCAGCGCCGTTCAAGTTGTGTTACAAACCTCGTTTTAAAATCGACAGATGCTTCTTGTTCACTCATCCAGCTGCCAGGGATAATATGCTTGGCAAACATGAACAAATTGTTTGATAAACGCGGGACAAAGAAAAGCCAGGAAAAATAAGCAACGATAGGGGCTGCAATTTTGTCGATTTCACGGATAAATTTGCTGTAAGCAGATGTGGGTGAAATGACGGGCGCAAGCAGGAGAAGAAAGCGGCGTGTACGTAAAGTAAATAAGCGTGCCCAGTTACTCGTCATCGTTACATCACGGATGGTAGCGCTCACATCCCGGTCGATAGGCTGGGCAGACACTTCTGCCGCAAGAGTTTTCTTTCCGGTTTCGTCGCTTACCGGCACTGGAAGCTGTGGGGAGGGGGTGAAATCAAACCCTTCTCTTTTTAAGAATTCACGATAAACTTGCTGCTCGCCTTGAAGGCGAATAACTTCTCGCGGCATGTAAAGATAATTGCGATAAACTTCCTCAAGCACTTCTGCTATTGCCAAGGCTGCTGCCATCTGCAAAGCGAGCTTTTGCGCCGATTTATTCTGCTTTGCCAAGTGGTGGGCTATTTGCGTGCAAAGGATACTATAATCGAAATTTATTAGATTATGATTGCGGACGAGGGCTTTATAAAAATCAACTCTCTTTCCCTGTAATTGCTGCGCTAAATTCCATTTCTTTTCTTCATTGTAAGGAACTGGAATCTGCAATCGATCTAGAATTGCTGGCATACCACATTCGTTGATTTGTTAAAAAGCTCGATTATCTCAGAAAATGAACAAAAAGTAAAAAATTTTTCATATTTTAATTATGTTCACGGCTATAGTGTAATAGGGCTTATGGTAAGATGCACTAGGTTTAAATTGCTAAAGGCAATTGGCGTGTAGTGCATATTTAAAGAAAGAAAGTTATTGAGCAAGATAAAAAGTGTGCAACTAAGAATCTATTAAAGTATACATAAACTATGGTATGCTCTCTGACTAAAAGTATCCTAACAATAGCCCGCGGTCTTGTTTAATTTTGGTACTTTAAGCTGTTGGTTAACGTGTGATGATGGCATAATGCTAATGCTAATGCTAATGCTAATGCTAATGCTAATGCTAATGCTAATGCTAATGCTAATGCTAATGCTAATGCTAATGCTTTTGATTAAAGTTACTGTCAGTCAAAAAATATAATGGAAATATATGATTTTCTCAGCATTGCCTGCACTTTCCAGCACAGTAAGCATGCAGAGCTGGCGGCTAATTATTTTGTTGATTATTTAAATTATATTAATACTGATATATTGGAGTTTTGCTTTTTTTTAAAGCAAAACAACAAAAGCGAGCTAAATTATATTGGCAATTTTTTATCACAAATTTTCGAATATTATTCAGGCTTTGTAGAGCAATTATTGTCGGTAACCTATATAGACTCGCTCACAAGAGTAGGGGATGTACATAATCAAGGAAAAAGCACAACTTTGGTGATAAGTGGCAAAGAGAAATTTATACTAAAACCAGTTTCGACGGAAATGTTGTCAATCTTAAATGGAATTTACATATTTTTAAATAATTATGAAAATTTTTGTTTTGAAACTTTAGATATTACGATACTGAATAGTAATCTTTCTAAAATTGCCTATGTAGAAAATGCCAATTGCGAAAATAATCAGAAGTATGCATATCATTGGGGTGCACTGCTTTTCATTTTAACTTGCATAAGGGGAATAGATTTTCATTCCGAGAATATTTTATGTTCTTCATCTATCCCAGTTATTGTGGATTGCGAATCTCTCTTTTATCCTATTATTTTTAATATAAAACCTTACGATTATACCGCCACTTCATTACTTATAAATAACACAATTCATTTTGTCTCCTACAAAGAAGAGATCAAATCTGGAATAGAGGGAGCTTATCGGGCAGTTAATGAAGCACCGCTCTTTTTTATTGAACTCATAAAAAAGAACTATCAAAAAAGGAAACGTATGATCTTTAAGCCTACAAGGTATTATTTTACTCTCTTAAAAAACAGCACTCATCCTAAATTTTTATTAGACAAGGAAAAAAGAAAAACCTATCTTCATGAGAGTTTGACAGGCTCACACTTTATTTCTAAAACGATTATAGATTCAGAAGTTAATGAGCTAATGCAATTTGATATACCATATTTTTTTCATGAAAATAATTATTTATATAACTCAAAAGGGATTTTAATTGAGCAAAATATTATAAAAAATTCTGATGAAGTTATGTTGGAAGATGTTAAAAATCTTTTTAACTTCAAACATAATTTATTAACAAAATTGGGGTTATAGTGCCATTAAAACCAGATATTAAAATCTTATCGCCTTTGGTATCTATCTATACTCTTTGTCTTTTTTTGCCAACTATAGATGCAGTTTCTATTTGTACTCTTAAATGGGGAGACATTAATCTGCAATTTGCTTTGCCAGCTTTAATTTTCCCGTTAGTTTATCCTCTAGCAGATTGTCTTACTGAAGTTTATGGTAAAAAGGTTAGTTATTATGTCACGTGGTCTTGTTATTTTTTTATTGTGTTTTTTTCATTAATAAATAATGGGCTATTACTATTATGTGATAATGAAAAATATTATGCTTTTATAGTAAAACAATCTACATTATTAACTTTAATAGGCCCGATAGGCTTTTTCATCACATCTGCTCTTAATATCAAGTTCCTAAGTGAACTAAAGCTCAGATTAAGAGGTCGACATTTTTTAATTAGGAGTTTTATTTGTTCAGGTATTTCAGATCTAATTTTAAGCTTAATCGTTTTGCCAGTCGTGTTTTATGACTCCCAATCAACTTTTTTATTTAAATTATGGTTGGGTACTGTATTCATTAAAATCATCGTTACAATTCCTTATGTTTTCCTTGCAAAAATGTTAGTGATTTTTATGAGGAGAATCGAGGGGATTCAGCTTGAACTTTATAGCGCAAATTTTATGCAAAAAAATTGTGAAAATGGTTAATAGATGAATGAGATCATAGGGTTATCGGCATTTGAACTTGTTAAAAAAATAAAGTTAAAGGATCTTTCAGTACTGGAAATTACGGAAGCTTATATTAAACAAATTACTTTATTCAATCCAATAATCAATGCACTGAATCAATTTAAGCCAGAGGAGCTTATTTTACAAGCAAAACAAGCTGATAAGTTAACTTTCTCAAGTAAACCTTTACCACTTTTGCATGGTTTACCGCTAAGTATTAAAGATGCGTTTCATGTCAAAGGCTTTTTTCCAAGTAAAGGATGTCCCGGTTTATTTGGTCAACAATCTTCCTTTGATGCACGTGTTATTTCCAGACTACGAAAAGCCGGTGCAATTATTTTTGGATTGACCAATACTTCAGAGTTATTGCTTTCTTATGAATCAGATAACTTGCTTTATGGTAGAACCAATAATCCCTATGATTTAAAACGAACTGCTGGCGGAAGTAGTGGGGGCCAAGCAGCCTTAATTGCTTCAAGATGTATTCCGGCAGGATTAGGAAATGACGCAGGGGGCAGCATTCGACAGCCTGCACATTATTGTGGCATTTCTGCACATAAGCCTACACATGGGTTAGTACCCTTGACAGGTATTTTCCCGAATCACAATATTGGCTTGGGGGCTCAAATATTATCTATTGGCCCTATGGCGAGGGAAGTACAAGATTTAAGATTAATTTTATCGGTAATAGCTGGATCAGATGCACAAGATCCTAATGCTATCTCCGTTCCTTATTATAATAAATCACCAGAAATAAAAAAATTGAGAGTAGCTTTTTTTTTAGAAAACCCTATGGAGGAAAGTCCGTGCAACAATACAGTTAATGTCCTTAGCCACATGATAAAAAAACTTGAGCCTTGTGTGCATTCTATAACCAATATTTTTCCTCAGGAATTGAAAAAAGCTGCAAGACTTCATTTAGACACCTTTATGTATGGTGGAGATGGAGGCCTATCTATACAAAACGCACTGAAACGAATGGGACAAAAAGAAATAACTATCTTAACTAAAAAATTTTTAGAGTTAGCTAAAAACTCAAGATTTAGCGTGAGTGAATTTCGAGCCCGCCTTGTTGAATTAGACGATTTTCGAATTAAAATGAATATGTTTATGCAAGATTTCGATATTTTACTATCGCCGGTTACTGCTTCAGCAGCAAGACTCCATGGGGAGACTTTTAAATATCGGGAGGATATCGGTTATTTATTACCGTATAACTTAACTGGATGGCCAGTCACTGTGGTACCTTGCGGGCTGTCTGCAGATAACCTTCCAATAGGAATCCAAATTGCTGCCAAAAAATGGAAGGATGGTGTTTGTTTATCAGTGGCGCAAAAAATACAAGAATTAGCTCCCAGATTTTTACCAAAAAATTATTTTGATAGCCATTGACAATAGTTAATGTGAACAATATCTTAGTAAAAAATTTTAGGGATGATAAAATGAGCGACTTAATTTTTACGAATGAGGTGGAAATAGTTTTTGGAGTTCCTCCTGAGATTATTAAATTCGATGAAACCATGTATGAGATTGATTTATCTTATATTTACTCTTCTATTTAGTTTTGTATACCATGGTTTTTCTGCAAAAGTCCTTCAAAGTCTTTGTTGATTTCTATAGTTCTTTTCGTTTGGAAACGAATAGATTAACTAGCTTTCGTTATCGTATTTTTTCAACTATCGAAGAATACAAATCTACTGGGAAAGTTGTGCTTGCTCACACGGATAAACCAGGTGATTTTTTGCCACCGTTGTTTCCACAGCAAATCAAAGAAATGCCAGATATTTTGAGCAATCTTCATCCCATAGACGTAAACAGCATTAATGATTTGTACTATTTATCCAAGGATAAAATTTCTAAGATAATTATTTCCCGAAATAAAATTCATACGTGTAATTTTAATAACGAGTGGTTGCAATTTTCTTTAGACACATCGCTAACTAACGAAGTGTTGCACTCTAAGCGTATAGCCTATGCGATTTGCTATATGCAAGCTGAGGGAATCACACGAGAGCATTTTCCTAATAACGTAGAGAAATACAGAATTTTATCTGATCATATTACTTCTTTGAGCATTTTGAATATTGAGACTAATGAAACAATACTAAAAAGTGCCCAAGATATTTTATTTTCTAAGGAATATCTTTTTTTCTCAAAAGAAGATATCGCTAGGATAGCTTTCATTTGTGGCCAAATGGCTTCTTTATCGTTGAATCAAGCCATCATTTAACCTGGATATTTCTAGCTAAAATTGTTTGTGAATATTTTTGGATTTTGTCAGATTCCGTTTTCCCGTCGTTTGGAAATATATTTGGATAATTAGAGCGGTTCTCATTGTATGGTTAAATTGTTTAGTTAAAGGTATTTACTATGAAATAAAAAACAAAAATTGTGGAAACTGCAACCGATACAATAGCCGCGGAATCTTAGCCCTCATTTTAGTTAAGTGAATCCGTGAACCCATAGCTTGTACTTGCTTAGACACTTAAAGTTGCATAGTCTGCATAATGGTTCATAGAGTTACAATAATGTTTATCTTATGAACTGAGCACTTGCAGTGTAATCCCCCCTTATAATTGTTCCAGTCAAAATTAGAGTTCTCTGGGTATAATAACTACCGAGGAGAATTTGATGAAGAAATCGAGATATAACGAAAGCCAAATAATTACGATTCTAAAAACCGTAGAATCAGGACGACTGGTTAAAGATGTGTGTCGTGAATACGGTGTTTCTGATGCCACATATTACAACTGGAAAGCGAAGTATGGCGGAATGGAGGCTTCAGATATTAAGCGCATGAAGGACCTGGAAGAAGAGAATCGTCGCTTGAAACAGATGTATGCCAATCTTCGATTATATTGAGGTGTTTTACAATCGCAAACGCATCCATTCAACTTTAGGGTTTCAGACCCCTAGCAAATTTGGCATGGTTGCATAAAGTGGGTGTCCGGTTTTTCGAGGTAGGATCAAACATCCTCTTCAGCCTTAAGTCCTTTTAATGCTCCATTCTCCATTTGTTTTCGCCAATAGAATAATTGTGATGGTGGTATACCATGTTTTCTGGCTACATACGAGACTGTCATCCCAGGTTGATAAGTCTCTTGTACTATCTGTTGCTTCTCATATAAAACCCAGCGACGTCTTGAGCTACTTGAATGAATTACTTCTATTACTTCCGCTTCTTTAGATATAGTCATAATACTAGTCCTATTACTAGTCGTTAGTTAACAACTAGCTGGTCCGGTTTTAGTGGGGAGCATTCCACATAGTAAATCTATAAAAAATAAGAAAAATATTTCCGGCTCTACATTAACTAAATTGCAAAAGTGCTATGCCTAAAATACATTTACACAGAAGTGTAAGCTACACTAAATACATGAATATTAAAAAATAAAGTCTAAATGACAAAACAATTGGATTGGCTGAGGGGGGATATAGAACCGCATAAGGAGTTGTTAATTCAGCCCCCGGAAAATCAAATTTTGTACAAAGTTATTACTGTAGAAAATTTAGTTTCTTCCATTCTTGGCAAATATCTTTACTTTAATAGAGTTGATTCATATAAAGATTTTCCTGCTGCTGACCCTTATGATGGGAAACAGCTTCCCAATGATTATATAGGTAATAGGGCCAGTAAGTTTGTGTCAGAGCCTAACTATTCAGCAGCGGACTATTTTGAAACTTCAAGAGGCAGAACATATGCCTGTTGTTTCTCTACAGAGAACTCTGAATACATTTGGAGGAGATACGGGAGACACGGAAAGAAAGGAAAAGTTTGTTTAGTCTTAAATTTTGGTAAATTAAGGAAGTATCTAAATGAAATATTAACATCTCAACAAATCTATCTTAATTATGAGAATAAAAAATGTCTTCAATGTAATAGCTTTACATTGATGTAATTAATTACGTTGATGTAAATATTAGCATATATTTTGTAACAAACGCTCTTAATATTTGTATACAATTGCTCCCAAGAACAGGAAGTGGGATTGACCATAGCAGTCCAACCAGCATTGGCTCCCACCTTGTGACATGTAATTATGGCGGTAAATTACCGCCATAGTTCACATGAAGATCCTGAATTTGCTCATTACTTGTTACTATTGTCCTATCACAATAGCGCGAAGCATTAATAATATCATTAAGTAGCCTTCCTATGCGAAATACAAGTCCCATGCAATGGGACTTAACTAAATTTCATTCCCAGCAGTCTCCTCCATATAACAAGATAATTTCGGCCCTAGAAAACTAATAATGCCGCTTATATCAGTATTCCTGGCTGCTTTGATTTGTTTATGTACAGCCTGAATCTGTTCTTCAATATTAGAGGAAGTATCAAAGGAAAATCCTGCTGTTGGCATAAACAATACTTCATGATCGGTTGAAAGATACGCGTTAAGCCTTGCTGCAAGCTCTGCCAATCTTTTCGGTGCTAAATTATAATCCCAATCAATAATCGTGACATGTTTAGGGATATAGCTGCACATCAACACGATATTTTCCTCAAAAAGCCAAGGGATGGTGAATGTATAAAGTTTGCTATCCGGGAGAAGCTTAAAAATTATTTCTTTTTGAAATTGTAGATAGGAAGTAATAAAAAACCTGCGCAGTTCATTTTGTGAGGCAAACTCTATCGATTTTCCATGTAGCGTTAACAACGCATTGCCACAAAATCTGCATTGGCAACCGAATAAAGATTCAGGTGGATGAATAGCTACCCCTGAAAAAAATCTACCATACTTTTTAAGAATTTCCGAAATGATACCTACAGCATAACGCCGAGCTTTCGGCTTGTTATGGCATACGACCCCATAGCCCAGCTGCGCTTGCCCCATGACTTTTTTTATTTTTCCTTTCCTTAAATGTTCGGGAAATGAAATGAGCGCGCTTTCCAAGTTTTCATCAACGTAGTTAGTTACAATTTTTACATTTGGGTTTAATTCAGAAAATTTTCCGGCATGGCCAGTCGTGGTGATGACTGCAACCAATTGAATGTTTTTTGACCTGATATATGAAAATAATTTTGGGAAAAACTCATCTTTTACATTGGGATGTCCTGAATCACTTAACTCCGGGTATGCTTGAGATTTATAAGGAAGGGAATGGCCATTTAAATAAATCATGAGAAGGTTTATATTTTTGTCTGCCAAGTCATCAACGAATTGCTTCCATTGCTTAAAGTCCCAATTAGCTGTCCACTCAGGCTCCCTATTGCCTGCCAAGTTATGGTAATCACCATTTCCTGCAAAAATATAATACCCTGTGATCATCAGCGGCTCTTACAATTACTCAAACCTTTAAAAACCGGGATGATAACATCCGCAAGTGCGGCTTTAACAATCCAGATTCCTTATTTTTATAAATCCCTTTTTATCAAATAGATTGCATTGCATCCGCCAATAAATACCAACACCTTCACTGGCGGATAGCCTGCACGGGATAAACTTGCCGAATGCGTTCTTCTGAGCGACAATAGTGCCCCCGTTGCTAGCAAAAGAAAGCGTATGAGTTCACTCAAACAATTGGCCCTTGCCATTCGTTTCTTAAGCATAGATGCTGTGGAAGCTGCTCAATCCGGGCATCCTGGCATGCCGTTGGGCATGGCTGACATCGCCACTGTCTTGTGGAAAAAATTCCTGAAATTTAATCCGGAAAACCCGCACTGGTTTGACCGCGATCGGTTTGTCTTATCAAACGGGCACGGTTCGATGCTGCTTTATGCCCTTCTGCATTTGACCGGCTATAAATTAAGCATGGAAGAATTAAAACGCTTCCGCCAACTGCATTCGAAAACACCGGGGCATCCTGAATGCACTCATACGCCTGGGGTTGAAACCACGACCGGGCCATTGGGGCAAGGCCTTGCCAATGCCGTAGGCATGGCGGTTGCAGAAAAAATATTGGCAGCGCAATTTAATAAACAGGGTTTGCAGCTGGTCAACCATTATACTTATGCATTTGCAGGCGATGGCTGCATGATGGAAGGTATTTCCCATGAAGCATGCTCGCTGGCAGGAACATTAGGGCTTGGGAAACTGGTTGTCTTTTACGATGACAATCAAATTTCCATTGATGGCTGCGTGGATCGCTGGTTTACCGATGATACTGCCATGCGCTTCCGCGCTTATAACTGGCACGTGGTAGAAGCGGTAGACGGCCATGACCCAGTACAGATCGAACAAGCCATCGACGCCGCCAGGAAAGAAACAGCTAAGCCTTCATTAATCATTTGCAAAACCATTATCGGCCATGGTTCAGCGCTCGCTGGCAGTGAAAAATGCCATGGCGCGCCTTTAGGGGCTGGCGATATCAATGCCATGCGCCAGCAATTGCAATGGCCGCATACGCCATTCCATATCCCTGAGGAAATTTATAAAGCCTGGAACCATGTAGCAGAAGGCAAGCAGGCGGAGCAAACCTGGCTTGAGCTGTGCCAGACGTATCAGCAGCAGTTCCCTGCGGATTATTATGAATTTTTACGGCGCATCAATGGCGATCTGCCTGATAACTGGCCGCTTGCCGCGCAAGCATTCATCGAGCAATGTACCCATAATGAAAAAGCAGTGGCCACGCGCAAGGCTTCGCAGCAATGCATTGAAGAATTTGCTGCCTTGCTGCCGGAATTAGTGGGCGGCTCTGCCGATTTGACCAGTTCCAATAATACGGATTGGTCAGGCAGTAAAGCCATTACCCATGAAGATTTTAACGGCAATTACATTTATTATGGCGTCCGTGAGTTTGCCATGTCGGCCATCATGAATGGCCTCGCCCTGCATGGCGGTTTTATTCCCTATGGCGGCACCTTTTTAGTCTTTTCAGATTACGCACGCAATGCAGTGCGCCTGAGCGCCCTGATGAAGCAACGGGTCATTTACGTATACACCCATGATTCCATCGGCCTTGGAGAAGACGGGCCTACGCACCAGCCGGTTGAACATGCAGCCATGCTGCGCATGACGCCCAACATTAATGTATGGCGCCCTGCCGATTTGGTCGAAACCGCAGTCGCCTGGCAACAGGCTATTGAACGCCACCATGGCCCCACTTGCTTGCTGTTATCGCGGCAAAACTTGCCGGTACTTAAGCATGTCGGGGCGCTGGAAAATATACACAAAGGCGGGTATATCCTTAAAGAAAGTGGTAAAACCACGGATGCAATCCTCATCGCCACAGGCTCAGAAGTGCAATTGGCGCTTGCCACGGCCGAACTTGCCGCACAAGAAGGCTTGCAGGTAAGGGTTGTTTCCATGCCCTGTGCGGAACGCTTTTTGGAGCAGGACAAAGCGTATCAAGAGCATGTCCTGCCGCCTGCGGTACGCAAACGAGTGGCAATTGAAGCCGCCGCCACAGCTTACTGGTACCGCTTTACCGGGTTGGATGGCGCGGTGATTGGCCTTGATTCTTTTGGCACTTCGGCACCTGCCGCCGATGCCTATCGCGAATTGGGCATCACCGTTGAGAAAACCCTGGCTGCGCTGCGTGCCTTGTTTAAATAATGTTGCTTGCAGTTTTAATAAAGCCCGCAAGTATTAATTCGAGGGTATATCTGCAATACCCACCATTCGGAGAAGTATATGACCATACGAGTAGCAATTAACGGTTATGGCCGCATTGGCCGTTGCATTTTACGCTCAGTGTTTGAATACAACCGCCAGCACGAGATTGAAATCGTTGCCATTAACGATTTGTCCGGTATTGAAACCACTGCACACTTAACCCGCTACGATTCAACCCATGGCCGGTTTCAGAGCAAGGTGGTCTTGGAAGGCAATAAACTCATTGTGGATGGCCATGCCATTGCAGTGACTGCAGAACGCAACCCGGCGGAGCTGCCGTGGGGGGCGTTAAATGTTGATGTGGTACTCGAATGCACCGGCCGTTTTACCAGCCATGACGCAGCCATGCAACACATTGCCGCAGGTGCAAAAAAAGTATTGATTTCCGCACCAGGGAAAAATACTGATGCGACCATAGTGTATGGTGTGAACCACGAGAACTTGCGTGCATCCGATACGATTGTTTCCAATGCCTCTTGTACGACAAACTGCCTGGCGCCTGTGGTGAAACCTTTACACGAAGCCCTGGGCATTGAATATGGTTTGTTAAATACCGTGCATGCCTATACCAAGGATCAAATGTTGCTGGATGGCAGTCATTCCGACTTGCACCGTGCCCGCGCGGCCGCGCATTCGATCATTCCGACCAAGACCGGCGCCGCCAGTGCGGTGGGCCTGGTATTGCCGGAACTCGCCGGTAAACTGGACGGCTTTGCCATGCGCGTGCCGACTCTCAATGTTTCCGTGATTGATTTAACGTTTACCAGCAAAAAGCCTACCAGTGTGGATGAAGTCCATGACATCATGCAGGGCGCCAAAAGCGATATCCTGCACATCAATGATGAGCCGCTGGTGTCTTGTGATTTCAACCACCATCCTGCTTCTGCAATTTTTGACACCACGCAAACCAAAGTTTTGGGTAATTTGGTGAAAGTCGTTGCCTGGTATGACAATGAATGGGGATTTTCAAACCGCATGCTGGATACCGCTTATTACATGATGAACCTGTAAGGAAAAGCCATGAATTTGATTAAGATGAGCGAGCTTGATCTGCACGGGAAGCGGGTTTTAATTCGTGAAGATTTAAATGTGCCCATCAAGGACGGGATGATCACCAGTGATCAGCGCCTGCAAGCCGCGCTTCCTACTCTAACCGCCGCACTGCAGGCAGGGGCGGCCGTTATCGTGCTATCCCACCTCGGGCGCCCGGAGGAAGGGCGCGAGGAAAGCCGCTACTCATTGCAGCCTGTGGCAAAATATTTGGCGTCACACCTCGATTACCCGGTTAAATTTGTCAGCGATTATTTAAATGGCGTTGAGGCAAATCCCGGTGAATTGGTGATTTGTGAAAATGTACGTTTTAACCGCGGCGAGAAAAGTAACGATGACACCCTGGCTAAAAAACTGGCCAGCCTTTGCGACATCTTCGTCATGGATGCTTTTGGTACAGCGCATCGCGCCCATGCTTCCACCTACGGGGTAGCCAAATATGCGCCGGTTGCGGCGGCAGGCCCACTGTTATTGCGTGAGCTCGAAGCTTTGCAACACGTGTTGCATGAGCCTGAACGTCCTATTGTTGCAATCGTCGGCGGTGCGAAAGTTTCTTCCAAATTAACCCTGCTTAAAAAAATGGTGGAAATGGTGGACGTGCTTATCCCGGGCGGTGGCATTGCCAATACCTTTTTAAAGGCAAAAGGCCAGGAAATAGGCGTATCTCTTTATGAGCCTGATCTGTTGGACGAAGCCCGTTACATCCTCAAACTGGCTGAAGAAAATGGTTGCCAAATTCCCCTGCCATCGGATGTAGTCGTCGGCAAATCCTTTTCAGATGCATGCCCTGCTTTCACCAAATCGCTGCAAAATATTGCCAACGACGACATGATCATGGATATTGGCCCGGATACTATCGTCCGCTACACCGATGCGCTGGACGGCGCAAAAACAATTATCTGGAATGGCCCTCTTGGCGTCTTTGAATTTCCGCAATTTGCCTATGGCACGCGCGCGCTTGCCATTGCTATTGCAGATAGCGATGCGTTTAGCATTGCAGGCGGTGGCGATACGTTGGCGGCTATTGATCAATATGACCTGACGGAGCAAATATCTTATATTTCCACGGGCGGCGGCGCATTTCTGGAATTCCTGGAAGGGAAAACTCTGCCTGCTGTTGCCATCCTTAAGGAACGGGGACATGCCACGGCGGACTAAGATTGTCGCAACCATCGGCCCCGCAAGCCAGGAGCCAGCAACTTTGCGTGCCATGCTCTTGGCCGGCGTAGATGTGCTGCGCATCAATTTTTCCCATGCCACAAAAGAAGTCGTGCATATCATTAAGGAAACACGGGCCTTAGCTGCACAGTTGCAGCGCCCTCTTGCCATTATGGCGGATCTGCAGGGTCCCAAAATCCGCATCGGCCGCTTTATCAATAATTCAGTCACCTTGACCACGGGCCAAATGTTTACCCTACGCTGCCAGCCTGATGATAAACTGGGCGATGCCTGCGGTGTCAGCGTGGATTACCCGCAACTTTGCCACGAGCTACAGGCAGGTGATCGGCTGCTCCTCGATGATGGGTTAATCGAATTGTTAGTCACGGCTATCCACCCGCCAGTCATTGAATGTGAAGTAATTGAAGCCGGGATTTTAAGCAACAACAAAGGAATTAACCGTAAAGGTGGCGGGCTGGCTGCGCGGACGCTCACCGCAAAAGATAAAAAAGACATGGCCACAGCCATAAGCGCCGGGGTCGATTACATTACCCTGTCTTTTGTAAAAGATGCAAACGACATTATGGCTGCACGCAAGTTGCTGGCGGATTTGGGAGCCAACGATTTGCCTGTCATTGCCAAGATTGAACGCACGGAAGCATTGGCTAACCTGACTGACATCATCCTTGCTGCAGATGCAGTGATGGTAGCGCGTGGTGATCTTGGCGTGGAAATTGGCCCTGCTGAAGTTCCTGCGATTCAAAAGCAAATCATTGAGCAAACCAGACGTTTGAACCGGGTCGTCATCACCGCCACACAGATGATGGAATCAATGATAACTCATCCCCAGCCAACGCGTGCGGAAGTTTCGGATGTGGCCAACGCCATATTGGATGGAACCGATGCCGTCATGCTTTCCGCAGAAACTGCCAGCGGCCTTTTTCCGGTAAAAGTCATCCAAATGGTCGATAAAATCTGTTTAAGTGCCGAAAAACATGCCGCTTTTTTTTATCATAATGACGTAGAGCAGTGTTCCTACCAGCGCGCTGATCAAGCCATTGCCATGGCCGCCATGCAAGTGGCTAATCACTTCCCGATTAAAGCAATTTTGGCACTAACTGAATCAGGTGCCACGGCGATTTGGATGTCGCGGCTGCATAGCACCGTACCTATTTATGCCATCACCGCCAATGAAACCACGGTGCGCAGATTAAGCCTGGCAAATAATGTTTTCCCTGTATTTCTTGATTACCGCAGCTTGGCTGAGGAAGAAATCAATCGCGAAGCCATCCGTATCTTACTGGGAAAAGGGTTGATTGCAAAAAATACTTTTTTATTACTAACCCGCGGCAGCAAAATTGGCGAACCGGGTGGCACGAACAATATGGAAATTATTCGCGCCTGATTGATTAGTGTACATTCGCTGTCAAAGGAGCCGGATCTTCTTCATCAAATTTGATTTCTTCTTCCATAACGATCGATTTTGGCTTGGGCTCCGCCGTGAACAATGAAAACTGGCTTAATTTTTTTGCATAGGCATTTAAATTTTGTTCAGAGGTGGTGCGGAAATAATAGTATGCATCGCCTGTTTGCAGGTAGCTGACTAATGGCACCAATCCCAGCGTGAAAACACTGGCGGCTAAGAATGCCAATACTGCAAAAGGCCTAAACCAGCTGCGATGGGTCGCCAATACCGGTCTTGCCAGTTCGATCGCTTCTTTGCAGCGCTTTAGGCAAGTTGCCAAATCAATCGATTTTTCCACGAAAAATTCTTTCTCGATTTCCTGCAGCGACTGGATTAAGGTAAATGCGGTGCCTTCTGCTTCTTTATATTCCTTGGCATAAGCAGAATCAGACGCAGCAAAGGCGCTCAAACGCTCATAATTGCCTTGCAATATATTTAAGAATGGAAGTGCTTTAAAGACGGCTACTTCGCATTGTTGCTTAAATAAATCTCTATCGATGCTGCGCTTGACAAAATAATTATTCTGCAATTGCTTTAGGCAGCGGATTTGTTCTGCGGCGATTGCAGATATGGCCGCATAATCCGAGCTATGCGACACATTCTCTTCCAAACGGGCTTGGTATTGCTCCATCTTGGTCATGAACAAATTAAAATCAGTTTTAGGTTTTACAAAAGCATCGTGTAACTGCGTAAATTTTTTAATAAATTCTTCTTTTTGTGGCGCAAAGGAAGAGGCTATTTGCTCTCCCAGTTTTGTTAACTGCTGTAATTCTTCTTCGGTTAATGTTTTCCGGCGCCGGTCCCATTTTATAGCAGCTTGCTCTGCCTGGATGATCTTCGGCCTGCGTTGCAGCGCTTCTTCCTTGGCTTTTTGTTGAACGTATGACTTAAGGGCATTTTCCTTATCAATTTCAGCAATCGTCTTATCGTATTCGCTAACAAAATTTTTCAGGAGCGGGTTGAATTCATTATATAACTTTACGGAGTCTTCCAGCAGTTCAACCCCTGCCTTCAAGCCACTTATCTTGCTTTCCAGAGCCAACATCTGTTTATCATCAAATGATGATAACATTGGTAGCAAATCCTGGTAAATTTTTGTGAATTTGAGACAAAACACCATCACATTCAAACGGAATGCAGCCTCGCCGCGATAAATATTTTGCAGGAAAAATTTGTAATTATAAGGAGTCAAGTCATTGATATACCGGGTTAATTCCTTGTTCTGGATGAAAAAATGCTGGTCAAGGTTGACTTTCTCTACATTCAGTAATTCAAATTGATCGTTCAGATTAGCGCTTAACTCACTCGCTTCTACACTTAACAATTGACGCATTTGCTGTACTTGCGCAATCAGGGCGCCATTAAACGACACCCGGTTACCCAATATGAAATTGTCAACATTGGTATAGCCGACTGTTGAACTCGACCTGAGCTTCATAAAGGGATTGCTTTCTATCAAATGCTCAACGCGCTGCAATAGCGCTTGTAATTGTTGCTGTGCTGCTTCTTTCGTAATCATTGCGTACTACCTAAATACCTAAATGGACATATCATACCATAAAAGATCAAAAAATATCCATGATAGGTTAATAATAATCACTTAGGCATTTTAGGGCGCAATATTAGTCGGAAATTTCCCTCTTGGCAGGCAAGCCTAATTTTTCCTTTAAACGCGCTACCGCGTCTGGATCATATTGGCGGCTTTGTTTATGTCTAATCATGACTGGAGCTGATTTTGCCGGTGGGGTACCACCCTGCCATGCTGCAGATAAAGAACGTTCCGCAGACATGCCATCTTGCCCGAAAGAATAAGCCTGCGGATTCATGGTTTTTACTTCGCCTTGTCCCAAAGTCTTGGCAGGAAGCAAATTTCTGCGGGTATTCTTGGCACTTTTCTCTACACGTTTTTTAAGCTTGCTGGCCGCGCGCTCAGCTTCTTCTTCACTGACTGCAACGACAGGATTCCCCTGCAAATCGATGCGCATCTCGCGCGCCTTTAAAGTGGCGAGATAATCAACGCGTCGGGTGTACACCACTACAGCCTCACGCAGTTTGCTGCGGGAGATACCATCCGCTTCAGCCTTGTCAGCATAAGCTAAAATATCGTCCATAATGCCTGCTTTTAAAGGCTGGATGCTCACACTGTTATCAAATGCTTTGGGAAAATTTACTGCAAGCCAGCGCAAGGCATCATAACGCGCTTTTTTGGATTCATTTTTTTGCTTTTTGTTAACGACTGCTGTACGAGGATGCAGCTCCTGTTTTCTCATGCAATAACCCTTGTGCGTGTCAATTAAATCGGGGGGATGGGGGTAAAAAGAGCTACAATCTACAGCGTTTAACCTTAATTTGCAAGTGATTCTAAATGGCTTATGATATGCTTTTAAAAGCATTCTTGGCATTGTATTCCTTTTAAAAAAGGCAGATACATTATGAAACGTTTATTCATGTCATTACTGGCTATTTTCTTCCCATGGGTAGTATTATTCCTCAATGACAACCCCGGAGGCGCTCTGATTGCATTGATCCTGCAAGCCACGGTGGTTGGCTGGATTCCGGCAAGCATGTGGGCGTGGCGCATCGTGCACGCCCCTAATGCTGCTACCGCACCTGATAGTGATGCAAAACCGATGAAAAATGAGTAAATCATCTTCTTACCCACTGCTGGAGAATTTATGCAAACGCGCGTCATTGTGAATGGTGCCCATGGGAAAATGGGAGCTTTAGCGGCCGAGACGATCCGCAATCATGCCGATTTTGAGTTGGTTGCCGCTTTAGGGCGCGCAGACAATTTGCAGCAAGAAATTGCCAGAACCGCTGCACAAATTGTCATTGATTTGACCCGCGCCGACTGTGTTTATCAAAATAGCCTCGCTATTATTCAAAGTGGCGCCCACCCCATCATTGGCACCAGCGGCCTGCAGGATGAAGAAATCCGCATTTTGCAAAATTTATGCAGCGAGCAAAATTTAGGCGGGATCATTGTGCCCAATTTTTCCATTGCTGCGGTGCTGATGATGCAATTCGCAGCCCAGGCGGCCCGCTTTCTACCGGAAGTGGAAATCATTGAAGCGCACCACCAGCAGAAGCTCGATGCCCCATCGGGTACCGCCATGAAAACCGCAGAAATGATCGATGCCGCCCGGCGGCAGGAAAAAAATACGCTGCTTTTAAAAGAGCTTCTGCCCGGTGCGCGCGGCGGCACACACCGCAACGTCAACATTCATTCCATACGCTTGCCTGGCATCCTTGCTGCCCAGCAAGTTATTTTTGGAAATCCCGGTGAAACTTTGTCGATTGTACACAATAGCATTGATCGCATCAGTTTTATGCCTGGCTTGCTTCTCGCCTGCCAACGCGTACAGCGTTTGAATTCTCTTTACTATGGACTTGAACATTTGCTCAATGATAAATAGCAAGAACCTTGCTACACTGTTTTACATTGCTTTACATGCTGTACAAAAACCTCGATGACAAGGAGTTTAAGATGGTGTACACAGTCCCTCATTTTATTGACGGCAAAGCTTATAGTGATGATGAAACCCATGCGCTGGATATTTATAACCCCGCATTGGGTGAAAAAATCGGACAGTGTTTTATCGCCGATAAACGAGTCTGCGCCCATGCTGTGGAAGCTGCCAGCAAAGCATGGCCAACCTGGGCTGATACACCGCCTTTGAAAAGAGCGCGGGTTTTATTTAAATTTCGCGAACTTTTAGAAAAACATCAATCCGAGCTTGCACAAATCGTCACACGCGAGCATGGGAAAACACTTGAGGATGCAAGAGGCTCCATTGCACGTGCAATTGAAGTGGTGGAATTTCACTGCGGGATTATCTCACAATTGCAGGGCCAGTATTCAGCAAATGTAGCTAGTCAAATCGATTCTTACACCATGCGCCAACCATTAGGTGTATGTGCTGGCGTATCGCCTTTCAATTTTCCGGTCATGGTGCCGGTGTGGATGATGATACCTGCCATAGCTTGCGGCAACACCTTCATATTAAAACCTTCCGAACAAGACCCGTCAGCCCCGCTGCGCTTATTGGAATTATTGAGTGAGGCAGGTTTGCCCGCGGGGGTTGCTAATTGTGTGCAAGGAGACAAATCGACAGTGGATTACCTGCTGCACCACCCGGACATTGCCGCCTTCACGGCTGTAGCATCCACCCCGGTGGCGGCACATATTTATACTACGGCAACAAAACTTGGGAAGCGCGCCCATACTTTCGGCGGCGCCAAGAACCACTGCGTGGTCATGCCAGATGCGGATATGGAACAGGCCGCCAATGCAATTGTCGGTGCCGCCTTTGGTTCAGCCGGTGAGCGCTGCATGGCTATCTCGGTCGTAGTGACGGTGGGCGAGCATACTGCCGATGCACTCATCGGGACAATGAAACCTTTGATTCAAGCCATGCGGATTGATGCCGGCGATGCAGCTTATGCAGATATGGGGCCGCTAATCAGCAGCACCCATAGGCAACGGGTGTTAACTGCCATTAATAACGGCATTTCTGAAGGCGCAGAACTGATCATCGATGGGCGCGATTTTAAACACGCACAATACCCGCAAGGTTATTTTTTGGGTGCCACTTTATTTGATAAAGTCAGCGAAAACATGGGGCTTTATCAACAAGAAATCTTTGGGCCTGTTTTAATTGTGGTACGTGTGCAAGATTTTTCTGCAGCGCTTGCTTTAGTGAACCGTAACCAGTATGGCAATGGCACCGCGATTTTCACACGCGACGGCTATACCGCACGTGAATACAGCCAGCGGGTGCAGGCAGGAATGGTTGGCATCAATATCCCCATTCCGGTGCCGGTAGCCAACCACCCGTTTGGCGGCTGGAAACAATCATCTTTTGGCGATACCAACATGCATGGTTTGGAAAGCATCCAGTTTTACACAAAAAGAAAAACGGTTACCTGTAAATGGCCGGTAAGCGAGATGGATGGATCCACGTTTGTCATGCCGGCTCACTAATAGGTAATTCACTGCAGGTGGAGGAGACATGGAGCACATAGGATTTGTTGGGTTGGGGCATATGGGATTGCCAATGGCGGTTAATTTGCTTAAAGCCGGTTATCAGGTAACCGGTTATGACGTAAACCCCAGGGCCTTGCAAAGCTTTGCCGAAGCTGGAGGGCAAACGGCCAATACGGTACAGGAAACGGCCAGAGATAAAACGGCCGTCATCACTATGCTGCAAACCGGCGAACAAGTGCAGCAAGTTTGTCTAGGCGAACAAGGCTTGTTTGCCTCGGCAGGCAAAAACACGCTGTTCATAGATTGCTCTTCCATCGATGTACAAAGTTCACAAACGATGCACCAAACCGCACAAACTTACCAGCATGCGTATTTGGATGCGCCAGTCTCTGGGGGAGTTGCCGGCGCAAGTGCAGCCAGCTTAACCTTTATGGTAGGCGGCACCAGGGAAAGTTTTAACCGCGCCAACCCCATCCTCAGGCACCTAGGAAAAAATATTATCCACACGGGGAAAGCAGGCAGCGGGCAGGCAGCCAAAATCTGCAACAATATGATATTGGGCATTTCCATGATTGCCGTAAGCGAAGCTTTTATTCTGGCCAAACATTTAGGCCTGGAGGCTGGCAAATTATTTGAAGTGGTCAGCAATTCCTCTGGGCAATGCTGGGCCATGAGCAAATACGTTCCTGTAGCGGGAATATTGGAAAATGTACCGGCCAACCATGACTATCAGCCCGGTTTCGCCAGTGCCATGATGCTAAAGGATTTAAATTTAAGTCAAACGTGCGCTGCTGCGGTTGGCGTAAAAACCCCCATGGGTGCACATGCGACAGAGCTTTATCAACAATTTGCCGAGCAGGGAAATAGCAGCCTGGATTTTTCAGCGATTATAAAGCTTCTTGAATCTTTTTAATCAGTAAACAATTTAGCCATCCCAACTGCCAAGGAATGAATATGTATAAACTAAGACTGCACGAACCAAGCATCGATACAAAAAAATCCCCTGAGAAACAGGGCCAAAAATTTCCAGGTACACCCGACTTTTTTGAAGCATCTCCGCAAAATTTGTTAAAAAAGAAGCAACGTGAGGCAGTTGCCCAAATAAAAGCAGAAGATGATGCGCCCCGTCATGCTGCCAATATGACACCCGGAAAGGCTAATTAACCGGTTTGGGCCTCTATATCATCCCAGGCGAACCATTCATTAAGTGCATGGATTAACTCATCAACACCCAGGCCGCTTAGTGAGGAAAATGCCTGCACGCTAAGCAAGTGCGCGACAGTCTGATAATGCTTGCGCACATTTAATACCGTGCTTTGTGCCTGCCCGCGGCTTAACTTGTCCGCCTTGGTCAATAATATACGCACCGGTAATTCCCGATGGATGGCCCAGTTTATCATCGTCGTATCCAATTCTTTCAGCGGATGGCGTATATCCATAAGCAAAACCAAGCCTTTTAAGCTTTGCCGCACTTCCAGATAATGCGCTAAATTTTGCTGCCAATCCCGCTTCATGGCCAAACCTACTTTTGCATACCCGTAACCCGGCAGATCGACCAAACGCCTGTCGGTATCTCCTATGGTAAATAAATTGATCAATTGCGTGCGTCCGGGCGTTTTACTGGTGCGGGCCAGTTGGCGGATACCGGTCAACCGGTTTAAGGCACTTGATTTCCCAGCATTGGAACGGCCAGCAAAAGCGACTTCATAACCGCTGTCTTCCGGTAATTGTTCAACCTTAGCAGCGCTTTTAAGAAAAATAGTTTTAGTATAAGGGTTTCGCATGATGAAATTAGCGTGGAATTACAAAGCCAAGCCCCGCATTATCGCTACATAACTTGCAAGATGCAAATCTCACGGCAGGGGTGGCTTAACGGTTTGCAAGGTCAAGCGGCCGCTGCATATCATTTGAATACTCCCCTATTGTGATGCAGGAATTGCAGATACGCTTTATTGCAGTGTACCATTAAACCAGATTCAACCGGTGAGATAACCATGAAAAAAATGGTTTTTATCCTTTTATTGTTGTGCTTTTCTTCCTATGCAGCGGGCAATTATCAGGATGGCGAAGCTAAAGCCGCCGCATGCGTGGCTTGCCACGGCGCGAAAGGCATCAGCACCAATCCGCAATGGCCAAGTCTGGCAGGCCAGCATGCTGGTTATTTAGCTAAACAATTACGTGATTATAAACAGGCTTCCACGCGTAATTCGCCCATCATGGCGCCTATAGTAGCCAAATTAAGCGACCAAGACATTGAGGATCTGGCTGTTTATTATTCCAAGCTGCCTTTGCCGGAAGGACAGACTCCACAGCGCTTTATTGCCCGCGGCGAGCAGTTATACCGCGGCGGTGATTTTAAAAGTCATATCACGGCATGCATTGCTTGCCATGGACCGCGGGGCACTGGTAATGCGCAAGCTGGCTTCCCAGTACTCTCTGGACAACAAGCCGTGTATACTATGCAACAATTGCAAGCTTTTAAAGACAATCAGCGCAGTAATGATTTCAATGAAATCATGCGCGATATCAGCGTGCGTATGAGTAAAGAAGATATGGAAGCAGTCGCATATTATGTCGCGGGATTACATTAAAAAACCAAGGTGTGTGTATGTTTAAATATTTTATTGCATTCATTTTAATAATCCTTATGCCAGTCAGTGCATTGGCTGAACCCTTCACAGAAGGCACGGATTACACGGTTATTGCCAGTAACAGTACAACGCAAAACCCAACAAAAGCCGTACCGGTTACTGAATTTTTCAGTTATGGTTGCCCTTGGTGTTATCGCCTGGAAGCGCCCTTAATGAAATGGGTAGAACAGCAAGGAAATAAAATTTCTTACCATAAAGTTCCCGTTATTTTTAATAAAAACTGGGAGTATTATGCAAAAGCTTACTATACTGCCGAAGCACTGGGCATGGGGAACCAACTTACACCCGTATTATTTAAAGCCATTCTGAAAGACAAGTTGCCATTAAGCAGCAACCAGGCTATGGTAGATTTTTTTACAAGCCAGGGAATGGATGCGGAAATTATCCGCAGTGCGTTCTATCATTCGCCCAATATTGATATGGAAATTAGCAACAGCAAAAAAATGATGGGGCTTTACCAAATCAATGCCGTCCCCGCTGTCCTGGTAAATAATCAATATAAAACGGATTTGCAATTGGCAAAAACCGAAGAGCGTTTTTTTGCCATACTCGACTTCCTGGTTGATAAAGCCAAGCAAAATAAGCCATCCGCTTAATTTGCCACATGCTGCAGCGCTATAATAAGCTGCAGCATGAAGCTTCCTGCTTTTGTTCCTGCCCGCAAATTATGCGTAAACTATCCGATAGGGAAAGGGAAACATCGTCTTCCACGGGTTTATAAAACGTTAAACTATTGCGGCTGCGTTGCGTTGCCGTGTGTTTTAAAAAATGTTTGGCAGCATGAATTACCAGCCGGGCAGGGATGCTCATTGCAGGAAATTGCACGGTAATTTCTTCATTTTCTTCGATCAATCTGTATTCATATTCATAGTTCATAAATATATCCAAGACGCTTTGCTCAACCGGGATACCATTATTCAAATCATGCTCAGTTAATTCTGAAGTAATAATTTCGGTTGCTTGCTGTTTATCTTTTACCAAATTGGAACTCAAAATAATTAAATCCCTGGCAGCGTCGAGATAAATACAACGATAATCTTCTACGCAAATTCTTTTTACTGATATCCCAGGTAAATGCTTCGCCAGGGCAACTGCAAGATAGGGAGCCTTGGTTGCATTACTCTTCACGGTTGCTTTCTGCACGACAAAGACATCAATAACATCCTGTTTTATCAGTTCTACAAAACCCATTAATGAATCACCTTCAGACATGACGACTGCATGGTAGAGGGCAAATTCATTTTTCAAGCGGGCAAAAACAGCCTGACATGGACCAAAATCACTAGAATAAAGCAGGCGCCCCCGATTGGAATGAGCTATCCCTACACGAATGCCACGGTTAAATTTTTCATAACGGATGGTAGCAATCAAGGCAGAACGAAGTGTATCAAAATGCGCGGATATAATTTCCTCAATGTTAGCCTTGGACAAACGCTCCAAGACAGTAAGAAACGTTTTATCAGCGAATTGTTCCGGCTTCAAAAAAGCGGGCTGGACTGCATGATTGTAATGTACAAGCTGCCATGATTCTTTTTTTAACAATACGAATGAGTTGGGATAAGGTTCTTGCGGCAGGGCCTCGCAAATAAAAAAATCGCGCGCTGCAGGCTTTTTTATTGAAATTTGGGCACACGTGTAGAAACTATTGTTTTTTTCTTCCTTTGGCCCAATAAGGTCATGATTACCGTCACTAATCACTCAATAGCCCCATTACAAATAGCGTTATTGTAACATTAATAAGCTAGTTGAGAAATAATCAACCTGAATAAAATCCTGGATTTTCCAAACTTAAAATTCCCGTGTTGAAATCATAAGCAAAAAGTTCGGCGTAACGCCCCCAATCAATCATGGTCCGCAACACTCTGTCCGCTTCTTTCTCACTTAAATAATCTTCAAGTTTGCTTAAAAACCGTTCTTCAGAAACACGGTGGCCACTTTTTTCATCCAGAATTTTGCAAATGTAACGGGCCAGCGGCACTTTTTCCAACAAGCTTTGCGCGAACAAGCGCTTGCGTTCTTGTAAATCGGCTTCCGAAAATTCTTTGCCCAATTCGGTAAGTTGGATATCCCCTTCCAAAATTCTGGCAAAACCCAATACTTCCAGCGTTTCCAGGATTGGGAATAAATCATCCACATTCATCATCAATTCATCGGATAACTCAGGCAAGTCAATGCGGTCTTTAAAGGACTTAATCGTTTCAATCAATCCTGACAATTCCGAAGGCTCCACATCCGGTAATCGATATCCCAAACCGATGTGACGCTCGCGCAAGGCATGCCTTGTTTTGCCTTTTGGCCCGGTCGTCATCAAGGTATAAATGCGATCGACCAAAGTACGGAATTCATGAGTTTCGGCATCGCGTGGGTGTGGCAAGGGAACCGAGAGTTCTGCACGTATATAGCCCGGATCACTGCCTAAAATGACAATACGGTCTGCCAGCATGATGGCTTCTTCAATATTATGGGTAACTAATAAAATACCATTGGTGTTAGTCTTTTTTTCTTGCCACAATTCCAATAAATCCGATTTCAAATTTTCGGCAGTCAACACGTCCAGGGCGGAAAACGGTTCATCCATCAATAAAACATCCGGATTAATTACCAAAGCGCGCGCAAAACCAACCCGCTGCCGCATGCCGCCGGATAATTCTTTCGGGAAAGCGGATTCAAATCCATCAAGCCCAATAATATCAATGGCTTCAATGGCACGGCGGCGCCGTTCTTCCCTTGGGATCCCTTGCGCTTCCAAACCCAATTCCACATTTTCCAGTACCGTCAGCCAAGGCATTAAGGCAAATGATTGAAATACCATGGCAATACCGGGCACAGGTTTGACAACAGGATACCCGCGATAGGATACCCTGCCGCTGGTTGGGGAAATAAGGCCGGCGATAATGCGCAACAAAGTGGATTTACCAGAGCCCGATTTCCCAAGCAAAGCCACAATTTCACCTTCATGTAATTCAAAATTGATGTCTTTAAGCACCAATAAATCCTGGATGGCAGCTTTTTTAAACGCCTTGCTCAGATTTTCAATTGCAATAATAGTTTCGGGCATGAAGCTTCTCAATAAATATTAAAACGTTCCTGCGCCAAACGGTAAAGCGGGCGCCAAAGAATATGATTAAAGAATAATACATAAAGACACATCATTGCGGTACCTAAGGCAATTTTAGGGAAATCCCCTGCAAGCGTGCTGGCTTGGATGTATTCGCCAAGCCCGGTGGCTTTCAGCGTTGTATTTCCCCAGCTTACCAGTTCGGCAACGATACTGGCATTCCAGGCCCCGCCTGCGGCAGTAATTGCCCCGGTAATATAAAAAGGAAATATGCCCGGCAATGCCAGGCGCCGCCACCATTGCCAGCCTGTTACACCGAAATTATCTGCAGCCAAACATAAGTCCCGTGGAATCATGGACGCGCCCGCAATCACGTTGAATAAAATGTACCACTGCGTGCCTAAAATCATAAGCGGCGTTATCCATATTTCTACATTTAAATGGAAACGCACAATGGCAATGACGAATAATGGATAAAAAAGGTTGGCTGGAAACGCTGCCACGAATTGAATCACAGGTTGTATTTTTTGCGCTACCCGTGGTCGCAATCCTATCCAAACGCCCACCGGAATCCAAACCAGCGAACTTAAAATAATGAGGACAATAACCCGTATTGCCGTAATAGCCCCTAAAAAAAACACATGGAAAATTTCGCTGGCCAAAAGTTCTGCCAAAATAAATTTCAATAACAAATAACCGCCAGTAAGCACCCCGATGAGCACCAAGCCATTCCATATCCAATCCATGTGGCGCTGCCGGGTATAATCTACCTCCTTAGCCAATTTCGGCCCGGTTTTTTTAATCCATGGCGGATTTACAAACCAGTCTTTCAAGAAGCGGCCGCCATGGCCAAACCGCTTCATTAAACGGCTGCTGCGCATCCAGTCTACCAACCAGGACTGGTATTCATCCTCATCCGGGGATTGCTCCATTTTAAATTTTTCCGACCAGGCAATCAGGGGGCGAAATAATATTTGGTCGTAAAGAAAGATAACAAATACCATGGTTAAAATAGCGTAACCTACTGCATGTAAATCGCGCTGCTCAATGGCTAAGGCAATGTATGAACCTATGCCAGGCAAGCGAATATCCTGATGCGCCACGACAATGGCTTCCGATAAAACCACAAAAAACCAGCTGGCTGACATGGAAATCATCATATTCCATAACAAGCCTGACATGGAATAAGGTACTTCGACTTTCCAAAAACGCTGCCAGGAGGACAGTTGAAACATGTCGGAAGCTTCGCGCAAATCATGTGGCACCATTTTCAGCGATTGGTAGAAACCAAACGTCATATTCCACACTTGGGCGGTGAAAATTACAAAAATGGCAGCGCATTCCGGGCCCAGCAAACTGCCGGGAAAAAGATGGATAAAACCGGTAATCGTTATTGCCAGGAAACTTAATACCGGCACCGACTGTAAAATATCAATAGCAGGGATGATAAGTTGCTCCGCACGGCGGCTTTTGGCGGCCAATGTACCGATCACAAACGTAAAAAAGAGTGAGAAAATCAAGGCAATAAACATGCGTAACACGGTCCGCAATGCATAGAAAGGCAATTTGGCAGGATCCAGTGAAATGGGAAGTGGTTTGCCGATTTCATAAGGGGTTGCCATTTGGTTGGCAGCCCAGGCCAGGAAGAAGAGTACAGAAAAAATCAGGATAAGCAGCAATAAATCCCAACGGTTGATGTAGCGGCTGACATTCTCACGATTGGCAAAATAAAAACGATTATTAATCACAAGCCTCTCCTCACGCCAGCCTTTCGGGCTTTAAGCCCTTGTTCATCAAAGCATTTTTACAATACCTTAAGAGTAAATCCAACGATGTATTCTAACATAAGTTGTTTAAAAATCATGCTCCGTTTTGTCAGGGAATGAAAGATAACAAAAAATTCACTGTAAGCAAAATTTAATCATGGGCGTTTGCACGAGAAAAAATTTTTTGGTCCAGACTGCATGATGTAACTGTTAAACCCAAGGTCTGCAGCATTTAGCCGCGGACCTTGAATTCAGAGCCAATAACATACATAAACAAGCGTTTCCAAACGGAAGCAGGCCCTGTCACTAGCATCTTAAATCTTCACATGATTAGCTCTTGCCCAAAACCTCAACTGGCGGCATTCTTTAATAAATGATGCAACAGCAGATGCAGAGCTGAAAGGAATCAACCCTTTGTCTAATTTCACCAGAGGGTTTTTGCTAAGAACAGGTTCTAAATCTGCATTAAAGCCAATGAATTTAAAATTGGCATAAGCGTCCAAAATAAATTCATTTACCTTAATCTCGTTTAATATGGGATCGTCTTTTGCCACTAATAAGACAATTGCATCAAATAAAACAGCCGGCGCCCCGCCTATTTTTTCGTGCGCGGCAACAACAGTCCCATCGTTTAAAGTAACGCCGCTAATCGTTGGGCAAACGATGGTGTAAGTCGCTTTTTCTTTTTGTATTTTTTGGATTAATGCATTGAACAATGTGGCGTCAGCACTTTCCCCAAGCAAAATGCCTATATGGCGGCCTGCCAAAATTTGCGGATTATTGGCTAATATGCTTAATTTAGGCGAAGCTGGAAGTTCCAAGGTAGGTTTAGCTGCCTGGCAAGGTTTAGGGAGTTCTTTTAAGCCCAAACCATTTTTTACACCTAGAGCCAATTCTTTATCTATGTTTAACAAATGCGCGACCACGCGGATGCGGATTTTCTCATTTTCTACTTTACTCAATTCAAAAACGAGAGCATTTTTGATGTGATTTTTTTCTATGTCGTTTTGGCTAATGTAAAATTGCCGCGCCTGGCTATAATGATCGGCAAACTTTTCAGGCCTAATCCGCAATTTATTATCCTCAATGAATTGGGGGTAGGTTTTAAAACCTGACGTGGTGTTTTCAGCCGGTCCTTCATGCAGGGAATTGGGATTATAATTAATCCTGCCTTTAGGGTTATAAAAAGCCATATGCCCGTCTTGTTGAAAATTTGCAAACGGGCATTTAGGGGCATTGATAGGCAAGTGCGTGAAGTTAGGGCTGCCCAACCGCTTCAATTGGGTATCGAGATACGAAAAATTTCTTCCTTGCAGCAATGGATCATTTGTAAAATCAATACCCGGCACTATGTTTTGGGTGCAAAACGCGACTTGTTCTGTCTCTGCAAAGAAATTGTCCACGCATTTATTTAATACGAGACGTCCGACAACGCGGATAGGTATCTCTTCTTCCGGAATTAATTTTGTTGAATCCAGTACATCAAAGGGAAATTTTTCACAAAATTGCTCATCGAATATCTGTAAGCCTAACTCCCACTCCGGGAAATTCCCACTGTTAATCGCATTCCACAAATCGCGGCGATGATAGTCTGGGTCGGCGCCATTAATCTTGACTGCCTCGTCCCAGGTAACGGATTGTAAGCCTAATTTAGGTTTCCAATGGAATTTTACAAAACTGGATTTTCCCTTTTTATTAATCATGCGAAAGGTATGTACGCCAAAACCTTCCATGAACCTAAACGAGCGGGGGATTGCCCTGTCAGACATAATCCACATGACCATGTGCATGCTTTCCGGGGTCAGGGAAATAAAATCCCAAAAATTGTCATGAGCTGTTTGCGCCTGGGGGAAACCGCGATCTGGCTCATCTTTTGCCGCATGGATGACATCGGGGAATTTGATGGGATCTTGAATAAAAAATACCGGGATATTGTTTCCTACAAGATCCCAATTACCCTCTTGGGTATATAGTTTAACTGCAAAACCCCTAACGTCCCTGGCTAAATCGACCGAGCCTTTATTTCCCGCTACCGTAGAAAAACGGACGAAAGCGGGCGTTATCTCCCCGGCTTTTTGAAAAAGATGTGCCGAAGTGATATCAGACAAAGTATCATAATTTTCAAAAAATCCATGCACGCCAAATCCACGCGCATGCACGACACGCTCTGGTATACGCTCATGATCAAAGTGAAAAATTTTTTCACGGAAAATAAAATCTTCCATTAAAGCCGGGCCATTGCCGCCAACCCTTAACGTATTTTGATCATCAAAAACAGGTACCCCTTGCTGCGTTGTCAAAGATGCGGTGTCTTTATCCATTATCCTATGCGTCTCCCCGCCAATTCCTTGCAGCAGGGTTTCATCATCAAGATTTATTTTTTTGTACAAATCCTTTAAATCAGCCATAAAATATCCTTATTCAATTTAAGATGCTGCATTCTCGTTAGCAGCGACAAGCTTTAGCATATTTGCAGCCGCAGCTACTTTATCCTACGTGCTCTTTTTTAAATATCCTCATTTCCTTCCCAATTTCCAGGAGAACTTCTTCATCGAGCAATTTTTTTACTTGTGGGAAAAGTTCTTCTTCCTCTTCCGTTGCATGGTGATCAACATCTTCCCTCAACTGCTGAAAATGCTTTTTCCAGGCTTCTTCCGTTTTAAGCTTATTTATCTTTTCTATAGATTGCTCGGCATGCCGTTCTTCTTTAAGCAAATGCTTCACCATGTCTGGTAATTCATCCTTAAAATGAGGATACCAGACTGTCTGCTCCATCTTCTCATGACGAATGAGAGTCTGGGCAAGCTCATCAAATAACTTTAACTGGGTTTCAAAGCGATGGGAGGGGTCACTAATATCGGCAAACATTTTTCGCGCGTGCTGGTGTTCCTGAATTAAAAAGTCAATGGCGTTCATTTATGGTCCTTAATCATGTTAAAAAACCCATAATAGAGTTAAGACGTCTTCCCTGAACAAATCAAATAGGGCTGCAACTATAAATAACCTGGCTTACCTGGTTCATTTTCTGCCCGGCAATAGTTGAAAATATAAATGCCTGCAAGTTAATTTATTTTGTCCAGCCAATTAATCCCCAAAAAACAGGAAGGAATTATTTCAAGAATATTGCGCACAATGCATGCTTTTCCTTGCCTGCGCCATTTGCCTTGCATATGATTAAGCTTTTGTTTTTATAAGTAATTACACCTTGGATGCATAATGAAATTTAATATAAGCTGCATGGCTATTCTTTTTTCTATAAGCGCAACGGTTGCAGCAGGCACTACTGGGGGCGCCTGTGTCGCGGGTAACGTCGCAACTCCTTGTGTTGAAAACAAATGGGATCTAGGTATTCAAGCTTTATATTTACAACCTTTGTACTCAGATTCCTATAGTTATTTCGGTTCATTTGTTGATGCCGGCGGCAACCGACTTTATAACCCCGAGCGCCCCCGACATGCCTGGGCTTTTAATTTACAAGGAGCTTACCATTTCGAAGCTGGCCGGGATTTGCAACTCAGTTGGTATCATTATGATAAATCCTACGGCAAGCAATATCTTACCGGAGACACTACTACTCCCAGCATTGACGCGGCAAATTTCCATCCCCGCTGGGATGCAGTAAACCTTGAGTTCGGGCAAATGCTGCAATTGCACGTGAAGAAATACATACGCTTTCATGGCGGAATACAATATACCCAGATTAAAATCACGCAAAACAATGTGAGCACCCTTGGGGAGCCCACTATGCAAAAGGATACATTAAAATTTAGCGGCGCCGGGCCACGCATTGGTTTGGATTTAGCTTATGACGTATTACCAGCTTTTGCTGTTTACGCGAAAGGAGGCTCATCCTTATTGCTAGGCACCAACAAATTTGCCCGCTCCCTCACGGTTGCAGATGTTACGGGAAGCGCCACAGGCCGACAAACCAGCTTGGTCCCGGAATTGGAAGGCAGCCTGGGTATGCAATATGCACATCTCTTCACCCACGGGACGCTGGAACTGACACTCGGCTATTTGTGGATCACTTATTTTAATGCCTTGCAAATTGGCCATGTAAATGAAGACCAAATAGATGAAACGAGCTTTTCACCGCAAGGGCCTTTTGTGGGAGTAAAATGGAGAGGCGGTAATTAAAATGGCTTATGGTCTGGAGATACTTCATGTCTTATCTAAAAAAAGTGCTGTTTGGTTTTTTGGGATGTTTTTTTTATTTAAATGCCTGGGCAGAAACGATTGTAAATCCCGCTCTTTCTGTGTGGGTGAATGAAGCCATCGTCTCCACTTATACTTATGATTATAAAAATTTTTTGCAGCGTCAAAAAGAAATTGCCCGTTATTTTACATCCCAGGGTTGGATAAATTACAGCAAGGCATTTACCGAATCCAAATTGCCTGAAACCGTGCAAAAAAATGCCTATGAGGTGAGTGCCGTTGCCGCCATGCCGCCCGAGATTACGAGCTTGCGCGATAACCATTGGCGAGCGGTAATGCCCTTGCTGGTGGTTTATAAAAACCCTCAATACGTACAAAAACAAATGCTTGCAGTAAGCATTGAATTTACTGTCGCTCCGAAAGGGCAAGGCATTCGGGGTTTGGCTATCGTAAGCCTCCAGTCTAAAGTCATTGAACCGCCCTGCAAATGTGCCAATGAATCCGTAGGTACCGCAGAAAATGCACCTTCATCCTAGGAAAACAACTTAAAATTCTTGTGTTCATAAAAGTATTTACTCAATGCTTAGAATCACTTACTGTATATGTTTGTTTTCCAGGGAGAGGAAAATGCACAGGAAGGCGTCTTCCCTACTATACGGGATTTTATTATTTCCTTTATTTTTTGCAGCACCCCTATTCGCACTGCCTTTGTACGAAACACCCCAGTGCGTCTTGTTGGGAGGCGAGCCTTCCCTGATTATAAAATTCAAACATTACACTTCTAATTTAAAAACAAAAAAACCACTGCCACAGACAATTTTGCAAAAAATCTCACTCCCTGGTATAAAATTTGTTAACGCTAAAACTTTAAGCCGCGGCTTATACCTTGTTTTTTTCGAACTCGATAAAAAACAAGATATAGCCAACCCTCCCGTTCAATTAAAAATTTTGCGAAAAAACTGTTTTACGCGAGAAAGCGTGCAGCAATTCGTCAATTACTTAAAAAAACACCCCGAAGTGGAAAGTGTTATTCCAAATTTCATCATTCCTCATGCAGCAACTGGCTTAACGGGTAAGTCTCCCTTTCAGCAGCAAATACTGCAAATCGAAGCCAAGCAATGGAACTTGATGAATCCGCCTGGTGGAGTGAATATCGAAGAAGCTTGGGGAATAACCACCGGTAACCCGAATGCCATGATTGCCGTTAATGATTCCGGTGTAGTAAACAATAATTCACTGAACCCAAACCTGGTTGTCGGCGTACATTTTTTTGATGGCGGGGAAACCAGTGTCGGTGCTGAACAAACCTGTGGCCCTGAGTGTTCCGGCGAACTCTTTTCCCATGGAACTGCCGTGGCAGGCGTAGCAGCTGCCTCAGGAAGATTGGCGTATGGTGAGCGAGTTTACGGGGTTGGACCCAGCCTTAGAATTCTTCCTGTCAATCAAACCACTCCAATTGACGATACGGCAAGATGTAATGCGGCAGGCCTCACTGCACCATGCCTGCTTACCGTCGCTGCTGATATTATAAATGCTTTAGCCTGGGTAGCTGGAGAACCTTTTACAGACCTGCCAACCCCGCCCGTGCAATTAGTAGCATTAAATGCCAGCTATGGTATACCCAATGAATGCGAACCGCTTTTACAAGAGTTAATTGATCAAATTTTAGCTAAAAATATTACTGTAGCTGCCGCAGCAGGAAATGAAGACCTCAATACAGAGACGAGTTTCCCAGCCAACTGCCGTGGCGTAATTGCAACAGCGGCAACGGATGTCAATGGGCTGCGTACTTATTACTCAAATTTTGGTAATTTGGTGGCATTGGCCGCACCGGGAGGCGACCCGACCGTGCCTGGCCCCAATGATGGCCTTATTTACACCACAGGACTTAATGAATATATCAGTATTGCCGGAACCAGTTTTGCCTCTCCTCATGTTGCCGGCGTGGTTGCATTGTTATATTCCATAGACCCGACCCTGACTCCTAAACGAGTAAGAAAGCTTCTCACTAGTACCGTATCCCCTTTCCCGCCAAGCTCCAATCCGGAAAAAAGCTGCGTGGGCGTTAAATCTTGCGGCGCTGGCATACTGAATGCGGGCAATGCGCTGCAACAAGCACAAAGTATTGCTCCCGCACTACAATGGAACGCAAACTTAACCATAAATTTACTAAGTAGCAATTTTGCCACCATCAGCTGGCTGCCGGCGCGCTGGCTGCCTAAGCGCTCTACTCCTATTGTTTATTCGGTTTACTTAAATGGCATACCTGTGCCTGGATGTATCGATTTATTGACCTTTACTTGTACTCTGAGTAATTTGGCGGCAAATACCAATTATACGGTGGAAGTGTTTGCCAGTGATTACCGAAAAATACTCTCCGTCAGCAGCGGACAAAAACCTTTGCTTGCAGCCCCGGTATTAACACAAGCAGTGCGTAACCCTTTGAATAAAACCGTGGCATTCATTTATTTCAGCAATTTTGGAACTGTTCAATCAGGCATCAGCTATACCGTGAATGGCTTGCCTGGAGCAAGTGCTAGTTTTGATGCAATGCATAACCGCTTTGTCGTAAGCGGCGTTAATACTCCACGTGCTGTAACAATATCCATTACGAGTCATTTTGGTATTATGCAGCAATCAAACTCTGTAACCATACCCGCGATTCTATAAGGGACTTAACATGCATAAAAAAATACAATTCATCTTATTCGCGGCATCGAGTTTGCTACCTTTAAGCGCCTTGCATGCCGGATGGTACGCCGGCGTTAATTTAGGCGCCAATTTTGTCAAAATTGAAAAAGACCTCATTTACCCATTGAGCGGCGCAACTCCTACCACAGCAAGCTTTCGCAGCGCCTACAATAATTTTCATGGACAATTGTTAGCAGGTTATGACGTTCACATAAAAGACAAATACAGTTTGGCTTTGGAAGGTAACGTTGACTGGTTTACCGGAAATTCCAAGTTTATTATTGATAACTGGTTTTTAACCACCGATGCCCGGGCTGAGGAAAAGCTTAAAACGGGATGGGGATTATTTTTACTGCCGCAGTATCATTATCAAGACAATATCCGCTTCTTCATAGGGCCAGGCATCTCGCAAGCCAAATTTGCGGTGAATTCAGGAAGTACTGCCGGAAATGTCGGGGTTACCGGGGATTTTAACAAATGGTTAACCGGTTGGGGGCTTAAGACAGGGACTGGTATTCATATCCATCCTAAAACAGAATTGGTGTTGACTTACCAATACACTAATTATAATACGGCGCAGTGGGCAAATATGGAGCCTCTATCGGCAGAAAGCTTAAGCGCAAGGTACAAACCCATCGTCAATACAGTCATGGTAGGGCTCACTTACACTTGCGACGCCCCAACACTTGATAATAAATAAGATGAAATACACTACTTCAAAAAGCAGCGATGATTCTGAATATGAAAGTGAGGGGGGCACGACCTATCGCTGGGAAAATGCAAAAAAAATTATCGGGCAAGGCAAGTATGCTTATGCCAGGCGTTTCATCTCGCCCTTTTCCGGCAAAACGAAAGCAGTCTTAAGCCCCAACGAAAAGGAAAAAGAAAAAATAGATTTTTCTGAAGCACAAAATAAATTCTGCTTTTTCAATGCCCTACATCCAAAACAATGCCATTTGGTTAAACTTGAAAATACTTATCGCTTAGTTTTACCTGAAGTTCCCGGCAAATTGTATAGACATTATAAAGAATCTTTTATAACCAAAGTGCAACAAGCCGAATTTTTTTTGTCTGCCGTAAGAGCGCTTAAAAAAGCACATGATGCAAAAATAATCGTGATGGATTTACACGAAAAAAATATATTTTTCGAGGATGAGAGCAAGGTAAGTTATCTCATTGATGGCGGTTTATCCCACTGTTCCCAAGCGCCCTTGACTGGGGTTTTTAAATGCGATACGCAATCTGAGCTTGAATATAAAAAGGTTAAATACAAGCAATTGCCACCAGAATGCTGGCATTTGAAAATACATTCCGTGCTTGCTGCTCCCGCCATGGATATTTATTCGCTGGGTACCATGATGGAGCGGATGCTAGGCTTTTATATTCATCCCCAAATTAAACAGCTTGCGGTGCTATGCCAGCAGGAAAACCCGGTAAAAAGGCCAACGCTTTCCACTTTGGAAGAACAGTTAACTCATCTGTTGACTGAACATACAATCGAGCAAGTGCTAAAAATTGTATTGGAAGAAGAAGATAGCAGCGGGCATCACAACCGCTCCTGTCATCTTTAAATTTGCAAGCAATTAAGACGTTACTTTGAGCACAAGATATGTTACGTGCGCTAGAGTAAAAGCCCCTATCAATAGGAGTATAAAATTTAATTTCCACGGAATGGTAATGTTAATCGCCGATTGCTCGGGCTTCTCAGGATTATAAAATACATCAATGCTCTCATTGGATTTATAAGCATGGGCAACTTCATAAGCTACTTTTCTTGCATAGCGAGTATTCGGATTATTGTGCAAGGTATCAAAAAATAAATGCTCCCCGATGAATTCACGGTCATTCACTTTATAAATATACTCAATTTTGGGCCATAAACGATGCCCCTGGGCCATCCATTCGCAGCGGGTTACCTGCCCTTTGGTTACCCACCATGAGCGCGTTTGTACTATTTCCCGCCGCGCCCGCCAAAAATAGGCAAAAAGCAGGAGCAAAAAAAGCAGCCAACCTATATCGACCAGGATCTGCCAGGATAAAAACTGCGTCACGTGACCGCCTTATAGACTAAGTAAGCAGATAAATTTAGACTATATATTATAGAATGATAAATTTCCGCATTATATGAAAATCTCGTTTACTTTTCTTCTTAGCTTTTTACTGCCTTCTTTAGCTTGCAGTATGGATGCTAATACAACGCTTTTACCTGAGCCATTTCCAGTATATTTTTCGCAAACTGGGGTAGCTAATCAATTCTATCCGGGGATGCAACAGGTACTTTTGCCTACCGATAATACTTATAAGGGAAATCCCGGCTGCTACATCCTTTGCTATACGAGACATAAAGGCTTATATCCAGTCTCCCCAGGCATATATGCTACTGGGCAAATCAGAGTAAAGGGTACCTATGTAGGCCGGTTATGCCGTCCTCACGGTTATGAAAGAAAAGACATCAGCAATGAAACTTTCTTTAAGCAACTTTGCAAGAAAAAAATTCAAGCCTGCCGCAATTTAACTTGTTGGGCAGGGGGCGATAGCGGCGGTTGGTTCGGCATTCAATAATTAAGCTTCTTAAATGTATTAAGATCAATAACCCTATCCGCCATATCGATTGTTTCCTGGCGGTGCGCGACTATGATTTGCGTGATGCCCAATCCTTTTAAAGCTTGGTTGATCTTTTTTTCATTCTCTACATCGAGATGACTTGTCGCCTCATCCAAAAATAAAATTTTCGGATTTTTATATAAGGCTCTAGCCAATAATAAGCGCTGCTTTTGTCCGCCTGACAAACCGGCACCCATTTCACCTATTAACGTTTCATATCCCATTGGCAATTGACAAATTACTTCATGAATACAGGCGGTTTTTGCTGCATGATGCAGTGCATCCATGTTTATGCATTCTTCAAAAAAAGAGATATTTTCCAGAATAGAACCGGTTAACAAAGTATCTTCTTGCATCACGGATGCAGTAAGCTCACGATAATTTTTCAAACCAAAATCCCCAAGAGCCATGCCATCTACTAAAATTTCACCTTCAATTTCGGTAAACAAACCCATTAAAATTTTTAATAAAGTAGACTTTCCGCAACCCGATGGCCCAATAATGGCTACTTTCTCCCCTGCTTTTATCTCAAAATTTATCCCCTGCAGCACATAAGGCGCATGTGCGCTGTATTTAAATGATACCTGTTTGGCCAACAATGAACCTCGTATTTGCCTTTTAGCGCCAGCCTCGCCAATGCACTCAGGTTGCTGGAATACAATATCGCCTAAACGGTTCAACTGGATAGAAATCAACTTGTAATCAAATACATTCTGAATAAAAGAGGAAGCTTTATTTATAAGCATCAAGCGATAGGAAAGAAAAGCCATCAACATCCCAATGGAAAATTTATTGGCAAACACGAAATAAGCGCCCAGGCAAATGATGCCTAAGTGCTCAAGGTGAAACAAAAACTGGCTTAACGTCTGATAAAACACTTGCATGCGAGCAACTTTTATATCTGCATTTAACGATTGGATATAGGAATTACGCCAGGTATGCAGGCGTAACCGTTCTTTTAAAAAGGATTTGACGGGTAAAATACCTTGTAAGGTTTCAAGGAATATCGATGCCGTTTTCGCATGCAAGTGTATGGAAGCTTCGCTTTGCTTTCTCACAAACTGGTAAGTGGCATAGCGTATAGCGACGTATACGGATAAAGCGCCTAGGACAAAAAACGTAAGCACCTGATTATAAATAAACATGACCAAGACGTTGATGAAAATCATGAAGCCATCCAGTACAGTATTTACGAAATCGGTACTGATTTTTTTCTGAATTTGGTCAATCGATTGAAATTTGGATAAAATATCCCCTTTATTTCTCTGTTCAAAAAAATTGAGCGGTAAATGGAGTAAATGTTGCAAGACATTACTGGAAAATTGTTCTGTTAAGTGGTTGGTTAAATAAATCACCATGTGGCCGCGAGTGTATTCAATGATGATTTGCAGCAACAGCAAAATGCTAAAAGCCAATGCGATAACCAATAAATTGTTCAATTCATTAGATATTAATACGCTGTCCGTTACATATTGAATAAATAATGGATTTAACAAGCCTAAAATCTCTATCGACAAAGAGAGAAGCAACAGAAAAACAATGAATTTCTGTATGCCTGTCGTGCTTTTGACCAAGTCCAGGAGCCCCAGCTTGTTTTTGCTGCGGATCTTTTCAAAACCATCACTCTTTTCAACTTCAAGCAAAATACCCGTAAACGAAGCCGATGCTTCTTGCATATTACAGTGACGGATCCCCATGGCCGGATCATAAATTGTGATCGAATTGCGATTCACTTTTTTAAGAACCACAAAATGATTTAAATTCCAATGTAAGATAGCCGGGCATTTTACCAGCGCCAATTCAGATAATGGCACTTTTAAGGCCCGTGCAGCAAAACCAAGCTTTTCGAATAAATTTTTTAGCGTTGCTAACGTCACCCCATGCAGCGTTGGTTTATCAAGCTTGCGGATGGCATGCATATCCAGTTCATGCCCCCAATAATTGCTTACCATGGCAACGCAAGCGTGCCCGCACTCAGCCGCTTCATCTTGGAGAATTAAAGGTAAGCGCAAGCGTTGCTTAAAAACTAACATTGGATTATTCGTCATACAAACAGTGCTCCGTAATAACTGTAAAGAGGATCCAATATCCATTGCCAAACCTTGCGCTTGGACCCAATAACTACTGCAGTTAATGTCATGCCATGCTGGATTTCTTTTTCTTTCCCATAAATTAATACCGTTTGTTGTTGCAACTTAGCCGTAGCCTTATAATAAGGCTCGCCCACCTGCATCGGTTTTTCTTCCTCAGCGTCTGTGAGTATGCTCGCGCTAATGTCATCAATAACGGCACGGTAGGTACCAAACCGGGTGTAAGGATAAGCATCATAATGGATTAAAATGGCTGTATTTTTCTGTAAAAAACCCGCTTTTTTGACAGGAATAAATAACTCTGCACGCAAGGCCGAGTTTTTTGGGATAATTTTCAGCAAAGGTTTAGCCACATCGAGGTATTGCCCGGGAGTGAACATTATGCTGGCAATTACCCCATCAACAGGCGCTCGCAAGCAATAAAGTTGGCTTTGCCGATATTTGAAAATTTCAATCTCAAGCAAGCTCAATTTATGTTTTAATTGCAGCAATTCTTCCTGTTTTTCATTGAAAGAACTTAACGATGCATAGTGCTTTTGCAGCAATTTTTTTACTGCTTGTAAATGCTGCGTCTTATAAACAATTTCTTCTTCAACCCACCTTTTTTGCTTTTGCAATTCTTTTAATAACTTTTCTTTATCATGCCCGCTTAACCCATCCAAAGCAGTATCAATTAAAAAAAGCGCGTCTCCCTTTTTGACTTCTTTCCCTTGCGATACATAACTCTTAATAATCAAGCCATTGGTTTTGGCGTAAACTTTGGAAACTGCTTTGCTGGTATTGATATAACCTGATACGACAAATTTTTCTGAAAATTCGGCAAATGTGAAAAATAAAATGATTAAAATCACAGTAAGCATTGCAGCCAAGGCCATGTTACGGTATTGCACTGGCGTATTAATAAATACCGAGCCATAAATTTGCAGTTTTTTATTATCGATAACGGCTTGGCGAAATAAATTTTTATTCATTTTATTTTCAATAAGTAAAGCGATGCCAACCGCCTGCTATTTACGCAGGCAGTTGCATGCGAAGTGAATAATCAGGCGGGTTTATTTTGCTGGGTCAACCATTTTTGCCAAGATACAAGATCATTTTCACCATAATTTTTTCCACTCAGGGACTTTAAAATGGCATAGGCAATCTCATGGTTGTTGAGCTGCTTAAGTTTTAATAAAGCCAATAATTTATTTCCTGCTTTTTCAATCAATATTTTTTGGGTTTCGCCATTTTTAGAAGCTTGCAGCAATACAAACAAGGACTTGTTCCTATCGGATACATAAGGAGAATCCAGTAAAGCGATGAATGGCTCTACGTTAATTTTATTTATATTGGCTCTTAACATGGTCATATCGATGACACGTATCACGTTATTGCGTACGCCGTCATCTGCATCAAGCACATGCGGAAGTAACAGGGTGATAATTTCCTGCGGGTCGTTGAATTGACCTATTAAAAAAGCCGCTGCCGCGCGCCGTTCCGGATCTTCATCTTCATTCATTGTGCTTATAATCAATGGCTTTTCCTGAGGCGTGTGTGTTTTAAAAATCTGTAAATATGGTTTTAATTTAGGATGCGCAAACCCTGCCGCGCAATGGTAAAAAGGGCATACCATCTTTTTCTCATCTATCTCATTATTTCCTATGAGCTGAGTTTCAAGCCGCGTGTATTCAATCATCGAATCGATTAAATTATTCTTTGCTTTGCGCTTTCCCGTAAAAAATGGCTTGGGCGTCACAAAGCGCATTCTCTCAGGCTGTTGCTTTTCGATTATTTCTATAGTCGTATAAAATTGTTTTCCAGCAGGTTCGGTGGGATAAAATACAGTTTGAAATTCAACAAAAAGAAAATTACCTTGCTTTTTGATAGATTCCGTTAATTGCAACTTTTGCAACAATAATTTTTCCAGGGACTTATCCACTTTACCCTGCGCGCTAAAAATTTTTTTTTGCAGGGCTTCTTCAAGCTGACCTATTTGTGCCGCATGTTGTTTTAAAATTTTCTCTGATTTTTTTTCATCTACACCATACACATCTACAATGCTTTGCGCAAATACAGGCGTGCAAAGAAAAAACCCGGTTAAAAAAGCAACGATATATTTCATTAACTCATCCTTTATTAATATTAAAGCCCATTTAAATACACATGATATTGCATGTTTTCATCTACAATTTTTGCCACCTCCTCATGGTAACTTGAAATCATCCGCCGATGTTGTGGGGGCACCCAGCGAAAATTTCTGGTTTTTTGCATTAAAAAATGAATAAACATATCAAGCATTGGCAACTCGGGACAATACGCTTCAAGCCATAAAAACTGCCCTTGCTCATTGACTTCCAAAAAGACGTATTCCCCCTCGGGTGTGACTATGAAATCCAAAGAACCAAATACCAGTTGCATGCTTTGCATAAATTTTTTTATCTTGTGCTCAACCGAAGCGGGCAATAAATAAGGTTCTACCTTAAGCTTACCTTCCGGAATGGCACGCCAATCCATCTTCCCCTCGGGATGCTCCTGAGAATTTAATTTTGCGGCAACGACATGATCTCCAAAGCAAACTATTCTTAATTCGTAAGCTTTTTGCACTTCTTTTTGATATATGCCTGGCGACAATTGCAGTAATTCTTTATCTGGGAAATCCCTACCGTGTATTTTTGCGGTATAAGCAATCTTTATACTCTTCTCATCTGACCAAAAATGCGCACATAATGGCTTATAAATTACACTGTCTTCATGGCCAGCAATAAAATGCTCAATATCATCCGGATCATTGGAGCATAAAGTCTTGGGAATTAATAAGCCACATTGTATGGCTTTTTGTAATTGATATAATTTTGCATTGGCCCTGGTGGCCGCTTCTTTAGGATTAACCCACCATGCATCAGGCGCCAGGTTATAAAGCATGGATTCGTGGAACAAGACATTTTCACGCAATACAAATTTATGATCAGCAACATGTACTGCGCCAGTTGGCAGATAAGGTTTGCGCACGCGCCGCCACCACACGACATCATATTGGTTTTGTACAAAAGAAGCTTGGGCATCCGAGCTTTTCCAACAATAACTATCGGGTGTAACGTACACGGAATTTTTTTGTTTTGTGGGATGATCGGCAGTAAATAACAACCTGACGGTTTCTCCTGACTCCTCCAATGCCAGCTTCACCAACACTGCATCGGTATCATCAGGTTCTGTCGCAATTAAATATTCCATTTATTTTCCTGTAAAAACTGGACTTGCTGTCATGAAGCGCCCTGAGCTAGCCAGGGCTTTCGCTTATAAATCACCATCGACTACGACATCATAAATTACGTCTGAAGCGACTCCGGATACTTTGACGGTTTGACGCGTGGTGAGTTGCGGTCCTCCCCCGCCAGACACTTGCTCCAATTCCTCATTGGAGATTTGTTTTGCTAAGGTGTAACCGAGGACTCGCTTATTTTTATTTTCCATTTTAAAACTCCAGTTTGTGTGTTCTTAACAAGGAAAAATCCCTTTAACCCGTCAAGCATTAACTTTTTCTTCCTGAAAACAGTAAAGCCGCAGTGTGATAAATTAAAAACGTCAGGCTACAACCGTGATGGCAGGTGCCGTAAAAAAATGAATGGGAGTTAGAAAGTTTGAGTAAATTGCAACAGAGATAAGGGATTGAAGAATATCCATAATTTGTCCTTGCTAAAATGTTTCCAAATATTCCTTTGCGAAGCCACGGTTAAGCTACCATTACAAAATTAAAAAGACAATACACCCCAAAAAAAATTTCTTTATGCAAACAACCAAGCCCCTGGCTGTGATGCATGGATTTCCATAAGCATGCATTTCCGGATAATTTTCTTAAAAGCGACGCACCCATTACAATCAGTTATACTTAAAACAGATTTCACTCCGTGCAGCCAAGGTTTTGCTCATCCGCCGACAAACACTTGCTGCCCATAACCATCACGGTATAATCAGAACAATTGTTTAAGGAAGGGACCGCAATGATTGCAAAAACACCTCTGCATGGCAGACATGTGGCGTTAGGTGCAAAAATGGTTAATTTTTACGGCTGGGAAATGCCACTGCACTATGGCTCGCAAGTAGAAGAACATCATCACGTCCGGCAACATGCCGGCATGTTCGATGTCTCCCATATGACGGTTGTTGATGTTTTGGGAGCAGGCGGGCGACAATTTTTACGCAAACTGCTCGCCAACGATGTAGATACCCTGGAACATACGGGACGAGCGTTATACAGCTGCCTTTGCAACGAACATGGGGGCATTATTGACGACTTGATCGTCTACCAAAGAGCTCCCGATAATTATCGCCTGGTTTTAAATTCTGCAACGCGCGCACGTGATTTGGCTTGGCTTCGCGACAAGATTCATGGCTTTTCCGCAGGCTTGCAAGAACGCACCGATTTAGCCATGCTGGCAGTCCAAGGCCCTGATGCCATTGCCAAAATGACGGCTATCCTAAATCCTGCCCAAAGCGATGCTATTTCAACTCTGACCCATTTCGAATGCGTCGATGTAGACGGTTGGTTTTTCGCACGGACCGGATATACAGGCGAGGACGGGCTGGAAATCGTCGTGCCGCAAGAGACCATAACCACTCTTTGGGATATCCTTTTACAGGCAGGCATCAAACCATGCGGTCTTGGAGCACGCGACACCTTGCGTCTGGAAGCTGGTTTATTGCTATACGGGCAGGATATGGACGAAACCACAACACCTCTTGAATCGGGATTAGCCTGGACAGTAAAGCTCGAACCGCAAGATCGTGATTTCATCGGCATGGGAGCTTTGCTTTCCCAAAAACAACAAGGCATTCGCCGGAAATTAGTAGGCTTAACTTTATTGGAAAAAGGGATCATGCGAGCCGGCCAGCACGTTATTATTCCTGGCCAGACAGAAGGTATTATCACCAGCGGCACATACTCCCCCACATTGCAAACTTCAATTGCTTTAGCCCGAGTGCCTGTCAACACCTCAGAAATGGTACAAATAGACATACGCGGCAAGCTTGTTCCGGCGAAAGTGGGCAAACCCCGCTTTGTAAAATATGGCAAACCCCTTAAAGAGGATTAATTTAAGTCATGAACAATATTCCCAATAATCTTAAATACACCCGCACGCATGAATGGCTACGCCAGGATGAAGAAGAAATGACAATGGGGATCACCCATCACGCCCAAAATTTGTTGGGAGATTTAGTCTTCATAGAATTGCCGAAAGTGGGCGATGTCATCAATGGCGGTGATGAAATAGGCGTTATTGAATCCGTTAAAGCCGCTGCAGATTTTTATTCGCCCATTAGCGGTGTTGTCATTGCCATTAACCCGCAAGTGACTGAAAATCCAGGCTTGGTAAACAAAGATCCTTATGGTGCAGGCTGGCTTATAAAAGTAAAAGCCAGCAATTTTGACGATGTTGGCAACTTATTGGACGCCGAAATGTATCAGGCTGAGATAGGAGAGGATCACTAAGATGCCTTATATCCCGCATACGAGCGAAGATACCGCTTTAATGCTCTCCAGCATCAAAGCAGAAAATACCGAAGAATTATTTGATGAAATCCCGGACTCATTGCGTTATGGGGAATTTAAAGGCATACCCCACGGGCTTAATGAAATGGATATGCTGCGGCATGCGCAAAAAATCGCCGCTAAAAATAACAATGGCGTGTGTTTCTTAGGTGCCGGCAGTTATGATCATCACATTCCTGCAGCCGTATGGGATATAGCATCCAGAGGCGAATTTCTTACTGCATATACGCCATACCAGGCCGAGGCAAGCCAAGGTACTTTGCAATTATTATATGAATTCCAAACGATGATTGCAGAATTGACGGCGATGGAGGTTGCCAATGCCTCGCTATACGATGGGGCAACAGCACTGGCTGAAGCCGTGCTTATGGCCATACGCATTAACCAGCACAGTAAAACAAAACGCATCCTGGTGGCCGGCACCATTCATCCATTTTATCGGGAAACTTTACATACCATAGTCAGCAATCAACACGTTGAAATCATCACCTTGCCGTTTGATTTGCAAAAAGGGATTATTGACTTGAATTTGCTGGAAAAATATCGGGGCGAAGACATTACCGCCCTGGTGCTTGCGCAACCCAATTTCTTTGGCTGCCTTGAGCAGGTAGACGAGTTATGCAATTGGGCGCATGCAAATCAAAGTATTGCCATTGCCTGTGTTAATCCAATCTCATTAGGCTTACTAAAACCGCCTGGCCACTGGGGGGAAGCAGGAGTAGACATTGTCTGTGGAGAAGGGCAGCCGTTCGGTGCGCCCATGGCTTCAGGCGGTCCTTATTTTGGCTTTTTTAGCACGCGCTTGGAATATGTACGCCAAATGCCGGGCCGTTTAGTCGGACGCACCCTGGATAAAGATGGCCGTACCGGCTTTACACTAACTCTGCAAGCCAGAGAACAACACATTCGTCGAGGTAAAGCTACTTCAAACATTTGCACCAACCAAGGTTTGCTGGTAACCGCTGCAACCATCCACATGAGCTTACTGGGGGCAGAAGGTCTTGCCAGCGTCGCGCGCAATTGCCACAGCAATACGCATCGCCTTGTGCAATCCTTACTTGCCATTGATGGAGTGGAATTGGTTTTTAACTCTCCTTATTTCCACGAAGCCTTGCTGAGGATGAAAAAACCGGTGGATTATGTTTTAACCGCATTGCAGCAAGCGGGTATTGCCGGCGGTTATGCAGTTGCCGCACATTATCCTGAATTAAGCAACACGCTGTTGGTTTGCGCAACGGAAATGCGCACCCATGCAGAAATCGCGCATTATGCGCAAGCCCTTAAACATATTCTGTCGGTGGATAACCCATGTTTATCATAAAATTAACTTATAAAGCGCCCATCGCGGAAGTGGATAAATACTTGCAAGCCCACCGCGAGTTTTTGGATTATTATTACAAACAAGGTTTACTGCTAGCCTCAGGGCCTATGAACCCCCGCACGGGTGGCATCATCATCGCCTTGACGAAAGACAAAGCGCAACTGGAAGCGGTTTTTCAGCAAGATCCCTATTTTTTAGCGGAAATTGCCGATTACGAATTTATTGAATTTACACCCGTAAAACATTGCAACGAACTTAAAGAATTGATTCAAACGACGGAAGGGAAATTATGCTGATTTTTGAAGGATCAAAACCAGGCCGGCAAGCAACTGCACAACTCCCTCACTTTGAAGCAAAGGATTGCCACATCCCTGAAAATTTTTTGCGCAAAACCCTTCCCCGCTGGCCTGCTTGCTCTGAATTGCAAGTGATTCGTCATTTTACCCGCTTGTCTAAACATAATTTTTCTATTGATACTAATTTTTATCCGCTGGGTTCCTGCACGATGAAATACAATCCGCGGGGTATCCATAAAGCGGCAAGCTTGCCCGGTTTCAGCCAACGTCACCCCTTGACGCCGGACAAAGACAGCCAGGGTTTCCTGCAAATTCTTTTTGAGCTGCAAACTTACCTTGCTGAAATCACCGGTATGAGTGGCGTATGCTTGACGCCCATGGCAGGTTCGCAAGGCGAATTCGCAGGCGTTGCCATGATCAAAGCTTATCATCAATCGCGTGGTCACTCGCACCGGCAAGAAATGCTTATCCCCGATGCAGCACATGGCACTAACCCTGCATCCGCCGCGATGTGTGGCTTTAAAATAGTAGAAATTCCCACGGCTCCTGATGGTGATATGGATTTGCAGGAATTACGCAAAAAAGTGGGCCCCAATACGGCTGGCATCATGTTAACCAATCCATCCACGTTGGGATTATTCATGCGCCAGATTAAAGACATAGCCGCCATTGTCCATGAAGCCGGCGGTTTGCTGTATTACGACGGGGCAAATTTAAATGCTATTTTGGGCAAGGTAAGACCAGGTGATATGGGCTTTGACGTCATGCATTTAAACCTGCACAAAACATTTGCCACCCCACACGGCGGCGGTGGCCCAGGTTCAGGACCTGTGGCAGTGAGTAAACGCTTGCTACCCTTTCTACCTTTACCCATGGTCATTCAAGAAAAAGAGCAATTTCGCTTTGCAGATCAAAATGATTTACCACAAAGCATAGGCCGGTTGTCTTGTTTTATGGGAAATGCTGCCATTTTGTTAAGAGCGTATTTCTATATACGCGTCCTGGGGAAAGAAGGGTTATTACGAGTTTCAGAATATGCCACTTTGAATGCAAATTATTTGTTGCATGAATTGACTAAAGCAGGTTTTACACCCGCCTATCCATCAAGACGTGCCAGCCATGAATTTTTATTGACATTAAAATCTGAAAAAAAACAATTTGGCATCACGGCAATGGATGTGGCCAAACGTTTACTGGATTATGGTTTCCATGCGCCAACCACTTACTTCCCGCTGCTTGTACCAGAATGTTTACTCATTGAACCTACCGAAACAGAATGCAAGGAAGAACTCGATGCATTTGTCCGCGCAATGAAAACTATCCGTCATGAGGCTGAGCACCAGCCGGATCTTTTGCAAAATGCGCCCTTCACCATGCCGGTTAAACGCTTGGATGATGTAAAGGCCGCACGGGAGCTTGATTTAAATTTTTATGCACCAAATGAAGATAACTAACTAAAAAATAATTAATTTTATTTTTATAAACTACTTTTCTGTTCAGTAAAAATAAGTTATAAAAAGCAAGCAAGAGGCCTCTTAAAGCAAATTATTTCCGCAAGATACGTGAAATTTCAGCAGTGTTTCTACTGAAGGATCTGAATAGCTGTGAAAAAGGATAAGTTATTATTTCTTTCAAGGAGTGAAAAATGAACAGCAAGGTGTTTTCACAACGGTTTAATCGTGAATTATCTTTATTAGGATTTCCGGAAGATCTTAACGAAAAAACGAAAGCAGTTGCCAAAGTATTCAATGTTACCCGCCATTTGGCCAATGCCATGATCTTCGGTCATGTTTTACCCTCCTCCGAACAGCTCGACCGGATTGCGGAAATCCTTGAAGTGTGTCCGTTATGGTTAAGCGGCGCCACTGATAGAAAAAAAACGTATCCGGGGCGCGAAACGGTAGAGTCGTAAAACGTGTAGTGTTAGCCAGATTAGGGTATACTATGCATGCATGCTGCATTTATTGATATGATTTGCATGATTATGGCCGTTGCCAGTTTGAAAATCCCTTGTCCACAAGTATTGTAATATGGAATGTCTAAGTTATTGTATTGCTAACAGCATTGATCTCACCCGTTTGGATAATCACTATAAGACCAAACTGGGTGATTATGCGTCTACCCGTTCTCGCGATACATTAAAATTAAACCATCATAATTCGAATACTACCGTTTTTGTTTTTAAGAATGGTACTGTCGTTTCCTGGGGGGTCAAACGCCATCAAATCCATGCTTATCTGGACACCATCCGCCTCTTTGCCGATAAACCCATCAATTTAATGGTGCACGATGAATTCAGTTACCAAATCAGTGACCGGACTGCCATTGAGCCGCATGATTATTTTGATGTCGATTGCATCAGCATTGATACGGAAAGCGATGACTTAAAGCTAAGCCTTTCCTACGGTTTTTCGCAATCGGTAAAATTACAATATTTTGAAACCATTCTGGAAGCACTGATTGAGAAATATACGCCTTTAATCCATAGTCTTTCCACGCAGGGTGCAATGCGTATTTCCCGCAAGCAAATTCGACAAGTGATTGGAGAAATCCTTGGGGCAAAAAGTGAGATGAATTTAATCAGTAATTTTTTGTATCATCCAAAGTTTTTCTGGCAACACCCCACGCTGGAAGAATACTACACCATGCTCGAACGTTATCTTCACATGCAAAGGCGGGTAAATGCCATTAACCACCGCTTGGATACATTAAACGAAATTTTTGATATGTTTAATGGGTATTTGGAAAATCGGCATGCCCATAGCTTGGAAGTGATAATTATTATACTCATTGCAATTGAAATTATCTTCAATGTAGCGAATTTCCATTTTTAATGCCCTAACTTGCGGTTTCTTTGGAACTATTCATGGCCGAATTAAAATCCCGCTCCCTTTCCCACCCTTTAAAAACCGAAATAGTAGCCGGCATCACCTCGTTTCTTACCATGGCTTACATTGCCTTTGTTAATCCTGCTATCTTGCAGGATGCCGGCATGGATCAAGGCGCTGTTTTTACAGCAACTTGTTTAGTTACCGCTTTTGCCTGTATGTTGACCGGCTTGTTTGCCAATACGCCCATTGGCGTGGCCCCAGGTATGGCACTCAATATTTATTTTTCTTATAGCGTTGTGCAAACTTTAGGCATCGATTGGCAACACGCTTTAGCCATGGTCTTCATCTCGGGCACCTTGTTCTTCCTAGTAAGCTTGACGCCTTTGCGCAAGTTATTGATTGAAGCTATCCCCTATAATTTACAAATTGCCATTTTAATCGGCATCAGCCTCCTGATTGCATTGATTGCTTTGCAAACCAACCAAATCGTTGTCGGCGGCCCGCACACCCTCATGCACTTAGGCAATATACGCCGTCCACAAACTTTGTTATTTTTAACAGGCTTTTTATTGATCCTGTCGCTGGATTATTATCGGGTGCGCGGCGCCATTATAATCGGCATCCTCATTATTAGCGTTTTCAGCTTGTTGGTCGGCATAACCCCGTGGTATGGGTTAATGAGCTTGCCGCCATCCTTGGAACCCACACTTTTTAAATTGGATTTTTCGGGATTAGGCAGCACAAATGCCATCAAAGCCATCTTTACTTTCTTTCTGATAGCAGTGTTTGATGCGACAGGAACCTTGATAGGATTATTGCACCCTTCCATTTTTAAAGATCAACCCAATTATACAGAGCGCATGAGCAAAAGCTTGACTGCAGACGCCGCTGCATCTGCCGTGGCAGGATTGCTTGGCTCTGCCAGCACGTCCCCTTTCATTGAATCCGCCGCCGGCATAGAAGCGGGTGGGCGTACAGGAAAAACGGCTCTAGTGATTGCTGCAGGCTTTTTGTTAATGCTGTTCTTTTTCCCCCTGGCAAAAGCCATCCCCAATTTTGCAGTAGGCCCGGCACTCTTGTATGTAGCGTGCTGCATGATGCGGCATTTGGGAAAATTAAAATTGGCTGATATTAGCGAAATTGCCCCATGCATGGTCACGATCATGATGATCCCGTTTACTTTTTCCATCGCCGACGGGATAGGCGCCGGCCTCATCCTTTATGTATTGCTTAAATTGCTCACACGTCAACGTGTCAATACATTGCTATTAGTTTTAAGCTTACTTTTTGTGGTGTTCTTTTTTATAAGTTAAGCTGTTAGAATTTTTTCTTTAAGGCAAGCGAGCAACTAAATGACACAAAAATCTGCAAAACCTGAAAAGATGTCTTGGCTCATCCCCTATCTTATCGCTTCCGATGCAGGAGCGACTGCGCACTTTTATCAGCATAATTTTGGATTTGAAATTCTAAGCACCGCCAAGGATGATGCCGGCAAGATTTTCCATGCTGAATTAAGATATAAAGACATCGTCATCATGTGTGGCAATGCCGGCGTCGATGGCGATACAGCCAAACCACCATTGCAAGGTCATTTCGTGTCCCCAGTTACCCTTTATTTTTACCATGACGATGTGGATGCCTTGTATGATTTCTTACAAAACAACAATGTCGGTGTCGATGCTCCACCCACCAATGAATTCTGGGGAGATCGGGTAATCAATTTGAAAGATTTGGACGGGCATCGTTTGTGCTTCGCAACCCATGTGGCTGACCATCCATAGTCAGCTGTTCGAAATTGATGATGCATTTACTTACTTTAAAACTATGTTAAAGCAAGCACACCAACTGTCTTCCCAGGATTTACAGGCATTAGGTGCCCTCCTTGAACAGTGTAAACATTACGATGGTCATGTGATTCCTGTCTATGCGCATTTATTAACCCGCAAGCGGACGCTGCCTAGTCTTCTTTATTATCAAGATCAACAATTAATAGGTTTTTTAAGTGCTTTTGGCTTTTATGAAAATGCTTGCGAACTGGCTTTAATGGTAGCTCCGTCAGTAAGAAAACAAGGTATTGCCCGGGCGATGCTGCTGCATATGCTCCCGATTTTAGCAACTTTGCAATTGAATACCGTTATTTTTTCCAGCATCCACAGCACGCATAAGCCATGGTTTAACAAAAACCAATTTGCTCATCTGAAAAGCGAGTTTGAGATGGTTTGGGATATTGCCGAACTTCCTGAGACAGACGAATCAGAACTGCAGGTTTTTCAGGCTTCAGAAGTTGACATACCCTTTTTATGCTCTATAGACAGCCTTTGCTTCCCAGAGCAATCTATGGGGCAAAATAATATGGTTGAACGTTTTCTCAATTTGCTAAACGATGATACCTATACTATTTTTCTGGCCCGCCATGCTGGCATTCCGATAGGCAAGGCGCATATCCACTGGCTCGCAAACAGTGCGCAATTAACCGATATCGCTATTTTGCCTAAGGAACAACGGCAAGGACATGGCAGCGAGCTTCTTAGGCAATGCATTCGCTACATCCGCACGATGCGAAAAACCCCCATCACCCTGAATGTTGAAACACGAAATCAACACGCTCTGAATATTTACACAAATTTAGGTTTTATCATTACCAATATTTGCGATTATTGGAGCACTCAGCTAAACAATCTTTTAAAAAAATATAATATTTCCTGACCCTTAGAATTTACTTGACAGATTTTAAAGCCGCCCTTTAGTATTGCGATTCAGCCTCTTATTAAATGACTGCGAAGTCAAAACTACGGAATAGCCGGCACCAAATTGGGGATAGCGCATGAAAAAAAGGGTTGTGATTACAGGCATGGAAATTACTTCTTCCATTGGCTGCGGTTTAGAAACGTTTTGGCAAGCCGCAATTCGTGGCACATGTGGAATCAAACGCATCCAGGCTTACGATCCCAGCCCTTATACTACCCAAATCGCCGGAGAAATCACTTCCCTATCGCTGGCACACTTACCAGAATTTGACAAAAGGAAACGTTATCCCCGTGCCGCCCAATACGCCTTATTTTGCACGCACCACGCCATTGAACAAGCCGGATTAACCAAGCAAGAATTAAGCCATGCTGGAACTTATATCGGTACCAGCCTAGGCGGCACTCCAGAATTGGAATCTGCCTATGAATTGTTTTTTAAAGACAACTGGAAGAAAGTACCCGCTTTAAGCGTCATCCGTGGCATGCCCAATTCGGTTGCAAATCATATTGCCATTGCCTTTGGCATAGGCGGCCCCAATTCGACCGTTTCCAATGCTTGCGTGTCTTCTGCGGAAGCCATTGGCCAGGCTTATCAGCAAATTTCGCAAGGCAGATTAGCTGTGGCAGTATGCGGAGGCACGGAATCACTGGTTTGGGAAACCATTATGGCTGCCTGGTGCAAGCTGCGGGTAATGTCCACTCAAAATGAAAACCCGGCTACTGCCAGCAAACCATTTGATAAAAACCGCGATGGCATGGTGATGGCGGATGGTGCGGGAATTTTAATCTTGGAAGATTTACAACATGCAAAAGCACGCGGTGCCAAGATTTATGCCGAAGTCATTGGTTTTGGCGCCAGTTGCGATGCATATCACGTCACCGCCCCACACAGCGACGGGCAAGTTCGTGCCATTAATATGGCCCTTGATGATGCAAGACTTTCCATAGGCGACATCCAATACATCAATGCACACGGTACTGGCACGCAATTAAATGATATCACGGAAACGCAAACCATAAAAAATGTGTTTGGGGAGCGTGCTTATGAGATCCCTGTCACGGCACAAAAAGCAATGACCGGCCATGCGATTGGTGCTGCCGGGGCCATGGAGATTATTGCCACTGCTTTAAGCTTACAACATGGCATCCTGCTTCCCACTATTAACTTAAACGATCCCGATCCGTTGTGCGATTTAGATTACGTACCCAATGAAGCACGGCGAAAGGATGTCGATATTGCATTATCCAATCATTTTGCATTTGGCGGCGCTAACGCGACACTGATCTTAAGGCGAACCAACGAATAATGGGGGTAAAAGGCTTGCATCTGTCTTTAAGTCAACCATTGCCACAAGCCCAACTCATTTTTTCACCCATAGAAAAAGATGCGGGCATACATAATGCCATATGACTTTCACTAAACTATACCGAATTGTTTTGCAACCATGCTAATAACCGCCATTTATTGCCAGCTGGCGCAGCTGATAGAAATTCGCAACTTTATCCACATCGAGTTATAATTGTCGAATTTTGTAAAATCAGAAGGTAATACATGAATGCTTCACTTGTTGAGATAGCAGCTTTAGTGCAAGGGGTGGTTGTTGGCGGTAACGAACGGTTAAAAATTTCGACTCTATCTCCAATTGATAACATCAGCGTAAACTCGTTAGTCTTTGCCGAAGGCGATGATAACATTAAACAGGCAGAAGCCTCGGATGCCGCTGCCATTTTGGTGGCCAAACATGTAAATGGTCTTAACAAGCCTATTATACAAGTCTCAGAACCCTTCAAAGCATTCATCACTTTAATACAACATTTCTATCCCGAACAAAAACCTGCAAGCGGAGTGCACCCCACGGCAGTTATCGCTTCTGATGTGGTATTAGGCAAGAATGTTGCCATTGGTCCTTACGTTATTGTTGAAGCAGGGAGCAAGGTGGGGGATAACTGCGTTATTAAAAGTCATGTTCACCTAGGTCACGGCGTCACGATTGGTGCAAATACGACCATTCATCCTCATGTAACCGTTTATGATAATTGCCAGATTGGCCAGCGCGTCAATATTCATGCCTCAAGCGTCATAGGCTCGGATGGATTCGGCTATACTGTGGATGATGGGAAACATTTAAAAGTCCCGCACGTCGGATGTGTGGTCATTGAAGATGATGTTGAAATTGGTGCTAATACAGTAATTGATCGCGCCACTCTTGGTGCCACTGTAATCGGCGAAGGTACGAAAATAGACAATTTGGTGCAAGTTGCGCATTCTGTGAAATTGGGAAAACATAATATTCTTTGTGCATTTACTGGGATTGCTGGCAGTACGACCAGTGGAAACCATGTAATTTTTGCTGCAAATGTAGGGGTCAGCGACCACGTACGTATTGATGATGGTGTGATTTTAGGCGCACGCGCAGGCGTACCTCCAAAAAAACACCTCAAACAAGGCAATATTTATTTAGGCAATCCTGCAAGGCCAAAAGATAAAGCAATTGAGCAAGAATTGGCTACTACCCGTATTCCAATCATGCGCAAAAATTTAAAAACGCTTAGCGAAAAAGTTGATGAACTTGCGCTGCGTTTAAAGCAGCAGGAGACCCAGCAATAATGTCTGATCCTTTGGTATTAATTGACGCTTCTTCTTATTTTTTCCGGGCTTTTCATGCCTTGCCTCCCTTAGTAACTTCTAAAGGGCAACCCACCGGCGCCATTTATGGCGTTGCCAACATGATTAAGCGGTTAATTAAAGACCATCAACCTCAACACATTGCTGTTATATTTGATGCCAAAGGTAAAACATTCAGAGAGGATTTATATCCTGAATACAAAGCTCATCGCCCGCCCATGCCTTCTGAGCTAAGCTGCCAGTTTGCTCCGTTATTGACTTTAATAGAAGCTATGGGCTTGCCACTGCTCATGATTGAAGGCGTTGAAGCAGATGACGTCATAGGCACCCTGGCACAGCAAGCAGTAGCCCAAGGCTTACCCGTCCTCATTTCAACCAGTGATAAAGACATGACGCAATTGGTGAATGAACACGTCACCCTCATCAATACCATGACTAACCAAATGCTGGATTCAGCTGGAGTCAAAACAAAATTTGGGGTAAGGCCCGACCAAATCATTGATTATTTAACTTTGATTGGCGACTCCATCGATAACATTCCTGGCGTTGCCAAATGCGGGCCGAAAACGGCGGCGAAATGGCTGGAAGAATATCAAACACTGGAAAACTTAACTGCCAACGCAGGGAAAATTACACAAAAAATTGGGGAAAACTTACGGGCCAGCTTACCGCAATTGCCTTTATCCAAACAATTGGTCACCATTAAAACGGATATCGATCTTCCTGTTACTATTTCCGATTTAAAACCGCGGATGCAAAACCGGCAACAATTGCTGGCCTTGACGCGCGAATTCGAATTCAAAACGTGGTTGAAGGAATTACTGAGTGAAGAAGAAGCAACAGAAGAAGCATTGGCTGAAAATTTTGTGCGACCAACGGTTGACGTCATTACCCAAATTGAACAATTAACTCCATGGATAAATAAATTACAATCTTCTGCAGAATTTTGCTTAAATACGGAAATTACCGATTTGGATACCATGCGTGCTGATTTAGCCGGGATTGCATTTACCCTGGAAAATGAAGAGCATTCTGTCTACCTGCCCTTAAGCCATCAGGATGGCAGCATCCAATTGGAGCGCGATGCAACCCTGGCTATATTAAAGCCTGTTCTTGAAAACCCAAATATCAAGAAAATTGGATACAATTTAAAAAACGATTACACCATTCTGAAGCATTATGGCATCACACTAAGAGGCATTGCTTTTGATACATTACTTGAATCTTATGTTATCAACAGTACCGCAGCAACCCATGATTTGGCATCGCTGGCGTTAAAATATTTAGGACATAAACCCATCGCCTTTATTGATATCGCAGGGGTTGGCAGCAAGCAATTGCGGGTTGATCAATTGCCTGTCGTCACCGTTGCACCCTATGCCGCGGAAAAGACACACATTATTTTAAAGTTGCATCAAACGCTCTACCCAATGATTGATGAAAAATTGCAATCCGTATTTCATGAAATAGAAATGCCCTTGCTGACCGTTCTTGCCGATATGGAGCGCCATGGTGTACTTATTGATACGGAAACATTGGCGAAGCAATGTTCGCGGCTAAAAACAAAACTGGCCGAGCTTGAAAAAGAAGCTCTGCAGTTGGCCGGCAAACCTTTTAATTTAAATTCACCCAAGCAACTGCAAGATATTTTATTTACCGAACTGCAATTGCCCGTAATTGCTAAAACGCCCAAAGGCCAGCCTTCCACTGCAGAAGCCGTTTTGCAGGAACTTGCATTTGATTACCGCTTGCCAGCCGTTATTCTTGAGTACCGCAGCCTTAATAAGCTGGTATGTACTTACATTGATGTTTTACCCAAGCGCATTAATCCTAAAACGCAGCGTGTCCACACTTCTTATAATCAAGCCGTAGCGGCCACTGGGCGCTTGTCGTCTAGTGATCCCAATTTACAAAACATCCCCATCCGCACGGAAGAAGGCCGCATGATCCGTAAAGCATTCATCGCTCCCCCAGGCCACGTATTGCTCGCCGCCGATTATTCGCAAATTGAATTGCGCATCATGGCCCATTTATCCCAGGATGCAGACTTGTTAAATGCTTTCACACAAGGATGGGATATTCATACCGCCACAGCCAGCGAAATATTCGGCATCGATTTGGATAAGGTTTCTCATGAACAACGCCGTCGGGCCAAAGCAGTCAACTTCGGGTTAATTTATGGCATGTCTTCTTTTGGTCTTGCTAAACAAATCGGTGTAGAGCGGGAAGACGCGCAAATGTATATTGATCGTTATTTTCTACGCTACCCTGGCGTTTTGCATTACATGGAAAGAACGCGGCGACAAGCGCATCAGCAAGGTTATGTAGAAACGGTATTTGGCAGGCGATTGCACTTGCCTGAAATAAATGCCCGCAATATGATGCGCCAGAAAGCGGCTGAGCGGACAGCCATCAATGCGCCCATGCAAGGTACCGCTGCTGATATTATTAAAAAAGCCATGCTGGCTATAGCCAAATGGGAAGATTCAACGCAAGCCGCAAGCTGTCGCATGATCATGCAAGTACATGACGAATTAATTTTTGAAGTAAAACAAGAAGCAGTGGAAAGCGTAAAACCAGTTATCCAGCGCTTAATGGAAACCACGGTTGAGTTATCGGTTCCATTAGTGGTGTCAATTGGCGTGGGGCCGAACTGGGATGAAGCTCATTAAGTGCAGAATTTTGCTCATCCTCAGCAGTGAATTCAAAGGCAAAATTAGCCAATGATTGCCGGATATGAGCTGGCGAAATAACTTTAGCCCAACTGCTGTATTCATTAAACGGTTTGTCATGCTGTTTGAATACTTCGGCAAATCCTTTCAGCATTTTTTCACAATCCGTCCAGGCAATAATAGGAAGATTTGGATAATTTCTCCAAATTACATCCGCCAAAGCAGGACCGTTACAATATTGCCCGTTGGCAGCATTCAGATTTCCATCCAAAATGATTAAGGCAGGCTCATTTTCCCGCAATTGCCTTAATGCATCTTCACTATCAAGTGCTACAGAAACACGGATATTAGAACAAGCTAACTGAAACAAGCGAGACAAACAAAACGCATTAAATGGGCTATCTTCAACTACTAATACTTGCATCACTGCTCCTCCTATCCGATAGAAGAGGAGTATAAAACACAGAAGCTTAAGAAAAACTTAATTTTAATGAAGAAAAATTTGAAAAAAGCCTTGCACGGCTCGAAGATTACATTTGACTTATAACCCAAAAATGTTCGATTCTCTATTTGTCTTAGCCAAAACCGTGATGATGGGCATGTTTGAACGACACAGAAATACATGACTACACCGATGGTTTCGCGGACTGTTTCACGCAATCTCGCATCTTTTGATTTTGCACATAGCACTATGCAGGCGCAGATTTGTAATTAATACTTATATGGCTGGCAGTTTTTTATGGAATGTTGCAGGCCAACCTTGGGCAATGATAAATAGGACTTAAAAGTCCTATTTATTCTATAAGCTGTATCTCTAGCTGCTGCCAAGATCATGCGGAAGAAGCAGCTGCAACCGCTCCCATCGCACCATCTTAGTCATTCTTCCTAACAAAAATTAGCGCTTGGTTGGGTTGCTGCCATTTTTATGGGTAGAATTCCAATCTTGGGTTTTACCTGGTTGTTGTTTTTGTTGGCCTTGGTTTGGACGGTTTTGTTGTGAAGCTTCCTTGGTTCCTTTATTGTTATTAGGTGTATTAGCCATTGTCATCTCCTTATAATGGTTATTGTTTTTTTAACTACAAAATTAATATAGACCAGGATAATGAAAATACAATACCAAGGAACCGCTCTTAGTGATTATGCTTTTTTTACATACTGGGATTTCAATTTCATCGGCCCAATGCCTTCAATTTTACAATCGATATTATGATCCCCTTCAACCAATCTTATATTTTTTACTTTTGTACCTACTTTAACCACTGCAGAAGACCCTTTTACTTTTAAATCCTTACTGACAATCACCGTATCGCCATCCTGTAATACGTTGCCAAAAGCATCGGTTACCGCTTTTTCGGAAGCAGAAGGCATTTCTTCTGTGACAGCCCATTCATGCCCACATTCTGGGCAAATAAAAAAGCCATTATCTTCATAAACATACGTTGAGTTGCACATGAGGCAATTAGGTAGATGATTCATCATAAATCCCGACCAAATGACGCATTATACACGTAAGTTACCCATAATTACCTATTTATTCGTCGCAGCGACGAACCATTTGGATAGATAGTGTAATAAAGCTTCCAAATCTATGGGAGTTTGCGTCAAAGCAATGTATTTGTCCGGCCGAAATAAGACGGCTGTGGGCTCCGTAATGAATTGATTGATCGATTGCTCGTCTCTCCATATATATGCACAGCAACTAGGCTCTGGTTGCTTCTCACCTAACACTAAATGCGGAACAATAATTTGCGGATATTGCTCTTTAACCGTATTTGCCACTTCCGCCAACATACCAATATCAACATAACCCATTCCAGAAAATAAAAATAAATGATGCATTGTCCCCTGCAGGATTTCATACAGCGCATGAGTTTTCGCGCGCTCTTTGGCATAAAAGTGATAATTGGCAGAGATAGCACCAGCTTTAAAATATTTTTTACGCTTGCCTAAAGCCTTTACGATAGGACTTTTTTTATAGGAAATTTCCAGTTCAGCCAGTTGTCTTGCCAATTTGTTTTTCACAAACTCTAAAGATAACAGCCATGATGCCATTGTATTTCTTAATTTTATGGCCACGGTATTTTCTAACAAAATCATCTTGGTCATAAGATGAGTTTCCTTCAACACGTCTTTACCAACAGGGAAACGTTCCAAATGATAACTTTCTAATAACGCTTCTCTGGCATGTCCTTTCTGCACTAATGCCAACTTCCAAATGAGGTTATATATATCCTGTATGCCCGTATTAAGCCCCTGCCCTCCAATGGGGCTGTGCACATGCGCGGCATCGCCTGCAAAAAATATGCGCTCAGCCCGATAATTCTTAATTTGACGGTGATGAATGAGAAACTTGTTAATCCAAACAGGGTGGGACAAACGGGCAGGATCAGAACAGCGTTGGGTAAACATAGCCGTGATGTCATCCAAATTCGGCTCGCTGTAATTATATTTAGGAGCTGTCGCCACAATACGGTAACGCTTATCACCCATAGGAAAACACGCCAATGGTCCATGCTCGCTAACGTATACCAACATGTAATCTTCGCGAAGCGCCCAATCGATTTGCACGTCAGCCAACCACCAGTTTTGCTTATAAGCAGAACCAAGGAATGGAACCCCCATTAGTTTTCTTGTGGTGCTATGCGCTCCATCACAAGCTATAATCCAGCAACATTCCAAGTTTTCAATCGTATGATCGCTTTTTTTAAGAATGGCCCGGACTTTATTGTCCAGTTGCTTAATGTCAAGCAATTCCGTCTGCCATTCCACGCTGGTGCCTTTATGCAAGAGGTGATCATGTAGAATGCGCTCAGTTTTGCTTTGCGGCAAATCAATTAAATAAGGGTAATTCGCATCAAGGTCGGCAAATGAAGTTTCGCCCAATTCTTTTCCTTGAGATTTAAATATCACCCGCTGAACTTTATGCCCCGCGCCAAGAATATCTCCAATCACACCACAATCCGCAAAAATGTCCAGAGTGCGGATATGTATCCCCAATGCCTTGGATCGTTCACTCAGAGTCAACTTTTTATCAATAATGCGGCAGCTTAATCCATTTCTTATGAGTTCATGAGCACAAAATAAACCGACAGGCCCTGCTCCCACAACGAGCACATCGCAACTTTCACTCATATTAAAATCCTTTTATATGCAGTCTTAATAGCTACAAAGTCTCAACCGTCTCTTGTTTGCCTATGAGCACCTTATCTGCCAACCGCTTGGCAAATAAGCCAGTCTCTACCACGCCTGGGATAATTTTAAGCGCCGTTTCCAAGGCTTGGGGCTGCTCCATGGTCAAATTAAAAACATCAAGAATAATATTCCCGTTATCGGTTACAAATCCTTCGCGATATTGCGGGTCGCCGCCCAGCTTTACAATTTCCCGTGCCACGAAACTGCGGGCCATGGGGATTACTTCCACTGCTAAAGGAAAAAACCCCAAATGCCGCACCAGCTTGCCTTCATCCACAATACAAATAAATTGCTTGGCTACGGTGGCAATGATTTTTTCCCGTGTTAAAGCGCCACCACCGCCTTTTATCATTTCCTTTCTGACAGTAACTTCATCAGCCCCATCAATATACACTGCCACTTCATCCGCCACATTTAAATCAATGACGGGAATATTTAAAGCGCGCAACCGTGTTTCCGTATCTTTTGAGCTGGCAACACAAGCATCAATCCTATGTTTTATCTTACCCAACTCTTCAATGAAATAATTCACTGTAGAGCCGGTTCCAACGCCCACTATCATATTGTCATCAACATAAGCTAATGCCGCTTTGGCCGCCTTGGCTTTTAACTCATTCATTGCACACACTCAATCGGGAAAAAAATAGTTTACCCATAATTTATCCAAGCCCCAAATTTTCTTTTATTTTGGAGAAGCTATTGCTTAGAAAAAAGCTCGGATTTAAATTGGATATGGAATCATTTCTCTAACGATTAGATACGACATTAAGGACAGCTATGATTTATCCTAATATCTTGGGCGCCATTGGCCGTACTCCTGTAGTAAAAATCAACCGTGTTGGCAAAGAACTAAATTGCGAGTTATACGCAAAATGCGAGTTTTTAAATCCAGGTGGTTCGGTAAAAGACCGAATCGGCTATGCCATGGTCAAGCATGCTCAAGAAAGCGGTCGCATTAGACCTGGCGATACGTTGATTGAGCCTACCTCGGGAAATACCGGGATTGGTATTGCCTTGGCAGGCGCGGTTTTAGGCTATAAAGTCATAATTACCATGCCTAATAAAATGAGCCAGGAAAAACAATCCATTTTGGAGCGCCTGGGTGCCACCATTTACCGTACACGCACCGAAGCAGCATGGAACGATGCAGACAGCCATATTTCCCTTGCCCAACAATTGCATCAGGAAATCCCGAATTCACACATTTTGGATCAATATGCCAATCCGGATAATCCGAATGCACATTATTACGGGACTGCGCAAGAAATCATTGATGATTTCGGCTATGACTTGCACATGGTCGTGGCAGGCGTCGGTACAGGCGGCACAATCACGGGACTCGCCCGGCGTTTAAAAGAACATAAACATTCCATACAAATTGTGGGTGCCGATCCGATAGGTTCCATCCTGGGTGGCGGCGATGAAGTTAAAACTTATGAAGTCGAGGGAATTGGCTATGATTTCTTCCCTGAAGTTTTGGATAACACGTTAGTGAATCAGTACATTAAAACAAACGATAGCGATTCTTTCCATATGGCCCGACGTTTGATTCAGGAAGAAGGATTATTAGTAGGCGGCTCCAGCGGCGCTGCCATGTGGGCAGCACTGCAAGCTGCCCAAACCTTGGAAGCTGGGCAGAAATGCTTGGTTATCTTGCCAGATTCCATCCGCAACTACATGTCTAAATTTGCTCATGATGAATGGATGAAAAGCCAAGGCTTCCTCTAGGAAGCCTTGCAATTAAATACGAGCGCTTGGCTGTGTATTTTCAAGTTGAGCAGAAAATACATTCTTGGAAATATGGTTTATCGTGTAAGCCCTGGCAAGGGCATGGATGAGTTCGTTGACAATTTGCTGCTCATTACTTTCAGGCAAAACAATGGGTTTTGCGGCATTAGTTGCATGCGCCTGCGTAATAGCGTCAAAAAAGTGTGCATGGCCGTGTTCAGTACCCACATGCTGGATACGGCCACGTAAATAATCACTGCTAGGCATGCTTTTCACATAAATTTGCAGTAAATCCTGCTTGGTCAATTCTTTCGCGGCCACCATAGCTTGCAAACGGTGAACCATAGAATCGTATTCTTCCAGCAAGCGTTTATCCTCTGCCTCAATTCTTGCCATAATTTCCGGCATGGGTAAATCTTCAGCTTCCTGTTCTACCGGCTTTATGACACGTGCAGAATGCAAGACGGAAGCAAAACGCTGTTTTTCCATCACCATTGGCATGTAATGTTTGTGTTGACTATCCAATTGTATAATGGCTTCAGGATTTACCGAAGTTTCGTTATAACGTAACTTCATGGGCAATTCCTTTCCATCGGCAACGACATTAACCTTGACGGGAATATCCAAAACTTGAGCAATCGCGGCAATTCCTGTCTCATCTACATAGGTGGAAGGCTGGCGCATTTTCACAGGAGAGGTATCTGCATCCACATACGCCCCATCAGGGATGCGCACGAATGCACCGCGGTATTTTTCCGGGTTTGCCATGATTTCTTTTACCATCATTTGACGCAGCGTGTAAGCCATAGCAGGGAGCAATTCTGGCATGCCCACTTGTTTTATCACTTGCTGCAGTCGTTCAGAACCGGTAACCAAGCCGGCAAGAGAAGGCTTATGTTGCGGGAAATAAATAAAATGTTGGGAAAGAAATTCATTAAACGCATTCATTTTAAAGCGTTTGTTGCTTAAAAAATTATCCAAGACACATGCCATTACCGCACGCAACCCACAATCACCATTCCCGCCTACATTCACATACTCTTTACGAACAGCAGTTTGTTCGGAAGATTTGACCGGTTGGAAAAATCCTTGTCCTGCGATGTGTTGCGGTGTAGCCATGGCATTCTTCTCAAGGTTTAAACGGATAATTTCATTTTAATCAATAAATATTAAGGAAATATTAATATCTTCTTTACATTGCAGTGATGAAATTTCCATGCATGTGAATACCTTAGCAACAATGTGTGCGTATAAAATCAATAATGGTTGCAGCAAACGTGTTAGCACCCCATAAATCATTATGGCCACGGTGCTTGAAAGCGGCCAGATGTTTGGGTTGGTTGGCAGCCTTAAACAAAGATTTTGCCTGCATGAATGGCACAATTTGATCCTGTTTACCATGTAAAATTAATAACGGCATATGCAAGTTTTTAATCTTTTGCAGTGATTCAAAGCGATCCCATAATTTGATAGGAAACCATGGATAATGATGCCGTGCCACATCGGACAGTGAAGTAAATGGTGATTGCAACAGCAAAGCACAAACGTGATATTCAACAGCCATTTGCACAGCTACACCGCTGCCCAATGACTCTCCATAGAATACAATTCGGCTTAAAGGTATTTTTTCTTGCAGTAAAAATTTTACTCCCGCCCGGCCATCTTTATATAAATTGTTTTCTGATAGAGTTCCGGCATTGCCGCCATAACCTCGGTATTCCAGTAATAACACCCCAAAACCTGCGCTAATAAATTGGCGAACCAGGGGCATGCGATAACCAATATGTCCTGCATTGCCATGAAAATATAAAATCGTCGGGTTATTTCGTGGCGCAGGTTTATACCAAGATTGCAAAAACAAACCGTCTTCTGTTTTTAAAGTCACGACATGCATGTCTTGCGCGCGAAAATCTTGCGGATGTGGCTTGGTGCGTGCCGGCAGATAAATTAAATGGCGTTGCCACAAGTACAAAAAAAGCAAGCTCAAGCCTAAAATCATACAACTTGTAATGATAACTTGTTTGATGACGAGCAGGATGTGCATGGAAAATTCACAACAAAATTTATTAAAAAGATTAGCATAAGCTGCAATATTCAGCAGAGAATGCGTTTTAGGAGTAAAACACCCTTCCTGCACGCCGCGTTGATTCCTCGCCACGTATCCAGGAAAAGCAGTATAATAAGAGTAGCTGACGCGCACGTTTTTTTGCCAAGCGCACCATACGCATTCACCTGGATTTTCAGTCTTTGGTGCATCTGTAACTTCTTTCGCAGCAGAGCATAAGGAGATCAAAATGGAGCATATTGGAGAGCAAGATCTTATCAAGCTCAGGGAATTATTAAGACGGACCGGAGAATTTATTGCTTATTTTGAACTTGCCGAAGCGAAAATGCTGGAGTGGCGTCAAGATATGGAAACACGCGCAGCCAATCAGCAGCAGCAATTCCAACAACAAGTGCATACCCTGCAAACCGAACTGAATGCTTTTCAAGAAACACTTTCGCAAGCGGGCCTCGCCCGCCTGCGTCTTTTAATGGAGCAAACCTTAACCCTAGGTGAAGAACGCATGCATTCCATGCAAAAAATTGAAGAAGACTTTTTGCAAAAAATTGCTGCTGCGCACATGGCTTTTATACAACATAGCAAACAAATGGCTGAACAAATCAATGCACATACGGACAATGCGCTCGAGCGCATTGACACCCAATTGGCTCATTATGATGTACAACACTTTTATCGAATCGCCAATGAGAGTTGCGAGCAAGTGGATAGAGCCGCGCAAAATGCAATTATCAAGAGCGGCAGATTACTGCACAGGTTTCAGTGGCGCACGATCTTCCTGGCCTTTTTAACTACCATCGTGTCTTCATTTTTTATTAGTTTGTATATAAACGATGAATATCCTTGGGAAATTCACCAAAATGCCATGAATGAACGCAATGCCGGCAGAATGTTGATTAATGCCTGGTCTAAATTATCATACCAGGAAAGAACAAAAATTTTAGGGGAACAGGCTTATCAGAAAAGTTAACTTAAGGCATCCTGTTTCATGCTGCTAATATTCGTGGTAATTTCTCTGGCGAGCATTCTCGCCTTCTATGTTTTTTCCCTTCGTAAAAAGAATAAGGTAAAACGCTGGTATAAAATTTTGCAATTAAAAAAACACGAAGCATGCTTTAAGCAAATTTATTGCGGGGTAAATGGCTTTACCTTATCGCAGACGGCACGACAGCACCAAGATGCTATTGAATATCTTTATGGCGAAATTGATTTTGTATCATTCATTGCCTTGCTTTCGCTGGCAAATCCTAAAAAAGACACTGTATTTTATGATCTTGGCAGCGGTACTGGTAAAGCTGTGTTAGCCTGTGCGATGGTATTTGATGTGCAAAAAAGTATAGGGATTGAATTATTTACTCTCTTGCATAAAACGGCGGTAAAACAATGCAAACGTTTACAATCCCTTCCCGAATATGCACGGCAAGCAGAAAAAATTTTTTTCATAAATAATAATTTTTTACATGAAGATTTTGCGGATGCCACGCTTATTTTTATCAATGCCGTAGCTTTCATTGGCGAAACATGGGTAATGTTGAATCAGCGTTTGGCAAGAACAGCTTGCCCTACCGTGATTACCATTGGCAAAAAACTGCTGACGGATGCTTTTGTCATGACTAAAACCACGACGGTAACCATGAGCTGGGGCTTGGTGACTGCCTATATCCAGCAGCGGAAGAACTTGCTGCAGCTAAATCCTGCCAATCATCGCATTGATAACATTGAATAATTCCCTTGGCAGTCTATACTAATAGCATATATTAAAAACACGACCAAGACTCAGATGTGTTCTTGATGCGTTGAGCCATGTAAATGCTCAAGCTTCAAGTTGAGACGAAGGTGTTTGGAATCAGCGGCCAACTGAGGTGGGATATGATTAAATCAGAACTCATTGCAAACCTTGCTGCAAAAATGACACATCTGCCAGAAAAGCAAGTCACACAGAGTGTTAACCAAATTTTAGAATTAATGAGCGATGCGCTTATTGAAGGCAAGCGTATTGAAATTCGTGGCTTTGGCAGCTTTTCTTTACATTATCGCCCGCCTCGCAATGCTCATAATCCTAAAACCGGCGAAAAAGTGGTCACGGAAGCCAAATACAGCCCGCATTTTAAACCTGGAAAAGCCTTGCGCGAACGGGTGGATGCTTCCCGGCATCATCGCCCAATCAGCAAAGAGTGATTATATTAAGTGCGTGGCAATGTAACCCCTTTTTGTCCCTGATATTTACCACTGCGATCTTTATAAGATACTTCACAAACTTCATTGGCTTCTAAAAAAATCATCTGCGCCACTCCCTCATTTGCATAAATTTTTGCCGGCAGGGGTGTTGTGTTGGAAAATTCTAAAGTTACATGGCCTTCCCATTCCGGCTCCAGAGGCGTGACATTGACGATGATGCCGCAGCGTGCATAGGTGGACTTGCCAAGACAAATGGTTAAAATATTGCGCGGAATGCGAAAATATTCCACGGTTCTCGCCAAGGCAAAGGAATTAGGTGGAATAATGCAAACGTCAGATTCTACATTAACGAAGCTGTTGGCATCAAATGACTTTGGATCAACGATTGCCGAATTAATATTGGTAAAAATCTTGAATTCATTGGCACAGCGGACATCATAGCCATAACTGGAAACACCATAAGAAATAATCGGGCCCTTGTCGCTGTTGCGTACCTGCCCGCGTTGAAATGGTGAAATCATCCCATGTTCCAACGCCATCATTTCTATCCAATGATCGGATTTAATAGACATATCTACCTCAGGGAACGAACTGAAACAACCTTTTATCACATTCAATACCTGAATGAAAGTGGCTACTTCGTCGTGAATTTATGCAATAATTCCCCTAATTCCATTGGGACGGGAAATACAATGGTAGAGGCATGGCCGCCCGTAGCAATCCCGGTTAACGTTTGCAAATAACGAAGCTGCATCGCTTGCGGTGCTCTGGCCAAAACTTCTGCGGCTTGTAACAGCTTTTCCGAAGCTTGCAATTCTCCCTCAGCATGAATTACCTTTGCCCTGCGGTCGCGTTCTGCCTCAGCTTGTTTTGCAATTGCCCGGATCATACTTTCATCCAAATCGACGTGTTTGATTTCAACATTTGATACTTTTATACCCCAACTATCCGTTTGTGCATCCAATATTTTTTGCACATCGCTGTTTAAACGCTCACGCTCTGCCAACATTTCATCCAATTCGTGTTGACCCAATACCGAACGCAACGTCGTTTGCGCCAATTGACTGGTCGCCTCAAAATAATTTTCCACTTGAATGATTGCCTTTTCAGGCTCCACAACCCGGAAATACACCACGGCATTAACGCGTACGGATACGTTATCGCGTGAAATAACATCCTGACTGGGCACATCCATCACCACCGTGCGCAGGTCAACCCGCACCATTTGTTGTAAAGCTGGAATTAAAATGACCAAACCAGGGCCTTTCACCCGCCAAAATCGCCCAAGCATAAATACCACCCCACGCTCATATTCACGCAAGACACGAACCATCGATACCCACAATAAAAATAAGATAAATACAAAAAAACCTATAAAAGTTGTCATCATGACTCTCCTTGTATTTCTTCTACTTGCAACTTTAAACCAAGCGCGGCCACTACCTTAATTGTTTTATGTGCAGCAATTGGCTGTTTTGCAGATACGTGCCAAATCTCCCCGCCAATTAGCGCTTGTCCTTCCGGTGCGACAGTACTTATCGTTTTCCCTGTAGCCCCGACTAAAGCGACTACACCATGTTGCACAGGCTTTCTCCGCGATCTGACCGCCATACCGGTAACCACCAGGAAAAAAATGATATTGACCGCCGCCATGGCTATGATGGCCGACCACGCTATTTGATAATGGTTTTGCTCCGTATCGATTAAAAAAATGGAACCGAGCACAAATGCCGCCGTGCCACCCAAACCCAAGGCACCAAAACTTGGAGAAAATGCTTCGCCAATAATGAACATTATTCCCAATAAAATCAGTACCAACCCTGCATAATTGATTGGTAACAATTGCAAGGCATATAAAGCGAGCACCATGGCCAAAGCGCCAATTACGCCTGGTGCTACAAATCCTGGATTCATCAATTCGAAAAAAATACCGTAAATACCCAAGAGCAATAATAAATAAGCCAGGGTTGGATCAGTAATAATGAGGAGCAAACGCATGCGCCAATCAGGCTGGATAGTGGCGATGGTATAATTTTTTACATTTAATTTAATTTCCCGATCATTTTGCACCACCGTCATGCCATCAAGCTGCCGGAATAAATCTTCTTTATTTTTAGCAATTAGATTGATGACTCCCGATTTTAACGCCTCTGGTGCGGTTAAAGTGGCAGCATTCATCACCGCTTTTTCTGCAAAACTGACATCACGCCCGCGTAATTGTGCGAGGGAACGAATGTATGCAATCGCATCATTCGTAGTTTTCTTGGCCATATTTCCCTGCGGCTTGCCGCGTTCATCATTTTCCGGCGCATCTCCTGTCAAACTGACAGGGCTTGCAGCGCCTAAGTGCGTCCCGGGTGCCATTACCGCTATGGTGCTTGCATATAATAAAAAAGTACCTGCACTTGCTGCCCGTGCGCCATTAGGTGCGACGTAAATTACCACCGGCGTATCAGACATTAAAATCGCCTGGACGATTTGGCGCATGGACTTATCTAGCCCGCCAGGAGTATCAATTTGTATGAGGATGAGCTCGGCATTTTGCCCTTTTTCGATGCCTCTTAATAAATAATCTGCGGTAGCTGGACCAATCCCGCCTTGGATGGATAATTCAATAATGCGGGAAGCTTGGGCAGCAGAAGTGAGTGAGATCCATAGCAAAGCCATTGCCAGGAAGATTGTTTTATTTGAAGCGCTGCGGTACATAACATCCTGTTAATATTTTATCCACTTCTAAAAGATAGCACATTTATGCAGTTCGGTTACCCATGCATAAAAGCCATGCATGGAAAACTTGCATGGCTTATAACAATGTGTCAGCAGGAAAATGAATCAGAAATACACACCAATCTGGGCCAACAAGGTATTGGCGGATTTACCAGTGCCTACAGTATTGACATTGCTAAGGCCTGTGGGTGCAGCACCATTTGCATATTGGCTGTTTTTATAGTCAATATCATGACGGAATTCAAGGCTTTCTACCGTATCCTTCCATAAAGAAATATTAAACACGCCGCTAATGCGTTGTGCTGGTAAATTTAAGGCTAATGCATCGCGGGAAAGTTGATACCCCAAAGCCACAGAAGCAGGTTTCTCAAAAGCCATAAATGTCATTCCCGCCTCAAATTGTGCGGCTTGCGGACGAGCGCCTTTGCCATTAAAGCTTAAATCTTGTGCACGGAATGATTCCGTTGTGCCTACCCATTCTGCTGCCAGGTTAAAGCGATCAAAATTAATATTCCCGTGCACGCCGAGCGCAGGCACGCTGCGTACTGCCTCATTACCATTGGTATAAGATGCAAAACCACCAAACGTACCACCGGTTGAAGTACCTGATGTGGTGCCGGGTACAGAGCCTGTATATTGCATGCCTGTAGCATTAGTGATGGAGCTGATGAAGCTTGCCCCTATTTCTCCATGCGTCTCGTTATGGCCAAACACATACCCTAAATTGACTCCCCCTACACCAGAATTCCCCAAGGTAGTATCGCTTTTAAACGCATATACAGCTGCAAAAGGCCCTGTATCTTGTTGGGATTTATAGCCAAGGATAAATGGCCTTGACATGGTGCGCGACATTTGTAAAGGCAACGGGGAACTGATCATTGCAGAAGAATAACGTCCGAATGGCACGAATAATTGGCCTGCGGTGAAGTAAAATGGAGATTCATCCAGATTACCGATGTTGATAAACCCCATGTTTAAAAACAATGCAGAATTTTCAACACGCTGCCCACTGTTTATAGGCGGAGAATCATCATAAGCCAACCCTAAGTAGGCTTCCACTTTTTCATTAAGTGCTGCGGCAATGTCCAACTCACCGGATCCTAAAGAAATATCCGTAGTCGTTTCATCAAAATAAGTTTTTCCTATGACGCCTATAGGTTCGACTTTACCGCTTAATGCGATAATTGGCACATTCGGCACAGGATAACCAACAGAACGGTAAGCTCTGAACAAACGTCGCCTTTGCTGCATTAAACGAATATCACGGTTAATACTTGAAATGTTGACGATGTAATCGGAACCGTCAAATGCAGGGCGGCTACCTAAATAGGGAGAAGCCACTACAGGGGTTCCCGCAATGTAAGTGATAACTTGTTCATTGGCAATTAAAGCCGCCGGATAAAAACCGAGCGATTCCGGATGTTCATCAAGAGCATGTACTGTCACTTGCGCAGCATGGAATGCCTTTGTTTCTTCCGATGTCGTGGATGTGCTTGCTGGTGGATTCTTTTGGCTTGGTGCAGCTTTTGCCTTAGCATTCTTTGCTGAATCACTTTTCTTGGCAGCCAATTGATTTTCTAATCGATGCAACTGCGATTGTAGAACTTGCGTTTGCTGCTGTAAGCGTTGCACTTCACGCTGTAGTTGCTCATTCTCGTTGGCGCCGCTAGCCTGAAAAGAGCAAATAGCCATGAGCACAATAAAAGCTTTGTGTTTCACGTGCGGGTACTCCTGTTTATTTTTTTTACTTCGCGGCGATTATAACGTGCGTATAAAAAACTGACTAGCAATAAATTTGACAAAGTGATATTTATGGGAAGGAGAACTATTAAAGAGCTTAAAGCTGTAAGTTAATTTTAAATATCAATTAACTTACAGCTAAAAAATTAAATATTGCCGAGCCAATTTATCCCTAAATATGGACCATAAAGACCGAAATCGCTGTTCAGGGTATCACCTCCCAGCGAGGTCATGGTTAAGGCATTGAAGTAATTAACAATCTGATAACCGCCCGATAAATTAAACATACCTTGGGCTAAAGTGTGGGCATAATTTAAGCCTAATTTTGCTTCAACACTCGGCACCACGGTTTTGCGGCTGCCATAGCGTGACGCCGGCACCACACTACCAGGGGAAAACACAAGCCCCCTGTCCACCCGGGTTGTGCCATATAAAATTGAGCTTTCGGTATTTGCTGTAAGGCTAAAGCCGGAGGCTACATCATAAGCATAATTAATACCAATAACCGGCCCCACCCCGTTAAAATCGCTACGGTTGAATTCGCTAATAGCGGTAACGCCTGCTGGTATGGCAGCAGCTGGAAGAGTGTAAGCATGGTTATGATCGTTGCGGATGCTGGCATACTGCAAGCCACCGTAAAATTGGGCATTTTTTACAAGTCCAAAATCGACATGTTGCCCCATGACCAAATTGACTTGATCAAAGCGGTTTAGAATATTTAAGTTATAATTGGCTACTCCAAAAGGAGTTCCCCCAGTAAAAGCTCCTGCATCCGTACTTACATCGTAATGCAGCCAACTGATATTGAGATTATTTCCGGTATTAAAATGATAAGAACCTTCTAAGGCAAATCCCCAACCCCAATCGTTCTCAGCTTCACGAAAAGAAGTTCCCAAGGGGAAATAAACTCTTTCACCAGTGAGAATGGGTTTTAAGTAAAGCGCCTGTATACCTATATCCCAGCCTGCAAGGGGACAAGGAACGGTTACGTTATCTGCTGTACAACCCACAACTGAACCGGCTGTACCTGCAGAGACCAAACTGCTGGCAGTCAAACCTAAGAGAGCTAAGGTTAGTTTTCTCAACATGATTACTCCATTTTGATAAAAAAAAACCCATCACCGAAGGGATGGGTTTTGTAAATCAGGTTGTAGCGGATTAGACAACAGTGCCGACCCACTTCAGACCGATGTAAGGTCCTTGAACTCCGAAGTCAGAATCGCCAGCTTCGAATACGCTGTCTGCTTGCAGAGCGTTGAAGTAGTTAACCCACATGTAACCAACGTCCAGACTCAGATCGCCTTGAGCCATAGCGTAGGTGTACATCAAGCCTAACTTAGCTTCTACTTCAGGAACAATCGCTGTTCTGCTGCCAGAAGCAGAGAAGGTTGTTGTAGGCAATCCTACTACTGTGCTAGCAGAAGCGGAGCTGAACTTGCTGGTTCCAGCCAGAACTGCTGTAGCGGCATTACCGTACATGGCCAGGCCGTTGCCCAAGTCATAAGACATGTCAGCGCCTACACGAGGACCGAAACCGGTGTAACGAGCTGTGTAGCCTTCGTTACCAACAGCTGTAACAACGCCACCTGCTGTTGAAGTTGTAACGCTGGTGACTGGTGTATTGATGCGAGCATATTGTACACCACCATGGAAGCGGATGTTTTTGAACTCACCGAAATCAACGTGTTGACCGAATTCTAAGTTAACAGCATCCCATCTTGGCTTAATGGTAACGCTGTTGGTGTCAACAGAACCGAATACCAATGCAGAATCTGTGGTAAACGTTGTGGTTGTGCTCTTGCCACCCAAGTGGTACCAGTTCAGGTTCAGATCATTTCCTGTGCCGAACAGGTAAGCAGCTTCAAGCTTGAAGCCCCAGCTCCAATCTGGATCGTTTTCAACCAATGTTGCAGTTGTACCTGTAGCTGAAGTAACGTCGCCTAACCAAGCCAAGTCATTGCTGTAAGAAGGTTTCAAGTACAGTGCTTGGATGCCAACTGCCCAGCCGGTATTTTCACAAGGAACAGTAACATTACCAGGGGTGCAAACAGGACCCATGGTACCAGCAAATACAGCACTGCTACCAAAAGCGAGAACAGCTACGGCTGTTTTTTTCAGATTTAACATACTTTTCTCCACTTTTTTATTATTAATTTCCGTTTTTTTCGTCAAGCCACAACTTTGTATTGACTACAGTACGCCATCATCGCTCTAATCCGAAAACGTACATGGGACGATTATCCAGCGACAATTTCCCATTGTCAACCATATTCCAACAAATTAACTTATTTTTTCCAAGTCAATTGTTTCCTATTTAGACAAAGACACTACATTACAATCAATAGCTTGCGATTAACAAACTAAACATCATGTCTCATTGATAATACAGCAATAATTCAAATAATCAACGTTTAAAATTGTTATACAACATGAGCTGAAATTCAAGAAATTCAATAAAAAATTATACTCTGGGTATAAATTTATACATAACCTAAATATTTTAAGCCGATATATGGACCTTGTAATGCAAAACCGCTTTCCCCGCCGATGTCATTAATGGTTAAAAATATCTGGCTGTTAAAATAATTTTGCCACATGTAGCCAATATCCAGGGTGAGATCACTTTGTGCCATAGCATAGGAATAAGTTATGCCAAGTTTGGCTTCCAATTCCGGGACCATGGTGATTTTAGACCCATTTGTTACCCCGGGAGTATCAATGACGCCATTCGTTACGGTATTAAAACTGCGGCGGCCTGTTAAAACAGCACCCGCGCCATTTGCATACACACCCAACCCATGGCCCAAAGTAAAGACAAAATCACCACCCAAGCGTGGCCCGACCCCTATAAATTTGGTATGCAAGCCATCGGCAGGGATGGGAAAGCCCGCAATATTCCCATAAAAATCTGTGGCAATGCGCGCATATTGCGCACCGGCATGAAAACGAACGTTATTCACTTTGCCAAAATTAAGCTGCTGCCCAAACTCGGCATTGACTGCATCTAATTTTGGCTTTAATTGCAACATGGTATTAACTGGCAAGGCCGCTGTTCCGCTTAATACAGTCCCTGTCGTTGATCTGCTGTAGTGCGTCCAGTTTACCCCCAAATCATTTCCTGAACCGAAACGATATGCACCCTCAACGCGAAACCCAAACGCCCACTTGGGATCCAATTCATTTAAATGCACACCGCCTGCTGCATCAACAAATGAAGTTAGATGGAAATTGCTCCCATAACTGGGTTTTAAGTATAAGGCTTGTATGCCAAAATCCCATTCGGAGCGGTCACAAGGCATAGTGACATTCCCCATAGTGCACAAGGTTCCCATATCGCCTGCATAAAGCGCTGCCGTGCTATGGCCGAGAAAAATAATTGTTATTATTGTTTTTTTGAAAGTGAGCATCCATTGTCTCCGCATAATGTAGCAAATAAAATCAAATTGGAAATTTATAAGTCGGCGGGATATAATTTGTCCATTATTTAGATAAGTGCAGGCACTGTCAATATCCTTCCATTGAATTAACCAGATGAAATTAAATTGCACGGTAACACGCCTTCTCAGGTTTTAAGCGTTAAAGCAGAGGAAATGCATACTGGTCTGGGCAATTTATTCACCCATCTAATAAATTTAAAAAAGATGTTATTCTATGTGCTTTTATTTATAGGTTAGGAATCATGGTGCAAACCGTAGCCATTACGCGTCCCGATGACTGGCATGTTCATTTCCGTGATGAGGATATGCTGGTGAATACCGTGCCAGCAACTGCCAGGCATTTTTCGCGTGCTCTAGTCATGCCTAACTTAAAACCCGCCTTAACTTCTTTAGCCAATCTTCTTTCTTATAGGGAACGCATTCTCGCTTCGCTAAAAAAAGGACAAGAATTCTCCCCTTTCATGACTTTTTATCTTAATGAAGCGGTTAATATAGAAGATTTGCAGCAAGCAACACAATATCCTTATATATTGGGGGCAAAACTGTATCCTGCGGGAGCTACAACCAATTCAGAGCAAGGTGTCCGCTCGCTAGAAGCGTTATATCCTTTTTTTGAAATCATGCAAGCTAATAACTTTGCCTTGCAAATCCATGGTGAAGTTACCTCAGGAGATATTTTCCAGCGGGAAGCTGCATTTTTGGATGAATGTCTGAAACCCATTATCCATGCTTTTCCTAAATTACGCGTGATATTGGAACACATTTCCACTGCAGCGGCCGTAGAATTTATAAGCCAGGCACCTGCTAATGTGGCTGCTACCATAACTCCGCACCATTTATTATATAACCGCAACCATTTACTCGCCGGAGGCATCAAGCCACATTATTATTGCCTGCCCATTTTAAAGCATGAGCAAGATCAAAAAGCTCTGCAAAAAGCTGCCACCAGCGGCAATCCTAAATTTTTTGCAGGCACTGACTCTGCACCCCATCCGCAAAAACTAAAAGAAAGTGCTTGCGGGTGTGCCGGTATTTACTCTGCCCCTTATGCAGTGAGCTTGTATGCACAAGTGTTTGCAGATTTGGGCAAATTGGATAAGCTTGAGGCATTCATGAGTCACTTCGGTGCTAATTTTTACCAATTGCCATTGAATTCAGGACGACTTGAATTAATTAAAAAACCGCAAATTATTCCTGAACGTTTGCCCTTAGGCGACGATTACGTGATTCCCGTTGCAGCTGGAGAACAAATTGACTGGAGCGTGCATGAGCTTGCATAAGTCCATACCTGTTAAACTCATCAGAGAAAGGTTTCGCGGCTTTTTGCCTGTTGTGGTAGACGTTGAAACAGCAGGCATTAATCCGCAAAAAAATGCTTTGTTAGAAGTGTGCATTGTATTGATTGAAATGGATGCTGCAGGCAAATTTTTCCCTGCCACTCATTTTTTTGAGCATGTTCTACCATTCGAAGATGCAGAACTTGATGCTGAATCATTAGCTTTTAACGGTATTGATCCGTTCCAGCCCTTGCGTTTTGCCGTAGAGGAAAAGATAGCGTTACAGCGTTTATTCACCCCTATACAAGTTGCATTGCAAAAACATAAGTGCCAGCGTGCCGTGTTGGTAGGACATAATGCCTGGTTTGATTTGCTGTTTATAAAAGAAGCCATAAACCGCACCGGGCTTTCATCACCTTTTCACGCCTTTACCTGCTTTGATACAGCCACTTTGGCTGGTTTCATTTATGGCCAAACGGTACTTGCCAAGGCGTTGCAAGCTGCCCACATTTCATTTGATGTAAACGAAGCGCATTCAGCGATTTACGATGCACAAAAGACAGCCGAGCTTTTTTGTAAGATGATGAATCTTTGGGGAGAAAAAATTATTTCCCTACCACAGCAGACCCTTCATCCAACTTCCGAATTAAGTTAAATGCAATGGCTTGTTCAAATTTAACATAAAGATTGTGGTTTTGTTTTTTTAATTTGTTCAACGCTTCCCTATCCCATTCTAAACACTCTGCAGTTACAGTCGCCACTCTTACCGTTGCATTGGCAACACCGCCTTTTAGGAAACTCATTTCACCAATGAAAAAACCGGACTGCAAATGCGCTACCACGCGGTTGTCTTTGATAATTTCCACCTCGCCTGTATTTAAAAAGCAAAGTTTGACAAGGGGTGTGCCTTGCCAGGCGATGACGTCATCCATTTTAAAAAACTGGAGTTTACCTAATTTATAAATTTTTAAAAAATCATAGGCAGACATCATATAAAAGTGGGATTGATACGTTTGTTTAACTGCGGCTGGCAAAGAAATGGGACTGCGCTCACGTATCAGGTAAATACTCTCTTTCACATGAATCAAAATAATAATGCTGCCAAATAAAAGAATGACTTTCATTCCAGGCGAATTGAGGCCGCCAATAATTGCTCCTGTGATATAAATTACTTGTCCGAGAGCATTGATCATGCGCAACAGCAGCATGTCGCGGCATAGGAAAGATAAGATTAGAACCAGCTCGCCTGCTACAAAAATAATATCTGTAGTAAGTATTTGCATACAATTAAACCTATTCCTTAGGTTATTGCAGATAAAAATTTCCCGGCTGCTGCCGGGAAATTTTTATTATTTTTATGCTAACTGCGACACAATCACAATGATTCAGAATGGGCGGAAAGATAATCAGCGACTCCTTGTGGAGAGGCTTTCATTCCTGGCTTGCCTTTTTGCCAACCTGCTGGGCAAACTTCGCCATTGGTTTCAAAGAACTGCACGGCGTCAATAATGCGCAGTAATTCATCAATATTACGGCCAATTGGCAAATCATTCACAATTTGCGAACGGACCACGCCATTTTTATCAATCACGAAAGCGCCGCGGAAAGCAACGCCGGCTACGGGATGTTCAACTCCGTAGGATTGACAAATTGAATGGGTTACGTCGGCGGCCATAGTATATTTCACGGGGCCAATACCACCATCTTCAACGGAAGTATTGCGATAAGCATTATGTGTGAATTGCGAATCAATCGATACAGCAATAACCTCTACGCCACGCTCAATAAATTCTTTCATGCGATGATCGAGAGCAATCAATTCGGAAGGGCACACGAACGTAAAATCTAATGGATAGAAAAATATCAAACCGTATTTATCTTTCAGTGCCTCGTGCAAATTATATTTTTCAATGATTTCTCCAGTGCCTAATACCGCAGGAACTGTAAAATCAGGAGCCTTACGCCCTACTAAAACACTCATGCCGTTCTCCCATAAATTAATAAGGTTAATTTCACTTGCTTGCCCAGACTTAATTAAGCAGTGGCTGCTTCTCGCAGCAATACCTCTAACTCGCCTTGCTCATACATTTCGGCAATGATATCTGAGCCGCCAATAAGCTCGCCCTTCACGTATAATTGCGGAAAAGTCGGCCAATCGGCATATTGCGGCAACGTCTGGCGAATGTCAGGATTGGCAAGCACATCCACATAGGCAAAGTCTACGCCGCAGGCGTCAATGCATTGCACAGCACGCGCGGAAAAACCGCATTGCGGCATCTTGGGACTGCCTTTCATGTATAATAATATTGCATTTTCAGCAATTTGTTTTTTAATTTTTTCTATTGTATCCACTACTACACCTATTTTTTGTCATTCATTAATAATAGACTATTATGGCGAAAACCAGACCACGCCGCAACACCTCAACACTTAAAGCAGTCGCTCCCAGATAATCTATTGCAAGTCACGCCACATCATTTATTATTATGACAGCATACGATCACGAGCAACGCTTGTGCAGAACTATCGTGAGCATGGGCTCGCTTTTTTCGCCGGGCAACTTGTTCGCTTTCTCTATAAGCACGATTGAAACTGTTATTTATCCTGCTACACTTACTGATTCAGCAATTGCAGGAGAAAAACAAATGACGTTCACGCTGCCAAAATTACCTTATGAAAAAAACGCTTTGGCCCCTCATATTTCTGAGGAAACTTTAGAATATCATTATGGAAAACACCACCAGGCTTATGTCAATAATTTAAATAAACTTACCGAAAACACCAATTTTGCAACCATGAACCTGGAAGATATTATCAAGCAATCTTCAGGCGGAGTTTTCAACAATGCAGCCCAAGTTTGGAACCATACTTTTTACTGGCATTGCATGAGCCCTAATGGTGGCGGTGAACCGCAAGGGCAACTCGCCGACGCAATTAACAAATGCTTTGGTTCTTTTGCCAAATTCAAGGAGCAATTCTCGCAAGCGGCTATTGCTACTTTCGGTTCAGGTTGGGCCTGGCTGGTTAAAGATAAAGACAATCAGCTAAAAATTATCAGCACCAGCAATGCAGGCACGCCGATGACAGAAGGTTTAACTGCACTCTTAACTTGCGATGTATGGGAACATGCTTACTACATTGACTACAGAAATGCTCGCCCCAATTATGTAGATGCATTCTGGAACGTTGTAAACTGGGATTTTGTCAATAAAAATCTAGGTTGAACACTATAATTGCTTGCAGTGCGTAGTGGGCAAAAGCCATTATTCTGCCCACTATTGTAAGGGATTCACACCACTCAGGAGTTTCGATGTCGTTAATCACTACCTACAATCCATTACCATTGGCATTTAGCCATGGTGAAGGCGTCTGGTTATTTGATGAACAAGGGAAGGCTTATCTCGATGCCTTTAGCGGTATTGCGGTTTGTGGACTTGGTCATGCGCACCCTGACGTGACCAAAACTATCCAGCAACAAGTGGCACAGCTGATTCATACCTCGAACATGGTACAAATTCCCCAGCAACAGCATTTAGCAGAAAAGTTAATCAGTTTAACTGGCATGGAACAAGCTTTTTTCAGCAATTCAGGTGGCGAAGCCAACGAAGCAGCGATTAAATTGACGCGTCTTTACGGACATAAAAAAAATATTGAAACGCCTTCAATTATCGTCATGGAAGGCGCCTTCCATGGCCGCACCATGGCCACGTTGACTGCTTCCGGCAGTCGTAAAGTCCAGGCAGGGTACGAACCATTGGTACCCGGTTTCATCCGCGCCCCATTTAATGATATTGAGGCGATCCATAAAATTGCTGCCAATCGTGCTGATGTAGTCGCCATCATGCTCGAACCGATCCAAGGCGAGGGAGGCATTGTCGTTGCCGAGCCTAACTATTTGCAAGCTTTGGAAAAACTTTGCCATGAACGGGATTGGCTGCTTATTCTTGACGAAATCCAAACGGGTAATGGCCGCACCGGGAAATTATTTGCCTACATGGATATTGGAATAAAACCTGACATCTTGACGACTGCAAAAGGTTTGGGCAATGGCGTACCCATTGGTGCTACATTAATCGGTGCAAAAGCTGGCAATTTGTTTAAACCGGGAAATCATGGCTCTACATTTGGCGGCAATCCCCTGGCTTGTGCTACCGCACTGACGGTGCTTGAGGTAATCGAACGCGAACAATTATGCGAAAAAGTGGCAAGCCGCAGCATACTCCTCAAAAACAAACTTTTGCAAACTTTAAGCGAACACCCCCATGTGCGCGCTATTCGCGGCAAGGGTTACATGCTTGGCGTGGAATTGGACAGACCTGCAAGCGACATAAGACTTGCAGGACTTGAAAACGGCATCGTGTTGAATGTGACGGCTGAAAGCGTCATTCGCTTACTGCCAGCTTTAATCATCAATGAACAAGAAATTGATGAGTTAGTGCAGCGCCTGCTCAAAAGCATCAATCAGTTTACAGGCACAGCAGCCACCGCTTAAGTTGTTTTAGCGTGCAGCGCCTTGCCGCTGCCGCACCACTTCATACAAAGAAATTCCTGTAGCAACGGATACATTCAGACTGGAAACCGATCCCAGCATGGGTAAAGAAAACAATGCATCACAATGTTCGCGGGTTAATCGCCGCATCCCTTTATCTTCTGCTCCCATCACCATGGCTATTGAGCCAGTATAATCCAAATCATAAATAGTGTTTTCCGCTTCCCCGGCTGCCCCATAAATCCACACGCCTTCTTGTTTAAGGAGCTCCATAATGCGTACTAAATTAGTAACACGAATTAAAGGCACTGATTCCGCAGCCCCACAGGCAACTTTGCTGACTGCAGGCGTCAAACTTGCATTTTTATCTTTTGGAATGATTACAAAATTTGCCCCAGCGCCATCAGCGCTGCGTAAACACGCCCCTAGATTATGCGGATCGGTCACGCCATCCAAGATGAGAATAAGGCAAGGTTGGACATTATCCTGCACAAGCCGTAAAACATCCTGTTCGGTATATTCCGGCAATGCGCCCGCTTTAGCCACTATCCCTTGATGCGTATAATCCGCAAACTGTTGCTGCATTTTCGCAAGCGATAAGCGCTCCACTGGAATTTGCCTTTGCTTGGCAAGCTCAAGTAACGCATGCATGCGCTGATCGGCTCGCTCTTCATTCACAAATAAAGCTTTCACCGGACGAAGCTTACGGGTAAGCAGAGCTTGCACCGCATGCATTCCATACACATATTGTTCAGTCATTACTCATTACCATCTTCTGCAGGTTCAAAATCAATTTTGCGCTCATCCAAATCTACCCGGGCAACCAAGACCATCATTTTATCCCCCAACCGATAGATTTTCCCCCCACGCTCACCAACCAAGCGATGTTTAATCGGATCAAACGTGTAGTAATCGTTTTTCAGGGAGGTAACATGCACCAAACCCTCGACGTAAATTTCATCCAGTTCGACAAAAATTCCAAAGCCGGTTACTGCAGAAATCCGGCCACGAAATATTTGCCCCAATTTATCCTGCATGTATTCGCACTTAAGCCATGCTATTACTTCACGTGTGGCTTCATCGGCTCGCCGTTCGGTGGCGGAACAATGTTTTCCCAGTAAACTCATATCGTCTTCGTTATACATAAATTCGTCCACCGGCTGCTTATCCAGCAAATGTCCCACCGCCCGATGAATCAAAAGGTCGGGGTAGCGGCGAATCGGAGAGGTGAAGTGAGTGTATGCTGCATACGCAAGCCCAAAATGCCCATCGTTTACTTCCATGTATTGGGCTTGCTTTTGTGAGCGCAGCATGACTGTTTCAATTAAATGTTTCTCAGGTCGGTCTTCAATAGAAGTCAGGGTACGTTGAAAATCTTTGGGATGCGGCTTTTTACCTCCTCCCAATTGCACGCCCAACTCGTTTAAAAATTGACGCAATGCCATGATCTTGTCTTCATCAGGCGTCAAGTGCACACGATATAGGGCGGGAATTTTTGCTTTTTGCAAAAAGCGGGCTGTCGCCATATTTGCAGCGAGCATGCATTCTTCAATTAAACGATGGGCATCGTTGCGAAGTACAGGCACCACGCGCTGGATCTTTCTGTTTTCATCAAATTCGATGCGCGTTTCTGTGGTTTCAAAATCCATAGCCCCGCGAATCCTGCGCATGTCGTATAAAACTTGATACAAGCTGTAGAGCGCTTCCAGCGCCGGCCATAATGCTTCGTACTCTTTATCGATAAAGCCTTTAGTCAGCCACTGGTTTACCTGCGTATAAGTTAGCCGGGCATGTGAATGGATAACAGCTCTGTAAAATCTCGCCCGGCCTATTTTCCCGGTGCTGCTGATGGACATTTCAACCACCATACTTAAGCGATCCACTTTGGGGTTTAGCGAGCAAATGCCATTTGATAAAGCTTCCGGAAGCATGGGAACCACTTTACTCGGAAAATAAACCGAATTTCCCCGGCGGGCAGCTTCTCTGTCTAAAGCCGAGTGTGAAGGCACGTAATGGCTTACATCGGCGATAGCAACATACAATTGGTAACCACCCTTGGCTTTTTTATAACAATAAACAGCATCATCAAAATCTTTTGCATCTTCGCCATCAATCGTTACAAATGGAAGGTTGCGGAGATCGAGACGGCCAGCAAGCTCTTCTACACGCACTTGCATTGGAACCTTGCCTACCTCAGCGATAACCTCATCGGGCCACTCTGCCGGGATGCCATGAGCTAAAATGGCGACTTCGGTTTCCATCCCAGGCGCCATGTGCTCGCCTAAAATATGGACAATTTTACCTACAGCCTGAGTGCGCTTGCTTGGATAAGACAACAATTCGACTAAAACAATTTGTCCATCTTTGGCGCCCAGCGTCATTTCAGGTGGAATAGAGATATCCAGGGTGAGCCTTTTATTATCGGGGACAACAAAACATACTCCCCGCTCAGAAAAAAAACGGCCAACCACGTTTGTATTTGCATGCTCAATGACTTCGTGAATTTTACCTTCCGGTCGATTGCGGCGGTCTAAACCGGTTTGGTAGGCAAGCACGGTATCACCGTGCATGACGGCACGCATTTCAATGGCAGGCAACACCATGTCATCACCGCCGCTATCTGGGATAAAAAATCCATAGCCGTCGGGATGTCCCTGAATGGTACCGCGCTGCAGATTGATATGACGCAGCAAACAATAGCGTCCACGCCTATCTTGCATGATTTGCCCGTCGCGCAGCATGGCGCGCAGACGAAAACCCACCACTTCCTGCTTGTCTTCTTCCAGCTCTAGTTTGTTAAACAGCTGGTTACGCGACATAGGGCGGCCATAATCTTCCAAAACTTGCAGGATTAGTTCGCGGCTAGGAATAGGCTCGTCGTATTTTTCGCTCTCTCTCTTATAAAAAGGATCATTTTTATAAAAAGGAGTCTTTCTTTTTTTACTCACATGTGCACCAATTTTTATTTTTTAGTTTAAACCATTATGGAGCCGGTGTCGCAGGCACTACAAATCCGCGGCGCCCAATATAGGCTGTCAATGCGGATAATTTCATATTTTCTCCTGCCCAAAATGTGCCCGTATCTTCTTTGGCAATACTCATTCCGACCCACTCACAAACACCCAACACACCGGCGCAAGGAACTTGTTGCTCATGCCCAGGCTTTGTTTCTACACAAAAAAGTTCGAAGGACTTATTGTTCAATACAAGCGCTGACCAGTTTCCACCCTGCAAACGGCTGCTCCAGCCAGCACTGGCATTAGGCTCATCGACAGGATGCGTGATCCAAAGTTCCGTATCAGAAAGATTGTGAATCATAATAAGCGCCGGTTTATCCGCAGCAAGTTTTACAGATTCATCCTTGACTGTAATGGGTCTGCAACCTGCAGGAAATATTTCATCAGCATAAGCATTCAATGCCCAGAAGAGTGAAAAAATTGCAAATAAAAGCTTCATATTTTTCTCTCCAACCCTAAAATCTCATTATTAACTGCGTTTGGGAAGCTTAGCACGAACTAAAATTCGGAAATATGATTTAGCCATCTTTATTCGGTCCTGCCATTAATACATGCTACCATAACGCAATTTATTGTAGGACATACTATGAAACCCGAAGCCTTTGTACCTGAAATTACAAAACTGCAGCAAGATTCCATCATAAATTGGAAAAAAGACAACATTCAATTTAAGCAAGAAGGCTTTTTAAGATTGGTAGAGGAAAATCATGCCTTTAATTATCAGTTATGGCATGCAGAAGATAGAGCCCGCCGTGATGATCAGGGTTATGAATTTGTTTATCGAGCCAAGCGTGAAATTGATCAATACAATCAACAACGTAATAACCGCATGGAAGAAATGGATACATGGTTATTTAAATTACTACAGCCGGCACAAACCGGGATTTGTCCTGTACACTCGGAAACTCCCGGCATGATGATCGATCGCCTATCTATTTTGGCACTCAAGGCTTACCACATGAACGCCCAAACGCAGCGCCAGGATGTAGACGAAACACACCGGCAAACTTGCCTGGAAAAGTTACACGTCATCCATTTGCAGCAACAGCAGCTGCAGGGTTGCTTAACGGAATTACTGCACGAAATTCTTGCAAAGACCCGCACTTTTAAAATATATCATCAATTTAAAATGTATAATGACCCAAATTTAAATCCTCAGTTATACAAAATAACAGAGTAGCTATACCAAAATTTCTGTCGCATAGCCAAAAGTGTAGGATGTGTAACTCTTTTTTCCTCCATCCAATGTTTCGTCCTGTTCACCGGATTTAAGTTTCATGTAATTTTCGCTGCGAGAACGGGCAATAGAATTGGCGTTAAAAAAGAGAGAAGGGGATCGGCTGACGGAGAAAGATGTTTTATCGCACGAAGGCGTCAATTCAGAGGTAACAACATCATTTGGTTCAGAAATTGGGGAAGCGGAATCTTGTGGTGTTACATAAGTGTCGTCTTCTGAGGAAGTCCATTTAGAAGAATTGCTATGTTTCGGGAATACACCCACATCGTCTAATGGAGGTTTGCCAAACCCCCGCGCATACGCCCTGAGTGCAAATCCCGTACAATAAAGGACAGCACCCAGGGCTGTGGCCCAAAACATGGGGGCAGTATCCTGATAATGGCCTTTTTCATCTTGTTTCTGCCATGCCACCATTAAAATCGAAAATGCTTTTTGCGCTTTGGATAAGCCGGAAATTCCCGAACGCCCAACTTCAGTCCATTCCTGGATATTAAATTGCAGAACTGCCAAATCAATGACCAAATCATCCAGAATTTCCTGCTTAAATTTGTCTTTTTCCGGTTCTTGCGCCAATTTTCTAACGATGCTTTCATTTTCCTTGAGCTGTTTTAACAACTGCTTGGAGTTAGCCGGATGTTCGGCAATATATGATTCCTGGGCCGAAGCATGAAAATAATTTTTAACTAGGGCATGGATTAAAAATCCCAGCAGACATGCTATTCCGCTTGCCACCGCAACAATGACCACGACAGGCGAAAGCATCACCCCGCACATGGTACTGACCGTCGCTGCAGCAAAAAGTAAACTTGCTATTACACCATAAGCTGCCAAACCATTCTTCAAACCGGCCAATGCGGCAGAAGAATAGCCTAATTTTAAATTGTCATATAAAAACTGGCGGTGATTATTAAACAATATTAACTGCCGGCTTAAATCTTCCTTAAACTGTTCATAACCCTCAACGACAACTTGAGCATTTTGCCTGCAAAAATTCTCAACCATGGCTTCTAATTCCCTGCCACACAAAGCCAACTCCACTTTGGTTTTACTGATGCGTAATTTACGCTGGTAATCATGCTCTTCATACATGCGCGTCGCAATACAAAGCGCCACATAAAGGGAACTGAAAACAGCCAGCGTAATAAACACAGGAGCCGCAAACACTGAAACGCTCATTACTCCCATGTACAAATACAAACCATCGATGATTCCGCTGTAGGCTTGCGAAATTAAACCGCGATAACGAATATGGCTTAAAAATTCTTCCTGCTTTTGCAATTCCTCGCGATAAGATGCAATTTTTTCCTGATCCAAAAGCTGCCAGTCCATTTTCTGCAAGGCTTCCAAAGCTTTGCGGTTGTGCTTCATCATTCCCTTGCGTTGCGATAATAAATAACGGTACCAAATCCGATTAAATATAGAAAACGCCCCCGCCACCAAAGCCGTTGGCAGAAGCAAGAAATTCATATTCTCGCCGCTGACCACTGACAATATTTGGGTAAAACTTTGCACACCCTTGTAAGCATTTTTTAATCCTTTAATCGCATCGCGAAAATAAGGCCAGAGTACAGCAATGTAACGCTTGAGTGGATTTTTATCATCGTCTTTAAACACATTGGCAAACAGTGAAAAGCCAACCATAGCAATCGATTCTGTGATCATAACTGCCATGCCCGCCGGGCTGGTCAGTATTTCATGCATCTTATCGGAAGAATTTTCAGAATCGAAAAAGGCTTTTACACAATAGGCGAAGAAACTGTAGGAGAGACTGAAACCATCGAGACAACCATATAATGCATAAACCACCTGCGCATCGTTTAATTTTTTAGCAAATGCACGATTTTCCGCATCTACGCGCTCCCAAAAAGTCATGGAAGCTGGGTCACTATTTTTTGCAGATTGGGGCGGTTTTACCTCAGTCGTCATGCGTCATCACAAGGCGGTGGCTAAGATGGTGCAAATTGTACAGCTTACTATGCTAAATGGCAAGTAACTTTTCAATATGGTTCAAATTTACGCCAAAAGGTTTGGCCCATCAGTAATTATATCATAAAAAAGTGAAAAAAATAAAAGCTATGTCTTGGTTAATTTTTCTTACAATGCTATCGTCCGCCATTACATTCTTCCATTTACTCCATATGATCGGCATACTGTGCGCAAAGAGCCAAACCTGATAGGATCACAATTTTAATTGGTTTTGGAGATTTGATGCGGTTATTGTGGCTGTTGTTTTTTTCCTGGTTATTATTAGTTGGGCAGGCCATGGCAGACAATGAGAAAGTAATATATGGCTTTATTGAAAAAGTGACGCTGGTGGATAAAAATTTAACTTTATCAGCCAAATTAGACACCGGAGCAAAATCAGCCTCGCTAAATGCAACGCATATCACCCAAAAAACTATCGATGGGAAGCCTTATATAAGTTTTATCGTACCCAGCAAGGAAGGCGATATTTTATTTGAATCGGAATATGTGGGGGATGTTAACATTAAAGTCCGCTCAGGAGAAATCCGTGCCAATCCGCTGCTGCGTCGCTCTTCATTTACCAGACCCGTGGTATTGATGCGCTTAAAAATTGCTGATAAAGAACGCACCATTCGTGTGAACCTGACCAATCGCAAGCGTTTTATTTACCCTCTTTTGCTAGGCCGGGAAGCTATTATTGCCTTTGGCGGCATCGTAGACCCGAGTTTGAAGTTTACAGTTAAATCGCGAACGGATAAACAATGAATTCAAATAGACGTCATGTATATGGCTTAATCATCACCTTGTTTTTATTAGGCATGGGTATTTTTTTATATCGGCATTTCGTGCTCGATGTACCGCTTAATGATAGTGAAGATGTGAATAGTTGGATGGTGGAAGCCAAACTGCGCTTTGATTCAGAACGCAACATGCCGGTGAAGGCAAGCTTTACTATCCCTTATATGCCGTCTTATTTTACCATTTTGGATGAGTATTTCATTTCGCAAAATTACGGTGTCACGACGAATCTCAACGGCCTTAACCGCAAGGTGGTTTGGACTTTACGCCGCAGCAATGGACCACAATCACTTTACTATCGGGCCATTTTCCGCGAAACGGATAATAGCGAGGTGCATTTAACCAAACCGCATACGCTTAAGATTTTAACGTTGCCTGATGATCAAAAAACCGCAGTGAATACCATCATTGAAAAAGCCAGGCAATCTTCTGCTGACATCCAAACTTTTGCACAAAGCACGGTTAAAGAATTAAACAAACAAGATGGCAATGCCAAATTACTGGTGGGTAACCAGTTTAGCGATGAGAAAGTTGTTTCAGCCGCGATCACCATTTTGAACCAAGCCCGCATATATGCCATGCCGGTACAGGGCATTTACCTCAATTCTTTAAATAAAGATGCAAGCTTTAATCTTTTTCTGGCTGTATACAATGAAAAAGAGTGGAGTTATATCAATCCACGCACCGGAGCCGCAGGTTTACCCAAAAATTTCCTGATTTGGCAATACGGTAATGAGCCTATGTTTCAGGTATCCGGAGGGAAAAAACCTGCGTTTACCCTTACCGTATCCCCAACGCCTATCAATGCGCTCAGTATTGCCAAAGCCCGCGGGTTGCAAACTGAATCTGAATTGCTGCGCTTTTCATTATTGCAATTACCGGTCAATGTGCAAGAAACTTACAAAATTTTACTCACCGTACCCATTGGTGCGTTCATCATCTTGCTGCTGCGCAATTTTATAGGATTCAGCACATTTGGCACTTTTATGCCAGTCCTCATTGCACTTGCGTTTCGGGAAACGCAAGTCGTATGGGGTGTTATGCTGTTTACCATCATCATCTCATTCGGCTTGCTGGCACGGTTTTACTTAGATCAGCTGCGCTTGCTTCTGGTCCCGAGATTGGCAGCAATCTTAACGGTGGTTATTCTTTTAATGATTTTTATCAGCGTCATCAGCTTGCATCTAGGTCTTGATGCCGGCCTCTCTGTAGCTCTTTTCCCAATGGTTATCTTGACCATGATCATCGAGCGTATGTGTATTACCTGGGATGAGCGCGGGGCTTATGAAGCCATTAAATCCGGCACAGGAAGTCTGGTTGCCGCTATTATTTGTTACTGGGCAATGAGTTATGCTCCCATGCAATATCTCATCTTTGCTTTTCCTGAATTATTGCTGGCATTATTGGCTCTTATTCTCCTATTTGGACAATACCGCGGCTATCGCCTGCTGGAATTGGTACGCTTTAGCGCGTTGGCAGGAGCTAAATAATGTTAGGTACTTACCGACGCCTGCGTAAACAAGGCGTTTTAAGCATCAACCAACGCAACAGCGATTATGTGTTGCGTTATAACCAACGCAAATTTTATCCGTTGGTTGACGACAAATTGAAAACCAAACGCCTGGCTATTGAGGCAGGCATTGCCGTCCCGCCCTTGTATACAACCATCGAATCTGAGCCGCAGATAAAAAAAATAGATGAAATATTAAAACCATATTCCGATTTCGTCATAAAACCTGCCCGCGGCGCAGGCGGTGATGGAATATTAGTGATCACTGATAGGGTATTTGGCCGCTACCGGCAAATAAATGGAAAATTATTAACCACGCAAGAATTAAGCTATCATCTTTCTTGTTTATTGTCTGGGGCATATAGCCTCGGGGGTTATGCCGATTATGCGATTATCGAACATCGGGTAGTGGTGGATCCGGTATTTGCTCCAGTTAGTTATGAAGGGATCCCGGATGTCCGCGTCATTTCCCTTTTGGGTTATCCCGCCATGGCCATGCTGCGTTTACCCACCCGCTTGTCGGGAGGCAAGGCAAACCTTCATCAGGGTGCTATTGGCACGGGGGTTAATCTGGCAGATGGGGTTACCTTAGGCGGTGTCTTTCATAACGATGCCATTGATTATCATCCAGATACATTAAATGCCATCGTTGGCATAAAAATTCCTTATTGGGATAAAATTTTGGAAATTGCTGCAAGTTCTTATGAATTAACCGGTCTTGGCTATCTTGGCGTAGATATTGTTCTCGATAAAGATCACGGCCCGTTGATGCTGGAACTGAATGCAAGACCAGGTTTAAACATACAAATTGCTAACCGTGAAGGCGTATTGCGCCGATATCGTACCATTGAGGCGCGCGCAGCCCAAGGAAAAGAACCGGTACAAGCCAGAGTAGAATTTAGCAAACAACAATTCGCGCGCGGAGAATAAAGCACCTGCCGTGAGCAGGTGCCAGAAATACTATCTTAAAAAAGACGGCGAATGCGCTGCGCTTCCAATGCTAAGACTTTCAAGTAATCATAGGAAATATAAAAATCTCCCTTATTACCGATGCGGCTACCCCAGGAATTTCTGACGGTAAACAACCCACGGTACTGATTGCCTTCATTATCGACAGCAACGGCATTGTCATCATAACCAGTAATGATCATTTCATGGCCGCCAAAGCTGGCTGAACCCTCTTTGATATCACGAACAATTTGCGGCGTTAAAATCCAAGTATCGTTAGTCGCTGCATGCTTACCCACGGCACCCGCAACGCCAAGCTCTACATCAGCCAATAAGACGCCAAATGTAGCGCGGTCGCCATGATTAAGCGCTACCTTTATATCATTGATTACCCTGTCCGGCTCGCTGCCATCCAGCATGGCTTGATATACGTTGAGAATTGGCGACCAAGCCACTCTCTTGTGAATAGGCTCGCTCAAAGGGTGGTAGTCAGGAAGCGGCATTTCCGTTACCGGAGCTGCATCTGCTAGAGGATATTCGGTGAGTCCGCCGCAACCATAAGTACGTTGTTGCGTTTTGCTTACAATCCCGAATGCATCCATTTGATTTAATACATAAGGTCCAAAGGTGCCTTCCCAACCACTGGCATTGTAACCATTATTTGCAAAATGAAGGCCTAACTGCAATTGACATAACTGGCTAATATAATCGCCCTTATTCAAAGCCGCATTGATGGCTGCGGTATTGGCAAATGTTACGCAAGTACCATGCACACCTTGATCCAACACGGGTACATTATTCATGCCTAATTGAACTGCGGCAGGAAGCTTCGCAGACATGGATACAGATTGATAGCCTAAGCCGATTCGTCCCGCACGCTGCACGATGGTTTGCATGGCGCGCTCAGACAGTTGCATTTTTAATAAAGTAATTTGCTTGCTGACAGGGGCTTGCGGTACAGATCGACCTACAATATTGCCAGGATTTGCAGGCAATGTTACAGGCTGCGTAATTTCTCCCACAATTTCAACATCGGGTGCAGCAATTGCGCCGCCACTGAGCAATAAGACCGCAAAGACCCATCGGGATAACTTCATGAGGTTTTCTCCATCGGACAAATCAAGGCCGAATAGTATACCACATGTTTTAAAATTGCGCACCCATGCGACTGCCAGCAGCTTGCTCAATGAAGAAACGCTTTAATATAGGCAGCTGATTGCAGGCATTCAATCCCAAGCCACGTAAGTGGATTACCGGCCTTAACGGATTGGCAAACAGCGTTTTCAAGCCCTGCATGGCAGCAATCATTTGCCACACTGCATATTTACGTTGTCGCTGATAAGCACGAAGCTCCTTGGGAGACCAGGCCAATTGTGCATCCAATATGGATAACCATGCGCTAATATCTTCCAAACCTAAGTTAAGCCCTAAGCCTGCTAAAGGGTGGATGGTATGCGCCGCATCTCCCATCAGCATCCAACGCATCCCCTGGTATTGTTTGACATGCCGCATGTGTAAGGGAAATTGGTATCGTGTACTTGCTATCTGCACACGTCCCAGTTTTGCTGCAAAAGCGCGGGTTAGTTCCTGGTTAAATTTTTCTTCACTCAAACCCATTAGAAATTGGGCACGCTGCTGCGTGGTTGACCAAACGATAGAGCATTCATGAGCATCGGCAAGCGGCAAAAAAGCCAGTGGGCCATCAGCATTGAACACTTGATAAGCCGTGTATTGATGCGCATATTCTGTACGCACATTAACTACTATGGCTTGCTGGTGATAAGGCCAACTGGTGAGCTCAACCCCCAATAAATCCCGGGTTGCTGAATTCGCCCCATCAGCAATCATCAGCAATTTGGCACGCCATGCATTGGCGCCTGCAGCCACACGGATTTCTTCGCTATCAGGAGCTACAGCGTGCACTTTATTATTTGCAAAAAAAGATACGCCAAGCTCGGCAGCTCTGGCCAGCAAGGCTTGCTTTAACACCGATTCTTCAATAATAGTTCCTAACCTATCCGTACCCACCATACGCGCATCAAACTCAATATGCGCCTGATTGGCCGCATCCCAAATATACATATTGGTATAAGGTGAAATACGGCTTTTTATAATCTGCTCCCAGACGGCCAATGCCTGCAATAAAGATTGGGAAGCTTGGTTAATTGCATAAACGCGCGCATCTGGTTTGGCAATATCCGCAGCGAGCATGCCTGCATCGACTATGCCTACCGAATACCCCCGCTGTCGCATGGCGATTGCAGCGCTTAAACCTACAACGCCGCCGCCGAGCACCAACACGTCATAATATTCACTCATGGCTTGCCTCCGCACTTTGCTCTAGAGGAATCCCGCATACCAAATTCGGTACAATGCCGGCGTAACCGGAAGCATAGCGCATTAATAATTTCTTTAAAAAAGACGTATGGTTTAAAGCAATTAACCCTAGGCTGCGCACTCCGGCAAAGCCTGGAATACGGCTGCTGAATAAACTTATCAATCCATCCGTTAAACGGGTGATTAAATGTTGATCATGCTGGCGAAGCTGTTGATAATGGTTGAGCATACCAGGGTTTAACCCTTTTTGGGCAATGCATTGCGCTAATACAGCGACATCACGAAGACCAAGATTAAATCCCTGCCCCGCCACCGGATGCAAGGTATGAGCCGCATTTCCTACAAAAATGATCGGCCAAGCCGTTTGCTTAGGCATGATGATTTGACGCAGAGGATATAAAGAACGTTGCCCTACCTTAGTGAAACGCCCCAAACGATAGCCAAACTCCTTGTGCAGGATCGCCAAAAAATCCGGCTCGGGGAGCGAATGCATCTTTTCGGCATCAGCAGGAGCTAAAGACCAAACCAAAGCAGCACGCAAATCCGTCATGGGAAGCAATGCCATAGGTCCTGAGCGGGTAAAGCGCTCATAAGCAAACTGCCGATGTGGCCGTGACAAGCCCATATTCGCCACCAAGGCATGCTGCTTGTAATCTTTAATTTCAGCAGATAAACCGCATAACTGGCGCACGCAGGAATCAGAGCCATCCGCGGCAACGATTAATTTTGCCTTGACTTTAATGCATGCATCGCCATGATGAATGGTGGCAATCCCCGCTTTCGCGTCCAAAGCCAACAACGACGCCGGAGCTAAAATCTGCTGCGCAGGCAATAATTCATGCAGCGCTGTTTGAATGTGCTGCATTTCTACCACATGCCCAAGCGGGTGCTGGCGGTTACCTTCAAGGCGCGCACTGCCAAATTGCAATTTTTCCGACACGTGAATGGTTTCAATGGGCATGGCATGGTTTTTTAATTTTGGCCAGACATTTATCTTGGTTAGAATTTGCACGCTGGCAGGCGACAAGGCCAAACTGCGGGAATCAAAATCAGCCTTAATTTTGTCGGAAAACGGGCGTGCTTCTACTAATAAGACTTGCAAATCCATCGCCGCCAATGCCAGCACCAAGGTGGCGCCGGTTAACCCACCACCAATTATTAGGATATCGATCTCTTTTTCAACCACGGATCATTGCCTCAAGCTCTTCGACTTCAACCGCTAATGCATGAGTTAGATTCTCATGCCCATCGGCTGTGACATGCACATCATCTTCGATGCGTACTCCAATGCCCCGCCAACGGCGATCTATGCAGTTTAAATCAGGATGAAAATATAAGCCTGGCTCTACGGTCAACACCATGCCAGGTTGCAAGGTGCGCCATTCTCCCTCGAGCTTGTAGCGGCCGCTATCATGCACGTCCAACCCCAGCCAGTGCCCAGATTGATGCATGTAAAAAGGTTTATATGCTTCGCTTTCTATTAAATCCTCAGTATGGCCTTGTAAAATTCCCAAATCCACAAGACCCGCTGTCAATATTTCTACCATGGTTTTTTGTATTTTATCCCATGCGCAACCTGGGCGGATGCAAGCGATACCCGCCTTCTGTGCACGCAATACCAACTCGTAAATTTGCCGCTGTTCGGCACTAAACCGGCCATTTACCGGATAGGTACGCGTGATATCGGCAGCGTAATTTTTATATTCACCGCCAGCATCAATCAACAATAAATCACCCGACCGCAGCGGTTTATCATTGGCTGTATAATGCAGGATACAAGCATTATCTCCAGAAGCAACAATGGGATCATAAGCCACACTGCGACAACCTTCCCGGATAAATTCATACAAGAGTTCGGCTTCAAGTTGATATTCATATTCCGCCTGCCGGCAAAAACGCATGGCGCGCTGATGCGCGGCTACAGAAATCCGCGCCGCTTCACGCATGAGATCGAGTTCGGCGCCGCTTTTAAACAAACGCATTTCGCTTAAAATCGGGGTGAGATCATGGAAAGATTCAGGGGCGAGTGCTCCCCGCCGCACCTGATCTTTGACCAGCAGCCATGCCTGTTTAATATTATTATCCAGCGCAGGGTAACGGCTGATGGGATAATAAATGCTTGCCCTGCCTGCCATGAATTCAACCAAGCGCATTGGAAAACTGTCCAGCGGGTAAGCTTTATCCACCCCAAGGATTTCCGGCGCGGCTTCTTGCCCAAGGCGCATACCTGTCCACTGCTCCTTGCTCAAATCCTTGGGTAAGTTAAATAAAAAACTTTCACTCCCGGGATTTGCAGTAATTAACAACAGCGCATCCGGCTCGTTGAGACCCGTTAAATAATAAAAATCGCTGTCTTGGCGAAAACGGTAATGCGCATCGCCATTGCGTAATGACTCGCTGGCAGCAGGAATAATAGCCAGGGAGTGCGGCGGCAATTTATCCGCCAAAACACGGCGTCTGATTTGATATTCTTTTCTCGAATCCATCGCATCCCCTTGCGCTAATTTTTTGGAAAATTTTAATGAGCAATTTCAGAATTGCCATCCAGTTTGTCTTGCAGCAAGTCATTATAAATACGCAACACAGCCAGACGCGCATATTCGCTTACTTCCAGCAATGCCTGCTCATCTTCTTCGTCTACATGTAAAGACTCATAGTCGAGTTGTGAAAATTCAGCCAAATGTTGCAGAGCATCCTGCGCATCTTCTTCCTGTAACTGATTCACGTCAACGCCTGACATCCTCAACCCTTGCATAAAGCCACTGCACCACTCGCCAAATGCTTGTGCGCGATCCCTTAGCGGGGTTTCATCATCGGGAAGCATGAGTTGAAACTCAAAATCAAAATTGCCTATCTGTTGTTGGCTTATCGTAAATACTTCAAAAATAATGGAAAGTGCGGCGCGTGTAGATTCATTGCTTTTATGCAGCAACAAAGTACGCAAATAAGTTTCCCCTTTTTGCAACTCGCCTGCGCATAAAAAACCGCAAATGATGCCATGCAATTCACTGGGAGAAATGGGTAACGCCAGAGGGGCAATTGCGTCGAGAAAAAGTTGATAATCCGGCAAATGTAATTGCATGCTGCTCATAGGTAGTTTAAATCTCTGTCAACAAACCCATAATCATAACTGATTTGCCCGAACAAACCAAAATTGCTACACTTTGCCAAGGTGCAACTCTCATACGTGCGATCCAATTAATCAATTTCAGCGGGAATTATCTGGCAAAATGCAAATAAATGCAGATGAGAGATAATGGGGTTAATTTATGACAAAAACAAAATCCAGTACAATCCGTTTATTAAGTAAATCTTATGAAATCAAATGCCCCGAGAACGAGGCAGAAGGTTTGCAACGTGCTGCAATAAAGCTCAATGCTTGCATGCAGGAGAAAAAAAATCAGTTCAGGCAGCTTGATGATTATCAAATTCTGTTATTAGCCGCGTTGCAGGTAAGCCATGAATTAATCACTTGTCAAACGCAACAGGAACAGCGGCGCCATCAATTGACGGAATTCATCAGCTCCCTGGAAAGTAAAATAAATCAGGTCAGCCAAGAAAACGTTTAATTTTGTATTACCTTAAGCGCGGTGACATTTTGCAAGCCGCGCGGCAAACGATTCCCACGCCGCCCACGTTCCCCTAAGTAATGCTGTAAATCGGCTTTCTTAAGGGTGAAATGACGCTTCCCGGCACATACCATCAAAGATTCTTCAAGCGTCAGGACTTGCACATCGATAACAAACTCTTCCCTGTGCGCCAACTTGGCAGCAGGAATATTAATCAATTTATTACCCTTGCCACGAGCAAGCTCAGGCAATTCATTGCTCGCAAACAATAACAAGCGTCCGGTATTTGTTGCGCAAGCAATGTGTGCCTCAGCTTTACTGGCCAATAATCGCGGTGGCAATACCTGGCTGTTGGCTGGCAATTTCAAACAAGCTTTACCATTACGGTTTTTTACATACAATTCTTTCAGTTGTGTTAAAAACCCATAACCGGCATCGCTGGTCAACAATACCCAATCCTCAGGCTCGCCACTGATGAGTGCAGTAAACGCCATACCATCGGCGGGATTTAATTTGCCGGTAAGCGGCTCACCTTGTCCCCGAGCAGAAGGCAGCGCATGTCCAGGCAATGAATAGACTTTTCCTTCGCTATCAAAAAACAATACCAGTTGATTCGTACGTGCATTGGTTTGCGCTTTAAATGCATCGCCTGCTTTATACCCCAACTCATGGCCTGCTACGTCATGGCCCTTGGCTGCACGCACCCAACCTTTTTCCGAAAGGATTACCGTGATGGGTTCGTTGGGTAAAATATCTTCTTCTTTTAACGCTTGTGAGGTTTCCCTCTCAATAATGGGAGAACGGCGCACATCGCCATATTGTTCACGTGCAGCAATAATTTCTTCTTTTACCAAATGGCGCAAACGTGCACTGCTGCCTAAAATTTCCTGCAGGCTAAGCTGTTCTGCCTTGAGTTCATCCGCTTCTGCACGCAATTTTATTTCCTCAAGCTTTGCCAGATGCCGCAGCTTTGTCTCGAGTATGGCATCTGCTTGCCGCTCGCTTAAGCCAAAGCGCGTCATTAATGCCTGCTTGGGTTCATCCGCTTCACGAATAACGGCAATCACTTCATCAAGATTTAAATAAGCAATTAACAAACCCTGCAACACATGCAAACGATCTAAAACCTTTTGCAAACGGTGCTGCAAACGTCTGGTTACCGTATGCAGGCGAAATGTTAGCCATTCATTTAATATATCCAATAAATTTTTAACCCGAGGCTTACCATCCAAACCCACCATGTTAAAATTTACACGGTAACTGCGTTCCAAATCGGTGGTAGCAAACAAGTGCAGCATTAACCCTTCCACATCAACCCGGTTTGAACGGGGGATGATGACAATGCGCGTGGGGTGCAAGTGATCTGATTCATCGCGTAAATCTTCAACCATCGGTAATTTTTTCTGCTGCATCTGTAGCGCAATTTGCTCCATCACCTTGGCACCTGAAACTTGATAAGGCAGTGCGGTAATCACTATCTGTTGTTTTTCTACTCGATACACGGCGCGCATTTTAATGGAGCCGCCACCGGTGGCATAAATGCTTGCTAATACTTCCTTGCTGGAAATAATTTCTGCTTGCGTAGGGAAATCAGGGCCTTTGATAAATTCCAAGATGGCAGCTAAATCTGCATCCGGATACTCAAGCAAATGAATGCAGGCATTGGCAACTTCGGTTAAATTATGTGGCAAAATATCCGATGCCATTCCCACCGCAATACCCGTCGCACCATTGAGCAAAACGTTTGGAAGTTTTGCAGGCAACAATGCCGGCTCTTGCAAGGTAGCATCAAAATTATCCACCCAATCGACCGTACCTTGCTGTAATTCTGCCAGTAAAAGCTCGGCATAAGCAGATAACCTTGCCTCAGTGTAACGCATCGCTGCAAAGGATTTGGGATCATCGGTTGACCCCCAGTTACCTTGCCCATCCACAAGCGGGTAGCGATATGAAAAAGGCTGGGCCATTAAAACCATGGCTTCATAACAAGCTGAATCGCCATGAGGGTGAAACTTACCCAATACATCTCCGACCGTTCGAGCTGATTTTTTATATTTTGCCGTGGCTTTTAATCCAAGCTCCGACATAGCATATACAATCCGCCGCTGCACGGGTTTAAAACCATCGGCAATATGCGGCAGCGCACGGTCCAAAATCACATACATGGAATAATCCAGATATGCTTTTTCGGTAAATTCAGTCAGCGATTTCCGCTCAATTATATCACTCATCATGGCTTAATATTTTGGATTGGCTTTAAAAAAAGTAATAAGTATAAACAAAAAGTTTGCAAAAAAATTATTTTTTATAAATTTGTTAGCAAAAAAAACAATTTGTCAATCTGTGAATAAATTTAATAATTTTTTAAGATGTAAAACAGTTTCATCATTATCTTATTGTTTTTTAACAATTTTTTTTGTTACTGCGGATAATTTCTTCCGTATGGTACTGTGGATAACTTTGTGAATGAATAGAGTAAAACTCTGTCTGTTTTTTTAAAAAATACAAGACCCTATCATTTTAATCATCATCTCATCCCCGAAATGATATAAAAATCATAGCAGCGAACCTGGCGAAAAAGACTTAAGTTTTACTTGTACTCAACATATTGGCAAATAGGTCGGCTCATAAAACAATCAAATAAATAATTTACCCTTCATGGGCCTTGCCTTGATGCCGGATGATAAAACAATGATGAATGCGCTTGTTGCGTTTGAAATCCACATCGATCGTATCCGCACTGATATCTTGTACTTTATATTGCTCACTTATGGCCGGCGATAGCTTAAATTGCCTTAAATTAGTGGAGAAATACAATGTTCCACGTTCTTGTAGAAGGCGCATGGCAGAAGAAATTAATGCCTCATGATCACGCTGGATGTCCAACGTGGTGCTCATGCGTTTGGAATTGGAAAAACTGGGCGGATCTAGAAAAATGACGTCGAAGCGCTCCCGTGCTATTTTCATCCAGCTTAGACAATCCTGTTGTACAAACTGATGTCTGGCCAGTGGCAGCTTATTTAATTTGAAATTATCTTCTGCCCATTGCAAATAAGTTTTGGATAAATCCACATTGGTCGTAAAAGCGCCAGCCAAGGCTGCATGCACACTGGCTGTGGCAGTATAACAAAAGCAATTTAGAAAACGGGTTCCAGGCTGCAGCCCTGCAAAACGCAAACGCAAGGGGCGATGATCTAAAAATAAACCCGTATCCAGATAATCGTATAAATTCACTTTTAACCTAGCCCGACCTTCCCTCACGACCATGCTACGCCCGGTTTGATTCATTTTCTGATATTGATTTGCACCTTTTTGCTGCTGACGTCTTTTAATCACCACATGCTCAGGTTTTATACCTAATACAGCTGGAACCACTTGCAAAACGTCCAAACCGCGCTGCTCTGCCTTATGCCCGGGAATAGACGCAGGAGCTGCATATTCTTGCAAGACCACATGGTCTTCATACACATCAATCGCAAACGCATATTCTGGCAAGTCCGCATCATAGACCCGATAGCAATGGATTTCATTGCGTTTAGCCCATTTTTGTAGATGGGCGACATTTTTTTGCAAACGATTTGCAAACATTTGCGCACCCGACGACAGTTTTCCACTCGCAGCACCCTTTAATTGATTGTTTGTTAATGTGAGTGAATATAGCTTGCATTCAAGTGCACCGTTATACAAAGTGTACTGTTTATCTGCACGCAAACCGGTAGCTTTAGCCAATAATGGATTTGAAGTCAGAAAAGCCGCATGCCAACCTGGGTAAGACTCGAAAAGCACTTTCCCAAACTGCTGATACAAAGGGACTAATTGGGTTGCATCCCCCATACGCTCCCCATAAGGCGGATTGCAAATGACTAATCCTGTGCCGGCAGGAGCTTTGCATTCTGCCAATGGCTTAACAGCAAATTCCACCAAACCGGACACCCCCGCCCGCTCTGCATTGGCACGAGCCATGGCAATGAGTTGCGGTTTACTGTCTGTACCTAATAATTTTATGGAAACAGGTTTCACTTGCTGCAGGGCTTGCAATCGCATTTTTTCCCACAAGGAAGCCTGGTGCATGGCCCAATGCTGCAGTGCTTGATCCGTTCTTAACAATCCGGGGGCAATGTGGGCGGCCATCATGGCAGCTTCTATAACGAGCGTGCCCGAGCCACAAAAAGGATCATGCAAAGCAAATCCTTCGTCAGCCAATTTCGGCCACTTGGCACGAATGAGCATGGCTGCCGCGATGTTTTCTTTAAGTGGGGCAGCTCCCGCTTGAGTGCGATAACCGCGCTGGTGCAAACTATATCCCGTCAAATCAAAACTTACGGTCAGCGTGTCATGCTTGAGGTGGGCATGCAGTAAAATTTGTGGTTTATCGCGATCCACCGATGGCCGACCTCCATGCAGGCGGCGGAAATGATCAACAATGGCATCTTTAACCACCTGAGCACCATACATGGAATTGCGGATGTGCGCAGAAGAACCGTGGAATTCAATTGCCAGTGTCTTATCCGCGGCAAACACCGTTTGCCAGGGGAAATCATGACAAAGTTTATATAAAGCTTGCTCATTGTGGGCTTGTCCACTAAATAAAACAAGCTGTATACGGTTGGCCAGGCGTGTCCATAAACACAAGTGGTAAACTGTGCTTAAATTTGCCTGCCCGTAAACCCCTTGCGGACTGACTTGCGTCACCTTAAGGCCCAATACTTTTAATTCATCTTCCAAAAGATATTCCAAACCTTTGGGGCAACTGACAAATAATGAAAAATTCATTGTAAATACAACCTTAGATAACGAAACAACGCCCTGCTGGCACCCGTATTTTTTTCATTTTCCTGATCACTGACTGCCTTTTTAATCAACTGGCGTAATTGTTGCACATCATCGGGATGATAAATGTCGATGAATTCGGCTAATGCCTGATTCCCGCCTGCAATTAAACGCGCACGCCATTCTTCCGCTTGGTGAAAAGAAGCAGTTTGTGCATTTTCTTCATCTTGCAGCTTTTCATAAGCTGCAAGTATGGCTTCGTGATCGGCCGCCCGCATCAATTTGCCAATGAGCTGGGCCTGCCGCCTGCTGGCTCCGTGGCTACGGATGGATTTGGCGGCGATGATGGCTTGCTTTAATTGCGGAGTTAAAGGTAGCTTATCCAATTTATCCAAATTGAATTCAATTAATTTAACTCCAACTTTTTGTAAAGCATCTGCTTCGCGCTTTTTTTGCGATTTGCTCTTCGGCTCATCCATTGGAAACTCACGCTGATAAATAAAACGATTATATACTTACTTCCGCTCCTGCATGAAACGCTGCGAACAAAATAAGCCAATATCGACTATTGCATAGGAAGGTTTTGCCTCATTTCCCCTTCGAATTCAGAAAATGTTAATTTTTCCATCTCAACATCCAGAAAATCTTCTGTATCCTCCTCATCGGAAAAGAGTTGCCTTGCATTGGCTTTAAACAAAGCAAATGCCGCTTTGTTATCAAAAAGGGTAGGTTTGTGATAACTCAGGGGCTCGATAATTTTTTCTATCGTTTTCCCATTGTCCAAGGTTATCGTATAAATGATTTCTTTAGGGGTTTCTACCTCTTCATGGTAAATCACCTGGCCATGGACCTTGATGGTGTTAATCCCTGATTCTTCATCCAACAGCATCCTACGTATCGGATCCTCCCCATAAAATAAAAGAGTGTAGTTACTTCCCTCCGAACCTGCGTGCAAGTTATTTTTGGCTTGCTTGCCTCCCAGGCTAAAACCCTGCACGTGACATAAATGATAATGGCTGCCAAATAATTTCTTTTTTATCGTTACCCCTAATTCTTTAAAAAAATCAGCAGCCGAATAGCCAGTAACTTGTTTTTGCGAACATTCTCTTTTTTTATCCAGCCGCTCTAAGATAGTCTGACGTTCTACAATAAATTCGAAATGATTAGGTTTGCCATGTAAGCCGGGAAATTTTTTTTCCAAATGGGTTTTGGCAGGCGTATTGGTAAGAACAATTGTCTCGGATTCTTCCTGCTGTCGATACAAATCACCAACAGTAGTCTTTAATACCCTTTTATAAGGTGTCCCGTGTGGCCCGGATGCGTGCCGTCTTTTCGGAGTCAAAGTCAATTCTTCAGCTTTCCTGATTTTTTCTTCGGGTATTTCCTCTAACAGAAATTCAACAGCAGGAGAATCCATGTTTTTCCCGTGCTGCTCGATAATGGCAGCATACTTTATGCCCTGATCAGGTTGGGCCAGAATAGCCAACAGCTGGCTTGTAGGTTTCTTTTTAATCTTATCAACAGGCGACTTTGTTTTTGCAGGGCTCACGGGAGAAGACGGAGTATAATTAACTCCCGTTCTTCGCGGCCGTGCCATTTGCACACGAGTTACTTTTAATTCTTTATCGGTCGATAAGAAAAGTGTAATTATCTTTTCCACAAAAAACCTTGTCAGCTTTTTGCGTTTCTCCTTGCCTGCCTCATCCTGAATAGATTGAATAAATTCCAAATCCCGCTCTTCATCTGCTTCATAACCCCAATTGCGCAAAAATTTTATTATTCTTTTATTGGTAAAACTGGTCATACTTGTACAAAAAATGACAAAAAGGGGCGGCATTTTATCTTTTTAAACACAGTCTGTCATTAAAATTGATTCTATGAATTTAAAATAAGCACCATTGATTTATTTGAAACAATTGGATCATGACTTATCCACGAAGTAAAATTCTTTTCATTTCAATTAGTTGTGAAACCGTACAATTTTTTGGGTGGCTATTGCAGAAAAAATTAATTTATTGAAAAATGTCGCAGTTAATTACTTAACATTAGGAAAATTAAGTACTTAACAAGGAAAGCCGTTTAGGCCTACAAGTCCAAAATCACGGGAATTTATGGAAATGAATATTTTAATTTTTACAGAGCCGGATGATGCTCATGCTGTCGCCGTGCAACTTGCATTAAAAAGCATGGGGCATGCGGTGCGGTTAATATTTACGGCCGATCAACCCAGCCAGCAAACCAGCTCCATTTCAATCAATAACAGGCAATCTTCCTGGAAAGTTACAGACCCCTACCAAACCATAGCGGATGAAGAGTACGAAGTAGTATGGTGGCGTCGCGCCCGCAAACCTTTTGTCCCAAAAGAAATGAACCATCCTGATGATTACCGGTTTATTTGTCGAGAAAACCTTGCTTTTCATGAAGCTTGGACCCGACATATTGCTCCCCATGCCTGGTGGGTAAATCCCAAGGATGCCGCTGCCGCCGCAAATTCTAAAATTCTGCAACTTAAGAAAGCAGCACAATGCGGGATGAGCATCCCTCCTACTTTATTTTCCAATAACCCTAAAGATGTGCATGCTTTTTTAATGGAACATACACGTCATGGCGTGATTTATAAACCTTTATGTGCCAATTTTTGGTTCGATGAAGCTTCCCTTAAAGCCACGTATACCACGCGCATCAATGCTGCAGCTTTACCTGCTGAAGATGTGCTAAGAAGCACCCCAGGCATATACCAGCGGGCAATCCGTAAGCAGTATGAATTACGCGTCACTTGCTTTGGACACTACATTATGGCCGTCAAATTGTTTTCACAAGAACATCCTAAAGGCCAATATGATTGGCGGGCTATTCCAAGCGGAGAAATGCGCACGGAACATTATGTTTTGCCGCAAAAGCTCATTCAGCAGATCCGCCAATTCATGCAAAGCCTGGGGCTGGTCTTCGGCTCCATGGATTTTATTGTAACGGAAGATAATCAATACATTTTTTTAGAAATCAACGAGCAAGGACAGTTTTTATGGGCGGAGGAATGCAACCCTTACATACCGATGCTGGATGTATTTGTGCAATTTCTTTTAGCAAAAAAACAAAATTTTGTCTGGTCACCCTCGCAGTGCAAACACTATTTAATGGATTACCAACATGGGATTGAGCAGCAACTTACAGAACAAGCACAAAAGCATGTTTTTTTAAATGAAGCTCGGCTTTTTACCAAACTTCAACAAGAAGCCTACCACTGATTAATACGTTAAGGACAACAATAATAAAAAAGAGCGCGTTTTGGCATATCAAACAGCAACTGTGCTGGCATATGAAGATTTGCAGCAAGTAGCCGGAGGAAGGCAAGAACAAGGTTTATATTGGACATTATTCCAATCCGGCACTGCCATAGTAAATAGCAACAGTGCATCCATGAGTATGGATGGCAAGTGGGATATATAACCAGTAAACCCCGCTTCTGGCGGGGTTCTTTTGGGATTATCGAAGGAACAAATATGAAGCAATTGGGATTATTTTTTATGGGCTGCCTGCTAAATTTCAATATTTTTGCTCACGCCATTGTCGATGTTTATGGAGTAGAGGTAGAACGAAGCAAGCTATTACTACAGCGCTATGGCAAACAAATCAGCGAAGTTGAAACAGCAATCAATGCCGAAATTGAAGCCATAGTGCGAGCGCAGGGTAAAGATTTTTCCGTGATGGAAGAAATACCAGAGCCTCCCGCATTAAAAAAATTGCAGAAAAAACGCACCGCATTGCTTAATCACATTAAACAGCGCGAACATCTTCTCTTTGCGGAAGCAACAACTATTTTTTATATCCCAAACAAGGAATTGTATACCACGCTTGAGGTGGTTTCTGCAGCTCATCCTGAGCGCATGAAATTCCTGCCGCAAAAAACAGGAAAACCGTATACGAGATCCAAACAAGCCCAAGATGTCATTGCAGAAATGATAGAATATCAACGGATTCTTGCAACATTATTCAATGATAAAAAGATTCAAAAAGAAGATATTAAGCCCAATAATTGCCCGGTTTTTCATTGTATTGAAAACTTCAAGCATCCGCAGCTAAAAGCTTATCTAACTAAATTTAACCAGGGAGCCAGGCAGCAAAAGGATTTCATCTTAACCACGATCAAAAATGATCCGGATGCAGAAAGGCGAGGCGCAGCGATTTTTCTCGTTGGGCACATGAGCGATCCCTATTTTATTCTTTCCGAATTGATGCCCTATGTAGAAGACAATGAGAGTCTGGTAAAAAATAATGCCATTCGGGTAATTGGCAGCACTATGGCAAAAGCTCGCATTTATAATATTAACATCTCTCCCTTTATCAATTTATTATCTTCGCCCATTACAACGGATCGCAACAAATCTTTACTCGTCCTCTACCATGCCGCACACTTGCCTGCAGCAAAACAATTTATTCGCCGTGAAGCCAGTGAACCATTATTGCAAATGTTGCAATTAAAACAACCCAACAATCATGATATGGCATATAAGCTTTTAAAACGCATCAGCGGCAAGCAATACGGTGAATATGACATTGCAGCATGGAAGCAATGGCTTAAATCTAACGCCTAGCCATAATATTTATTATTGCATTCATCATGCCCACTGACATGGGCATGACGCTATTTTATCCTGCACACAAATGATAATGTATAAACAAGTTGGAAACATGCAAGGATTTTTCGTGATTTGGATATCTAAAATTCACCTGCTGGTTGCTTTTCTATCTACCTTAATCTTGGTTCTCTTTCATTATCTGAGCCCCTGGTTTGCCAGGCATCTGCCCGGCAATGGCAAGGCTTTTATTTCATTTGCCGGAGGAACAGCCATTGCCTATGTTTTCTTGCATATGCTGCCTAACCTGGTTGAGTACAATGAACCTATGGGCAAATTTTTAATCCAAAGCCACTGGCTTACCCCTTTTTCAGAATTGATGATTTACCTGGTGGCATTGGCGGGCTTTTTGATTTACTACGGTATGGAATTGGCTGCCGAACGCTCTAAATACTTGCAAACCCGCGGCCTTGTATATGCCTTACACTTATTCATGTTTTGCCTTTATAATTTCCTTATCACTTATACCATGTCATTACGTGCACAAGTCAGTTTAAGCGCCACAGCATTATTCACCTTTTCCATGGCGTTAAACTTTGTGTTAACCGATAAAAAATTTTCCCGCTTGCATGCCACTGAATTTAATCATGTCGGTCGTTTTATCCTGATTCTTTTTTTGTTACTCGGCTGGTTATGCTCGGTGATTTTCGAACCGGTCAATGCAGTCGTCGTCGCCTTTATGGTGGCATTTTTAGCGGGTTCTGTTTTATTGAATGTTTTTAGAGAAGAGCTTCCCGGGGGAGAGTTGGTCAGCTATTGCTGGCTGGTGTGCGGCGTTGCCGTGGTGAGTTTTATTTTATTGTTACAAATTTGGAGTACCAAGCTTTTTAATTAAATGCAAAACCTTTCTACCCGGAATGCTTAAGGCAGGATTAACTGGGCAGCTAAAAAAATATAGCCACCCAGTTAAACTATTAGCTGAGTAAATTTGTGGAAGAACTATCGTCATCATCTGACTTAGCTGCAACAGCTGCTACACCAACGATTGTTACGACAGCCAAAGCGCCAGCAGCAACCCACCCGCCACTAGACATAAAGCCATTTTGCGCTAAAGCAGCATTGCTGAATAACGCTACATAAGCAGCAGTTGTATAACGATTAATAATTTTTGAAAGTATCTTTTTCATTTCTTCATCCTTGTTATCCATGGAAAGTTTAGTGTTGCAACTTAATAGTGTAGCAACAAAATTTTTAATCGCAAATATGAATACACGCGCGTGCACTCGTACCTATCTTAAACTAATTAAACCATGTTAACTACTTATGTTTAAAATTTTTTAGTGTTGTCCTATTGATATAAAATTTATATTGCACAAAGATATTTTTTTATGAATTATGATTCATAAATCATAAAAATTAAGTTAGTTATGAAGATAGCACTTATACCCGCGCGTGGGGGTAGTAAACGCATCCCGAGAAAAAATATTAAAAATTTTTGCGGTAAGCCAATTATTGCTTATTCGATTGAAGCGGCACAAACTACCGGTTTATTCGACAAGATAATTGTTTCTACGGATGACCCAGAAATCGCAGAAGTTGCCTATGGGTTAGGGGCTGAGATACCATTTATACGCCCAGCAGAAATTGCTGATGACTTTGCCACAACGATGGATGTGATTAAACATGCTATTCGTTGGTTTGCAGAGCAAAATCAGCTCATTGATTCACTATGCTGCCTTTATGCAACCGCTCCGTTTACGCGAGCTGAAGATCTACGGCAAGCAACATTTTTGCTGACTGAAGATGTCAAGTTCGTTTTTTCGGCAACTGAATTTTCTTATCCCATCTTCCGCTCTTTCAGAATAACAGAGGGAAAGCGAATGCAACTGTTTTGGCCAGAAAATCTGCAAAAACGATCACAAGATCTCGAAAAAGCATATCATGATGCTGGTATGTTCTATTTAGGAAAAGCAACTGACTTTTTACAAGAAGAAAGCATTTTTACTGAACAATCTGTGCCCTTTTTACTTCCCCATTATCGCGTGCAAGACATTGACACGATGGACGATTGGTTGCGGGCGGAAAAGCTCTATCAATTATTAGGAGAATAATATGCTCGTTATTATTCGCACCGATGCTTCGCAATTGATAGGCTCTGGTCACGTCATGCGTTGTTTGGTATTGGCTGACGCATTGAGCAAATCTGGTCATGAAGTTATTTTTTTATGCCGGGATTTACCAGGCAATTGTTATTCAATCATTCGAGAGCGTGGTTATTTATATTTTTTGCATCCTTATCCGCCTTGTAAAAAACAGATTTACGAAACTCATCTTCCTTGTGACGATTATTCTATTTGGTTAGGCGTCAGCCAAGAAGAGGATGCTCGTGAAACACTAAATTTCATAAAAAATAGAAATGTAGACTTAATGATTACGGATATTTATGGCTTGGATATCTCTTGGGAAAAAGTAATTAAACCTGCTGTTAAAAAATTAATGGTGATTGATGATCTGGCAAATCGCTTACATACCTGTGATTTACTATTGGATCATAATTATTATCAAAATTATGAATGCAGATATGATGGGCTTGTTCCTTCATACTGCAAAAAACTATTGGGCCCAAGCTATGCCTTAATTAATCCTAAACTAGGACAAGTAAAAAAAGCACGTCAAGCTTCTGCCCCAAGCAAGCACATAATCGAGAATGTTTTGGTTTTTCTAGGCGGGATGGATGTAAAAAACTATACCGAAAAGGTTTTAGCAGGGATTTTGGATTCGGCTTTGCAACAAACTACCGTAGAGGTAGTGCTTGGCAAAGCGAATATGCATAACGATGGCATCATCGAAAAATATTCTCGATACAGTAATATTGATTTTCATATACAACCACATAATTATTTTGATTTACTGACTCGAGCTGATCTCTCGATTAACGCCGGCGGTGTGAGTGTACTTGAACGACTTTTTATAAATTTACCTTCGTTGATTATTTGCACCGCTGAAAATCAAAAACAAATATGCCACGCCTTGCAGGCTGATAACTTGGGTATTTATGTGGAAAACTTGGCTATGCTCCCTAAAACCATTAACCAATATATAAAATCATCCTTGCATATTAAAAACGCAAACTACCTTTTTGCTTCCAATCCCGAACAGAATCTCTTAAAGGAAATAACTGATGAATTCGAAAATTTTGAATTACCTACGTGAAACATATTTTCCAATTGAGCCCCAGCAAAAAAATATTGCTCTACGGCGTTTTATGATAAGTGATACGCAATTACTCTATCAATGGCGCAATCATCTTTCAGTACGGGAGCAATCTCTTGACAATAAAATCATTGCATTTCCCGAGCACCAACTTTGGTGTGAAAAAAAAGTAAATGATGCCAATTGCGTTTTCTTAATGGCAAGCCATGCAGGGCAGCTAATTGGTACAGTGCGCTATGATGTTGATAATACAAAAGCCATGGTAAATATTTATCTTGCTCCACAGGCACAAGGCAAAGGCTATGGAAAACAAATTTTGCTAGAATCAATTCGTTATATGCAAACCCTAAATAATACGGATAAACTCTTAGCACAAATTAAGGAAACGAATTTAGCCTCCGTAAAAATGTTTGAGAGCTGCGGATTTATCAAACAAACCAATTAAAAAGGATTTATTATGTTTAAAATCGCACATTATACAATCAGTAAAGATAACGTCCCTTTTATCATAGCGGAAATGTCCGGCAATCATAATCAATCCCTGGATAAAGCATTGGCTATTGTAGACGCTGCAGCTGATGCCGGAGCACATGCTCTAAAGTTGCAAACGTATACAGCGGATACCATGACTTTAAAAGTCGATCAGGATGATTTTAAAATTCTAGATGAGAAAAGCTTATGGTATGGCCGTCACTTATATGAGTTATATGAAGAAGCTCACACACCTTGGGAATGGCATAAACCCATTTTTGCTCAAGCGCAAAAACGTGGTTTAATTTGCTTTAGTACCCCCTTTGACGAAACAGCGGTAGACTTTCTTGAAGAGCTTAATGCACCAGCATATAAAATTGCTTCTTTTGAAAATACAGACGTTCGATTGATTAGAAAAGTCGCCGCCACCGGAAAACCTGTCATTATTTCTACCGGCATGGCTTCTTTAGAGGATTTAATGCTTATAACTCACACCCTGCGTGAAGCAGGATGTAGTAATTTTGTATTATTGAAATGCACAAGCGCCTACCCCGCCTCACCTCTTGAAGCCAATATTAGAACCATCCCTCACCTTGCTGAAATGTTTAATTGTCAGGTGGGTTTGTCTGATCACACTATGGGTATCGGTGTACCTGTTGCCGCGATAGCATTAGGGGCGACGGTAATTGAAAAACATTTTTGTCTTTCAAGAGCAGAAGGCGGGGTGGATGCCAATTTTTCCTTGGAGCCACACGAATTAAAGCTTTTAGTGGAAGAAACAAAAAGAGCTTGGGAGTCGCTTGGAAAAGTACATTATCAAGCTTCGCAAACGGAAGAGAAATCAAAACAATTTAAACGTTCAATTTATTTTACAAAACATATGAAAATGGGCGAAACCATCACCGCAGAATGCATTCGTTGTGTTCGCCCCGGATATGGATTGGCCCCTAAATACTGGACTGAAATCATTGGGAAAAAAGTAACGCAAGAGATAGCGGCAGGTACTCGTACCCATTGGGAATTAATTGATTAGTCTTTTTCTGAAATTAAAGCCAACATCTTGGCCAGGAATTCCTGGCCACTGTTTTATAAGGATATACTATGTTGAAGATATGGAAAAAATTTAAAAATAATACAAAAAAGGGACTTTTAATAAATGCAAATAAAATTAAAAAACTATTTCACTCTAGTTTTTTAGACCTTAATGCAAATTCTATAAATGCTTTTGACCCCGGAAAAGAAATAGCCTTAATTTGGGATATTAGAAAAAAACAGGCGTTTTTTTCTAATTTCTTTAGTGACTATCAAGTATTTTTTATCCAAAAAGAAAGAGATTTTTATAAGCTTCAGAAACTCGTGCCCCTAGAAAAGCCTAAAATATCATTATTTATTACCCACCTCAGTAGCGCACGCGCCTACAACCTCGCCTTGAAATTTGCTGCTAAAAATAACATCCATGCTTATTTTTTAAGAAGAGGTTTTATTGGTCATCCCCAATATCCCAAAGCATATGCTGCCTTTCTGGAAGAAAAAATTGTTGTAGGGGAAAAAAAGCTGCATAAACATTATCTGTACAACCAGATTAAAAATCTGGAAATCGATGCAGGAACTTTAAAACAAGCCCACTTACTAAGAAAATTATATATTGCTTTAAAACTTGGCTATTCATATAACCCAACTTTAATTAATACAAAAAAATTTTTAGGGCCTAAGTTAAAAAAACGAATTCTTATAATTCCGGCAAGAAAAAATAATTTTTATTATTTTTGGCAAAAGCCTGTAGGGCTTCTTACCCAAGCGATAGAAGAAAACCCCGATGCGGAATTTTTATATTATGATGACAAGAAAAAACCTAGTCATGATTTAATCTATAAAAAAATTAACATCAATGGAAAAGTCTACCAATACCGCATTATTACCAAGGCAATTTCTTTAACTGAAGTAATTAATCTTAGCGATCACATTTACACAAAAAACGCGCTTAATGCCATAGATGCTATTTTTTATGAGAAACAATTAACAGTTACAGGTACGCCATTTTATTCTGGCTGGGGATTAACAGATGATCGCTCTTCTAATTTAAAATCCCGCGGCTCATTATCAGTTGATCAATTGTTTGCTCTTTTATTTTTAAAATGTACGCGTTATTCCATCATCCACGAAGATTCAGCTTCTGGCTTATTAGCGACCATGTTTGAAATTTTAGGATATTCAGAGCTGTGTGCCTTAAAAACTCTAGAAAAAACATTAGTACCCAACCGCAATTTATTATCCTTACTTTGCGAAAGTGAATATTGGCCAATAATTTTTGATCTTTTGAAATCAAAAAAATTAACAAAACATGACTTACAATTGATTAAAAATCATTTAAATTTTTCCTCCGATTACATTTTCGGAAAAAAAGCCAACTATGCCCTCGCTTCAGCAATCATTGGCCTCGTTGCTAATAATCAGAACTATTTTACTCCATTAATAACCGCTTTGAAGAGAAAAGTCCCCAGCGAAGATATTATTGGAGTCTTGCAAAAGGGTCTAAAACTCGGCGAATCGGATGCCACTATTATGGAAATAGCCCAAATTTTAGCCCAAGGAAGAGAATGGGAAAAAAGCTATGAACTTTTAGAACATCTTATGGATTTTTACCAAAAAAAATCCACACTCCATAATGCTGAGGAGGAAATAAATCCTATCGCTCAAAAGCGTCTCGATACCTCACTTGCCCGGGAAACGTATGAAACAGAATACAATGCAGCAAAAGCGTTAATTGCGCTAAAGCGCTATGCAGAAGCAGAAGAGATCTTTTATAAATTACTGTTAAGCGGTTTAGTAACCCGTGAAGTTTTCTTCCAACTCGCTGAAATTGCAAAAGCAACTTTTCATTTTCACGACGCTATTAATTTATACAAGATTTTATTTAGATTTGAAAAATTGGGCAATCATAATGCTGCGCAGATTGCTCAAGCCTCAGTTTCCTATTTTATCGGGGATGGAATTAATATTATACGTTCTCTTTCGATTGCCATTAAAAAAGACCCTTCTGCATTTTCACAAATCCTTTTGAATAAAGATATTTTGGAAACACAGTTTGGCGATTGTTTTGCCTATGATCGCGCCTTTTTTTATGCTTCCCAACAACGATTAAGTCATGAGGAAAAAACTGAGTTAATGCATTTAGGTGTGGCTAAAGCTTATATGGTGATGGGAAAGGCCGATGAACAAGTAAAAATTTTAAAGCAAATTAAATACCCTGCACAAACATTACCTTATTATCTTGCCCTAGCCAGCGCATGCACATTGTCCGGGCAATATCAGGAAGCACGAAAAATATTGGAAGAATTAATTATCCATTTCCCATCATTAAGAGTTTACCAAGAAGCCGTAAAACTAGCGATTCGCATGGATGAATATCAATGGGCAAAAGAACTTTTTGCACAGGCAGAGGCTTGTAATATTAAACGATTTGGCGTGCCCGTAGATGAGATATTGCTAAGAAAATATAATTTTGCAACGAACAACATTTACGAAGCTTATCGCAGCTATAGGGACCATATTCGCTGTGCAACCTTAAAATTGGTATTAGGGAATAAATACATACAATCTTCAAACGGCTGTACAGCCAAAAGTATTTTGGTTCTTGCTTTTTTTGGGCCAGGTGATGAAATCAGATTCTCTGCTTTATATCCCCAGATGAGCAATCTTTTTCCCAATAAAAAAGTTACCTTTACTTGCGAACCCCGTTTATATGAATTATATGTAAATTCTTACCCTGATTTAGACTTTCTTCCCGTTCCTCGGCAACGAAAATTAAGTTATAAACTCGATTTAAATCAATATAATAAGTTACCTACCTTAGAGTTGCATGATTTATTTGACAATCAAGCTTGGTTGATTGCTCAAGAATACGAGGCAATCACGCTGGCATGTGATCTCTTAGGGGATATCATTAAAGATAAGCACTCCATCAGTGGAAAACCATTCTTATCTCCTTCCTTGCCCCTAAAACAAAAATGGCTAAAAAAAGTTCCCACGAACACCATTAATATAGGGATTAGCTGGCGCAGCAGCTTAGTCACTTATGCACGTGATGAACACTACCTGACCATAGAAGATTTACAACCATTATTTGCTGCATTTGCCAACACTAATGTGCAATTTTTTAACTTCCAATACGATGATTCAGAAGCAGAAATTGCATGGGTGGAAAAAAATTGTAATGCTAAAATAGTAAACTACACCGATTTGGATCAATACAATGACCTTAGTTCAGTGGCAGCACTGATGTCATGCATGGATTTAATGATAGCACCTGCCACTACAGTTGTTGAACTAGCTGGCAGTTTAGGTTGTAAAACTTTCTTATTATCTAACTCATCCGAGTTACATTGGCGAAAATTGGATGAAAATGAAAAAACAGACGTTTGGTACCATAATGTAAATCACATAGAGGGTGATTATATTGGCAACAAAAAAACACTGGTTCTTAACTTAATTAAAGCAATAAACAATTTTATTACTAGCACAGAAGAAAATTCCTCAAAATTTTTACCCAGTTCAGAGTTAACCATTAATTCTTGAAGGCCGCTTAACAAGGCTTTTAGGAGGTAGGGAGCTATAGAATCTAGTATTTATTTTTCAAATTGATCTGACCGGTATTATCTTCACGAAATTACCTGTCAGGTCAAATCCATTGGTTGCCGCCAAAAAAAGCTTTGTAAGTTCCTGCATCTTAATGGATTTAACATACAAATTTAGTTTTACTGGAATGCTCCCCACTAAAACCGGTCCAGCTAGTTGTTAACTAACGACTAGTAATAGGACTAGTATTATGACTATATCTAAAGAAGCGGAAGTAATAGAAGTAATTCATTCAAGTAGCTCAAGACGTCGCTGGGTTTATATGAGAAGCAACAGATAGTACAAGAGACTTATCAACCTGGGATGACAGTCTCGTATGTAGCCAGAAAACATGGTATATGACCCAATGAATGCTATTGCTTTGATGGACAATTTGGATAGTTGGTTTGAGGACTATAATAATATTGCCCCTCACAAGGGATTAAAAATGATGGCTCCCAGAGAATATCGAAGAGCTATTATAGGTAACTAGATGGTTCGGTTTAACGGGGGCAACTCCACTAATTCTGAGAATTAACATAATATTACCTGAAACTAACTATATAAATGCTCTATATGCCAGTTGCAGAATTTATTCTTAATAAAATTACACAGATGTACTAACTGACTCTTTTATTCCTTGCTCGGCCAATTTTTTTATTTGGATGTTTGTCGGAAGCTTTGCCTGAAATTTAGTAAAATCAATAAAACCTGATTGAGAATCGCTACTTAACGGTATAAATTTTTCAACTATCCGCGAAGCCACCAAGGTCATCTTCGGATCGCCGTGTTCTAAAAACATTGAAATTTTATCTTCTTGCCAGCGAGGTATGCCCACTTTATCGTTGGTTACCTGACGGATAGAATAATCGTTAAGGATGGATATTTCATCAGTTCCCATATAGCAAATTAAGAATGCAGCTTTTTTTCTAATTTCTTCGCTGGGCTTTTCATATTGCATACTTAAAAGATATTTTTCATATTGTTCTCTAGATTCAGGATAAATAAGATTAACTGGATAGTCATATTTGCCAAAATAAGAGCACATCATCACCGGCACTCCCTGTGCCGCTAACTCTAAGCCTGCCGAACCATTCCATAAAATGGCCAAGTCAAGATAAGGTGCTAGTGCATGCGTATTGAGATCGCGATGGGCCAATAACTTAACATTGGGCTTAAACTCGATATGAATTAAATCACTAAAAGTTTCTACTAAATCTAAAGCGATTTCCGGGCGCAATTCATGCGGATGAGGTTTTAGTAATAAAACAATTCCAGTATTATCTCCACAAATGCCTATAGTATGATTAATCCAATCTGCCATATCACTGTGCGCCGGCCCTCCATCATAAGGAACAGCTAAGTCACAAGGGACTTTGCCAAAACAACAAATGATTTTTTTCCCCTGCTTTTTTTGTTGTATTAAAAAGTCGAGCCATTTTTGTGCTTGCGCATCATCACTAGAACTGTTGCGATTTACATTGATTAAATTATTCGCTTGCGAAAGATAAGTTTTATTATCGTAATTTTTATTATACCAGGCATTAAACATATCTTCGCGCGGAAGAAATGGGGCCCGGGTATTTTTATGTAAAGTCATATCCGTAACGCACATGGTGTGTGAGTATTTACTGCCTAGATTAGAAAAATAATTTTCATAAGCAACATTTGCACTAACAAAAGACATTAATGGATGATCCATATGGCGGCAATAATCTCGCATTACAGAAAATGGGGTTACATGCGCATTGCCACTTAGAAAAACGACGGGAATTCCTCTTTGTACTACCTCTGTGAATATTTGTTTGCAGACAGTTAAGGTTGTATCCGAACGGTTTAAATTGCTGATAAAATCTCTATGAATTGCCGGTTGATTAATATCAACGAAAAAAATCCTATGAGTTACTGATAATCGCTCATAAAAACCCTGGTAATAATTAACTCCATCAGCACTAACGATGCGGTTTTTCCAATTTACATACCACGATTGTTTTAACACGGGACTAGCTAAATTTGCTGGAATGGAATCAGCAAATTTATCAATATACTCCAAACCTGTATGAGCCTTAGGCAGCATTCCTTGCGTTAAGTTAATGACCGCAAAACCCATTTTTTTAATTTCTTTCAAACAAGGAGCCAGCATTGCCAATGTATTAAAGCATTTTTGTGAAGCAATAAAAACAACACCTTTGGGCAACTTAGGCTGAGAGTGCGAATTTAAAATCTCTGCAGCACGCATGCTAAATTCAATTTTGCTTATTTCAGCCTCAATTGCTACCCTTTTTTCTGGTGACATTAATCTTTGCCGGTATTGCTGTAGAATACCTTTTGCTCTAGCAAATTCACCTATATTAACTAACGAACGCGCATAATCGACGAGCTTTTTTTGTTCATTTCTAGAGTTTTCATCTAACTGACTATATTTGGCGATATAAGTTTTGTAATTGCCTCGAGCTAACTCATATTCAAAGGATAGATTTTCTATATTTTTTGCAGTTTGGGGGCTTTTCATGCGCTGCAGAATATCTTGCGCTAATTCATAGTAACCTTTTTTTAATAAAAACCTAAACAAGGTAAAAAAATGTGCAGCACGTGTAGCTAAAGCACCACAGTGTTTCAGCTGTCCATCAGAAAAAGAAAATTTGTTAGCAAATAATTCTAAATGATTTTTGTAAGCCTCGATCACGCCTGACGCATCATCAAGACTTTGGCAATATAAAGCTTGGTTTAAAAATACATCATAGTTATCGGGAAAAGAGTTGCTTAAAATCTTTTTATAATAATTGGCAAGTTGCTGTTGTAATATATTGCGTTTTGCTGCATTACGTTCACTTCTGGCTGGTCTTTGTAATAATATATCGCATAACTTACACAAGATATTATGGTGGAACTCATCATGAGTGCATATTCTATCGATAAGTTCTGCAAGCTCGTCATATTGAATATTTAAAGACAAACAACGACAATAATTTAATAGTAATTCGTAATCACTCTCTAAAATCTTACCTTCTACAAACAAGTGCTTATTTAAGTTGGGCACATGTTTAATTATTCTTCCACTTGCATTCTTTAGACAGGTAGCCAAATGGTAGAAAAAATTATTAAGCAGATAATAAGATTGTTGTAATGTATGGACCTGCTCAACTAAATATTCTAAACAATAATTGCAATATGCAACTAGCGCATCATAATTACCTGACTTAATAAGCAGAGAAGAAAACTGCATAAAATCATTTAAACTAAAATCTTGTTTGGCAATAGCCAATATTTCCTCTATTTTCCCTACCCCATGAGCGCCTGTCCCTTGCAAATAAAGAAATAACTTTAACGATGCAGGAAGGTATTTCTCGCAATAAGTAAGCCATTCCTTGTTTAAAGCATGGTTAGATACGGCAAATAAATTTGAATTTTTTAGCCGTTCAACTAAAAAAAACGCAGAAAACTCAAAAAAATCAATAGCTTGATTACTGAGCGGATGGAAATATGTCGGTGTTAGCAAATACACACAGGCAAACAATTCTTCCAAATTTAATGTACGTGGTCTTTTGATCCGTTTATTTCTATCATCAGTTAGCCCCCACCCGGCATAAAACGGCCTACCATAAGTGGTAACTTTCTTCCCATAGAAAAGAGCATCTAAGCCAATAACTGCATCCACAGTTACCACATGCTCAACTTGATTAAGCAGCTCATGTATTGGCAAGCTTTCATCAACAATGGTACAAAATTTTTTCATGTATCCTGGAATTTCACTCGAGGCTTCAGGGTGAGGTTTGAAAAATATATCTGCCTCGGGGTGATCATTTTTGGCAAATTGAATTAAATCTCTGTTGCTAATATATTTTTTTAACCTTGAAGATAGGTGAGTCTGCTCTTTTTGCCCAAGTACTAATACACTGTAAAGCTTCTCTTTCTTTAAAGGGATGCTCGTATCCAGCAAACTAAAATAATTAGTTATTTTAGCTACCCGCATATGCTCAATACCCTGACGGGCACGGGTGATTACATGCTTATCCACTGCAAAATTATACTGGTTTAAAATTTGCTTAAGCTTTGACTGCGTAGGGCGTTTGTAGTTTTCTTGCTTATATATTACTAATGGCAAAATTAATGAATGATGAGAAATATGATTTAAACCTTGTAAGGGGCCATTTTCCAGAGCCAGCACAGCAAGTTTATTTTTCTTTGCATATAGCAACGCTTTCTTAGGAATCACGTTACCATAAGTAATAAATGTCAAACTTGTATATTCAGGAAGTTCGGCTAATGAGCGCAACACCCTTCGCCATGATGCCTTCCCAAAAACAAAAGCCGTTTTATAATCTGTAAATGCAGCACTTATAGCTTTGCGTTGCTTTACGTGAACTCCCCACAAGATAGCTATTGGCATTAACTTTTCTTTTTGCCAGGCATATCCTATAAAATCAAACGCAGGAGAAAATGAAGGCAGCAAAGAGGCAATCTTTTTGCGGTTAAAAAACATGTAACAACTCCTGTATTCTTAAGATTCCTAAAATACTAAGTCTTCAGTCTTTTCTTTTAGTTTATTAACACACCCCAATTGCTCAATAATAGACAGAATATTTCCGTATGGATATCTAGGGTAAAGAAGATATGCTGCACAAAAAATTTCTTCCAACGTTCTTTTTCTAATTCGCCGCTCTATTGGTTGTCGATCATCAGTGATCCCCCAGTTTGAATAAAAAGGTGCACCTACACAAATCACCGGTAAACCAAATATTAACGCTTCAAACCCCATCAATGAGGTAATGGTATATACTTTCTCAACTTCAGCAAATAAGGCGGAAGGCGCAATGTCACTTGCGATTACTGTACAAATAGAGGAAATTTCTGTAAAAGAGGCAGGATTATTTTCTATTGCAGCAAGTACATCAGGATGAATCTTATAAATGATTTCACAATCGGGATTCTCTGCATGTGCTAATTTAACCAAATCATTATTAGTAATTGGTTTAGCACACCCATAACGGATAGAAGCATCTTGTTCCACTTGCCCTATGACTAAAATCCTCTTGCGCTTTTTAGAGCCAATAAGCGAACTCAGACTAATTTTAGGGGCGTGATTATACTTACTAACTCCGTATTTTTTGATTAACTCCATGCATTCTTTAGCATGCAATATTTCTTGTGAACTAAAATCATGAAAATTCAGCAAATTTTCTAAATCGGAAGGCGCACTAGAATTGAAATACAAGCCTGTAAAATCCGCAGCTAAAGACAACGGCTTGCTTCTTTTTTTACCCAGTTCGGTCGATCTTAAAAAACCATCTTCGACGCGAATAAGCTTGATAGCCTTATTGAAAATTTTTTTGTATTTAGGTGCCTCATTATAACCCCATATAATTAGTGTATAATTCTTATTCACTAATTGTTTGAAAATAAATTTGATATAATTCTTTCGTTTTAAATAAAATAAATTATATTCTGGGAAAAAATCCCCGATAAATTCCCTCTTCCATTGGTTGAAAAAAAGCAAAACAGCCACGGGCTTTGCCTCACGACCCCAGGTAATGGGCTCACAAATTTTATCTAGGCGTAGTCTGCGGCCAAAGATAGGGATAAAAAATTTCCTTATCCTTTGCTGCAATGTGTTATACGAGAAGCGGATCATTTTAGTTTCGTTATGAAATTGCTGTCATCGTGTCAAGGCACACGGCTCTTGCCATATGATGCAAAACATAAGAAATTTCTTCTGCCGATATATCTGGGAACATAGGTATGGAAATAGCTTTTTCGTAATATTGCTCAGCAATGGGAAAATCGCCTTTGCGAAAACCCAGTTTCTGATAATAAGGTTGAGTATGGATAGGAATATAATGCACGTTTACTCCAATTCCTTGTTCACGCAAATATTGGAACACTTCCGCACGGTTCTCCACCTGCACAATATATAGATGGTACGCCGATTTTTGATAATCAGGTTGGTAGGGGATAACAAACGGCAATTTACTTAGATAGGCATCATATTGTGTCGCTAATTTGCGCCTGGATGCAATGAATGCATCTAAACGTTTTATTTGACTGTAGCCTAATGCACATTGTATATCCGTTATGCGGTAGTTAAAACCCAACGCTAGCTGTTCATAATACCAAGGGCCATGATCCGTTTGCATAAGACTTCGGTCACGCGTGATGCCGTGGCTACGTAACATTAAGAGTTTTTCATACAACGCCGCGTCATTGGTTGTAACTGCTCCTCCTTCACCTGTGGTTATAATTTTTACAGGGTGAAAGCTAAAAACAGCAGCATCTGAGTAGGAACAAGATCCTACTTTTTTGTTTTTGTATTCCGCGCCAATTGCATGAGATGCATCTTCAAGCAAATAAAAACCATACTTTTCGGCCAAGAAATGCAGGGCTTCCATGTCGCAAGAAAGCCCTGATAAGTGCACCGGTACAACCATTTTGGGTTTTTTATTCCCTTTTTTAAGCTTATCTTCCAAACGGTTTGGGCACAGGTTATATGTTTTGTCATCAATATCGACAAAATCTACCCGTGCCCGACAATACAAAGCACAATTACTCGAAGCAACAAAGCTGATTGGGGAAGTCCATAATTCATCCCCCTCGCCAAGTCCCATTGCCAAACAAGCAATATGCAGAGCTGATGTTGCACTATTTACTGCTACAGAGAATTCAGCTCCTACATAATTTTTAATCTGCTCTTCAAATTGGGTAACTGCAGGTCCTTGCGTCAAAAAATCAGATTTTAAAACTTCTATAACAGCAGTAATATCTTCTTGTGATATGTTTTGCCTACCGTAAGGAATGGATCTCATTATTCAACCTCCGCCGCCTTAAAAACAGCCTTGTTGTTATGTAGGGAAGAAAGCGGTAAATCGAATTTCAAGCCTAATGCTATCTCATTAAATGCTCTAATTTCATCAGCATTAAGAAAATGAGGATTGGTGCCCGAACTATATTCAAAAGCATCCACAACAGGATAACCTTTTTCCTCGATTGCGTTTATAGAGTAATCCAGTTCTGCATGATGGAATTTAATAGTCGGTCGCAAAACATAATGATCATGAAATTCTAAGGTTAAATGTGAATCATCCGCAGGACACATGATTTCATGCAGTTTTTCCCCCGGACGAATACCGATAACACGTTTTTCCATATCGGGTGCCATGACCATAGCCAAGTCAATAATACGCACAGAAGGCAGTTTAGGTACGAATATTTCGCCCCCATGCATACGCTTAAAGCTTTGTAACACAAAATCCACACCCTGTTGCAAACTAATCCAAAAACGTGTCATTCGATCGTCAGTAATTGGTAAGAAAGCCGCATTGTCTTTTATTAAACGATAAAAAAATGGCACAACGGAACCTCTTGAGCCGACTACGTTCCCATAACGGACTACCGAAAAAATAGGCCCATTTTTTCCTGCAATATTATTGGCCGCCATAAATAATTTATCTGACGCCAGCTTGGTTGCCCCGTATAAATTAATAGGATTGGCAGCTTTATCTGTAGATAAAGCGATGACTTTCGTTACATTATTCTTAATAGCAGCATCAATGACATTCTCTGCGCCATAAATATTGGTTTTGATGCATTCGATTGGATTGTATTCAGCTGCAGGTACTTGTTTTAATGCTGCGGCGTGCACTACATAATCGATGCCGCGCATCGCTTCACTCAAACGCTCTTTATCGCGCACATCGCCGATAAAATATCTCATGCATTTTGCATTGTAATAAGCGCTCATTTCCGATTGCTTCAGCTCGTCACGAGAGAAAACAATAACTTTGTTAGGTGTGTATTTTTCTAGGATGGTTTTAATAAATTTTTTACCAAAAGACCCAGTGCCACCAGTAATTAAAATATTCTTATTATTAAACATACTTGTAACCTACCTTGTATCCTTCCTTCATCCCTGCCAAATTTCAGCAAGCCCTACATTATCAATTTAATGATAAATCAATATTTTTTAATAAACCATACTCTCTCCTGTCCTGCCTAAATGATGCGGTTCGTCATTGTGCACACACTGAAGACTTTTAAGAGTTAATAAGTCTATATAATCTAGCAATTCATGCAATTGACATTTTTTCTCTAAAACCGGATGGTAATAGCGGCTTAAAACGATGTATGCGAAATAAAAAACATCCAATATTCCACGCTGGCGAATATGGTTTGCGAGCTTAACTTTATCATGAGTGAGCCCCCAGTTTGAGTAAAATGGGGCCCCGAAACACGTAACTTTCTTGCCTGAGTAAACTGCTTCAAATCCCTTGTTAGCAGTAACAACAAAAACTTCTTCAACATGTTTTAGTATCACTTGGAACGGGTAGCAAGGAGCAAGCATGAAAATATTTTTATGCTCTTTTAGGTAGGGAAGAAGAAATGCCTTATTATAAAAATGGCGTTCCCCTCTTCCCTCTTGTGGGTAGTAAATCAAAATATCATGGTCGGGATAGCATTGCAGGGCTTCAAGCAGCATGTTCTTAAAAGTGTCTTTATTGGCAAGTCCTCCGGCAAGATGAGGAGCCCTCATTGCCTCATCAATCAATAAAATCTTTGCGGCTCCAGCTCTCCCTAAAATTTCTTGGGTGTTTTTGGAGAATGAAAGCAAGTCATTATTTATAATTTGCTTCATACAACTTTTGGCATAATTTTCTTGCGTTCTTGTTAGCTCTTGGTTGCCATTTAATAGCTGTTGTAAACGCGTAGGACGAGTGGTTTCGTAATAATATCCCAAATCATCAATAAGGATGGAGCATTGAGCATGTTTTAAATTGATAAAACCCCTTTGTACATAGAGGAACGGTAATTGATATTTTTGCCGCAGTTGACGAATCTTGCTTTTAAATTTTTGTTTTTCTAAGCACAAAATTACATCGGCACAGGCAAGAAGAGATGTTTCCTTATTTACCAGCACTTTTTTAGCGCCGATTTGTGCGCCCAAATAAGGAAATTGTTTATTTTTTTTTGGTAAATAAGCCAAGTCCATCCCTGGCCTATCATCATATATGATACGCTCGATTGTTTTTGGTAATTTGGGTAGGGAATTTTTAGCAACCATTTCCAAAAAATTTTTAATACGTTCTGATGCTAATCCGTCAAATTCCTGCGGTGAAAAAGAAGTTTTTGCCCAAGCCGTAACTGCAGGTAAATTACCACCGGGAGAGTATAACCAATCCGTTAAAAATTGACTCAGTCTAGCTGAGGTATAAACGCAAGGAATCCCGGCCTTTTGCCAATTTTCGTCAAATTCAAAGTATTTTACCGATAAAGCTCTTTTTCCCATCAAATGAGCCTCAAATAACATCGTGCTGTTTATCGAAATAAGCATATCTACATGATAGAGAGCTTCTTCGGGATCAAAACTATACCCATATTTTGAATTATCAATAAAAAAACCAGCGTGCCTCATCTTTTTCTTGATGACAAAATCGATAATTTGCAATTCTGTGGGAGGATAGCGCAAAATAAAACCGCACTTATGCTGCTGGCAAAATTCAATCAATTGCGTGATTATTTTACGCTGAATTTTAAGGGCTTGCTTTTGTTTGACCTGAACGTCCAGTGTCTGTGCCGCAAAAAGAATGATTTTATTATTTGGATTTAAGTTTGCTTTTTCACAAAATTGTTTATGGGAGAGCCTCGGTTTAAACGAAGAATAACGGTCAAATTTTGGCGCCCCGACAACTTTTATTCTTGCTTCAGGATAACCACGGCTTACAAAAATATCTTTTTGCAGTTTTCCCCAAGCCAGCACATAGTCGCACAAGGGCGTATCGATTTTAGTTATCGGATGATAATAGTATTTATCTCGTCTTAAAAATACGGATTCATGTGGAATAAGGATTGTTAGAATGGATAACTCACTACAAACTTTAATGATTTCCCGCGGTAGAAACCCATAATCAAAGGTCAGGATAACCCCTTTTATGTCATTAGCTACGGGAGTTAGCCAATTTCTTAAAATCTCTCTTAATTCCTGGGGGCAAAATCGCGAAAAAAAATTAATTTTCTGTCTGTTGGTTAAATGATGAGTTTCAGTAAAAATCGCTAATGGAACAAACTGATATTCTCTGGAAATATCAAGCCCTGCGATTAGTTTATTCGTTAAAGTTTTAATCCAAGGAAGATACAAAAAACTTGGAGATCCTTTACATGCAAACACATACTGGCTGCTGGGTTCTTGATTGATCAGGCCAGACCTTTTTATATGAAATATTCTGCACTTTCTATAAAAAGCATTCACGGCCCTGGAATATTGCATCAACAGGGGAATTTTAAATAAGGCCTTCCTAATTCCCTGCAACATTACTCATCCTTATATTCAATCATTATCCTTTGTTAATCATACCCTCTCGGCTTATCGCTACATTCTCAGGTGACTAAATACGCATTGCAACCCGAGCTGCGATAGCTAATTGATACAAGATTGAAGACATCATACCTGTGACCTTTATGCCATTTTCTGTTTCTTTTGGTAATACAACGAGCTGATCACCACCTTGCAACGGAAAATGCCGATTATGCCAATTGCTGTTTTTTACAATTTGAACCTGCCCATTCTGACGCATCAATAAAAATTCTTTCTGATTAGCCGTTTTTTGGAAACCACCTGCTGCCTGAATATAATCAATTAAACGATATCGGGGATTGGCCGTCAACGAAATGGAATTTACTACGTCGCCACTAATAGTAACCACTGAGGTTTTTGGCGGAACATTAATTACATCATTATTTTCCAAGCGAACTTTATTCCATTCACGGCGCTCTCCCAACACCACTTGCCCCTTGGTCTGAACTTGTTTCGCTTCTTGTACAAATCTCATGATTAAATCAGAACGCGTAGCCTGCAGCTTGGCATCGTCCCCTGTTAATGACTCACCCGTCATAGTTTGCCGCTGTAAACGCGAGAGACTATTGTGCAATGCTTCTTTTTGTTGCCTAGCTACACTATCACGGAATAATTGCAGATTTTCCAGGCTGGCATCCGAGGTTAATTGTAACGTCTTAACAAATTCGGCCAGCGTTGTACCCTGCTTAACAATGTATTGATGGGGACCTTTTACCTCACCTTTCACGGTAACGAGAGTCTGTTGCATTTCTTTATCTGCTACAAAAGTAACCCTATCCCCTGCCTGTACATAAACCGCGTGAGAATCCTTAATTTGCTGGTAATGAAAACTCGGTTTCATTCCCTGATTTCGTTGAATACGTACATAAGTAGCGGTAGGTTCAACATTGGCCAGCTTAATTAATGCCGCTAATGTTTCGCTTTGTGTGGTTAACTCATATTGATAAGAATTTTTTACATCTCCAGCCACAGAAATAATGTATTTTTGCGGCTTAACTACTATGGTGTCACCTTGGTGAAGTTGAAAAGTATTGATATTGCCTTTTAATAAAAAGTCATAAAGGTCTACCTGGTGGATTTCCTTGCCCGAGCGGATAATGTCTATGTCGCGAAAGCTCCCTTCTTGTAAATTAATCCCCCCAGCCGCACATAAAAAATAAATAATTGAGTCAGACGATAAGCCATCATAAAGCCCGGGGGAATTCACATAGCCTGTTACATAAACTTGTACTGGTTGTGCAGTAACTAAATCCGCATATACATTCACACCTTTCTTAAAAGTTTTTTTAACATGTTGTTGAATTATTTCATTCAATTTTTGATTTTGTACGCCTTCAACTTTAATTGGTCCGACTTCAGGAATAAAAATATTGCCTTGTGTATCAACAGCCAGTTTCTGCGATAATTGATATGCTCCCCACATCTGCACGTTCACTTCATCGCCTACTGTTATGCGGTATTCAGGGTTGAAAAAACGCGCCTGATGTAATTGAGCACATTGACTGCCGAAAAGATTTTGCCCAAAAACAGGCAATTTATTATTTATTACAGCCCCCATGTAGGTAGAAGACTTCAAATGGATGTTAATATCTTCATCATTTTCATTTGCCTTATCAATGCCTTGGTTTGCGGGAAACTGCGAAGTAAATTGTGTTGCTGCGGCTGCAGTGGATGTTCCCGCAGATTGTGCCGAGGTTTGTGATTGCGATTTATCAATGGAAGCAAAAACAGGCTCTTGTTGTTGCTGTAGCATATTGTTCTCTAGAGCAAAAACCAAAGCCGGCATGATTAATAAAAATAATAGTAGCTTTTTCATCAATCAATATGCTCCTTCACAATAATGATGGCCATCTTCGTTAAAACGAAGACGATTAACAATAAAAATAAAATATTGGATAAATCAAAAAGTATCCTGGGACTCACAGGTTCATCTGGTAAGCTTGGCGGCTCAATCTCAATAACGAGATTTTGATTTTTTGCCAAATTAACGGCCGCTGCATCATAAGCTTGCTGAGAAGCCTGATATTCTGCTTGGGCAAATTGTAATTGCAATTGAATCCATTCAAAATCGGACATAATTTTATTTAATTTGCCATTTTTTTCTTTCTGGCCCAATAAGATATTGGTTTGCCGCTCAATTTGAGCTTTTAACGCTTTAATTTCCTCTTGCAAAGTCAATACCTTATTTGAATTAGGTTGCATGAAAGAAGAATAAGTAATGTATTCTGTTTGTTTCTCTACTAAAGTGCCTTTTAATTTTGCCATCACCGATGAGACAACTTGCGCTGTTTCTTTAGGGTCAAACAAACCATTTTGATTTTGCCATTCAATAACATCTTTTCGAGCTTGAAATAATTTTTCTTTGGCTAAATGCAGTTTCATTTTTGCAAATGAATATTGTTTTTTAGCCAATGTGTTTGAAACCCGGTTTACGAAATCTTTGGTTTGCAAAATAATGGCTGTTAGTAATTGTTTGGCTATCTGGGGAGAAAATGCCGAAGCGGTCAGCATGATTTCATTGGTGTCTTGATCGACAACTGCATTTACTTTGTGCCTATAATATTTAAGGAAAGCATTCTGCGTTGCATGTTTACTTAACCGCGACAAAAAATCAGCTTGCTTGGATTGAAAATGAGTTTTAATACCAATATCTTTTTCAACCTTATCCAATACCTCACGCGATAAGACGTGTTCCCGCGCTAAATATATTTCTGAAGGGGGAGCATGCCCTCCTCCTAAAAAACCCATGGAAATATTCATGGGATCTTTTTCATCTTTTTCAATTAATATTTTGGCTGTACTTTCATATAGTGGCGCCTGCAGCAGAATAATATAACATGCAGCAGCAAACCATGGGATGAGGACGATTGAAGAAAATAACCTTCTTGTTTTCAAGAATAAAATCAAGCGCTCAGCAATAGGATGAGATCGTAAAACTAGAAAAGTTTTATTTTGTTGCAACGATTTGAGTTCAACAGGTATTAATGCTGTACCTCGTTTAATAATGCGTCGAAACTGTTTCAAAACTTAGTCCATTTCTTATTTAATCCAATAACATCCAAAGATGCTAACAAAATTAAATACCGTTAAGATATTTAATTTTCAAATATTACGTGATTTAAGGATACACCTCAACAATTAGTTCCCTCCTTCATTTTGGGTAAGGATTTATATAACTTAATAACTTCATTAATATCTTCTGAATGTACAATTGAGCTGTTATGCAAAAAAATACCGCGGTTACAAAATTGCTTTATTGTGCTAATTCCATGAGATACCATAACAATGCCCTTATCTGCAGCCTTCTTGGCGAAAAGGTCTTGGCATTTTTTTCGAAAAGAAGTATCTCCCACTGCCAAAGCTTCATCAACAATGTAGAAATCAAAATCAAATGCCATGGACAGTCCAAATGCTACACGTGCCCTCATTCCTGAACTATAGGTTTGCATTGGCATATTAAAGTAATCACCAATTTCAGCAAAATCCTCTACAAATGCCAATCTTTCCCGGGTTTTTTCAATATCATCCATAAATAGGCGACACACAAATTTAACATTTTCCTTAGCCGTTAAATTTGGAATAAAACCACCTGTAACGCCAACGGGCCAAGAAAGGCTGCTGGTAATATTTACTTCTCCGCTATTCGGTTTTTCGATGCCACACAACAAACGCAAAAGAGTGGATTTACCCGCCCCGTTTTTCCCCATCAGCGCGATCCTTTCCCCGCGCTGAATGGTTAGAGATAAATTTTTAAATACTTGTTTTTTTTTCCCCTGCACAATGTAGTGCTTACTGATATTAATCGCTTCTATCATCGTTGTTCGATCTCAATCATTATTTTTTGCCGCAATGTCAAATATAAAGCCAGTCCCAACACTAAGAAAATTAAAGCAACTTCGATCAAATAGTCACTGGATGCGTAAGAAGTAAAATACTCAGGCTGAAAGCATTCTCGCGTCAACTCTATGAATTGAAAAATGGGGTTATACAACATAATTTCTCGAAGCGAGGGAGGTAACATTTCTGCACTGAAAAAAACGCCACAAAATAAATAAACCAACCGCATCGCAATCCCTAAAAGAACTTGGACAAAATGAAAGAAAAAACATGCTACGCTGAGCATTAAGGCAAAACCTAATAAAAAAAGAGAAAAAGCAACAATATTGATTAGCCAAAATGACAAATTATACAGTTTCCATTCGACATCAAACCAACTAAAACCCAATAAAATCAGAATAAAAATCAAAATACTGACGATAAGTTCACTAATTAATTTGGCGATAATAGGATCAATCGGTTTGATTTGTCTGAAGATATAAAAATTTTTATTATTTTTTATACTAGCCTTGCTGAAATTAACCACATTGCGAAAAAATAAAAAAGGCATGGCACCTAGTAATACAAATAAAGGCGCAGACATAGTGGTTTGGTGAGTGCTCCTAAGAAAAGTGCGGATGAAAATCCAAATACCAATATGTGAAATGGGTTCAAACACAAGCCAGAAAAAACCAAACACGCGATGGGTGTTTACTGAAGTAATAAATTTTTTTTGAATATCACGGATGACTATAGCAAATACCGCTGCAAACATAACTTCCCATGGGGCACGTCTTTGATGATTCATTTTTGCTTCTTCAATAGTAGTGCACGGAATGCATGGAAATGGCGAAAAGATTACCCATACGATCAATGTCAAGAAGCCAATATTTAGATTGACTTAATGTTTGAACACAAGGCATTGACATTTCATTCCAAACATCCTTGTTCAAAACGTAGTGTAAGAAATTATTGTATAAAGTTGCAAGCAACCTTATGAATTTTTTCCATATTTATATTGCCGTTGCATCATAAGCCCAATTGCGCCGGCGCTTAGGTCTTGCCTGCAAATACGCGCGGCCTATGGCAAATACATTATAAATCATGATTGCAAGCAGCAGGAAATGCAGCCAAGTGACCGTTAAATGAGTAAATAATGGCAAGGTAATAAACACGCCGATGCAACCAAAAAGACTTAAGATTAATGTCTTTTTTAAAGGAATTTTATCATGGCGTAAAAATACCAACGTGGTTAAAGGCTGCTGCAAAGCACCTGCCGTAGTCATTATGGGGAAGGCTACAACGGGGGAAACATTTAGCAGAAACAACACGCCTTGCACCATTACAAACAAACCAATGCCAACGGAAGTCAGAGCGCCACAAATTACCAAGGCAAAAAAACCAATTACAAGCTTCCAAGAATGCAATTCTGCTACATCACCGCCTACGGGCAATAAGCGAAACTGGTGGCAAAGCAGCAAAGCGATAATCATTATGAAGCAGCAAACCATAGCAAGACGGATGGCTTGTTTGCTCAAGCGGCTTACCACAGTTCCTCCAATTAAGCCGCCTATGCACGTTCCTGTGACCAAAGTGAGCAGTGTCGTCAAATCCACATCAATTAACTGCATGAAGAAGAGCGATTCGATAGTGCCCGGAATCACTTGTGCACCATTGTTTACCGCAGGCAATTCATCGTCAGGAAACGTTCGCAAAAGTTTGGCCAGTGCCACATTCACAGCAAAACTGCCCACTCCGAGTGTATCCGCCACGAAAGCGACAATGCCGCTCGCCCCGAGCTTGACATACTCCAGGGGAGATACGGCCACAGCTGGCTGCTGTTTTAATTTATAAAGCATCACGGCAACGCAAAATAAACTAAATACAAGTATGGCAGCAATAATAAAAATTATAGTCATTACAGTCTCATCAGGTTTACTGAAATAAAAATTATTGTTTTATTTCAGTTTTTACTTCTTTTTCTCGGCTAAACGCTTCCAGAAATTTATTTCCATAATAATAAATGCCCAAACCTAGTAAATTGCTCATGCTTGTCTGCGCTGCATCTTGCACAATCGTTCGGGTCATCTCTTTAACCAAAGCTATCCTTACCGGTTTAAAGAAGCGCATCATTAAGATCCTTGTAATCTTAAATGCATGAGTGTAGCAGCATACTAAATTTTCAGGCAATTAAAAAGTTTAATTTTCGAGCATATTATACAGAATTGTGCTATTTTATTTTGATCTGCGCGGCTCTACAGCGCTTGCTTCCAACGCATCCTGCTCTTTTTTTACCACCACCGATTTTACTGTTTCGGATTTAAAAAAACCGGGGGAATGGTTTGTTGCAGGAGTTTGCTCTTTTGTTTTGCCCCACTGAATATTGAACTTCGATAAAGGTTCATTTCCAAGCGCTGCCATTAATCCTGAAACAAAAGCAAAGGTTAAGCCCGTGCGTGTCATGCCAAGACTGACAGCTATAAAAAATGCCGGGGTGCGCATGTGGGCAGGAAAACCATGTAAAACGCTAAAAGTGGGCGGGCTACAGAGGTTACCTTCCTGTACCTTGGAACCGCATACCAGTTGATCTCGCCAATAAGTCAACGGAGAAGTAACCAGAGAAGCCGTCATTCCACTTAGGGCACCTGCAAAAAAATGTGAGGAAGCCGAATTATTTTTAAATACATTTTGGGTAAAAAATTCTTCCAGAATGCATAACGCTGAAAAATTTCCGACATTAGCCAAAAAGCGAGGAAAAAATCCCAACCTGCTTAACACTTTTATGTTATGGTAAGTTTTCCAATTAAACTTGGAATCAATAATTCCAGCTTGCCCTAGATACGCCTTCATCGTAAAAAGTTGCGTGAGCCCTGCTTCTCCAAGAGATGCTGAAAAAATAAATCCCACTTCTTGCTTTAATTTTTTCGTTGTTGCTACATTCTCCTTAAGCTCACTTGCCTCATGGGGTAAGGCATTTTCTTCACTCATTGAAGTTTTTTTTGTTCCTGTCACATAGGCCGTGCGAGCACTTTGCCCGGCAAAATTGGAATTTTTATAGCAGCAATTGATAAAGGATAAAATACTGGCTTGCTCACCATTAGCAGCTGCATTGCCCATGCCGGCGGATTTCATTTTTTTGAAAATAATATAGTTAATGGGAGGATGTATAAGCGATATGACCGTGCTGGTGGCAAGTATACTTGTTCCCAGATTCATAAGTTCCCAGGCCGTGGGGAATGGATAATAGGAAGTATTCTTTTGAGTATCATTATTGTTAGACATAAGGAACCAGCAACAAACAACGTGTCGCTGATTCTAGAATAAAAAATATTAAGAAATCATTAAGTATTAGTTAAATAAACGCTTCGCAAGTCCAGCTACATGGCGTCCCTGGGCCCGGGCAATCTGCCGTTCAATATCAGAAGGTGTACGACTGCCATCTGCCCCGGCAATAGTCGCAGCCCCGTAAGGGGAGCCGCCGCGCATAGTGTTGAGATCAGTCAATCCTTTTTCCGAATAAGGTACCCCTACAATAATAAAACCATGGTGAATAAGCGTGTTCCAGAAAGAAGTAATCGTCGTTTCATTACCACCGCCTGTGCCGGTTGAGGTAAATACACTACCTATTTTTCCAATCAAGCTGCCATTCACCCATAATTTTCCAGTCTGATCGAGAAAATTACGCATTTGCGCTGCCATATTACCAAAACGCGTAGGTGTGCCAAAAATAATGGCATCGTAATCTGCCAATTCCTCAGGTTTAGCGATTTCTGCCTCCTGATCCAGTTTCATCCCGGCTTTTTTAGCGATGTCGTCAGGCATAGTTTCGGGCACACGCTTTAAATCCACCGAAACACCATCTATTTCCTTGACCCCTTTCACCACTTCTTTAGCCATGGTTTCCACGTGCCCATAACTTGAATAATACAACACCAAAATTTTTGCCATTACCCTCTCCTTATCTTATTCCGTTGACTCAAACTCACCACAACATGGGTTGTAACCATAACATTAAGCTCTAAAAGCGATTATTTTGAAAATCATCGATTGCTTGCAAAATTTCTTCGCGTGTATTCATCACAAAAGGACCAGCGCGCTCTACCGGTTCACCAATTCTTGCTGCAGCTAATAGCAAACATCTGCTACTTTGCTCACTTGTTAATGTCAAACAGTCTCCCGTACTCAACCCAGCAAGCATGCCTTGCTCAAGGACTTGATTTTGCTCCCCGTCAAATACCGTTACTGCGCCGGATAACACGAACACAATGCTTTGATGGGAAAGTGGTATGTCTTGAGTAAATTGCTTACCGGCAGAGCATGTTATGTCTAGGAAAATAGGAGCCGTTACAATTCCCTGAATAGGAGCTTCTGTCCCATTATTAGTCTTTCCTGCGATGACTTTAACATGCACGTCAGCCGTTTGTTCCAATGGGAATTGAGCCGAAGTGTATTCCTGATAACGAGGCGGATCGTATTTATGTGCCGCGGGCAGGTTGAGCCAAACTTGCAGGCCGGATAATCGCCCCTGCGATTGCTTTGGCATTTCAGAATGAATGATGCCGCGGCCCGCGGTCATCCATTGCACATCACCTGGACCTATAATGCCATGATGACCATGGTTATCGCGGTGCTCCATTTGCCCCTCAAGCATGTACGTGATGGTTTCAAAACCGCGATGGGGATGCGCAGGAAAACCTGCCAAATAATCCATGGGATCCTCACTGTCAAATACATCAAACAGTAAGATGGGATCAAAATTATTTTTACGATCCATACCTATGTAACGATGCAACTTAACACCCGCACCCTCCCGCAATAAATTCCCGGCAAGCACATGCTCAACTTTAATTTTTTTCATCATCCCCCCAGAGCAGCAGCCAATTTGCAAAGGCACTGCTTCTATTCTATCCAGACGCTGCCGCAAGCAAAGTTTATGCAAGATTTGCTTTTAGCTGCAGCAAAACATATCTCCATATTGTGCGCCCGTCCGTTAATTCTTGCCACTTTTGACGGAATTAAATTTAATCATGCTAAAATGCATTATTTAAAAGATTTAGGCTAGGTTATGCGAACGCGACACTTTATTCTCACTTGTTTTTTAAGTTTTTTTATCTCGACTACTGTTCAGGCAGAAGTGGTGCTGGAAGATTTACATGGCCAAAAAATTCCTTTCTCAGCCTTGAACGGAAAATGGGTTTTTATTAATTATTGGGCCAGTTGGTGCCAACCATGCATCGAAGAAATTCCCGAGCTTAACGAATTTTATGAACGATATAAAAATGACAAGGTAGTTATCTTTGGCGTCAATTATGAAGCATTACCTGTAGCCGAGCAAAAACAACTGGTTAAAGAATATGATATCCGTTACCCTGCCCTAACAAACGATCCCGCTACTCTTTTAAAATTAGGAGATATCCGTGGAGTGCCTGTTACCTTTGTATTTAATCCGCAAGGAGAATTAAGCGGCACATTGTATGGTGGACAAACATCCAGGAGCTTAAGCCAAATAGTTGCCTCCAGATAAAACTGATCTTTCGCATTCGTCTGGCAAAAGCCTTGACGACTGCTTACTGCTTGCGAAACAAACGCTGTTTTTCTTCAGCACTAAGCCGAATAAATAAGCGCCATCCCCCTTCTAATATTTCTTCTTGTAAAACTGCACCCGCAGCGTATAGCTGCGCACGCAATTTTGCCTCATCAGAAGCTATAAAAATTTCTTCTTCAGTGACCGAGCCATGTAATTGTTGTGCAATTACTTCGCGTAGCAATTCAAGGCCCGCCCCTGTGGCAGCGGAGACCCATACCTTGCAATAATCATCTTGGCAATCGATTTGGGGTTGCCAATTTTTTTGTAAATCAATCTTATTAAACACTAAAATGCGTTTAATCTTATCGGCACCAATTTCCTTTAATACAGATTCCACTGCATTCACATGCTCGCGCCAGTTGGGATCAGCCACATCGATTACATGCAGCAGCAAATCAGCTTCTTTCGTCTCCTCAAGTGTCGCATGAAAAGCATCCACCAATTGATGCGGCAAGTCGCGGATAAATCCCACTGTATCGGTAAGCATAGCTGCGGCACTGCCCGGCAATTCGAGCTTGCGCATCGTGGGATCCAGCGTCGCAAATAATTTATCCGCTGCATAGATTTCCGCACCAGTCAAAGCATTAAACAGAGAAGATTTACCCGCATTCGTGTATCCGACCAGGGAAATTGTAGGCATAGCTGCCTTTTGTCTTGCCTTCCTGACTTGATCTCTATTTTGGCGCACTTTTTCCAAACGCTTGCGTATGACTTTAATTCTTTCGCGCAATAACCGCCGGTCTGTTTCTAATTGTTTTTCTCCGGGGCCACGCAAGCCTATGCCACCCTTCTGTCTTTCAAGATGAGTCCAACCGCGCACTAATCGAGTTGATAAATGTTGTAACTGTGCAAGTTCTACCTGCAGCTTGCCTTCAAAAGTGCGGGCGCGTTGCGCAAAAATATCGAGGATTAACCCAGTTCTATCTACTACACGGCATTGCAGCAGCCTTTCCAAATTTCGCTCTTGCGAAGGCGAGAGTTCGTGATTTACCAAAACTAAATCTGCAGCATGGGTAAGAACCTGCTCGCTGATTTCTTCAGCCTTGCCAAGTCCAACATAGTATTTGGCTTCGGGCACGGCACGTGTACCGCGCACTGTAGCCACTATTTCAGCATCGGCAGAAGCCGCTAATTCTTTAAACTCTGCAAAAGCTGTTTCTACATTTAAATCAGGGAGAGCAAGCTGCACGATAATAGCTCGCTCCCCACCTTTTGGACGTTCAAACAAAGCAGCGCCTTATTCCAATAAAATGATTCAGTCTGCCATATTTTTGCCCGGTTCGCCATATTGGGTTTTAACAGCACGTGATGGCACAACCGTAGAAATGGCGTGCTTAAAAACCATCTGGGTAACTGAATTTTTTAGCATGATTACCTGCTCATCAAAACTGTCAACGATACCATGTAATTTTATTCCATTGACCAGAAAAACAGATACCGGCATTTTTTCCGCAGCTAATTCCTCAAGAAAGCTTTTTTGTAACTCTCGATTCTCTGACATGGCTACTCCTTGTAATTTTTATTTTGAGCCAGCTCCAAACACTGCTTATTCCCATTATTAAATGTTTTTTTAGAAACAAGCTACTTGAAGTATCGTCCTTGGCAAATAAAACTTTAGCGACAGTCTCGCAACATTTTTGCAACGGAAATTGATTGCTTAACTTGACTTATATGGAATGCAACCTATTGTTTTTATATAGGAGCTTATTTTGCTCTTTTAAATTAAAACCGCGCCGCATGTTCTGAAGGCGTTGCATTGTCGATGAACTAAATAAAGGAATATGAACATGGATAATTTTGAAAAGAAAAAACAATCTTTTGATTCCAGAACAGCGAATGTCACGGATGCTGCCAGCGAATTAATTCAGGAAGGTAAAAAGCTGGCCAGCGAGCTTTATGAAGAAGGGTTGAATAAGGTACATGACGCTCAAAAAAACGTTAAAGAATATTCAGATGAAGTTCTGGAAAAAGTGCGTAAAAATCCAATGACTTCGGTGCTGATTGCTGCGGGCGTAGGATTTTTATTATCTGCCCTGCTAAGAAAATAAAATGAATGTTCTTGATGAGCTTTTAAGCCTTGTTTCCAATAAAGTCCACATCGCCAAAGGTGTGCTTAGACTGGTAAAGCTGGAAACAAGGTTGGCTGGGATGAGCATATTCCCGCTTCTGGTAACCCTGGTTCTACTGTTTATCATTGTGATTTCAGCGTGGCTTACTTTAATGGTCATATTGGGTTACGGAGTTACTTATTTGTATGACAGCATCATGGTAGCCCTCTCTTGCGTATTTATATTCAATCTTATTGTGCTGGCCATTTTGCTGAAATATCTATTATTCAATTTAAAAAATATGAGTTTTGCAAAAACCCGTAAGTTTTTAGCCACTCAGGATGGGGATGATGACGACACGAAAGGAGCTGATCTCAGCTATCGAAAAGCTGGAACAAACCTTGCAACAACAACGACACGAAGCGAATAAGCACAAAGCAGGCGCAATTTATTGGTTTAAGTCAAACCGCGCCTTGTTTCTGGCCCTGCTGATTCCTGCTTTTTTTGTAGGTTGGTCTACGGCTAAAAAAATCAGTGTATTAAAATTATTTAAGCAATTTGGCAGTCTGGTTTTTTTAAGTACGATTGCGACTTTAAAGGTAAAAGTGCAAAAGTCCGTGGTAAAAAGCTTGAGTCGTTTAGGTGTCTAATTGGTTAAAGCTGGTGCTCATCTTTTAGCGAGTCTGTTAATTAATTTTTATTTTTTGAGATATTTCTTACAAAACAATAAGAACTCGCTGTCATGACACACTCTGCAAAAAAGTTATACTTACACCAAGGATTGACAGGGAGAGTCTGACAAGGAGTCACTTAGGGATAGAGCCGCAGTTATACCGCAAGGATGCGGTTTTTTATAAATACCATGCCCTCTTTATCTCTCCCTTACCATAACCTCTTTTATACGTCGATGTTTTCCGCTTCCAATGCATTAGCTTCAATGAATTCACGTCTTGGTTCAACTTGATCGCCCATCAACGTTGTAAAAATTTCATCTGCGCCCACTGCATCTTCAATGGTTACTTGCATCATATTTCTTACGGCAGGATCCATGGTGGTTTCCCATAATTGCTCAGGGTTCATTTCTCCAAGACCTTTATATCTTTGGATGGATTGACCACGTTTTGCTTCTTCCATAAGCCAATGTAGTGCCTCGGCAAAATTTTGGATAGCTTTTACCTTATCGCCGCGCTGGATATAAGCTCCTTCTTCCACAATACTGTGCAAATTACCACCTAATTTTATCAACTCCTTGCAATCTTTGGATAAAAAGAGCTCCATGCTCAATAAAATTTCATGCTCCATTCCATGCTGGATAACCATTACTCTTGGCAAATAATGATCGCTCTCTTGATGATGACAAACATCTACAGTAAATTTCTGTAATTTTGCATCCGCTTCCTGTAAACGAGCTTGAAGCTGCTTAACCCAATATTCAACCCGTTCACGGTGATTGAAATCTTCCTGGGTGAGCAAAGGCAGGTAAGCAAGATTTTTAAGAATTTCAGGATGATAGCGGCGGGAGAAACGCTTAATAATTTTTTCCATGCGTCTACTTTGTCTAACCAACTCCTCCAAAGCTGCACCTTTAATTGCAGGGGCATGAGCGTTTGGATAAAATTCCGCCCCATCCAGGGCCGTTTGGGTTAAGTAGTCATATAAAGCATCATCGTCTTTAACATAACGCTCCTGCCTGCCATTTTTAACTTTATAAAGTGGTGGTTGCGCAATGTAAATATAACCTCTTTCCAATAATTCAGGCATTTGACGATAAAAAAACGTTAATAATAAAGTACGAATATGTGAACCATCTACATCCGCGTCAGTCATGATGATGATGCGATGATAGCGAATTTTATCAGGATCATACTCATCAGGACCTATACCGCAACCTAGAGCAGTGATTAATGTTGCAACTTCCTGTGAGGAAAGCATTTTATCGAAACGGGCTTTTTCAACATTGAGAATTTTACCTTTAAGAGGCAAAATTGCCTGGAATTTGCGATCACGTCCCTGTTTTGCAGAACCTCCCGCAGAATCACCCTCGACGATATACAATTCCGATAATGCTGGATCTTTTTCCTGGCAGTCTGCTAATTTACCTGGTAATCCAGCCACATCCAATGCCCCTTTACGGCGGGTCATATCGCGAGCACGGCGTGCTGCCTCGCGGGCACGGGCTGCATCGATTATTTTACCGACAATGGTGCGTGCAATTGTTGGATTTTCCAGTAAGAAATCATGTAATTTTTCCGAAACCAACGATTCGACAACAGGTTTTACTTCGGATGAAACCAACTTATCCTTGGTTTGCGAAGAAAACTTAGGATCGGGAACTTTAACCGATAAGACTGCCGTTAACCCTTCGCGCGCATCATCCCCGGTGGTTGTTATTTTAGCTTTTTTAGCAAAACCCTCTGCTTCGATGTAATTATTCAAAGTACGAGTCAATGCACCGCGAAAACCAGCCAAATGAGTACCACCATCGCGTTGCGGGATATTGTTTGTAAAACAAAAAATATTTTCCTGGTAAGAATCATTCCATTGCAAAGCCAACTCCACACTGACGCCTTCTTTCTCGCCCTGCATAGAAAATACCATGGGAATGATTGGAGTTTTATTACGATTTAAATGCTCCACAAATGCTTTTATACCGCCTTCATAGCGAAACGTATCACGTTTATTAGCACGTTCATCAAACAAATGAATGCATACACCGGAATTCAAGAATGACAATTCGCGCAATCGTTTGGCCAAAATATCATAATGAAATTCAATATTGGTAAATGTATTAGCGCTAGGTTTAAACCAGACTTGTGTCCCAGTTGAATCCGCCTCCCCTGTCACTGCTAATGGCGCATCGGGTACACCGTTACGGTAATGCTGCTCATGCACCTTGCCTGAGCGTCGAATCAACAAGTGCAATTCTTCGGAAAGAGCATTGACTACGGAGACGCCTACACCGTGCAAACCGCCGGAAACCTTATAGGAATTATCATCAAACTTACCTCCCGCATGCAGTACGGTCATGATGACTTCTGCCGCTGAGCGGCCTTCTTCTTTATGGATATCTACCGGAATGCCCCGCCCATCATCTTTTACAGTAATCGATTCATCGGCATGAATGGTCACATGAATTTCCCGGCAATATCCAGCCAGAGCTTCATCAATGGAGTTATCAACTACTTCAAAAACCATATGATGCAAACCGGTACCATCATCGGTATCACCGATATACATCCCCGGTCGTTTTCTAACTGCATCCAATCCTTTTAAAACTTTGATGCTGGTTGAATCGTAGCTGGTTTCAACACTCATAAGGTGACCTCATGCCAAAAATATAGGGCGAAAAATAAATGCATTATATCATCTTTCAGCCAGTGTTTACATGTTTGTATGAGCCGCAGCCAATATGAGCGAGAAAAATGATAACTCTTCTCGAAGGATTGCTTCACCAGGGCAGACGAAGGTAAGAAGCCATTTACCTTCGTGCTATTACCAATATGTGACGCTGTGATTCGTTGCAACCGCTAATTTTACATCATGGTGCAGCCCCGATCCGGGATGGAACTCACTGCATCTGCAACGACATTGGATATAGCTTCTACCGTATTCACTAGCTGTACTTCACAAGCTTCCTCATTATAAAAGCGAGCCTTGTCTTGCTCGCCCCAGCTTTGCGAACAAAGCGTAACGAGAGGACGAGTGACCAAACTTAACATGGATTTTATACAGGTTATTAATCCAAATAATATTGATGCGCCTGCTATAATCAAGGCAACCGCAGCATTTTGGCCAAGTGTTTCATCATTGGCAGGATTAGTTCCTAATGTATAGCCAAGCGCAAGTATCCCTTGCCAAATGGCTATGCCTATTCCTGCAGCAAATGCTCCCAATGCAAATACAGGCACCACCGTTGCCCCAAGAACTTCATCAAAATAGTCATATCCATCACGAATTTTGTCAAATACGGAGATGCGTGCGAGCGTTTCATTGGCAAGCATCTTAAATACTTGCTCTAAATTTTCCTGTTCAAATAGTGCGTTTATTTTTTCCTGAAATTCTAGGCTCAAAAATTTTAAATGGTCAGCATAATTCTGGAAAAAATTTTTATTTTTGTCCGGGCATTGTTGCTTTGCGCATGCATTACGCATTTCAGCAAAAAAATTAATTGCAAAAGGCATGTGGCCTCCTTTAAAAACGATATCGGCAATAAGTGGCCAAAATTGTAACACATATGGATATTTTTTCTCTATTGTTCCACGTGAAACACTTTCCCATCATTGAGTGAAAAACAAAGAAAATCTTGCAATGCAGCACCAGCAGAAATTAAGTCTTTACTCGTGGCAGTCAAAAAAAACTGCCCAGGGATGGTTTGCAAACATCGAAACAAACGCTGTGCATGGATGTCATCAAGCTCAGCCATCAAATCATCCATGAGATAAATACAGGATTTACCCAGCAATTGGGCTTGTGCCAATTTAAGCGCAATCAAAATTATTTTTTGCTGTCCACGTGAAAAAGTTTGTTTCACTTTAGCAAAATGAGGATTATTGAAAATGATATCAGCTTGATGTGCACCAGACTGGGTGTATTGACGCAAACAGTCACTTTCAAATTGATTCACTAAAATAGTTGCCAGGGAGACGCCGGTATTTTTTTTATCCCAACCTTTCTGATATTCAATGCTACAGGGTATATCGCTGAGTTGCGCAAGCAATGTTTGAAAATCTTGTGACCATACAGAAAAATACTGGTTGCGCAATTGATGTAGCTGTTCACTTAAGCCTACCAGTTGTTCATCCCAGGGCACACATTGTTGATAGGTAGGCTTTTGTCGTAGCAGTGCATTTCTTTGTTTTAATACTCGCTTATAATCACGCCAAAGCAAATGATACCTTTGTTCCACGTGAAACAATCCCCAATCCAGTAAACTGCGTCGAATGGAAGGCCCTGAATCAATGATTTGGAAAATATCTTGATAAAAAACTTGGCAGGGGAGAAATCGGGCAAGTTCACTATTACTTTTACAAGGTTGTTGATTCAATTTTACCAGTGTTGGTCCGGAGACGGATTTTAAAATACTGACCGTTTCTTCATTTACAGTACGCGCAAACACGGTAAGTTTAGACTGCGCATAGTTTATTAATGGTGAAATTTCGCGCGTGCGAAATGAATGCCCTGTCCCTAATAAATAAATGGCTTCAAGCAATGAAGTTTTGCCGCTGCCGTTTGCTCCTATAAAAACATTATAGCGAGGATGAAGATCGAGGCGCAGCAGGGCAATATTGCGCAAAGAGTGAATATGCAATTGTTTTAGAGTCATTCGTTATTGCAATGTAGGCGTGACAACAAGATTCATAATATTATACGCAGTTTAGACCAATCCTGTAGTAAAAAAGCATGCCGTAAAAATTACTGATAATAATCAATACAAATATTGGCTATTGCAGGTAAAAATTAGTAACTTATTTCCACTCTACCTGTAAGCTAACAGACAAGCTAAATCTTCATAGGCATAATGACGTATTGATAATGCTCATCAGTCAAGTCTTCTACTAAAATACTGCTTTCTGTATTGGTCATCGATAAACGCAGCTGGCCATCATTGATATGATTCAGCACATCCAATAAATAACTGGCATTGATGCCAATTTTTAGTTCATCACCTTGCGTCTGTGCTTCCAGAGTTTCAATAGCTTCTTCCTGTTCCTGATTATTGGCAATCAGGGTAAGCTGAGATGATTGGACGTGCAGCAGAACTGCCCGTGATTTTTCATGAGCAAGGATAATAATCCGCGATAAAGCACGTTTCAGCAAATCCCGCTCGATAATGACTTGCTTGTCTTGCTCCCTGGGAATGGCTTTGGCATAGGGAGGAAAACGAGCTTCAATGAGTTTGGATAGAAAAGTATATTGACTGGTTATTAATTTAAAATGGCTTTTCCCTACAGAAATGGAAATTTGCTCATCCGTAATATTATTGAGCAAACGCAACATTTCTTGCACTCCTTTGCGCGGCAACAGCAGACGTTGATGTTGATTGCCGGCAGCACAAGGCAGGCGGCAAATAGCCATACGATGCCCGTCGGTAGCTACTGCAGTAATCATTTGTGCATCCAGCTCCAGCAGCAATCCATTCAAAAATACGCGCACGTCTTGTTGCGACATGGCGAAATGGGTGGATTGCAAGAGATGGATTAATTTAAGACGTGGCAGGGAAAATTCAACTTCGCCTACCTCGTCTTCACTGTTAGGATAAGTATCTGCAGGAAGTGTTGCAAGTTTAAATTGACTGCGGCCTTCTTTAATGGTGACAACACCTGCATCGCAGGCAATGATAGGCTGAGCATTGTCTTCAAGAGAACGAATAATATCCACCATCTTTTTAGCAGGTACCGTGATGGCACCTGCAGCTTCCTTAGACTTACAGGGAATACGTGCCGTGATCTCTATTTCTAAATCCGTGCCGGTCAATAAGAGTTCTTTTTCACCCAACTTGATAAGAATATTAGCCAAAACAGCTAACGATTGCTTTTTATCCACTGCACCCGCAACCGTGAGCAAAGGAGATAATAACTCTTGTTTACTAATAGTCAGTTCAAACATAAATTTCTCAATTTACGAGGATAATGTACGCATCAAATTTTTGTAATCTTCAGCAAAATCACCAGCTTCCTGCACCAGTTCTTTCACCTTGCGGCAAGCATGGATAACGGTTGTGTGATCACGCCCACCGAAATGATCGCCAATCTCTGGCAAACTGTGGTTGGTAAGTTCCTTAGCTAACGCCATAGCCATTTGTCTTGGTCTTGCAATGGAACGGCTGCGCCGTTTAGATAAAAGATCAGCCACTTTGACCTTATAATACTCAGCCACGGTTTTTTGGATGTTTTCTATGGTGACCAATTTATCTTGCAGTGCCAATAGATCACGCAATGCATCGCTTACAAACTCAATCGTAATCGGTTTACCAGTGAAATGGGCATTGGCAATAACCCGCCTTAATGCTCCCTCCAGTTCACGCACATTGGAGCGGATGCGTTTGGCTATGAAGAAGGCAACCTCATATGGCAATTCAATGTTTGCAAGTTCGGCCTTGCTGATGAGAATGGCTACGCGTGTTTCCAATTCAGGAGGTTCCACCGCTACGGTTAATCCCCAACCAAATCGCGATTTAAGCCGTTCCTCAACTCCTTCAATTTCTTTTGGATAACGATCACTGGTTAAAATAATTTGCTGCTGACCTTCCAATAATGCATTAAATGTATGGAAAAATTCTTCTTGCGAACGATCTTTATCTGCAAAAAATTGAATGTCATCAATCAGCAAAGCATTCAAAGAGCGGTAGAAACGTTTGAATTCATTGATGGTATTTGTTTGCAATGCCTTAACCATATCGGCCACAAACCGTTCTGAATGCAGATAAAGAACTTTAGCCTCAGGGTTATTTTTAAGGATGGTATTGCCGATTGCGTGCATCAAATGTGTTTTACCAAGTCCTACCCCACCATAAATAAATAGTGGATTGTAAGCATCTCCTGGCCGTTCAGCTACTTGCAAGGCAGCAGCCTTAGCCAACTGGTTGGAATTTCCTTCAACAAAACTGTCAAATACAAATTTTTTGTTCAAGTAACTGTTTTTATAATGATCCGCAGATTTTTTACTGCCTACCTTAGGGCTTGCAGCTTCCCTTAAAGCTTCTCCGCTTACTGGAATGGAAGAAGGCATATCACCGCCGGGAAGAGGAGTTGTAGCCACTCTGCTACCAATTTCAATGCTAACCAATTTAATGGCATCAGCACTCAACTGGGATACCAACTCTTTGATACGGGAATAAAAATGTTTTTTCACCCAATCAACCACGAAACGATTAGGAGCTAGAAGCAACAAGGTATTTTCTTCTGCTTCAGCCTGTAATGGACGTAACCATGTATTAAATTGCTGAGCAGGATATTCTTCTTGTAACAACTCCAAACATTTCTGCCAAACATTTGCAGACACAGGTAACTCCTCAAAATTCTAGGCTTTGGCAAAAGGAAACCGTACACCATTTCAAAATGATTTATGCATAGACAAAACTGGGTTTGTTTTTAAAAGCTCAACATGATGGTGCAACAGGTGGGCTTAAATCATTTTGACCGCTATAACCAAGTAACCATCTTAAATAGTGCCATTGAATCGACCTCATGGGCAAGTACAAACCATAACAGTAAATCAATAGCTTTTCTGACTTAAGCAAACCAGCTAAAGAATAATCACAATAAAATTGCAAAGAGAGGATTATAACGAAACAAACTCAACTACGTATAGATAATTCCGTGGATAAGATTGAAATAACAAGTTGGATAACATCAGCATAAATTTGCAAAAACTGCTTGTTGGGCTCTTATGCAGATCTTGTTAGCCACTGAAATCAGGATTTATCAACAGGGAATATTTTTAATTAACTATTTGATTTAAAAATAAATTAAAAACAAATCCACATAAAAAAATTTGCTAATAATCAATATAAATAAAAAATTAAATAATTTTGTTTTAATTATAGGATCTGGAATTTTTCTAAAAATAAGCAGCAGAAAAAAAATTTAAGGCGAAAACATTTCAAATAAGTAAAAACGTATAGTGTTTAATAAAAATTGTGGATAACTCTTCATTAAAGTGTTGTAAAAGACGTGTATATAGGGAGCCATGATGCCAATTTAAAGAACTTTCCCCGATATATTCCCTTCTTAAAACAGAGTTTTCAAACAGCTAACCATTTGTGTAACTTATTTAATTTATTTAGTTTTTTTTACTTATGCACAGAAAAAATCTGCTATATAACAAATAAAAAATAAATCATTTTTTAATTTATTATGATTACGTGCATCCATTTCGATAAAAATTTGTAAAAGAGGATGCGACCTAGCCAATGCAACTTAACGTCGGTACGCATCCAGCTTCTGAGCAGCCATGGCAAGTGTTTGACAGTTGATATAAAGTTTTCTATCATTGCCGCCTTGAAAAAATTAATGACAGGTTCATCATGAAACGTACTTTCCAACCCAGCAATCTTAAGCGCAAACGTGATCACGGCTTTCGTGCCCGTATGGCAACACGGACTGGCCGATTGGTGCTGAAACGCCGCCGTGCAAAAGGCCGTAAACGTTTATCTGCTTAAGGGTGTATTGTTTTAATCAAACACGACGCTTATTGAAAAAAAGCGATTATGATTGTGTTTTTAAACAAGCAAAAAAACTGGTAACGTCTGAATTTATTTTTTTATATTGTGAAAACACAGTGGGTCAGGCGCGGCTTGGGTTGGCACTTTCAAAAAAAGTGGTTGCTAAAGCCCATGACAGAAATCGCTTGAAACGTATTGTACGTGAAACCTTTCGTACCAGGCAGTTACCCGCCATTGACATAGTCGTATTAGGTAGGCATGGTGTTGGCAATGTGGACAATTCAATCATAACCACCAAATTAGGTAAGGCATGGGACAAATTATCCGCTTTATGCAAAACATAATTTGCTTTCCGATTAAGCTTTACCGCTATATTCTAAGTCCATTCTTAAGACCTTGTTGCCGTTTTTATCCAAGTTGTTCTCAATATGCCCTAACGGCTATTGAGACATTTGGCATTGGCAAGGGATTACGGTTAGCCTGCTGGCGTTTGTTAAGATGCAACCCGTGGTCTGCTGGAGGCTACGATCCTGTATTACCTGATAAAGAAGAGAAGTTTTAATGGATATTCGACGCATTATATTATTTTCAGCACTGATATTGGTGCTTTATTCATTGTGGACCAGCTGGCAGGCTGATTATCCACCTCCTGCCGTCCATTCGGCTCCGATTGATGGATTGCAGGGCAATACGGCTAATGATCCGCTGCTTCCCTCCATGCCTGGCAGTGAAGCACAAACCGTTGCAACCTCTCCAGTACAAGACACTGAACAGGGCAAAATCATTAAGGTGAAGACTGATGTCCTTGATTTGGCCATCGATTTGCAACATGGAGATATTGTACATGCACAACTACTGGATTATCCGGTTAGCGTTGAGCAAAAAGATAAGCCGTTTACCTTATTGCAAAATAATCCAGAAGAACGTTATGTGGCTAACAGCAGTCTGTTTACCGTAAGCGGACAAACGATAAAGAATGTGGATTTAAATTTTACTGCTGAAAAACAAGAATACAAAATGTCCCCGGATGAACAGCAACTGACTGTTACTTTGCTGGGGAAAACGTCTGCAGGGTTAGAGGTGAAAAAAGAATTTATTTTCACCAAAGACAGCTACCTTATTGAAGTGCGTTATGAAGTGCAAAACCATTCCGCCGACAGCTGGAAAGGGTATATGAATACCCAATTGTTGCGCAGTTCGCCTAAGGAAGATAAATCCAGCATGTTCCACATAGGATCATTCACCGGCGCATCCTATTCAAGTCCTGGCCAGCATCGTTATCAAAAGGTCACATTTAAGGACATGACTAAAAACAATCTGGATACGGAAGCTCAAGGCGGTTGGATTGCCATGCAGCAACATTATTTTTTAAGTGCCTGGGTACCTGATGCAGCTGGTAAAAACCGCTTTTACACCCGTGCTGCTTCTGGTGATTATACCATTGGTACGGTGAGCCAACCGATCCAGGTGGCATCTGGGGAAAATGCTTCCATAAGTTCTAAACTGTATATAGGTCCTGAAGATACCGCAGTTTTAAAAACCATTTCTCCCGGTCTTGAACTCACGGTAGATTATGGCTGGTTGTGGTTTTTATCTTCACTGCTGTTTTCATTGATGAAAGCAATTTATTCGTTCGTCGGCAATTGGGGCTGGTCTATTGTTTTAGTGACGGTATTGATTAAGCTGGCTTTTTATCGTTTATCAGCTACCAGCTATAAATCGATGGCCAACATGCGAAAATTACAACCTAAGCTAACTGCATTGCGTGAACGTTATGGCGATGATAAAGCAAAATTAAGCCAAGCTACGATGGAGTTGTACCGGCAGGAAAAGGTAAATCCATTAGGCGGTTGTTTACCGATTTTAATCCAAATCCCCGTGTTCATCGCATTGTACTGGGTATTGTTGGAAAGCGTGGAATTACGTCAGGCGCCATTCATTTTATGGATTAATGATTTGGCTGCAGCGGATCCCTACCACGTATTGCCCATCATTATGGGAGCTACGATGTTGGTGCAGCAAAAATTGAACCCTGCACCGCCGGATCCCATGCAAGCCCGGATTATGATGTTTTTACCGGTTTTATTCACGGCTTTATTTTGGAGCTTCCCTGCAGGTTTAGTGTTGTATTGGATTGTGAACAATACGCTGTCCATTCTGCAGCAGTGGTATATCACTCGCAAATACAGTGATGATAAGCCGACTAAAAAACTGGCGGCTGTCAAATCAAAATGATGGTAGATACCATTGTTGCTGTCGCTACTCCGCCCGGACGGGGCGGGGTAGGGATAGTGCGTCTTTCGGGCCCCCTGGCCTGTACGATTGCTCAATCCATTACGAAACAAAAAAACATGCCGCCGCGTCTGGCTGTTTATTGCACATTCCACGACCAATCCAGCCAAATCATTGACCAAGGCATTGCCATTTATTTTAAGGCGCCACATTCCTTTACCGGTGATGATGTAGTGGAGTTACAAGGGCATGGCGCTCCCATTGTATTGGATAAATTGGTTGCCGTGTGTGCCGCATTGGGTGCACGCCTGGCAAAACCCGGAGAATTTTCTGAACGCGCTTTTCTTAATAATAAAATTGATTTGACCCAGGCAGAAGCCATTGCTGATTTGATTCACGCAACTTCCGAAACTGCCGCGCGTTTGGCAATGCGCTCATTGCAAGGAGAATTTTCTGCCAGAATCCATAACTTAAACGAACAATTGATTCAATTACGTCTTTATGTTGAAGCTGCTATTGATTTTCCGGAAGAGGAAATTGATTTCCTAAGCGATGGCAAAATTGCCGCACAGTTGGCAAGAGTAATTCAGGAATTGGTATCCATCAAGAAAAATGCCGCCCAAGGCGTTATTTTGCGCGAAGGTTTATCGGTGGTGATTGCCGGACGCCCGAATGCTGGTAAATCGACATTAATCAATGCGCTTTCGGGGAAGGAAGTTGCCATCGTAACCGATATTGCTGGCACCACCCGCGATGTCATGCGTGAACATGTTTTATTGGATGATATTCCAGTCCATTTAATTGACACAGCCGGGTTGCGCGAGAGTGATGATCCTGTGGAAAAAGAAGGGATCCGGCGCGCCTGGGATGAAGTAGAGCGTGCCGATTGTGTGCTTTTCGTTATCGATGCAAACGAAGTACAGCATGAAGTGGCGCGCTTGGATGCTGAAATCCGCAAGGCTTTGCCGGCACAAGTACCAATTCTTCGCGTTTATAATAAGATTGATCAATCCGGTAAAATTAAAAGCGAGGCTGACGCCGTATATATTTCGGCTAAAACCGGGGAAGGATTGATTGTTCTTAAAGAAAAAATCAAAGAAATGGTCGGCTACCATGCGGAAGAAGGCCAGTTTTTAGCACGCAGGAGGCACTTGCAAGCACTGGATGCAGCGCTTAATTTCTTGTGCACTGGCCAAGAACAACTTACCCTGCATAAGGCCGGGGAATTACTGGCAGAAGATTTACGTTTAGCACACCAGGCCTTGTGTGAAATCACCGGCGAGTTTACCTCCGACGACTTGTTAGGCAAAATTTTCTCAAGCTTTTGTATCGGTAAATAAACAATAATTCAATAAATTATCATTTTCCTGATAAAACATACCGTTCCTGTATTTTTCAATTTGCCTTTATAAAACCACCATGAAAAAAATACACACAAAATCTATTGATCTCATTTACAACTCGCTGTAAGGTATTATTTTTGTCTTTTTGTTAATTTTTTGTTTAATTGGGAGGGGTTATTATGGTTGAGTTTGCGTACCGGCCATATCTCGAAAATAAAAGAGCTTTTTTTACGAATCCGCCACGAGACCTCCCGGCTGCAAAAGAAATGGCCGCTGTGGCCAGTTATGATTTTCTGGCAACCCACCGGTTATTACTCGAGCAAGAATGGAGTAATTTATTAGAAAGCCTTAAAAAAAATTCCAAAAACCGGCAAACTTACTGGTTTTATTGTTATTACTGTTGCGCCATGCTTGAATCTTATTATCAGGCGTACGGTAAGCAAGCCGAAGTGAAAAAATACCAAGCTTTATGTGCACAAATTCAATATTTGAGCGGAGAAAATTCGCCACCACATGTCGTTGAGGAAGAATTTTTTAAAGAATTCAAGAAAAAAATCGGCAGCGATTTATCCGAGTTAATAAGTACCCCTTTGCACATTTCAAAAATAAGAGATTGGGTTGCATTCAGCAACATCACCCGTTTACAGATTACTTTTTCGCGAATTACGGTTGCGCAAACGATTAACTTTGCCCGCAGCATGGAATGGTTTGATAAGTGGGATGCTTTTTTCGGTGGACATACCGATGTCGATGGCATGCTCTCTCGTTTAAATAAAGCCAACCCAGTGTTTAACGTACTAAGCGTAGGTTTGTTTGTGGCACGTTTTGTCATTAATGCCGCGATGATGTGCAAGCACGTGTTTATTCCGGCAGAAGCAGAAAAACGCGGACTATTGGCGCGCTTTCAAGATGAGTTAAAAAAACGGCATGCTGTTTTTCTTAATGATTCTGTATGGGCCATGGTTAATTTGACATCCAATTTTGCCGGTTATTTTAATATTTCAGCTCCTGTAGCCAATTGGCTTACAGCAGGGTTTTTATTTTTTGATGTTGCTTTGCTGGCTTACCGCCGTCATCTGGCCGAACAGGATTATTTGACTAAAAAAGAACAATATCGCCTGGAAATTGAAGAAAACAGTGACGATGAAGCATATTGCATTATGGTAAAGGAACAAGCCGCCCAATTGGAAATCAGTTGGCAGGCGCAGCAGGCGAGCTTTAACTTTAATATTGTTGCTGCAATTTTACTAATGAGTGGTTTTTCTGCTTCCTTGCTTCTTGCAATTCCCGCTGCTACGCCAGTTTGTTTTCTCGTATGCACTCTGGCGATTTCCATGTATCTGTCGGCGGATTTATATGGTTCTTATCAAGAAAAAGTGCTGAAAGCGCAGCAGGTCGATTTGACGGCAGCGCAAAAAAATAAAATGGAAGCCGAGGTCGCTGAGGCGCGCGATGAATTTTTATGGAGCATGGTTAAAAATACTGCCATGCCTTTGTTTATCATGTCTTTATTGGCTATATCCTGGCAAGTTGCCTTGATATTTACCGCGGTTTATATTGCTTACGAATGCAGTAAAGGGTATTTGAACTTGATAAAAACAGGGGAAGCTGAGTCGCAACCCGTGCTTTCTTTATAAGGTCGGGGCTAGGTTCACTTGACCCAACAGAGCCTAGCCTTCATGAGATGTGTGCACAGCCTGCGTAATGGTTGTGTAGTGTGAGTTGCTGGGCTTATAACTGTTGCGGATGGTAAAATGCTCCTGAAAATTTACGGTTAATTGCTGAATTTTAGCAAGCATAAAATTCTTCCATTCCGGCACGCGGGAATTACTTTCCCCACGAATTTGATAGCAATGCAATTGCTCTTTCCCCCCTAACTGTCCGTAATGATACGGTTCTACAGTGCGTGGCTTGCCCTTATAGATGAAAGAAACTGTATTTTTACTTGCCATAGCTTGCTTAAGTTGGTTTTTCACTAAAAGCATATGCCTATCCTTGGCTTTATTTCTGCTAATTTAAGTATAGGAATGGTTAGGGAGTACGTGACCACTGCAGGGCTATTTTATAGAGCTCATTTTTATTGCCATTGGTGATTTCACATGCCAACTTGACTGCTTGTTTAAGCGGGACTTCTGCAAGCAGTATCCGTAAAACGTGGTGCTGTACTTCCATATTTTCTATTGTTGCACGAGGCGGAACAATCAAGACAAATTCACCTTTGCAATGGGCAGGATTTTCGGTTAACCAGCGTAAGATTTGCTCGCAGCTTCCTGTGACAAAGGTTTCAAATGTTTTGGTTAATTCTTTCGCTAAAACCAATTCACAAGATGCTCCAAGTACTTGCATGAGATCGGCAACACTGTCTTTAATGCGATGCGTTGATTCATAAAAAACCAATGTATGCGTAAGCTTGCTTAAAGCCGCCAGACGCGCAAGCCTTGCTGTTTGTTTTGCGGGCAAGAATCCTGCAAAAGTAAACGTGTCGCAGGGGACGCCAGCAGCTGAGAGTGCCGCAATTAATGCGCAGGCTCCAGGAATTGGAACCACGGCAATTTGTTTTTCCCGTGCCAAGCGCACTAAAGGAAACCCTGGATCGCTAATTAAGGGAGTGCCTGCATCGCTAATGAGGGCAAATGTTCTGCCGGCAAGTAATTCAGCAACAATGCCTTCGCATTTTTTAGTCTCATTGTGTGCGTGCATGGAAATCAAGGGTTTTTTAATGCCCAGGGTAGCCAGCAATGGTTGGGAATGGCGGGTGTCTTCAGCCAAAATGGCATCAACTGCTTGCAAAACATGCAGGGCATGTACACTGATGTCGTCGCGGTTTCCGATGGGAGTGGCCACCACATAGAGAGTTCCTGGAGTGGTTGCTGAACTGGCGGTCATGGTTTATCCTCTCTATTTTTTATTTATGAGCCCGTATTTTGCATGGTAAGCCATGTCACCTGTGGTTCTTGTAAATATTCAACTAGCCTTGGAAGTTTCATGCGGTCAAATATTCCCTCATTTAAGTTGATTATATTGGTTTGTGTGCTTGCGTTGGCAAATTGCACGCAGGTATCAAACAGTAACCCGCCGCAGGAAACTCTTCAAGAAACCCAGGCAATAGCCAACCCCTACACACTGCCTGCTGACGCATATCTTGCTTTGGGCAAAAATCATGCAGGAGATGAACAGCAATCCTATTATTTAATGGCCGCAGGCCGTTTAATTCATGATGGTCAGTTAAAGCAGGCGAATGCAATTCTAGCACGAATGCACGACACAACGCCCTCATCACAGCGTGAAAGGAACATATTACTGGCGAAAATAGATTTGGCGAAAGATGAGCCACGCTCGGCAATTCGCCGTTTGGCGGCAGTAAGCACGGTAAATTCACTACCTGTCTATTATCAGGCACAATTTCACGATGTATTGGCCCAAGCTTATCAATCCAGTGGCAATGCCGTGGAATCGGTAGCAGAACGCATCAAGCTCGGCCAATTACTTCCTGATGTAAAATCGCAGGCTAATAATTTGCGTGCATTATGGCTGACGTTGACGACATTGCCTGTAGCTGAGCTTAACACATTGGCTATAGAAACTGCGGATGGTTCCGAATTAAAAGGGTGGATGCAGCTGGCATTGATTTCACGCAAAAATTACCGTGATCCGCAGATTATGGCCGCTGACATAAGGCATTGGCAAGTGCAATACCCAGAGCACCCTGCCAATAGGATTTTTCCCCTACATCGTAGTGAAGAGCGTTTGCTTGCATCGCCAAGACAAGTTGCATTGTTGCTGCCGACCACGGGTCCCTTGGCAGGTCCTGGAAACGCAATTCGGGATGGGTTCATGGCAGCTCACGCGGCAGGGAAGGAACAGAATACAAAAATAAAAGTTTATAACACCCATTCTGCAAACATAACGATGCTTTATGAACAAGCGGTGGATGAAGGAGCAGATTACATCGTCGGCCCTTTGACCAAGGCAGATGTGGCAATAGTAGGGGGGCTTGAGCATCCGGTCCCTACTTTATTGCTGAATGATTACAATGGATCCGCTAAAAATAACGTGTATCAATTCGGACTTTCTCCCAGTAATGAAGCTAAACAAGTGGCAGTTAAAGCCCGAAAACAAGGCCACAGCCGGGCTTTAATCATCGCCCCTGCAGGAACTTGGGGTGATGAAGTATCCTTGGCTTTCATGAACCAATGGCGAGCTAGCGGTGGGCGCGTGGTGGATGCCTGGCATTACCAGCCGAAGGAAGATTTAGACAATTCGGTTCGTGAATTTCTACGCATTACCCAGGGAGAGGCGCGGAAAAAAAATTTGCAGCGTTTATTCGGGCGCAACCTTGAAGGAGTGCCCATGCGCAGGCAGGATTTTGATATGATTTTTCTCCTGGCTTATCCTAGCAAGGCCCGGCAAATTATGCCCCTGTTAAAATATTACTATGCAGGAGATGTGCCGGTTTATTCGACTTCAAGCGTTTATGCCGGCAGTATCAATGCATTAAAAGATAGGGATTTAAACGGGATCATTTTTTGTGATATGCCTTGGGTTTTTACACACCATTCAGGGAATAAAAACTGGCCGGAACAGTTTAACAGCTACAATCGTTTATATGCCCTAGGCATGGATAGTTATGCTTTAGCCACCCAATTAAATCAATTACTCTTGTTCCCTGCTTTAGGTGTTAACGAAAAAAGCGGGATTTTATATTTAAGCCCCAATCAGCAAATTGCCCGCGTTTTGACCTGGGGGCAGTTTAAACAAGGAATGGCGAAACCACTGGGCGACAAAGTGGTTGCTTGAATAAAGCAGTCTTTTTTTATGGTTGCAGTAGTCAATACAGGCTGGCTCCCTCCATGCCGTTAAAGCGGATGATTTGCCTACGTGTGCAGGCGGGCGTTTTGATTTTAGCCTGCCATCACCAATGCGTTCTAATCTATTCGGCAAACGGTACGTAAGGAAGCTTGCTTACCTTTATGGACTGTATCAAACAAATAAACGCCGTAGAATTTTGTTATTAGGCAAAAATGGAGTCAACTTATGCACAATCAGGGCTCTTATCATTTGTCAGCTACAAACTTATTCCGATGGTTGTTTAGAGTTGGGGGTGCAAATAACAAGAGTTACCCAGTGATATCAATACGCTCGAAAAGAGCTAATGTTTTTTCGCAATATTTTTCTAATTTTAATTTCACCAACACAATATTTATTTAAAAGCTTTCCTCCAATAAAATAAGTACCTGTAGCCAAATATCGTTTATTTCTTAAATTAAGCAGAACCACCCCTGCAAAAGAAGTGGCTTCCAAAACACAAAATCATTATCAATATAATTATTAATTGCCGAAGGCTTTTTATTATACATAGTGCCGTCGCTTGAAGTATTGGAACAAGTTATTACAATATTTTCTTTTTTGCATATAGACGTGATGAGCGATCCCTTAGCTACTTTCACTGAATAGCCATCGCCGCTGAGAATTTTACAATCAGTATCTTGCAACCAAATTTCATTTGCTGCAAAACAATTAGAGTATCCAGCAAATATAATTATAAAAAATACCTTCATGATAGCTTGCCCTTCTTAGGCATTATCATAGTGCATGTGTAGTTATATCCTCTATTTTTTGATAATTGCTCCTGTCTCTTGGATAAAACATCGTCGTTAAAAATGGATCAATTTTCAGTTGCGGAGTGGATCATTTCACATTGTAGTTAAGGTTGAAATTCGGATATTCGAATGTGGAAGAGTTGCGGCATATTAACTGTTATAATCGCTTTGCAGTTCAAGCGGCATCAATTCCTGCAGGCGTACGTACAAGCTCATGAGTTGTTCGCAAAATACATGCAGCTGCTGGCGATTTTCCCACAATTGGTAATCTGAACCTTTGCGGAATGCTTGTTGACGGGCAAGCAGCGTGAGCAGCTGCTTTTCTTGTTTGGAAAGACCCAGATGTTGGTTAAGCTCAAGTAATTCCTCTAGGTTTTTAAATTGCTTGCCATTGCGGTGATCGTGCATTAAATAAGCTTTCAGAGTTAACTCAAAAGCAATATGGATTAGGGAAATCACAGGCAATAATGCATCCACGCTTAATTGTTCATCAATGGGAATTTCGCCGTTGCTTTTTAGCAAATATTCAGCGCAATAAGCATGTTGAGTAGCAATGTTTAATAATTCCAGCGGGCTTAAAAATTGTTTTTCCATAAAAACTCCATTACTTAAAAATTACAGCAAATGCCGGCCGCCATCTACGTGCAAGGTTTCACCGGTCACAAAAGGATTTTGCGCCAGTGCGAGTAATGCTTGGGCAATATAGAGAGGTTCTCCATGTTTTTTTAGCGGCGTTTGCGCGATGATTTTTTCTTGTATGGCTTTAGACAGTTGATTCTCGCCTTCCGGCCAAGCAATAGCACCCGGTGCTACAGCATTAACGCGTACATTCGGCGCAAACTCACGTGCCAAAACTTTAGTTTGCATGGCAAAAGCGGCCTTGCTTTGGCAATAGATTGCATAGTCTTTTAAAGGTTTTGTCGCATGCAAATCCGTAATGTTGATGATGCAGCCTTTTTGCTCTGCAAGATAAGGGTATGCACTTTTACTAAGCCAAAATGGAGCGTGCACATTGGCCATAAACAAGTTGTGCCAGTCTTGTTCGTCAGGTTTGGTAATATCTGTGCGCAGAAACAAAGATGCATTGTTTACTAATAAATCCAGCCGTTTTGCCCATGCAATGGTTTCTTGCACTAGTTTCTCGCATACACCCGGATGGGTTAAATCGCCACATAATGCAAACGCACTATTTAACCGTGCTTGATTTAACCGTTGTGTTAGTGCACAAGCGTCCTCTTTTGCATGCCGGTAATGAATCACTACTTGATAACCTGCACCATGCAAATATTCAGCAATGGTGGCTCCAATTCGCCGCGCGCTACCCGTGATTAAAGCGACGGGCGCTTGTGTATTTAGCGGATTCAAGGTATGGTTCTCTCCCTCAATTGTGTTAATTAAAACCAATTATTGTTTTTATTTTAGATAACAATTATGAATTTGCTCGAATCTCTTTGCCAACGTCTACGCCAGCAGGGCGAAATACCTTTTGTTGAATTCATGCAATACGCATTATATGCACCAGGGCAAGGTTATTACAGTTCCGGACTGCAAAAATTTGGCGTAGCGGGAGATTTTATAACCGCGCCTGAATTAACGCCGTTATTCGGACAAACACTGGCGAACCAATGCCAGCAAGTGCTGGATACCTTAGATACTCCTGTCTTATTTGAGTTTGGAGCAGGATCCGGGCGTTTATGCGTGGATATTTTAAAGCATTTGCAGCACTTAAACAGTTTGCCTGAAGCTTATTATATTTTGGAGGTAAGCGGTACGCTGCGCCAACGGCAGGAAACATTGATCCATACCGAAATTCCGCATCTGGCTTCCAGGGTGGAGTGGTTGTCGCAATGGCCGCACAAACCGTTTACAGGCGTGATCATTGCCAATGAAGTATTGGACGCCATGCCTGTGCACCGTTTCATGCAAACTGCAGACGGGCTATTGGAAAGTTATATTCGCCTTGATGCAGAAGGCAGGCTTGCTGAGATTTATAAGCCTTGTGAAAATGAGCGTTTGTTGGCGCGTGCCCGTGCTGTTTTGCCGCCTGGCCTGTATCCTTATCAATCGGAGGCGAATTTATTTTTAGACGCTTGGTTTTGCCATTGCTCAGCTATGCTTGCTGCCGGCGCTTTTTTCATTTTGGATTATGGTTTTCCACAGCATGAATATTACCACCGCGAGCGTAGGCAAGGGACTTTAATGTGCCATTACCGGCACCAAGCGCATGCCAACCCATTGGCACATCCGGGCGAGGAAGACATCACGGCGCATGTGGATTTTACCCATGTAGCAGAAGCTGCGTATGCAGCAGGCTTTCACGTGGCAGGCTATACTAATCAGGCATCTTTTTTACTGGCTAACGGTTTGTTAAGCTTGCTTGCTTCTATTCCTGATGAGCGTGCGCGCTTTAAAGCCCAGCAAGCAGCCAAACAATTATTGCAGGAAAGTGAAATGGGGGAATTGTTTAAAGTGATGGCATTAACAAAAAACATGGATATGGATTTGCACGGATTTCAATTGCACGATAAACGAGCGAGTTTGTGATGGGGAAATATTTAACCACCGTGGAATTGCAGAAAGAATCCATGAAATTTTCTGCAGGCCATACTACCATTTTTTCAGCTACCGAGCGCGAACCCTTGCATGGGCATATGTATGGGGTTTATCTGGCACTAACCACTTGGGTTGAAGATAATGGCATGACGTTTGATTACCGTTATTATAAAAAACGCATCCATGAACTCTGCCGCCAACTCAACCAGACTTTTCTGATGCCGCAATTCTCGCCTTTTTTACAGTATGCTGAAGATGATGAATATTATTATTTTACCTTCAATCATAAAAAAATTCCTTTTCTTAAAGAAGACGTCACGCTAATGCCTTTAGCCAATATCACCGTGGAAGAATTATCACGCTGGTTTATTAATGAGTTGATTAAAGATACGGCAGAGTTAGAACGCCACCGTATTGAACGCATAGTGGTCAAAGTATTCTCAGCGCCCGGGCAGTCGGCAAGCCATAGCTGGGAGCGTTAAATTCAGCCTTGAGGCCAAGGTATAGTGCCAGAACCGGATGCTGAATGCATCCGGCCGTAGTTATTCTTAGAGTAAATCCTGGTTTAATTTTGCTGATAGCCTAATTCGCTAGGCAGTGGCGGCTCTTCCTCGTCATTTTTTTTGCGGCCATCAAAAAACTTAGCAGAATAAGAGGGTTTTTCTCTGGTTTGCAGCGAATCCCAGGTTTTATGCTGTGCAAAGACTTCATATTCTTCTTGATTAAACTCAGGAAATTCAGCTTCCTTGGGTTGAAATTGCTTGAGGATGAGCTGTGAGGCAATTGCCAACGCTAACCCCAAGGCCAATACAGCAATTCCTCCCCCCAATGGCAGAAAGGTGAATGAAACAAATACCAGGGGCGGGATGAGTGCATCAATGAAGATTGCACGTATCAATTGCAAGGTTTGATAGCGAACCACGCGGGCTTGATATTCCGTTTCTGCCCGCCTTTCCTTGAGCTCCAGGTAGATGAGTTTTTTACAATCCTCGTCACCCTCCTTAAATTTCTGCATGATGTCTGCAAATTCTTTGTCAGTCGGCGGCTTGCTAAGTTCCCATGCCTTGGCAATGTCGCAGGAACTGGTGATGGCAGCACTGATGACATTAAGGCTGAAACAAAGGGCAGCCCCAACTATGGCAAAAATTAAAGCAGTGGAAGCAGCGATCGCGGTGGGAGGAAACAGGAAAGCAGCAAAGACGATAAACGCAGCCAATAAAGCCACAGAATAAGTCAAACCCGTGGCAAGTTTTATTTTTTCATATTTCCAATTAAATTCGCATGCTTTTTTATCAGCTTTTAATTGGTTAAGTTGTTCTTGAAGAGCGGCATGTTCATTGGTGAATGCTTCATTTTTTAGTTTTTTCTCGATTGCCACTATATCGCGTTGGTAGCGTAATATATTGGCGTTATGCCGCGTGCTTTCTTCGTAAAAGCTCCAGGAAACCAAGGCTGCATCGACTAATAATAAACCTGCAGTGAGCACATTGCCGGCATAACCCGCCATGCCTTTGCCGGTCAGCCAGAAAAAAGTCACTAAATTTACAGTAGCCCAGATTGAATCGTTGAGCAGGGCAAATTTGCGTTGTTCCCACTGCGTTTTAAATAACTCATTAACACTCATTTTTTGTTCTGCGTCACTCATCCAGGGGCCTTTGATGGTGTGTTTCAGCAGCAACCCCAGTTCAATGCCAAAGCGGGTGTAGTATAAAAGCCAGCTCATATAGCCTGTGATGGGCGAAATTTTTGTCAATACTTCTTCAGTCTGCAGCTTGTTGGCAAAATTTGCCGGCAATAAATCAAGCACGGTCCAAAGGAAAGTCCCGCCCCACACCCAATAGAGGCGGCGCTCATTCACGGCACGCATGGCGTCTTTCGTATCTTTGGTGCCGGCATTGCTCAAATCTTCGAGATTTTCCTTAAGCGTTGCTTCCCATTGTGCCTTGGGATTTTTGGTATTGAGTAAATCATTCACTTGCGCGACGATAACAGGGGCGATGTGTGTGAGGCCTAAATATTTTAATAATTTGTCACCATCAGCCGCTTCTTGCAAAATGGTTTCCGGGTTTTTTTTCTCTTTCGCGGCCCGCAGCTTAAAGAGCAAATCCGCACAAAGCTTGATGCGTGCGTAGTGGCTGGCATGATTTTGGCGGCGGTGTTCGGCTTCATCCAAAAAAAACTGCGCGGAGAAAAGATAAAAAGCAAAATTAAGATCCTGTTCTAACGCTTTGCGTTTTGCATCGCTTAGGTAAGGAAAAATAGCAGGGTTTAAACGATTGACCCGGCTTTCGTAAATGTCTATTGAGCCGCGTAGCTCATTTCGTTTGTGGAATACATCTTTCATTGCAAAATCAAGTTTTTCCCCTCTTTCCAATTGCTCGAAAAGACGGCGTACAGCAGCTTGCGCATTTGCATTGAGTGCCCCGTAGGATGTACTTTCTAGTATGCTGCTGGTCGTCATGATATTGCCCGTTAATTGGTTAATGTTAGTTATTCTCAAAAAAGAACAAAGTGTATTTTTTTCTGTCATATATAAAATACATGAATTGCTACCCCAAAGCAATGGGAAAAATATTTGCATATTAATTATAATTTCAACCGATAAACTAATTTTAGTGTAAAATTATTGACTTGATAGGTGGGTTGACTTGTTGCCTAAGGTATGGCACGCAAACATAATTTGTTAATTATTAGGCGCACTTTTGCTGCATTATAGGGAAGGGATTCACTATGTTTTTATGGTTTCGCGTTGATACACATCATCAAAACGTATGATGTCATCTTCCCCGAGGTAATCGCCGCTTTGCACTTCAATAACATAAAGAGGTTCAATATCTGGGTTGCTCAGCCGATGCCGTGTTTTTTTCGGGATGTAAGTCGATTGATTGACCGAAAGATTGAGAATGCGTTCATCATTCACCACTTCTGCCTTGCCGCTCACCACTACCCAATGTTCAGCGCGATGCTGGTGCATTTGTAGGGATAATTTCGCTCCCGGTTTAATCATCAAGCGTTTGACTTTGAATGTTTCCCCCTGCGCCAATATTTCATAATAACCCCAGGGACGAAAAACCCGGACATGTTCATCGGCTAGTTGTTCATGCTCCTTGGCCAGAGCATGGACTAAATCCTTAACTTGTTGGGAATAGCGTTTGTCGGCTACCAGCACTGCATCGGAAGTTGCTACAATGATTTGATCGCGGATGCCCAAAGTAGTCACTAACGTGTCTTCACTGCTGATGAGGCAGTCACGGCTGTCTTGTGCAATCACTTTGCCATAAAGGGTATTGCCGTTAGCATCGGCAGGAGTGGCTTCGGCCACAGCAGACCAGCAGCCCAAATCGCTCCAGGGGATGTCAGTAGGGATGAGCATCGCATTGCTGGTCTTTTCCATAACTGCATAGTCAATGGATTCGCTGCGGCATTGTGAAAAGGCATCCAGGTTTAAGCGCAAGTAATTATGATGCTCAAGCCCTTGTTTGACGGCATTTTTACTGGCGGCATAAATATCGGGGGCGAATTTTTCCAGCTCATTAAGGTATGCGTCAGCACGGCAGGCAAACATCCCGCTGTTCCAGTAATAACGGCCATGGGCTATGAATTCCTCAGCCGTTTTTACATCGGGCTTTTCACGAAAACTTTGTACTTTGTATACTTCATCGCTGAAGGATTTCCCTGCTTCAATATAACCATATCCTGTCTTTGCAGCGTTAGGTTTTATTCCGAAGGTAACCAATGCTTCATTTTCTGCAACCTTAAGACCTTGTTGCATGACGGCGGCCCAGGCAGCGTCATCCGCCAGCCAATGATCGGAAGGCAGGATGAGCATGAGTGCATCAGCACCGGCTTTTCCTGTGATATAATGCGCGGCTGCAGCGATAGCCGGTGCTGTATTGCGGGCGCAGGGTTCGAGCAGATAAGTGGGGCTAAAATCTGCCAATTGTTCCTGACAAAGAAAATAGTGGGCTTCGTTGCTGATAATGATCAGCTCTGTATGCGGCAGTTTCATGACGCGTTGCACGGTTTGTTGCAGCAAAGTAGCATCGCTTTGCAAGCGCAAAAACTGTTTAGGAAAATTTTTTCTTGATAAAGGCCATAGACGCGTACCGGAGCCGCCAGCTAATACTACGGGAAAAATTTTCTGCCTCATGGATTTCCAAAACAATTTTATTGCGCAGCATTTTAACAATACCTAAGCCTTTCCCGCAACCTGGAAGTAACTCTTGGCTTGCTTCATGGCATAGCTCATTCTGTATACAAAAGTGAAAAACATCATGGGTTAAATGCAGCCCCCGGGAGCTTCGGTACTAAGTGGCGCGAAAACTGTTGCAGTCTGATTGAAATAGGGTGTAGATTGTGGCTTGCCGGTGGCGCAAAAGCATGGGCGGGTGATGGGGAGGACTAGCTTTGCCTTCGCCATTGCCAAGTATTCTTAACAGAATTCTTATGTTTTTATGTAGACTTGTTTCACAAATTAACAAGGCGTTGATATAATCCACGAGTTTCTTAACCCCAGGAGCAAATTATGTTTTTTAGAAAATATTGGCCGTTGTTTGCAGCAGGCTTATTGGCTTTAGCAGTAGGCTTGATTGCCGGACTGGCACCTTTTGGACCTCTAGCAACTGCCATTCAGGCTCTTGCTTTTGGATTCGGGGCTTTGGGCGCTGCTGCTGTTCCAGTTGCCGCAGCACTTGTAGCGGTTGCCGCGGCTACAGTTACTCTGGCAGCCAGTTTGCTCTTCATCGGGGCGGTGGCTTTGATTGTTAAAGGCATCCAAATGATTGCCGCTAGAGCCAGTGCCACAAGCACAAGCGAGGATTCCCATCCCAGTAATTCTATTATCTTAGAAGACCGCAGCGTGAAGGCTAATGGCTTGCACAACCAGGCAACCCCGCTCTTAGACATTCAGGCAAATGAAGAAAGCGAGGAAGAGGAAGAAGAGGTTAAACAACCTGTTGTAGAAGAACCATCCAGTCCGGTGAAACCAGTGCCTCTTGTGGTAACACAAACGGAAGAAGTTATTGCCCTAGAAGAATCTAGTAACGTAAATGCGAAACAACCAAGCCCTAAAGTCGTAGTGCAGCAACAGCAAGAACCAAAAGAAGATACACAAACTCTTGTGCAGCAAGTTGAAAAACAGCCAGTCGAGGAAGCGATACAGTTGCAATCAATACTGAGAACAGGTGTGGCTATGTTTCAAGTATCCAAAGAGCAGCAATCACAAGAGCAGCAACCAAAGCATGATATCAGCATGAATATGAACAATTCGCAGTAATAACGGTTTAAACGCGGCTTTGCCGCGTTTTTATTCTCCCCATGGTTTTGCCAAATCATTTTCCAAATCAAATAAATTCAAAACCCGTCCTACCGTGTCATTCACCAAATCTTCAATGCTTTGCGGCTTATGATAAAAAGCAGGCACGGGTGGAAAGATAATGCCGCCCATTTGGGTAATGGTGGCCATGTTTTGTAGGTGCATAAGATGCAAGGGTGCCTCGCGCGGCAGAATGACCAGCCGGCGGCGTTCTTTTAACACCACGTCGGCTGCACGAGTCAATAAATTGCCGGTAATGCCATGCGCGATTTCTCCTAAGGTTTTCATGGAGCAGGGCGCAATGATCATTCCCATGGTTTTATAGGAGCCACTGGCTATTGTGGCAGCAATGTCGCTGCATGGATGATAGACGTCAGCCAAGGCTTTAAGCTCGTTTGCACTCAGTGAGGTTTCATAGGCACGTGTCATTTGGCCGGCCTTGGTGATCACCAGATGCGTTTCAACAGGCATGGAACGCAACACTTCAAGCATGCGGATCCCGTAAATGATTCCTGAAGAACCGCTAATACCGATTATTAAACGTGGTTTGTTCATGATATGTCTCAACTAGATACGGACTGGGCATGGCAAGCATTATAACGTATATGCAGCAATCCCTTCATAGATGCGTTATAATTCCGCATTTTCACTGCGTGGATGAGAGTTATGACAACACGGCGTAAAATGCTGGTAACCAGTGCGCTGCCTTATGCCAATGGGCATTTGCATTTGGGGCATTTGGTTGAGCACATACAAACCGACATTTGGGTACGGACGCACAAGATGCTTGGCCATCAATGCGTGAGCGTGTGCGGTGATGATGCACACGGAACCCCCATTATGCTAAAGGCGGAACAACTTGGCATGACGCCGGAAGCCTTAACTCTGGAAATGAAACAAAGCCATGAACGCGATTTTGCTCAGTTCAGCATTGCATACGATTGTTACCATACTACTCATTCCAGAGAAAACCAGGAGCTGGCAAGCGAGATTTATCACAAGTTGCAAGCGCGCGGCGATATCATAAAAAAAGTCATTCGCCAGGCTTACGATCCGGTTAAAGAAATGTTTTTGCCGGATCGTTATGTGAAAGGCACGTGTCCGAAATGCGGCGCCTCAGATCAATATGGGGATAATTGTGAAGCTTGTGGCGCAACTTATGCACCTATTGATCTTTTAAATCCGCTTTCTGCGATTTCAGGGGCGAAGCCTATCGAGAAAGAATCAGAGCATTATTTTTTTGATTTACCCCGCTATGAAGCGTTGCTTAAAGAATGGACGCACCAGGGGCATTTGCAGGAAGAAGTGGCAAACAAACTGGATGAATGGTTTGCAGCCGGCTTGAAACAATGGGATATTTCGCGCGATGCGCCTTATTTTGGTTTCCCCATTCCCGATGCAAAAGATAAATATTTCTATGTTTGGCTGGATGCGCCCATCGGCTATATGGCCAGTTTTAAAAAATATTGCGATACGCACGGTGTATCTTTTGCAGAGTTTTGGGACAAGGATGCAGGCACTGAACTTTATCATTTCGTCGGTAAAGACATTGTTTATTTCCATGCCTTGTTTTGGCCGGCTTTGTTGGCAGGCAGCGGGCATCGTTTACCGACTGCTGTATTTACCCATGGCTTTTTGACGGTGGATGGGCAAAAAATGTCAAAATCCCGCGGCACTTTCATTGAAGCCCGCACTTATCTTGCCCACCTAAACCCCGAATATTTGCGCTATTATTTTGCTGCCAAATTAAATGGGCGGGTGGATGATTTGGATTTGAATTTTGAAGATTTTACCAATCGGGTTAATGCAGACTTGGTGGGTAAAGTCGTCAACATAGCCAGCCGTTGTGCCGGATTTATCAATAAAAAATTTGCTAATCAATTAGCCGATAGCATAAGCGAACCTGCGCTTTATGCTGAACTCTTGGCAGAGCGGCGCCAGGTTATTCAAGCATTCGTGGATCGTGATTATGCACAAGCCATCCGTTTAATCATGGATTTGGCAGGACGCGTTAACCAATACATCGATGCTGAAAAGCCATGGGTTTTGGCCAAGGAGCCTGAGCGCCTGGCAGATGTGCAAGCAGTCTGTACGATGGGGCTTAATTTATTCCGCATCCTCATTACCTACTTAAAACCCGTGCTGCCGCAGATGGCAGCCTCTGCTGAACAATTTTTAAATTGTGAACCATTAACCTGGGACAGTATTGATGAGCCGTTAACAAACCATAAAATCAATAGTTTTGTGCCGCTCATGGTGCGGGTTGAAAAAGATAAAATTGCAGCAATGCTTGAGGCGGGGAAGGCAAGCTGATGGTTGATGTAAAAGATATCGATGCTTTATTGCCACAAACACAATGCGGCGAATGCAGTTATGCCGGTTGTTTACCTTATGCTGAAGCCCTGGCACGCGGACATGCTTCGATTAACCGGTGCCCGCCGGGTGGCGTGAATACATTGCAGGCTTTGGGGCAATTGTTGCGTGTGGATGCTTCTCCCTATATGGCCGACATGGATGCAAATACCAGACAGCCTTCAGTGGCGAGGATACGTGAGGATGAGTGCATTGGTTGCACGAAATGCATTAACGCGTGCCCTGTGGATGCGATCATAGGCAGCGGCAAGCTGCTGCATGCGGTTTTATCCCATGAATGCACGGGCTGTGGCTTGTGTGTGGAACCCTGTCCTGTGGACTGCATTGACCTATTGCCGTTGCCGGAACCTGCCTATAACCCGGAAATTGCACGTGAGCGCCATCATGCACGGCAAGTTCGCCTGTTGCGTGAAGAGCATGAAAAACAGCAAGCTTACCGCGACAAAAAACGCCTCGCCCGGCAGGCTGCCGATAAGGAACAAGATTTGCAGGCTAAAAAAGAATTCATTCTGCAAGCCTTGGCAAGAAAGGCACAAGCGGGATGATATCAGCATGAATAAAGAAAAAAGACGGGAAATCTTTGAGCGGTTTCGCGCCGAAAATCTGCATCCTACTACCGAGCTTTGCTATAAAACCCCATTTGAATTATTAATTGCCGTTATTTTATCAGCACAAGCTACGGACTCCGGGGTAAATAAAGCGACTGCCAAATTATACGCAGTCGCCAATACGCCGAAAGCTATATTGGCTTTGGGTGAAGAAGGTCTTAAAGAGTATGTCAAATCCATCGGCTTATATAATAGCAAGGCTGCTAACATCATAAAAACATGTGGGTTGCTATTGAGCAAATACGACGGCGAGGTTCCGCAAACGCGTGAAGAATTGGAAGCCTTGCCGGGAGTAGGGCGTAAAACGGCAAATGTCATTTTAAATACGCTATATGGTCAGCCGGTAATTCCTGTGGATACGCATGTATTCCGTGTTTCCAACCGTACTGGCATAGCCAAAGGAAAAACTCCCCTGGCTGTAGAGAAAGCTTTGTTGCGACACGTAGACAAGGAATTTTTAGTAAATGCCCACCATTGGCTGGTGCTGCACGGGCGCTACGTTTGTGTTGCCAAAAAGCCGCATTGCCCTGCATGCATTATCCGCGATCTATGTGAATATAAGTATAAGACTATTGAATAACTGTTTGAGCATAAGCCGCTCTTCGTCGGCTTATGCTCAAGTTTCCCGCTTTTTAGGCCTGGCCCAGCCATACACGGTTTTTTGTTTGGCTTCAGTCAGGGTTAACTCCCCCGGCGGAACATTTTTCCGGATGGTGCTGCCAGCGCCGATTGTCGCATTTTCACCTATGGTGACAGGGGCTATCAATTGGGTATCCGAGCCCACAAAAACGCCATCTTCAATGATGGTATGATGTTTATTTGCGCCATCATAATTACAAGTGATGGTTCCCGCGCCGATGTTGACGTTTTTGCCTATGCTGACATCGCCCAGATAACTTAAATGGCTGGCTTTGCTGTTGGCAGCGAAAACCGCATTTTTGGTTTCAACGAAGTTGCCGATTTTGCACTGGACGCCAAGCTGCGTTCCTGGCCTTAAGCGTGCAAAAGGGCCTATATGGCAACCATCCCCTATGATGCAATCTTCAAGAATACTGTTGGCCAATATCTCGCAATTATCCCCTAAGGTTACATTATTCAAAATGCAATTGGGGGCAATTTTACAGTTATTGCCCAAGGTGACCCGGCCCGCAAATACGGTGTTGACGTCAATAAATACATCCATGCCACAATGCAATTCGCCACGGATATCGATGCGGGCTGCATCAGCCAGCGTTACCCCTTGTAACATTAAATCTTCTGCGAGCCATGACTGATATACGCGCTCCAATTGCTGTAACTGCAAGCGATTGTTCACGCCGCAGATTTCGCGAAAATCAGCAGTTTCCTGTGAAGCAATGTGCACGCCATCGCTTACTGCCATTTGAATAATTTCCGTTAAATAATATTCGCCCTGCGCATTATCATTATTTAATCGCGGCAGCCAGCGTTGTAACAGGGAAGCATTCGTGCAGCAAATGCCACTGTAAATTTCCTGAATATCGCGCTCCACGGGGGTCGCATCTTTTTCTTCAACGATGGTTTGTATGTATCCGCCATTGCGTACGATGCGCCCAAGGCCGGTAGGGTCGGGTACGGTTGCCAGCAATAAGCTTAACGAAGTTTGCTCCCTGACATTGCCTGCCACCAGCGCTTGCAGAGTAGATTGACGGATTAAAGGGACATCGGCTGATAAAATTAAAACTTGGCTTGCAGCCGGGATAAAAGGCAATGCCTGCATTACGGCATGCCCGGTTCCTAATTGCTGTTCCTGTTTCACCCAATGGATGGGTAATGCATTTAATTTTTGTTGGATTTGTTCACCCTCATGCCCAATGATCACATGGATTTTTTCAGGATTAAGGGTAAGCGCGGTTTCAACTACGCGCTGCAACATCGGTTTTCCGCCAATTTCATGCAATACTTTTGGCGTTTTTGAATGCATGCGTTTTCCCTGACCTGCCGCCAAAACAACAATATGAAGGTTCATGTTTAATTCCTTGATGAATTGCAGACTTAACAAATGCTGCTATGATAAAAAAATTGCCGGGAAAGGAGTAGTGTTATGAGTATTTTTCTTCATTTAATGAAACAATTATTGATTGATGAAATTGCAGAAGCCATTGCAGCTTCAAAAGCAAAAGATCAGTCTTTTCTGAACGGTTTTTTTTCGGCCGTTGGTTTGGGCGGGCGCGATCTTAAATTGTCAGCAGCGAAACGTAAGAAATTAGAAGAGCTCCACAATCAAATCACCAATTTTGTGGCGGGCAAAGATGATGAGGAAAGTTATAAAAAATTATCCACGCTGGTAACGGATTGCAAGACAGAACTCATCAGTTTGTGTTCCAAGCATACCCACCCTACCGGCGAGACTGAAAAATCCTTAAGCGATTTATTGGATTTAATGCTGCTTATCCATAAAAAATTAGAAACGGAAGAATTACTCAATATTGCTTATGATAAAGAGAGCCCTTTGAGCATGTTTCTTTTGAGCGGGGCTGCTTACTATACCCAAAACGTGGTCCGCCTGAAAAAGACTAGTTTTTGGGAAAGAATCCTGAATAACCCGGCTATTTCAAATAATCTGGAAATAAGGCAAGAAAAAGAAGAAATTTTAAAGAATGAAATTAATTCTTGTAAGGAACATTTGAAGACTCTGGACAAGGAAAGTGAAAACTATAACGTAATCACCAATAAAATTGTGCAGCAAGCCATTACTAATTTAAAACATGGTAATCAAGATAAATGTGCCCAGAAGCGCAAACATATAGGTTTCTTTGGCGAGTGTATGGATAATGCGCTGGAGCACATTGAACTGATAAAGAAGCAAGAAAACGAGAGGCGCAGAGAAAAACTCCCTCTACAGTCTAAGATCATTGACAAAAATGCCCAGCAGTCAGGGAGCGGGGTGGTGGAAAAAACGGTTGAACAAAATGAAACCATCCCACCGCTGCAACAGCAAGGGGAAGTGGTGCAAGGCTTGACAAATTCATCCATCATAGAAGAAAACAATGAAGAGGAAGTAAAGAGCCAACACCAAGCACGTACATAGCTAGTGGCTTAATTCCCCGCATAGGTTAGCCTCCATTAACCGTTTAATTTGCTTAATATCGGAAGTTTTGCTCAAAAGATATAAAAGCTTGCAATGGGCAGCTTCCGGCGTCATATCATGCCCGCTGATCAATCCGGCTTCCTTTAAAGTAAAACCGGTCGCATATTGATTCATTTCAACATGCCCGTGTTGGCATTGCGTGCAATTTACAATGACGACGCCGCGATCGCAGGCTTCTTTTAACAAGTGCAGAAAGCGCGGATCATTGTTTTGTGCGTTGCCAGCCCCATAGGTTTCCAGAATTAAACCACGCAAAGGTTGTTGCAAAATATAAGCTAATACTTCGGTGGCAAAACCCGGGAATAAGCGGAAATTGGCTATAAAATGCGGTTCTATGGTTTGTAGACGGAATGGATTATTGTGTACTGGTAGCAACAAGTCTTCGTGAAGTTTGATATCAATTCCTATCGAAGCAAGCGGCGGGAAATTTGGGGAGTCAAACGCAGCGAAACGCTGGGCACTGACTTTTTGCGAGCGGTTTCCCCGTAACAAGCTTTGATTAAAATAAATGCAAACTTCTTTAAGCGATTGATGCGCGCACAACCACAAGGAAGTAATGACGTTATCGATGGCATCATTGCGGATTTCTGACAAAGGTATTTGTGATCCGGTCAAAATAACGGGTTTATGCAAGTTTTCCAGCATAAAAGACAAGGCGGAGGCGGTATACGCCATGGTGTCGGTACCGTGGAAAATAACAAAGCCGTCGAAATTGGCATACTCTTGTGCAATGTCTTTGGCGATACGGTTCCATTCACGTACGGTCATGTTCGAAGAGTCAAGCAGCGGCGTGTATTCTTTAATGACGTATTGCGGCATGTCTTTATGCAGGAAAGCGGGGATTCGTTCCAAGGCTTTTTTTACATAACCTTGCATCGGCGCATACCCATGGCCGGTTTTAATGCTGCTGATGGTTCCACCTGTATTGATAATTAAAATCTTTTTTTTCATGTTTGCTTTGCCTAAAAATGATCATGCAGAATGCTGGCGTGTTCCTCTGCGTAGGCTTGCATCTTAGCAAAGAAATGGCAAAACAAACTAAACTATTTATTAGAAGAGGTGGCGCTATAGGTTTATTTGCCAAAGTCTTGCATTTTATGAAAAAATCAGCGTATTAATGGTTAATGTAAGCAGTAAACATGATAGTTGATCGTGCCGGCTACCGGTTAAATGTTGGAATTATTCTAGTCAATGAATCCGGCCGCGTGTTTTGGGGAAGACGACATGGTCACGATGCCTGGCAATTTCCTCAGGGTGGATTGGCCAGCGGTGAAACCGCATTGGAAGCCATGTTTCGTGAGTTGCGCGAAGAAATAGGCTTGGAACGTGAAGATATTGAAGTCTTGGGTTCTACCAAGCGCTGGCTTAAATATCGCCTTCCCAAACAATATTTGCGCCACGGCAGCGAACCTTTGGTTATTGGCCAGAAGCAGAAATGGTATTTGTTACGATTAGTAGCCAGCGAACAAAAAGTCCGTTTGGATTTAAGTGATTCCCCAGAGTTTGATAGCTGGCGCTGGATCGATTACTACGAGCCTCAGGAACAAGTTATTTTTTTTAAAAAACAAGTCTATATGCAGGCTTTAAAAGAACTCGAATATTTCTTGAAAAGACGGCGTAATCCTTATGGGCTACGCCGCAAACGAGGCAATCATGGTCGTTAAATGTTAAAGATATTAAAACGCATAGTACAAGACGTAACCACAGCCAGTCGTTTATCGGATGCACTCGGTATTTTGGTGCAGCGAGTAAAAAAAGCCATCGTCGCAGAAGCTGTCTCTGTTTTCCTCATTGATAATAAATACGCGGAATATGTATTGATTGCTACTGATGGCTTAAATAAAAAAGCCGAGCAAAGGGTGCGCGTCACGCTTGACCGGGGATTAATTGGCCTGGTAGGACGCCGTGAAGAACCCATCAATATTGACAATGCGCCGGCGCATCCTGAATTTTATCAAAATCCCCTGTTGGGAGAAGAAAATTACCAGGCATTCCTAGGTGTTCCCATCATTCAACACCGCAAATTGTATGGAGTTTTGGTGGCACAAAGAGCGGAGCTGCGTTTTTTTGATGACACGGAAGAAGCATTTCTCATCACACTGGCGGCGCAATTGGGTGGAGTCATTGCCAATGCAGAAGCCAGTGGTGAACTCATGCAATTAACACAACCACACCCGGTAGGGCTGGCGCGCCCTGAAGTCACGCAGATTGCTTTAACTGGTATTGGCAGTGTGCCAGGCGTTGGCATCGGTACCGCTTTGGTCGTCTATCCTCCTGCCGATATCGATGCGGTTCCGCGACTTATCGTGGATGATCCAGCTGAGGAAATCGCTGTATTTTATCAGGCACTGCAGGCCGCGCGCGACAATATGCATCGCTTAAGCCGGCGCATGAAAACAAGCGTTGCCGAAAATGAGCATGCTTTATTCGACGTGTATTTGCGCATGCTCGATGATGATAACTTAGGCGCTGAGGTAGTTGAAGTCATCAAAGCGGAAAAGCTCAGCGCACAAGCCGCCCTGGCTGCCGTGATAAAAAAACACGTATTGCAGTTTGAAAGCGTGAAAGATGAATATTTGCGTGAACGGGCAAGTGATTTTCACGATCTCGGCCGCCGTGTGCTGGCTGAGCTGCAATCGTCGCAACAGGAGGAAATCGTCTATCCGCGCCGCACTATTTTGGTAGGTGAAGAAATCACGGCAGCGGCTTTGGCAGAAGTGCCTGAAGGACAATTGGCCGGGGTAGTAGCCGCCAAAGGTTCGAACAATTCGCATGTCGCCATTTTGGCGCGTGCCATGGGTGTGCCGACGGTAATGGGGGTGCGTGGCCTTCATGTCGAGCAATTATCGCGCCGTGCTGTCATTGTGGATGGTTACTACGGTCATGTGTTTATCTCCCCGGCAAAACCCTTGCTTGCCGAATATAAAAAACTGGCGCAAGAAGAAGATGAATTAAATCAAAGTTTAGTCAGCTTACGGGACAAGCCTGCAGAAACTACGGATAATTACCGCGTATCCCTGCAGGTCAATACCGGACTTGCCATGGACGCTGGTTTATCTATGAGCGTTGGCGCAGAAGGCGTTGGACTTTATCGTTCAGAAGTACCTTTCATGAGCCGCGATTGTTTTCCTTCGGAAGATGAACAATACATCATTTACCGCCAAATTCTCAAAGCATTTGCCCCGCATCCGGTTACCATGCGCACCTTGGACATAGGTGGCGATAAGGTGCTTTCTTATTTCCCGGTTGAAGAAGACAATCCTTACCTTGGTTGGCGCGGTATCCGCGTCACCCTGGATCATCCGGATGTTTTTTTATTACAGGTAAGGGCGATGATGCGTGCCAACGAACATTTAAATAATTTACGCATCATGCTGCCTATGGTTACTGCTTTAAACGAAGTGGATGAGGCCGTCTTACTGATCGAGCAAGCTTACAGTGAATTGCTGGAAGAAGGGTGCGCCATTGAAAAACCGCAAATAGGGGTGATGATTGAAGTTCCGGCTGCAGTTTACCAAGCGCGCGAATTGGCAAGGCGGGTAAATTTCCTCTCCGTCGGCACCAATGACTTAACCCAATATCTTTTAGCAGTCGATCGCAACAATGCCCGTGTTGCAGCACTTTACGATCCCTTGCACCCGGCCTTGCTGCGTACCCTGCTCAAAGTGGTTGAAGGCGGGCATGCCGCAGGTGTAGAAGTGAGTATTTGCGGTGAAATGGCAAGTGATCCCCTGGCGGTCATTTTGCTATTGGCTATGGGTTTTGATACGTTGAGCATGAATTCGTTCAGCTTGCCGCGCATAAAGTGGGTTATCCGCAGTTTTTCGATAACCCATGCCCGCAAAATTCTTGCCGATGTTTTGGAATTTGAGCATTCCGATGAAATCCGTTTGTATTTGCAAAAAGCGCTTACCGATGAAGGATTAGGTGGTTTAATCCGTCCCGGTAAATCATAATGGTTTTTTTGTCTTTAAAATGCATGCTTTAAAACGTAAGATTATAATTTTAATAAGGATTTTATAACCATGCGCATACTGGTTTTTCCTCATATTGATCCGGTGGCCTTCTCGTTAGGCCCTCTGCGAGTCCATTGGTACGGCTTGATGTATTTACTGGGTTTTATCAGCGCTTGGTTGCTGGCACATTGGCGGGTGAAGCGTTACCAGCTTAACTGGACATCCGAGCAAATCGGGGATTTAATTTTCTTCGCTGCGTTAGGTGTTATCCTGGGCGGGCGTTTGGGATATATGCTATTTTATAACACAGCACAATTCCTGCAGCAGCCATGGGTTTTATTTAAAATCTGGGAAGGCGGCATGTCTTTTCATGGTGGCTTATTAGGCGTTGCGCTCGCTTTATATCTCTTTTCCTATAAAGTGAAAAAACCTTTTTTGGCCGTGACGGATTTTATTGCACCCTTGGTGCCTTTAGGCTTGGCATTTGGGCGGCTGGGCAATTTTATCAATGGTGAATTATGGGGCAAACCTACTTCTACATCCTGGGGGATGATATTTCCGCATGTGGATGGGCAAACCCGCCATCCTTCACAACTTTATGAATTAGGGCTTGAGGGTATTGTCTTATTTATTTTAGTATGGTGGTATGCAGCCAAACCGCGTCCAGCCGGTTGTGTTTCTGCTATTTTTTTAATTGGATATTCCTTGTCACGCTTAATCGTAGAATTTTTCCGCGAGCCCGACATGCAACTTGGGTATGTGGCATTTAATTGGCTTACCATGGGACAATTGCTGTCTATCCCGATGCTTCTCATCGGCCTGGTACTTTGGTGGGTAAAACGCAATGAAAACATACCTTCAACTCATTGAGCATATCTTAAAACATGGTATAGAAAAAACTGACCGCACGGGTACCGGCACGCTGTCGGTATTTGCCTACCAGATGCGCTTTGATTTATCCCGGGGCTTTCCGCTGGTAACGACCAAGAAATTGCACACGCGCAGCATTGTTCATGAATTGTTATGGTTTTTGCGCGGTGATACCAATATTGCTTATCTTAAAGAGCATGGCGTGACTATTTGGGATGAGTGGGCGGATAAGAATGGCGATTTAGGGCCAGTATATGGGAAGCAGTGGCGCAGTTGGGCTACCGCAGATGGGCAGAGCATCGACCAATTAGCGGAAATATTAAACCAGATTAAAGCTAGCCCCGATTCCAGGCGTTTGTTGGTAAGTGCTTGGAATGTGGGTGAATTGGATAAAATGGCTTTGGCGCCTTGCCATGCCCTGTTTCAATTTTACGTGGCAAATAATCGCTTGTCTTGCCAGTTATATCAGCGTTCGGCAGATGTGTTTTTAGGCGTACCATTTAATATCGCTTCTTATTCCTTGTTAACCTGCATGATTGCGCAACAGTGTAATTTACAACCCGGCGAATTTATTTGGACTGGGGGCGATTGTCATTTATATTTAAATCATCTGGAACAAGCGCGCACCCAGCTTGAGCGCAAGCCATTTCCCTTGCCGCAATTGCATATCAAGCGCAAACCCGCCTCATTATTTGATTACGTATCTGAAGATTTTGAATTTGTTAATTATCAATGTCATCCGGCTATTAAAGCACCTATAGCAGTCTAATGCATACCCATGCAGGCACAAATGGATGCCTGCATTATTAACGGAAAGGATAGACATGAATATTGTGGCTCAAGAATCAATTTTTATACACAAAGCTTTTTGATTTTTAGCAAGGAGCCAATTCCGTAAGATTGCCGGCAAGGATGGTGGTGTTAATGTGCAATTTACATCAGGTAGCGCTGTATCATTCTAACAATTGCTCAATGCCTTGGGTGCCGCGCATTTGCGCCATCGATGAAGCTGAACCACAGCACCTCATTAGGAATTTAAAATGAAAAAAGCAGTTTTTTTAGTCACGTTATTGTTAACTTCTGCCGTATTTGCGTATACAGATTATAAACTTGGTGGGCAATATGATTGTGAAGGAAACGAAATCGGCACCGGCAATGTATTTAAGTGTACGCTAACCATTAAAAAGACAGGCGAAACTTATGCTTCAATGGCGATATGTGATAATGGTAATGCTTATACCGGAACTGGTATTTACGATGCCAATACGCATTTTTTGTCTTCAGGTTTTATTAATCCTAAAAAATTGGATGAAACAGGGATTGCCATGAGCCACGTGAAACGTGATGGCAGCATGGAAAGCACCTGGACTTATATTAATAAAACGACTATAGCGCGCACACGCTGTATTCCGCATGAGAAAGCTAAATAAGGTTGAGTAAGCGCAGCAAGTGCGATGGAACTGCAAAGACTTAATATTAAAATTCAAATACCTCCCCTTTTCTTACAAACCCCTTAAATCCCTGGGCTTGTGCAGCGGGTAAGGGGAGTGCCGGATAATGGTAAAGCCACATTTTGGCTTTTATTGCCGGGGGCAAAGTAAGCAGTTTGGCATAATTTGCATGCACTTCGCTGCCCGGATTGCTCAAATCACAATCATGAAATATCACGTCAGCTTTATTAAAATATTCCATGTAAGCTTCAGGATCGAATTGCGTATCCGTAGTGATGAATACATTTTTTTTGCCGTTGGTAAAAAACAAGCCAAAACTTGGCACCAGATTGCCGTTATCATACACGTGCTTGGTTTTAACCAATTTAAAATTGATTTTTTCCCATGTGAACGTCGTTTCGTTTTGTAAATTCTGCAAGTCAAAATAAGTATGGATGCTGACATTTTCGTCTGCAATTGAACGCAAGCCACCGGATAGCACATGATTCCATAAGGTTTCTACCATGGAAGGATGAATAAACAATTTTGGTTTTTTGGCAGGCACAGAAAACTTGCAGGTGAAGGCAAGCCATTCCAAGCCGCCTACATGATCGGCATGAAAATGGCTGATGTATACGGCATCGATATCCTGGTGAGTGAGATCATAACTGTGCAGCGAGTGGCGGATGTCCGTGCCGCAATCGATCAGCAATCGTTTGCCTGAATCGCTTTCCAAGATCATATTGGACTGAAAATTTTCAGTTATGGGTACAAAAGCCGAGCCTGAGCCGAGAAATTTTAATTTCATGCTAAACCTGATAATCGGCGTTGTTGCCTTATATTAAAATTGTTGAGCAAAACTTGTTTTTTAGCAAGGTTTGCCCCATCGTTTTTTATTTTTACTGAACTTATTGTTAAATTTAAAGCTTTTATGCTTTAATGTTGCTATTATTGTTGCTTATTTTATCTTTATGAAAAAATTTATTATTTTTTTTCTGACCTTATTTTGTTTATCAACAGCCTATGGCAGTAAGCTCAGTAAATTTTTAAACAAGCTGGAGGCAGAGGAAAAGGCAGAACAACAGCGGGAACGGCAGCTAGATATGAACTTTAGCGATTTTGAATTTCGTTTTGAAAGACGGTATACGGACTCGTATGGCAAGCGTTGTCGCGAATATGAATTTCGTTCACGTTCAAACCCTTATCGCCATGGTCAGTATACCGTTTGCGATGATCGTTAGGATGCTAAATTTGATAATCCAATGCGGCGTAATCGGCTTGGCTAGTGGCATTTAGGGCAGTCTGTGCGTTGCTAAATAAGCCAAGAAGTTCAAGTTTATTTTCATGCGTGGAGAATGGTGAAAATTTATATAATTTTCCGTTGCAAGCGCTGAGTACGAGGTTACCTTTTTCATCGAAAATCGTAAAATGTTGCTCTTCATGCAATGATTCAGCCGTGCCTAATGAAGCTTTTCGCGGACAAATGACTGCTGCGTGAAAAATTTTTTCCCACAAGGAAAACGCGGGGAGATGCATGAAGTTTTTGCAGTATGTTTGTACTATTTGCGGTAACGTTGCGGCACTGCCGGCTAATTTATTCGGATCCGATTTCAAAACGAATTTACTTTTTTGTTTTAAAATAGGTAACTCTCCCAGCTTATATTCTCCATCGCACAAACCCGTTGGGCCTAAAGCATCGGTAATTACCATGATGCGGTTGGGCAGCAAATTGCTTAATGTGCTCACAAATGTTGCAGAAAGATGCTGCTCATCGCAAATCAATTCTGCAAAAAACTCAGACTTTTGTGCATTTTTCATAACCCAGCGTACAACATTGCTGGTCGATTGTTGCGGCTCAAAATTATTGTTTCTCGCAGCTTGCTCTTGATTGGCATTTCCCAGATGGGTAAAACCGATGGCTCCTGCTGCAAGCGCTTGTTCTATGCATTTTTCGGCAGCATTGCTATGCCCAATAAAGACATGCACGAACACTTGGCGGTTATCCACTGTAAAATTTCTAGTCTGTTTAATGAATTCGATAGCACCTTTTAATTCAGGTGCAAGGGTAATTTTCCAGTTTTGTACATGCGGAGCCAGGCGCACAATTTTTGAAAAAGCTTCCACGTTAATTTCTTCTTGTAAAACCTGGGCGTCATGCGCGCCTTTGCATTCTTTGGAGATGAAGGGGCCTTCTAAATGCACGCCAACAATAATAGCCGCACCTGCAGTGGGCGTTTTATTTTGCTCAGCAATGTACTGATCAATGGCTGTTAGTGCAATTTTTAATTTCTCAAAAGACAAAGAGACTAGGGTGGCTACACAATAAGAGACGCCAGCTTCGCCCAGGCCCCGGGTGATGGTTTTAATATTATCTCCGTCTGCAAAATCAGAGCCGTTATATCCGTGGATATGCGCATCCATCATTCCCGGCATCAAGGCATACTTTCCTTTTGCATCCATCACCACGCTGTTTGGTTCAAGGTGTTCAGGCTGTATGTGTATTTTGCCTGCAGAGGTAATGTTGACCGTTTGTAAACCTGCTTGACCGTAGCCAAATACGTGTATGTTTTTAATAATCATCCCTATCCCTAGATGTTAGTTTAAAGCGTAAGCATACTGCACCTTAGTGGAGAGCAACAGCCTAACTCATCGTTAACTTTGCAATAAATGCTCTTATTGTCCAATTATTGTCTATAATCATGGTATTGGCTGTCCACAATATCATCGCTATGCCCAAGACTTATCTCGATCAACATGCTTACATGGATTCCTGGCTTCAGGAGCAATTTTCTTTTTTTACAAAGAGCAATCACGTAGTGGCAGATGAAGGCTTAAAGGAAAAATACCAATATTGCGAATGGGTTTTAGAAAAAGACAATGCCGAGCCTGCATTAAAGATTCGTTCTTTTGCTACAGATTCTTACAATGGTCCGCGGCTTGAAGATTTTTTAGATCGCCTAGAAGCTGTTTCCAAAACGGCAGCGACCATCATAGAACAATCGCAATTGCCCAATGAAGATAAAGAAAAGCGTTTGTCAGCCATTGACGCTTATAAAGCAAAAGCAGAACGTGGGTTGAAGAAACATTGTGGCATCCCAGCTATTGCACTCGCCGAGATAGGAAACAGCGAAACAGAAGAGAAAGTTATCCAGCAAATTAATGAAGCAGGCAAACATTTACGGTTTTTCTTGGCTCATGCCTTGCCTATTGTTTATCCGGAAGAGAAGCGTAAGGCAGCATTGCAGTTATTTCAAAATGAGGAAGCGAAATGGACGGCTGCACAAGGCAGGCCTAACTTTATCAACCAATATGACCTAGGCGGTGATGTTACCCGCATCAGCGCACAACGTGTAGTAGGCCCAAGCATCATACCGAGTACAAAACGGGATGAAGGCAAGCTTGCAAACTTTGTCGAAGTGGCTATTGGCAGTAAAGGTAACCAAGGCAACGAACTGGATTTTACTGGATTTCGCCACAGTTCCTATCCTCCCATAAAAGAAAAAGACAAGATCAAACGAAGAGCCATGGCGTGTGAAGCGGTAAAAGACATGTTCCGAGAGCTCGCCAGAAAATCCATGGAAAGAGGGAGAACTTATAGCGAAGCATCTCCTTTGGAAATTAATTTATCTTCCATGGGGCTTTTATCACCCATTATGGGTGATAAAAGAATCATGAAGGCGGAAGAATCTGAATTGCGTCAATTGAAAGAATCGCAATATGCCTTGATGATGTATAACCAGCGGCCTTTAGAGTTGGAAATAGATGGCCAGAAGATAGTTGTGAAACCGAATGTAAACTTAATGAATGATCCGGCTAATCTGCATGGTTTACTGGTCAAGCAAACGTCGCAAAAGGTTATGAAATTTTTATCCAAGTTTCATTTGCCTATCCCTGCCAGCTTGGATGAAACGATTAACACACGCGGCATTTACCATTTTGTGAAAGATGGCAGGGAGCATATTGCCAATGAATTAAGAGATTTGGATGCTGTAGATAAAGCGGCGGAAGACATCATTAGGATTTACAGGGGAATACCTCATGCGAGTAAACAGTTGCGAAAGGCAGAAAAAAATCTGGAGGAATTATTAAAAAAAGGAGATCTCGCGGCTTCTTATCAAGAGCTTGAAAATCGGCAGCAAGCATATCTAAAAGACAGCACGCCCTTTAATGAAAAAAAATATTATGAACAAGTGGATAAAATTCGTTCCCTAGAAGGGAGAATGCAGCAAGCGTATAAAAAAGTTGTCGATGAGCGCGCCAAGTTGTATGAAAAAAACAAGGAAAGTTATGCAGCATTAGAAAAAAAAATAGTAGCTTATTTATCTGACCCTGAAAATCAAGAAAAGCTGCAGGGACAAGACGGCGAAAAATTAAGGAAACTGTTGCAATTTATGCAATTGTTCCAGCAAAGCGAGGCGCTTTATTACGGGGGCAATACTGAACCACATGAATTTCCGGCCCGCTATTTAATCCTCAACCAAATGATGGGCACTGCCGTGGATTGGTTTTGCAAAAGCGGTGAAGACAGGACAGGTCGTGAGCAAAATTTTATTGAAGAATTATATGCATTTTTATCTTTACACAAACATTTTCCGCAGTTTGATTTCAAACAACAGGGAATTTTACAAAAAGATCGTGCCCTGCAACAGGAATTGGCAAAAACTGTCGTGGAGTTTTCCGTAAGCCGTGATATTTGCGGTGAAAATGCACATGGCGCACGTGGTTTACAGCAAACGGATTCCGGTATGGAAGTGAATAAAGGATTGCCCAATGCATCCGGGTATGCACTGGCGAAGCTCGCTAAGAGCAACTTGTATAATGAAAAAAAATTAAAGCAAATAAAAACCGTACCGTTAGAAGCTGTTGAACAAGAAAATGCCCAAATTCAAAAATCACAGCAAGCCGCATATGCTGAAGAAATACCTTTTACTGCTTTACCGATAGAGGAGGAACAGGACATAGATGCTGTTCCTCCTGAAGAAGTGGTTTCAATTGAGATAACAGATGAATTGGCTTTAGATGATTTAAAACATATCAGCCAAGAGCTGGATGCCGCAGCGCAGGATATTCTGCAAGCATTTGGCAGTACCCAGGCGAAAAAAAGCAAGAAAAAATATGATGGCTTGCCGGAACAAATTCATGAGAAAGTCAAAACAATACAAGCGCAAATCCATGCAGCAACTGCAGGCGCCAAAGGTAATCTTTCTGCCTTTAAAGAAAACTTCATTGTAACTTTGGGGGAAGCTTTTGAGGAAATCCAACAGCTTAAACAGCAGCTGGATAAAAAAACGGAAGATAAGCAGAAAAAAAGTGTGCTCGATAAGAATGTACAAATCTTGCAGGCTAATACCCAAGATGCGGCCGCTATTATTCATGATTCCTTAAACCAAAAAACGGCGATAATTAAGGAAGAAAATCTCTTGCGCAGCGGCGAAAGCGGAAAATTGCATGAACAGGTGGCAAACCTGCATAAAGCCTTTGTGGAAAAACACACGCTTTCCGGTGTGAGCGTGCGCAAGCGTTATGCACAAGCCGTCAATGATATCCAAGAATCAATAAACAGTTTGGAGCAATTACATGGGCAATTAAAAGAAGGTGTGCAAACAACACCCGAACGTTTGTTAGCACGGGCTTTGCAATTGGAAGCCGCTGCAATGAAGGCCTTGCAAAAATTGGCAGAACAAACTCATGATGAAAAAAAACAAGCAGTTTTTACTAAAGCCAGTAATATCATTATGCCAGCACTGACGCGTGCAGTTAAAGAAATCGAATTAAGAGAATGGAAAGATGAGCGCGTGCGCGTTGAGCAAGAAATAAAAACTTCGCTTCATGATAAAGACGCAAAAATTATTTTGCGCGAGCCGCCTTTACAAGAAAAAACCGTGCAGGAAATGACGAAGTTTTTACGGCAATTTGCTGAAAAAAATCCTAACGCTGCTGCCACGATAAATATAATTTTAAGCGGCTTACAAAAAGATTTCGAAAAAATGCAAATTCTAACCCAGACAGGTTTGCCACCCAAAGACGTCGAAGCTCTAAGCCTTGGTATAAATATGTATACGCAAAGCTTGTCCATGTTGGGTAGGTGGGCAGAAAATAAAGAGGAAACCCGTCAGCTCAACCAAACTATTCCAGGCTTTGTGCGTGAAATTACTCAAGCGGTTACCGCTTTGGAAAAAGGTATCCTTGAGCATGAAATCCAAGGGTATAAAGATTATGCTGAAGCACAGAAAGTTGAAATGCAGAAACAACAGGAAACGCAGCCTCTACCTGTTGAAGCTGAGGAAGTGGTTGTTCAGCCCATGCTCGAAGAGACAAACCCCGTGGCCATGCAGGAAGAAAACAAGGCAACTTCTTTATACGATGCGCTGCAAGAGCCCGTAGTAGAAAATCCGTCTACCCCGAATCTTAAATCGGCGCCACCATTTAATGAAGCAGAAATAGTAGCCGTTGTTGATGAAAAAACGCAGCAAGAAGACGAAGTTGCGGGAAGTGAGAACTTGCAGCATGGTTTTTCTGCAATACAAGAGGAGACACAACCACAACATGTTCCTTATGTCGAAGAGCCGAACCAATTTGCCAAAGAAAAAGAGCAAGTAGAGATAGGCAACCTTGCCAAAGAATCATCCCCCCAGCAATTTCAGCCATCACCCGTGTTGGAAACAGTAAACACTCAAGAGGTGAACGAAGAGCAGGAAGAATTTGTAATCCCGGTCGCTGCTTTAAATGATGAGGATGCAAAAGATGAAGAGGTATCTGAGGAGATAGTGGCTAGTCAGGAAGCCATTGCAGAAAATGAGGTGAGGGCAGAAGAAAATTCTAACCCGCATGTAGAAAAAACAAGATTTAACGAAGAGCAATTGCAAGAAATGGCAGGGCTTTTACAGAAATTAAAATCAATTAGCGAAGATTATCAACAATCATTAGAGGAAATTAAAAAGCCTACCGAGGTGCAGGCACATAATAAATCCCTGGTTAAAAATTTAATGGAAATTTTAAATGATCCAGCCGGTTCTCCGGATAAGAAATTGGAAAAATTTTATGGTAAGTTGTTGGAAGGACCTATGCCAGAATTTAAAAATTTAAAAAATGCGGCCACCAATATGGATGCACTCTGTGCAGATAAAAGTCGCGCCACAGCCAAAATTGCCTTAGGGTTGCTGGTCGTTGCCGCTACTTTGGTTAGCACAGGAGTTTTTGGAGCTGCAATTTTGTATTTACTCGATAAGCATGCCCCGGGCATATCGCCCCTAAATTTACTAAGGCCGAACGAACAAAACAAATTTGTTAAGAATTTATTGAATACCAATGATGCCGTTCTACAGAATATTGATTCCGCCCAAGAAACGATAAACCGCTTTAAAGCGGAATTGCCCAAACCCTGCGGGGAAGGCAACGATAACGCTGAGGAGCGGTCGATTAAGCCCGGCAACTCAGGATAAATCAATCGGATCAACGTCAATATTCCAGCGTATACCGCCCCCAAATTCATTTGCCGTGAGTCTTTTTTGCAAAGCCGTTAAGGCTGATTGTAATTTTTTTCTGGAAGCCGATTTAATTAATAACTGCAAGCGATGCTGATTGGCTTTCCTCGCCAGCGGTGCTGGTGCAGGCCCCAGGGTTGCCAGGTTATCCTGGTGTAGAAATTGTTGTAAAGTGGATAAAAATTGCACCACTTGCTCTTGTATTTTTCCTTGGGCCCGGATTACCGCGAGAAAATGATAGGGAGGTAATTGCGCTTCCTGCCGCTGCTGCAGCAAAGCATGCGCAAAGGATTGATATCCTTCCTGTATCAACAAATTCAGTAAAGGATGTTGCGGTAAATGCGTTTGGATCAGAACTTGCCCGGGCAGATGCGCCCTGCCTGCCCGCCCGGCAACTTGGATGAGCAATTGCCCCAGGCGTTCCAAAGCACGAAAGTCTTGATTATAAAAACCATGGTCAGCATCCACAATCACTACTAAAGTCAGGCGTGGGAAATGATGGCCTTTTGCCAGCATCTGGGTACCGACAATAAGTTGCACTTCACCTTGTTCGATCTGCTGCAATCCTGTCGCCAAAGCTTCTTTGCCACTGACCTCATCGCGGTCAATGCGTAAAATACGGGTAGTAGGAAATTGTGTCGCCAGGAATTCATGAATGCGCTGTGTACCTGCTCCAATCGGCAATAATTCCGTGGCAGAGCATTGCGCACAATGGGTAGGTATGGCTTGTAATAAACCGCAGTGATGGCATATGAGCCTGTTTGATTTGCGATGTACAGTCATGTGACTGTCGCAGGCACGGCAATCCGCCATCCAGCCGCATTGATGGCACAAAAGGACTGGGGCGAAGCCGCGACGGTTGATGAATACTAAGACTTGATTTTGTTGCTGTAAATGCTCGGCAATCAGTTGCAGGGCAGGCTGTGCCAACCCATGTTGCAAGGCTTGATTGCGGAGGTCTAAAATTCGGTAGTGCAGAGGTTGGTTAGTCAATGCCTTTTGCGTAAGCTGTAACAAGATATATTTATTAATCTGACAGTTATGCAAACTTTCCAGACTTGGGGTCGCTGAGCCAAGGATAATTGGGATATTGCCCTGACAAGCGCGCCACTGAGCTGTGTCTCGCGCCGAATAGCGCACTCCGTCCATTTGTTTTAACGAGGGGTCGTGCTCTTCATCGATGATGATTAAGCCTAAATCTGGGAGGGGCGTAAAAATCGCAGTGCGGGTCCCAATCACAATTCTCGCTTCACCTGTTTTGGCAAGTTGCCAGCCGATTTGCCGCTCTGTATCTGATAAATTGGAGTGAAGCACGGCCATGGGGCTGGTAAAACGTGCGCGAAAGCGCGCCACGAGTTGCGGGGTTAAGCCAATTTCAGGTACCAAGACCAGCGCTTGCCTACCCATAGCCAAAACTTGGGCAATGATTTGTAGATACACTTCTGTTTTTCCGCTTCCAGTCACCCCCTGCAACAAAAAGCTGCGATAAATATGCAAGTTGCTGGAAATTATGGCGACTGCATGTGCTTGTTCTGTATTCAGCATGGGGGGCATGCCGTTTGGTGCAGTGGCAGGTTCTTGCTCCCGGATTGATAAAATCCCATGCCGGCTTAATGAATTAAGTTGCGATGCCGTGAATCCAGCGGCTAACAAATCTTTTTTGCTTTTGGGTACAGTATTTTCTGCAAAATAATCGACTAAAGCATGCTGGCGATGGGCTCTTTGAGGCAGGCGTGCATGTGCTTGTTCTTTAGTAAGCTTTAGGGAATAACAATGATACACCGGCACGACTGCATCGTGTCCTTCGCGATATTTTTTTGGTAATGCCAGAGGAAGCACTTCTGAAAGCGGCGATTGATAATAACGGCTGACCCAACTGCACAAGGCAAGAATATCTCTGCTCAGCAAGGGTTCTGCATCAATCACGCTATGAATGGTTTTTATATTGGCAGCAAGGTTCTCAGGCGCTCCTGTACCGACAACAATCCCCAAGCGGGTTTGTTTACGGAAAGGTACCCAAACGCGTGTGCCGATAGCCGGGACAACATCATTTGCATAATAATCAAAAAAATCACGGCGCGTATGGGGAAGACAAATTTTAAGTACAATCCCCACGGTTGTCTCCAAATTTCAAGCTGTTTCTTGCAGGATTGCAGAATGGCATCCGCGGCTCCCTTTACGATGCACTGGATGCCTGGGAAGCCGTATTGTAAAGACAGGAATCAGCTCTTTCAAGGTCAATAACCTTGGGCATGCTGCCAAAAAAGTGTATAATTGATGACTTTTTAATCCAAACACACCGTTATGATTCTTGATAAATACTATGACGTCATCGTCGTTGGCGGTGGTCATGCAGGCACTGAAGCTGCTTTGGCTGCAGCGCGTATGGGGGCGGATACGTTACTGCTCACCCACAATATGGATTTGCTTGGTCAAATGTCTTGCAATCCTGCCATAGGCGGAATAGGCAAAGGCCATTTGGTCAAGGAAATCGATGCGCTGGATGGCATCATGGCACGTGCGGCTGACCAAGCCGGCATTCAATTTCGCATGCTGAATGCATCGAAAGGGCCAGCGGTGCGCGCTACCCGTGCTCAAGCTGATCGCGTTCTTTACCGTCAAGCTATTCGCGAAGCCTTGCAAAAGCAAGACAATTTAACCCTGTTCCAGCAAGCGGTAGAGGACGTACTCTTAGAGGGGGAGCGCGTTGTTGGGGTGCGTACGCAAATTGGCTTGATATTGCGCGCCCGTGCGATCGTGCTCACGGTGGGGACATTTCTTGGTGGCAAGATTCATATTGGCATGAATCAATATGCGGGAGGCCGGGCAGGTGATCCGCCTGCCCTCGCACTTGCACAGTGCTTGCGGGAGTTAGAGCTGCCTGTCGGGCGCTTGAAAACCGGTACGCCGCCACGTATTGACGGTCGTTCTTTAGATTACAGTCAAATGACTATACAGCCTGGAGATACACCAGTCCCTGTGTTTTCTTATTTAGGCACGCCTGCGGATCATCCCAAACAAGTGCCCTGCTACATTACCCATACTACAGCCACCACTCATGAAATTATTCGCGACAATTTGCATCAATCCCCTATGTATGCAGGGGTCATCGAGGGTGTCGGGCCACGGTATTGCCCATCCATTGAAGATAAAGTGGTGCGTTTTGCCGATAAGCTGTCACACCAGATTTTCGTTGAACCAGAAGGTTTAACCACAGACGAAATTTATCCCAATGGCATTTCCACCAGCCTGCCTTTTGAAGTGCAAGTGCAATTTGTGCGCACGATTAAAGGCTTTGAAAACGCGCATATCACGCGCCCGGGATATGCTATCGAATACGATTATTTTGATCCGCGGGGACTGACTCCTTTTCTGCAAACCAAGCCATTACCCAATTTATTTTTTGCCGGGCAAATCAATGGGACTACCGGCTACGAAGAAGCGGCTGCCCAGGGAATCATTGCCGGGATGAATGCAGCTTTGCAGGTTCAGGATAAAGCGATGTGGAGCCCAAGACGAGACGAGGCTTATATTGGGGTTTTACTGGATGATTTAATTACCTGCGGAACCCAGGAACCTTATCGTATGTTTACCTCGCGTGCGGAATACCGCTTATTATTGCGTGAGGATAATGCGGATTTGCGGTTAACCAGCAAAGGGCGGGAGCTTGGTTTGGTAGGGGAAACTCGCTGGCGGGCATTTTGCGAAAAACAAGAGCAAATTGCAAAAACACAGCAACGATTGAAAGATACCTGGGTGCGCGTGCACCATAATGAAGCTTTGCAACACGTGTTGGAAACTCCCTTGCAACATGATTGCCGCGGCTTGGATTTGTTAAAGCGGCCTGAAATTGCCTATTCACATCTGCAAGCCGTTGCTGAACTGGATCTGCCGCAGCTACCGGAAGAAATTGCCGAGCAAGTTGAAATTCAAAGCAAATATGCAGGCTATATAGAACGGCAACAGCAGGATATCGCTCGTTTGCACAAGCATGAAAATACACGCATACCTGAGGATTTGGATTACAGCCAAGTTTCGGGGTTATCGACGGAAGTCATGCAAAAACTGACGCGTATTCGCCCTGCCTCTATCGCGCAAGCTGCTCGGATTTCTGGCGTAACCCCGGCTGCCTTGTCTTTATTATTGATCCATCTTAAAAAACAGCGGTTGCTGGCATGAATGAACACAGTTCAATTGCAAAAAAATTAAAAGATGGCATGCAGCAGCTTGGCATAAACGCATCCGCTGAACCTTTACTGCATTACCTGCAACTCTTGCAGAAATGGAACAAGGCTTATAATCTGACGGCTATTCAGGATTTATCTGCGATGGTTACTCGCCACGTCTTGGACAGTCTCGCGGTTGTCCCCTGGGTAAAAGGCACACGCGTTCTGGACGTGGGCAGCGGTGCGGGGCTGCCAGGTATTCCTCTAGCCTTGGTACGGCCGGAACTTGAAGTGGTTTTGCTGGACAGCAATGGCAAGAAAACCCGCTTTTTGCATGAAGTAAAGCGTGTTTTATCCTTGCACAATGTTGACATCGTGCAAACCCGAGTGGAGAGCTACCACCCCGCCCAAGGTTTTGATACAGTTATTAGTCGGGCATTTAGTGATTTGCAGCAAATGATTAAATGGACCCATCACCTGGTTGCCGAGGATGGTATCTGGTTGGCAATGAAGGGACGTCGGCCCGAAGCTGAATTGACAGCCATTCCCTATGCGTACCAGGTTGAATCCTACAAGATTGCGGGAATGGATGGTGAACGCTGCTGCGTTATCATTAGTAAATAATCAGATTTCTGGAGACGGCTGTTTAAAATGCAGATGTCAGTCTTGCAACGTTAAGTAAGAAGGAATGATCATGGCGAAAGTCATAGCCATAGCCAATCAAAAAGGCGGGGTGGGCAAAACTACCACGGCAATCAATTTATCGGCTTCACTTGCTGCCAATAAAAAACAAGTGCTGCTCGTTGACCTGGATCCGCAGGGAAATGCCACCATGGGGTGCGGCGTGGATAAAAATTCACTGGTGCACACCAGCAATGACGTTTTGCTGCGCGATTGTTTGGCAGAACAGGCATCCTTGTCTACCCGCGCTGGGTTCGATTTAATTCCAGCCAATGGTGATCTGACAGTTGCTGAAGTCAGTTTGATGGAGCGGGATCATCGTGAAACCTTTTTATTTAAGGCATTGCAATCTTTGCAAAGCACCTATGATTTCATTCTGATTGACTGTCCGCCCGCATTAAATACGCTTACCATCAATGCCTTGGTTGCTGCTGATTCGGTTTTAATCCCTATTCAATGTGAGTATTATGCATTGGAGGGTTTGGCGGCTTTGCTAACTACCATTGAACAGATTAAGGCTTCCGTAAACCCCCGCTTGCAGATTGAGGGAATATTAAGAACCATGTATGACGGAAGAAATCGCCTGTGTTCTGAAGTTGCAAAACAATTGCTGGAGCATTTTAACCGCAAGGTATATCGCACGGTGGTGCCGCGCAATGTACGTTTAGCGGAAGCGCCAAGCCACGGCATGCCTGCCTTGCAGTACGATAAAACATCACCTGGAGCTGCGGCATATATGGTATTGGCATCCGAACTCATTAGTAAACAAACCGTTGCTGCGTAAGACGGATAATTGCGTGCACCAGTAAGCGCGGGTGAGTCAATGATCATCAATTGAGGTATTTGTAATGGTAAAAAAAGGGGGATTGGGCCGCAGTCTATCGGCCTTATTGAGCCATACGGAAAGCGCTACACCAACGGTCAATGAAAATTCTCACCAGGTTGAACTTTCCGTGCATTGTTTACAACCCGGAAAGTATCAACCTCGCGGCGAGATAGATGAAATATCGCTCGCTGAATTGGCTGACTCCATTAAGAAACAGGGGCTTTTGCAGCCGCTCGTAGTCCGCGAAGTGGCTGCGGGACAGTATGAAATCATTGCTGGCGAAAGACGGTGGCGGGCTTGTCAATTGGCAGGCATGGCGCAAGTACCGGTAACGATCCGGCAAGTTGATGATGAAACGGCTATGGCCATGGCTTTGGTGGAAAACTTACAGCGTGAAGATTTGAATGTGATGGATCATGCACGCGCTTTGCAGCGGCTGACCACCGAATTTGCACTCACTCATCAACAAGTTGCTGAAGTCATCGGCAAGTCGCGCACGGCTGTCAGCAATTATCTGCGTTTGCTTAATTTAAACCCCGCTGTTCGGCGCATGTTGGAGAATGGCGATTTGGACATGGGGCATGCGCGCTGTTTACTGGTTTTGGATGAAACCCAGCAAAGTGACGTAGCAAAACTTATTGTCGCGAGGAATTTATCCGTACGCGAAACCGAAGCATTGGTTGCAAGGGTGAAAACGGGTGCTTACCGGAAAGATACTGCAGAAAAAAAGCCGCTGCCGCCTGTGTATTCGGAACAATTACAATCCCTGGCGCAACATTTGCAAACGAAAGTAAGCTTAAAGCAGGGCAAATCTGGTAAAGGCACCCTGGTTCTTCATTATCAAGATGTGCATGCGTTGGAAAAAATGATGGATTTGTTAATGAGTAATTAGCAGCCTTGATAAGGACACAAGTCGTCATGTCGCAAGAAATTGGTTTTGCTGCCGAAGCCCATACTCGCCGGTATCTTCATCAACAGGGATTGCAATGGATAACAAGCAATTACCGTTGTCGTTTTGGCGAAATTGATTTAATCATGCGGGATGAGGAATACTTGGTATTTATTGAAGTGCGCGCCCGCTCAGGCAATGCGTTTGGAGGCGCGGCAGCAAGTGTCACTTACAGCAAAAAGCAAAAAATAATTAAAACTGCATCTTTTTATTTAGCGGCAAACAAATTGCAAGACAAGCAAGCTGTCCGTTTTGACTTGGTAAGCCTTGAAGGGATGCCAGCAAAGCTTACCTGGATAAAGAATGCATTTGGGTTAGATTTTTAGAGGCGAACCATATGGCACAAATGGAAGAGCGAGTCCGGCATCTTTTTGGTGTCAGTATTGAAACAAAAATCGCGGTAGCGGATGGCATGGCAACTGTGATTGCGAAAGCCGGATTGCGTTTGGTAAATTGTTTATTAAATGATGGCAAAATCTTTTTGTGCGGCAATGGGGGGTCGGCGGCAAACTGTTTGCATTTTGCCACAGCGATGACCAACCATTTTGAAGTAGAGCGCCCGCCTCTGCCAGTAGTTACTTTATGCACGGATCCTGCAGTATTGACTGCCATTGGTAATGACGGCCATTACGATCAAATTTTTGCCCGTCAAATTCAAGCCTTAGGACAGGAAGGGGATGTTTTACTGGCCCTAACTACTTCCGGCAATTCTGACAACGTATTGCAAGCGGTTCATGCTGCTAATGATCGTGGCATGGATACCATAGCCCTTTGCGGACGCGATGGGGGCGTACTTGCCAACCATTTGGGGCCAGAAGATATCGAATTGCGTGTACCAGGGGATAATGCGGCTCGCATACGCGAGATGCATTTATTTATTTTGCATTGTTTTTGCGATTTAATCGATCAATCCTTGTTCGGTCAAATGTTGGGGTAAGTATGAAACTTAAGATTTATATTTTTATATTGCTCACGTCGTTGTTAACCAGTTGCGTCGCTTTGCTCGTGGCCGGCGGTGCAGCAGCAGGTGGTTTGATTGTGTACGATCGACGCAGTGTACCGGTAATGGAGGCAGACACGCGTATTTTTTATCAAATAAACCGCACCATAGCCAATGATCCTTTGTTTCGCAATTCACGCATTGCCGTCAGCAGTTTTAATCAGACTGTATTGCTTGTTGGGCAAACACCGACTGCTTCCTTACGTGTTTTGGCAGAAAAAATTGCAAAAAGAGGCGGGGGGGTGCGTGGCGTTTATAACCAAATCAGCATTCAAAGCCCCATCCCCTTTGCGCAAAGAAGCACAGATACTTGGATAACCAGCCAAGTGCGTGGGTTAATGCTGGCAAGAAAAGGTTTGCAATCTGGTTCAATGCGAGTTGTAACAGAAAATGGCGTAGTCTATCTAATGGGAATAGTCAGCCGCCAGCAAGCCAATTTGGCAGTGAATGAAGCAAGGCAAGTACAGGGTGTACGCAAGGTTGTCAAAGTTTTCCGCTATATTAATTAAAATGCATCGCCACAGCATCCTGATGCTGTTAGCGTGCGGAATATTTTCTTTAACTGGCTGCTTGAATGCATTATGGACCAGTGCCAATTTGTTTTATGATCGCCATGACGTCTACAAGCAAGCATGGGATATGCGGCTGGCAGCAGAAGCTAGCCACGCACTTTATTTTAAAGATAAAAAATTCAAGTGCAGCAGTTGTTATATCGATCTGGCAGTTTTCAACCGCGACATTTTACTCGCAGGCCATGTGCCTAGTGCACGCTTGCGCGAAGAAGCGCAGCAGCGATTGGCACGCTTACATGGTTATCGTCGTTTATTCAATCAATTAGGGATTAGTCCGCGGCAAAAAGAAACGTTGGCAGATGCGTGGCTTACAGCTAAAATCCGCAGCCGCATTCTGGCAGATCCTGCCATTGACCCTGATCAATTTAAAATCGTTACAGTAGATCAAATTGTTTATTTAATGGGGGATGTGATTCCGGCACAAGCTCGCCGGGTGATAAAGATTTCCCGGGAATGCAGCGGGGTTAAACGCGTTGTAAAATTGTTAAAATATTATAATTTGAGCGATCAAGCGCTTACTTGATTAAAAAGAAAACAAATTAAGCAAAATAAAAAAGGCCTGAACAAATTCAGGCCTCTTGCTGCTATTCCCAAATCAGGAAAGTGGCCAACCTGATGTGGATACTTATACTTTATCAATGGTAGCGCTCTTTATCCAGTTGTTTGTAGAATTTTCGTTATTTTACATTTAGGACATTGATAATTCGTAAGAATTTTTATAAGAATACTGAATAAGTCAAGGTTAAAGGAGGCCTGAGTTCTCGCTCAGGCCATTTGCTGCTATTCCCAAACCAGGAAAGTGGCCAACCTGATGTGGATGTTTATACTTTATCAATGGAAGCGACCTTTATCCAGTCGTTTGCGAACTTTTCGCAAGTTATATGTTCTTATAAGGCCTGTGGAAGTATTTTCTTCATTACTCCCGTCTAACCCATTTTGGGTGTTGGCTGGATGGGTTTTGTAATGGTGTCGATAGGAGAGGTGGCATTTGTCGTGTTTGTGGTGTAAGCCGTCGCCGTAGCGATTGTTCATTTTTTCCCGCATATGAGCTGCGTTGCGCTGTTGTTTTTCAGACATAACGTTTTTCCTCTTGCTAGGTTGGACGTTCAGTTTGGTACTGCAATCCGTTAATTTTATCCTGGATTTGCCAGCAAGCCTGAAACCGAGCGTTTATGCTCTATTTAAATTATAGATGAAATAATCCCCTTGTTGGCGTTGCTTATCCATATTGTTTACTTTATAATCCGCGCCAAAGATAGGTGGGAATCGTGAAAAATCAGCTGGGTTTACGCGGGGCAAAGCGGTTAATTGCATGGCAACTCGGGATAACCTTAATAATTGCTGGATTCTGCTTATTGTTTTTCGGCAAAAACAGTGCTTTTTCCGCCTTGTTAGGCGGTTTGGTAAGTGCTTTGCCAAATATTTATTTTGCCAGGAAATTATTTAAATATCACGGCGCAAGAGCGGCAAAACAAATCGTCAACAGCTTTTATAAGGCTGAGGCATTGAAAATTGTTTTGTCTGTTATATTATTTGCGCTGGTTTTTATTTTTGTAAATGTTGTTCCCATTATATTTTTTGCCACATACATTGTGGCGCAAATGGTATTTTGGTTTGCTCCCTTGATTATAGATAATAAACTGAATAGGCCAGAAAGTGACTGAAATGGTATCAAACACCGACTATATCAAACACCACCTGACATACCTGACTTATAACGTAAAGACCATGAGTCTGGGGTCAAATGGGGGATTCTGGACGCTGAATTTGGACACCTTGTTCTTTTCGGTAGTGCTTGGGGCAATCGCCTTATTACTCATGTACTTAGGTGCGCGCCGTGTCAGTACGGGTGTTCCAGGTAAATTGCAGAATTTCGCAGAAATTATGCTGACATTTGCCGATAATCAGGTAAAAGATTGTTTTCATGGCCGCAATAAAGTCATCGGTCCTTTGGCATTGACCATATTCATCTGGGTGTTTTTGATGAATTTTATGGATATCGTGCCTGTAGACGTACTGCCCATGTTGGCGGGAATGTTTGGTTTCCATTATTTGAAGGTCGTACCCACAAATGATTTAAACCTAACCTTTGCCTTGTCGTTATCGGTATTCATTCTTATCATTTACTACAGTTTGAAGGTCAAAGGTCCGAAAGGGTTTATCAAAGAATTGACCTTGCAACCTTTTAACAATCCAATTTTTATCCCGTTTAATCTTTTGCTTGAATTGGTAGGCTTGATTGCAAAACCAATTTCATTAGCACTTCGTTTATTCGGAAACTTGTATGCGGGTGAATTAATTTTCATCCTGATAGCTCTACTGACATTGAACGCAGCTACATCCTCGGCGCTAAGCAACGCTACCTTGGGTGTTGCCCAGTTCTTGTTGGCTCTTGCCTGGTCGATTTTCCATATTTTGGTTATTACCCTGCAAGCATTTATCTTTATGGTGCTGACCATCGTATATCTAAGTTTGGCCCATGAAGATCATTAATCGGTTTTAGTGACTATTTTTTATTTCATCATTATCCATTAAGGGGAATTCTATGCAAGCTGCAAATTTAATAGCACAAGTTCAAGGCATGACTGTTATTGCGGTCGCGTTATTGATTGGTCTGGGTGCGCTCGGTACTGCTATTGGCTTTGGATTGTTGGGCGGAAAATTTTTGGAAGGTTCAGCCCGTCAACCTGAAATGGTTCCTATGTTACAGGTAAAAATGTTTATCGTTGCTGGTTTGCTTGATGCGGTAACCATGATTGGTGTAGGTATTGCATTGTTCTTTACTTTCGCAAATCCCTTCCTCAGCAACTTGGGTTCTTGATAACAGGTGCTAAGGGTTAAACGCCCGGATGTTACAGGAGAAAAGCCTTGGATATTAACTTGACGTTGGTCGTACAAATGCTGGTTTTCGCAGCGTTTGTATGGTTCACCATGAAATTTGTTTGGCCGCCTCTGGTTAGAGCATTGGAAGAAAGGCAAGACAAAATTGCTGATGGTTTGGCCTCAGCTGAGCGCGGTCGGCGTGAGCTTGAGCTGGCACAGCATCGTATAAAAGATGAAATGAAGCAAGCCAAAGCGCAGGCAGTTGACATTGTAGAAAAAGCCAATCGCCGTGCTGCTCAAATCGTTGAAGAAGCTAAAAACGAAGCTCGTCTTGAAGCTCAGAAGATTGCCAAAATTGCGCAAGAACAAATTGCGCAAGAAGTAAACCAGGCCAAAGAAACTTTGCGCAAGCAAGTTGCTGCCTTGGCAGTGGTTGGTGCTGAAAAAATCTTGATGCGCGAAATTGACGAAAAAGCAAACAGCGCATTGCTGGATAATTTGATCGAAGAGATTTGATATGTCCGAAACAATTGCCCGACCTTATGCCAAAGCCATCTTTGAACATGCTCTTGCTGCCAAGCAGTTGGTATTATGGTCGACAGTACTTAAAGAGTTGGCATTAGCGGTACAAGAACCGGATGCCAAGAAATTTGTTAGTAATCCAACGACTTCGGCAGAGCTGAAAACTAAGCTGCTGCTATCTATTTTTGCTCAGGCTGATTATCAAGGTGAGATGAACTTTGTACAAAGCTTCATTGCCTTGCTGGCTGAAAATAAACGCTTAATGGTGCTGCCTGATATCAGTGCATTGTATGAAGCATTGCGTGCCGAGCAGGAAAAAACGTTGGTGGTGCAAGTTCTTAGTTTTTCAGAGCTGACCCCTGTGCAACAGGAGCGCTTAGTCAAATCATTAAGCCAGCGTTTGCATAGGCAAATTGCCCTGGATATAAAGATTGATAAATCTTTGCTTGGGGGGGCTATTGTACGCGCCGGAGACCTGGTGATAGATGGCTCAGTGCGAGGCAAGCTGAATAAACTCGGCACCAATTTGGCTGCATAATTGAGAGGATAAAAGTCCATGTCAGAACAAAGAGCGTTAAATCCATCTGAAATTAGCGAATTAATCAGAAATAAAATTGAACAGTTTAAAGTGGTATCGGAAGCCCGTAATGAAGGTACTGTCGTCAGTGTACAAGACGGTATTGTGCGCGTACACGGCTTGGCTGAAGTCATGCAAGGGGAAATGATTGAATTTCCTGGCAATGTGTATGGTTTGGCTTTAAACCTTGAACGTGATTCGGTTGGGGTGGTAGTTTTGGGTGATGCCAGCACCTTGTCTGAAGGTCAAAAAGCCAAGTGCACCGGCCGTATTTTGGAAGTGCCTGTGGGCCGTGGCTTGCTAGGTCGTGTAGTTGACGCTTTGGGTAACCCTCTTGATGGGAAAGGCCCGATTCAAGCTGACAAAACATCTCCAATCGAAAAAGTAGCGCCTGGCGTAATTGCACGTAAATCCGTAGATCAACCTGTACAAACTGGCTTAAAAGCCATCGATGCCATGACTCCGGTAGGCCGCGGTCAGCGTGAATTAATCATTGGTGACCGACAAACTGGAAAAACAGCCATTGCCATTGATGCAATCATTAATCAAAAAGGCACTGGCATTAAATGTATTTACGTGGCAATTGGGCAAAAAGCGTCTTCCGTTGCAGCGATTGTACGCAAGCTTGAAGAGCAGGGTGCAATGGAACATACCATCGTGGTAGTCGCCGGTGCTGCAGATTCCGCTGCGCTGCAATTCATAGCTCCCTATGCGGGCTGCACCATGGGTGAATACTTCATGGAGCGCGGTGAAGATGCTTTAATCGTATATGACGATTTAACCAAGCAAGCTTGGGCATACCGGCAAATTTCTTTGCTGTTGCGTCGTCCGCCGGGCCGTGAAGCGTATCCGGGAGATGTATTCTACCTGCACTCTCGTTTGCTGGAAAGGGCTGCACGTATCAATGCTCAAGAAGTTGAGCGCTTGACCAATGGTGAAGTTAAAGGAAAGACAGGATCATTGACTGCATTGCCGATCATCGAAACGCAAGCAGGAGACGTTTCTGCATTCGTGCCAACCAACGTAATTTCTATTACCGATGGACAAATTTTCTTGGATGTGGATTTATTCAACGCGGGTATCCGTCCTGCGATTAACTCAGGCTTGTCTGTATCCCGTGTGGGCGGTGCTGCGCAAACTAAAATCATGAAAAAACTAGGTGGTGGTACGCGTTTGGCGTTAGCGCAATTCCGAGAGCTGGAAGCATTTTCGCAGTTTGCTTCCGACTTGGATGAAGCCACCCGTAAGCAGCTTGAGCGTGGGCAACGTATTACTGAATTAATGAAGCAGAAGCAATATGCTCCTTTTTCCGTTGCGCAAATGGCATTGTCTTTATTTGTGGTCGAAAAAGGTTACCTGGATGACGTCCCGGTTGCTGAAGTCAGTGCTTTTGAAGCAGCATTGCAAGGCCACATGGCCGGCTCTTATGCTGCATTGATGCAAAAAATCAATGAAACCGGTGCTTATGACGGTGAGATTGAGTCGCAATTGAAAGACGCGGTGGAAGAATTTAAGCGCACAGGCAGCTGGTAAGCAGCCTGTTTCTACATAGGTGATCATTTGTAAATAGCATCCGTACAAGCATGCGGGTGCTCCAACAAAGGCGAAGCAAGATATGGCTGGAGCGAGAGAGATTCGTTCGAAAATTACGAGTATTAAAAAGACGCAAAAAATTACGCGTGCGATGGAAATGGTTGCCGCCAGTAAGATGCGTAAAACGCAAGAAAGAATGCGTGCTTCAAAACCATACGCTACTAAAATTTATGAAGTAGTTAAACACATAGCCCGCGCTACTTCAGAATATCGTCATCCTTTCATGGATAGCCGTGAAGTGAAGCGTGTAGGCATCATTGTTGTGACAACTGATCGCGGTTTGTGCGGTGGTTTGAATTCAAATTTGTTGCGTGAAACGATTGGATTTATGCGCTCGTTGACTGCAGAAGGGAAGGAAAGCGATCTTTGCGTAATCGGTCGGAAAGGCCAAGCGTTTTTTAAACGCGCAGGTGGTCGGGTTCTTGCTTCCGTTGATCATTTGGGCGACACGCCTGGCATCAAGGATTTAATCGGTATAGTGAAAGTGATGCTGGATGCTTTTTACCGCGGTGAAATTGACGCATTGCACATTGTCTACAACGAATTTGTAAACACCATGTCGCAGAAGCCAACCGTCAAACAATTATTGCCATTGCCGAAGTCGGAAGATGACAGCAAGGCCATGAGCCACCACTGGGATTACATTTACGAGCCGGATGCTAAAGAATTACTGGATGGTTTGTTGGAGCGGTACATCGAGTTACAAGTGTATCAAGCTGTGGTGGAAAATATTGCCAGCGAGCAAGCTGCGAAGATGATTGCAATGAAAAGTGCAACCGATAACGCAGGTGAGTTAATTAAAGAATTTCAGTTGGCTTATAACAAAGCCCGGCAAGCCGCGATTACGCAAGAATTGGCGGAAATTGTCGGTGGTGCAGACGCTTTATAAGAGGGTAAGAGATGAGCTTAGGAACCGTAGTGCAAGTAATTGGCGCCGTTGTAGACGTGGAATTTCCACGCGACGATGTGCCTCGAGTGAATGATGCATTGAAACTGGTAGATGGTGATCTGGTTTTTGAAGTACAGCAACAATTGGGTGATGGCGTAGTACGTACTATTGCTATGGGCTCGACTGAAGGTTTGCCACGCGGCAAGAAAGCTGAAAATACCCGCAAGCCCATCCAAGTTCCAGTAGGTAAGAAAACCCTGGGACGAATTATGGATGTATTGGGCAGGCCCGTAGATGATGCAGGCCCTATTGAAGCGGAAGAAGTTTGGTCGATCCATCGCATGGCGCCCAGCTATGAAGAACAAGCCAGTAGCCAGGAAATTTTAGAAACCGGTATTAAAGTAATCGATTTGCTCTGTCCATTTGCCAAAGGTGGAAAGGTAGGCTTGTTCGGCGGTGCCGGTGTGGGCAAAACCGTAAATATGATGGAATTGATCCGTAATATTGCCATTGAACACAGTGGATACTCGGTATTTGCCGGGGTAGGGGAGCGTACTCGTGAAGGTAACGACTTCTATCACGAAATGAAAGATTCCAACGTATTGGATAAAGTGTCGCTGGTATACGGGCAAATGAATGAGCCACCGGGCAACCGTTTACGCGTTGCTTTGACCGGTTTGACCATGGCGGAAAAATTCCGTGATGAAGGCCGTGATGTCTTATTGTTCATTGACAATATTTATCGTTATACCTTGGCTGGAGTGGAAGTATCCGCACTGTTGGGCCGCATGCCTTCTGCAGTAGGTTATCAGCCTACATTGGCTGAAGAAATGGGTATGCTGCAAGAGCGTATTACCTCTACAAAAACAGGTTCGATCACCTCGATCCAGGCTGTATACGTGCCTGCAGACGATTTGACTGACCCATCGCCAGCGACAACATTCGCGCATTTGGATGCTACCGTTGTATTATCGCGACAAATTGCCGAGCTTGGTATTTATCCGGCAGTGGATCCGCTTGATTCTACTTCACGGCAGTTGGATCCTTTGATCGTAGGGCAAGAGCATTATGATACGGCGCGCCGTGTGCAGCAAACCCTGCAACGCTACAAAGAATTGAAGGACATCATCGCCATTTTGGGTATGGATGAATTGTCTGAAGATGACAAGCGTGTGGTTTCCCGCGCGCGTAAGATTCAGCGTTTCTTATCGCAACCTTTCTTCGTCGCCGAGGTATTTACGGGTTCTCCTGGAAAATACGTTTCCTTGAAAGATACCATTAAAGGCTTCCAGGGCATTCTTGCAGGTGAATATGATGACTTGCCTGAGCAAGCCTTCTATATGGTTGGAAATATTGACGAAGCAGTTGCCAAAGCTAAAACATTATGAGGCAGTCTGACATGGCTATAACAACGCACTTGGATATCGTCAGTGCCGAACGGGAAATATTTTCCGGCATCGTTGAGATGGTGGTAGCTACTGGCGAAATAGGCGAGCTTGGAATTGTTCCAGGCCACGCCCCTTTGCTTACCCTGTTAAAACCGGGTGAGGTTCGTGTGACATTGCCAGGCGGGGAGCAGGAAGTATATTACATTTCCGGCGGCATGCTGGAAGTACAACCGTATTATGTTACGGTGCTTGCAGATGCAGTCGAGCGCGCTGACAGTCTGGATGAAGCAGCTGCCTTGGCGGCTAAGGCACGTGCTGAAGAAGCCATCGCTAATAAAGATGCAGACATCGATTACTCCGTTGCTGCTGCTGAATTGGCTCGCGCTGTGGCCCAAATCCGGGCAATCCAAAAAGTTAGAAAGAAAATGAAATGATTTCAATCCATTCTCTGCGGAGAATGGATTGCTTTTGCTTGTTTCGCCTATCCAATATCTCCCACTGCTACTAATTAACGGCAAACGCTGTGACCATTATGAATGGCAGCATAGCCATGAAAAAAGTTACTGAGGATGCAATTGCCGTGACTGGTGTTTATTCAACAGCTTTCTCTAGTTAAACATCTATCGTTGCGTATGCAGGGAATAAACAATGCGACTCATTCCTGAGAGCACTTATACATCCAGCTGCCATTTTCCTAATAAAAATAAAACGTTCCCCGCTCCTTTTGCACCTGGGATGTAGGTGGCAGCCAGCGAAGCCCGCCGGTATGTTAAAGAAGCCATGGGTAAGGCACCCGGGAAGGGAATATTGTGAAATATATCTGAGCGGGCCGTAATGAATGCCGTTACTCCAGCCCCAAGGCGGATATTTTCAGTGAGACGGGCCATTTTAAAATATGCATAACCTGCGATGGGCTCAATGTTTTTATGCGAATCAAGAAATGCAAAAGCATAGAGGCCATGTAAGTTGCCTTTTTCATCATAAAGGCTTTTACCCATGCCGCCCCCCCAGGCAGTTTCATTATATTGCGCTATTTTTTCTTTTGCATAGGTATGGCGGTTATGCCAGGCATACCCGGTAAAATATAAATCCCTATCGCCTTCGTTCCAGATTTGCTGCAGACGGTGGCAAATTGTCTGTAGCCAGGACGGCCCGTGGCTATAAGTTTCAGTGACTTCTGCCCATGAGTTTTGTACAACCAGCAGTAATAAACAAATTCGAAAATAATTCATGGATTGAGTTAGTCATCCCTATGAAATAGGGATGCAATATTGGCTGTTAAGTGATATGGTTTATGAATATAACACAGATTTTGCTTAACATTTAAATGTAAAGGACGAGCGTATTAACATGGACTTGTTTCGTAAAAAAGGTATTCATGAATCCATTGAAAATGGCGATCGCCTGCAGCAGTGTCTATCGGCTTTCGACTTAACTTTTTTGGGTATAGGCGCCATTATTGGTGCTGGTATCTTCGTGCTCACCGGCATTGTGGCGGCAACGCAAGCTGGCCCGGCTATAGTTTTTTCCTATGTGATGGCAGGGCTTGCCTGCGCATTTTCTGCACTTTCCTATGCTGAATTGGCAGCAGCAATTGGCGGCTGTGGCAGCGCTTATGGCTATGCCTATGCAGGTTTTGGTGAATTGGTAGCATGGATAGTAGGATGGGATTTGCTGTTGGAATATTCCATTGCTGTTTCTGCAGTTTCTGTGGGATGGAGTAGTTATTTTAATGATCTTTTATTGGCATTGAACATTCATATTCCTACTTATTTGTTGCATGCCCCTGCCAATGGTGGCATAGGCAACATTCTTGCTCTGGGAATCATCTTTATTTTGTGTCTTTTATTGATCATGGGAGCTAAATCAAGTTCCCGCATTAATAATGCGATGGTGCTGGTTAAATTATTGGTGATTGCTATTTTTATCATAATGGCAGTGCATGAAGTAAAACCGGAAAACTGGCAGCCATTTTTCCCGTTTGGCTGGAGTGGCGTAATGCAAGGTGCTTCTCTCATTTTTTTCGCTTATGTGGGGTTTGATGCAGTATCCACTGCAGCCGAGGAAGCCATCCACCCGCAACGCGATCTTCCCATCGGCATTTTGGGATCATTGGTGATTTGTACCCTCATTTACATTCTGGTTTCCGCTTTGCTAACGGGCATGGTGCATTACAGTACGCTAAACGTTGCTTCCCCAATAAGCCATGCGCTGTTAACGCTGGGTTATAAGGCAGCTGCAGGTTTGGTGGGCGTTGGGGCTATAGCAGGATTGACCACGGTGATGCTGGTGCTTTTTTACGGATTAAGCCGCGTATTTTATGCCATGGCACGCGATGGCTTATTACCTCGTTTTTTTGCAGTCATTAATAAAACAACGCACACACCGGTGCGTATTATCATTGTATGCGGTTTATTAATGGCATCGGTTTCCGCATTAGTACCCATCGATGATTTGGCAGAACTGGTTAATATAGGAACGTTATTTGCCTTTATGATCGTTTGCAGTGGTGTGTTGATCTTACGCTACACGCACCCTGAGCTTCCGCGTCCTTTCAAAACGCCCTTCATGCCTTATGTACCTATATTGGGAGTGTTAAGCTGCATGTATCTTATTATCAATTTACCTTTAGTGACCATGTTGCGTTTTATAATTTGGATGCTGGTCGGCATTGTGGTTTATTTTTCCTTTAGCCGTTTAAATAGTGAATTGGAATACAAAGGCAAGGAAAACCCTTCCAATTAATGTACCAAAAGAATAATTCCTGCAGCAATTATACCTGAGGCAGGCAGCGTGAGTAACCAGGACAGGTAAATAATTCTAAGCATCCGCCAGTTAGTGCCTTTCAAGCCGCTTATCAATCCCACGCCAGCAATGGCGCCGGTTACGGTTTGCGTTGTTGAAACTGGGACGCCATATTCTGTTGAGGCAAAAATAACTGCGGCGGCTCCAGTTTCCGCCATACAACCGCTTAAGGTGTTTAGTTGCGTGATTTTACTGCCCATTGTGTGCACAATACGCCAGCCACCAACCAAGGTTCCCAAGCTGATTACGGCATGACAGGAAATGACTACCCATAAAGGAATATAAAACTCACCATCAAGCCAGGATGCGGAAAAAAGCAAAATGGCAATAATACCCATCGTTTTTTGCGCATCATTACCGCCGTGCGTCAGGCTTAATAAAGCAGAAGAAGCCAATTGCAAGGCTTTATACATTTTTTTGAACCGCTCGCTGTCTTTAGGTTGCAACAGTTTTATAAACACATAGGCAAGCAGCAAGCTTGCTGCTAATCCCATTACCGGAGAAATAAAAATACCGATGGCAACTTTAGTAAATCCACTCCATTTTAAGGTGGTTAACCCACCTCGTGCGACAGCAGCTCCTGCCAAACCTCCGATTAAAGCATGGGAAGAGCTGGAAGGCAGCCCCAAATACCAGGTTAAAAGATTCCAGGAAATGGCGCCGAAAAGAGCGGCAAGAATCAGTTTCGGGTCGATGATACTCGTGGCAATCAGATCGTGGCCAATGGTCTTGGCAACCATCAGATTAAAAAACAAAAAAGCAATGAAATTAAAAAAAGCCGCCCATAATACGGCTTGCCTTGGGGTCAACACCCCGGTGCTCACGATGGTGGCAATCGAGTTTGCGGCATCATGAAAGCCGTTTATAAAATCAAAAAGATAGGCTATCAAAATAACGCATAGAATAAAGAACATGCCTTGTTCCATGTTGTTTCCTAGGTGTTTATTCCAGGCAACCGCCTCCCATTAATGCCATGGGAGGGAGGCAACTTGCGAAGAGAAAAGAATATATTTATATATAATAACTGCTCTTTGTCATTAATTTGGATACTTTGCCCATCACATATTTAACAACTCCGGGCAGTTCGGCAGCACCGGCAGTCATTGCCGTTTGCCTATGTAATTCTTCATCTTCCCGCATTTGCGTTAAAATTGCCCTGGTTTTTTCATCCTGAGCAGGAATATTACTTAAATGATTTTGCAAGTGTGCTGTGACTTGACGTTCGGTTTCAGCGACAAAACCAAGACTCCAGTGATCGCCTGCAAGTCCTGCCAGTGCCCCGATAAGAAAAGAACCGCCGTACCATAACGGATTCAACCAACTGGGCCGCTCACTCAATTCAGCTAATCGTTGCTCACACCAAGCCAAATGGTCTTCTTCTTCCTTAGCCGCCTGGGCCATTTGCGTTTTTACATGATCTAATTTTGCAGTAAGGGCTTGGCCTTGGTAGAGTGCTTGCGCGCATACTTCCCCGGCATGATTGACCCGCATTAAGCCTGCAACGTGTTGTTTTTCAGCACGAGTCAAAAGCGGCTCCTCAATATGCTCGCCCGGGGTAGCGCGATCACAGGGACGGTTTTGTGGTATGAATAATGTCCGTAAAGTGGTGTCTAACTCACTTAATATTTTATCAAATAAGTTTAATTGGCGCATGGGATCACTCGATGATATGGGATTTTTCTGACTATTATGCAGAGAATAGCAACATTTGGGTTTATAAATAATATGCGATCTCTGCTCGCCTGTCACTTTAAGTCTATACGGGGCTAAAATCCAAGGGCTAGCAAGGTTGTCGCTATTATAAAATTGTTGTGCCTGTTGCTTATCCATCGGCCCATTCATGGGCAAGGGAGAGGCAAAAAATCCCCGTTTTGCAGTAAAAAACCAGTGGAGCCGGGGCTTGCGGTATGATTTAGAGCGAATGCCTTGTCGAACTTAATTTCATTGGGCTCCTGTTGTAAAAAAAGGGTTTATTGTTGAGGGTATGGCCAGGATATTTTCTATGAGTGTGTGGAATAAAGGGAGTTGTATCCAATTGTGGGCAGGTTACAGCATTTCCTAATGCCTGCAAAAGAGCAGCGAAATACAGGCTATCTTGAACTGTGATAGTTTCTGCACCACAGTGATGTGGATGGCCGAAACAATGCTAAAGGCTGGTGTTAATGTTGCAGGAAAGGCGTCCAGTTATGCAAAAAATTCAGCAAAATTTATTGATCGTGGACCAATAGTTGTTTTTCGGGCTGTGGGGGTTTAGCTTGCAATGAGAACAATGGAGCAAGGTTTGTATCATTCGGGTTTTGATAATTTGCCTCGCTGATTGGAGTAAATACGTCTACTATGGAAAATTCAGCCAATGCAGGTGTTAAGTTAGCTTCAGGATGTGGTTGCGTAAGAAAATTACAAGGAATGGATGGCGCAGCCTGTACTCGCTGGAAAAATTATTCTCGTGATTAACCCTCATTCACTGCTTGAGAAAGATGATGTGGAAAAATAATAAGAAGCATTATTTTTCATAAGATTACATTAAAAATGAATAATTGTATTCATTGCACCATGATAGCGATGAATTGATTAAATGGACGATCTAAATACAGTCGGAGGGTAATTCGTAAAGCAATAGAGCAGAGTAGCATAGGTTCTATTGCAAGAAAAAATGGACACTGCGAGAATGATTAGCTGGATATGATTTCTAGCGTTGGCAAACAGGAGTTTTGGCTCTGGGACAATATCTTTTACCGCCGGCAGCGCAGCTGGTTATAGCATTTGTACTGTTACTGGTTATTGCAGCAATAACCATGGCGGCGTGCTCACGCCAAAAATGGCGTTTTACCATTGCATTGGTGGGGATTGGTTTACTTATTGGCCATTTGGAGCGGCAGGGTATTGGTTGGCTTCGTTTTTTTAATATTTATCAATTGCGTCCTGATTTCATTTTTTATCTATGTTTGCCGACCTTACTTTTTGAATCCGCTTACCACATCGACATTCGCCAGCTTAAACGCAATCTCGCGCAAATTCTGGTGCTTGCCATCCCCGGGGTATTGATTTCAACGCTGCTCATGGGATTTATTGTGCATCAATTTACCTCATTGAACTGGTTGTTAGCCTTACTATTAGGCGCTATTTTAAGCGCTATTGAACCCATTGCAGTGCTTTCTCTTTTCCAAAGTTTAGGCGCACCTAAAAAATTAAGGATATTGGTCGAGGGGGAAAGTTTGTTCAGTGACGCCACAGCGGTTATTCTTGCCAAAACATTTGGAATTATGCTCGCCATAGGCATGCTTGATGCACCGGGCATTGCAGAGGGTGGGATGCAGTTTTTGCTTAAATTTTTAGGCGGGCTGCTCTTTGGTTGGCTTTTTGCCCATTTAATGGGAAGTATATTAAGCTTGCTGAAATCGCAGCCACAAATTGAGATTTCCTTAACGACTGTTTTAGCTTATTCATCTTTTATTATCGCTGAACAAGTTTTAATGGTGAGCGGGGCATTAGCTGTGGTCGCGGCGGGATTAACCATGGGAAATTGGGGGCAAACCAAAATATCTCCCGACGTAACAAATTATCTGGAGAAATTTTGGGGATTTGCAGCTTATGCGGTAAATGCTCTTCTTTTCTTATTAGTCGGTTTGAATATCAATATCTCTCACACTTGGCACGTGCTGGCAGAATGGCTAGTGGTGGTTGTTGCCATGTTAATTTCGCGCGCTGTCGTTGTGTTTGGATTAATTCCTGTTTCTCGCCTTTTGCCCTTATCCACCAAAGTAAACTGGCGTTACCAAACGGTAATTTTTTGGGGAGGATTGCGTGGGGGAGTCTCTTTAGCCACGGTGTTTGGATTGCAGCATTTTCATGGACAAACTCTGCTCATTGATTTGGTGGCAGGGGCGGTTCTATTCACCTTATTTGCACAGGGTCTCACGATTGAGCGGGTTATTGCCTGGTTAGGGCTTAATAAAATACCCGTGATCGACCAGTTAATGAAACTGGATGGGTTAATTGTTATTAAAAAACAGGCACTTCAGCGATTAAAACAATTAAAGCAAGCCGGTCTGGTTTCTTTGCATACGGCTAATGAATTAAAAAATAAGCATGCCTATGAACTAAAGGAGGCAGAAGAATCTCTGGCACGCCTTAAAGATCATGCGTTTAATCCTAAAAGGCAAGAGCAATTTCTGTTAAATCACATGCTCGGGCGCGAATTAAAAGCCTTGTTTCTCTGGTTTACACAAGGCCTCATTTCAGAAACCGTTTACCGAAACTTAAGAGATACGATCCACACGCAATTAGATGCTGTACGCCATGGCGGTGGGTGGTTGGCAGTTAGCAAAATTCTTAAAGTTCCTTCGCGATTGGATAATTTTTTAATTCGTTTTATCGAGCCTTTACCTGGCATGCATTGGCTAAGGGGACGTTTGCAAGCTACACGCATTGCACGCCAATATGAGGAGATATGGGCTTTGCATGAGGGAACTAAAATTTTGCAAAATGCACTTGAAGAACTGCAGCTGCATATTAAGTTTGACGAAAAAATAACGTCTTATCTTACGGTGCAAATTACCCATTGGGAATATGTCACCCAGCAACAATTAGAGCAAATGCTGCATGATTTTCCAACGGTCATCCAATCCTTGCAAGAGCGTTTACACGAACACATGATTTTAACTGCAGAAATTGAATTGTTAAAAGAAGAAGTGAGGGCGGGAAAGTTGCCTGCCACCATTGCCGCTGGAATTATCCAAGAATGCGAGCAACAAATGCATGTTCTTAAACATAAGCCCATGGAACGCGTGCAATTGGATGCTTATGATTTTCTGCGCAATTTTTATTTGTTTGAGACTTTAAAAGACAAAGAATTTTCCCTGCTTTATCAAAAATTTCGTTCTTACACGGTACCGATTGGCCATGAAGTGATAAAAGAAGGAGATACGGGACGTTCTCTCTTTTTTATTGCCCGTGGAATAATCCACGTCGTACGTAAAAAAGATCAAGAAACCGAGCTGCTGGCCACCTTAAGCGAAGGAGATTTTATTGGGGAGATTAGTCTAATAGAGGATAAACCCCGCAATGCCACTTGCCGCGCCGCGTCCCCATGTGTGCTCTATGAACTGCGTTTTAAAGATTTTGCCGAATTTAAGAAGGACCACCCGGAAATCATTGCAAAGATTAAACAAGTCGCAGCAAAGCGAGGGCTATAACCGGGCTGAATGTGCAAAACTTCAGTAAAGAATATGTGAGATATTATCCATAATAGCCAACCACGCAGTCACTTGCTCATCGCTTTCAGAGTCGTGTCTTGGATCGGAGCAATTAAGGGTGGTTTATTACCCGAATGGCTCCAACCCAGGGTCAGCATTTTAGCCTTATTATTTTGGATATCGGGGAGAATTTTTATGATTTTCCCAAGTATTATTCATTCTTTTAGGTAGTGCAAACAACCCTCAATGGTTGGGCAATACAGCCATTGGACGCAGGCATGGTGGCTTCCTGCAGATTGCTTTGCGCGAGCATGGCTTGCATGTCGGAACCATCGGGTGATGGGAGGGGACGTTTTTGCCGTTTAGCGGGCTTGGCTTCCACTGGATGATTGCTACCACGCCTTCTTGCATGTAAGACATTTATATTTTCCCTGAAGGTTGCTGAAATCGTTTTCCAGAATACACTCCTGGTGCACGTTAAACCTTTGCAGGACATAACCGCGGTTGCATTTATTGGCATGGAGGATTTTATTTGCAAATGCAGGCAGGCGCATTAAACTAATGCTAAGGAAATCAATAAGGGATATGCATGCAAGGTTTGAAGATCAATCATGTAACCGATATGGACAATGGTACCGGTGCTTCAATCTTTTTATTTGAGCAAGGTGCGATCGGTTCTTACCTCATTGTAGGCTCAGCTTGTGCTACACATGAAGTGGCAGTGCTCGAGCCTGAACACAGCGTCCCTTGCGTGCATGGTTTGATGTTGGCAGGTGGCAGCACCTTCGGGTTATTTGCTGTTCAAGGCATGGTGCGCTATTTGCATGAAAAGGAAATTGGTTTTCATGCTCCCAATGCCATTGTCCCGTTAGTTCCAGCCGCGGCTTTATATGATTTAAGTTACAAGCACCCCGTGCCCCCAAGTGTAAATGAGGTATATCAGGCTTGTTTTAAAGCATCTGAGCATAATGAAGACCGCGGTGTACTCGGCGCAGGTACAGGTGCTACGGTGGGTAAATTGATTGCTTCGGCTTCGCCAATGAAAAGCGGCATGGGGCGCGCTGCCATCAAGCTAGATTCAGGTCTTGAAGTTATTGCTTATGCTGCCGTTAATGCAGTAGGCGATGTTCATGATAAAGGCAATATCGTGGCAGGAGCGCGTTTTGCCGATGGCAGCTGGGCCGACACAGAAAAACGTTTGCTTGCCGGTGAGTCCGAACAAAATCTATTTGCAAATGCCAATACCACCTTAATTGCTGTTTTTACCAATGCCAAAGGTGATAAAGCTTCCCTAAAACGCATGGCAAAAATGGCTGCTGCGGGTTTTTCCCAAGCCATCTCGCCGATATTCTCTCCTTACGATGGCGATATAATTTTTTGCTTTTCCCTGGGAAATCTTGAAGTAAGCGAGCTTATGCTGGGCACGATTGCGGCAGAGCAAGTGAGGCTTGCCATTTTGGATGCGGTAAAAAATTCTTTGTAACGGCATTACAAGCATGAAGTGACGGACTCATTTTTAGGCTGGGTGCTTTTTTGCAAAAGATGATGGTTTACCCGTCCATTTTAACCACGATTTCCCGCGCATCCGATAAACCGTGATCATCCACCACGCGCACGATAAACTTCCCAGGTTTCGCGGTCCAGAAAATGGGTTTGTCTGGACGTGTTTTTGCGAAATAGCTGCCATTGATAAACCAGTGTATGGCTGCAATATCGGCATCGGTGACTGCAATCAATGGGATTTTAGTTTTTTCGATGGCATTGACTCTGACGATGTAACTTAATTCAGTTTGCGGGGAGACGATCTGTGGACTCAAGCCCTTGGCGGCAGTCAGTGCACAATCTGGTGCATAAGGCGGCGGGGTGCGTCTTTGTATGCCCGCTTGCTTGAAAATTTTGGCCAAGTCTGTAGGCCAGAATTCATAAATTTCAAAACGGGTATCTGCATCAAAATGGCAAGCGCGCAATCCAGTTTTTTTATCAATGGCTACTTCGCGATAAATCGTATCTGATTTGATCGGTGATTTACCCGGAATAAACCAGGTGAGTTCTGTATCTTGGCAATAACGGGTAGGCAGCAAGCCGGATGCTTTGCAGACTGGGATTTTTTCTAAATTCATAAGTTCCGGATGCTTTGCCAAGGCTGCAAGATTTTTTCCCTGCTCTTGTTCAATAGCGCTGACCAATTCAAAAAATAACGGAGCTGCGATGTCTTTGCCTATGAAAGCCGGATTGCTTTTATTATCGAAATTGCCTATCCACACCGTTAACACATAAGGGCCAAACGCCCCGATAGTCCAGGCATCGCGGTAACCCGATGACGTGCCTGTTTTCCACGACACCGGTAGATGGGACTGCAGCGAAGTAGACGAAGCTGACCGCGGGCGGGAAGTGTTGGTTAAAATATCCAGCACTAAAAAACTTGCTTCTTTGCTCAATAAACGCTTTCCCCAAACTGTATCCACATCTTTCCGCATGCGCAAAGGACGCCACATGCCGTCGTTAACCAACATGGCATAAAGACTGGTCAATTCTTGCATGCTAATTTCCGCCCCCCCTAGACTTAAGGCAAGCCCGTAATAAGATTCGGATTTCAAGTTGCTGACAGCCGCTTCTTCCAAAAGTTGGTATAAAGTTGGATTTTTTAGTTGGTTTGCTAAATAAATAGCGGGAATATTGCGGCTTAATACCAAGGCATCCTTGGCTTTGACAGGACCCATAAAATCATAATCAAAATTCTCAGGGTTATAGCTGCCGAAACTGTGCGGGACATCTTTTAAGACAGTATTGGGATGAATGATCCCTTGTTCAAAAGCTAGCGCATAAATCAAAGGTTTTAGGGTGGAGCCGGGCGAGCGTTTGGCTTCGGTCCCGTTTATTTGTCCCTGGATATCCCGGTTGAAAAAATCAACGGAGCCTATGAGCGCTTTAACGCCCATATCACGGGTATCTACCAGTAAAACCGCGGCATTATGAACGCCTAAGTTTTTTTTGCGTTGTATATAATTGCGGGTCATGCGCAGTAAAATGGTTTGCATACGCGCATCCAGCGTCGTGGTGATTTCTTGCGGCTTTAAGGAAGGATTTTGCAAAATACCATTGACCATATGCGGTGCAATAAATGGCATGTCCTGCAATTTGCGCATTTGCAAAGGTAAATTAATAAAAATTTTTTTATTTGCATCTTCTGGGTGTTCTTTTATCCAGCGTGCGAATAGTTTATTGCGGATCTCCCGAAGCGCTTGATTATGGGGCGTGCGCTTATTGGGATTTTGCGGGATGATACTCAGGGTTAATGCTTCAGGCAAGCTGATTTTCCCTGCTTTTTTATTAAAATAAATCAGGCTTGCAGCACCTACTCCTTCAATGTTATTGCCGTAGGGCGCGAGGTTTAAATAAGCTTCCAGGATTTGATTCTTGCTGTAATGCATTTCAAGTTGTATAGCCCGTATAATTTGCAAGATTTTCCCTGACAAAAACTTGGAATTAATGCCAAAACGGATGCGCGCCAGTTGCATGGTAATAGTGGATGCACCCAAGCGATGCCGTTTGGCAATGTAAGTTTCCCACCCAGCTTTCAAGGTAGCAAAAGGATTGATGCCATAATGCCAGTAAAAAAACTGATCTTCTTGCAATAGAGTCGCTTCAATGAGCTCTGGGGAAATTTTATGCAAAGGAGTGAACAACCGATATTTCTCGTCACGGCTTAATGTTAACCGCAATAAGTGCTGCTGTTCATCATACACCGCAGTCGAGAAATGAGTACTGGCCAATAAGGATGGCACGGGTAAGAAAAATAATATGGTTGCGCCACTGACAAAAAGGAAAACCAGAGTTATGCTAAGTAGCTTTATAAATGCTTTCATGATGACTGAATCATGCGCGCGGCTTTAAACATGGTTTCGGTGGTTAAAACTATCACGGAACGGGCAGTGTTTTACAGCAAATTGGATTATATATGAATAAAAAATCATTGGTTTCCGAATTGTTTTCACGCATGGGCGCTTTTTTTGCAATGATTGTAGGCCGTATGCATTGGAGCAGTCCGCCCTGGATGATTTTTTTACGCCGCCAAGCTGCTGCCAGGCCGGCTGCTTTTTGGACGGTTATGGTTGCTACTCTTTGTCTATTGGTTGCCGCAATTTATGGTTATTGCTGGTATAAAAATCTTCCTAAGCCGAAATTACCTACAGCATACATAACGGCACCTAAAATTACGCCATTACGTGAAGAAGCCCTAATTCCAGACGATTTGATCATTGATTTCGGCAGTAAGGATGCGGAAGGCGAGTTGCTGCCGAAATCGGTTGCCCCACTGCAATTGATCGGCAAAAATGTGCCACAAGGTATTGAATTATCGCCCGCGCTAGAGGGGGAGTGGTATTGGCAAAGCGACAGCCGCTTGATTTTTACCCCAGCGAAAGATTGGCCAGCGGGGCAGGATTATACGGTCCGCTTTGGCGAAGGCGTTTTAGCTGAACCTATTCGCTTGCAAAATCCGGCCTATTCCTTCTCTACGCAGCCGTTTACGGCAGAAATCAGCCAATTTAAATTGCATCAAGACCCCACCCAGCCCAAATTATTACAAGCGGTAGCCACCATCCATTTCAATTATCCCGTCGAGGTTAACAGTCTTGAAGGTAATTTATCCTTATTGTTGCAGACCTTGCATAAAGGCAAACTGGATAAGGAAGCAAAACATTATAAATTCACCTTGGATTATGATCAGCATAAACGGATTGCTTACTTGCGCTCCGAGCCATTATCACTGACGGATACTCCGCAATATTTGGTGCTGGTCATTGGTGAGGGAGTGCGTTCAGTCACAGGGCCGGGCATGATCCGGCATACTGTTTCCAAAAATCTTTTGCTTCCTGATATGGGCAGTTATTTCAAGGTGGCCGCCGCCACGGCTGCTATCGTACGCAATGAGCAAGATCGCCCCGAACAAATCCTGGCCCTGGAGACCTCAGCCGGGATAAGTGAAACCGAGCTTAAAAAGGCATTGCATGTGTATTTGCTACCGCAAAATTATCCGGCAACTGCCCACGCAGAAGAAAAAAAGAATTATGAATGGCAAAATCCCGGGGAAGTAACTTCTAACATTCTGCAATTAGCCACCCCACTTAAGATGGAAGCCATCCCTGCCGAGCATAATTATGCAACCCTGCACAGCTTTAAGTTTAATGCGCAAACGCCGCGTTATATTTATCTTAAACTGGACAAAGGCGCGCGTGCCTTGGGTGATTTCGTACTGACGCAAGATTACACTGCCATCATCAAAGTGCCACCGTACCCGCAAGAAATCAGTTTCCTACATAAAGGGGCGTTACTTGCGTTAAGCGGTGAGAGGAAGCTTTCGGTGTTAATCCGGGGATTGCCGGCTGTAAAATTCGAGTTTGCCCGCGTATTGCCTGACAACATCAATCAACTCGTTACGCAGACTGAAGGAGATTTTAATAATCCATATTTCATTAACCAAAGCTTTGATCAAAAAAATATCAGTGAAATCTTCTCCGAAATTCAGCAATTTGATGCTTCTGATTTAACCAAACAACAATATACGGCTTTGGATTTTACTAAATATTTGGCCAATGCAGCCAATACAGGAGGCCCGCAAGGTTTATTCTTGCTGCAGGCGCAAGGCTGGAATCAGGAAACTCAGGAGCCGTTGGATGTACGTGCCAATCGTTTAGTGCTGGTGACCGACATGGGATTGGTCGTTAAGGACAATCAAGACGGCAGCCATGATGTATTTGTGCAATCCATCACTACGGGCACGCCGCTGCCCAATGTAAATGTAACGGTTTTGGGCAAAAATGGTTTACCCTTGCTTTCCTATGCAAGCAATGAACAGGGACAAGCGCATTTTCCGGTGCTGACTGATTTTGTGAATGAGCGCGAGCCTGTGGTTTATTTGGCAAGTCTGGGTGCGGATGTATCCTTTATTCCCTATAATAATGTGAACCGCCAATTAAATTACTCACGCTATGACGTAGGTGGTATATATAGCGCGGGGCAGGAACAACATAGTTTAAGCGCCTATGTATTTTCTGACCGCGGCATTTATCGCCCTGGCGATGAAGTGCATGTCGGGGTTATTGTTAAGCAAGCGTATGCGCAACCGCAGCCCCCCGGCTTTATTGTACAGGCTACCGTTTCTGATCCGCGTGGCATGACGGTGTTTGATAAAAAATTTACCGTTGATGCCCTCGGCTATTTAAGCTTTGATTTTCCAACGCATGCGGCTTCTCCTACCGGCGATTATTTTATCAGTTTATATATTGTTAAAGATCAACACCCTGAAAGCCTGCTGGGATCGTCAAGTATTCGCGTGGCTGAGTTTCTGCCGGATAGGATGCGTATTAAAGCAAATATTCTGCCGCAATCGATTAATGGCTGGGTTTCTCCAACCAATTTAAAAGCTAAGGTGCAATTGTGGAATTTGTATGGAGCGCCTGCTGCTGAGCGCCGTATTAGCGGCAAAATTTTACTTGAACCCAAAGCGGTGGAGTTTAAAAATTATCCTGATTATGTCTTTGCCGATCCCCTCCTTGATCCTAAAAAGCCGGCTAAAGTGTTTACCGATAATTTGGCTGATGCAAAAACCGACATGCAAGGTGTCGCTGAATTTCCTTTGCAGCTTGAGCGTTTCGATAAAGCCACTTATCAGCTGACGTTTTTTGCCGAGGGGTTTGAAGCCGACGGTGGGCGCAGTGTGGCTACACGCGCTACCACTTTGGTCAGCCCTTTGCCTTATTTTGTGGGGTACAAGGCGGATGGCGATCTAAACTACATCAAGCAAAACAGCCAGCGCAGCGTGAATTTTATTGCGATAAATCCCAAGCTGCAACAACAAGCACTTGGCGGCATGACATTGCAATTAGTGGCCTTGCAGCCTGTATCCACGCTGATAAAAAATGACAATGGCACGTATCAATACCAATCCATAATTCAAACGAAAGTGCTTGCGACCAAGCCATTTGCCATTGCTGCAAAAGGCAGTGCTTTTGATTTGCCTACTGAGCAAATTGGTGACTTTGCGATTAACGTGCTGGACAAAGACGATACTGAGCTTAGCCATCTTAAATTTAGTGTGGTAGGAGCCAGCCAGAAACCTTTGGCAAAAAATGCTGAATTGAGCGTGAAGCTTGACCGCACGGATTATAAAGCTGGCGAGGAAATCGAGTTGCAAATTACTGCTCCTTATACCGGCTCTGGTTTAATTACCATAGAGCGGGACAAAGTTTATGCAGTGCAGTGGTTTAAAACCGGTACCAGCAGTTCTGTACAAAAAATTCGTATCCCTAGCGATTTTCAGGGGAATGGTTATGTAAATGTTGCTTTCGTGCGCGATTGGAATTCGCCGGATATTTTCATAAGTCCGCTAAGCTATAGCGTGGTGCCGTTTAATGTCGATCATGACCAGCACGCCATGCACATCAATTTGCACGTGCCTGAAACAGCAAGACCGGGCGAACCTTATAAAATGGAATATTACAGTGATAAACCGGGAAAAATTATTGTATTTGCTGTGGATGAAGGCATTTTACAGGTGGCTCGCTTCACCACTCCCGACCCGCTAGGGTTTTTCTTCCAAAAACGCGCTCTGGAGGTATTAACCCAGCAAACGGTAGATCAAATTTTACCGCGCTACATCCGCGAGCGGGAACTTTCGGCAGCAGGAGGTGATGGTGGTGAAGACTTGTTATCACAATATTTAAATCCTTTTAAACGCAAAACGGATCTGCCAGTTGCTTTCTGGTCTGGCATAGTCGACACCGACTCCAGCGTGCGTCAACTGGTGTATGAGATACCGGATTATTTTAACGGGACGTTGCATGTCATGGCGGTGGCTGTGGCATTAGACGCGGTGGGATCTGCAGAAAAGACTTCGGAAATCAAAGGCGATTTTATCATCAACCCAAACACGCCTACTTTTGTAGCCCCTGGCGATGAGTTTGCAGTAACTGCCAGTGTTGCTAACAACATCAAGGGTGCTGGCAATAGCGGTAAAGTTGCAGTAGAGCTTAAAGTAAGCCCTGAACTTGAAATCATTGGTTCGGATAATGAATTATTGATGATTGAAGAAGGGCGCGAGAAAACGGTGCAGTTCAAATTGCGGGCTACTACCTCTGCCTTAGGCTCTGCACGCATGACATTTACCGCCAGTCTGGGCGGCAAAGCCAGTGAAATGGATGCTACCTTAAGCATACGCCCTGCCACTCATTTTTCCACCACGGTTACAAGCGGCAGCAGCAATGGCGTTGAAAAAACCATTGCTGTTGATCGCAATTTATACCCGCAATACCGCCAAGTCGATGCAGCCATGTCAAGCAGTCCGTTAATTCTGCTCGCTGGTTTGCAACGTTATCTGGATAATTTTCCATATGGCTGCACGGAACAGTTAGTCAGTAAAGCATTCCCACTGTTAGCTATCGGCGCACATCCCTGGTTGGTGGATGATGCACAAAAGGCAACGGAAAAAATTACAACAACCATTCAAATGTTAGGCCAGCGCCAAATGGTGAACGGCGGTTTCAGTTATTGGCCTGGCTTGGGGGAAAATGACAGCAATACCTTTGCTTCCGTGTATGCCATGCATTTTCTGACTGAGGCAAAAGAACAGGGTTATCGCATCCCTGATGATTTATATAATGGCGGTCTTTCCTCCCTTAAAGATTTAGCGGCACGCAATGCGTCTGATGTGGATATGGCGCGGTTGCAGGCTTATGCTATTTATGTGTTAACCCGCAATGAAATGGTCACCACGAATTATTTGACCAATTTGCAGCTATATCTGGATAAGGCAGCTCCGCAAAAATGGCAACATGAGTTAACCGGCGCATACATTGCGACTAGCTATAAAATGCTAAAAAATACAAGTGAAGCCGAACAGTTGATTCGGCAATATGAAGCTGACAGGCAAATGCGCGATCGTTTTGCTTTTTATGATAACCACGTCGCCAATGCACAATACCTTTATCTAATCGCCCAGCATTTCCCTGAGCGTTTACCTGAAGTAGGAAATAATCTTCTCAAAGGTTTGGTTTCCGCTGTAAATACAGATGACATCAATACGATTCTTTCTGCCTATACAAGTCTTGCATTAAGCGCTTACGCAAAGACACAGCAAAATAATGCAGAGGGGTTGGTGATCCGCGCTGTATTGGCAAACAAAGAGCAGGAAACGTTGGCTACTCTTAAAGATACTTATGCGAAGGTCAGTGTGCATGAGGAGGTAAAATCGATTATTTTTGCCAATCCGGAAAAGCACACTTATTTTTATCAACTCAGCCAAGCTGGATTTGATAAAAGCTTGCCCACTGAGGCTCGCCAACAAGGATTGGAAATCCATCGTGAATACCGTGACAGCCAGGGTAATATCATAGCCAGTGTGGCGTTGGGGGATGAGGTTGAAGTGCATATCCAGGTGCGCAGTTTGAATGATCAATTTATCCTCAATGGAGCCATTGTTGATTTATTACCAGGTGGTTTTGAGGTACTCCGTGAATCCATCCAGGGGATGTATTTTGATTATGTTGATATTCGTGAAGATCGCGTGGTATTTTTTGACAGTTTTGATTCTGCAGCGAAAGAATTAGTATACCGCATGAAAGCAACAAACGCTGGCAAATACACGGTGCCGCCGCTTTATGCGGAAGCCATGTATGAACCCAGCATAAAAGCAAATACTGCAGCTGGCAAAATAACGGTAACCAAACCTTAAGCTTAATGTGCTTGTATTCAAATTATTTGAATACAAGCTTTAACTTGCAGTTATTCAACAGAATTGGTGCGAAAACTTTTAACTCTTTCCTTTGTTTCATTATCGACAATATAACCGTAAAAATGCCCTGTCTTTCCATGAGCTTGGGATAGCATCCAAATATAAAGTTCTTCCATGTCATTCCCAGTTTTCCTCGCGATTTCTTGCGAATCAATGGATAAAACAGCTGTGTATGTAAACATCTTTTTCCTTTGCCGGATAAATCAAACCTGTGATGCCTGATTGATAAGCAATTCATGATTATAAAAGGTAAATAGCTTATGCCAGGTCATCTTAATTATGGCACATTTTTATACAAGTGCAGGGGCATTCTAAAAATAAAAAAATGTGCACAAGCCTTGTGCACATTGAGGATTAGAAAGTTAGGCGTTGGCCTTGTTTTGGAATTATAAAGTGAATGCCTAAATTATTTTTTTCTTGTAATTGCTGCAAAATTTGATTTGCAAGCTGGTTAGCCTCATTGCTTTGCTTGATGTGGGTTACAATTACATTTAAACCGGAAACAGCACCTTGCGGGTGTTTAGGGTTGACGAGGTGAGCAAGAATATCTAATTCTTTCAGCAGCCATTTTGGTGTCATATGCCCAAATAGCAGTGTATCAGGACGTTCGTTTGCATAGGACGATTCAATGAATAATGCAAGCAGCTTCTTTTTCTGCAGCAAAGGCGTAATTTTTTCCCATAATGCCCTTAATTTATTGCCATGTTCCACCGCATCAGGACCTGTATCACCCAAATAGAGCAGGTAATAACCTGCTGCCTCCAGCAAAAATGCAGTAGATGGATGATTCCCATGATTCAATGGAAAAGCTTGTACACGCATTGCGGTGTTTGGTATGGCTACGGTTACGCCTTCCTGCAAGCGTTGATAATGATATTTTTTAAGGAGGGGAGGGATGCCTTCATTTGCAAAGTTAGGCCAAATTTTCCAATTGAACAAATGATCACGTAAGTGATTGATGGTTACATCCGTGCCTAAAATAGTTTTCCCGGTGTCCATTGTTGAGCAAATGATAAAGCCGCTGATGTGATCTAAATGTGCGTGCGAAACGAGCAGCGCAGCAATATAATCTTTAAATTTAATTTTTTTTATCTGACTGCAAAAAGTGCCTGCGTCCAAGGCGACCCAGTTATGGGAATTCACTGGGGCAACGAGATAGGCGGATAAATTGTCTTCAAGTTCACCACCTCCAGTGCCTAAGGGAATAACTTGGAAATGCATGCTTGTGCCACCAAGTGGCCAAGCCTGGTTGGCAAAAGTCCATAATAAAACTAAAAGTTGTGCAAAAACTTTCATAATTTACTCAAAAATTTGCGGTTAGCATGGCAAATGTATTTAAGAATATTGAATAATGTACTTACAGTTGGCTTATTTTTATTGCAGTTCATAGCCATTTTTTCTTTTTAAAATACCGGAAAGGCAGCCACGCTGAAAAAAACATTAAAATCAGAGAAACCGGATAGCCGATGTAAGATTTCAATTCCGGGATATGCTGAAAGTTCATGCCATAAATACTGGCAATTAAGGTAGGGGGCAGGAAAATGACAGCGGCTACTGAGAAAATTTTAATGATGCTATTTTGTTCAATATTAATAAGACCTAACGTTGCATCGAGAAGAAAGTTGTATTTAGTAGAAAGGAAGGAAGCGTAATCGCTCAATGCAATGACGTCTTTGCTAATGATGTTTAGAGCAGAGCGGATGCTGGTAGCGAGTGTGAAATGGGTCTGCTCCAGAAAAGAGATAAGGCGGGTAAATGAGATTAAACTTTCACGGACTTTGGTCAGTAAATCGCCACTGGTGCCGATGTTTTGCAAGACTTGCTTATAGTCTACATCCTGAATGATGGCATGGTTTTGCTGCTGCCGGAACACATAGGCAGATGTTTCATCAAATTTATGGCTAATTTTCTCTAAAATATCGGCCAGGCGATCAATCGTTGCCTCCAGCAAGCCAACTAATAAAGCTTCCCCATTTTGTTCTTTTTTCGAGCGAAGCAAGTGAGCTGAAAATAACTTGAAGGCGTTTAATTCGATGTAGCGTACGGTAATGAGTTTTTGTTCAGTGAGAATAAAAGTAACAACGTCTGTTTTTACTCCAGGGGATTCGGAATAAGCCACCATGGTTGCCGTCATGAATAAGGCATTGTTTTCAAAATATAAGCGGCTGGATGGCTCGATTTCTTCAACTTCTTTTTTAGTAGGGATATCGAGCTTTAAGTATTGTTCAAGAGCATGTTCCTCTTCCTGCGTCGGATGAATCAAGTCAATCCAGACTGCGCTTTCAAGCTTTTCTGTGTCTTGCAAAGACAATTCTTCAGCTTGAATCCCTGCTTGTGTTTGCAAATAAATAACTACCATGCCGTTTACTCAATTATTCATGAAATAACGAGTATGCGCTTTCAAAAGAACGCCGTAAATACTTTGCCATTCTTTGCTGTAATGCCCATGTTTATCAAGCATTAAACCAATAACTGCAGCGCGCAAGAAGAGTTTGTATGCCTATTTTACCCTCTACAACAGGCGTGCCTTGGCCAGTGCCGGTACCGCAGCTTGGACAGGTAAGCGTCTTATTAAATTTTATTTGGGAATAATCATACCCTATACCAATAGAGAAATGGGGGGTGAGTTTGCGATCCACTCCGGCGCCCAACACCCAACCAGGCCGCCAGCTGCGTGAGCTCGATGCACTAATGCCCACGAGGGTGTCTCTAAGCGTTAATTTAACATTTGCAATGGCTAGTCCGCCATTGACGTTAAAAAGCCATTCGTCATGCGCATAGCCGAAACGTCCTTTTAAGGTTCCCAAAGCATTGAGGTCGGAAGTGTAGCGATCGATCGCAAAGAAAGGGCTGACACGCGTTGGATTTAAATCTGCAGCCATTAAAGCGCCTTCAATCCCAACAAACCAATCGTTTGGCTGATAATTATAGCCAAGGTTAACACCCCCAAGAACGCTTTTAGAATTGAAAGAAAAATCTGTTCCTATCAGCACGGGGCCCAACGTATTAAAATAATTAAGATTGGTATAATTCCAATCTTGTTCGCCCCAGGCTCCGCCTAGAAGTCCACTGGCGTAAAAGCCGTCCCAAGGAGCAATTGGTGGCAGACTGCCCATCATGCCGGCTTGTGCTTGCATGCAGACTAGAGTAAGCAAGCTTGAAAAAAAGATACGGGGGCCAAACTTGGAATAGGTCTTCTGATACATCTTTTCTCCTTAAAATCCATGTAAAATTCCTGAACCCGATGGACACCACGTTTGCATATTTGCAGGCCTTAATGCCATGGCTAAGCCAGGCTCAAATCATGGTGTGCGCCATACGTTTTGGGTAAGTATTTTAAAGCCATAACAAACGATATGAAGGCACATGCCATCACATAATAAGCAATCATTAAATTGTCGCTAAAATGATTGATTAACCAGGTATTCAATGCCGGGGAAAAGCCGCCGGCGGTTGCCATGCACAGATTGTATGCAAGGGAAATGCCCGTATAACGGCCTTTGCCAGGAAACATTTCAACAATAACCACCGGCATTACGGCTTGCTCGGCACTATAAAAAATCACCAGGGGAAGCAAAACCCACCATAATGGCGTGGATTGCAAGAACCAAAAACAAGGGACAGCAAACAGCAAATAACCTGTTGTGGCAAATATCAGCACAGTTTTGCGCCCATATCTGTCAGCAAGAAGCGCAAAAAATGGTAGAAAAATCAAAGATAAAAGAATAAATAAAATTTGCATGTGATAAGCCGTATGCATGGATACGTTCAAATAGGTATACATATAAGTAGAAAGGTACCCCATCAGGGTATAGCTTCCGCACGCGCTGATGACCAATAGTAAAATGACATGCAGCATGCGCTTGCGTTGATGTTTGATAACATACGTTACCGGATGATAAGGTTCTGTGATATTTTTTTGCAGAGTTTGAAACGTTTCGGATTCAGGCAAGTCGCGCCGCAACCACAGCCCGGTTAAACCCAATACCCCACCTGAAATAAACAAAGCTCGCCAGCCATACGCCAGAATATTGGATTCTGACAGGCAATGAGTAAGCAGCGCACAGGCAACCACGGCGATTAAAACGCCGATATTACAGCCATTATTCGTCATGCTGCTGATGTAAGCGCGTTGCTTATTTTGCGCTGCTTCGGATAAATAAATCATTGAACCTGCGAATTCACCTCCGATGCAGAAGCCTTGCAGCAAGCGGCAGATAACCAATAGGATGGGGGCAAGTATTCCTATTTGCTGAAATGTAGGTATTAATCCCGTAAGTACAGAAGAAATCGACATTAAGAAGATCGTAAGCTTTAAAGTTTTTGCACGGCCAAAACGATCGCCCAAATATCCTAAAATAATAGAACCCAGCGGACGGATGACAAATCCTGCGGCGAATACCAGTAAAGTGGATAATAAGCCTACGCCGGGATTTTGTGTGGGGAAAAATAATTGGGCAATGATTGGGGACAAGTAAGCGAATAAACTAAATTCATACCATTCAAGCACATTGCCGATGATGCAGGCAGTAATATTGCGATTCAAGCGCATGGTTGGGTCCCCTGATAAAACGGACCCATTTTATTTTTAAATGTTGTGAAAAACAATGCAAAATGTAGGGGAATAAAATTTACCAGTGATTTTTTCTTTTAGGGCTCATTATGATTGCAAGCATGATGCTTCTGCCAGGAAAGTTGTGAAGGTATTCAATATTGAAAGCAGCTGCAGGTTTCCCTGCCAATTTAATACATATAGTGTATAATATTTTTCTACTATGTAAGTATTTATATTTTTTTGTTAATTTAACATACTAAAATTTTTTATTTATTTATGAACCATATCACATTTTTCAATAAATCTTCGCGTAAACTGACATTTCAACAGAAGCTAAAAATTGCAGTTAAATCAATCAGGGAAAAAAAATCATTCATTGCCGAAAAAGTTTATGAAGCCATCAAGACTAAACAAGTTTCGCTTCACTCGTTTGAGCAATTATCAGCAGAGCACTTTTTAGAAGTCAGGAAAGCCATTGCAGAAAGCAGTGAAATTGAACTTCCTGAACAATACCCGCCCGCAGAGGAAACCTTGAGCATCATAGAGAACAAACTGGGAGGGTTTATCGTTCATGATTGCATTTACTTATGCTCCCGCGGCTCCTCAAGGCGGATTGCTTTAACCATTGTTCATGAAGTTACTCATTATCTAAATACCGACATTTGGGAAGAAGAATTGACAACCAAACAATGCGAAATAGCATGCTATCGTGACGAAGTACGTTCATTTTTGGCTGAAGAAGCATTCGCCAAGGGGTTTTGTTTGACGCGCAATGATGTAAAAAAAGTCCATGAAAAAGTTACAAGATTGTATCCAGAATATGTAGCCGCGGGTGAAAACACCAAAGCCATAGGATATGTTTTTTCAAGTTTTGATACGCCTAGACTTTAATTCTGGCATGGTTTCAAGAGTTGAAACAAGCGGTTTCAACCTGTAATTCCCAGGTATTCAACATGCATCCACAATATTCTAATAATTTTTTTAAGGCGGCTGCCACTGCTAATTTCTTCGAAAAATTAACTTCAGCACTCACAGTGATTAAAAACAATAAATCGTTGATTGCTGGTAAAGTATATAGCGCCATCGTATCGGGCGAAGTGGCGCTTAAGCCATTCGCTGAAATGACAGAAAGGGATTTTTTTCATATAAAAAAGGGTTTGCAGATTCTCAGAAATATCGAGCTTCCTGACTTATTTCCTCCGGCTGCAGACACGGTAAAACAAATAGAATCCATGGCCCAAGGCGTTTTGCTAACCCCTAATATTTATTTAAATTCAGAAATGAGTACAGCTGATCTGGCCCTGACCATTGTGCACGAGGTCGCCCACTATTTAAACACGGCATGCTATGAGATAGAAATAGAAAAAGCCAGGGCGATTGCTCCTTACTTGAATGAAGTGCGCTCCGTTATGGCGGAGAAAATGTTTAGCAAACAATTTTGCCTTACGCGAAGCGACATAAAAAGAGTGCATGAAAAAGTGTGTGCTATTTACCCACAATTTGTATTGCCCAAGCAAAATATGGCAGAAATTGGTTATGTTTTTTCGAGTTACGATGCACCGAGAATCTAACCTGGATATTGGGTACCTTGCATTCCTTGTTTAATCACGTTTTTACAGCAAGAATTTGCAGGCACCAAAAACTGACTGGTATAGCATCTGCAGCACAACCGGCTTGTTGGCAGTAGGCAGTTACAAAATCATTTAGGAATTCGCTTTTCCGCTCGGCAGGAACTTGTTTAATATGCGCCCCAGCAGCACTAAAAAAGCGCTCCAGCTCGTTTTTTGAATGACACACCCTGCCTCCACCATATCGGCGATTTTTTTAGTGATTACCCCATCACCACAGCCGATGTCTAATATTCTTGCTTTAGTATCGAAAGAAATTTTGCTTAAAGTTTTCATGGCAAAATGATATTGAAGCGAATTATTCTGGCTGTATTTATCCGGATTTTGATATATATGGGCATTCATAGTGGTTTTTTTTATCTGAAAAGCAGCAATTATTGCTTAAAATTTGCAGCGTACCCTATGCTTATCATGTTTATTTTTAGAGCAGAAAAATTTTTCCCTGATGAAGATAATTTATTGATTTTAAGATAATATGTTAAAAATTTTTTATGGATAAGAAAGATGAAATTGCAAAGGATTACTACAGCTTTCATGTTGTTTTTTTGTTCTTCTGCTTTTGCACTGGGTGACTGGTATGATGATTGGAGCAGCTCATTTACCCGGGTGATCACGCTTACAGGAGGAGTAGCACTGGCTAACCCTGGGCAAAATCAGACATTTTATTTATCACGAGTTGAAAATATTCCCATTATTGGCGTCAGCAGTACTGGCGCCCCCGTTATTATTGGTTCGATACCGGTTACGAATACGTTTTCAAATACTTACAATGCGCATAAAAAAACAGAAGTAATGGGTACGGGGGAAGTTTTTTTCGCCCTGCAATGGCCATTTCCTAATGGTGTGCTCAACCAGCTTGGGGTCGCTTTTGGCGGCGCAAGTGATGCCAATATAAAAGGCACGGTGAGTGTAAATGCCGTTCCCACCGGCTCAAGCTATCAATACAATGTGAATCATGGAAAAGCAGTCATTCGCGATAAATTAATTTTTGCTCCTTTTTGGAATTCAGTGCAACCGTTTTTAACAGGTTCCTTGGGGGCTTCATTTAATAAATCACACGGTTTCAGTACATCGCCTACAGTCGATCCCAATTTTTCAGCCACTTGGTTTGAGAATAATACGCAATCGTTCAGTTTCACCTACAGCGTGGGCCTTGGTTTGCAAAAATGCCTCAATAATAACTGGAATATATCGCTAGGTTATGAGTTTGAAGATTGGGGGAGAAGCAGCTTAGGGCAGGGGATTGTTGGCACACAGCAGAGTATTGTTGTATCGGGAACTTCGTTTGTAATTTCTCAACCGATTACGTATAACGGACCAAGTTTATCGCATCTTTATACGCATAATATTTTATTAAGCATTAGCTATTTATTTTAAAGCAAGAGACTAATATTAAGAATGCAACATTTACTTGGACGCTTCTAGGTGCTTATGTCAAATTAATTCGGGGATATTTATGAAAGCCTTAATTTATACCACAGCTACTTGCCCCTACTGCGTGCGGGCCAAGCAGCTTTTGCAGGCAAAAGGGATACCTTACACAGAAATTCGCGTGGATTTGGATGACGCGGAGCGTGAAAACATGATAGCCCGTTCCGGGCGGCGTACCGTACCGCAAATCTTTTTTGATGAAGAGCATATTGGCGGTTGCGATGACTTGTTTGCCTATTTTAAGCAGTCTGGGCAGTAGAATCCTTTTTAAGGTTGATTTGCCTGCATGCTCAAAAAATTTCGGCCTCTTATATTGAGGCCGAAAGCTCTACCGACGCGTTAACTGGTTGGAAGGCTCTCCACAGTTAATCGTTTTCTTTTGTACTGGCACGGGTGTAAAAAAACGACCAGTAAAGCTCGCCTGATTTGACAGTTGCTGCGTTTCAGCAGAGTGATTCAATGCATTGTTTGCCAGTTCTTCATGCATTCGGTATACCCTGTGTTCCGTTTCTGGGTTATGCCGCGGTGCTACTCCCGCTCGTGCATGAGCAGTGCTGGCTGCGGCGGCTGGCGATGCATAAGATGCGAATGATGCTTGTAAAGCTGGGTGTGCAAGGGTTTTAAAGTCTGCTTGCGCAGGCAGGTAGCTAACCCCTGTCTGATTGGGAAAGGGAACTTGCATTGGCGGCGGATTAACTGTAGTTGGCGTGGAAGCCGGCATGGGCAATATGGGGTTTGGGAAACCAGTTGGAAATGGGCAGCGCTGCGGCAGAAAAGGGCCTAGGATTTCCTCAGGGCTTGGTCTTGGATTTGGCTTTCCTGGCCAATAAGGTGGTAGATTAAGAAAATCCTGTGAAAAATAAGAAGTTAGTGGATTAGTTTCTGTCTGCGGCAACTGTGGCTGCCCTTGATATCCGGCATTTATATTTTGTTTCATAATGTCTTAAATGAATGGGTTGGGAATTTGGCAATTATATGAGAACAACAGGGAAAAGCATATGAGAAAGCGGATACCTGATAAAATATTGCAAGCCTACCGGTTAACAAGTTTATAAATAATACAATATTATTAAGATAGGATTTGTATTCTGTTGTATAATTATCCTTATTGCTTTGATAATTGATAGTATGCAACAGCCTGAATCTCTCAAAGCGGCAGTCCCGTGGCTATTCAGAGCCAGTAAAGATGAAAAACAGATTTTAATTTTGGGTACCTGCCATGCTCATACCCTGGATGTATTTTCCCCGCAAATTCAAAGTTTATTATGTAAACCCAAGAAATTATTAATGGAAAGAATAAACTTCTCGGTACCGGAAATGGTAAAGGATTTTATAAAATTACCGCTTAAGATTTATAAAAGGAAGGTTGCCGAAGAAAGCAGGTTTTTAAAGTTATCTTCTGCAGAGCAAACCTTTATTAAGGAAAAAATTTTACATCATTTACAATTTGAATTAAGGCAAATAGGTGAAGATCTTGCCAATGTAAAGGATGAGCTTATATTCGGGATGATTCATGGAATTTATACCCAGACAGATGGCATAAATTCCATGGATGTACAATTAAGGGAAGAATATAAAAAGGCGGGGAAGGCCATCGTCGGTCTTGAAGAAAGCAGCGATCTTTTCTCACAAATCTTGCATTTCTATGCACGTAATTTTGCACAAAGCACAGATAGCTTAAGTACGGTGTTGCAAACACTGGTGCAAAGGGTAGGTGCTGCCCGGAAAAATTATCTTAAAAAGGATTTTTTGTGTGAAACCAGCAGTATTCCTGTGGCTAAAAGAAACCAAAATTGGTTTTATCGAATCCTGCAAGAGCTTGCTGAAGATAGTAATATGTTGCTTGCCGTGGGTTTGGCACATTTAACCGAAAAAACAGCAGGATTGTTAAGCTGGTTTAGAAGTCAGGGTTATGCGATTGAATTAGCTGATAATGAGGGAAATTTTCGCGTATTTTCCATGCAGGTTTATTCTGCAGGAGCAGAGGTTGGCATAATGATCTCGCAAAATTTTTTTTCCCTGCCCGCATACGAGCCTTATCAGTTTACTGGCAAGCTCGAAGAAGCATCTGATTTACAGTTACAAATTTTGGTTACTAAAAACCAGACTAATCCTGCTTATATTATGGCCATAGCTGCCGAGGCAATTAGAAGAGCTCAGGCGAGCCCTGAAAAAGTTTGGATTGTCCACAATGTCATTGGCCATTGCGCCAATCCAGAATTAAAAGAAGAAATTGAAAACCGCTTTAAGCAAATTGCCAGCTATAAGCCCTATTAATCTATGGGGCATACTCGAATAATATGGCCGTCAGGATCTTTCGCGAGGAAAGTGCGGCCAAACACTTCAGTAGATGGTTCTTGCATGATATGCATATCGGGAAGTTTGCACCAGATTGCAAATAAATTGTCTACGTCTGCATTTGTAGGCAGCATGATTCCTATTTCCGAAAAGCGCTCGCTACTTGTGTTTGGCGGTGTTCCCCCAGTCCAAATAGCAAATAATGCCTCATTTCCGGCAGCGAATGCTACGTAGCGCGGGCTTGAAAATACGGGCTCAGCATTGAAAATTGTTTTGTAAAAAAGAGTGGAACGTGCGATATCTGAAACGTAAATCAATTGTAAATTGGCTTTAGGGGAAAGGGACATTTTTAAGCTCCTGTGGATTGATGATGGCTTAAGCTTAAGGGATGCTGCTGCCAGTTTTTGTCAGTAGCCTGATGTATTTATTGTTGCGGAATGTTGTTAAGCGCTCGCCATTTCTTTAACAAAGTTTGCCGGCGTTGCGGATAACGTATATCTACAAGCTCCAATTGCAGGAACCGATCCGTGCGAAAGTGGCGAAAATCCTGCCTTAACTCACACCATGCAACCATCAGTTGGATTTCATCAAAAAAACCAAGTGCGATGGGCCATAAAATGCGCTCGGAATAGTTGCCTTGTAAATCTTGATAGTACAGTTTTAATTTGCGTTCGCGCCGGATCGCTTGACGGATAAGAATCAAATCAGTGTCTTTGCTTTTCTGGTGTTGTCCGGGAGGAACCAAAAGACTTGAGGTTTCCAGCTGGGTTTGTAATTCTGCAGGCAAGATGGCTGCGATTTTTGCCAATACGTTTTGCGCCGCAAATTTTAATTGCGAGTCAGCGCGCTTGGTAACCCAACGCGCTCCCAGAACAATCGCTTCAATTTCATCTTCTGAAAACATTAAAGGGGGTAGCATAAATCCTGGCTTCAAGACATAGCCCATGCCAGGCTCGCCTTCGATAGGAGCACCAAAAACTTGCAAGGTAGCAATGTCCCGGTAAAGCGTACGCAGGCTTACGCCTAATCGCTCAGCAAGAATTGCCCCACTCACTGGAAGCCGGTGACAGCGTAAAAGTTGAATTAAAGCAAATAATCGTTCAGTTCGAGACACAGACTGCCATTGTAATAATGTTGGGGTGGCCACAATAAGGAACTGGCATTTTAAATGAAATTGCCGGCTTTCGCACTTTTCTTTAATTGCAGGCAGGTTATGAAAATTATCATGAAGCTTTGGCAAAGATCGCTTTGAAATAGCGTTTTAGAATAATTTTTTATTGATAAACGATAATTTTTATTTATAATACGGTGGTGTTTAATTTAAAGGAATTGCCATGAAAAAAATACAACGGACCAGCCGCCTTTTGCGTCTTTTCTTTACCTTCATTTGTTGGGCTATCCCTCTGACTTCCGCTTATTTTATTCTTTTTCACCTAGAGCGTATCATTGAGTGGGGAGCCTGGTCGCCGATGATATCATCCAAGCATATACAAGGTACTTCTCATTACTCCCTCATCCATCGCTTTATCATTTTAATGATTCAATTATTGCCCTTGTCGATCACCGTACTCATTTGCAATAAGTTGGCCAAATTATTTGGCTTGTATGAAAGAGGAGAGTTGTTTGAAGAAGAAAATATAAAATTAATCAGAGCGATAGGAATTTACATGATACTGGGGGAGCTGGTGCAATTAATTTATCAACCCATGCTTACGGCGGCACTGAGTTTTAATAATCAGACAGGCGAGCGGGTTATAAGCGTAACGCTGGGCACCACCAATATTGCTACTTTGTTAACGGCTTGTATTATTTTGGTAGCCTCCTGGATCATTAAAGAAGCCAATCAATTAAAAACTGATTCTCAGTTAACAATTTAAGGATGTGTCATGCCAATAATTGTTAATTTAGACGTGATGATGGCCAAGCGGAAATGTCGCCTGAAAGAATTGGCAGAAGCCATAGGAATTACCGAAGCTAATTTATCCATTCTAAAAAATGGCAAGGCAAAAGCGCTGCGTTTTTCGACACTGGAAGCAATTTGCGCTCATTTAAATTGCCAGCCCGGCGATATCATTGCCTATATGATGGATGAACATGACTCGTCGCTGTAAGCGAGTTTAATGCACTTTTGCCCAAGGTGAATTGTGCCTGTATGCTTATGGGCACAAACTTTGTTTCTTGCCTCTTGCTCACCATCTTGCAAAAACCAGCCATGTATTGGCTGCAAAAAGTAAAATCACTCCCATTTAGATTTTTGCAGCACTGGGCTTATCCGCTATTGTGTGCTTATAATTCCACATTTTGAATACTGGCAACTGTAAGAAGATATTTTTAGTTAAAACAAGCGGTTAAGCATGCATTGCTTACGGAAAAAGGGTTAATGCTTGTATCTCAGTAAATAGATGGCGGAATGAAAAGAATAAAACTTGATACGTGCAACGATAAAGCAAAGCTTTGCCAGCTGAAAAATTTAAGTTAGCCGCGTTTGCTTGCTTTTGGCAGGCATGAAGGAATTGCTTTTGACGAATAGGGAAAAATATATGGTACAAACTGTGCTTGCTGATTTTGAGGTTACTACTTCTATTCCCAAGAAGGATTTACAAATGAAAGAAGTGCATTCACAAATTCACAACATAAAAAAGCATCTTGATGCAATGATCGATGCTACTTACCATAATTCCAGCATGATAGGCAGGTGGGCCAATTTTTGGGGAGGTGAGGTGCCTCTTTGGCAAAAAATTCTGGCTGGGGTTGGTTTTTTCGGGACTTTGCTGGCATTGGGAGTTTTGGGGCATTTGTTGCCGCTCATTTTGATCACCGTGGTTTCTGCAGTGGCATATGGGATTATCAGTTATATCTTTGATGAGCATTATGAAAGCGCGAGGATATCCAAAGACAGTCTTAAAAAAGGCATTTTTGGATTAGTAGGAGTTTTAGGTGGGATTATTGGAAATTTACAACAGCTTAAAATACAACTGAGCCAGGAAGTTGAGCAATTTAAGCGGGAAAATGAAAAGTTAAACTGTTCCACTGCAGAATTAACGCAACAAGTGCAGTTGCTGTCGCAAGACGTGCAGGGCTTGGCTGAAGTTCAGGGTGAATTTACGCAATTAAAAATAGCATATTCACAGTCATTGGCAAGATTGGAAGAATTTAAAACAAAAACAGCGAAGCAAATTGAAAATTTAAAGGAGGTAACGAATCAATTGACGCGAATTTCGGGTGAGATATCGGATGTTTACATCCAAGATAATGAGCATAAACAAATGTTTGTTATGCAATTGCAGCAATTTGTAAACCATGGTACGGAAGAAGCAATTAAAAAATCTGAAGAATATATTTTGCTTAAACAAGAATTGGCAGTAATCAAAAAACAGTTGCAAGAGAGTGGGACACTTTATGAGCAGTTAAATTCTGTTAGTGAGTCATTTTTTAAGAAATACCATGAAGAATTAAAACAATTGCAGGCATTAAAGCCAAATGATAACCCTGTTTCCCAGGTACAGCCTTTCAGCTTTATGCAAGCCCCCAGCCCAAGACTACTGCAAATGTGTGCTGAAAAAGAAGACGAAACCGTTATTTCCCTTAACATATAAGCTTGGCAAGAGATGAAAAATTATTGTACATCTAACCAGAGGATTCTTTTTCAAGGATTTTAATCTTCTACTCACAGAGTTATACACAGATTTTGTGGATAACCATTTTCCCCAATGAAAAAAGAAAATACGCCATGCCCCTTGTATTTACTGAGGGTTTTAAAAATTTAAAACAAGGTGTTTTGCAGAAAGCGCGGCATGAGAAAAAAATTATCCACAAATAAATTCATGCGGATCTCTTTTCGCAGAGCGTAGATGGTAACTAAATAAAAACAAAAAAAACAGTCTTGACGAAGTAACAAAATATATGATGTGAGCAGCGAACGAAGTTTTTTATTGGTTAGTTCTTATATGAATTATTTGTAAAAGCTTACCTGCAAATAACTTAAGCCTGCTAGTTTTAATAGCCATGACAGGCACAAAGGCTGCGCAAGTCAATCCACTACAATGACTGCAGCTCCGGTAAACCGGCCATGGCGAAGATCATCGAGAGCTTCATTGGCATGCAGCAAAGGGTAAAGATGGATTTCTGTCTTCACCGGAATCGATGGCGCCAAGGTTAAAAATTCTTTACCATCTTTTATCGTTAAATTGGCTACAGAGCATAAAGTGCGCTCACCCCACAAAATGGCGTATGGAAAGCTTGGAATATCACTCATGTGAATCCCCGCACAAACGACAGTACCGCCTTTTACAATATTGCGCAGAGCCAAAGGGACAAGCTTCCCTGCCGGGGCAAAAATAATGGCAGCATCCAAAGGTTTCGCAAGTATTGTCTCAGCAGCGCCAGCCCATTTAGCACCCAATTGATAAGCAAAAGTTTGCGCGGCTTTATCTCCCAGGCGCGTAAATGCGTAAATTTCCCGCCCCTGTTTGCGGGCTATTTGGATTAAGATATGAGCTGCTGCACCAAATCCATAAATGCCTAATCGTTGCGCATCTCCTGCCTTTAGCAGGGCACGATACCCAATTAAACCGGCACAGAATAAAGGAGCCGCCTGATAATCAGAATAGCCTTCTGGTATGGGAAAACAAAAACGATAATTGGCAACTGTATATTGTGCAAAACCTCCGTTTATTTGATAACCCGTAAAACGGGCAGCATCACAAAGATTTTCCCGCCCGCTGCGGCAAAATCTGCACACCCCGCAACTTCCACCAAGCCATGGCACACCGACGCGTTGCCCGACGCTAAAACCAGTCACTTTATTTCCCATCTTCGCAATGGTTCCAACGATCTGATGGCCAGGAATAAGGGGCAAGGCTGGCTGATTTAATTCTCCATCGACCACATGCAGATCCGTGCGGCAAATGCCGCATGCACTGACTTTAATCAGAATTTCATCTTCTTTTGCTTCCGGTCTTTCCACCTCAGCATACTTTAATTTTTGCCGGGGTGCTTCCAGTATCATCGCCTGCATAGACCTGGCCTTACATTCATAAAAGATAATACTTTGAGCATAGATTATTATTGTGCAAGAGAGGATTGCCGCAGTTTCGGTATATTTGCCAAAGATATTAACCATTTATTCCTTGGCTATTGGGACAGGCAAATTGGAGCGCTCAGAATATTTAAATAGGCAATTCATGTTCAAGCCATTGGTAACAGCGAATCTTAATTTGCTCTGCCAGTGGTTTGTGAAGCCGCATGGAATAAAATGGTGGCCAGATGCACTTGCACCCGATGGTCCTGCTAGATTAAGTTTGAGTTTCAGCAATGATGCTAGAAAAGAGGTATATGAATGAATGCAAATGGCAATGCTTTAATAAAAAAGGTTTCTGCTGGTATAGATATGCAAATGTGATTTGCTAGTCGGCATCAAGTATTTGTAGAAAGGTAACACGTCCCCATTCCTGAGGAAGTCGATGGGCTCGATTTAAGTAGCGTTCATTACCTCTTGCTTTTAACCAGCAACCTATAGGTACCACGCGTGTTCGTTACCCAGAGGATTTTGCTAAAATTGAACGAGTGGCTATTCTAGAAGCGCTACTTCCTCTACTGTATGCCCAGGTTTTTTTCGTACTAATCCTGCTGCCAGAATGCAAGCGACGATAATTGCTCCACTGATCAACCATGCTACAGGCCTTATTGAGCCATTGAATGCATGCATACCAAGCCCAACCATTACAGCGATGACGACGTAACGTAATGCATTACTCATACCTGTTGCAATGCCACGCATTTCCGGGTACACATTCGCAGATTGTATCCCGTAAATAGAGGCAGCTAAGGTAATACCGGCGCTTAAAATAACCATTGCTACACAAATTAAAAATGGATTGGACGTTGTATAGCAGGCAAGCAGTAATAATATTGCGCCTAGACTGCTAGTGATTAGCCCCATATATTTTGTTTTATTCATCCCGTATTTTTCAATGATCCCAATGCTTAAGAATGAAAATAAGGCAAAAGATCCCGGCGCCATGGCTTGATAAAAACCGTAACTAGTCTTAGAAACTCCCAAAAAGTCGATAAAAATAAGAGAAAGATTTGCAGTAAATAAAATAAGCGTACTAAAAAGGATATAACATACTAACGCAGCACCCATATAAGGGAAACTGCTTAGCACGATACCATAGCTTTTGAGAATGCTGGGGATGGATAGGGCGCTGCGTTCACCACTCGGAAGGGTTTCATCAATGAAAAGTATACTCCCAACCAGAGAGGCAGTGGTGAGAATGGCAATCAGTAAAAAAGTGGATTGCCAACCGAAATAAATGTTCAAAAAGGAGCCCAAAATCGGAGCTGCCGCCATGACACCAGCAATAAAAAGATTCATGCCCGCACACAATTGAGCGACCTTTTGCGGAGGGTATGATTCCAGTAGCATGGCAAAAGTAACTACCATCGGCGCTGCAGCCCCGATTCCTTGTCCTAAACGGCAGAGAAGAAAAATATCAAAATCGGTTGTGCAAAGACAACCCCAGCTGGCTAAGGTGAATAATCCAAGCCCAAGTTGTAGTATGCCTTTTCGCCCAAACACATCGGAAAGAGGGCCAAACAGCAGGCTACCAATAAAAATACCCACAAAATTGATGCTTAATACGTTTTGAATAGCATCCGCAGTACTATGGAAAAAGAGTTTCATGTCTGGGAAAGCAGGTACATAAATGTCGGTTTCCATGCATACTGTTGTATACATAATGGCGACCATCACCAATAGCATGAGATTTTTTTTATCAATCATGTGGGACCTTGTTTCATAATCTAGACGCAACAGGAGAACCTTTAAGTCTAACTTTTACTCGGTACGATATTTTACCATCTTGTGCTGTTCTTTTCTCAATACTAGCCATAATAACCGATAACAAATTACATATAGCAGCACACTACAACAGCCAAATCTACAAGTCAACTATTAACCATATTGAGTTTTTGTTATTCATTGAGAATTGCAAGGCATATCCGAAACTCAAGGGGGATTATGATTGTTATTCATATATTGATTTTTTGTATGTCGTTGATAATTACAATATATATTAAAAACTCAAGGTGTAATGGGGCATCTATGGGGCATCTTTTTGGATAAATACATTATTTTCATGCTCATTTCATTTTTACGGATTAATTTAAAACTAAATTAATTATGAAAGTGAACGATAAATAGAGAACTATAATTTTAATTAGTGACTAAATTACAGTCAGTTAATTGTGTAAGGGAATATAATGTCCAAAAATAGCTTACCGGCTCATATTGATGGATTGCTTCAATATTTAGGCCAGCCCCATGAAAAGGCAAACGAAGATTTAGCTTTGAGTTATTTTAGAAAAATATTTCCCGGTTTTACTCGTCAATCCGATGCGAGTAGAAGCGATGGTTATGTAAAGGGACATTTTGTCTTAGAACTAAAAGGCAAAACTAAAGATTGGTACAGTGGCTTATTTCAAGGGTTAGCTTATAAGAGGGATCTCGATTTCTCAGTTATTGTAGTAGCTACAAAAGGCTTCTTAGGTGTCTGGAAAGCAAATGATCTTCCCGATGAAATAATTGAGGCATGCCTCACTACCTCGGGTGCTCCTTGTGCAATTGGTAAAAAAATAGCCTCAGATTATAAGCACCTTGAAAAACAGATTTTTGAGAAGGCAATTTGGTCTGATGATCACATGTATCTTTTATTCAATGAAGATAAACAGTACTTCGTAGATAAAATTGTTTCTTTTGAGAACGCATTAAGATCCTGTGAAAAAGTTAGATTAAAAATTACACCAACAAACTTTACAAAAGTATTAAAGGAACTTGCTCAGTTTTTTGACCCTACACAACCTATTAAAGCTGTCGCAGCTTTTTACACAATGATTTACAGTTGGGATGAAAATTCTATTGTTTCGTTAAGTAACCGAGACCAAACACAAGCTTCTCTTCCTGGCGAAGCAATAAGATATCTAATTCCGGGTCAAAGAGTTAAATTTAAAAAATTTGTTGAAAATTATTATATTGATCAGTCGAAATTTGAAGATTTGGATGAGTTTTTTGCTCAATATGATAAGGCTATAGATAGTGTTGATAAAAACTTTAGAGTGCAACACGGTGTATATTTTACCGATCTGAATCTCTCAAAATTTGTAATGTGGTTAGTGAAACAAAGCATTCCTGATTTAGGAAAAAATTACATTGTTATTGATCCAGCATGTGGCAGTGGCAATTTAGTCACCAATTGGAAATCGCCACTTGAATTACGTCATAAAGTCGTCAGCGAGCTTGAACCTGATCTGTTATATGCTGTAGACCAAAGATTGAAGAAGGATCCATGGCATGCAGGCAGATTCACTGTGGTACCAAAAGTTGGTAGTGGTGAAGGTTTAAATTTTTTAGACAAAAGCGCAAAAGAATATATCGAAATTATTGAAAAAGCTTTAAAAGAAAAGGGGAAAAAATTTGATAAGCCAATTGCCTTTTTATGTAATCCACCCTATCGAGGAGATGACGATACTACTGCTGAGTCAATAGATTATTCTATACATCAATCGATTATTGATTGTATAGGTAAAGAAGGGCAGGCAGAGCGCTATAGTTGTTTTCTAGCACAAATGAAATTGATTTGTGACCAAGTAGTGGAGAGTGGTTTACCTGGTGATACAAGATTATTGCTATTTACAAAATCTGCTTGGCTCACAAATCGAACATCATTTAATGCCTTATATGATTTAATGCTTTCTTCATTTAAATTCATAGATGGAGGTCTATTTAATGGAAAGGAATTTTTTGATTTAAAGGGAAAATTCCCAATTGCTTTTTCAATGTGGAGCTACAGCCCTAATAACAAATCTGAAACAAACCACGTAAACCTGCAAGATTTTACGTGGATAAACAAAAATCAACTATCAGAGCTACCTTGGCAAAACCAACACGAATTAGAAAAGCAATGTAGAGCCATAATAAATGATAAAAGAAGTATAAGTATTTCTTTCGGCTTAAAAGCTTTATCCATGAGAAAATGGGTTGGCCAAACTCAGAAAAGTTTTCAACGTTCAAGAAGGAAAAGCGAGCGTGACAATTTTACCTCTGGAGGTTTGCCATCTTCAGATGAAAGATTAAAAAATAAAATTGTTTATGGCGAAACCACTGGTAGTCATATTGGATTTATGGACGACTATACTCCATGTAGAATTAAAGAACATAAAATTAATATACCATGGTTCAGATTAGACGCTTTAATAATGGACTGTAAGCGAACAAGATGTTTCTCTGCACCTTCTGACCAGAAAAGTTATTGTGCTTACGATAAAGAGTCAGCTTATAAGACTTTTTTATGGTATGGGTTGTTAAGAACTTTCTTTCAAATTGGATATCCTATATGGGCAGATGCATATGAGCTTTGGGCTCCAAAAATACCAAAGCAATTGGAAAATAATGTAAGAAAATATGTTTTTTCAATTGGATTAGCAGAAAATGAATGTATAGAAACAAAATTTCCCGCAAATAACCCAATTGAAGGCTCTGAAGAAATTCATTGTAATAACCCAATGTCGCCACTTGACCCTAATTCATTTTGGTCAAAAATTATGTCTTCTGATTTTTCTCGAACAGATGATAAAGACTCTTTACCCCAAAAATTAGTTAATTCAGTATTTGATTTATACAAAGAATGGCAAAGTAGATTTCGTTATTCGCCTGAAATAAAAGTTTCATACAGGAAACAATATTTTATTGAGGAAGGCGCATTAACCCAAAATGCTGGAATCGTTCAAATCAAAGATTATGCTAATGAGAGAGATGACATAGTTTTATTGAGTTTATTAAAAAATATATCGGTTTTATTAAAATCTACAAAAGAATCATTTTATGAGCTATTAACAAATGCTCATCAAATCAATTATTTTGGTGCATCACTTCAAGACGACGTAAAAGATACTATTGATGAATCAAAACGAATATTTCCCATAAATGAAGTACGATTAACGCTCGGTACAATGATAGTTAAATCCTTGTTTAACAGTAAAGGCTTCGGTAAAACCAAATTTGCAAAAGTATTTTATATTGCAGATATGATGAGTAAAAAAAACTTAAAGACAAAGTATTATCGAGAGGTAGCTGGGCCGGTTGATTATAATATCCTTTACAACAAAAACGTTAGTATAGAAAAATTAGCGTCTGATAAAGGCTACTTTACAACAGATCAGCAAGAAGGCAAACGAGTTAAATATATTCCAGGAAAGAATATAGATGAAGTCGAAAACCTTAAGAAAGAAATTTTTGGCAATGAACTAGAAGAAATAGAAAAAATTATCAACAAGTTCAAAAATCTCAACACAGACCAAGCTGAAGTTGTAGCCACATTATTTGCATGCTGGAATGATCTTCTAATTGATAAAAAAGAAATAACCGATGAGATAATCATTGAGGAATTTCATAATAATTGGCATTTATCCAAAAAACGATTTCCGAAGCAGAAGCTTCTCAAAATTTTACTAAGCATGAAGGAACACGAAATTATTCCGCAAGGAACAAAAGGACACACTTATTTAAAATCAGATAAAAAATAATTGGATATTTTGTGAGTGTTCAACCAGTGTCTCGGTTCACGTCTTGCCCTTTGTCTCGTATGTAGAGAGGAAAATGCAATCAGTGCAAACCGAAAACAATTATTAATTTGACTATACTTTTAAATATTAAGATGGAATTCTGAGGACAAGGAATGGAAGAGAATATACGGCTCAAATTAATACAGCATCTCTCCGAAACAGAAGGCAGAAATTTAGATCAAGTTATTTCTAAACTCTGTAATATTCTTGAAACTGAATCTGATGGATTTTTGAAAAATTGGATAAAAGTAAATGTGGCCAATGCAATAGGCTCATATAACACTAGATGGTTTGATCTTTGTCGTTCAAATCTTGAAAAAGCCATGGAAGATATAGAAAACATTAGTCAAGATTCATTTACTCAGAATAAAGTAAATTCTCAAGCAAATCAGGTTACTCAGCAACAGCTAAAAGTCGCTCTTAATGAGATTCAAAAAAATAAATAATTAATCGCCAATTAATTGACTGAAATTGATAAATTAATTAAGAGGAAACTCGGCGCGAGGAATTTTTGATTATAACGACATCGGCTGTATTACATGTTGCCAATTGTGGGTGCTTGTTACTACTTAGTGTCCCGCCAGTGTCCCTTGGTGAGTTTTGTTTGTCGAGCTTTTTTGCCAAAACCCTTACTGAGCTTGGCTCCCCGGGACGGGCTCGAACCGCCGACCTAATGATTAACAGTCATCCGCTCTACCGACTGAGCTACCGGGGAATTGAAGCGGAATCTTAAATGGATTCCGCTTGCGGGTCAAGGGTTCTAACTAAATATTTATAGCAGATTATTGTTCTGCGAAGCGCTGCAATCTGTCCATGGCGTCGCGCAGAATTTGCATGCTGGTGGCGAAAGAAATGCGGATGCAGCCTTCGTTGCCGAAAGCGGAGCCTGGGACTAAGGCCACGCCTACATCATTTAATAAACGATCGGCGAATTCAATATCATTGGCAAAACCGCGGCGCTCGATGATTTGTTGTACGCTTGGGAAGATATAAAAAGTGCCATCGGCGGGAATTACTTCAATGCCTGGAATATCGCGCAGGCGCTGCGCTACATAATCGTGACGCTCGCGAAAGGCTTTGACCATCTCATGCACGGTTTCCTCTCCGCCATTGAGCGCTGCGGTAGCTGCACGCTGGGCAATGGAGCAGGGGTTAGATGTTGATTGGGATTGCACCGTTTTCATGGCTGAAATCAGCGGGGCGGGGCCGCCTGCATAACCGATGCGCCAGCCGGTCATGGCATAAGCCTTGGAGACGCCGTTTAATACGATCGTGCGTTCATATAATTCAGGGCATGCGTTTAAAATATTAACAAACGGTTGTGACCAAATGATGTGTTCATACATGTCATCCGTAGCAATTAATATTTGCGGATGCCGTTTCAGCACCTCGGCTAATGCTTTTAATTCTGCATAAGTATATGCAATTCCTGAGGGGTTGGACGGGCTGTTAATAAACAGCAATTTTGTCTTTGCAGTAATGGCTTTTTCCAGTTGTTCGGCATTAATTTTGTAATGCTGGGCGGGGGTGGTGGCAATGATGACGGGCTTGCCGCCTGCCAGTAAAACGATGTCGGGGTAAGAAACCCAGTAAGGGGCCGGAATGATGACTTCATCGCCTTCATTGATGAGTGCTTGACATAAATTATAAATACTTTGTTTGCCGCCCACTGAGACTAAGATTTGATTAAGTTGATAATCAAGGCCGTTGTCGCGTTTAAATTTGGCTTGTATGGCTTGTTTGAGTTCAGGAATGCCATCCACGGCAGTGTATTTGGTAAAACCGGCTTCAATCGCTGCCATTGCAGCATCTTTGATATGGCGCGGCGTGTCAAAGTCGGGTTCGCCTGTACCAAGGCCGATAACATCCAGTCCCTGCGCCTGCATTTGCGCGGCTTTGGCGGCTACCGCCAGGGTAGGGGATGGTTTGACTTGCTTGATGCGATCAGCGAGCGCAATATTCATTATAAACTCCTAGTCTATACTTATTTTAAACTCGATAAGATGTAGCCATTTTCAACAGTTCTCGATTGTATTCTTTCATTGAGTAAATTTTGAATCCTGAAGTGCTGAGGCGATCATCCATAAAAATTCATGTTATAGTTCGCGTTATGAAAAAAGCATTTAAAATTCATTCAAATTTCCAACCAGCCGGCGATCAACCAGCGGCCATCGCTTCATTGGTCGATGGCATACATTCCGGCCTGGCCCGCCAAACATTGCTAGGCGTGACCGGTTCAGGAAAAACGTTCACCATCGCGCACGTGATCCAAGCCATCCAAAGGCCGACGTTAATCATGGCACCCAATAAAACTTTGGCGGCGCAATTATACGGGGAGTTTAAAACGTTTTTCCCCGATAACGCGGTGGAGTATTTTGTCTCTTACTATGATTATTATCAGCCGGAAGCATACGTGCCTTCTTCTGACACATTTATTGAAAAAGACGCTTCCATAAATGAACACATCGAGCAAATGCGCCTCTCTGCGACCAAAGCTTTGATTGAGCGCAAAGATGCCATCATTGTCGCCACGGTATCCGCTATTTACGGCTTGGGTGATCCCGATTCTTACTTGCGTATGGTATTACATCTGTCGCGCAAAGAACAATGTAATCAACGCAAAATATTAAGGCGGCTTGCCGAGATGCAATATGTACGCAGCCAGCAATCGCTAAGCCGCGGACAATTTCGCGTGCATGGCGATGTCATCGATATTTTCCCCGCGGATGCAGAAAAAGATGCGGTACGCATCGGGTTATTTGACGATGAAGTGGAAAATATTGCCACATTTGACCCTCTTACTGGCGAAGTATTGCAACGTTTACCACGCGTCACCATTTTCCCAAAAACTCATTATGTCACGCCGCGGGAGCGCATTCTGCAAACGATAGATCAAGTTAAGGAAGAACTTAAAGAGCGTATTGCGGAATTAACTGCGCAAAATCGCTTGCTTGAAGCACAACGCCTGGAGCAGCGCACCAATTTTGATGTGGAAATGATGCTGGAATTGGGATATTGCTCAGGAATTGAAAATTATTCACGGTATTTATCCGGCCGGCAAACCGGTGAACCGCCCCCCACTCTATTTGATTATTTGCCAAGAGATGCATTATTAATCATCGATGAATCGCACGTCACCATTCCGCAAATTGGGGGAATGTACCGTGGTGATCGCGCCCGCAAGGAAACTTTGGTCGAATATGGATTCAGGCTGCCTTCGGCACTGGATAATCGGCCCATGCGTTTTGAAGAATTCATTGAACGCTCCCCGCAAACCATTTACATCTCAGCCACCCCCGGTCCCTATGAACAAGAACAAGCGGATAATGTGGCAGAGCAAGTGGTGCGTCCCACGGGCTTGGTCGACCCGCAGGTGGAAATTCGCCCGGTAACCAATCAAGTGGATGATTTATTGTCCGAGATCCGCAGAGTAGTTGTATCGGGAGAACGGGTTCTGGTAACCACGTTGACGAAGCGCATGGCAGAAGATTTGACGGAATATTTGCATGAGCATGGTATCCGCGTTCGTTATTTGCATGCCGATATCGATACCGTAGAGCGCGTGGAGATTATCCGTGATTTAAGGTTGGGCGAGTTTGACGTGCTGGTTGGTATTAACTTGCTGCGCGAAGGTTTAGATATGCCTGAAGTTTCTTTGGTAGCCATCTTGGACGCGGACAAGGAAGGTTTTTTACGTTCCGATCGTTCTTTAATTCAAACCATAGGTCGGGCGGCAAGAAATGTGAATGGAAAAGCCATCCTTTATGCGGATCGCATGACAGGCTCCATGCAACGGGCTTTGGATGAAACTGAGCGCCGCCGCGATAAGCAAACTGCATTTAATCTTGAACATGGGATTACGCCGCAAGGGATCCGTAAATCGGTGACGGACATCATGGAGCGCCCCCATTTAAATCCGCACCGTAGCCGGGTAGCCGAGAAAAAAGCTGCTTACGCAGTGCTGCCGCCGGATGAGTTGATGAGCCGCATACAAAGTTTGGAGAAAAAGATGTATGCACATGCCAAGAATATGGAATTTGAGCAAGCGGCCATGATACGTGATGAATTACTTGCATTAAAAGAGCAGCTTAAATCATAAACTTCCACTCAGGCAGTGGCATGCCTAAATTTTGATAAGCAGCCAGGGCGGGCGTGACTGGGCTTAAGGCGCAGGAAAATGCCTAAAGGGGCGTTAGCAGCGTTCCCTGCTAAAGGCAGGGAACAGGTTCGGTTTTACAACCAGTATACAAATACGAACAGGAACAACCAGACAACGTCTACAAAGTGCCAATACCAAGCGGCTGCTTCGAAGGCAAAATGACGCTCTGGCGTAAAATGACCGCGTAAGGAGCGGGCAAGAATTACGATCAACATGATGGTTCCCACGGTAACGTGTAAACCATGGAAGCCGGTGAGCATAAAAAAGGTAGTGCCATAAATCCCAGCATCCAGGGTCAGGTTCATTTCCGTATAAGCTTCATGGTATTCATATGCTTGCAGGAATAAGAAGATGAGCCCCAAGGCAATGGTGCAAATTAGCCCGATTTCCAATTGGCGGCGTTTGTTGAGTTTTAAAGCCCAGTGCGCCCAGGTAATGGTTGCGCCGGAAGTTAAAAGGATTAAGGTATTAAGCGCTGCCAGGCCCCAAGCTCCCATGCCTTCGTGAGCGCCTACATACATTTGGTTGTTGGGATTAACTAACAATGGCCATGTGGCTTTGAAATCTGACCAGAGGGTGATATGCGTAATGGGGTGCATTTCCCCGCCCAGTAACGGCACAGACCAGAAACGGGCAAAAAACAAAGCACCGAAAAATGCCGCAAAAAAGCAGACTTCGGAAAAAATAAACCAGCTCATTGCCCAACGGAAGGAGCGGTCCACTTGTAAATCGTAAAGACCTTTTTCATTCTCATAAATGACTTGGCCAAACCAGCCAAACATCATAAATACCACGATGAGCAAGCCTAGAAAAAAGATATAAGGCCCATACCAATTATCATGCAACCAGCAACCGGCACCCACTAACATGGTTGTTAAACCGATTGAACCTACCAAGGGCCAATAACTTGGTTTAGGGACATAATATGTACCATGGTCTCCCATAATGGTTGTTTCTCCTGTTTTTCTATCGCTTCGCGCGATCAGTTACGTCAAATAAAGTATACGCCAAGGTAATTGTTTTTATCTTGGCCGGTAAATCGCTGTCTATGTGAAAAAGCAAAGGCATATCCATTGCTTCATGCCCATTCAGGGTTTGTTGCGTAAAGCAAAAACATTCCGTTTTTTTTAGATATTTTGCAGCAATACCGGGGGTAACGCTGGGAATGGCTTGCACTGTCATGCGGTGGGGGGTTTTATTTTCCGCATAAAATGCGAGCTTCGCAATTTCTCCCGGGTGAACTTTTATCTGTTGCACCTTGGGATAAAATGCCCATGGCACGCCGCTGTTATTGGTTGCTACAAATTGCACCAGCACGTCGCGGTCATGGCTTATTTTGGTGTTTGCATCATAAGCCAGAGCTTCAGGGTTGGTTTTGCCGTTAATGTTTAATGCCTTGCACAAGCTGTTATAAATTGGCACCAGGGCAAATCCGAAACCGAACATGCCCAACACAACCGCAACTAATGTTATCAACAATTTATTGTGACTTTTTACTGCCATAGTCAAACTCAATGGATCTCGGGTGGTACCGTAAAACTGTGGTATGGGGGTGGAGAAGATAAAGTCCACTCAAGACCATGTGCTCCTTCCCATACCTTGGCATCCACTTTTCTGCCACGTCCGCGCACAGTTTGAATCACGTTATACAAGAATATTAACTGCGAAAATCCAAAGATAAATGCGCCCACCGTTGCAATCATATTAAAATTGGTGAACTGCAAGGCATAATCAGGAATGCGGCGTGGCATGCCTGCCAATCCCAGGAAGTGCATTGGGAAAAACAGCACATTCACGGAAATAACGGATAACCAGAAGTGCCATTTGCCCAGGCGCTCACTGTACATGTGCCCAGTCCACTTGGGTAGCCAATAGTAGATAGCAGCTAACAGGGAGAATATAACCCCAGGCACCAGCACATAATGAAAATGCCCCACCACGAAATAAGTATCCTGGTATTGATAATCTGCCGGCACCAGAGCAAGCATCAAGCCGGTGAAACCGCCAATGGTAAACAAGAATACAAAGGCGATGGCAAACAGCATGGGCGTTTCAAAGGTCATGGCACCTTTGAACATGGTGCTTACCCAGTTGAATACCTTAATTCCCGTGGGGACAGCAATCAGCATCGTTGCATACATGAAAAATAATTCCGCACCTAATGCAATGCCGGTGGTGAACATGTGATGCGCCCATACAATAAAGGATAAAAGGGCGATGCTTACGGTTGCATAAACCATAAAATGATAGCCAAACAATGGCTTGCGGCTAAAGGTTGGAATGATTTCCGAGATGACGCCAAAAGCCGGTAAAACCAATACATACACTTCCGGGTGACCGAAGAACCAGAAAATGTGTTGGAATAAAATGGGGTCACCGCCGCCAGCTGCTTCAAAAAAGCTGGTGCCAAAATGACGATCAGCCAGCATCATGGTTACGGCTCCAGCCAGCACGGGCATAATGGCAATCAACAAAAAGGCAGTAATAAGCCAGGTCCAGGCGAACATCGGCATTTTCATCAATGTCATGCCGGGTGCGCGCATATTCAATATGGTGGCAATGATGTTAATCGACCCCATAATTGAAGAAAGCCCCATCATGTGCACGGAAAAAATCATAAAATCCGTACTGGGTGGCGCAAATTTTGTGGACAGTGGCGCATACATGGTCCAGCCGAAGTTTGGGCCACCACCGCTGTGAAACATCGTTGACGCCAACAGGGCGAAGGCAAAGGGCAGAATCCAGAAGCTCCAGTTGTTCAAGCGCGGCAGCGCCATATCGGGGGCGCCAATCATCATCGGAATTTGCCAGTTTGCCAAGCCAGTGAATGCAGGCATAACGACGCCAAATAACATGATTAAGCCATGCAGGGTGGTCATTTGGTTAAAAAAGTTAGGATCAACGAATAAATGACCCGGCTGAAATAATTCAGCACGTATGATCAAAGCCATGCCGCCGCCCACAAAAAAGCTTATCATGGAAAGCCACAAATATAAGGTTCCTATGTCTTTATGGTTGGTTGTAAATAACCAGCGTTTTACAAAGCCGATGACTCCCCGGCCTTGTTCTGGACCGTGGTGTTCATGATCTGCTTCATGGACTATTACTTGGCTCATTGTAAACCTCCAGCTTGAGCTTTTTTCACCATTGTGGGTTGTTGATTCTCACCTTGTCTTGTTTTCGCAACATCAGCCGGTTGCACCAAGTCATTGGTATTATTTTCCCAGGCATTGCGTTCGTAAGTGACAATGGCTGCAATTTCCTCATCGGTTAATTGATCTTTATAGGCTTGCATCGCAGTACCCGGAACGCCATTCAGTACAATGCCGATATGCCTTGCGATGGGTCTGCCCACGGCTACCGAACTGCCTTTTAACGCTGGGAACATAGGCGGCAAGCCTTTCCCGTCGGCTTTATGGCATGCAGCGCAAACGGCGTCATACTTTTCTTTACCCATGGTCATTAACTCGGCACGGGTCATCACTTTTTGCTCGACAGTTTTGCCACCGTCGGCAGCATAAGGATCAGATGCTTTGGTTTGCTGATTGACCCACTGGGTAAATTCTTCATCACTGACTGCCTGTACGACGATGGGCATGTAAGCGTGATTTATGCCGCAAAGCTCGGCACACTGGCCGCGATAGATACCGGGTTTTTCAATACGTGCCCAGGCTTCATGCATAAAACCCGGAATGGCATCGCGTTTTACTCCCAGCTCAGGGACCCACCAAGAATGAATGACATCATTTGAAGTGACCAGAAAACGGATCTTTTTGTGAACTGGAACAACCAGAGGTTTATCAACTTCCAGCAAATACCATTGTCCCTTGGGCTGTTCGTTCTGAATTTGCGCAAATGGGGTAGACAGATTGCTAAAAAAACTGATGCCTTGATCCAGATATTGATACTGCCATTTCCACTGATAGCCAACAATTTTAATGGTGACATCTGAATCCGTATTATCTTCAAGTTTCAATAACACTTTCGTAGCAGGTATAGCCAAACCAATTAAAATTAAAAAGGGGATAATGGTCCAGACAATTTCCAGACGGGTATTGTCATGGAAAGTAGCCGGGATGTAGCCGCGCGATTTACGGTGGTGGAGCAAAGCGTAAAACATCACCCCAAATACAACGACGCCGATGATGGCACAAATCACGATAGCAATCATATGCAAATTGTACATATCATGACTCAAGGGTGTTACCCCTTTATACATATTCATCTGCCAGTTATCCGCAGCGGCAAACACCGGGTGTGCAATAACCGATGTAAGCAGTAAGACGACAAATTTGCAGATGTTCAACCTCTTTAGCATTCCCGACCCTCTTCTTAATTAAGCATTTTTTATTATTAAACCGCCCAAGGGGGTTTAAAAGCGTTAGGTTCAGCAATCCATGCTTTTCAATATGGCATGGCGGCTAGATTTATTACCACAGTGAATAATTGCCTTCCACTTTTGACTGACTCAGGATGTATTTAATGGCTTCCATGATTTCACCCGTCGTGCAGTGTTTGCAGCCACCGTTTTGCGGATGATCGTCGCTTTTCATGGTGCGCTCGATTAAAACGTCCATATTTTTCGCAGCAAGAACGTTCCATTGTTCCTGATCGCCTATCTTGGGCGCACCCAATTTACCTTCATTGTGGCAAATACTGCAGTTTTCATTGTAAATATCTTTGCCATTGGCCGGAAATTTGGCAGCGCCGCCTGATGCCAGATCAAGGCGTTGCGAACGGGACAGCGATTTGTTGAGTATATAATCCACTGCGGCGATCACGTCTTCATCAGAGCACGTGACGCAGGCGCCTTTGATGGGCATGCTGTTATACCCTTGGATGGCATGGCGGTATAAACCGGTTAAGCCGCTTTCTTTCAAGCGGGCATACCAGCCTGGGCCATTGCCGATTAATGGTGCGCCCATTTTGCCGTCCTGATGGCAAATAATGCAGGTGTTTACATAGACTTGCTTCCCGCGTTTCAAGGTAGGTTGCTCTTCCATGCTGGGAACCGCCAGCGGATCTTCACTGCTGATTGATTTTAAATAAATGGAAATGGCTTTTTGATCTTCTTCGGTAAGATAACTTAAGCTGTTGTGATTTACTTCCGCCATGGGGCCTGCGACGGGACCTGCCCTGTTCAGTAATTCGTTTTTCACGAACACATCGGCGACGTCATAATGGCTGGCTGAGCCCAAACCAAATTGGGTGATGTTAGGAGCCCAATAGCCATCCACAAAACCACCCGTTAAATAAAAGCGCTTCTTAGGCGCACCTAGGACGTTAAGCGGCGTATGACACATGCTGCAATGCCCAAGGCCGTCAACAATATACTTGCCGCGGTTCCATGCCGGTGATTGTTCCGGATCATATTCCAGTCGCTCATTGGGGAAAAAGAATAATAAATTCCAACCCCACATCCCCAGGCTTGCTCCCGGCATATTAAATGGGAATGGTTGTGATTTGTTTGGTAATTCCACGGCAGGAATATTCATAAAATACGTGTATAAAGCACGGGCATCGTCATCCGTGATGTTGGCAAAATAAATGTATGGGAAAACGGGAAAATAATTACGCCCGTCAGGAGCGCGGCCATGTTTCATGGCGCGGATAAAATCTTCTTCCGTCCAATTACCGATCCCGGTTTTTTTATCGGGAGTAATATTGGGGCTATAAATGGTACCAAAAGGAGTGTTTAACGGTAGACCGCCAGCAAAGGCGGGAGTACCGCCTCTAACATGCGTGTGACAAGCGATACAATCACCTAGTTTGGCTAAATATTCCCCGCGTTTAATTAGGGTTTCTTTTTCTCCGCTAGCTGGAGTCGTTTGCGGATAAGTAGGATAAAAACCATCTATCAAAGGGTCAACCCACTCATAATTGCTTTTTTCTTCTGCTGCCGAAGCTGTATTAAAGGTAGAAAATAGACCAGCTAACAAACACAAGGCAATTGCATTGTTTTTCAACAAAGAGCCCACGCTCCCTCCTTAAACTCGATTTTTCTAGGTATATATGGCAGGATAAATAAGTTTGGCATTTTATACTGCGGTTACTATAAGTTGCAATGTTGTTGGCGCACTTAAGCAGCATAAACGCATCTTCTGTAATAAGTTTTGCAGCTTGCTGGTAGAATCATTGCCTCCTAAACAAACTGATGCAAAGTAAGTCAGCCGGGCGCGAATCTTAGCCAAGAGATTCAATTATCGTGTTTCCGCAGGATAACAGGCGAAAAACTTCTCTTACACTTATTTATTTAAATCATTCTGGTGACTTATGCAGTATTGATTCTCCCATAAGTCCTTGCCTTGTTCATGCTCAAATTTTTATAACCTTGCCATCTGCTATTCCAAAATAATGCAAAATGTGCGATAATTGCTCTCTTTTTGGTCTGTTTGGTTGTTGATATGCCAGTTTATATGAATGGTCTGATGTTGGGTTTATCCTTAATCATGGCGTTAGGACCGCAAAATATTTTTCTAATCCGCCAGGGGGCACAGCGCAAACATGTGTTGCTCGCGGCTGTGACTTGTTTTCTGTGTGATGCTGTATTGGTTACGGGTAGTGTGGCTGGGTTGCATGAAATTTTGGAGTTGCACCCGGCTTTAGGGGTATGGATGGCAAGGATAGGAGCCGTATTTTTATTTTATTATGGCAGCCGTGCTATTAAACAAGCTCTGTTCTCGTCAAGCTCGGTAGATATGGATGAAGTCATCTCGGTGAGTCGCAAACAAATTATTTTGATGGCGCTTGGCTTTAGCTTGCTCAATCCGCATGCAATTATCGATAGTCTGCTTTTGATCGGTGGCAATAGCAGCCGGTTTCCCGGGCATGAGCAAGCGTTTTTATTGGGTGTAATGACATCCAGCTTATTATGGTTTTCTTTATTGACCACGACTACGTATTGTTTTGCTAACCTGCTTACACGCCGCCGTGTTTGGGGGTGCATCGAATTCTTTAGCGGGGTATTGATGATTTACTTGAGTGCAAAATTAATCTGTGCAATGGGGTGTTAGAAATTAGAAAGGGCCAATCGGTGTGTCGCCAATTGACCCAGTGGAATGACACATAGCAAGTCCAACCTCGCATAACAAAATATCGCATGGATTCAATTGATATGTCAATAATTTTTTTGCAAATATAGCTTATAAAGAAGCATCGGAGTGGCGTTTGTGCGGACAACTGCAGTAAGGAATTTTTGTTGTCGCGGCGGATATGCGTTAAAATTTAATCCCTTCCATTATTTTATATTCATTATGTTTTACGGCAGCATTCAAGAAACCCGGCAATTATTTTTCCTAAGTTGGCAAAAATATAAAACACAGCAGCCCTTACTTCCTTTAGAAGAACAAATTGTGGCTGTAATTAAAGTTCATCCCGAATATCATGAACTTCTCACCACCAATCATTTAAATAAAGAGTATTTCCCCGAGCTGGGCGCAACCAATCCATTTTTACACATGGGTTTGCATTTGGCACTGCGCGATCAGATCAGTACGGACAGACCTGCGGGAATAACAAAAATTTATCGGGATTTAGTAAAAAAATATGGAGATACGTTGGCGGTAGAGCATTTGCTGATGGAGCGTTTGGCGGAATGCTTATGGGCTGCACAGCGCGCCCGTACCTTGCCGGATGAAATTGAATATTTACACTCTTGCTCTTCTCTCTTGTCTTGACGTTTAGGAATTTATCTTCCTATAGTATTTTGCGGTTTCGCAAATTATGGAGATATAAATGAAAAAGGTCATGGCATTGTTAGGGATATTATTAGGCTTGTGTGCGTATGTTCATGCGGATACAAATACTTCTCCTGCTCAAACTCCCAATGCGGTGGGTAACGCGGTACCTAATGCCGCGGATGGAAATTCACAAATGACCAATCCGAATCAAAACCCTGCGCCGGAGAGCATCGATAATGCAGAGGACAATGAAGCTGATCCCGCTAATGATCCCGATCCTGAAGCAGATGTTAACTCAACCGACACGGGAACGCCGCCAGCCCAACAATCGTCTCTTTGATGGCTGTTTAAGTATCTACGCAGAACTAGCACAGTATGCGGCAATATCCGTATAGGCAGTCGCCGCTTACTGGTTTTTACCTCATTATCAGTTAAAATAACGTCCTTATCCTATAGGACGTAAACTGATGAGCGATGACAAAAAAACCACCCATTTTGGTTTTCAAACCGTAGCGTGGGATGAAAAGGAAAAAAAAGTAGGAGATGTCTTTCATTCCGTAGCACCAAAGTATGATTTAATGAATGATCTGATGTCGCTTGGCATTCATCGTTTATGGAAACGGTTTACTATTGAACTAAGCCGAGTACATAAAGGCCAGTCTGTTTTGGATTTGGCAGGCGGAAGTGGGGATTTGACGCGGTTGTTATCCAGGAAAGTTGGCGATGCAGGCCAAATTGTTCTGGCTGACATCAATGCAGGCATGCTCAGGGTAGGAAGAGATCGGTTACTGGATGAAGGCTTGCATAATAACATTCACTTTGTGCAAGCGAATGCACAAATGCTGCCATTTGCCGACAACAGTTTCCATTGCATCACCATGGCATTTGGCTTGCGCAATGTTACCGATAAACAACAAGCCTTGTCTTCCATGTTCAGGGTATGCAAACCTGGTGGAAAATTGATGGTGCTCGAGTTTTCTACCCCGGTGCTCCCGGGATTAAAGCCCGTCTATGACTGGTATTCTTTTAACATATTGCCCAAAATTGGGCAGCTGGTAGCAAACGATGCGTCCAGCTATCAATATCTCGCTGAATCCATCCGCATGCATCCCAATCAAGAAAACCTTAAAACAATGATTGAACAGGCGGGATTTGAAGACTGCCATTACTATAATCTAAGCGGTGGCATCGTTGCGTTACACATTGCCTATAAATACTGAGAGAGTCATGATTAAACACTACACATTAAAGGCTTTGCAAAAAGCAATTAATAAAGCCTTGGCGCTGGATCCTTCCCGAGCGGAAAAACTACAAGCTCTTGAGGGCAAATCGGTAAAACTAATCATTACCCCATTAAACATCAGCTTTTTCATTTGCTTTAGGCAAAATGAATTGCACCTGGCGACTGCACAAGAATGCAGCGCAGACACAATTATCGAAAGCAGCCCGCTTGGTTTGATTCGCTTAAGTCTTTTGCCGGCTTCCAAAGTCCGCTCTTTGTTCAATGATCAAATCAAAATTTCTGGCAACATCGAATTAGGGCAAGAAGTAAAAAAATTATTTGATGAGATGGATATTGATTGGGAAGGGCATTTAGCGCAATTTACCGGTGATGTAGTCGCTTATCAAATTGGTTCTTTTTTCAGGCGTGGTTTTGCATTTAACCAACGATTGGGTGCCAATTTACGCGCCAACCTGACTGAATACTTACAAGAAGAGTTGCGGCTTGTTCCTTCGCGAGAAGAGTTGGAGGATTTTTTTAAAGACGTGGACGATTTGTCTTTAAGTGTCGAACGCCTAGCTGCCCATATTAACCAACTCACGGCTTGTCATGAAATCAATTAAACAGGTAATCCGTTTATTGCACATAAATTACGTGTTGGCTAAAAACGGCTTGGACCGCGTCATCGTGGGAATCAAGCCATTCGCACCGTTGCGCTTTATTGTATTCTTAAACCCCTGGACGTGGTTTCGCCGGGAAAAATTATCGCGAGGGGTGGCGCTTAGGAAAACTTTGGAAGAGCTTGGCCCTATTTTCGTAAAATTTGGTCAAGCGCTGTCTACACGCCCTGATATTTTACCCCCTGATATTGCTATTGAATTATGCAAATTGCAAGACAATGTGCCTCCATTTCCAAGCAAGATGGCACTCACCCTTATCGAAGCTGCATATGGACAAAGTGCTTATGAAGTATTTGCCGAGTTTGATGCACAAGCTTTGGCTTCAGCCTCCATCGCGCAAGTGCATGCCGCTACGTTAAAAAGCGGTCAAAGTGTGGTGGTGAAAATTTTGCGGCCTGGCATAAAAAAAATTATTAGACAGGATTTGGGCATTTTACACACTATTGCGCATCTGGCTGATCGTTATTGGGCGGAAAGTAAGCGCCTGAAACCGAAGGAAATCGTACTTGAATTTGAGCGCAATTTAATTGATGAGCTGAATTTGCAGCAAGAAGCTGCCAATGCAAGTCAATTAAGACGCAATTTTTCCAAGTCGCCGCTGTTGTATGTTCCAGACGTATACTGGGATTATGTGCGCCCCAATATATTGGTTATGGAGCGAATATACGGTATACCAGTTACGGATCTTGCAACTTTGCATGAATATAAAGTCAACATCAAGAAACTGGCGGAACGCGGCCTTGAGATTTTTTTCACGCAAGTATTTAGAGATTGCTTTTTTCATGCTGACATGCACCCTGGAAATATATTCGTTTCTTATGCGCATCCGGAAGATCCACAATATATTTGCGTCGATTTTGGCATTATCGGTACGTTAAATGATAATGATCAACGTTATCTTGCCGAAAATTTGCTTGCATTTTTTAACCGCGATTATCATCGGGTTGCGCAATTGCACATTGAATCCGGTTGGGTAGCCAGAACGACGCGGGCGGAAGAATTTGAAAATGCCATCCGCATGGTGTGCGAGCCCATATTTGAAAAACCTTTAAAAGACATTTCTTTTGCATTGGTGGTCATGCATTTATTTCATGTGGCGCGACGGTTTAACATGCAGGTGCAGCCGCAGTTGGTATTGTTACAGAAAACACTATTGGCTATCGAAGGATTAGGCCGGCAACTATACCCAGAGCTTGATCTTTGGTCCACTGCCAAACCATTTCTGGAAAAATGGTTACGGGACCAAATTGGGCCAAAAGCATTTTTAAAACATATGCGTGCCAACTTGCCGTTTTTTGTAGAACAATTACCGCACATGCCTAAATTGTTAAACGATGTATTGTTGCTTAACAAGGAACAAAAACTGCGGGATTTGCAGATGGCCACTAGCATGGAAACCAGCAAATATCGCCAATCATGGTATCGTGGCATGGCCGCCGGCGTGTTCGGCGCTCTTGTTTTTTTTGGCGGTTTAACTTATTTAAATATAATAGAAGTAGAAAAGCTTACCCTTTTGGCCGCAGGCGCTGCAGTGGCTGGCGGATTTTTAGTGCTGCTGCGTCTATGCGCCGGCAAGCGAGATTAACCCAGTGCAACAGGAGTAATTATGGGATTAAGTGGAATAAGTCCGTTGTCGTTATTATTGATATTGCTGATCATTGTGGCGCTATTCGGGACGCAAAAAATCAAGACCCTGGGTTCTGACTTAGGCACCGCCATTAAAAATTTTCGGCGGGCTTTGCATGAAGATGAGGATAAAAAATCATGAGCACCGGCGAATTGCTGCTCATTCTAATCGTCGCTTTATTGGTTTTTGGCCCTGGAAAAATGCCAATGCTGGCGCAACACCTTGGTAAATGTGTGCGCTTGCTGCAGCAATACCGGCAGCAAATTCTGGAATTTTGGCAAGCACAAATGAATGAACAGCAATTGCAAGACAATTTAAAAAAAGCCGAGGAAGCCGATAAAAAATATCAATTGGAAGACAAGGCTTCCGGAAAGTAAAACTCTAGTTAGACAATTTTGATTTCTCGAGGCAGCTTCCCAAGAAAATTCCTATTTCGTATAAAAGGCAAAGCGGCACTGCCAATAAAATTTGCGACAATACATCAGGCGGTGTTAACAACATTCCTACAATAAAAGCGGCCACAATCACATAAGGACGCACTTTTTTTAAAAAAGACACGTCGAGCACGCCAAGTTGCAGTAAAAATAAACACAGCAGCGGCACCTGGAAGCACATGCCAAATATAAGCAGCATGCGGGTGATAAAATCCAGGGTAGAGCCGATGTCAGGCATCAAACGCACATCTTGCGGAATGATATGGATTAAAAACTGCATCATGAAAGGAAGGACGATGTAGAAACAAAATAGCATTCCTGTCCCAAACAGCAGCAAACTGATGCTGATTATAAATTTTAAGCCCTTGCGCTCGCGGCGGTAAAGCCCCGGGGCTGCAAACCGCCACAAATGAATCAAGAGTACAGGGGCTGTACCAAGCATGGCTGCATCAGCAGCTAATTTGATAGGGATGAAAAAAGGCGAAGTAAGCTGCGTGGCGATAAGGGAATCTTGTGCCGGCAATATTTTTAAAAGAGGTAACGTCAAGACATGCAGCAAGTCCGAGGCGAAGATAAAAAAGAATAAAAATTGCGCCAAAAAAACAATTAAAATGATTAAAGCACGGCGGCGTAATTCGAGTAAATGGTTTAACAACATAGAGGCGGAGTTTGGTTTATCAATAGGTAAACCCTAACATAAGCGTGTTCTATTATGCCAGTATTGATCGTCTCACAGGCAAGAAGTTACATAAGTAAAAAAGCGTGCTTTGTGTCTGATATGAAATGAGATGCATCGTATGAATAGACAGGATAAAATTTATTCTTTTAATAATAGAAGCAGATATGAGCGAGCATCGCATGGGACATCGTCCGCGCAAACGATTTGGCCAGAATTTCTTACAAAACCAGCATGTTATTGCTGCTATTTTACAAAATTTCCATGCTCAACAAGAAGATAAAGTCTTGGAAATTGGTCCTGGTTTGGGGGCATTGACAAAACCTTTATTAAAAATTCTTAACCACTTGATTGCAATTGAAATTGATGCGGATTTACAGGCAATGTGGGCTAGCTCGCCCATTGCAGCAGAAAAATTGCAGCTCATAGCGGAAGATGCTTTAACCGTTGATTACAGCCAATTTGGTAGGAACCTGCGTATAATTGGTAACTTACCGTACAATATTTCTACCCCCTTGTTAATCCGTCTCTTGCAATTCATTCCATGCATTGAAGACATGCATTTCATGCTCCAGAAAGAAGTGGTGGAGCGCTTGGCTGCTTCGCCGCATTGCAAAGATTACGGTCGTTTAAGCGTTATCGTGCAATATTATTGTGAGGTTGAGCATTTATTTGACGTGCCTGCGGATGCGTTTTATCCACAACCCAAAGTAGAATCTGCTGTCGTACGTTTACTCCCTTATAAAATTTCACCCTATCCGCAGGTTAGTTTTACTGTGCTTGAGCGATTGCTGGCACAAGCTTTTGGCATGCGCCGTAAAACCTTGGCAAATAATTTAAAACCAATATGCAGCGCTGCAACATTGAGTCATTATGGAATTGACCCATCCTTAAGACCAGAACAAATTCCTGTGGCGGATTATGCCAGGTTGGCACATTGCCTAAATGCAGCAGAGTGAATTTAGGAGCACTGCAGCCGTGTGATGTTAATCATTCTATATTACAATAGATGTCCACTTGATATGCCGTGAGATATTGCAAATAGAGAAATTTATTGCCAAATAGTGTATACTTAGACCGCATTATGTCCTAAAATATAGCGCGGATAGCAAGCCGCAGCCGATGTTTGTGTAGTAGACGCATTGCTGATACCTCTTTACTGGTAAAATCACACGGCTGATTGAAAAAATCGTAGATCAAAAGATGGAGAACTGATCTTGTTTCACCGACCTAATAAAAAGACCATTTCCTCGCATGCCAAACCGTTGAAAGATTTAACTGCGGTCGTTGCCCCGGCCCAGTTGCTGGCAGATGAAAAAAGACAGGAATTACTGACAAAAATTAAAGAATTCAGTTCATTTGATCACGCCCGTTTTGACCAGTTATGCTTAAGTTTAATCCATAACCTAATCAACCACAGCCAAAGCTTGCCGGAAACTGCGCATAATTATTACACAGGGCCATGCGGGCTGCTGGACCATGCTTTAAACCGCACCGAAGCTGCCCTGGAATTATTCCGCGAATTTGTTTTGCCCGAAGGTGCAGATTTATCTGATCCGCAAAAACTTTGGCTTTATGCTTTATTTTCCGCAGGTATGTTGCAAGGGATCGGCAAACTACAAATCGATTATCGTGTCGATCTATTTGATGTTAATGGCCAGCTTTTGAAGGAATGGAATCCCTTATTGGAAAGTTTAGCTGCTGTCGCGACTTACTATCATTATGAATTCCAGCCAGAACAGGAAGAAGCTTTGCGCCGCCGCTTGAATTTATTATTTGGGCGTCTTTTAATGCCGGCTAGCGGATTTGCCTGGATTGCCTCTAACCCGCAAGTTTTAGCCGTATGGCTTGCGCTTCTTAATGAGGATTGGCAGGGAGCAGGGACGCTGGGGGCCATTTTAATTCGTGCCGAAGCCATTTCGATCCAGCGCTTTTTTAACAAATTAATGCTTAAATTAATGGGCGGGCGCAGCGGCGGGCGCTTAAATCGCGTTACTACTTTCGTGGATTCTTCCCCTGAAGCCATCAGTCAAAAAGAACAATTGGCAGGAATGGAATTTCTACGCTGGTTAACCAACCAATTGGAAAATGGCAAGATTATGGTCAATAAAGCCCCACTATTTATGGTGCCAGGCGGCATGCTCATGTGCCCTGAAATTTTTCAATGGTTTGTGCAGGCAAACCCGGAGTACAAGACTTGGCAATTGGTGCAAAATGGCTTCTTAGCTTTGGGCTTGCATGCCAAAGATGCGGATGGAAACGTTATGTCCCGTTTTGAGCAAGCCAATACGCAGCAAATGCTAAGTGGTGTGGTGGTATCCAAATACATGGTGGCCTTGCCTGATAAGGTAAAATTTTATAATGTGCATACGGGGCAGGAAAGCACATTAACTGCAGCTGAGTTGGCCATGTCTGCGCGGCATGTTGCGATCACGGCCCGCCAATCCGGTGTCATTTCCAGTCAGTTAAGCCAGTTATCCGCCGGGGGGCAATGGCAGAAAATTGAACAGTCAGGAGCATCGCCGCATATGGGGACTAAATACAGTGGTTGATTATGCAATTGGCGATGTGCAAGGTTGTTATGGTCCTTTACAGAATTTGCTGGAGCATATTCAGTTTAATGAGCGAGTTGACCGCTTATGGTTTGTGGGCGATCTGGTTAATCGTGGCCCGCAATCATTGCAAGTATTGCGTTTCGTGAAGCAATTACCTCTCCCACCCCGCATTACTCTTGGCAATCATGATTTGCATCTCTTAAGCCGCTTATTTCTTAACAATGAGCGGCGTAATACCGATGATACCATCCAAGATATTTTAACAGCAGCTGATGGCGAAGAGTTGGGGCATTGGCTGCGCAAACAATCCATTCTTATTCACGATGAGGCATTAAATATCGTGATGGTGCATGCTGGCATCGCCCCTTTATGGACTCTGGCTGAAGCCAAAACTTATGCATTGGAATTGGAAAACATGTTGCATGGGGGGCGTTATTGTGAATTTTTACAGCATATGTATGGCAATGAGCCCAAGCGTTGGCAGCCGTCGTTAACGGGAATGGAGCGCTTGCGGGCCATTTGTAATTATTTTACGCGGATGCGTTTTTGCGACGCGAAAGGGGCTTTGGTATTAAATTATAAAGGTACATTAGAAGATGCTCCTTCGCATCTTTTCCCATGGTATGAAGTGCCTGAGCGTCCTGAAATTGCAGCCGAGATTGTATTTGGCCATTGGGCGGCATTGCAAGGGAAATCTTCACACCCAAACATTCATGCCATTGACACGGGGTGTCTATGGGGAGGGCGGTTGACCGCACTGCGTTTGCAAGACAGGCGACGCTTTTCGGTGCCGGGACTTAAAAGCTGAAGGTATTAAACATGGGTCGGCGAATCGCAAGTCTTTTATGCAGCATAGTATTAATTTCTCAATGCAATAATTCTATAGCTGCAGAGATTTGTCCTGTTGTCCAGCCTGCTGCACTTTCGCTCTATCGTTGGGTACCCAACCCTGCCGGTGAGCGGCAAAAAGTGGATGAGGCAAGGGCACGCCTGAACAAGGCAATTAATAATCCAGAATACATGCTGGAGCACTGGATCGAATTACCTACTTCACCTGCCTCGACTGGCAAAAAAATCCTGCATTTAAGTTTAAGAGAGGCGATTTTATTGGCTTTACGTTATAACCCGAACATCAAGAATGCCGAACTTGATCGCATCATTCAACGTTATCAACTGCGTTTAGCGCAAAATGAATTTGAATTGCAACTTGCCTTAGCCGGTACAGCTTTGGTGGAAAAAAGTCATTACAGCGGCATTGGCAATGCCACCAATAAGAGTGCCTTGCTCACTCCCGAGTTTGAATACACCAATCCTTTGGGCAGTCAATTTTCCCTGCGTATGGATAATAATGTGGCTGCCGAGGGAAATTACAATCCTTTGCTCAACTTTACTTTCACGCAACCATTGCTGCGTGGCTTTGGCCGTTCGGCCAATGAAGCAGGATTATTGGATGCAAAAGATGCAGAATGGCTCAATAAGTTAAACCTGCAACAAGCAGTCATGGATCAAATTACCCAAGTCATCCTGACCTACCGGGCATTGATTTTGAGCGGCAATAATCTTGAAAACCAGCAGCGGCAGCTCGAAGAGGCGCGCAGGGCTTATGAGCGGAACGAGAAAAAAATTGAAGCCGGCGAGCTTGAACCTACGGGGAACATTCAACAATCCTATCAAATTGAATCCTTGCGTTTAATGGTGGAGCAAGCCGAAAATGAGTTTAGAAATACGGCTCAGGATTTATTGCAAATAATCGGCCTGGATCCGGATCTGAAATTGGCCGTTCCGAACAATGTCGAATTAAAAAAAATAATTATTCCTGATGTCAATAAAGCCATTGAGCAGGGTTTAAAACAAAACACCCAATATCAAGCCTTAAAAATGGCATTGCGTGCGGACGAACGTGCGTACACGGTAGCCAAGAATCAACAATTATGGCAACTGGATTTTACTGCAAACGTGCAAGCGGGGACAATCAATGATGTAGATAATAACCATCCCAGCTCGCGCAGCATCTATAACGGCATCAACGTTACGGAATCTGCGGGGGTAACCTTAACCATCCCCATCAATGATGTCAGCCGCCGTAGTCAATTAATCAATGCCAAAATACGCTTGGAAAAAGATAGGCTAAATTTAATTGCAGCAAAGCGCTCGTTAATTACGAATATTAAAAATACGATTAACTCCATTTCAAGCCAGGCAAAACGTTATGAGCTCGCCGAACGGCAAGTGCAACTGGCTGAGCAAGCTTACGAGCTGGAAAAGAAAAAGCAACAAGCTGGAATAACTACTGTCTTGGACGTTAATAATACGCAAAATCAATTATTGCAAGCGCAAATGGGCTTGATTAGCGCAAAAATTGCCTATTTGAATCAAATATCCGTTTTGCAGCGGATGCTGGGTACCACTTTAGAACATTGGCAAATTAAATTGAGGTATTGCGGATGAAAATGAGCCGCTATTTTATGTTTTTGTCTTGTGCTGCGATGTTGTTCGCCTGCAGTGAGCAGGCGAACAAGCGCGTGGGCGAAAAAATATATGAAGTGAAAACGGAAGCAATTCACAAGACATTATATTTTACCGGAATTATGCAGCCTCTGGGGGAAAGTACAATAACAAATCCTGCCGAAGCGATTGTGGAAACCATGCACTTTAATTATGGGCAAAAGGTTAAGAAAGGAGACATAATTTTTACTTTGAATTCACCTGAGCTGCAAAAACAGTACAACGATACGCTGGCTGAATATTTGAAAGCCAAGGATAATTTTATCATTGCCAGCACTAAATTCGCTGGGACTGAAGATTTATGGAATTCAGGATTATTGCCTAAAAATACCTACCTCAGTGAAAAATCAAGCTTAAACACTGCCCGTATTGCTTTATTACAGGTTACCCATAAGTTGTCAGAAATCTTGGAAAAAACCGGAGACGAGCATAGCCATGATCTTTCTTCCTTAAGTTTTGCCGAGTTTGATCGCGTACAACAGGAATTGACCAGCAAGCATAATTCCATTCGCTTAAAAGCGGCCCGGGATGGTGTTTTATTGTATCCGCCTAAGTCTAATGACGATAAAGGCGGCCATTTGACTGTAGGGGCAAATGTAAAATCAGGACAAGTCCTGGCTTTGATTGGCGATTTGAGCGGCATCCGCGTCGAAATCAATGTGCCTGAAGTGGATATTGATAAAATAAAGCCGGGGATGCCTGCCACTATTCATAGCGTGGCATTTCCGGAAGATGAATTGAAAGGAGTGCTGGTATCGGTTAATGCGCAAGCGTCAGCGAGTAACACCGGGGCATTGCCCACCTTTACGGCGGTCATCGAGGTAAAGAAATTGACCCCAGAGCAGCAATCTTGGGTAAAGGTAGGCATGAGCGCTGCAATCGAATTAACGGTAAGCAGTCATGATAAATTACTCATCCCGATTGCTGCGGTTAAACAGCAAAATGGCCAAAATGTCGTGCAAGTCCGCGACAAAAAAGGCAACAGCACGCTTCGAGTTATTAAAACCGGCGCGGCAGAAGTGGATAAAGTTATCGTAGATGCAGGACTGCAGGCGGGTGAAATGATTGTTTATGGTTAGCAAGGTATGCCATTAATTGCATTAAATCAAATTACAAAAAAATATCAAATTGGTCATGTGGAAACCACGGTATTAAACCGTGTATCCTTGACAGTAAATCGTGGTGATCTGTTGGCTATTGTCGGCGCATCCGGTTCGGGGAAATCTACCTTAATGAACCTCATCGGTTTGCTGGATAAAGCAGATGCCGGACAGTATTTTTTGCAAGGCCGTGATGTTAACGGCTTGAGCGATGATGAATTAGCCGGTTTACGCAATCGTCACATAGGTTTTGTATTCCAGCAATTTAATTTGTTGCCCCGTTTTAATGCCGAACAAAATGTGAGTTTACCCTTAACTTACCGTAATGAAGCAATGCATGAGCGTAAACAAAAAGCGCTGCATGCTTTAACACGCGTTGGCATGCGCGCTTTCGCCGCCCATTGTCCGGCGCAATTATCCGGTGGGCAACAACAAAGAGTGGCTATCGCCCGCGCTTTAGTGACGGAGCCGCAGGTTATTTTAGCGGATGAGCCGACGGGGGCTCTTGATTCCAATACTGGAAAAGACATCATGAAGTTATTTTTGGACTTGCATGCTGAAGGCCGCACCATTATCTTGGTCACGCATGATGAGCAGGTAGCAGCACAATGCGCGCGCCGCATTACCTTGGCAGACGGGCAAATCGTGGCAGAAAATTAATGAAATTCAAAAATTATTGCCAACAAGCATTCATTAACTTAATGGCTGCCAAATTGCGCTCTTTTCTTGCTGTCTTGGGCATTTTAGTCGGTACTGCTGCCATTGTGGCTTTATTGAGTTGCGGTCAATTGGCTACGGAAAAAGCATTGGCGCAATTTAAAGCTTTGGGCACTGATTTGCTGGCAGTAACCTTATATCAAAAATTATCCGAGCCAAATCATAACGGTGATAATCTTTCTTTATCGACGTGGCGAAAATTTCCGCAATTGCTGCCATCGATAGTGCAAATCGCGCCATACAGCAGTGCTTATCAAGCATTAAGCTTTCAAGGCAAGGAGTTGAGCGGCGTTGTTCTAGGAGCCGATGAAGAATTGGCAAAAATCATTAAAATTGAATTGGCCGAAGGCAATTTCGTGTCGTTTGTGGATTCATTTGAACATTACTGTGTGATTGGCGATGGTTTGGCGCAACAATTAAGACAAATTAATTTGGAAACCCCCTTGCATAAGCAAATACGCATTGGGCAATTCCTTTACACTGTTATTGGCATAGCGAAACCCTGGCGTGAAAATAACTTTTTTAACGAAGACATCAACCAGGCGGTGATCATCCCTATTGCCGGTACTGCGCTAATTACCAAGGATACGCAAATTAACAATGCCGTGATGTTGATAAAACCGGATGTAAATATCGACAAACTTGTGGAGCAGGTGACATCGCTCATCGGCCGGCAAGCGCCGAAAGCCGGCGTTTTTACGCGCAGTGCCAAACAGATTATTGCCAGCATGGAAAATCAGGGACGGATTTTTACCTTACTGTTGGCTGTTATCGGCAGCATTTCCCTGCTTGTGGGGGGGATCGGCGTCATGAATGTCATGCTGGTATCCGTCAGCGAGCGTAAAAAAGAAATCGGCATCCGCAAAGCCGTGGGTGCTAAAAATAAAGAAATCCAAACGCTATTTCTGGTGGAATCAGTCATGCTGTCTTTGTTAGGTGGCATACTCGGTGTGCTGCTTGGATTAATTTTCACATGGGGTGTGGCTTATTTTAGCGACTGGCCTTTTATGATTTATTTCCTTCCTCCTTTAGCAGGGTTTGCCGTATCCGTCGCTACTGGCGTTTTCTTTGGTTTTTATCCTGCAAGGCGGGCATCCATGCTCGAGCCTATTGTTTCTTTGCGGGATGGTGTGTAGGCGCAAACGTTTGCTATTCCGATCAGCAGCAGTTAGGATCTTTATATTAAAGTTATGCCTTAAATGGCCGAAATAAAATTGAAAATCCGCCTGAGGAAAATAATATGAAAAAATGGCAGTTTATATTAATGTGGGTAGGGCTTTTGACGGCGCAAAATGCTCTCGCCAATGTGCAAAGCTGGAACCAATGGGTAGCGGAAGTCAGGGAAGAAGCAATAAACCAGGGGATTTCTGCAGCTTTATTTGATGAAGCATTTGCAGATATACATGAGCCAAGCAGGCAAGTTAAAAGTTTGGCTCGCTCGCAACCAGAACACCGCTTGACTTACCTTAAATATCGTAATTCGCGCGTTGATAATTACCGCATTGCTGTAGGCCGTAAAGAATATAAGAAGAACAAGGAAGTAGCTGATAAGATTGCTGCCGAGTACGGTGTTGACCCGTGTTTTATAATGGCGTTTTGGGGGATGGAAACCAGTTACGGCAGTTATATGGGCAATTTCCCTGTGATTAAATCCTTGGCTACCTTAGCCTACGATTCCAACCGCCGTGATTTTTTCCGGCAACAATTGTTTTATGCCCTGCACATCGTAAATGACGGGCATGTACCCTTACATCGCTTTAAGGGAGAATGGGCTGGCGCTTCCGGGCAGCCGCAGTTCTTACCTTCAAGTTGGGTAAAATACGCGGTGGATTATGACAGGGATGGACGCAAAGACATTTGGGATTCCAAGCCTGATGTCTTTGCATCCATTGCCAATTACATGAAATTAAACGGTTGGCAAACCGGGCAGCCCTGGGCTGTATTGGTAAAATTACCTGCTAATTTTGATATGAATTTGGAAGGAAAGAACACGGTTAAGCCGGTTAGCGAGTGGAATGCCATGGGCGTGCGCACCGAGGATGGCAAGCCGTTACCACATCAGGAGTTGCAAGCTAGCATCGTACAACCTTACGGCGGCCCTGTATTCTTAGCGTATGCAAATTACAAAATGATTCTGCGCTACAATAACTCCATTTATTACGCTGGTGCTATTGGTTATCTGGCTGATAAAATTTGTCAGCGTATTCCTTAAAGCCCCTAAAGCCGGTAAAGCCGGCTTAGGCTCATGCAAGCGTTAAATTTGTTCTATATTAAACTAAGTTCTCTTTAAACTTTCCAAGCCCTGTATGAGCGCTTATTTGGATAAAACACAAAGCCTGACACCCCTGGCAAGGCGTGTCATTGGTGAGAAAGCAACGGAATATCCCCACACCGGCAGCTATGTACAGCCGCGGTCACAAGGTACTTATTTGTGCCGCAGATGTGGTTTGGCGTTGTTTCGCGCCGACAGTCAATTTAGTAGCGGTTGCGGGTGGCCAAGCTTTGATGCGGAGATAGCTAATACAGTTAAACACATTCCGGACGCGGATGGTTTACGCACGGAAATTTTATGTAGCCGCTGTGACGGGCATCTGGGACATATCTTTACGGGGGAGCAGTTTACGCTCAGGAACCGTCGTTATTGTGTAAATTCGGCCTCCATCGATTATGTAGTCGATGATGAAGTTTTGGATTCCGCAGAAGCGATAGTCGCCGGCGGTTGTTTTTGGGGGGTTGAGTTTTACTTAACGCGACTGCCAGGGGTACTCAAAGTTGAAGCAGGCTACACAGGAGGCATGATTTTAAACCCAAGTTATGAACAAGTGTGTGCGGGTACCTCCGGGCATTATGAAGCAGTCCGAGTGGTTTATGATAGTGCGAAAATAGATTATTTAACTGTCGTAAAGCATTTTTTTGAAATCCATGATCCCACCCAAAAAAATGGCCAGGGCCCAGATATTGGCCAGCAGTATCAGAGTGCTGTGTTTTATTACGATGATGCTCAGCATGCTGACGCGCAAGCGTTAATTCAGCAATTAAAACAAAAAGGCTATGATGTCTGTACACGTTTGTTGCCGGTACAAACTTTTTGGCCTGCCGAAGAATACCATCAGCAGTATTACCACAAGCATAATAAACTTCCATACTGCCATCATCCGCTGCCACGGTTTAAATAATATTCAAGCTCCACATGTGAATATCCATGCAAAACTCGCCATTAATATTGGATTTATAAGAACCGCCGGGCTATCGAGCCTGAGTGTCGAGATGGATTGTTATTTAAGGCTTGTGTTTCACTGATAGTCAAGGCATATGGATTGGCAGAAAGAGTTAAAATAAATCGATTTGGAAGAATAGATTTCATAAAGCATAATAATAGTTCTATAATCGCTTTTTTAGTTTATTTAAATGCAAGATATGAAAAAGCTAAGCTTAGCGCAAATCCAGGCAATTAATGCGGTATTATTTTTAGCGTGTGGAATACAAGTATATGTTGATAAAGAGACACAAGAAAGAACACGTAAATTGAATCCGCGTGGAAATTTATTGTGGACCTTATTCGTGGATGGAAGGTTCTGGAAAAAAGAAAAAGGCTTTGTAGGGTATGCTAAGAGAGGTGGCGGGTATAAAGAAATTGCGCTGGCTTCCCAAGCCATCATGGCTGCTCTGCAGGATATTGATGAAGAACTTAGCATCGATGTCATTGACCGAGTTAGTAAGATATTTTTTGAGAGCCAAGAGTATGCCCCCCAATTTTTTCGAAGCAATCTAGACCAAACAAACCCAGGCAAGTTTGGCTTGGTAAATAAAAAAGGCGGAGAAGAAAATTTAACAGCGGCAGGTGTTGAACAACTTCGAGCTCGCATTGAGCAAGGTTATTATGCAAATTATAATTTAACTCCTGTGCTCGATCGCTCATCTGGGGATTATTACAATCCCTGGAATGAAAATAATTATCAGCTTAATTTGGCAGACTTAAAATCGGTTGTGGAAGCTATAAAAGCAGGAGAAGAAATTTTCCTGGGTTGTTGTTTTAAAGCTGAACAGCAAAGCAAGAAAAAAATTCTGGAAAAAGCAATCAATAATTATAATTTAACGATAAAACAAGCCGGAACCCCCGAGGAAAAATTAAAAACTATTGTCGAATATGTGCAGCTATTTGAACAAATTCATCCATTAGCAGATTACAATTGCCGTACTTTTTGTACTGCAATATTAAATCGGTTGCTTGTGCAAAATGGTTTTATGCCTGCCATACCGTTTGATCCAAATAATTTTGATATGAATTCAGTAGATGAATTAGTGATTGAAGTCAAAAAAGGTATGAAAAGAACGAAAGCCTTATTAAGTGAAAATCAAAAACAAGAGGGAGCTACTACCGTCACTTCTTATGATGCAGAAGTATTTGATCACGCCTTCGAAGATTTTGGGATAACTGCGCAAGATTTTGCAAATATAGTTAACACGATAAGTCGTGAGCATGCGGAAAAAATGACTAATAATCAAATACAACATGGCTTGCGAGAACCCCTGACTAAAGAAATTTTATCGCAGCTACAATCCCATTACGGCTTGAATTACAGCGAAGAAATTCAAAAATTTTTTGCAAAAGGAGGTATTTTTACAGGATTTGGCAGTCAATATATCTGCACTTTTATAAACGAAATCTGCAAGGTGTATTCCCAAACGAAAATACAGCAACACACGCAATTGGAAGAACATTCTGAATTATTGCAAAACGACCATCTTGCCCCATCTTTTTAGTGTAATAGTGCTGCTTGAGCTGACAACACGTCTTGCAACCGGCAGTTGTCAGTGCAAGTTTTAACTAAATTACACTTACAGCTTTATTTCGAACTGACAGGCGTCAACTCTTCAATCAACCGTGCAAATCCAAGCGCATGTAATGCAGTTTATCGCTGAATATTGCTCTTTATCGTATGATCATAAAAAGCGAAGGCATCTTTGTTTCCTGCTTGAATGAGAAATTCAATACATCCACCCCCGGTTTCATTGGCGATTTCTACTAGGGCGTGTTTTTAAAGTTTTTCAAACTATTAAAAATCTGATAAAAAGCCTCCATAGTGAAAATGGAGCAAATGGATGTCAAGATTTGTTATTGATGACAAAATGTGGAACAAATTAGAACAATTACTGCCATCTCCTAAAGGTCGCCATGGGGAAAATGATCGATTATTTATTGAGGCAGTTTGTTGGATAATCAGGACGGGTGCGCCTTGGAGAGATTTACCGCCAGATTATGGGAAATGGCAAAGTGTTTATGGTCGTTACAACCGGTGGGTAAAAAAAGGGAATTTCAATGGAATACTTGAAATTTTAAAAAAAAGATGGCGATCACGAATGGCACATGATGGATGGTAGTATGACCTTTAGGAGATGGCAGTAATTGTTCTAATTTGTTCCACATTTTGTCATCAATAACAAATCTTGACATCCATTTGCTCCATTTTCACTATGGAGGCTTTTTATCAGATTTTTAATAGTTTGAAAAACTTTAAAAACACGCCCTAGGATTGCACTGGATTGATTGGTGGTAAATCAGCCCTCTTCTTAGCATAATTCATTTTTCTATTACGAAAATTCACTACAGCGAGCCATAAATTTTTTCCTTCCCAGTTTATTTTTCTATTGGGGCTATACAGTGCTTGTGACAATAATTGCATTTGTTGTTTCAATGCCGCATCGTGGGCCAAATGGGTTATATCCTCTAAAGTAAGCAATTTGGCACCGGGCCATTGGAAAGCGGCCCATTGCAGTAAAGCAGTGCGCGCTTCTTTCGCATGATTTGCAAAACAAGCCGCTTTTAAACGTTTAAGCACGCCTTTCCCATGGTTTTTATTTAAAAATGGAAAAGGTTTAAACCACCATAAAATTAAAGTGAGAATCCAGGCAGCAGCCAAAAAAATTGCCACCCACCAGCCTGTAAGGCTTTGTTCGCGTTGTGGCTTGTCTACAGCGGCAGGCGCCGAAGTTTCCATGGCTTTATTGTCTGCAACCGGCGGCCTGGCGGTTAGTTGGTTACCCGCATGCTGTTGTGGAAGGGCTTTGCCTTTAATCTGTAACGAACGTGCCGGCAGCTTTGTCCATTCTTCCTTGCCTGTTGTCGTATTAAACCATGGCACAACCAATTCAGGCAGAGTAATACTGCCAGAGTGATTGAGTAAATAGGTAATTTTTACCGTAGTTTCCCCTATGAATTCCTGCTGTTTAATGTAATTGCGCTCTGCCGGTTTTTCAGGATAAATGTCGAAGTTTTTTTGCTTGCCCAATTCCAGATGCGGCAACATTTGTGCGGGCACCCCTACAACTTGCAGCGTTATGGTTCTGACTAATGTAGTGCCTTCATTCAGCTCGCTTGTGCTTTTATCGTAGGTTTCTTTTAATGTCACTTGTTTTGCTGGAAGCCAGTGTTTGCCCTTATACGTACTTGGGATGGGTTTGACTTGTAATTTGCTTTCCTTGGCACGCAAATTTACTCTTCTGGGCACGGCATCATAAATCAAGGCATTTAAAGCAGGGCCGGTGATTTTTAATTCACCGCTTTTTTGAGGAAAAATTGCATAACGTTGTTCTTCAACCGTGTAGCTTTGGCCGTCTTCTACCGTCTGGTAGCGGGTTGCATCTTCAAGCGGGATAATCAACCCGTCTTCCACTTGGGGTGGATGATATTCAGCATCCAACAAGCGTTCACTATTATAAAATTTAACCGTGTAAATGACTTGTTGGTTTACAAAGGGAGCGGGCTCGCTGATGTCGGTTTTTAACATTACCGGCTGGGAGGCAGGCGCTGTGCTATCGGCTTGCCCTGTCATTGTGGCGGCATCAGTAACTTCGATGGTAAGAGGCTTGCTTTCGTACTGACCTATTTTAATAGCCGGGATAGTAAGCTTGCCTGTTTTTTTGGGGAGTAAAATTACATTCCACTGCCGTAAAGAATGCGTTTGTCCATTAATGATCGTGTAATTAGCGCTGCGTTCAGTCCCTACGATGGTAAAATTTTCTTGCAGGGGGGTTAAATCCGGGATCCCTTCCGCATTGGCGTCATCCATAGTCAAGGTGAGGCGCAATGTATCCCCTTCTTGCACGCTGGTGGGAGCCGCCTGCACATTTATTGCTGCCAAACTGGTTGAGGGCAGGCAGGAAATAAGTAAACATATCAGTAACAAACGTCGTAAGTAGCTATAAAAATCTGTTTTCATCAATCCCACCCATGTTGTCTACGTAAATGATCACGTAAAAATTTTTCACGTAACAATCCGCCTGGATCGTCAGGAATTAGTCTTAACCACTGTTCTTTTGTTTGTTTCTGTTCACGTGCGAGTTGGGATGAAGCATCCGCCGGATCTTCTGCCATTTTGTCATCAGTCTGTTTGTTATGTTGGGGCGCGTTTACTTCCTCAGATTTTGCCTGGTTTGGTTTTTGTGCTTGCGTGTCTGCAGTTTGTTTATCATTTTGTGGCGTGTGGTTTTTCTGCTGTTTGCCTTCTTGCCCTTGCTTGTTTTGCTCTTCACCGCTCTCGGTAGGGTTGGGTTGCTTGGCGTTTTGCATTTGCTGATTTTGTTGCTCTTGTCCATCGCCGCTTGCAGAAGGTCGTTTCTCATTCTGCTTGGCTTGATTTTCTTGCTCTTTTTCCTGTTGTTGTTTTTTTTGTTTCTTTAATAAGTCTGCAAGAATTTTACGGTTGTGCAAAGCATCTTGATGATCCGGATTTTGCGCCAGAGCTTTATCATAAGCTGCAATGGCTTTTTCATATTTACCCATATGCGCTAAAGTATTGCCAAGATTGTAGTAGCTGTCTTCTGTATCGAGTTGCTGGTAAAGCTCTGCCGCCTGCTGATAATCACCGGCTCGGTAGGCTGCAGTTGCCTTCCAATCAGTTTGCTCAAACGTATCTTTCGCTTGCTTAAATTCTCCTTTCTGCATCATGGATTGCGCCTGTTGATTTTTTGTAATCCAGAAATCTTGCCAGGAAAACGCGTATGTTTTTATTGCCGAGGCTAAAAGGACAAGGCAGCCGATGGTCTTAATCACTTTATTTGTGCAGTTCAAATGTTTCATGCATAAAATCTCTGTAGCCATCCACGCCGAAATGCTGGTAACAAGCATAATAAGGCAGGAATTAGAAACCAGCGCCCATTATCTTTCCAGACAGGAATATCATTGTTTGCATCGGCGGTAAATTTTTGTTTACGCTTGGTAAAAGCCAGCCATTCCTCAATGTCGTTCGAGGTGTCAGCAAAAGGAATCAATATTCCTTGCCCGGCCGCAGCCAGTTCTTTAAACGGCGCAGGTACTGCAGTATTTGTTATCGGGATGATTGAAGTGCGGGTACCCTTTTTCAGCAAATCCCGCGCAACACCTACGGCCTCAGGGGAAGGGGCAGTGCCGGTTAATACTAAAATATCGCCTTGATTAAAACCAGCTTGCGTAATGAGCTTATCCGCTTCGCGTAAAGCGGTATCAAGCTGTTGACCCTCGACGGGCATGACGTCCGCAGTGAGCGAGGCGAGCAATGCATCGATGGTTTGTGCATCATCCGTCAAGGGCGAAACGATAAAAGGTTCGCCGCTGTAGACAATCAAGCCAAATTGACCGCTGCGTTTATCCTGAAATAAATCGTGTAACTTAAATTTGGCGCGCTCCAGGCGATTGGGAGGCAAATCATTGTGTAACATGGTTTCGGACATGTCTAATAGAATAACCCGGGGCTCTACAGGTTTAAACGTAGGAACCGGCAAGCGAGACCAGGAAGGGCCGGCTAAACTCACTACCATAAAACAAGCGCTGCCGATTAGGGACAAGAGGGCGAACGTGCGGGTGTTTTTACCCCCTTGCTGCATCAGGCGGGTTAATAAATGACTGTCGCAAATTTCTTGCCAAGCCTGCATTGCAGGAGTTTTCCGCCATAATGCCCAAAACAAAAAAAGCAGAGGCAAAAAAGCCAGCAGCCACCCGGGGCGCATAAAATGGAATTCAGCCATCATTCTATAGCCTCCCTTTTAAATGGCAATGCAAAGCGGTTTAATAAGCCGCCCAAATCGGCAAGCCAGTATAAGAATAGGAGAAAAGATAAAGCCAGTGGCCAGGGATAATAATCATGCTGTGGCCGTATCATTTCTTGTTCTTGTTTAATGGTTTCCAGTTGGTTGATCGTTTGGTAAATTTGCTGCAGGCTTTGCATATCAGTGGCGCGGAAATATTGTCCGCCAGTTATCTTGGCTACCTCTTGTAGAGTTTGCTCATCCAGATCAGCGGCTACATTTAAAAACAAATCCCCGAGTTGCTGGGGAGCTACGTCTGATCCTAAGCCAATGGTATACACTTTAATGGCATCCGCACGCGCAAGTTCAGCCGCTTTTAGCGGAGTTAAGACCCCAGAATTGTTAACCCCATCGGTGAGCAAGATGATAACCCGGCCTTCCGGGGGGACATTTTGCAATCGTTTGACTGCCAATCCCAGGGCATCGCCAATTGAAGTGGTTTTTCCCGCCAATCCCACGGTTGCATCTTCCAAACGCGTGATCACGTTTTGATGATCATAAGTCAGTGGAGTTTGCAAATAGGCACGGCTCCCGAAAAGAATTAAACCAATTTTATCCATGCTGCGTTCGCGCACGAATTGGATGGCTGTGTGTTTGACTACCGCCAAGCGTGTGGCAGGGCGGCCGTATAAGAGCATATCCGTAAGCTCCATACTGCCGGAAATATCCAAAGCCAACATGATGTTATAGCCTTCCCGAGCCACAGGTTTCGGTTCCCCCACCCAACGCGGGCTAGCCAAAGCCAGTAAAAGCAGGCACCATATCAAAAATAAAACAGGCAATTTCTTATATTGGACGATGCTTTGTTTTTCTCTTTCTACAATGGTTGCTACGGCGTTAAAGAAAGGAATTTTAAGGGCGGAAGATAATTGCAAGTTGCTATGCGGCAATAAAAACCACAATAAAACAGGAAGCGGGAGAAAAGCGAAAACCCAGGGAAATGCTAATTCAAACACGGTTTACTCCGTTGCTTAATCCATTTTTCGGTCTGCGTGAACAGCAAGGGTAGTTTCCCGCTTTGCTGTTTGGGCAGCTTGTTTTGCGGCGGAGCTTGCGTGCGATTATCCGGTTGAAAAGGCAACTCAAGTAACTCCATTTTAAGCGGTTGGAAATCAATTCCCCTCCCCGTTTTATCCAAAAAATTTATCCAGTCTTCACCTTGTAAACTGGCTACCTGTTCTCTGGGGAAGTAAACCAAAGCAACCCGCTTTAACAATTCGGAAATGCGGGCACAAGTTATTTGCGCGTTACCTTGCTGTGCATATTCAAGCCGGTATGTTTTTAAAATCCGCAAAGCGTGGCGTTTGGCCCTTCCTCTTTTGTAATGGCGGTATAAAAAGAAAGCTAAAGCAAAGAGGGCAACGGCGAGCAGGCATAATATTACATACCAGCCGGGTGCCAAAGGCCACCAGCCAATTGCAGGCGGGATGTGAATATCGCGAAGGTGTGCCAGCTCTTGTTGTGGCGGGGGCGATGCAGCAAACCCCGCCGGCCAGGGCAGAAAGCCCGCGAATATATAAAACCAACGTAGGGAAAAGCGCTTAGCCATGGGATAGTCTCCGTGGGTAAGTATGCCGTACCAGCAAAGGTAAATCCATGTCAGCTGTAACTTGTATGTATTGTATTTGCAGGCGCTTAAATTGAATTTCAAGGGTGGCGATGCGCTGTTCGCAATATTGCTGATAGGCTGCAGCAACGCTTTGTACTGTGGTATCCAGCAGCAATTCTTTTCGCCCGTTGGTGATGGCATATTGTTGCGGTTTGGGGGGCGCTAATTCCAATGGGTCACAGACATGATAAGCCAATACATCATTATGGGCGCGCAGGCGGCTTAAATGTTGTTCACTGTCCACATCCAGATTGTAAAAATCGCTAATCAGTACCAAAATGCTGCCAGGTTTTGCCACGCGGCGCAGCCGTAAGAGAGCCTCGCTTAGCGAGCGTGGTTGCTTTGCTTCGGTTTTGTCTTCTTTAGTGTACTCACTTAACCCGGCCAGGAATGGTAATACGCCTGCTTCGCGACCGCGGGGGGGAAATTCGTCATGCTTGCCGCCTGAGAATAATAATCCGCCGACCCGATCGCCTTCGCATACCGCAGTCCAAGCTACTAAGGCAGCAAGGCGTGCAGCTACTACCGACTTAAAAGCATGGCGTGTACCGAAATACATGGAATCATTGAAATCGGTAAGGATGATTGCGGGACGTTCGCGTTCTTCCTGGTATAATTTTACATGCGGCTTGCCGGTGCGTGCTGTCACGCGCCACTCCATATGGCGCACTTCATCGCCTGCCTGATAATTTCGCACTTCGGCAAAATCCATTCCGCGCCCGCGTAATTTGGACAAATGGGTTCCCGCACGCAGTGCGCGACGCTCGGGATGGTAATTTACTGAGCGCGCATAGCGTTTTAAGGCAATTAATTCGTTAAGCTGTGCAACGATTCCGTCACTCATTTGCTAATACCCCTTGCAAGAATGCCTGTGCAGCGTATACCAAAATGGGTATTTTCTAGGGCAAGGCGACCAGACGCAACAATTCATCCAGGAAATCATCGCTGCTAATGCCTTCTGCTTCCGCTTCGAAGGTTAATAGAATACGATGGCGTAAAACGTCGTGAGCGATGAGATGAATGTCTTCGGGTGTTACGTAACTTCGTCCAGCAAGCCAGGCATGTGCTTTGGCACAACGATCCAATGCTATTGTGGCCCTTGGACTTGCACCATAGCGCAGCCAACGGTGCAATTCTTCACTGTACGAGCGCGGGTTGCGGGTTGCCACCACCAGTTGCACCAAATAGTTTTCTAAAGCTTCGCTGGTATGAACATGCAATACTTGCTTGCGGGCCTGGAACAATGTGCTTTGTGGCAGCGGTGCAATATTAGTTCTCTGTTCATCCTTTTCAGTCACAATCCCTGCCAGTGCCTCACGCCTGGCCAGTCCTAAAATATCATGTTCGACCTGCACATCAGGGTAGCCAATTTTAACGTACATTAAAAATCGATCCAGTTGGGCTTCAGGCAGGGGATAAGTCCCTTCCTGTTCGATCGGATTTTGGGTCGCCATGACTAAAAATAATTCAGGCAAGGGATAAGTTACGCTGCCAATGGTAACTTGCCGCTCCGCCATGGCTTCCAGCAATGCAGATTGTACTTTGGCCGGAGCGCGGTTGATTTCATCCGCTAAAACCATATTGTGAAATATAGGGCCAGGTTGAAATACAAAAGAACCATCTTCAGGGTGGTATACATCCGTACCGGTTAAATCGCCTGGCAGAAGATCAGGAGTGAACTGAATTCTATGAAAGCTGCCCTCAACGCCTATGGACAATTCCTTTACCGCACGCGTTTTGGCAAGTCCCGGAGCACCCTCCACGAGCAGATGACCGTCAGCCAGTAAAGCGATGAGCAAACGTGAAATCAAATCTTTTTGCCCGAGAATGCGTGAGTTAAGATAATTCCTTAACTGCAGAATTTCCTGCTGTATATCCTGGGTGGGGGAAACGTCTACCTGAGCCATTCACTCTCCTATTGCAGCATAAATAACAAAAAAACTATCCTAGCGTGAAATGAAGTCCGTGCCAAGGAGTGTGCCTCGCTGCAGATGGCGGGATCCATTTTAAGTATCTGTCGTTTACTGAATATCAGTTTTTTTCGCGTATGCAGAAGTCAGCTTAATTTTTTTAAGACGATCATCTGCAATGGCTTCTATTTTTTTGCGATCTGCATCTGACATTTGCCGCAATAAAGATTTAAATTGCGCCTGGTATAACACAAGAAACGTTGTGGTTTCACGGCTGGTAATGCGGGCGGTGCGGGGGATGGATTGCAGCAAGGATAATTCCCCAAAGAAATCACCATCTTCCAGAACAGCAATTCTTTTTTGTTTGCCTGCAAAGTCTTGTGAAACATCTACTTTGCCGTGGGCAATAATATAAAATTTATCTCCCGCTTCTCCTTCATTGATAACAACTTGATTCATATCCACGGTTTCAATGAAAAAATGTCTGGCCAGCCTGTCCAAAGCGTTTAAGTTAAAATTTTTAAAAATGGGAATTTGTTGCAACCAGTGCAAATCCACACTCATTTGTAGCCCGCCTGCCGTGAGAGTCGCACCGGATTGTTTATTCCATAACTGCGAATAATAGCCATTAAGCTCCAGCAATTGTTGATGTTTCCCTGATTCCACAATGGTCCCATCTTTCATTACATAAATTTTATCCATGTGAGATGCTTCGCGAAGATGATGGGTAACCAGGACAATGGTGTATTTATGCAATTGTTTTAACAATGTGTTTTGAATAGCATCACGATTAATTGGATCCAAGGAAGCAGTCGGTTCATCCAAAATCAATAACTCGGGCTTACCCAGCAGCGCCTGCGCGAGAATGATGCGTTGCCGCTGGCCAATAGAGAGTTGTACTTGCCCTTCAGTGCCAACCACGGTGTCATATCCTTGCGGCAAATTCATGATTTCAGCATGGACTTCAGCGTCTTTTGCAGCTTTAATGACTTCTTCACGGCTGGCATCGAGCTTTCCCATGCGGATATTGTCGAAGATCGTGGCGTTGAACGCATAAGGGGTTTGTAATACAGCACGGATATGAGTTAGCAAAGAACAAACCGAGTAGTTCTTTACATCATGACCATCCCAAAGGATAACGCCTTCATCAGGATAAAGTCCACGGGTTAATAAATTTAACAGGGTACTTTTACCCGAGCCACTCACACCGACGATGGCGACTGCGGCATTTTTGGGAATATCCAGATTAATATTGGTTAATGCGGTTTTATTCGCGCCAGGATAAGTGAGGCTTATATTTTTTAATTGAATTTTATATTGCAAGTCAGGCAAGCATTCGGCAAAATCCTCAGCCTGTTGCTTGGCAGTTAGCAAGACGCTGATGCGATTGAAACTGTCTAATGCTTGGGTTATGAAAGGGTAAAAGCCGGCAAGTCCAATGATCCCCGACATTACGCCTTGAACTAAAGTAAAATACCCTAGAAAACCGCCAATAGTTAAAAGCCCAATAAATACGAAATAACCGCCTAAAGCAAGCGCCACAAATCGTCCCAGCATTGTCCCCATACTAATGGTATTCGCTTCCATTAAACCTAAAAAATCATATTTACTGTTCGCAGGCAGGGCATCATGGAGTTCTTTATCGAATTGTTTTTTCCGAAAGCAGGATAAGCGTAAGATACGAATTGGATTATGTAAAACAAAACTTTCATAGACAGCAGCCAGGGAAGCAGCATCGACCTGGCGTTTAACCGCTAAATATTTCTTATTAAGTCTTGCAATAAACAAGCTTGCGGGTAAAAAAATCAACATCAAGCTGATGACGATGACGGAGATAAGCGCATTCAGGTAAAAGAGTAAACTGATCCCGGCAATGATGTATAAAACACCAAATATCGCATCCCAATAAATTTTCCTTAATAAAGTTCTGATGGCAGAAATATCTTCCGAAAAACGTGAAGCAATATCGCCCGTAGTGTATTTGCTTATTACTGCTGTAGGCAAAGTTAAAATTTTTGTATGTAAATCCGAGCGCAGTTGATTGATGACGTGATTGGCCAATGATGAAGATAAATACGTGATGATTATTATGGTGATGATGGAAATAAGCATTAAAATGACTAAAAAGGTGAGCAATAAATAAAATAAATGCAAATTCTTATGGGCAATGGCTTTGTCAAAAATATCTTTTATGACAAAAGGACCTGCCAAAAAACAAATATTTTGCAAGCTGAGTTGGATGATTAATGACACGACAAGAAACGGTTTTTGCCAGGCATATAAGAAAATAACCTTGTAAAAATGAAAAATTCCTTGCACGGTTTCCCGCTCTTTCTTTTTCAAAGGGTATGCTCAAACGGTATCTTTAACCTAAGTATAGTGATAAAAAATATGCCTGTTTAACTAATAGCCAGCACGCTTTTTAGCCTGGCGATGGTTTCCGCATCATGTGGTGTTAAAGGTAAAGTGGCTAATGCAGCCGCTCTATATAATTTTTCCGTGGCAGAACCTTGCAGGGCATGTAAATGTTTGGCAATAGTAGACAGATCGCCGCGCTGCAAAGGGCCGGTGAGTGCTTCCTTGGGTGGGCTTTTCTTTAGATTCGTCAAGCTTATTTGTAATAAATTATGAGTAATTTGCCGGGCGTGCTCTTCGCTAACATCGGATTCAATTAATAACTTAATGGCTGCATCCGCTAAAGTCACCACATAGTTTGAAGCCATGACCGCTGCAGCATGATAAATTGCTTTTTTTTCTGCATGGATGGTAAGGGTTAAGGCGCCCAGGTTTTTAAATAAAATGCTTAAATAAGCAGTGGCCGCTGCATCTCCTTCCATGACGCAATGGCAGTTTTGAAATGCATCTTCCTGCATTTCTTCCGCAAAAGCCCTTAAAGGATGGACGCTGGCCGTATGGCAACCTTGGCGTTGCAAGGGGGCGAGAACGTCGGAACCCAATACCCCGCTGCAATGTACGACCATGCTACCGGCGGGAATAAGTTTCTGTGTTGCGAGTGTCTCTGCAATAACTGCGATTGCATCATCCGGGGTGGTTATAAACACGATGCTGGCAGCTGGCATAGCATGAAATTCATCGACGCTCTGTCCGCTCCCCAAATGCTGGATTATTTTTTCGCCTTTAGCGAGAGAACGGTTGTAAAGGGTAAGCACGGTATCGGGATGTAGCTTAAGCAAGGCTTTTGCCAGACTTGAACCGAGGCGGCCTGCACCGATAATATTCACATTCATATTGTCTTCCTGCAAGGTTTTCATTCCAATCAATGTTGACGGCTTTTAAAAAAATCCGTAGTGGCTCTGTTTAAATCATCGCGGTAAATCGTATCCGACGCTGCCACGTTCGGGCAAATATAAAGCATATTGGTCAAGGGGTATTGCCAGTTGAAGGGGACAATGGCGCAATACGGAAAAACAGCATGGATGGTATTGAACACGGTTTGTGCATACTCATCATGAAATAACGGGTTGGCAATGATATTAGCTATCATTAATCCTTGCGGGGCAAGGTGCTGCCTTATGGCGGCAAAGTATTCTGCCGTTAATAAAGAAGGTGGAATAGTTGCCTGATGGCTGTATACGTCGGAAATAATTACATCAAAAATTTCGGTTTTTTGCTGCAAGTAACGGCGGGCATCCTGGCCGACAAATTTACCGCGCACTGATGCATTTAAAAAATATTGTTCAGCCAAATCTTTGATGGCAGGGTCAATATCCACATAAGTTACTTTATTATCATGGTTCCCGGCTGCAGTAAGCGTAAAACCGCCAGCGCCAATCACCAGTATTTTTTTATGGCGCAGCTTTAACTCATTAAACAATAAATGGCGAATGTATTCGATGTATGGGAAGGCTTTTTTGTCAGCGGCCAGCAATGAACTGCTGGATTCATTAATCTGAAATAACTTGCCCAATTCGCCCGTGTCAATCACTTTGTAATTCCCATAATTATTGGTGCGTTTAAATTGCGTGCTTTCTACGTTTACATTAAGAAACCAAATAAAAATCAATGCCAGCAAGAAGGGAAGAAGCGATAACATGGTCGAGCCATTGTAAGAGCGCAAACTAACCATCAGTAAAAAAAGCAAGCCGCAATTAATGACAACCGTTAAGGCTACTCCTAGATATTGGAATAAAAGCAAGGAAGTCAGCAAGGCTCCCAAAAACGAGCCTATCGTGCTTAAAAATAACGCCCGCCCGCTGATGTGGCTTATGCGCTGCTGTTGGTTAAACAGGTTCGTGGTGATGGGGATAGTCTGCCCTAGCCAGTAAACGATAGGAGCTAAAACAAGCAATAAATAAAGTGACAAGCTAAGTAGAAAGGGTAAGTCTGCCTTATAAATGCTGAAATAATAAAACCCGGCAATGAATACATAGCTCAAGCCTATCCCGATAAATAACATGCTGCAGGCAAAATTACGTTTAAGCTCTTTAAAAAAATCCTGCTGATAGCTGCCGCCGCGCCAATATCCCAATGCTAGAAACAGCAGGAAAACGCCGATGATGATGCTGGTGATCAAGACGCTGCCTCCGTAGAAAGGGAGCAGTTGGCGAATGGTCAGCACTTCAACCGAAATGGTTACAAATCCTTCCAGCAGTAAAATTGTAAATAATATATTGAGCATGTAGTGCCATTCTCATTTTTTTGGCAATCTAGATTCTAGTAAAAAAAGCACTTCCAAGCTATGCAAAATACCGCAATTGAGTAAAGGATGGTTGTAAATCAGCCTGGTAATCTTGGATTTTGGCTCTAAACCGTTCAGCTGCACTGGAAAAAAGTATAAAATGTTTGCATTGTCATACCTAATCCCATTAGCAGGGTTAACAGGCGCATTAGATGAAACGTTCAGCCTTTTTCATTGTATTGGCTATGGTATTTTTAGAGTGGCTGGATTTCAGTCTTTATCTTTATTTAGCCAAAGCTGTCTTTGCAGCAGAGTTTTTCCCTGTTTCCACCCATAGTTTAATGCTCACCTTTGCTTTATTCGCCGCAGCTTATTTAGCCCGCCCATTAGGTGGTTGGCTATTTGGCCGGGAAGCGGATAAAAACGGCCGGCGCAAGCCCATGGTATTTTCTGCAGCATTGATGGGATTGGCTACGCTCGGTATTTGTTTACTGCCGGGGTATGCTAAGTGGGGGGTGGCCGCTACCTGGTGCCTGCTTGTTTTGCGTTTACTGCAAGGATTGGCTTTGGGCGGAGAAGTGAACACATCGGCGATGTTTTTAGTGGAGCATACCCCGCAAAAGCCTTTATTTGCAGGCAGTCTGGTAGCCGCAAGTGGTGCGGCTGGAATGTTTACTGGCGGAGCATTGGCCGCGTTCATACAATTTACCGACGTCTCATGGATGTGGCGGATTGTATTTGCATTGGTCGGCGTGCTTTCACTCTGGGTTTGCCGTTTGCGTAAACAATTAAGCGAATCGCCGGAATTTAAAAAAATGTATTCGGCAAAAATTGAACGTGTTTGGCGTTTGCATTGGCGCGGATTGCTTAATATTGCCGCGCTAGGGGCATTTGTAAGCGTAACAGTTTATTTATGCAATGTATTTTGGCTGTCTTTTGCAATGGAGCAGCAAGTATGGGATAAAGTCACTTGCGCATGGATAGGTTCGTTTGCGCAGCTTAGTTCTGCGCTGCTTGCGCTACCCATTGCTTTTTTGATTAAACCAGCGCGAGCCCGCCAATTGCTGCGAGGTAGTATGATTTTGCTCGCCTGCGTTGCCCCTGTTTTATTCTTTGCTACAGCTCAAATTATAAAGCCGCTTATCTTGGTTTCCCTGATGGGATATGTGATCGTTAATGGCTTGATTTGTTCGGCGATGTACTATTTTCTTTATCAACAATTACCTGCCGAATATCGCTGCTGGGGTGTTTCTACCATTTGGGCTATGGCCGCCAGCATCGGCGCAGCAAGCTTGCCTTTCGCCGAACATATGGTAAGCAAGGCCGAAATTTACTGGCTTCCAGGAGTTTTAGTCAGTTTCGTTGCCCTAACTGCTTTTTTTGTGCTAAGACTTAATAAAGGATTGGAACCACGTTCTTTTCTTCCGCAGGCTGTACAATCACGCTAACATTGAATTGGAAGCCGCTATTTCGCGGTATGACTTGTAATTTTTTGAATGAATATAATGCTTTCTGATTATTTAAAAACTTTTCCGCAATTCGTTTTGCCCAAACGCGCCCTCACAGCCTTTGCCGGTTGTCTCGCCAATGTAAAAAATCCCGCGGTTAAAAACCAGCTGATCCGGCATTTTATTCGCCGCTTCGCAGTGGACATGACGGAAGCGCGTGAAGAGCGTCCCGAGCAATACGCTTGTTTTAATGATTTCTTTATTCGCCAATTAAAACCGGAATGCAGACCATTGGCTAGCGCCGATATTTTATCGCCTGTAGACGGGTTTATAAGCGAACTCGGGGAAATTAATGCCGGCAAGTTATTGCAAGCCAAGGGTTGGTATTATTCTGTGCAAGAGTTATTGGCGGGTGATGAGCAAAAGAGCAAACAATTTGCGCATGGCCGTTTCGCCACGCTTTATTTATCGCCAAAAGATTACCATCGCGTGCATATGCCGATAGATGCTGTTTTAAAAGAAATGATTTATGTGCCGGGTAAATTATTTTCAGTGCAACCCGCTACGGCGCGCGTTATCCCCAGATTATTTGCGCGCAATGAACGCTTGGTGGTTTATTTTGAAACAAAAATCGGCCCAATGGCGATGGTTCTGGTAGGGGCAACCATTGTTGGCGGCATTGGTACCAGTTGGCATGGCGATATCATGCGCGGGCGTAAGCCAGCCCAGTATGTGTACCCAGAAGAGGGTGAAAATGCATATGCTTTATCGCAAGCCCAGGAAATGGGTTATTTCAAATTGGGCTCAACCGTTATTTTAATGTTTGCCGAAGGGCAATCCATGCAATGGTTAGAGCAATTGCATGCCGGAAAACAGATCCGTTTCGGAGAAGCATTTGGCAGAATCAAATAATTGCAGATTTCAGTTTTAAGCGGTATATACTTAAACATAAGCGGGAAGTTAAACCCTGGGAGTTCGAAGTGACCGATTATATTTATAAAGGCTTTAAAATTTCTTATAAAATCGTGGCAACTGAAGTTGATAAAAATCTTTACAAAGCCGATGGCTCTGTAACTTATCTGTTAAATAGAGGCCCTAAAACCTACACTCCTGTAAAATTTCACACCGAATATGAAACTTATAACGGTGCAGAATACGAAATTAAAAAATTACTTGAAAATTACGTCGATTTTGAATTGAAAAGCTTTTATGAGATGAATAAAGAAAAAGCAAGATAAAGCTTACGATTATCTCATGTAAAAAGAGCGTGCAGCAATTTGAAATCCTGATGTAAACAATAAGCGATCCTAGTAATTGTGCTCCTGTTTAGAATTTATCTAATGCAATAAAATTCAGCACGCTGGCACTCATGTTTAAGCAGACGCTTAAACATGAGCATATCCAATATGTTTAAACTGTCTGTACTGCGGAGAACCTTTTTCCTGGTCTTGATGCAGTGTATGGTTTCTACCGCCTGCACGGCGGAGAACTGCTAACAAGTGATTGATATATCAGGTCCATTGTCACAGCGAATAAATAAGGGTTTCCCGCGCCATTCTATCACTTGATCAAGTGCCCTGATAACCCGTTCAGCAGGCAAAGAGAAATCTACTTCGATAGCCAGACCTTGTTAAAATCATCAATAACGTTCAAAAGGGCGATAACTGCGCCCATTTTGAAGCTGGTCATGCATAAAATCCATAGACCAGCACTGATTAATATTGTCTGGTACAGCTAATATATCTGGCTTTTCCCTGATTAACCGTTTTTTGGGTTTAATCCTTAAGTTCAATTCCAACTCCCTATAAATCCGATAAACACGTTTGTGATTCCATTTAAAATGTTTCACATTACACAGATATAAAAAACACAGCCCAAAACCCCAATTACCAACTACAAAATTGAAAGGGAACTAATGTTGTACGAAAATAGAAGCCACATACACACCCAAGCCTAATAAGATGAATGCAACTAATAATGCAGCACATTTCTATTTTAGAAAAAAGTCAGCACTGATCTTAAATTTTCTTTTTAGCTCAGATATATGATTTTTTCCTAAGCTTCGTTCTCCATTTAGAAATTTGGAAACATTTGCTTGGCCACCAAATATAGGGGCAAGGTCCTTTTGCTGAAGTTGATTAATATTCATTAGGTATTTTACCATCTCAACATCGGTTACATTTTCACCAATCAAAGAAAAATGCTCATTATCATATTGTTCTATATTCTCACCTATAATTTGCATTGCCAAAGCCAGAGGATGATTTTCATCATCACGAACTTCGTCAATTAATTTATCTAGAATATCTTCGAGATATTTATATTCTTTATCATTAGTTGGTTTCTTAAACACTGTTAGTGGTAAATGAAATTTATGTTTGGTTTTATTATCAATGTAGTCAATAGCAAGAGCTTTCATAAATCACCTCGCTTTAATTTTTCTTTATTAATTTGTTTGTCATATTCAGCATGGGTCCAAATTGTTCTGACATAGCAAGTTTGGGTGTTGTAATGAACGGCTGTTATTAAACGATAATTATTACCACCAACATTAAATATAGTGTAGCCATAAACAGGATCTACACTATTAAACACTTGCCTCAACTCAAAAATATTAGACGCATTTGTCTCTAACATTTTGAAATACCACTCTGTCAGTGGGATTTCAGATTGAACATTACTTATGTAATAATCGCGAAGTTTTTTCTTAGAAATGATACGCAAATTTATTTTCGCTTAAAGTATTTAATGTAAGTATATGTCGATACAACATATATGTCAATGTGACATATATGTTGTATCGTGATGCCAATAATGCCAACTAGTAAATAAAATAGGGAGATTGTTAACGCCTCACCCATCCTTGCAGCTAAAAGAAACGCAAGCCAAACAAGTAAATTGATCAAGTGAACGCTTTATGGATGCTTGCTAAAGAAAGTGAGCAGTTGTGCAATCTAATCAATTCAGTTTGGATACGCCTGGCCGCCCACCTTACGACTGATACGCAAAATCAAGAATTAGCTTAATCAGCTCTGAGTTTAACTTTTTAATTGGTGACGAATGAGGCTTGTTGCTTTGATCATTTAATCCATCGATACTAGCTTTTAATAACGTCGGTACCATTTTTTTGGCTCTCCCCCAAATGAACACATCATTACCCATAAGTATAAAAAGCAGTTATTTTTTGTAATAATTCGTATACTGCAATGCCCAATAAGTCAGGATGATAATCATGAGCTGGGCAGCAGAGGAAATGCAAACAATTGATTTAGGCGATAAAAGACGTAACGCTCGGTTACTTTCTTTATTTGATAAGTTAGGCAATGCCCCCAATCTAAGTATACCTGCGGCATGTGGAGGCTGGCATGAAACCAAAGCAGCCTATCGGTTCTTTGATCATGAACAAGTCAACAGAGAGAATATTTTAGCGCCCCATATAACCTCTACGCTTTCTCGAATGAGACACCATTCTGTTGTTCTTTTATTGCAAGATACAACCACCCTTAACTTTACAGGCCAAAAAGAACGGAAAGATATTGGCCCGATTAATCACGAAAAGCACCCAGGTTTACTTCTACATCCTATTTTAGCCGTTACACCAGAAAAACTATGCTTGGGTGTTTTAGATACTTATCTAAATCCGTGTGGTTTGGGACATGCTTTTGATTCTTGAAGCCATCGCTTTCTTTTAAAGCCATGCGCTTTAGCGCATTCATTTTAAAATATATTGTTTTATTCTTGCCCTGCTTCCTCATCTCTCGCCACTCGCAGAAATGTCCTTTTTTTTGAATTTTATGGGGAATGCAAGGTGGAACGCAAGAGCAAAGCGATGAGTAGACCTTGTATTCTTCAGAAAATTCAAATGCACTCATCTGCGAGTGGCGAGAGATGAGGAAGCAGGCATTTTTAAATTTTTCTTGATTTTAAACCATCTTAAGATACCTTGCTTACCTGTTAAGTTTTGGCGATAGGGATATCACTTACGGTGAGCGCATGAGTGGTATCAAACACCCGTTTCGTTTTGCAATTGTCGGCATGTAAACGACAGGACTTCGCATCACACGCGATAAAATCATTGAAATTACAATCCTTGTATACACGAATCAAGGCATCGACCTTTGCGCACTTAGCCCAAGAGTTATTCGATGTTCTTAAGGAATGCGTACTCGTTGCCCACAACGCGCGCTTTCCTTATGGGTTTCTAAAAAATGCCTTTAGCGCTTGCCGTATTCCTATCGACCCAAGATTCTTTGCACATTAAAACTTGCGAAAGCACTCTACCCTCATTTAGAAACCCATCATTTGGATGCACGGTTAAATGCCTTAACTGTGGAGAAAAAATCGCCTTATCCGGGTACCAGGGTCTTTTGGCATTTATGCAGCAAGCAGTTCGTGAATTCTCTAAAGAGCACGTATTAACCCCTGCCAAATCTCTGCAAAACGAAGCCAGCAAGCTTCCTAAACTTATTTCTGATGTGGCGTTAATACCGAATACACACCATCCCATTGAACTGGTTTCGTAATCTTTAAAATATTACCTCGTCAAGACTGTTTTTTTTATTTTTATTTAGATACCATTCAAAATTCACAGAAAGAATCATTAAATTTTTTTCTGTGGATAATTTTTTGTTCATCCCGCCAATTTTTCAAAACATATTATTTTTAAAGCTTGAAATGCCTTGCAAACTAAGGCAGATAGCCCTTTTATTTTTTTATACTTAAATGCCACTTATCCACAAAATCTGTGAATAACTCTGTGGGTAGAGTATTAAAAACCTTAAAAAATAACCTATTCGCTGCGTGTACAGTAAGTTTCCACCTCATGCACTAAAAAAATACTAAAACACAACAGCAATCCATCCTTGTTCAAAGCTTCGTGAACGGGTCATGAAGCTTTGGTGCGTAAACGGGAAACGTTCATAAAGCGGTCTGCATTAACGAATTTTAGCCCCTTAGGCAATCGAAAATGAATAAATTTTTTTCAAAACAATTTTTTATTTAGATTCTTAGACTTAAGTGAAATGCACCCGATTTGCACAATCGAGCTTATTTACATTCGATTTATTTTTTTATTTATGATTTAGGTACAGAAATCAATTGGAAGTTCATCATGCCTGGGGCTCCAATACCGCGGCATGCCTATCTGCATAAGATTAGGAAATGTTTAAAATGGGCATCATTTGGAAATCAGTTAGATATCAACAAGAAAGCAAATGTGATTCAGATAGAAATCAACAGGTCATCTAATGAAAATCATACAACAATCATATACCCATCATATAGAACTCATATAGATGTCTTTTAACAATCATACTGGGAATCAATATATTACGCTTATATCCTGCTAATAAAAATCAATGCCAGATAGATACCAGATAATTTTCAATCTCATTGGCACGTTTTCACACAAGAAAACAACGTTTAGAACAAACAAAGGCTTTTACTTAGAAATCAAATAGGAGTCATGTAGACATCAGTTAGGCATCCTTCACAAAAACCATTCTATATTGGCAATCAAACAGGAATCATATCAGAAATCATTTAAGTTACCCTTATTAGTAGTAATAATTAATAAAACTATTACTTAATAACATATAAAAATATTTTATGATTTTACTCATATTTCCATTGACCACGAAAAAAATCTATGTTTAAGTTAGTTTAACAAATATCCGTTAAACTTAAACCACGGAGATTAAAGAATGGATCCAAAGATGTTAGTTAGCGAAGCAGCAGAAGCATTAGGAGTAACGGCTCAAGCCCTTCATAATCAAATAAAAAGAAAAGAACTCGAACATGGTAAAAGTCGAAATAGAGTTTATTTCGGTTATAAAACAGCCAGATCATTACTTTCCCTTAATTTCTCATCACAAGTATTATGTTTTCAGATAGTAAAAGGAGGAACTGGGAAAACATCTATGTGTTTAGCTGTAGGCGTTAGAGCATCATTATATGGAGCCAGAACTCTCTTAATTGACCTTGATCAACAAGGTAATTTAACTAAAGCATGTAGAATTGATACTCATGACAATCCAATCATGATAGAACTAATTAATCAGGATATTCCGATAGAAGAAGGCATTCTTCCTGTATATGATGGTCTTGATATATTACCAAGCCGCATTGAAAATGCATTATTAGACAGTAATTTAATGTTGAAAAGACTTCCACTGGATCGAATCTATAAAGAAATGATTGCTCCGTTAAAAAATAAATACGATCTTATTTTAATTGATTGCCCACCAGCCTTAGGTAGCTCTGTTACTGCTGCTGCATTGGCAGCGGATCGAATCATAGCTCCAGTAACTCCTTCCGAATTCAGCTTAGAAGGATTAGAAATCACGAAACAAGAAATAAAAAATATAGAAAAAAATTTCCATACAACGATCTTACTAAGTCCTCTTCTAAATGAGTTTGATGTAAGAACATCTTTATCTCACGAAACAATGAGGTTTTTAATGACTAATTATGAAAAAGGTCTTATTCGTTCAGTAATCAGAAAGAGTCAAGAGTTTGAAAATGTTCTAACCAAGGGTGAGTCTATCTATGATTCATTAAATAACTCTCCAGCTAAAGAAGATATCGATCTACTAACTAGAGAAATATTAAATATTGGATCTTCAGTCAACAAAGAATCCGGCGATATATTGCGTTCAGCCACAGATAAAAAGAAATCAAATAATCTTGTTGAAGCTTGATAAACATTGCTAGAGGACAGTTGGAATGCCTACCCTTGAGGAATTAACTAATAAATCTAAAAAAAAGTTTAAGAAATCCGATTATAGGCCATGGAACTATATGGATGAACTTGATAAAGAATATGGAAATCAATCGGAATCCAATAAAGTATCTTTTGATAATCAATTAGAGATCAAATCGACATCAAATGACAATCAATTAGGAATCAAAAAGGAATCATATAATCTAGAGTCTCTGGAAATAAAAGATATCCATAAAATAACAAAACCTAAAAAGACTGTAGATTACTCTATTGATTTCGATCCAAATAATTTAGAGACAGTGTTAGATACTATTTCCAGACTTACTGGTCATCAAAAAAAAATATTTCTTTTTATTACAGACCGTTGTATCTCGAGGGCAATGTTGTCTACTGGCGTCATTAAAGGGGAAATACTCATGCAAATTACCAGTACAACAATGAAAATGGTAAAAACATCTATTCAGAGACTGGTAGGTAAACAATTGATTGTGAGAGAAAAAGGAAAAACCGGACGAGGAGGTTTTTACTCTTTTAAATTATCTGAAATCGTGAGAAATGCCGCACTTGAATATAAAAAAATGGTTGGCATTGAGAGTCAATTGGGAATCAACAGAGAATCAATTGAAGTTCATTTAGAAATCGAAAAGAAAGGGGACAATAAAACAGTGGGTAAAACTCTCTTACCTGAAGAGTGGAAAAAAATTAATATTTATCCATTGGAAGAAATTGGATTTAATCATAATCACTTAAATGACATTTTTGAAACTAGGTTAGCTGAGCCACAAATGGTTCAAGAATCTATTTTGCATTTTGCGTACGGTTTGGAACATGAGTCAGCTAAATATAGGCAGTATGATGATCTTTTAAATCTGCTAATTGGTCGGCTTAGAAAGGGAAAGCCATGGTTTGAAAAAAATTATAGATCACCACAGGAAATCGCACAGGTTCAACTATTAGAAGCTAAAAAGAATCAATTAGAACGAAAGAAAAAAGTAGAAGAAGATACATTTAAACTAGCGTTAGCCGAATGGCAAAAAGGGTTAAACGAAACTGAGATTACCAATATTACAGCTAAAAAAGGACCGGGAGATATTATTCCGCATGCCACTAAATTGTCGATCTATTTTAGAGAAAATATATGGCCTGAACAAAAGAAAATGTACTTAATTACAGAAGAAGAATAGATATAATTTTTATCCGAGAGGCTGTTGAAATCACATGCGAGATGAAAGCAATTTAGTTACCGATCCTTTATACAAATTTCATGATTTTTATCGAAAGAGAAACGGAAATTACATTGTTGTTGCCAAAGAGGAGGGCAACCCCAGAGGTGTATTTAAAATTGCTGCCACAGATTTAGTGACCTTAAAAAAAGATCTATTATCAAAATTTAGTTTAGAAGACAAAATTAATATCATTGGTCTTGCTACTACTGAAAAACCACCGACAGTAATTATACAAACAACAGAGCATTTTCGATATTTTTCCTTATTAGCCATGATTTTTGGTTGTTCGTTGATTGCCTGCAATATTGCTTCGTCAAAATTAATGACATTTTTCGGTGTCACATTAACAGGGGGTACATTACCTTATCTGTTGACGTATGTTATGGGTGATATTATTACAGAGGTTTATGGATACAAAAGAACCAGGCAACTAATTTGGGGGGCAATTGCATGCAATCTAATTGCTGTTTTATTTATAACATTAGCAATAAAAGCTCCCGCATCTCCCTTTTGGAGCCATCAGAAAGAGTATGCTTTTATACTTGGATCTATTCCTAGAATTATTACGGCATCAATGATTAGCTATTTTAGTGGAGAATTTCTGAATTCATATGTAATCGCTAAACTGAAGATATTTCATGATGGTAATAAATTGTGGCTTAGAATTATATGCGCATCAATTGTTGCTATGACGGTTGATAATTTCTTATTTTTGTCAGTATCATATTGGCATGTTTTACCTTTCTATGAAATGGTCCAATTTTCAAGTAGGAGTTATTTGCTCGGATTGATTTTTGAGTGGTTATCTATACCCTTTATTACCTTTATGGCCAAAAAACTAAAATCCATCGAGCATGTTGATGTCTTTGATATTAATACAAACTTCACACCATTTTCATTGGATGTTGATTATACAGGTAATAATGATCATTTTGATAGAACATAGATTACATATGGCGGGAAGTGTTTTTCATCTTCCCAATAATAGCCATCAGTTTCTTCACCAAGTGGGAGCAAAGTTTCTAGTAATGAAAACTTTGATGTATTAATAATTTCTTGATAGTCCTCATTTGTCCAATAATAATCATATACAATTATTTCTGCGTCTTTTAATAAAACCTTAGCGATGTCACCACTACTTAGGTTCTTGTTTTGTTCAAAGTCCACATTTAATGATAACCATTTATGGTTGTATAATTCTTCACTACCTGTAACGCCTATAAATAAACCGCCTTTTTTTAAAACTCGATAAATTTCATTAATAATGCGACTCAACTCAGGCTTACTTGATATTTCGAATAAAACAAAACTCGAGAATACAATATCAAATGTATTATCCGCATGAGGGAGTTTGGCGCTTTCAATTAAGTTGAAGGGAATTTTGATATTTAATTGGTTAGCTTCTTGCAACATATCTTGACTGATGTCTACGCCTTCAACATCCAATCCAATTTCGTTAAGGAATAATGTAGAGCTGCCCGAACCACACCCGTAATCAAGTGTTTTATTTCCAATAGCATGTCGCTTTAATAAGTCAGGAATTTGCTTAAAAGCTAAAAAAGCAGTTCCGCTATTATCTAATGAGGCGTACTGATTTGAAATAATGGAATAATCATTAATAGGCATATTGCTTCACTCTAGGTCGGTTTAAGATGAGCTGATCTTGCAAAGGAAAATTGTAACTTTGCTTCTTTTTGCGATACTGGTTTCCCAACTGCTTGTAAAGAAAAACGTGTTTCAATAACAATACCAATTATTTGATGACTTTCTGTCAGAGGCACAACACTTTTTATTTCGGGGTTCACTGATCGCATATATGCTTCATGTCCATCCATTAAAAATTGCTTTAATAAAATCATTTTATCGTTTTCATTTTTTACTAAGATCAGGTCACCATCTATAGGTGATTGAGAAGGATCAACGATAATGGTTGAGCCTTTTCGAAAAGCAAGACCAAACGAATCTGTTGGTATTATAAGTGCAAACGAGTTTGGGCCAACTTCTTTTTCCGTAGAAATCCATGTTTGTAATTTTTCTTTAATGTTTTCGCCATGTGTATCAACCCAATTCATAATCCAATCCCATTCAATAACGGGCATTCTAGCTGATGTATAATATGTTGGATTATGAGTGCCTGGCAATCTATCCTTAGGCAAAGGTTCATCGCCCAATAATTGGCTTATTGAAATAGAAAAAAATTTTGATATAGGTCTAAGGGTAGATGCCGTGGGATTTGCATTAGAGTTTAATCTCATTCGTGAAATAGTAGAGGCTGGAACGCCCGTTTCTCTAGCCAATTGCGCATCATCAATATCACATTCCTCCATTAATGAAGAGAGAATATCTTTGAGCTCATGTTTATTATCAGTACTAGGGCGTGTTTTTAAAGTTTCAGCCACAGCAAAATACCTATTACAATTAATGCACCTAAAAACATGGCGGCAGTTTTATCATACCGCGTAGCAATTCTTCTGAAACCTTTTATTCTGTTAAAAAATCGTTCGACATGATTCCTTTCTTTATAAATATGGGAATCATGCTCAATAAAAATAATTCGATTCTTTTTACTCGGAAGCGTCACCTTCCCAGCGCCAACCGATGATGCCTACATCGATGCCGGTACGCAAACCATCAGCATCAGCAATGCAGCCGGTGGCAATTACGAACAATTGGATACCAGCGACACCGCAACGATTACAGTCCAAGATACCATCAACACCACCACCGTCACCCTGGGCGATGTCACCGTCAATGAAGGCGGCACCATTACCTTAACCGCCAATGTGAATAATGCACCGCAAACCGATTTAACCTTAACCTTGTCCAATGGCCAAGTGATTACCATTCTTGCTGGACAAACGAGCGGCAGCGTCACCTTCCCTGCCCCAACCGATGATGCCTACGTCGATGCCGGTACGCAAACCATCAGCATCAGCAATGCAACCGGTGGCAATTACGAAAGCTTGAATACCAGCGATACAGCAACGATTACGGTTCAAGATACCATTGATACCACCACCGTCACCTTAGGCGATGTCATCGTCAATGAAGGCGGTATGGTGACCTTAACCGCCAATGTCAACAATGCACCGCAAACCGATTTAACCTTAACCTTGTCCAATGGGGAAGTGATCACCATACTTGCTGGACAAACAAGCGGCAGCGTTACTTTCCCAGCCCCCGCAGATGATGCCTACATCGATGCCGGTACGCAAACCATCAGCATCAGCAGTGCAGCCGGTGGCAATTACGAACAATTGGATACCAGCGACACCGCAACGATTACAGTCCAAGATACCATCAACACCACGACCGTCACCCTGGGCGATGTCACCGTCAATGAAGGTGGTACCATCACTTTGACGGCCAATGTTAATAATGCACCACAAACCGATTTAACGTTAACCCTGTCCAATGGCCAAGTCATTACGATTCTCGCTGGACAAACGAGCGGCAGCGTCACCTTCCCAGCCCCAACCGATGATGCCTACATCGATGCCGGTACACAAACCATCAGCATCAGCAATGCAATTGGTGGCAATTACGAACAATTGGATACCAGCGACACCGCAACGATTACCGTTCAAGATACTATTGACACCACCGCCGTCACCTTCCTTGACATCACCGTCAATGAAGGTGGCACCATCACTTTGACCGCCAATGTCAACAACGCACCGCAAACCGATTTAACCTTAACGCTGTCCAATGGAGAAGTCATTACCATCCTCGCTGGACAAACCAGCGGCAGCGTCACCTTCCCAGCGCCAACCGATGATGCTTATATTGATGCCGGTAGTCAAACCATCAGCATCAGCAATGCAGCCGGTGGCAATTACGAACAATTGGATACCAGCGACACCGCAACGATTACCGTTCAAGATACCATTGACACCACCACCGTCACCCTGGGCGATGTCACCGTCAATGAAGGCGGCACCATCACTTTGACCGCCAATGTCAATAATGCACCACAAACCGATTTAACGTTAACGCTGTCCAATGGAGAAGTCATTACGATTCTCGCCGGGCAAACCAGCGGCAGCGTCACCTTCCCGGCCCCAGCCGACGATGCCTACGTCGATGCCGATAGCCAAACCATCAGCATCAGCAATGCAGCCGGTGGCAATTACGAACAATTGAATACCAGCGACACCGCAACCATTACGGTGCAGGATACCATTGATACCACCACCGTCACCCTGGGCGATGTTACCGTTAACGAAGGCGGCACCATCACTTTGACCGCCAATGTCAACAATGCACCACAAACCGATTTAACCTTAACACTGTCCAATGGGGAGATCATTACCATCCTTGCTGGACAAACGAGTGGCAGCGTCACCTTCCCAGCGCCAACCGATGATGCTTATATTGATGCCGATAGCCAAACCATTAGCATCAGCAATGCAGCCGGTGGCAATTACGAACAACTGGATACCAGCGACACCGCAACGATTACCGTTCAAGATACCCTTGATACCACCACCGTTACCCTGGGCGATGTCACCGTCAATGAAGGCGGCACCATCACCTTAACCGCCAATGTCAACAATGCACCGGAAACAGACTTGACGTTAACGCTGTCTAACGGACAGGTGATCACCATTCTCGCTGGACAAATGAGCGGCAGCGTTACCTTCCCAGCCCCCGCAGATGATGCTTACATTGATGCCGATAGCCAAACCATCAGCATCAGCAGCGCAGCCGGTGGCAATTACGAACAATTGGATACCAGCGGCACCGCAACGATTACCGTTCAAGATACCATTGATACCACCACCGTTACCCTGGGCGATGTCACCGTCAATGAAGGCGGCACCATCACCTTAACCGCCAATGTCAACAATGCACCGCAAACCGACTTAACCTTAACCCTGTCCAATGGCCAAGTCATTACCATCCTCGCTGGACAAACCAGCGGCAGCGTCACCTTCCCAGCGCCAACCGATGATGCCTACGTCGATGCCGGTACGCAAACCATCAGCATCAGCAATGCAACCGGTGGCAATTACGAACAATTGGATACCAGCGACACCGCAACCATCACGGTTCAAGATACCATCAACACCACCACCGTTACCCTGGGTGATGTCACCGTCAATGAAGGCGGCACCATCACCTTAACCGCCAATGTCAATAATGCACCGCAAACCGATTTAACCTTAACGCTATCTAACGGACAGGTGATCACCATTCTCGCTGGACAAACGAGTGGCAGCGTCACCTTCCCAGCGCCAACCGATGATGCCTACGTCGATGCCGATAGCCAAACCATCAGCATCAGCAATGCAGCCGGTGGCAATTACGAACAATTGGATATTAGCGACACCGCAACCATCACGGTTCAGGATACCATTGATACCACCACCGTCACCTTAGGCGATGTCACCGTCAATGAAGGCGGCAGCATCACTTTAACCGCCAACGTCAACAATGCACCGCAAACAGACTTAACCTTAACGCTGTCCAATGGGGAAGTGATCACCATTCTTGCTGGACAAACGAGCGGCAGCGTCACCTTCCCAGCGCCAACCGATGATGCTTACATTGATGCCGGTACTCAAACCATCAGCATCAGCAATGCAGCCGGTGGCAATTACGAACAATTGGATACCAGCGACACCGCAACGATTACCGTTCAAGATACCATTGACACCACCACCGTCACCCTGGGCGATGTCACCGTCAATGAAGGCGGCACCATCACTTTAACCGCCAATGTCAACAATGCACCGCAAACCGATTTAACGTTGACGTTGTCCAATGGAGAAATCATTACCATCCTCGCTGGACAAACCAGTGGCAGCGTCACCTTCCCAGCGCCAACCGATGATGCTTATATTGATGCCGATAGCCAAATCATCAGCATCAGCAATGCAACCGGTGGCAATTACGAAAGCTTGAACACCAGTGACACCGCAACCATCACGGTTCAAGATACCATTGATACCACCACCGTCACCTTAGGCGATGTCACCGTCAATGAAGGCGGCACCATCACCTTAACCGCCAATGTCAACAATGCACCGCAAACCGATTTAACGTTGACGTTGTCCAATGGAGAAATCATTACCATCCTCGCTGGACAAACCAGCGGCAGCATCACCTTCGCAGCCCCCACCGATGATGCTTATATTGATGCCGATAGCCAAATCATCAGCATCAGCAATGCAGCCGGTGGCAATTACGAACAATTGGATATTAGTGACACCGCAACCATCACGGTTCAAGATACAATTGATACCACCACCGTCACCTTAGGCGATGTCACCGTCAATGAAGGCGGTATGGTGACCTTAACCGCCAATGTCAACAATGCACCGCAAACCGATTTAACGTTAACGCTGTCCAATGGCCAAGTGATTACTATTCTTGCTGGACAAACGAGCGGCAGCGTTACCTTCCCTGCGCCAACCGATGATGCCTACGTCGATGCCGATAGCCAAACCATCAGCATCAGCAATGCAGCCGGTGGCAATTACGAACAATTGGATATTAGCGACACCGCAACCATCACGGTTCAAGATACGATTGATACCACCACCGTTACCCTGGGCGATATCACTGTCAATGAAGGCGGCACCATCACCTTAACCGCCAATGTCAACAATGCACCGCAAACAGACTTAACCTTAACGCTGTCCAATGGAGAAGTCATTACGATTCTCGCCGGGCAAACGAGCGGCAGCGTCACCTTCCCAGCGCCAACCGATGATGCTTATATTGATGCCGGCAGCCAAACCATCAGCATCAGCAGCGCAGCCGGTGGCAATTACGAAAGCTTGAACACCAGCGACACCGCGACCATTACGGTGCAGGATACCATTGATACCACCACCGTCACCTTGGGCGATGTCACCGTCAATGAAGGCGGCACCATCACTTTAACCGCCAATGTCAACAATGCACCGCAAACCGACTTAACCTTAACGCTGTCCAATGGAGAAGTCATTACCATCCTCGCTGGACAAACCAGCGGCAGCGTCACCTTCCCGGCCCCAACCGATGATGCCTACATCGATGCCGGTACGCAAACCATCAGCATCAGCAGCGCAGCCGGTGGCAATTACGAAAGCTTGAACACCAGCGACACCGCGACCATTACGGTGCAGGATACCATTGATACCACCACCGTTACCCTGGGCGATGTCACCGTCAATGAAGGCGGCACCATCACCTTAACCGCCAATGTCAACAATGCACCGGAAACCGACTTAACCTTAACCCTGTCCAATGGAGAAATCATTACCATTCTCGCCGGGCAAACCAGCGGCAGCGTCACCTTCCCGGCCCCAACCGATGATGCCTACATCGATGCCGGTACGCAAACCATCAGCATCAGCAATGCAACCGGTGGCAATTACGAAAGCTTGAACACCAGCGACACCGCGACCATTACGGTGCAGGATACCATTGATACCACCACCGTCACCCTGGGCGATGTCACCGTCAATGAAGGCGGCACCATCACTTTGACCGCCAATGTCAACAATGCACCGCAAACAGACTTAACCTTAACGCTGTCCAATGGGGAAATGATCATCATTCTTGCTGGACAAACGAGCGGCAGCGTTACCTTCCCAGCCCCCGCAGATGATGCCTACGTCGATGCTGGCAGCCAAACCATCAGCATCAGCAATGCAACCGGTGGCAATTACGAAAGCTTGAATACCAACGATACGGCAACGATCACGGTGCAGGATACCATTGACACCACCACCGTCACCCTGAGCGATGTCACCGTCAATGAAGGCGGCACCATCACTTTGACCGCCAATGTCAACAATGCACCGCAAACCGATTTAACGTTAACGCTGTCTAATGGAGAAGTCATTACGATTCTCGCTGGACAAACGAGCGGCAGCGTCACCTTCCCGGCCCCAACCGATGATGCTTATATCGATGCCGGTACGCAAACCATCAGCATCAGCAATGCAGCCGGTGGCAATTACGAAAGCTTGAACACCAGCGACACCGCAACCATCACGGTTCAGGATACCATTGATACCACCACCGTCACCCTGGGCGATGTCACCGTCAATGAAGGCGGCAGCATCACCTTAACCGCCAATGTCAATAATGCACCGCAAACCGATTTAACCTTAACCTTGTCCAATGGAGAAGTCATTACCATCCTCGCTGGACAAACGAGCGGCAGCGTTACTTTCCCAGCCCCCGCAGATGATGCCTACGTCGATGCTGGCAGCCAAATCATCAGCATCAGCAATGCAGCCGGTGGCAATTACGAACAATTGGATACCAGCGACACAGCAACGATTACGGTTCAAGATACCATTGATACCACCACCGTTACCTTAGGCGATGTCACCGTCAATGAAGGTGGCACCATCACCTTAACCGCCAATGTCAACAATGCACCGGAAACCGATTTAACGTTAACCCTGTCCAATGGCCAAGTCATTACGATTCTCGCTGGACAAACGAGCGGCAGCGTTACCTTCCCGGCCCCAACCGATGATGCCTACGTTGATGCCGGTACGCAAACCATCAGCATCAGCAATGCAACCGGTGGCAATTACGAACAATTGGATACCAGCGACACAGCAACGATTACGGTTCAAGATACGATTGATACCACCACCGCTACCCTGGGCGATGTCACCGTCAATGAAGGCGGTATGGTGACCTTAATCGCCAATGTCAATAATGCACCCCAAACCGATTTAACCTTAACCTTGTCCAATGGCCAAGTCATTACGATTCTCGCTGGACAAACGAGCGGCAGCGTTACCTTCGCAGCTCCCGCAGATGATCCTTACATCGATGCCAGCACGCAAACCATCAGCATCAGCAATGCAATTGGTGGCAATTACGAAAGCTTGAACACCAGCGATACGGCAACGATCACGGTGCAAGATACCATCAACACCACCACCGTTACCCTGGGCAATGTCACCGTCAATGTTGAGCAAAATCAAAAAATATTTTCAGAAGCAACCAGTCGTTTTTGTCACTTCGTCTCAGAGGAAATTTTTTCCAAGCAAAATAATTCACATAATCAAAAAAGCGGAAATGAAAGTAAAATTGATCAATTTATTGCCTCCATGAACCAAGAGATAGAAGAAAATGAACGATTAATCCAAGGGTTCAGTCGTACTCCTTCTTGCGGTATGTAGTGAGGCTATTTACTTCGAAGTACAAATTTACAACCACGAGTTTGGCGATAATCATCCCATGACAAATGGAGCTAGTTATCGCCATACGTAATATTTTCTAAAATACTTAACCAATACTTTATCTTACTGGTTAAGATGACTTATCTCATGATCCATAGCATCCTGCATTGCTTTCAATGGAAGCCAATCTTCGATGGGCATTAGGCCAGTTTTTTTTGAAGACTAAATAAACCTGCGAGTTCATCATATTAAGGCTTGAAAGCAATCCATACTCTCCTAAATACTAAATATATTTTACGGATAGAGACGGCAACCCATGGAACCTGATGCTATGCCTATCGTTTGCTCAGTAAACCATGTGAATACCTTCCCATTTTCCTTGTCTATATTTTGATTGATTTGTATACAACCAACCGATATATTCTCTTCCCACTTGCATAGCTCATGAGCGAACTATGAGCCTGTGAATCCATAGGACAAAGTCCTCCTAAAATCTTGGGATAGCATTCGATGCAAAATCATTCCATAGCGCCAGAGGCGACAACCTCTACTTGGTCAAAAGTGTTTAGTTTATTCAAAGACTATTTCATTCATTCCGATGAAAAACTGCGCGCATGGGCTTTATTAATTGGTACCGGAATCTGTGTTGTGGGGCTTGTCGCCCTGATGGCCGCATTTTCATGGTGGTCGGCCGGATTTTGGGCGGTGCTAACCGCCAAAGCGTTGACTCCTTTTTTAGTTAGCATGGGGCAGTTTAGTTTAATTCTCGGTGCCTTTGTGGGCATTTCCGTTTTAAAAAATTTTCTGATTCAAAAGCTTTCCATCTTGTGGCGAAACTGGCTTACCAAAAAAATTACGGCTGAACTGTTTGAAAGTGAAAACAATTATTTGGAGCTCAAACGATTTTCCCCAGAGATTGATAATATATCTCAACGCATCCAGGAAGACGTAAAATCTTTCGTGGATTTAGCGCTTAATTTAGGCGCGGATTTATTAAATTCCGTACTTACCTTGGCAACCTTTGTTGGTACTTTATGGATAGTAGGAGGACCACTCGCCTTCACACTGCTTGGCCTTAATGTCGTTATTCCCGGCTATTTAGTTTGGGTAGCCTTAATCCTTGCTGTTTCAGCAACCCTCATGACCCATTTAATCGGCAAATCGCTCCCTGCTGCAAACCAACACGTTGAAAAAGCCGAGGCAGACTTAAGGCAGGAATTGGTGCAATTAAATGAAGAAGCGGAAAACATAGCGGAGGAGCACGCCGAAAACTATTACAAAACGACCATCAATAATCAAATTGAGGAAATTAAAATCTCGGCAAATGAAAAGCTCAATACCGACACCGGGTTAATTGCTTTTCAAAGTTTCTATTCGCAATCTGCAGGCATTCTTCCAAATCTGCTGGCAGCGCCTCTTTATTTTAGCGGCCTTATTGAGATAGGTCAGTTAATGCAAATTGGCCTGTCTTTTACTCAAGTGAGCATGTCACTTAGCTGGTTTGCAAATACTTATGAAAACCTATCTAAAATCAAAGCAAGCATTGAGCGCATCACCGAATTAAAAGAACGCTTCGAGAAAGAAGGACTTCAAACAAGCCCCAAAGAAATCGTTAGAAAAGTACAAGACAAAGATTCACTCAAAGTGAAAGGATTAAACATTGCTCCACCGAGAGAAAGCACCCACTACATCCTACGTAATTTGAGCTTAAAATTTATGCCGGGTGAACACGTTTTGATTAAAGGCGCATCCGGTCTTGGCAAAAGCTCTCTTTTTAAAGCCATTGCAGGCACATGGAAATATGGCGAAGGAAAAATTTCAATCCCTTCGGGCAAATCCCTCTATTTTCTACCGCAAAAACCAACCCTTCCGAACGACACCCTAAAAGCTGTCTTGGCTTATCCAGAGCCGGTAACTACTTACGCTGAAGAACAATACAGCGAAGCATTAATGGCAGTCGGCAGAATGGAGACTTTTATTTCAAGATTGGATGAAAAACGCAATTGGTCAAAAGAATTGTCAGGAGGACAGCAACAAAAAATCGCTTTCGCACGGGTTTTATTAAAAAAACCCGATTGGCTTTTCCTCGATGAAGCGACTTCTTCGCTTGATGAAGAAAGTGAGGAGCATGTTTATAAGATGGTAAAAGCATTAAAGACTACGACCATTATCAGCATCGCGCACCGAAATACTGTGGAAAAACATCACTCCAAAATAGTATTTTTCAATGCCAATGAAGACAGGGAAATTAAAGTAAATGAGCATCGATTAGGCGATAGCATGGATTCGGGAATGAACCTCGGTTAACCGCCCATTGGATGAAAATCAGTGATTAAACGATTTAAATTTTTTTGGGGTTACGCGCGAAGGAAAACAAAAATGCATAGAAAGGGCTGGTCGTGTGTCGCGACCAAACCCTTGGATTGACACAAAGCAAGTCCAACCTCGCTTTTTTACTATCCTACCAAGTCTATCTTAATCCTTCAACTCATACATTAAATGGCATGCTCTGATTGATGGGTTATCAATCCCAATGGGTTAATAACCTATTTAAACACCCGGTCTTTTGTTAAAAACTTCGACAATTTGTTCGCCATTGATTATATTGATTATAATGACTGCCGCTGGCGCCTCTCCATGGAAATGGGTTAATTCGTTCATTTCTTTTTTAAAACGCTCGTGGCTAAAGCAGGTGATGAGAGTAATATCTCCTTCGGCATAGATTAAAATTTGAAGAGCTAAGGGGTTCACGCACACCCCGTAGTAACGCGCATCGCTTTGGGTATCAAATTGCCGCCACTCGTTAAGATTTAACGAAAAAATCAAAATAATAGCGGTCAATTCCCACGCTAAACCACTGGGTTGTTTCTTTATCATGCGCTATTGCTTGATAACGCTTATCCGCTATGCGATGAATTAAATCAAAAATCATGGTTTTATCCTTCGTGAAGATAGCCCCTTGCGCAGGGGCTATCTAATCAATCAATGGCTGCAAAAATCTGGAAAGCTTCTTCATGCTCCAGCGCAAAAGCTCTTAAATCATAATAAGCATGGATGTATTTCTCAGCGGATGTTTTTAAAGCCAGACCATTTAATACAAAAAGGCTCACAATCACACCGGCTGCATCACTGCTTACTTTGCCCTCATACCCATTGCTTTCAATGCATACATGCAAAGCCTCTTTTATATCGGGTGCCAGATAAAAGCCCTCATTACTTAACTTATACAGATGCCAGTAAGCACCGCGATAAGTGGTGCAAAAACGTGACAGCGTGTCATAACAGGCGTTTTCAACGAGAGGCAACAAATTACCAAACTGTTTAATTAAAAAAGGCAGTCGCTCGCGTTCACGCACAAGTGATTTTGAAATGGTTTTCATGAAATCAATCCTTTTTGTCTTGAGGTTGGACTAGATGAAAGAACGTTGATGGACAGACCGCTTGAACGCCTGCAGCTCTAAAGCCTGCTCGCAGTATGCTTTCTCAAGGGATGTGAGGTAGGTTTTCTTTTTAGAGGAAACAAAAAAGGATTTGATAATAAAGAAAGGGTTTGATAGCTTACGCTTAGTCATTTTCACTACTCCAATAGTGTTGATGATGAGTGATATTGAGCTGCTCCAACAGCTTGATATCACGCTTAACTAGCCGATTATTATATCGAAAACCCCTTCTTTCTTCAATGATTTTTCACAGATAACCTATTGTTTTTTATCTATTTTTCATATATTTTTTGCTTGTAAATCCGTGTGGTTTGGGACATGCTTTTGATTCTTGAAGCCATCGCTTTCTTTTAAAGCCATGCGCTTTAGCGCATTCATTTTAAAATATATTGTTTTATTCTTGCCCTGCTTCCTCATCTCTCGCCACTCGCAGAAATGTCCTTTTTTTTGAATTTTATGGGGAATGCAAGGTGGAACGCACGCAGGTTGATAAGTCTCTTGTACTATCTGTTGCTTCTCATATAAAACCCAGCGACGTCTTGAGCTACTTGAATGAATTACTTCTATTACTTCCGCTTCTTTAGATATAGTCATAATACTAGTCCTATTACTAGTCGTTAGTTAACAACTAGCTGGTCCGGTTTTAGTGGGGAGCATTCCAATTACGATGTTTACCAGCTACTCCATACTGAACGAGTTAAAAAATTTTTAGGAACAGATGATTATTACACTTATAAACAGGAGAAATTTGGTCTTCTGAATGAAACCGATTTAACAAAAAATCCCGCATTTCAATTATCAGAACCAGGTGAGCTTGGTAAATTCAGTTCCCTTTACCAAAAGAAGGCTGAAATATACTTTGGAACCACCCCAAAATTCCAAACAATGATCGAGTATATAAAAAACTGTGCAAACTCGCTCTAATACTGGCGTTTTCGGCCTCATTGCCACAAAATATAGTAATTTTTTGTGGCAAAATCCAGGCATAACACGTCATCCGCTAGTTAAATTCATGACCTCAATATATATATAAACAAGGGAAAAGAACATAAACAGACCAGAACCAAACAAAATTGCTGCAAATTAACAATTATTCTGAATGGGTAATCATGCTTGTGGCTAACATGTTGTTTTATATTAATAGAGTTTGCTTAGGTTGCGGTCTGGTAAACTGCATTCCAGAGACAGGTTAGAATAGAATTAGTTACAGTTTTTAATACATCGGATGAAATGTTACTACCAATCTTTTTAAGCAACTCAGAAATAGTCATTGCCTCTATTTCTTTGACTTTTTTATTTTCATCTTTAAATTGTGAACGTAATTCCTTTATTACCTTGTTCTCTAACTCTTCCCCTCTCTCTTTCTGGATATTTTTTATAGCAGATATGAATGGTACAATTTTAATACTCACTACATCCTTGTTAAAAGAATAATCAACAACATGACCTAACAATTTAATAGAATTTTCTATTTCTCTTTTTAAAATTGGCGAATCGAGCAAAAATCGAATTCTTCCATTTTCAATTTCTGGCTTAATTCCTCCAGAGTTTATTTCTTCTAATATAGTATTTAAATTTTCTTTGGATTTTTTTTGCTCAAATTTTAAATAAGCTTCAAGCTGGATATTTTTAACTTTTCGTTCAGTAATTTTTAAAAGATTTGATTGTTCATAAATAGTTTTATTTTTAAGGAGTTGGTTTTTTTTAGATAGTATATGGTATACGAGCAAATCAATATCATGCTTCGATAAACTACCAAAACCTGACTCTAAATATTTGCTTAGAAATTCTTTTGAAAAATCATCTTGAAATATTTCTGATTTCGCTATCTCATTCAATAGACTTTCTTCTTGTTCCCGGGTTTCCATTTTTTACCCGTGTCCTGATTGTGCAATTAATGTCTATCGTACATTATAGCTCTGATGCCATTTTTTTCTATTAACCCTTCCATCTTGATCCTGTGCCGTTGGTATATCCAATGCGGCCAATTTCCCGTTATTTTTTGAAATTGCAATCGGTAAACTATCCCTATCGTTCGTATAAATTTTAGCCACAAACCGCGCACGTGAAAAAGCAACATAAAAAACATCCTTTGCCGTTGTGCGGCTTTGTGCATGTGCATCAATTAATACTCGATCGGTAGTTAAACCTTGGCTGCTATGGACTGTTGTGGCATAGGCATAATCTAAATGCAACGGCTGTTTTGAATCTAAGGCAACAGAACGAAGTCCATTCGATAGAGTGATCTGATCTTCTGCTACAGAGGATATTTTGAAGCGATCTCCATTAGCAAGATCCAAGTCCTTATCATTGCGGGTAATCCTTACAAAATCACCTGCTGACAGCTCTTTTCGATCGGGTTCATAAACAGATAATTTTCGATAAGTCATGGGGTTAAGTTCAAGAGTTTGCTGGTTTTCCATTGAGCGGACAATCAGGCGATTGCCCATGGCTGTATCTTCCACACGATAAAGTTCACCACGTTTTAGCCCACAACGTGGATATTTTTTTCTGGCTGAATAAAATCGCCTATACGGTAATGCTTGGCATACATCCGCTCGGCTCTCGTTGTATCTCTGCGAATTAGCGTGTCACAAGTAATGCCTCTGCCTTGCAGATTTAATCCCCGCACCTGCTTATTGATTTCTCGGCGTGCTTCATTGGTTCCGGTGACAATAATTGTTCTGGTGCGTTCATCTTCGGGTAACCCCACGTATTCTTTGGCAATTGTGTGCTGGCGTATTTGATGATCTTTTATTTCAAAAACGTTGTGCACGTGCTTTAGGGCGTGTGCGGATTTACCCATAGCCGCTAATTCAACCGCCTTTTTTAGCTCTGTATTTTTTTGGCGTTGAATGGTGTCCATGAGTACCATTTGCATTCCGGCAGCTTGCAATTGATCGAATGGCCAGCCAGCTTCAATGGCTTTGGTTTGTGCGGTATCCCCCAATAACACAACGCGGCTTCCTGATTTTTCTGCGAAGCTCAGCACTTTTTCCATTAATCGGGTAGGCACAACGCCTGCCTCATCAATGACGAGAACAGTTTTTTCATTGATATCCTTGTCTTTACCTCTGATAAAAGAAGCCAGCGTATTGGCTTTTACGTTGGGCTCTTGTAATGCTTTGACCTGGTTGCCATAGGGTGCAAGTGCACGAACGTTAAAGCCTGCGGCTTCAATCAATTGTTTGTTTTATCCAGCATGTGGGATTTCCCCGTACCCGCGTAACCTTGCACGCCGACAATACGATTACTGGTTGATAGAATAAGACTGGCTGCTGCCTGCTGGCCTTTGTTTAAATCAGAATCTTGCAATAAATGATGTGCCCGCTCTTTGGTTAGAATAGGTTGCAGGTGATTACATCCTTCATGCTCCAATTGCAGGATGCTTTTTTCGCGCAACACTGCGTCAGGGGTGGTATAACGCGCCTCACTTTGAACCAATTTGGCTCTACCCCAAATACAGGGGCACTTTAATCGGATTATAGTAATCTAACTCTTTGATTTTGCAGTCAAAAGAGGATTAAAGTGCCGAAGAAAGATATTATCCTAAATTTACCTGGTTATTCAATAACCAAGGTGACAGGAAACAATCCTGTTTTTATACAAATAAGTTATAACCGAGTTGTTCGCTGTATTTAGAACGTTTATGGCTGCAAATCATTTACAAAAATGGAAGATCTGATCCAACGAATACGAAAGTTAATATGGCATTTTCATGAGGGTAGGACTGTTTCAACAATTAATTTCAATTATGATGCGTATGCTACTTTATTATAGATACTTAATGAGGTCCACTTACTACATTGTCGAAAATGCTTTTAATGCTTCCAAGCCTACCTTGCATTATTACTTTTTTGATAAAGATATTATGCCGATGACTGCAGTTGATTAATATTTCACCATCAGTTACCAGTTGAATGGACCCCATCTGCTTTGTCTGAGCAACTTTTTCATTAATGGTATTTAAGTTGAGATACAAAATATAGAGGGCTTATCTTTATTTTTAATTTGCTTATATAAAAACACCAAATTGATGGAGTGTAGTCCAGACCTTGCACCCTTTGCCAGCAATTGGCTGATCAAATAATTTTTTACCAGCAAGAAAATTACCGCCTAGGCCATACAGAGAAAACTCAAAATTATCACCATGGTTAAATTCATAAAAATGGTGCTCATCAAGTAGATTTAAGTTATTAATTTTTAGACCAGTAGTTAATCGTTTCAAGACTTCTACGTCTTCATGATTTCCCCAAACGGCATAAACAGGAACTGAAAATTGTTTTACACCTGCAATATAATCTGAAAAATCACCTAATAACTTTTCTTCTTTTACAATCTCAATCAACTTCTCACGTTCAGTTTGTTTATCAACGTTATATTTCCTCCAAACTGGAGAATGACCTATCAATAATCGCAGTTCTCTGAGGTTAAGGTGGTGAATACTTTGATCATGATAAAAACCAAAGTCACCAACATGAATGACCATATCGACATTCGTTTCGGCAGCTTTTTCATTGATGACATCCAGATTTCCGTGGGTATCGCTGATTAATAGAATTCTGCGCATTTAAAACAAGCTTTTATTTAAAGTCATTTAAAGAAATCCAAATAATTTAACTTATGTTACTTCTCATGTTAGAGAAATCGCATTTTTCAACATGACTATTCATATCAGCAGGAATACTTATATTTATCTTGAGTTCGTTAATTTTGAAAAATTTTATAACTCAATAAACTATAATCTCAACAACATAATATACTATTATTTCCACAACATAATATACTATAATTTCTACATGCAACTATAAATTGAAATATTATGAAACCTTCAGAAAAGCTAGCGCAGTCACTAGAAGTTTTACACAATCTTCAAAAGCAAGGTAAGTACGCTATCCAATCAAAAGATATAAGTCGTACTCATAGGGAGCGACTTGTAGAAAATGCATTTTTAGAAGAGGTTGTAAAAGGTTGGTATGTACCTATAAAACCTGATGAACAAAAAGGCGAAAGTACGGCTTGGTATGCTTCTTTCTGGAGTTTTTGTGCTTCATATTTAAATGAACGATTTGGTGACGAATGGTGTCTTTCCCCAGAACAGTCTTTACTTCTTCATTCAGAAAATTGGACTGTGCCTAAACAACTAATGATACGCAGCCCCAACGGAACAAACCGTAATATGGAGTTGCCTCATAATACGGCCTTATTTTCAGTACAATACAAAATGCCAGCTGCTCAGGACATAGAGATTAAGCAGGACATGCGAGTTTATGCAATAGTGCCAGCATTGATCTATTGTTCACCTAAATTTTTTTCTCAATATCCTACTGAGGCACGCTCTGTTCTTTCAATGTTTAATAGTGCATCTGACCTACTACATTATCTACTGGATGAAGGGCATTCTTGGATAGCCGGAAGAATTTGCGGTGCGCTTCAAAATATTGGCAAATCTCACGTGGCAGAAGAGATCAAAAAAACCATGGAGAGTGCCGGTTATCAAATACGGGAAGAAGATCCATTTTTAACAAATACACCGATAGATTTTTCCGCAACGTATAAGCCAGCCTATCGCAGTCGTTTGGAAGTTATGTGGCATGATATGCGCGAGACAGTTCGAGAAAACTTCCCTACCCCCCGTCCTGCAACAATTAATATTAAGAGATATCTAGAGCAGGTAGACGAAAATTATATCTCAGACGCTTATCATTCTCTATCTATTGAAGGTTATCAAGTAAGTCCAGACTTAATTGAAAAAGTTCGCTCTGGGCAATGGAATCCCGATGCTACAGAGCAGGATAGAAACCACCGTAGCGCATTAGCCGCCCGTGGATACTGGCAAGCATTTCAATCTGTGAAAAAGAGCCTTATAGAAATATTAAATGGAGAAAACCCTGGAAAAATAATACAAAAAGAACATGGAGATTGGTATAGAGAATTATTTCAACCTAGCGTTGCTATCGGTCTTTTAAAACCAACTGATCTGGCAGGATACAGACGAAGCCCTGTATACATACGTCAATCAAAACATATTCCTCCACGTTGGCAAATTGTTAGTGAACTAATGGAAGAATTTTTTCAGTTAATAATTCAAGAAAAGGAGTCTGCTATTAGAGTTGTTCTCGGACATTTCTTTTTTGTTTATATCCACCCTTATTCAGATGGTAATGGCAGAATTGGACGTTTTCTGATGAATGTTATGTTAGCGAGTGGTCATTATCCATGGACTATTATTCCTGTGGGGAGAAGAAACGAATATATGGAAGCACTAGAGCAAGCAAGTGTGAATCAGAATATTGTTCCCTTCACCAAGTTTATTGCTAGTTGTATTCAGTAGTATTAGATAAAGGCTTTATGGAGAATTGCCATGGAATTTACGAAACCAGTTAAAGTGGCCTTCGGTCAGCTAGAGCATATTGCTTTTATAAAAAAGGCACCTAGATGTTTACAAAAAACCGGATATTAACCAATATCCGATAGCAGCTTATGAGTTTGATTTTCTCGATTTCATTTACAGCCTAGTGTAAACCTGATCCTCTCCCAAAAATTGATCCAGCCTTACCTAGAAAAACTGGCGCTTAACACCTTCTGTTTGAACTGATTTGGAGTCAAATTGTTCAATGAAGAATGAGGGCGGAAATCATTGTAATCCTGGCGCCATTCTTCAATTTTGTTTTTAGCATCTCTGATTATCCAACAAACTGCCTCAATAAATAATCGATCATTTTCCCCATGGCGACCTTTAGGAGATGGCAGTAATTGTTCTAATTTGTTCCACATTTTGTCATCAATAACAAATCTTGACATCCATTTGCTCCATTTTCACTATGGAGGCTTTTTATCAGATTTTTAATAGTTTGAAAAACTTTAAAAACACGCCCTAGATGTTCCCATTTTCTATATTAGCATAATTAGTTTAAATGTTGGTCAATTAAATTAAGAGATAACATTATCTTCTTCATTATACGATATTTTAAAAATCTTTATACCCTTTCCGAATACAGTAAGGCTCACAATATCAACCATATATGAAATAATAATTAGAATATTTCATATATGGTTGATATTGGTTGGGATTTATAGTTTAATTTCTTTGTTGATGGAGAAAGAACCTTAACGGGGATGAAAATTGGAATTTAATAATCATTTTAAAAAAGTATATATCTCGTTTCAGTTATCAGCTGAATCAAATGAGCTATTAACAGAAGCAGCAAAACGTTCTAATCGAAAAAAAGTTCAAGAAGCTAAATTACGGTTAGATGATCATCTAAAAAGATTTCGTTCTATTTCTGAGATTGATTTTGTAATTCCTACAGAAGACATATCTAGTGAGTAACATGTTGTGGAGGGAATAATGATAGCAACAACGACAAAAATAAGGGATTTTTCAAGTTCATCTAGTTATCCCCTCCCATTTGTAAAAAGTAATGTTTCTCAAATCCACTATCAATTTTCTGATAATTTGTTCTTGAATCTGAAAAAAGATAGCACAAAGAGTCTTTATGTCATGATTAAAGACGAATCTGATCACCATATAAGGTTTGAGCGACAGTTAAAAAGAAACTTAAAAAATAAAGGATGTACCATTGTTAAAAATCCTAATAAAGCACAATACACTTTAAATGTGCAGTTAAAAACGATGGGCGTGATGTCCCATGAAGAATTACAAAAAGCATTATTGAATGGTTATGGTTCGCCACTGATTACAAATAGCTATAAATTACTGGGTGATTTAACTGACAAAAATTCATTTTCTTTCCTTATTTCAGATATTCAGATCAATGAATGGATTGGGATAGTAAATGAAGAAAAAATAGACTCCATTAGGCAAATAAGTAAATTTAAAACTTTCCAAACACGCTTGGTTATCAGTACAGAAAAATTTGATCTGACCAAAGCCAATGGCTTATTAAAGCGTGAATTTTTATGCATCGTCGCAAGGATATTTGAATATATGCCAATCATCTAATAGATAACATCCAACAAATTTAATATGAACTAATTGAAAAACAAAAAACATTTTTAAGGTGTGCTTGTTTTTAGAAATTCTTATTTTGTGCATTATTCGATGAGGGTTATTCTTATAGTTGTCTTGTGGTTTTTATGCAGCGCAAATCAATTGCGCGTATGTGATTGACTCGATTGATGTTGTTCTCTAACATCCTACTTAATAAATTTAAAATGGAGTTTAAAATGATTTTTATACTTATTGTTGTAATGATTATTGTATTTTTTGCAGCAATTATTATCACCAACGCAAGGAATGCAAATAATATTATAAATTTCGATATTAACTCAAACGAAACGCAATATAATCCTGCAACAGGTTTACCAATGATTGGTGCTTTAGATAGCATGGGAAATTCTATTGGAACGAGCTCATCTGATAGAGACAATTACTGGAATAACGATTATCATCATTCAACATACAATAGCAACAGTTATGATCCATTCAACAATCGCTATTAATAATGTATTTTTTATATTAGATATTAAGGAATTATTATGGCTTTAATCAATGCAAGACAAACACCTGAAAATGAAAAAATTAAAATTTAAATAAACAAAGAAATCTATTCTGAAATTAAAGAACATTGCTCTTGGGTTGCCATTGATGATATTAGCCATTTTTTTGAAGAATCATTTTTGGTGATCTTCTCTAAAGACAAGGAGTGGAAGCAACATAGAAAAGAAAAAAACAGGCTATTGAATCAACATATAATTTTTTACAGATAAGTTGAGTTCCTAATCGATTTTAAGATCCATTCAACCAAGACCAACCATATAGCCGAACTTATTGAGTTTTAAATGCCTTTGAGTAAGGAAACAACATGCTTAAGTCTGGGAATCTAAATGTAATCATACTTTAGAAAGATTTTAATTTTTTCAAATGACACTTTCCTGTTTATATGCCATAGTTCTATGATGCCTTTAATTCATGTTCAATGGCCAGTTTTACAAATTCATTTAATTTTATCCCTCTTCCAACTGCTGCAAAGGTCGCTCTTTCATGCAATGATTCCCCCACTCTAACATTGAAAGTTCCTTTAAATGGTTTTTCAGGATTTATATTTTCTTGTTCGCACATCGCTAAATAATCATCAATCGCTTCTTCGAAAGCTTTTTTAATATCAGCAGCACTTTCACCCTCATAACTAATCAAGGCCTTTATGAATTCAACCTTTCCATAAAAAATAAGATCGTCCTCAGCAAAGTGGATTGACCCTAAATAGCCCTTGTATTTCAGCATATCTTTCATAGTAGTCCTTCCTTTTGAAGTTGTTGTATTACTTGTTTTACCATATATTTTTTTAAAATTGGTTTTGGGTGTGGTTTGTGGAGCGTTATCGGTGAATATTTATCAGAAATAAATCTCACACGAGAACCACTGGTTTTTCCGGCATTACTTTCTTTATATCCCAATGAATTTAATAAGCTTGTTAGTTCGGCCCACGTAAAGTCCGAGGGACTACTCAAAATGCGCTCTCTTAGCTTATCTTTTTTTGTCATTATTATTACCAACTATTTTTAATAATTATAAAATGGCTTGATAAATATTGCAACTATATTTAGTTGCAATATTAGTTTGTAATCCCCCCTTATAATTGTTCCAGTCAAAATTAGAGTTCTCTGGGTATAATAACTACCGAGGAGAATTTGATGAAGAAATCGAGATATAACGAAAGCCAAATAATTACGATTCTAAAAACCGTAGAATCAGGTACTTTAAGAGTTGAGGCAACAATCGCATCTTCATGTTCTTTCACATTTGTTGTTAATGCATCGAATTCTTTTTTAATTTCTTTTTGTGGTTCGATAAGCCGGGTTGCTTCTCTTTCCATCTCATGTGCCACAGCAGACAGTTTTCCATTATTTTGCCCGAGTGACTGGGCTCCCGCATCCATTAATTTGCTATGTTTTTCTAGGTCGTCGTGTCGGGCTCGTAGTTTTTCAATTCCGGCGTTGAGTTTTGCTGCGGCAGTTTCAAAAAATTCCACATTGATTTTTAAATCTTCATCCAAAGCTTTTTGTTCTGTGGCAATAATTTCGGCGGCAGTATGGCGGGCTCGTTCATGGAAAACAAATAAGGAATGAATGAGTATAGAAAAACAGAGGGCTGCAAGCGATAACAAAACAGGCACGCCAATCAGTAATCCTGCCACACCTGCCACAACGCTTATGCCTGTGAAAGTACCTACTTTTAACAAAAGGTGCTTTTGAATCCACCAAGCAGTTAGGGCATCAAACCAGCTTTTACTATCGAGTTTACGTTTTATGAGCTCGCCTGTTTCATTGGCGGGATATTCTTTGTTAATTGGGGAAAACCAGTCGATTAGATTTTTAAGTTGGTTTCCAATCCAGATGAGTACTTGCATTGATGTGGCTCCTTAAAAAATCTATTTAAGCATATTGCTGGCTGTAGGCGCGGGCTGCTCTTCTATTACCATATGTTTTGCCTTAAAGAACATGCACTGTTGTTTAAGAGTTCCACATATGGTTTGAAGCTGATTAATTTGACTGCCCTGCGTTTCAATTATTTGTGTTTTTTGAAGATTTTCATCAGTAAGCTTTTTTATGACGTTTTGGAGTTCTTCAAGAGTCGAGGTTTGCTCGGTGGCGGTTTTATTTAAGGCTGCAATTTCTTTGGTTGCTTGGGTGAGTTTTTCTTCTTTCTCATCGAGCAATTGATTCAGCATGGAAATTCTTCGGGTAGATTTGATACCTGCTTCCTTGATTTGGGCTCCGATCTCTTTTAATCCCAATAATGATTTATTTAACTCTTCGCCGGTTTTTTGCGTAAGCGTTACTGTGGATTGCAGGTAATTGGTGGTTTCAGCGATTTTTTCAGATAATAATTGCAGCTGTTCCAATGGTATGGTGTCAATTACTTCGTCAATTTCATCGCTCAGAGAAGTAAGCTCGACATCAATTTTTTGAATACCTTCAGACGCTGTACGGATGCGGGTTTGGGTGATTTGGTGTTGCTCATCGAGGGCTTTCATGTGCTCAAGGCTTGTTAGTGTTTTTGAATCCAGCTTTAAATACCAGAGAGCCAGTCCACCTAGTCCAACAATACTGCCACCGGCAAGCCCGCTTACCACGATACTCGCGATTAGAGTGCCAACAGACACGGTGGCTTTTGCACCGATCACAGCGACAGGCGCTAAAAGAAGGGGTAGAGGCATAGAAAAATCCTTATTATCCATAAAATATGAGCGGAAAAATATCACTGTGAATTTAATTTCTCAATAGAGTTTTAAATTTTATTTTTATGATGATATAAGAACCTTAGTCCTTTTTATCTCTCTATTTGTTATTGTTTCTGTCGTTAATAAAGATGATTTTCAATGAAAGGGTTGGGGTAACCTTCAATGGCTTTCACGCGCTTTGCCCAAAGGAGTTCCTCGCCACTCGGTGGGAAAGTTTTATCCCACGCTTCAAATAATTTTCGTTGAGAAAGACTTAACTGAATATCATAATACCAACTCATAAATAAATGAGCTCGGGCGACTATTCCCTTGGCACGATCAGGTGGCTCAATCCGTTTTTGTTTTGATGAAATTTTAATAGGGCACCCATAGAAAGTACTTTCATCAGAAAGCATCATAAAACGAAAGTTAGAGCGTGCTTGATTGACGAGTCCCGCCTCTGGCCATAAATTATAAAGCTCAGCCTCTGCTTCACGGAATGCTTTATCTACTTTCTCACAACATTTTCGACCTTTGTATGGTTTTCCGTTTTTATGAGTGCAAACGGCTTCGTTCCAGCAAGTAAGATGATGTCCAAAATGATCGGCCGCCATGATATGTTCCCACTCAATCCGATGTGCTCGATGATGTGGGGAAGCGTTTTCCATATGACAGCTTTTAAGGTTTACTCGTAATCTGTCATCAAATTGGCAAGCACAGTATAGGGTTTGTGAATTCTCAGCAAAGATAACGCGGGCTATTTTTTTAGCCGATTGAAAGGAATGGGGTTTGGTATATGCAAAAGAGCATGAAGCGAAAAGGAAAATGATGATAATTTTTTTAAAACTGTTCATGTGAATAATAGGGATTGAAAGAGAGCATGCATCTCTACCGCCTCACCCTTGTAACTATTAGTGAAGCAAAGTCTAAAATGTTTTTTATAACTTTTTATAAAATTCAATTAATCCCAAGAAAATACGCAGCAAAAGTCAGAAGTATCGATGAAATTACAAAAGGCCAGCTAGCTTTATTAAAGGATTTTGTGACAATAATGACAAGGGAGGACAGTATAATATTTACGCTCGTAATCATTCCAATATATATGGCATCTTTAAAAAACCCGATAGCTCGAAGCTTATATAAGATAAATGAATAGCAGGCTAAGACTAAAACATCCCCACATAAACTCTTAAATAATTGTATCCTTAAATAACCTGTAATTTCTTTCTGAAGAAGTTTTTTTACAACATCAATTTCTGATTTATCCATTTTTATCCATTCCTTATGTTATGGGTTTCCCAGTGGTTCTTAATAGCAATGATGATTACTAAGTGAGCGCCTACTTCAACGCGATACACAATTCGATATTCACATACGCGTAATCGCCGATGACCGTTGAGGCTGTAACGCAATGGTTTGCCAAAGCCAATAGGGTCAATCATTAGTTGTTCCATGCAGTGGGTGGCAATTACGAACAACTGGATACCAGCGACACCGCAACGATTACCGTTCAAGACACCATTGATACCACCCTTGTGGAGCTTAGCGATGTCACCGTCGATGAAGGCGGTAACATCACCTTAACCGCGAACGTTGAGAATGCACCGCAAAACACCCCACTGGTCATTACCTTATCCAATGGCGAAATCATCACCATAGCAGTAGGACAAACCAGTGGCAGTGTCACCTTCCCTGCCCCAACGGATGATGCCTACATCGATGCCGGCAGCCAAACCATCAGCATCAGCAGTGCAGTGGGTGGCAATTACGAACAACTGGATACCAGTGATACGGCAACGATTACAATTCAAGACACCATCGACACCACCGCCGTCACCCTGGGCGATGTCACCGTTAACGAAGGTGGTATGGTGACTTTGACCGCCAATGTCAACAATGCACCGCAAACCGACTTAACCTTAACCCTGTCCAATGGCCAAGTCATTACCATCCTCGCTGGACAAACCAGTGGCAGTGTCACCTTCCCTGCCTCAACGGATGATGCCTACATCGATGCCGGCAGCCAAACCATCAGCATCAGCAATGCAACCGGTGGCAATTACGAACAATTGGATACCAGTGATACGGCAACGATTACCGTTCAAGATACCATTGATACCACCACCGTCACCCTGGGCGATGTCACCGTCAATGAAGGCGGTATGGTGACCTTAACCGCCAATGTCGAGAATGCACCGCAAAACACCCCGCTGGTCATTACCTTATCCAATGGCGAAATCATCACCATAGCAGTAGGACAAACCAGTGGCAGCGTTACCTTCCCAGCCCCCGCAGATGATGCCTATATCGATGCCGGCACGCAAACCATCAGCATCAGCAATGCAACCGGTGGCAATTACGAAAGCTTGAACACTAGCGATACGGCAACGATCACGGTTCAAGATACCATCAATACCACCACCGTCACCCTGAGCGATGTCACCGTCAATGAAGGCGGCACCATCACCTTAACTGCCAATGTCAACAATGCACCGGAAACCGACTTAACCTTAACGCTGTCTAACGGACAGGTGATCACCATCCTCGCTGGACAAACCAGTGGCAGCGTTACCTTCCCAGCGCCAACCGATGATGCCTACGTCGATGCCGGTACACAAACCATCAGCATCAGCAATGCAGCCGGTGGCAATTACGAAAGCTTGAACACCAGCGACACCGCGACCATCACGGTTCAAGACACCATTGACACCACCACCGTTACCCTGGGCGATGTCACCGTCAATGAAGGCGGCACCATTACCTTGACCGCCAACGTCAATAATGCACCGCAAACCGATTTAACCTTAACGCTGTCCAATGGAGAAGTCATTACCATCCTCGCTGGACAAACAAGCGGCAGCGTCACCTTCCCAGCCCCCGCAGATGATGCCTACGTCGATGCCGATAGCCAAATCATCAGCATCAGCAATGCAGCCGGTGGCAATTACGAACAATTGGATACCAGCGACACCGCAACCATCACGGTTCAAGACACCATTGACACCACCCTTGTGGAGCTTAGCGATGTCACCGTCAATGAAGGCGGCACCATCACCTTAACCGCCAATGTCAACAATGCACCGCAAACAGACTTAACCTTAACGCTGTCCAATGGGGAAGTGATCACCATTCTTGCTGGACAAACGAGCGGCAGCGTTACCTTCCCGGCGCCAACCGACGATGCTTATATTGATGCCGATAGCCAAACCATCAGCATCAGCAGCGCAGCCGGTGGCAATTACGAACAATTGGATACCAGCGACACCGCAACGATTACGGTTCAAGATACCATTGATATCACCACCGTCACCCTGGGCGATGTCACCGTCAATGAAGGCGGTATGGTGACCTTAACCGCCAATGTGAATAATGCACCGCAAACCGATTTAACCTTAACGCTGTCCAATGGAGAAGTCATTACCATCCTCGCTGGACAAACAAGCGGCAGCGTCACCTTCCCTGCGCCAACCGATGATGCCTACATCGATGCCGATAGCCAAACCATCAGCATCAGCAATGCAACCGGTGGCAATTACGAACAATTGGATACCAGCGACACCGCAACGATTACCGTTCAAGATACCATTGACACCACCACCGTCACCCTGAGCGATGTCACCGTCAATGAAGGCGGCACCATCACCTTAACTGCCAATGTCAACAATGCACCGGAAACCGACTTAACCTTAACGCTATCTAACGGACAGGTGATCACCATCCTCGCTGGACAAACCAGTGGCAGCGTTACCTTCCCAGCGCCAACCGATGATGCCTACGTCGATGCCGGTACACAAACCATCAGCATCAGCAATGCAGCCGGTGGCAATTACGAAAGCTTGAACACCAGCGACACCGCGACCATTACGGTGCAAGATACCCTTGACACCACCACCGTCACCCTGGGCGATGTCACTGTCAATGAAGGCGGCACCATCACCTTAACCGCCAACGTCAACAATGCACCGCAAACCGACTTAACCTTAACGCTGTCTAACGGACAGGTGATCACCATCCTCGCTGGACAAACCAGTGGCAGCGTCACCTTCGCAGCCCCAACCGATGATGCCTACGTCGATGCTGGCAGCCAAACCATCAGCATCAGCAGCGCAGCCGGTGGCAATTACGAACAATTGGATATTAGCGACACCGCAACCATCACGGTTCAGGATACCATCAACACCACCACCGTTACCCTGGGCGATGTTACCGTTAACGAAGGTGGTATGGTGACTTTGACGGCTAATGTCAACAACGCACCGCAAACCGATTTAACGTTAACGCTGTCTAACGGACAGGTGATCACCATCGGTTGGCGCTGGGAAGGTGACGCTGCCGCTGGTTTGTCCAGCGAGGATGGTAATGACTTGGCCATTGGACAGGGTTAAGGTTAAGTCGGTTTGCGGTGCATTGTTGACATTGGCGGTTAAGGTGATGGTGCCGCCTTCATTGACGGTGACATCACTAAGCTCCACAAGGGTGGTGTCAATGGTGTCTTGAACGGTAATCGTTGCGGTGTCACTGGTATCCAGTTGTTCGTAATTGCCACCCACTGCATTGCTGATGCTGATGGTTTGGCTGCCAGCATCGACGTAGGCATCATCTGCGGGGGCTGGGAAGGTAACGCTGCCGCTGGTTTGTCCAGCAAGAATGGTAATGACTTCCCCATTGGACAGCGTTAAGGTTAAATTCGTTTGCGGTGCATTGTTGACGCTGGCGGTTAAGGTGATGGTGCCGCCTTCATTGACGGTGACATCGCCCAGGGTAACGGAGGTGGTATCAATGGTATCTTGAACCGTAATGGTCGCGATGTCGCTGGTATTCAAGCTTTCGTAATTGCCACCGGCTGCATTGCTGATGCTGATGGTTTGAGTACCGGCATCAATATAAGCATCATCGGTTGGCGCTGGGAAGGTGACGCTGCCACTCGTTTGTCCAGCAAGAATCGTAATGACTTCCCCATTGGACAGTGTTAAGGTTAAGTCTGTTTGTGGTGCATTATTGACATTGGCGGTCAAAGTGATGGTGCCACCTTCATTGACGGTGACATCGCCTAAGGTGACGGTGGTGGTATCGACGGTGTCATTAATAGTAATCGTTGCGGTGTCGCTGGTATCCAATTGTTCGTAATTGCCACCGGTTGCGTTGCTGATGCTGATGGTTTGTGTACCGGCATCGACGTAGGCATCATCGGTTGGGGCAGGGAAGGTAACGCTGCCACTGGTTTGTCCTACCGCGATGGTGATGATTTCGCCATTGGATAAGGTAATGACCAGTGGGGTGTTTTGCGGTGCATTCTCGACATTAGCGGTTAAGGTGATGTTACCGCCTTCATCGACGGTGACATCGCTAAGCTCCACAAGGGTGGTGTCAATGGTGTCTTGAACGGTGATCGTTGCCGTGTCGCTGGTATCCAATTGTTCGTAATTGCCACCGGCTGCACTGCTGATGCTGATGGTTTGGCTATCGGCATCAATATAAGCATCATCGGTTGGGGCTGGGAAGGTAACGCTGCCGCTCGTTTGTCCAGCAAGAATGGTAATCACTTGGCCATTGGACAGCGTTAAGGTTAAATCGGTTTGCGGTGCATTGTTGACATTGGCGGTTAAAGTGATGGTGCCGCCTTCATTGACGGTGACATCGCCCAGGGTAACGGTGGTGGTATCAATGGTATCTTGAACGGTAATCGTTGCGGTGCCGCTGGTATCCAATTGTTCGTAATTGCCACCGGCTGCGCTGCTGATGCTGATGGTTTGGCTATCGGCATCAATGTAAGCATCATCTGCGGGGGCTGGGAAGGTAACGCTGCCGCTCATTTGTCCAGCGAGAATGGTGATCACCTGTCCGTTAGACAGCGTTAACGTCAAGTCTGTTTCCGGTGCATTGTTGACATTGGCGGTTAAGGTCACCATACCGCCTTCATTGACGGTGACATCGCCCAGGGTGACGGTGGTGGTGTTGATGGTATCTTGCACCGTAATGGTCGCGATGTCGCTGGTGTTCAAGCTTTCGTAATTGCCACCGGCTGCGCTGCTGATGCTGATGGTTTGCGTACCGGCATCGACGTAGGCATCGTCGGTTGGGGCCGGGAAGGTGACGCTGCCGCTCGTTTGTCCAGCGAGAATCGTAATGACTTCTCCATTGGACAGGGTTAAGGTTAAGTCGGTTTGCGGTGCATTGTTGACATTGGCGGTCAAAGTGATGGTGCCGCCTTCGTTAACGGTAACATCGCTCAGGGTAACGGTGGTGGTGTTGATGGTATCTTGCACCGTGATCGTTGCCGTATCGCTGGTGTTCAAGCTTTCGTAATTGCCACCAATTGCATTGCTGATGCTGATGGTTTGCGTGCCGGCATCGATGTAAGGATCATCTGCGGGAGCTGTGAAGGTGACGCTGCCGCTGGTTTGTCCAGCGAGAATGGTAATGACTTCTCCATTGGACAGCGTCAACGTCAAATCTGTTTGCGGTGCATTGTTGACATTGGCGGTCAAAGTCACCATACCACCTTCGTTAACGGTAACATCGCCCAGGGTAACGGTGGTGGTGTTGATGGTATCTTGAACCGTGATGGTTGCGGTGTCGCTGGTATCCAATTGTTCGTAATTGCCACCGGCTGCATTGCTGATGCTGATGGTTTGCGTGCCGGCATCGACGTAGGCATCATCGGTTGGGGCTGGGAAGGTGATGCTGCCGCTTGTTTGTCCAGCAAGAATGGTGATCACCTGTCCGTTAGACAGCGTTAAGGTTAAATCGGTTTGCGGTGCGTTGTTGACATTGGCGGTCAAAGTGATGGTGCCGCCTTCATTGACGGTGACATCGCCCAGGGTGACGGTGGTGGTGTCAATGGTATCTTGAACGGTAATCGTTGCGGTGTCGCTGGTATCCAATTGTTCGTAATTGCCACCGGCTGCATTGCTGATGCTGATGGTTTGAGTACCGGTTTATCATACTTTGAAAGTGGAGACCATTTATGGGATGACTTATAAAACCAGAAAGGAGGCTCAATTAGCTCTATTCGATTATATTGAGGTGTTTTACAATCGCAAACGCATCCATTCAACTTTAGGGTTTCAGACCCCTAGCAAATTTGGCATGGTTGCATAAAGTGGGTGTCCGGTTTTTCGACGGTAGGATCAAACCTCTGTTTTATGTTCAAGAATGACTGCTTTATTTGAACTCATAGAGAATGCAGATGATGCTAAGATTAAGGATATAGAGGTTAAAACTAATTTATTCATAATTGTTCCTTATCATAATGTGTAAACGGCCAAATTAAATTGCCGACATCAGCCACATTATTTTGCAGACTAAAAGCTAATCTTATTGAAATTACAACCACAATTTTGAATATATTTGAGCCAATATGATATAATATGGGCAAAACGGTGTGGAGTGCATATGGTCGATTATAAAGATGCGAAATTGAAACTAACAACGACTTGTGATGATTACATTAATCATAGTAAGCAACAATTAGATAAATTAGTTGGAAGTAGTGCAATTGTAGTGGGAGATATTGGAAATAAAGAATCTGGGATTAAAAATTGGTTTGATTATCATTTTGATCATTTTAGAAAAAATTTATCTAATCTCGGAGAGGGCAGGAGTCAATATACTTGGTGTATTGATACAGGTAATTATGATGATCCCGAGCTTGTACTTCAACGCTTACAAACTGTCATCAAGAATTTGACAGAGTTTCTGAGTATGCCGAGTAATGATTTCTCAGTTAAGGTAAGCTTTCAAAAGATACTCAAGACGTCTGGGTTCCAAAAGGAAGATTTCGAATATAGTGAAAATACCCCCATGTCTACAAAACTGTATTTATCAGTCCAGCACATTTCTTCACTATCTGATTTGCTTTTTAAAATAGCCAATAACCATAACGATGGTGATGGAACAATGATCCCAATCTTTCCACGTGATAAAGGCAATGTAAAAGTATTAAGTCATACGGCATATAGATTTGAGAGCTTCCGTAATCATTTTAATCATTATTTTCGTCCAGAGTTTGATGGTTTTTTAAAGTTCATTGCGGTTAAAGAACTTCGTGGTGTGCTTGATAAGGAGGGTTTAAACGAAAAAGAACAAATCAAACTCTTTGAGAGCCAATTAAACAACAGTAGCACTAAAGACATATTATATAAAAATCGTCAATCTCAAACCGAATATTACTTAAAAGTACTGTCTTTAATTTCAATCTTTGCTGGTGTAGGGATATTTACAACTTTAGGCTTAGTTATTAAAAGATTGTATGACACCAGAGGAAATAGTGCTAATTTTTTCAAACCATTAACTGTTGATTTAAGTGAATGTTCTAATGCCATAATCAGAGGTATTAAGGAAGAATCAGACTTTGACTTAACTAACTAATTTAGCTTGTTGGTTATATTCCCTAGTTCTAATTAAGCTTTTAATCGAACCAGGGAATATAAGTATAAGATTAAACACCTAACTATTAGTTAAAAAATGAAATCAACGGATCCAGCATTTATTGATAAAGCTCAATCAAAGAAATAATTCTGGTTATTTTTTAGTCTATCGATACTACAGTTACCATTTATTACTAAACTCTTCAATTACATGAGCATCTGTAAAATTTAGATAAATCGCCGTGGTTTCTAATCTATCATGTCCTAGGGCTTTTTGAACTGAAGCTAGTGAAATTCCTTTTTGTAATGCCAGTGTTGCAAAAGTATGTCTTAATATATGGGGCGTCACCAATTTCGTAATTTTAGCCCTATTGGCAATTTCTTTTACTATTTTTTGTACCTGCCGTGTGTAACCATCCCGTAAAATAGGTGTATTCCTGATTAGAGTTCTCCGTCGTAAACTATGTATGAGGAGAACATCGATGAAGAAATCGCGTTTTACAGAAACACAGATTGTTAAAATACTGAAAGAAGTTGAAGCAGGACGACTGATGAAGGAAGTTTGTCGTGAATACGGCATTTCTGATGCGACCTACTACAACTGGAAAGCATAGGGGGATATTTAAATAGAAAAAATGACCCCGACCCAGGACCGGCGACACTCTGGATTGGGTTGCAACGACTCAAGGATTTCCTCTTGGCCCAGAAAACTATCAAGGAAATAACTTATGGGTAATGATGTGCGGATTTGGGGAAGACCCCGTTTTAAATGGCGCGCTCGGAGGGACTCGAACCCCCGACACCTTGGTTCGAAGCCTGATACTCAATAATAGAAAACATTATAAATCAATATCTTACGATGCATCAAATGTCCGAAAAACGGCCTAAAACAGCCACAAATACACCACAATCGTACACAGTTACGGCATGTTTTCGTCACTGTTGCGTCAGGCAGTGCTAGGCTGTATTAGTACTATTAACAACCAATTTTTCGAATTTTTACCTAATTGTGCCGACACCGTAAGCACAATTTACAGTCTTCAACAACCGCACTATAGTTTACATGAATTTTTAATAAAAATATTTGCACATCAGCAATGAATTGTATATAATTTAATCATGAAAACACTAAAACGCGACAATGTCTTTGCTCATATGAAATCTGGTGTGGTTTACCGGAGGGGTGCTTTACTGCCGTTCTCAAATAACCTGGATCGTGACTTACACACCTTAGTCTCTCAAAATAAATTGAAAAGACCTGCGCCAGGACTATATTACAAGCCCAAGGCCTCCCGATTCGGATTGTTGCCACCCTCAGATGAAGCATTAGTAAAAGCCTTTTTGAAAAAATCGTTTCTCATGTATTCCTGGAATGATTACAACAAATTAGGATTAGGACTAACGCAGCTATACAATCAAGTCGTTGTTTATAATTCGGAGAGACATGAGGAAATTGTATTTGGCAATAGAACGTTTGCATTTAAACGTCCTAATAACGGATTTCCTGCAAAATTAACCCGTGAATTTTTACTGGTTGATTTACTAAATAATGCCAAATATTTAACTGAGGATGTCAGTAACCTTGAATCAAAAATTCAAGCGAAACTTGCAGAGTTTGATCATACACTCTTGTTAAACTTGGCAATGCAATATGGGAAAGTGCACACTCGTAAATTAATCGCGACATTTTTAGGAAAATGAAATGTTTTTGCACGAGTTGCCAGATATCAAAGAGTTATTTCTTGTTGTTTCAGATGAAAAGGCCATACACCCAAGTATTGTTGAAAAAGACTATTGGGTCATGCATACACTTTGGGGTTTGCAACAACAAGGCTTTGAATTTGAGTTAAAAGGCGGCACATCATTATCCAAAGGATTTAACATCATTGACAGATTCAGTGAAGACATCGATATTCAAATCCACCCCGCCACCTCTCAAGAGGTAAAGTCAGGAAAAAACCACAATAAAAAA
>NZ_JAMYXK010000002.1:1352500-1366876 GCF_024160945.1 Legionella sp. 27cVA30
CCTAACCAAATCATATCTGTAGCAATAAACACTACAAACGCAATAAAAAACAGTTTTAAAGTGAGTCCATTCATTATTTGTCCTTATGGATTGATTCTTTGTGAAACTCTTCAAGTAATACAGCTTCTATCTTGGGGTAACTAAACTTAAAACCAAGTTCATTCAGGCGCTTTGGGACTACTCTTTGGCCTTTAAGTAGCAAATAGTCTCCCATTTCACCAAACAAAGCGTTAATAACGAACCCTGGGGTTTTGAGAAAAACGGGTCGCCTTAGTGCTTTTGCAAGTGTTTGTGCAAACTCTTGTTGGGTGACTGGGCAAGGACTTGTGATATTTACAGGCCCCGTGACTTCTTGATGTGTGATAAGAAAATCAATGACATTGATTAAATCCTTAAAGTAAATCCACGACAGCGCTTGTTGACCACTACCCAAAACACTTCCTAAGCCCAAGCGAAAAGGCAGCTCTAATTTTTTAAGCATGCCTTCGCCTTGTTTTAGCACCACTCCAAGTCTTAATGTAGTTACTGCTATGCCTGCCGCTATAGCAGAGTTAAGAGATTGCTCCCAAAGAAGCCCTATCTGTTGTAAAAAATCAGCTGATGATTCAGGAAGAGGGGATTTTTCGTCAAAAGAGTCTTCGCTAAACTCTTGTGCTCCATAAATTCCTATGGCGTTAGCGCAAAAAAATCGAGGTTTAGCTTGGTGATGAATAAGCCATTCAATGAGTTGCCGATTAGTTTCGGTACGTGATTCAATAAGTTCCTTTTTTACCTTTAAGCTCCAGCGTTTTGCACCAATACTAGAGCCCGATAGGTTGATAATAAGCTCATATTGTTTGGCATCCTGAAGTGATAAGTTATCCCAGGTTATGCGACTGATGTCTTTAGAAAAAGACTCTAATTTTCCTAATGTACGACCCAGAACAGTAACTTTATGATTTTGTGAGAGGTAATTGGCTAATTCGCTACCAATAAATCCAGAAGCGCCTGCAATAAGAATATTCATGATGAATTCCTTAATTCATTAGTGCAATGAGTACATTTAGATAAGAAGCAAAACCTAGCCAAACTAGGTAAGGACTTAATAACCAAGCAATGCTTCGATGCGTTTTCTGTACTTTAATAATCAAGAGCACATTCAAACACGTTAAGCAAATAAGCCATACAGCACTGAAGATTAACCAGTGCATGTTAAAAAAGAGTGGGGTCCAGGCCCAATTCATCAGTGTTTGTAGCGCAAAAAGTAGGGCGTGTTTTTAAAGTTTCAGCCACAGCAAAATACCTATTACAATTAATGCACCTAAAAACATGGCGGCAGTTTTATCATACCGCGTAGCAATTCTTCTGAAACCTTTTATTCTGTTAAAAAATCGTTCGACATGATTCCTTTCTTTATAAATATGGGAATCATGCTCAATAAAAATAATTGTTTCTATCTCTTGAAGATGCTAAAAACAAAATTGAAGAATGGCGCCAGGATTACAATGATTTCCGCCCTCATTCTTCATTGAACAATTTGACTCCAAATCAGTTCAAACAGAAGGTGTTAAGCGCCAGTTTTTCTAGGTAAGGCTGGATCAATTTTTGGGAGAGGATCACCTGGTAATCAATTAAATTCATTCGCTCTTATTTTTCCATGCCTCTACGTGAATTTGGTGTAATAGATTCATGAATCACATCTCAATAATTGCTTTGAATTCATCAGTTACCAGCGATTTTCTAATTTTTTATGCTCAATAAGGAATGATGTCTACTTACTGGTTAAGCTTATCCTCAAATTTAGGCAGATTGTCAGCAAGTGATAAATTTGCATTTTTATATTCATCAGCTTGCGGGAAAATGATATTTATGGCGGTAAGTTGCTGCCAGTAAATTTCTGCAGAAATGAGTTGCAATTCTAAAACGTGTCCGCCAATACGTCTGTTTTCATCAACAAAATGCAAATGAATTCCTTTTGCTTTCATGGGAAACATAAATTCTGGAGTATAAAAGCCCCCTAAGTCCGCCGTGATTTCGCCCGTATTAATTAAAATTGAATCCTCAATAATTGCTGAAATGGCTTTATAAGGCTTGGTTTGTTTGGGGACGCTGCCCAAGGCAATATTAGCGGCATGCGCTTTAATGCGTAATGCTGCGGGATAGTTTTTTGTCGGTACATGCGCTAATAATACGCTCTGCAATTCTTCAATTGATACAATATTTTTTATGGTAAAAGAACGTCCGGCTCCCAAATTTGCTATGGCAGCCCATGGCAGCAATTCACTATCTTCGGCAAGGCGGGTTTGCCCATTTGCACAATGGTAAAATTGATTGTCAATAACGACCAACTCACCATCCAGCGCATGAAATGTGCCAAGTCCAAGGTTACCGTGCTTTTTTAATTCTTTTATGGATAAGCCGCCATCGTAACAACCTTTCGATACGGCTAAAAAGTGTGAGTATTGATACAGAATAGACATATTTTAAATCCTAAGGCGAATTGTATTTATGATGATCCGAAAATAAAAGTTAGTAAAATTGAATTGGTATGAATAACTACAAACGCTTGCATCAAACAGACTTCATTTCTTCTGGCATAGCGCTGATGTCGATGAAAAATGGCTCCCAAACATGTCCGTTAATGTCTTGGAAAGCGCGGCCATACATCCAGCCCTGATCTTGCATTGGCCTGTATTCTTTCCCGCCTGCAGCTATGGCTTTATCAATCATATCGTCTACTGCAGCGCGACTTTCTAGCGACAAGGCAACTAAAACTTCTTTGCTTTTATCTGCATTGGCAAGTTCATGCGCCGGGATAAAGCTTTTAAAAAAATTTTCTTGTAAAAGCATGACAAAACTACTGTCACTGATGATCATGCAGGTGGCATTTTCATCGGTAAATTGGGGATTGAAGGCAAAGCCTAATTGGGTAAAAAATCCTATGGTTTGCTGTAAATTTTTTACGGGTAAATTAGGGCGTGTTTTTAAAGTTTCAGCCACAGCAAAATACCTATTACAATTAATGCACCTAAAAACATGGCGGCAGTTTTATCATACCGCGTAGCAATTCTTCTGAAACCTTTTATTCTGTTAAAAAATCGTTCGACATGATTCCTTTCTTTATAAATATGGGAATCATGCTCAATAAAAATAATTCGATTCTTTTTACTCGGAATAACGGCCTCCTCTTCTGCTTGACTTAAGTATTGTTCAGCAATATCGTCTATTTTTTCTTGATAAGCCTGCATCTGCCCATCATTCTTGGGGATGGGAAGGGCTTCCATTGCCTGCTTGGCAGATTGATAGGATTGGCTGCTCTCTCTTTCAAAGCCGCCAATAACAGCGAGAATATCCGGGAATAAAGAAAGGCTCTCATTCACCATAAAAGGATACAGCGGATTGAATTCAGGTCTTGCAAGTAATGATTCTATTTTCTGTTGTGCCTTATCATAATACGCCTTGCTAACCACGTGCTGGCGCAGATGCTTGGGAAGTAACAACTTGACACGGGCGATTTCTTTCTCATCGTTACTGTTGATAACGATATCAGCCAAGCTTTGGCAACCATAAAATGCCTCATTACCAATCTGGGTGATGCCTTCTGGCAAGTGGATTTCCTTTAAACTGCTGCAGCCAGAAAATGCACAATAACCAATCTGGGTAATGCCTTCTGGCAAGTGGATTTCCCTCAAACTGCTGCAGCCAAAAAATGCCCCACCACCAATCTGGGTGATGCCTTCTGGCAAGTGGATTTCCTTTAAACTGCGGCAGACAGAAAATGCCCCACCACCAATCTGGGTGATGCCTTCTGGCAAGTGGATTTCCCTTAAACTGCTGCAGCCATAAAATGCCTCACCACCAATCTGGGTGATGCCTTCTGGCAAGTGGATTTCCTTTAAACTGCTGCAGCCATAAAATGCCTCACCACCAATCTGGGTGATGCCTTCTGGTAAGTAGATTCTTCTTAAACTGCTGCAGCCACGAAATGCACAATAACCAATCTGGGTGATGCCTTCTGGCAAGTGGATTTCCTTTAAACTGCTGCAGCCATAAAATGCCTCACCACCAATCTGGGTGATGCCTTCTGGCAAGTGGATTTCCTTTAAACTGCGGCAGACAGAAAATGCCCCACCACCAATCTGGGTGATGCCTTCTGGCAAGTGGATGGCGCTTAAACTGCGGCAGCCAAAAAATGCACCATTACCAATCCTGGTAACCGAGTTAGGAATTGCGAAGGTGCCATTTTCTATATCTGCATCCAAAACCTTTATTAGAACGGTACCATCATTCGAGAGAATCATTAGCTTTGCTCAAATTTACAATAAATAAAAATTATTATACATCATGGACAAATAATAAGTAAAAAGCATATCTGGCTCGATAGGGCCCATCGGAATTTGAGCAAACATTCAAACAAGTACCGCAAAAATTATCAATTTCCTGGGAATTGACTAAATAAAAGCTGTTTTATTTCAAGTATTCGACAAGCTCTAAGAAGCTCGTGTAAAAGCATAAAGGTACGCTATCCCAGAATGACTTCATACCACCCAGCTCATTTTGTGAGCAGGTAATCTCATTGCCAATAGCACCCGCTAAGGCAAGTGTGATGTGAGGTAAAATATGTGCCTATCTTCGATTAAATGCTGCTTAACAAAACTTAAGACATTACTAGGCAACGTCCCTAAAGTTTTTTAGCCAAGATTTCATCTTAAATTGAGCACAAATTTTTCTATTTCACTTCGATCTACCCCCTCTCCCACGATAGGAGCTTTGATAGTATGATGATGCCCTTCGCGGGAGAGGGTTGGGGATAGGGGATGTCACGGATGTTGCACGAGAAAAAAAACTGATCTCGCGACAACCCTTGCTCGGAGTGGACGATATGGAATAAGAGCTATAGCAAATGCTCTTAAGGTTTCCCGTTCCCATTTAACGACAAGGATGAAAACAATGACAATGAAATACCAACGAGCCTCCCGAGCTTCACAGGAAGAAGATAATTTTTTATTGCCCTATATTAATAAAATAGTGAATGATCATGATCCGATTTACTGGAGAATAAGAAAAGCCTCTTTGTTAAAATAATTAACCACGAAGAGGAAATAACCGATGAAAAAAGTAAGACAGTTATATGTTAAGGAATTTAAAGTTGAGGCAGTTAACTTAGTGATTGAACGAGGTTATACGATCCAAGAAGCGGCGACTAATTTAGGCGTAGGGAAAAGTACGTTAGCGAAATGGGTACGTGCCTATAAACAAACCCCTGATGCTCAAACCGCCTTTCCTGGTAAAGGAAATTTAAAACCTGCTGATGCTGAACTAAAGGCATTAAAAGATGAGTTAGAACGGGTTAAACGAGAACGAGATATCTTAAAAAAGGCGCTCGGATACTTTGCCAATCCTCAAGGGTGAAGTATCAGTTTATCAAAAAGTGTATTGGGGAATTTAGCGTAACTGAACTGTGTAACGCCTTAAGTGTTTCAATGAGTGGTTATTATTTTTGGTTAACTAATCCAAGCTCTGCAAGGGCTGAACGTGATAAAGAGTTAAGTAAAAAAATCACCATGATTCATCACAATTCAAGACAGTGTTATGGCTCTCCACGTATTTATGAGTCATTGAAAAAAGCGCATGAAAAAATCAGTCGCAAGCGAGTTATTCGTTTAATGCAGGCGAATAATCTTAGTGGTAAAGTAAAACGCCGATTTAAAACCACTACAAATTCTAATCATGCACTATCTATCTCTCCCAATCGATTAAAGCAACAATTTAATGTCAAGTTGCCAAATAATGTATGGGTAGGTGATATTACTTACATTCCAACCGGCGAAGGATGGCTGTATTTAGCCGTAGTCATTGACCTATTTTCACGTCAAGTTGTAGGCTGGGCCATGGACAAGCAAATGACTCGTCAATTAGTAGGTAACGCTTTGGCTATGGGCTGCAAAAATAGAAATCCAAAACCAGGGATTATGTTTCATTCAGACCGTGGCTCACAATACGCATCAACGGAATTCAGAAGGCTGTTAACAAACCATGGTTTTATTGCCAGTATGAGTGGAAAAGGAAACTGTTTTGATAACGCGGTTGCTGAATCATTTTTTCACTCACTCAAAGTGGAGTGGATTTATCCTACACGATTTACTAATCGAGAACAGGCAAAACAATCAATTTTTGAATATATCGAAGTTTTTTATAATAGAAATCGCCTTCATTCAACTTTAAACTATTGCACACCGGTAGAATTTGAACAAAAATATTGGGCAAATAATGTGGCTTAACTTACTTTCCATAAAAACGGATCAGTATCAGAATGAGCGAGCTAGTTATGGCTATCGGCGCGTAACAACACTACTTAACCGTCAATTGCAGCTTGATGCTAAGCCCAAAGTAAATCATAAGCGCGTTTATCGAATTATGAAGGAGCATAGTTTGTTACTTAGGGTAATCCCAACGCTTTGGGCGAGCTTATATTGGTGAGTGATGAGCCGGATGCATTCAGTTGCCTGGGGGGCTTTTCAGCATACGGTGACGGTTGCGGAGAAAGGGGAGCTTCTTGCCGGGCGCTTTGCGCCATCGTTACTGCAAACGCTTAAGATGGCAGAGCTTGAGAACGAGCCATTGAGTGCGCTGCAGGCGAGGTTATCTTATGCAGAGCGCAACCCGACTGGGCAAACGGGTGAAGCCTGGCAGGGGATGCACCAGTTGCCGGTGCCTGCGATGGCTGAGCTTGATGAACTCGACTATGAGAAAAAAGCCCAAGCGTTCATTGAAAAGCGCATCGCCTCGGTCAATGGAATTTTGGCTGCTGAGCCTTATGTTTATTTAAGCGGTTTGACGGCGGTTGGCAAATCGACGTTTGTCAGGCAGTACTTTAAGAATGAAGAGGATACATTATACTCAGGCGAGCAGGCGTTAAGCGCCTGGGCCGGTGATAAGAGTGAGAAGCGCAAGATTCTTTTCATTGATGAGGCGAACATCGGTACGCGGCAATGGACGGAATTTGAAGGGTTGTTTAACAACCCGCCGGGTATGCTCATTGATGGGGAATACACGTTATTAAGCCCACAGCATAAGGTGGTATTTGCCGGCAACCCGGTGAATTATGGCGGTGAGCGCAAGCTCTCGCCTTTCTTTGCCCGGCATGGCAATGCGCTGGTGTTTGAAGCGATGCCGCCTGAATTTATTTACCAGCATATTTTAAAGCCTTTGTTGGTACAAAGCTTAAACGAGGAAGCAGTTCTTGCCACATGCAGGCAATTATTAAGCGTGTATGCCTACCTTGCGAATGCATCCAGCAAGGAAGTGCTCATTTCCCCGCGTGAACTGGAAATGATGGCACTCCTCACCCTGTCTTACCTTAAAAAGCACCCGGAGGCAGACGCTGCGCAGGTGGCGGCTTATTATGCTTATCAACTGGGTAAGGAGTTGCTGCCTGTTGAGGAGCAGGAGAAATTTTCCCAGCGCTTTAAGCCTCAATTTATCCCCGCTCATGAGGTCAAAGAAATCGATAGGAAGGGGCTTGAATCCTTTGTCATGACCCCTTCCCGCCAGGTGGTGTACCAGCAATTGGCTGATGTGTTAGCCTTGCGGGACTTCAAACGCCATGCCGCAGCAACCGATGCGCAACGATACGGCGGCTTGGGCGGCATGGTGCTCGAAGGCCCGCCCGGGGTGGGCAAGAGCGAGCTTGTGACCCTGGCACTCCTCTCGCATGGGTTTACCGAAGCGACGTTATCCTCGCCTAGGGAAGGCGAGAATAGCTTCTACCGCATGCCGGTCAGCATGCAGCCGGATGATAAGAAACGCCTGCTGCTCAAAGCCTTCAAGGAAGGTGCCGTGGTGGTCGTCGATGAAATCAACAGCTCACCGATGATGGAGCGTTTGCTCAATGACTTGCTGATGGGCGAGAGTGAGGAAGGCAAACCCGATAAACCCGGTTTTTTTATCATCGGCACCCAAAACCATCGAACGCATGTTTAATAAACTCAAACATTTTAGAAGAGTGGCAACACGATATGATAAACTTGCTCAATCTTTTTTATCGTTCATTTATATTGCTGCAACCGCCCTTTGGTTAAGATAAATGTCGACAGAACCTAATACGCTTTCTGCGAGGATATGATTTTGCATGGTATTGAGGACGGCCTGTCCATCAAAGGAGAGCATACTATCCAGTGCATATAGCTTAAAGAAATACCGATGCGTGACGATAACCTGTGGTGCCCAGCTGTTTTTACCGCTCATGGCACCGGCAGGCAAGATTTCGCTAGCTGATAAATTATTAATGTTTGCCGGATATTAAAAAGTACCCAGTGCACCCACGCCCCCGCGGTACATCCGGGTCATCCACAATTAAAACGAAAGACTTGGTATTGGCTGGCGGGTTTGTCCAGGATAGTGGAGAGGAGTATCTTCCCCTTCGCACGTTCTTAGAGTAGGGATTAAGTGAATAATTCAAAGCTCGACCGCGGGAAATAATATTATCGTGCAAATGTGGCATAAAAACTCATAATTATATGAACAATATTTATAATAATAGATCTTTTACTATTATTTATATGCAAATTGACCGTAATTAATATTTTTTTATCGTATTCAATCACACTCTAAAATCCCTCTAAGGATAATCTCAGCGATTAATCACATAATTGATAAAAATGTCTAAATTAGAATAATATATAAAAAACAATGTGATTTATTACATGAACGAAGCAATTAAAGTTTTTTTACCCACCGCTGAGGCCATCTCGCGATTACTGCATCCTTATGCAGAAGTGATTGTACATGACATTATACAAAACAAAATTGCGGCTATTTATCATCCATTTTCAAAACGCCGGGCAGGTGATCCTTCCTTGCTCGTGCAAGACGATATCAAGTTATTAAATGATTGCATTGGGCCTTATGAAAAAACAAATTGGAATGGTAAAAAAATTAAATCGGTGAGCAGTATTATCCGGGATAAAGATCAGCAGGCTGTAGGGATGCTCTGTATTAATCTTGATATTTCTGCATTTGAGCAATGCAATGAACTCATCAAAGCATTTATTCAGTGTGAGCAACTAATCCCAAAACCAGAACCTCTATTTAAAGATGATTGGCAAGAACGAATCCATAATTATGTTCATCATTATTTGAATGAGCATAAATGATCCTACCTCGAAAAACCGGACACCCACTTTATGCAACCATGCCAAATTTGCTAGGGGTCTGAAACCCTAAAGTTGAATGGATGCGTTTGCGATTGTAAAACACCTCAATATAATCGAATAGAGCTAATTGAGCCTCCTTTCTGGTTTTATAAGTCATCCCATAAATGGTCTCCACTTTGAGCATGATTCCCATATTTATAAAGAAAGGAATCATGTCGAACGATTTTTTAACAGAATAAAAGGTTTCAGAAGAATTGCTACGCGGTATGATAAAACTGCCGCCATGTTTTTAGGTGCATTAATTGTAATAGGTATTTTGCTGTGGCTGAAACTTTAAAAACACGCCCTAGTTTTTGCACGCTCAAGTTCTATTCATTAACACCGATATTTATCCATATAAAAGAAAATATGGGCTTGGAGGCAGCGATGAAAAAAATAGCCAAATTTAATATCGGTGATGTAGTCATTCATAAAAAACAGGGATATCGGGCTGTCATTATTGACGCCGACCCGCTGTTTCAAGCGTCCGGGCAATATAACCCGCAGGCAGACAAGCGCGAATTCGCCTGCAAGGCTCCCTGGTATCGATTGCTGGTAGATGAAAGCAGCCTCAGTACTTATGTAGAAGAAGATTTATTACTGCGCGATGACAGTAAACAAGCGGTTAATAACCCAAATGTTAGTGTGTACTTAATTACCATTAAAGATGGATATTATACCAGCAGTTATAAACCTCATTAACAGCGGCAATGCCTCTTAAAAGAGGGGCATTGCCGCTGTTTTTTTCAGTCATGACGGTTCATCATAGATAAATTTTCTTGTGCGGATTCTTTATCTTGTGCAGTTAATTTCTCATTTAAATGCTTTAATTTTTGCAAGGTATCCTTTTGGTTTTGCAGATATCGGTATTGAGCTTGTTTTTGCAGGTTAATCTGAGATTGCAGCTCCAGGATGTTTTTTTTGATTTGTTGCATTTCCAAGTCGTGTGATGTTTGGGGTGAGTGGGAGAGTAGAAACATGCGCTGCATATAAGTGTCGGCAGAATTATCCTGCCTATAATTGGCAAGCATTTCCATCCTTTGCTCTTCCTTTAGCTGGATGGCTGTCGTATTGTTTTCCAAATTAATTAACTTGATATTTTCTGCATTCACTTGCTCACTTAAAGCGTTTAAATTGTTTTCTACGTGGGAAATATGCAAATTTATTTTTCTTAATTGTTCTGTGTAATCATTTTTTAATTTTTCCAGTTCAATGAGCGAATGGTTGGGCAGAAGGTGTGGCGATGCTTGAGTTTTTTTAGCAAAAAACATTTCGTCTCCTAGGGCGTGTTTTTAAAGTTTCAGCCACAGCAAAATACCTATTACAATTAATGCACCTAAAAACATGGCGGCAGTTTTATCATACCGCGTAGCAATTCTTCTGAAACCTTTTATTCTGTCCAAAAAACGTTCCAAGCGTTTCCTTTGTGCATCGCAGCGATATCGCGTAAAACACTGGCTAAACAACGTCGGGTTTAACGAAGGGTGTCCACCCGCCAAACCGTGTTTAAACTCAACCAAAGACAGCCAATCCGCCCACGCATACCCTTCTTTCTTGATTAAAGCAAAATCCTCAGGCAAGGAAACCACTTCACCCGCGCAATCAACCGCACCGCGAATCAACGCCTGTTGCCAAAATTGCAGGAAGTCCTTATCCTCCCACAACCCATTGCCTATCTCGACAACTGAAACACCCGACTCAAGTGCTGTGACCAACTCCCCTTTCTTGAAAAAAAGCGAATCCCCCTGCAACACCCAGCGCCCAATTAAACGCTCCTTCCAATCCGAACCATGGTACAAATCAATGGCATGGCTGGGCACCGTCGGATTCGCTTCCTGAAACGGCAGCGCTCGCTGCGAGGCAAGCAGCGTCGCCTCATCCAAAGGACACACCTCTATCGCATCCTTCCCAAACCGTGAGTAAAAATCTTCCCCCTGGTAACAATCAGGCTTGCTCGTGTTGATAAGCCCTATCACCATCGCACCAGCAGGCAAAGGCGTCCCATCCGCATGCGGCTTCGCATCAATCAACCCATTCAGCCGCACAAAATCTTCCGGCCGAAACGCATCGTAATTCACCAGAAGAATGGGCGGATTACCTTCCTCATACGGCTTTTGCAAAAAATCATGCAACGGACCACCAGGACCGCGTTTTAAATCACCCCGCTCACCCTGTCGCGCCACATAAGGCGCTGAACAAATCAAATCATCCGGCGAGTTAATCACATACACCGGGCGATGGATGCGCTTTGCGTGCAACAGCAACGCCGATTGCAGCGCCAAAACCGATGCCTCACTGCCCAAATCAATCAACCGCTTCCCCTGCAAGGGCTGCAACAACCGCTGGCTGTAGGACAACAGCGATTCCACTCGCGGCTTTTCCTTAACCCACGTCTCAAACCGACCATAATACGAATTCGGATTGCTCGGTATCTCCGGTAATTCTTCAATAACCACCGAAGAAGGCGGAATTATCTCTTGAGATTGCGGCAGAACCTCCTGGGATTGCGGCAAAACCGAAGCAGGAACTTCCGCAGGCCGTTTGACAGGAGGAACTGGATTCGTAACCGCAAGCTTCGCAGGGTAACCACCCAAATCACACGCAATCCAGTTAACGCCTACCTTCACTTCCACAAAACTGTGGCACTCATTGTTCACCACCCGCACCGGCGTCTTTGGGTATCTCCTCGCCATCTCGTGCTTAAACGCAATCGCCCGATGCCGGCACGCACCTGTCTTTTGCGCATAAATCGCCTGCGCATACTCGATTTGAAGATAAGTGGACCTCATTAAGTATCTATAATAAAGTAGCATACGCATCATAATTGAAATTAATTGTTGAAACAGTCCTACCCTCATGAAAATGCCATATTAACTTTCGTATTCGTTGGATCAGATCTTCCATTTTTGTAAATGATTTGCAGCCATAAACGTTCTGCTTTAACCAAAGCCAGAAACGCTCAATAGGATTATACTCTGGCGAATATGGTGGTAGAAAAAACAACTCCACCCATCCTTGTTTCTTAACAAAAGCCTGTACTTTTCTACTTTTATGTATGGAACCATTGTCTAAAATGATGATTAGTTTTTTGTCTGGGCTTGCTTGATGGAGTTGACGCAAAAACCAAATAAATTGCTCGCTGCTTCCCCGATCCGCTTGTTTCCAGTAGAAACGATTTGTATGCATGTTTAATGCGCCAAAAATAGTTTTACTCAGCCTGCTTTTAACTGTATGAACTACTTTTTTTCACCACATTTAAACCAGCCACGGCTAACATATGGTTGATTAGAAAAATGAGACTCATCAACAAACAGTATTTCAATGTCCTGTGTGGAGTATTTCCCAATCTCATCTACGATTGCATTGATACGTATTTTTTTCTCATCAGCCGATGGTGCATTTGTAGGCAATGTTTTTGAAAAGCGCTTGTACACAAATCCTAATTTATTCAATGCCTTTGCCAAGGTATTGTCACAAACAGACAAACCTTGTTTTTCAAACCAGTGACGTAAAATGCTTATCTGCCAGCCAGACTCTTGATAGCCATAGTCTTGAGGAGAGTTATTTAGTAATTCTTCAAGTTGTGATTCAATAATAACGGCTTTCTTGGCGGGGCGTCCTGATTTTTGATGAGTTTCCAAGCCACAGATGCCTTCGGTTTTATAGCGATTTAGCCATAATCTAATTGTATGCTCGTTACGGCTTAGTTGGGTTGCGATTTCTTTAACAGATTTACCAGCGCTGCATAGCAATACATAATGCGCACGTTCACCAATGTTTGAATTCTTCGTTAGTCTTAAGCGATTCAACGCCGATTGTTCCTCAGCGCTTAATGACATCCTTATCATCTAATTCCTACCATTTTTCAAATGACATAGGATAAACGCTATCACATAATCTTTCTAGATACTTAATGAGGTCCGCTTATTGAAACGTCGAAATATGAATTAAATAAAAAGGGGGTATTTGGAATGAAACGCAGTAAATTTACAGAAGAACAAATATTATTTGGTCTAAAGCAGGTTGAATTAGGAACGAGTGTTTCGGAGGTATGTCGGAAGCTTGGAATCAGCGAAGCGACGTTTTATATCTGGAAGAAGAAATATGGTGGTCTTGGTGCCTCGGACCTTAGAAAGCTGCGTCAGCTGGAAGATGAAAACAAGCGGCTGAAACAGCTGGTTGCTGATTTAAGCCTGGATAAACAGATGTTGCAGGATGTTCTGTCAAAAAAGCTTTAAAGCCACGTAAGAAGCGTGAACTGGCAGTTTTTCTTCAGGATGGGTATCGAGTAAGTATCCGTAGGAGCTGTGCAGTTTTAATGATGAGCCGGAGCGTATACCAATACCGCTCCTGCCGTGGCGAAGATACTGCTATAAGACACCGCATCAGGGAAATCGCTGAGACACGGGTTCGTTATGGCTATCAGCGTATTCATGTGTTGCTGCAACGAGAAGGCTGGGTAGTCAACCATAAAAAAGTTCACCGTATTTATTGTGAAGAAGGCCTTAATCTTCGCAGGAAGCGCCCTCGCCGGCATGTGACAGGTGCTCACCGGGAAGAGCGGCAACTGGCCTCTACGTTTAATGAATGCTGGAGCATGGATTTTGTTGCTGACAACTTGTTCAATGGCAAGAAAATACGGGCATTAACTATAGTGGATAATTTTAGTCGCGAATGCCTTGCCATTCATGTAGGGAAGGCCATCCGAGGCGAAGAAGTTGTCGGCGTTCTTGAAGGTCTTAGGGTGCTTGAGAACAAACAGCCAAAATCCATACGCATTGACAATGGTCCTGAATTTATTTCAAAGAGTTTGGATAAATGGGCTTATCAGAATCACGTGACTCTGGATTTCTCAAGGCCTGGAAAACCAACAGACAACGCGTTCATTGAATCATTTAATGGCAGTTTTCGGGATGAATGTTTGAATAGCCACTGGTTTCTATCTCTTGAAGATGCTAAAAACAAAATTGAAGAATGGCGCCAGGATTACAATGATTTCCGCCCTCATTCTTCATTGAACAATTTGACTCCAAATCAGTTCAAACAGAAGGTGTTAAGCGCCAGTTTTTCTAGGTAAGGCTGGATCAATTTTTGGGAGAGGATCAATAAGTCGGAAAACTCTAGTTTAGGTTGGCACTAATAAGGGGAGGTTTACACCTCAACTTTAAATAGGTGCAATTTAGCCTATGACTCAAATCAACAG